>NZ_JBNDLF010000007.1:0-184660 GCF_050435945.1 Variovorax sp. PvP013
ATGCCGTCGATCACCCCGATGATGTCGGCGATCCTGCGGCTGCTGTCGTTGATGCCCTTCATCGTCTCCACCACCTCCACCACCACCTCGCCGCCTCGGCGCGCCACCGCGCTTGCGCCGTCGGCCAGCTGGTTGGCCTCTCGGGCGTTGTGCGCGTTTTGCTTGACGGTGGAGTTGAGCTCCTCCATGGAGGCGGCCGTCTCCTCCAGCGCGGAGGCCTGCGACTCCGTGCGGCTCGACAGGTCGTTGTTGCCCTGGGCGATCTGCGAGCTCGCCGCGGCGATGCTGTCGGCCGAGGCGCGCACCTGACCGATGAGGCCCACCAGCTGCGCCTGCATCGCTCCCATGGAGGCCAGCACGCTGCCCGGGGCCGCCTGCCTCGCCCCGGCGATCTCGCCCAGGTCGCCGCGCGCCACGCGCTGCGCCGCCACGCTCAGCTCGGCCGGCTCCGCACCCAGTTCGCCGAGGACGCGGCGGGTGGCGAACAGTCCCAGCGCGATCGCGGCCAGGACGGCGAAGACGCCGAGACCCAGGAGGAGGTTCCTCTGGCTGGCATAGGCCGCCGCCGAGGACTCGACATCGACCTTCGATTGCTCTTTGTTGACTTCGACGTTTTCCCTGATCGTCGCCAGCAATTCGGAAAGCAGGGGACGGCAGACCGTGTTGATCGTTTCGATGGCCTGGTCGCGCCTGCCGGAGGACGCCAATTCGACGATCGAGAGCGCCACCGGTTCGTATCTGGCTTCGACACGCTCGATCTTGTCGAACAGCACCCGCTCGCGATCCGAGACATCGGCGCCATTGCCGATGAGGGCTCTCAGGCTTTTCAGCCCGGCATGCAGATCCTCGTTGGCGCTGACCGCCATCGCCTTGCCGGCATCGCGTTCGGCGGCCGTCGTGACCAACGCCATGTCCCGCACGCCGATGGCGCGCCGGTTGGCGGCGGCCCTCACATCCGAGAGCAGGCTCTGGCGCTCGCCGATGCCATGGACATAGCCGGAAAACCGCTCGTCCGAAGAATGCAGCGAGCGCATGGCCAGCAAGCTGACGACCAATACCAGGAAGGCCAATACCACGAAGGTACCGACGAGAAGTTGTCTAGTGGACAGATTTTTCATTGCGATGGGATTCCAGACGATTCAAAACTTGCGGCGATCGACTGCCTGCGGTGAGTGCCAACCCTCCGGACCGAAATCGTTCGCTCGTCGATTCGGGTGGCTCCGGATGCTTCCCGAGCGCCCACGGGGACGTCTTTTCGCACACGGACTGATTGCCTGATTCCTTCAAATCATTGGAAACAGGAAGTCGATAATAAAAAACAATAATACTAATTCATTAATAGAAACTCGATGATCCGGCGCATCGGGCGCCCTCGAAAAGAAAACGATTCAGGACATACGGCAGGCGAAAGGGCGTGGATTCGGATCGACCGTGGAACGTCGATCCCATTCGGTGAAGAATTTCACGAAACCGCCTCCATGCGATGTCGAGGCCTGCAATGAACACTTTTCCTTTAAACGGCGAGTTTCCAGGGACCGACGTGCGATCGAACGACGTCGACCCGCATTCTCGATTCGTCCATCAGTAAAAGCGCGTCGATTAATTCCTGGAAACCGGATCGTCGTCGTTGGCTATTGCGCCGATCGAGGATCGCTATTCGTCCATTTCTCCGGGTTTTCCAAGCATCGGGAAAACGTGATCCGACGTCGGCCGGCGCGGACATGCTTTTTCGAGCTCGAATTGCCTCGTCCGAACGACTCGGGCGCGAGGAGGCCCGGTTTTTTTCACCGTGGAAGGCGCCCCTTCGAATTGGACGTCTTTAAGTCTTTTATCGATCCGATGGAAATCACCGGGCCGATTCACTGGATCGCGATCTGAAAGGCCATCGAGACGACGAGCGAACGGACGCCGACGGAAATCCGGGAAGCGAACCTGACCTGCCTCATGCTGTT
Organism: Variovorax sp. PvP013; assembly: GCF_050435945.1. Taxonomy (NCBI): domain Bacteria; kingdom Pseudomonadati; phylum Pseudomonadota; class Betaproteobacteria; order Burkholderiales; family Comamonadaceae; genus Variovorax; species Variovorax sp. PvP013. Next base: position 1,953 of record NZ_JBNDLF010000007.1, read on the forward strand.
CTGGCACCTGCCGACCCGGCACGACCTGCCCACGCGCACGGCGGGCGAATCCATCGCCCGCCGGCCCGCGGACCTGCCGATGGCCGACCGCTGCGCGGAAAGCCCGGTCTGAGCCGACATCCCGACGCCGGGCGGCGCCATAGGATCCGCCTCCGCTCCCCGGAAACACCAAGACCACCAGGCACCCCATGACGACCGACACCGACCCTACCGCCCTCCAGCTCCGCTCCCTCGTCACGCCCGAGGGCGAACTGCGTGTGACGCTCGAGCGCGTGCCGATTCCCGTCCCCGCCGACGACGAGGTGCTGGTGCGCCTTCAGGGCGCGCCCATCAACCCGTCCGACCTCGGCCTGCTGTTCGGCGCCGCCGACCTGCGCACGGTGAAGGTCGCGGGCACGGCCGCGCGCCCCGTGGTCACCGCCCGCGTGCCCGAGGCCGCGATGAAGGCCATGGCCGGACGCGTCGGCCAGTCGCTGCCGGTGGGCAACGAGGGCGCCGGGCGGGTCGTCCGGGCCGGTGCGTCGCCGGCGGCGCAGGCGCTGCTGGGCCGGACCGTCGCGGTGCTCGGCGGCGCGACGTACGCGCAGTACCGGGCATTGCCGGTCGACCAGTGCCTGCCGCTGCCCGACGGCGCGACGGCCGCCGAGGGCGCATCGTCCTTCGTCAATCCGCTGACCGCCCTGGGCATGGTCGAGACGATGCGGCGCGAAGGCCACCAGGCGCTGGTCCACACGGCCGCCGCGTCCAACCTCGGACAGATGCTCAACCGCATCTGCCTGAAGGACGGCATCGGCCTCGTGAACATCGTGCGCCGGCCGGAACAGGTCGATCTGCTGAAGTCGATCGGCGCGACGCACGTGTGCGACGCGAGCGCGCCCGCCTTCGCGCAGGACCTGACCGAGGCCCTGGTGGCCACCGGCGCCACCCTCGCCTTCGACGCCACCGGCGGCGGTCCGCTCGCGGGCACGATCCTGCGTTGCATGGAAGCGGCGCTCGGCCGCACGGCGCGGGAGTACAGCCGCTACGGCTCGACGACGCACAAGCAGGTGTACCTCTACGGTCGCCTGGACACCCGAACGACCGAGATCGACGTCAACTTCGGCATGGCCTGGGGCATCGGTGGCTGGCTGCTGTTCCCCTTCCTGCAGAAGATCGGCCCCGACGCCGCGCAGCGGCTCAAGCAGCGGGTGGCCGATGAACTCACCACCACCTTCGCGAGCCGCTACGCCCGGGAGGTGTCGCTCGCCGAAATGCTGCAGCCCGAGACGATCGCCGTCTACGGCAAGCGCGCGACCGGCGAGAAGTTCCTGCTCGATCCCCACAAGGACCTGGTGCCGCCGCCCGGGTTCTGAGGCGGCTCGCGGGCACGGCCTCGATGACCGCACGCGCAGCCTCCCGATCGTCGGCACGCGCAGGAGCCCGCGCCCTACATCGCTTCGGCGCCATCCGAGCGGGTCGGGCACGCGCCACGGCCCCATCGTCGTGACTCGATCGATTCAACCCACACCGCGGCACGACTGCATCTCCCATGACGTTCTGGCTCGATCTCGCATGCGCCTTCGCGACCCCTTTCTTCGTGCCGCCTTTCCTTTCGTCGACCGATCCCGCGACGACCTCCGGCATCGACGCCTCGCCCGTCCGACGGGGACACGTCTCGGCCGCGAGCTTCCTCGACGCCGATGGCGGGTCGATCGACTACCGGCTCTTCCTGCCCGCCTCGGCGTCGACGTCGACCAGGAAGGCGCTTCCGCTGGTCGTCATGCTGCACGGCCACTCGCAGGACCTCGACGGCTTCATCGCCGGCACCTCGATGAACGAGGCGGCCGCGGCCGCCGGCTTCGCCGTCCTGTATCCGGCCCAGTCGTCCAAGGCCCATCCGCAGAAATGCTGGCACTGGTTCGACCCCGACCATCAGCGGCGCGACCGGGGAGAACCGGCCCTGCTGGCGGCATTGACGCGCTCGGTCATGCAGGCCCATCCGATCGACGCCCGCCGGGTCTACGTCGCCGGCCTCTCCGCGGGCGGCGCCATGGCGACGGTCATGGGACGCGAGTACCCCGAACTCTTCGCCGGCGTGGGCGTGCATTCCGGGCTGGCGGCCGGCCTGGCCCACGACGTGGGTTCCGCCCTGGCGGCGATGCGGGGCGAACTGCCGATCGCCGACGGCGCCCGCACGGCGATGCCGACCATCGTCTTCCACGGCGACGACGACAAGGTGGTCCACCTGGACAACGCCGAGCGCGTCGTCGCTTCCTGCGCGGGCGGCGCCTGCGCGGTGGAGGAACAGCGGTTGAGCATCAACGAACGGGCCTGCACCCGTCGACTGCACCGGCGCGCCGATGGCGCCGTGCTGGCGGAACACTGGATCGTCCACCGCGCGGGCCATGCCTGGTCGGGCGGATCGACGCGGGGGTCCTTCGCCGATGCGCAGGGTCCCGACGCCAGCACCGAGATGCTGCGCTTCTTCGCCGCACACCCGAACGCCCGCCGAACGGCCTCGACCCGGTTCAGGCCGGCAGCCTGAAGGTGCCCACCAGGGACGACAGCTGCTGCGCCTGATCGCGCAGCGCTTCGGCGGCGGCCGACGACTCCTCCACCAGCGCGGCATTCTGCTGGGTCATCCGGTCGAGGTGGCTCACGGCATCGCCGACCTGGCCGAGCCCGAGACTCTGCTCGCCGGTGGCCACGGTGATCTCTCCGATGATCGCCGTCACACGCGAGACCGAATCGACGATCTCGCCCATGGTCGCCCCGGCGGCCTGCGCCAGGTGGGCGCCTTCGTCGACCTGCCGCACGCTGTCGGCGATCAGGCCGCCGATCTCGCGCGCGGCGACGGCCGAGCGCTGGGCGAGGTTGCGCACCTCCGCCGCCACCACGGCGAACCCGAGCCCCTGCTGCCCGGCCCGGGCCGCCTCGACCGAGGCGTTCAGCGCCAGGATGTTGGTCTGGAAGGCGATGCCGTCGATGACGCCGGTGATCTCCGAGATCCGGCCCGACGAGGCGGCGATGCCGGTCATCGTGGTCACCAGCCTGGCGACCGCGTCGCGACCGTCGCGGGCGGTGTCGCCCGCCACCTGCGCCAGACCGCTCGCCTGGCGCGACGCGTCGGCCGTCTGCCGCACGGTGGACACCAGCTCCTCCATGCTCGCGGCGAGTTCCTCCAGATTGGAAGCCGACTGTTCCGTGCGCGCGGCCAGGTCGTTGTTGCCGGTGGCGATCTCGGCGCTGGCCATCGCCACGTGATCGGCCGCGTCGTGCATCCGGCCCACCAGACCGACCAGCCGGGCCTGCATGAGACCGAGTTCGCCCAGCATGGCGCGCACCTCGTCGCGGCTGCCGGGTCGCGCCGGCGGCGGCCCGGCGGTCAGGTCGCCCTGCGAGATCCGTGAGGCGAGCTGCGAGGCCCGCTGCAGCGGCCCCAGGATCGAGCGGCTGAGCAGCCACGCGCTGACGGCGCCGACCGCCAGTCCGAGCAACGACCCCACGGCAAGCAGCCAGATGCCGGTGCCCGCGTTGCGGGCCGCTTCGGCGCGCGCCTGGACGACCTGTTCGCGCTGGAAGCCGGCGAAGTCCTCGAGCGACTTCGCATAGGCGTCGGCGGCGGGCCGCAGGCGCAGCGCCACGGTGTCGGCGGGCAGGGTCTCGCCGGCCTTGCGGCGCCGGACCAGGCCGTCGCGCACCTGGCGGAAGGCATTGCCGGCGCGGTCGACCGCCGCGAAGAGCCGCTTCGACTCGTCGTCGGTCGCCAGTTCCTCGAGCCGCTTGCGAACGGCCTCGGAACGGATGGAGGTCGCCTTGCGGTCCGCATCGATGCGCGCGACGAAGGCCGGGTTGTCGCCGAGTTCCAGCAGCGTCTCGGCCCGGTGGGCGCTGATCACCACGATGCCCTGCAGTTCGCGTGCCAGCAGGGCACGCTCGGCCGACGGGCCGCCGAGGTCGTCCGCCAGGCCGCGCAGCTCGGCCAGTCGCCAGATGCCGACCCCCGCGGCCAACGCCATCACCAGACACACCAGCCCGAAGGCCGCCACCAGACGCATCGCCAACGTCGCACGAGACAAGAACATCGAAACCTTTTTCGTTTGAGAGCCGGAGCACCCGCCGCGCGAAACGCATTCCCCCGCGGGCACTTTCCCCGTCGTCTATCGTCCGTTCCCATGGGAACTTGAGCGCGCGGGGCCGGGCGCACGCCTCGACGGCGCGGGAACATCCGGCACCGTCGGCGACTCCATACGGCCGCGGCCATTTCCAGGCCGATGAAGAAGGACCGAGATGACCCCCCAGGAACTTTCCATGCTCGAGAACATGCTGCAGCGCCTGACGGCGGTGCACGGCGTGCAGAAGGACCCGCAGGCCGATGCGCTCATCCGCGACCGCCTGGCCACGCAGCCGGACGCGCTCTACCTGCTGGTGCAGCGGACCCTGCTGCTCGAGCACGCCCTGGAGGACGCGCGCCGCCAGCTGGCACTGCGCCCTCCGGCGGCGCCGGCCGATCCCGGCGGCGCGGCCTTCCTGCAGCGCGGACTGGAACCGGGCTTCGGGCGCGACGCGGTCGACCGCGACGCCTACACGCCGGGTCGTCCGGCCCAATCCGACGCCCAGGCGACGGCATCCGCGGCGGCGCCCGCGCCCGGATGGCGCGAACGGCTCTTCGGCGCTTCGGCCCCCGCCGCGTCGGCGCGCGGCGGCGGTGGCGCCGGCTTCCTGGGTCAGGCCGCCACCGCCGCCGCCGGCGTGGCGGGAGGCATGTTCCTCTTCAACGGCATCGAGCACCTGATGAAGGGCGGCCACGGCGGTGGCGACGGCGGCGGTTTCCTGGGACTGGGGGGCGGCGGCGGGAACGGCGGCGGCGGCACGACCGAGGTGATCGAGAACGTCACCCAGAATTTCTACGGGGATGGCGGCAGCGGCGGCACGGGCGACGGTGGCGGCGACATCCGCCGGCTGGCCGACGATGCCGGCGCGGACTGGTCCGGATTCGACGACGGCGCTTCGTTCGACGACGATCGCTTCGCCTGAGCAGGGCCCGACCCGGAGCCGTCGCCGTCCCGCACCACCCGCGGGACGCATGGACGGCGAGGTCCACCGTGGACGATGGAAGGACGGCGGAATCCGCCGGGCGCGCAACCCTGGAACGCGCGCAGGCGCCGGGTCCCGGTGCCGGTCGACGACGACCCGGGTCGCGCGCCCGGCGAGGCGTGCGGGAACCGACGCGACGACCGGCCTCGGGCGGCGCGGCGAGCGGCGCGACGCGCCCGCCGGTGGCCGGTCCGGCTTAGAAGCAGCCCGTGGCCGTGCAGGTCCTGTTGTAGAAGCGGCCCCGGTTGTCGATGCCCTGGCGGTAGGTCGTGCCACCGTAGTTCTGGCTCGTGCCACCCCCGGCGCCGCCGTCGGCCGCCGCGCCCTGGCGAGCCCTGGCGTCGCCCGGCGATGGTGGCGCGGGTGGACTGCGGGCGTTGCCGGCCGGCGAGGGACCGTCGCGGGACGGCATCCCCTCGCCCGGGCGGCGGACGTCCTCGCTGCGGCCCGGATCGTCGCTGCAGGTCTGGAACGACCGCGATCCGTGGCACGCCGCGCTCGCCACCGCGCACGACAGGACGCTCGCCGCGAGGCAGGCCCATTGCTTTCGATGCGTCATCGGAACTTCCCTTCTTCGGCGACGGCCGCACCCGGCGGCCCCGGACCGCCCTGAACGGGCAAGGCGTCTCCCCTGACGAGAGATCCTCCGGACGTCGACAAGTTCGCGGCATTCCCGTGCCACCGGCCCCGATGTCGACCCTCGGCGATAAAAAAGTGTGACGGCAACCCAAATCGAAGTCATCCATGGCGCGGCGTTTCGCGCCGACACTGGCGCCCAGCAAACACCCTCCAGCGAGCGAACTCCCATGATCATCGACTGCCACGGCCACTACACGACCGCGCCCAAGGCCCTGGAGGCCTGGCGCAACCGGCAGATCGCCGGCATCCAGGATGCGGCGCTGAAGCCCCGGGTCGCCGACCTGAAGATCAGCGACGACGAGCTGCGCGAGTCCATCGAGCAGAACCAGCTGCGCCTGATGAAGGAGCGCGGCAGCGACCTCACCATCTTCAGCCCGCGCGCGAGCTTCATGGCGCACCACGTCGGGGACTTCGAAGTCTCCTCGACCTGGGCGGCGATCTGCAACGAGCTGTGCGCCCGCGTCGCCGGGCTGTTCCCCGACCACTTCATCGGCGCGGCGATGCTGCCGCAGTCCCCGGGCGTCGACCCGGCCACCTGCCTCCCGGAGCTGGAGCGCTGCGTCAAGGAGTACGGCTTCGTCGGCATCAACCTGAACCCCGATCCGTCCGGCGGTCACTGGACCAGCCCGCCGCTGTCGGACCGCCACTGGTACCCGATCTACGAGAAGATGGTCGAGCTCGACATCCCGGCCATGGTCCACGTGAGCACCAGCTGCAACGCCTGTTTCCACACCACCGGCGCGCACTACCTCAATGCCGACACCACCGCCTTCATGCAGTGCCTGACCTCGGACCTGTTCAAGGACTTCCCGACATTGCGCTTCGTGATCCCGCACGGCGGCGGCGCGGTGCCCTACCACTGGGGGCGCTTCCGCGGCCTGGCCCAGGAGATGAAGAAGCCGCTGCTGGAGGACCACCTGCTGAAGAACATCTTCTTCGACACCTGCGTCTACCACCAGCCGGGCATCGACCTGCTGACCAAGGTGATTCCGGTGGAGAACATCCTGTTCGCCAGCGAGATGATCGGCGCCGTGCGCGGCATCGACCCGCAGACCGGTCATTACTTCGACGACACGCGCCGCTACATCGACGCGACGCCGCAGCTCGACGCGGCCACGCGCCACCAGGTCTTCGAAGGCAACGCGCGCCGCGTGTACCCGCGGCTGGACCGCGCCCTGAAAGACAGAGGACTCTGACCATGACCGACAACGCGCAACCCTCGTTCCAGCAGCTCGGCGTCGTGCGCCGCACCATCGGGCGTGCCGACCCGGCGGCCGTCGAACGGCTCTCGCGCTTCGGCGTCTCGACCGTGCACGAGGCCATGGGCCGGCTCGGCCTGATGGCGCCGCGCATCCGTCCCATCTATCCGGAGGCGCGCTGCTGCGGCCCGGCCGTCACCGTGCTGCTGCAGCCCGGGGACAACTGGATGATGCACGTGGCCGCCGAGCAGATCCGCCCCGGCGACGTGGTGGTGGCGGCCTGCACGGCCGACAGCACCGACGGCTTCTTCGGCGACCTGCTGGCGACCTCGTTCCAGGCGCGCGGCTGCAAGGGGCTGGTGATCGACGGCGGCGTGCGCGACGTGCGCGACCTCACCGCGATGGGTTTTCCGGTGTTCAGTCGGGCCGTCCACGCCCGGGGCACCATCAAGGCGACGCTCGGCTCGGTCAACGTGCCGGTGGTGTGCGCCGGCGCGCTGGTGAACCCGGGCGACGTGATCGTCGCCGACGTCGACGGCGTGGTGGTGGTGCCGGCGGCGCGGGCGCGGGAGGTGGCCGACGCCGCCGCAACGCGCGAAGCCGGCGAAACCGACAAGCGTGCGCGTTTCGCCGCTGGCGAACTCGGCCTCGACATGTACGCTATGCGCGAGCCCCTGGCCCGAGCCGGCCTGCGCTACATCGACTGAAGCGCGGCGCCATCCCATCGCACGCAACCCGCATTCCTTGGAGACGAACGAGATGAGAGACACCCGGATCCCCCGCACCGCCCCCCGCGCGACGACGCGCCGCCGCTTCGCCGCCCTGGCCGCCGCGGCCGGCGCCTGCGCCGCGTTCTCGGCCCTGCCGACGACGGCCGCCGCCCAGGACTTCCCGAACCGCCCGGTGCGCATCATCACGCCGTTCCCGGTCGGCGGCGGTCCCGAGGGCGTGGTGCGTCTGCTGGCCGACAAGCTCAGTCGCGCCTGGGGCCAGCCCGTCACGGTGGAGAACCGCCCCGGCGGCAACGGCTTCATCGCCATCGACGCCTTCAAGCGCGGCAACAAGGACGGCTACGACCTGATCCAGCTCGACAACGTCCACCTGACGGCCTACCCGTCGCTGTTCAAGAAGCTGCCCTACGACCCGGTCAAGGACTTCGAGCAGATCGCCCCGCTGTTCCGCACCAACTTCTTCTTCACCGTCTCGACCGACAGCAAGTACAAGTCGGTCGGCGAGATCGTCGCCGACGCCAAGGCCAACCCCGGCAAGCTGAACTACGGCTCGTGGTCGATCGGCAACCCGGTGCACCTGGGCTCGGCATTGTTCGAGTCGATGACCGGCACGACGATGTCGCACGTGGTCTACAAGGAGACCTCGCAGCTCTACACCGCCGTGGCGACCAACGAGCTGTCCTTCGCGCTCGGCACGCTGGGCAGCGCCGGCGCGATGCAGCGCGCGGGCAAGCTGCGCTACCTGGCCGTGGCCGCGCCGGTGCGCCACCCGGCGTTCCCGGACGTGCCCACGGTGGCCGAGTCGGGCGGCCCGGCCGGCTTCGAGGTCATCGGCTGGACCACGCTGGCCGCGCCCCCGGGCCTGCCCGCGGCCGTGACCGACAAGATCCGCCGCGACGTCGAGAAGGCCCTGGCCGACAGCGACTTCAAGGCCAAGTTCGCCGCCTTCGGCTACGAGCCCTTCCCGGTCACGCGCGTGCAGTTCGAGCAGTTCGTGCGCTCGGAATCGGCCCGCCAGGCCGACGTCATCAAGAAGGCCAAGGTCTCGCTGGACTGAGGCCGCGCAAGGAGAAGTTCATGGCTCGCATCATCGGCGCCGTCGCCTGTTCCCACACGCCCACCATCGGCTTCGCGTTCGACAAGAACAAGCAGCAGGACCCCGTCTGGGCGCCCATCTTCGAGGCCTTCGCGCCGGTGCAGCGCTGGCTGGCCCAGAACAAGCCCGACGTGCTGTTCTTCATCTACAACGACCACGTCAGCTCGTTCTTCTTCGACCACTATTCGGCCTTCTCGCTGGGCGTGGGCGAGACGCACCGCGTGGCCGACGAGGGCGGCGGCGCGCGCGACCTGCCCGCGCTCGCCGGCCATCCGGCGCTGGCGCGGCACATCGGCCGCTCGCTGGTGGCCGACGAGTTCGACATGTCCTTCTTCCAGGACCGCGCGCTCGACCACGGCGTGTTCTCGCCGATGTCGCTGCTGTGCCCGCACGCGCCGGACTGGCCGATGCCGGTGGTGCCGCTGCAGATCGGCGTGCTGCAGTCGCCCGTGCCCTCGGCGCGGCGCTGCTGGCGCCTCGGCCAGGCCCTGCGGCGCGCCATCGACAGCTATCCGGAGGACCTGTCGGTGGCCATCGTCGCCACCGGCGGCCTGTCGCACCAGGTCCACGGCGAGCGCGCGGGCTTCAACAACCCGGCCTGGGACGCGCGCTTCCTCGACCTGATCGAGAACGATCCGGTGCGCATCACCGAGATGACGCAGGCCGAGCTGGCCACGCTCGGCGGCATGGAGGGCGCCGAGGTCATCATGTGGCTGGTCATGCGCGGCGCCCTGTCGTCGAACGTGCGCAAGCTCCACCAGAGCTACTACCTGCCCTCGATGACCGGCATCGCCACCGCCATCTACGAGAACCTGGCCAGCGCGCCGGTCGCCGGCGAGGCCAGGCGCCACCTGCGCCACGTCGACGAGCAGCTCGCCGGCGCCGAGGCGCTGGAAGGCACCTACCCGTTCTCGCTGGAGACCAGCGTGCGGGCCTACCGGCTCAACAAGTTCCTCCACGCCATGGTCGAGCCGGCCCACCGCGCCGCCTTCCTGGCCGACGAGGAGGCCGCCTTCGAGCGCGCCGGGCTGACCTCGGCCGAGCGCGACCTGGTGCGCCGGCGCGACTGGCGCGGGCTCATCCACCACGGCGTCATCTTCTTCATGCTGGAGAAGCTGGGCGCGGTGGTCGGCGTGTCCAACCTGCACATCTACGCCGCCATGCGCGGCGAGACGCTGGAACAGTTCCAGCAGACCCGCAACGCGCCCGGCGCGCTGTACTCGGTCGCGGGCAAGGACGCCGCGCCGCAGTCGTGGGACGCGGCGGCACCTTCGACCTCGGCCTCGCACTGAGCCGGCGAAGCCACGCCGTTGCCCCGTTCATCCGATTTCCCGATGCCCGTCCCGTCGCGGTCCGCCCACCGGATCGAGGAGCTTCCGACCATGTCCGTCCGCAAGAAACGCCCGGCCTCGCGCCTGCTCCCGCTGCTCGCGGCATGCGCGCTCGCCGGTGGCCTCGTCGCCGGCTGCGCCAGCCCGCCGCCGCCCGCCATGGCCGTCACCCTGAGCGCGCCCGGCGCCGCGGCCCCGCCGGCCGCCGCCGGCCGCACGGAGGTGCTGTGGCTCGGCCAGGCCGCCTTCCGCATCGCCACGCCGGGCGGCAAGGTCATCGTGATCGATCCGTGGCTCCGGCAGAACCCGACGACGCCACCGGCCTACAAGAACCTCGAGGCGCTGGGCAAGGTCGACGTGCTGCTGGTCACGCACGGCCACCTCGACCACTTCGCCGACGCGCCCGCGCTGGCGCAGATGCACCAGGTGCCGATGCACGCGCCGGCGGACATGAACCAGACCGTCGGCGTGCTGGGCATCCTGCCGGTGGCGCTGGCGCCGCGCTTCGGCAAGAGCGGCACCGTCAGTCCAGCGCCCGGCATCAAGGTGACGGCCGTGCACGCCGAACACTCCTCGGTCGTGGTCTGGAAGAACCCCGCCAGCGGCAAGGACGAGGTCCATCCCGGCGGCGAACCGGTGGGCTACGTCATCGAGCTGGAGAACGGTTTCCGCATCTACCACATGGGCGACACCGGTCTGTTCGCGGACATGAAGTTCATCGCCGACTATTACCGGCCCGACCTGGTGCTGATGCCCATCGGCGGCCATTTCACGATGGATCCGGTCGACGCGGCCCACGCCACGCGCGCCTGGCTCCGGCCGAAGTTCGTGATCCCGATGCATTACGGCGCCAACCCGCTGGCCAAGGGCACGCCCGAAGCTTTCGCGAGCGCGCTGGGCGCCGGCACCGGCACGCGGCTGCTGACCCTGCAGCCCGGCGGCACGGCGACTTTCGGTCCATGAACGCGGCGCCGACCCCGACCCCGATCCGTGGCATCTGCTCGATGGCCACGCGCGGGCTGCTCGACGAGCTGGCCGCCGTGCATGCCGCGCGCTCCGGCGTGCCGGTGTCGTTCCTGGCCGTGGGCGGCGTCGAAGCGGCGCGGCGCGTGCTCGCGGGCGAGTCCTTCGACGTCGTCGCGCTGGCGGCCGACGCCATCGACCGGCTGGTGGCCGCCGGCCGTGCCGACGCGGTCGGCCGCATCGACGTGGCGCGCTCCGGCGTCGGCGTCGCGGTGGGCGCGGCGGCACCGGTGCCGGACATCGCCAGCGGCGCGGCCCTGCGCACGGCCGTCGAGGGCGCGGCGCGGATCGGCTACTCCACCGGGCCGAGCGGCGTCGCGCTGGTGGCGCTGTTCGAGCGCTGGGGCATCGCCGACCGCGTGCGCGACCGCCTGGTGCAGGCGCCGCCGGGCGTCCCGGTCGCCTCGCTGGTCGCGCGCGGCGACGTCGACCTGGGCTTCCAGCAACTGAGCGAATTGATGGGCGTCGCGGGCATCCGGCTGGTCGGGCCGCTGCCGCCGGACGTGCAGATCCACACGGTGTTCGCGGCGGCGCCCGTGACCGGCGGCGAGGCGCCGTCCGATGCCGTGCGCGGGCTGCTCGACTTCCTGGCGTCGCCCGCCAGCGCCGAGGCCAAGCGCCGTCACGGTCTGGCGCCGGCCTGACGGCCGCCGAGCCTGCCGTCCGCCCGGCCCGGAAGCCCTTCCCTCTCGCCGGATCGACCTCGCCCCAGTGAACGCCCGACGGAATCAGCAGCGGCCTGCCCGGGTCACTCCGCTCGGCATCAATCTGCGGCACCTGCGCGCGTTGTCGGCCGTCGCTGCGGCAGGGAGCATCGCCGGCGCGGCGGAGCATCTCTTTCGTGTCCCGTCGGGCGTGACGCGCGCCATCACCGAACTCGAAGCCGCACTGGGCCGGCCGCTGTTCGATCGACGGGCGCGTGGCGTGACCCTGAATTCCTACGGCGAACTGGTGCTGGCGAGGGCGCACCGCATCGACGCCGAATTCGAGCTCGGCCGTGCCCAGCTGGTGGCGCGAGGCGGCATCCAGGCGTCGGCGGATGTGAGTGCCCTGTTCAACTCGATGCTCAACGGGCGCCGCCTGGCCGTCGTCGCGAGCCTGGTCGAGAAGCGCAACATGCCGATGGTGGCGCGCGAATTCGGCATCACGCAGCCGGCCATCAGCAGCGCACTCCGGGATCTGGAGACCGGTCTGGGCGTGCCCCTGTTCGAGCGCAAGGCCGGCGGGCTGGCGCCCACCCTGGCGGGCGACATCATCGCCTTCCACTTCAAGCGCGTGCTGGCCGAACTGCGCAGCATCGGACCCGACATCGCCGCCAACGAGGGATGCCTGCAGGGCAGCGTCGTCGTCGGCGCCCTGCCGCTGGGCCGCACGCTGATCCTTCCGCTGGCCATCGCGGCCCTGCTCCGACGCCATCCCGGCCTGCACGTGGCGACGGTCGAGAGCCCCTACGACGCCCTGGTGGCCGGGTTGCGCAATGGCGACGTCGATCTCATCTTCGGCGCCTTGCGCGACGGCGACCAGAACAGGGACCTGCAGCAGGAACCCTTGTTCGAGGACCGCATCGCCGTGATCGCACGCGCGGGTCATCCGCTCCTGAAGAGCACCCGGATCGACTTCGACACCTTGCGTCGGGCCCGGTGGGTGCTGTCGCGCAACGGCTCGCCCTCGCGCGAACTGCTCAAGCGGTTCTTCTCCGAAGCCGAGGAGATTCCGCCGGACCCGGCCGTCGAAACGGGCGATCTGGCCATCCTGCGCGGCCTGCTGATCGAGAGCGACATGATCACGGCCATCTCGGCGCATCAACTGCATTACGAGATCCGCGACGGCAGCCTGGCCGTCGTCGACTTCCCGCTGGATCGCACCCGGCGCGAGATCGGCCTGACCCAGCGCCTGGGCGCGTTTCCATCGCCCGGCACGCGGGCCCTCGCGCAGGAGATCAGGTCGGTGGTCGCCAACGCCTCGGTCGTCTCGTCGCGAACGCCGCGACGAGCTGATAAATAAAAGTCACCTCTCCGACATCGGAACTCACCCCTCGGCCGGCGGGATGTGAACAGACTCGCACCCGGCGTCCATCGCCGTCTCCGGGCCATGGCCTGTTCCAATTCGAGAAGACAACTCATGAGAAGACAACTCATCGCCTCGGCCTTGCTCGCCACCCTCGGGTGCTCCGCGCAGGCTCAGACGGTCACCCTCTACGGCATCCTCGACCAGGCGGTCGAGCACCTGAACCACGTGGGCACGGCCCAGGGCGGCCTGACCCGGATGCCCGGCCTGACGGGCAGCTTCCCCTCGCGCCTGGGCTTCCGGGGCAGCGAAGACCTCGGCGGCGGACTCAGGGCCGTTTTCACGCTGGAGCAAGGTCTGGGCGTCGACTCGGGAACGCTCAACCAAGGCGGGCGGGCGTTCGGCCGCCAGAGCTTCGTGGGCCTGTCGGGCGACTGGGGCAGCGTGACGGCGGGCCGGCAGTACTCGATGCTGTACTGGTCGCAGCTCGACGCCGACATCCTGGGTCCCAACGCCTTCGGATCGGCATCGCTCGACAGCTACCTGCCCAATGCGCGGGTCGACAACTCGCTGGCCTACCGCGGCACGTTCGGCGGTCTGACGGTCGGCGCGACCTACAGCCTGGGCCGTGACACGGTGAACGCCGGCCCGACGCCGGCCGGCACCAACTGCCCGGGCGAGAGCGCTACGGATTCCAAGGCGTGCCGCCAGTGGTCGGCCATGCTCAAGTACGACCAGACGAACTGGGGCGTCGTCGCCGCCGTCGACGAGTTCAGGGGTGGGCCCGGTGCCTTCGCGGGTCTCACCGGCAGTGCCTTGAAGGACCGCCGCGCCACCGTGGCGGGCTGGGTCAAGGTGGCCGACGTGGTCAAGGTCGGCGCCGGCGTCATCTCGCGCCGCAACGAAGGCAGCGCCGCGACGCCGCGCAGCGACCTCGGGTACCTGGGCGCGTCCTATGCCCTCACACCGCTGCTGACGCTGGACGCCCAGTACTTCGCCCTGAACTTCAAGGACAGCGCCAACGAAGCCGGCCTGTTCGCCGTGAAAGCCACCTACGCGCTGTCCAGGCGAACGGCGGTCTACGCCACGGCCGGACGGATCTCGAACGACGGCACCTCGGCGATCTCCGTCAGCAACGCCGCCGCCGGCGGCGCACCCGCCGCGGGCGCGTCGCAGACCGGCGTCGCGCTCGGCGTGCGCCACACGTTCTGAGTTCCGCGATGCCATCGATCAGCCTCGAACAAACACAGGAGACGCTCATGCACAAACGATTCCACCTTCGCACGCTCGCAGCGGCCATCGCCACGCTTTCGGCCGCCGGCCTCCTGACCGCCTGCGGCGGCGACGGCGATGCCGGCACCACGCCCGTCGTCACCACGCCGACCTCACCGACGACGCCCACCACGCCCGTCGCTGCCGGTGCCTACGACAGCGCGCTGGCCTTCGACAGCACCCGGTACACGACCATCACCGTCACCCTCGACGGCGTCCGCACCCCGGTGCGCTGGTACCGGGAACTGTGCTTCGTCGGCAGGCCGATGCGGCTGGCGCCCACGCAGGCGGCCGGCGCGGTCGACAACCAGACCTGCGGCTACCAGAACATGAACGTCTTCGTGCGCGAGGCCGACGCCGCCCGGCAGGACAACGCCATCCTGCTCAACGTCAACAACGCCGGCTGGCTGGCCAGCTACCAGGGCGGCCTGGGCGGCTGGAACGGCTCGACGCCGATCACCAACGCCAACTACCGCGGCGCCGACATCGTCGACGGCGGCGTCTACGTCAGCACGAGCGACACCGACAAGCGCGGCGCCGCACTGAAGCGCGGCTTCGTGTACGTCAACATGGCATCGCGCAGCCGTGGCGCCACCGCGCCCGCCGGTGTCTACGACGACGGCATCTACCCGGGCAAGGCGCCGGCGGCCATCGTCGACGCCAAGGCCGCCGTGCGCTACCTGCGCCTGAACGACGGCGCGATGCCGGGCAGCGCGAACCGCATCGTGGTCAACGGCACCAGCGGCGGCGGCGCGCAGACCGCGCAGCTCGCGGCCACGGGCGACAGCGCGGACTACCTACCCTACCTGAAGGCCGTCGGCGCGGCCGGCATCGACGCGGACGGCCGGAGCCTGATCGGCGACGGCGTCTATGCCGCCGTGGCCTACTGCCCGATCCAGGACCTGGGCAGCGCCGACCTCGCCTACGAGTGGATGTTCAACGTCCTCGACACCCGCAAGCTGGTTTCCGCCGACCAGAAGGCGGGCTTGATCGTCGACGCGGCCGGCAACGAACTCGTGCGCGCCTCCAACCCGGACCCCGCCGGCAGCGCCGCGCTGCTGCGGAAGTTCGTGGCCTACCAGGCGAGCCTGGGGCTGCGGAACGAGGCCGGCGCGCCGCTGACCGCCGACAACATGCTCGACGCCCTGCGAACCGAATTCACGAAGGCGGCCAGCGCCCACGTCAAGGCCGGCTCACCCTTCGTCGCCTACGGCGCCTACGGCAGCGCCGCGGCCAACGGCGTGGCGGGCGGCAGCGGCACCCTGTATTACAGGAACGACTTCATCGACGTCGATGCGACCGGCACGGTGACGTTCTTCGACCTGTCGAACTACCTCAAGTTCGTCGCCAAGCAGGCCCGGCTCAAGGCCCTGCCGGCGTTCGACCAGATCGGCCAGACCCCGGCCCTCGCGGCGACCGCCACGGCCGACACCACCCGGGCCGGCGCGGTCGTCAACGGCAACTACAGCGGCGGTGAATCGAACCTGTTCGGCACCGCCTCCCAGGTCTATTCCAACTTCACCGAGTACGCGTGGAACAACAACAACGGCGGCGACGCGGTCAACGCCGCGCAGGTCGATGTCGGCTTGAAGAACACCGGTGTCACCTGGGCCGCCAGTCCCAGACAGGCTTTCCTGCTCGACCAGTACAAGCTGATCAACGCACTGGCCTACATCGGCAAGACCGACGGCATCGCGACGCACTGGCGCATCCGCGTCGGCGCGCGCGACCGCGACACGTCGTTCACCGTGGCCTACAACCTGAGCCGCGCGCTGAAGGCCGATGTCAGAGTCAAGGACATCGACTTCGCCCTCCACTGGGACCAGGGGCACGCGGGCAACTATGACGTGCTCGATGCCTTCGCCTGGATCGACCGGCGACTGGCCGCAGGCAATTGATGCGCGCGGCACCGCGGCGCCTTCCCCCCTCTTCCATTCCACAAGGAGTTGTCCGATGTCCGGATTCCTGCTCTCCAGACGCCGTGCCCTGCTCGCCGCCGCCGGGTCGCTCGCCCTCGGCCCGGCGTGGGCCCAGTCCGCCTATCCTGACCGTCCCGTCAAACTCGTCGTGGGCTATTCCGCCGGCGGTGCCGTCGACATCGTGGCGCGCACCCTCGGGCAGAGCCTGTCCGCCAGCATGGGGCAGCCCTTCATCATCGAGAACAAGCCCGGCGCGGGCACGAACATCGCGGTCAAGTCCGTGATCGCCGCCGCGCCGGACGGCCACACGCTGATGCTGGCGGCCAATGCATTGGCAGCCAACATGGCGCTCTACAAGCCGATCCCGTTCGACGCCGAACGCGACCTGGTCCTGATCGCGCAGGTCGGTCGCGTGCCCGTGGTCATCGCCGCGAACACGTCCGTGCCCTACAGCACCCTCCCGGACCTCGTGGCCGCCGCGAAGGCGAAGCCCGATTCGGTGGCCTACGCGACGCCGGGCAACGGCGCGACCCCGCACATGGCGGTGGAACTGTTCGCCAAGACCGCCGGCATCGACCTGCAGCACGTGCCCTACCGGGGCGGGTCGCAGGCCATCACCGACACGATCGGCGGTCAGGTCCCGCTGGTCGCGGTCAACGCGCTGGAGGCGCTGCCGCACGTCAGGAGCGGCAAGCTGAAGATCATCGCGACGCTCGGCGCGAGCCGCACCCGCATCTTTCCGGACGCGCCGACGATCGCCGAGTCGGGCTATCCCGGCTTCGAGGCGTCGGTGTGGTACGGGCTCGTGGCGCCGGCCGGGACGCCCGGGTCCATCGTCGAGCGGCTGTACACCGAGGTCCAGAAAGCCTTGGCGACACCGGAAGTCAAGGAACGCCTGACCGCCGTCGGCGGCGACGTGACGCCCGGCGGCAGCACCCAGTTCGCGACGCTGGTGCGTTCGGAGCGTCAGCGCTACGACAAGCTGGTCCGGGAGACGGGAATCAAGCCCGACTGAGCCGGTTTCGACCCTGCCGCGCCGGGGGTGCGCCGCGCGCGCGACGCATCCCGCGCGCGTGGCTCCCTGGCCGTCGTGGACGCGGGCTCGGCCGACCGGGCGGCGTCGCCGGCATCAGGCCAGATGACGCCGGAACCAGCCGAGGGTCCGGTCCCACGCGAGCCTGGCGGCCGGTTCGTCGTAGCGCGGCGTCGAGTCGTTGTGGAAGCCGTGGCCGGTGCCCGGGTAGACGTGCGCCTCGTAGGTCGTACCGGCGGCCTTGAATGCCGCCTCGCAGGCCGGCCACGTGGCGTTGACGCCCGGATCGGTTTCGGCGAAGTGCAGCAGCATCGGCGCCCGGATGCGCGGCACGTCCTCGGGCCGGGCCTGACGGCCGTAGAACGGCACCGCCGCGCACAGTTCCGGATGCGCGACCGCGGCCGCGTGGCAGACGCCGCCGCCGTAGCAGAAGCCGGTGATCCCGATCCGGCCGGTGGTCCGGTCGCCGGCGCGCAGGTAATCGACGGCGGCGAGGAAGTCGTTCATCAGCTTCTGCGGATCGACCCGCTGCTGCAGTGCACGCCCTTCGTCGTCGTTGCCGGGGTAGCCGCCGAGCGAGCTCAGGCCGTCGGGCGCCAACGCCACGAAGCCGGCCTTGGCCAGGCGCCGCGCCACGTCCTCGACATAGGGATTGAGGCCCCGGTTCTCGTGGACGACGACCACGCCCGGCACCGGTCCCGTCGTCCGCGCGGGGCCGACGAGATAGCCGCGCACGTCGCCGTGGCCATGGGGCGATGGGTAGCGGACGTAGCCGGGCCGGATGTCGGGATCGGTGAAACGGACCTGCTGCGCCAGCGCGTAGTCCGGGCTCAGCGCGGTCAGCAGCGCCCCGGCCGTCAGGCCGCCGACGGCGAACCTGCCCGCGCGATCGAGGAAGTCGCGCCGGCCGATGCGGCCGTGGACGTAGAAGTCGTAGAGTTCCAGCAGTTCGGGCTGGAAGTCCTTGGCGGTGAGACGGCTCATGGCATGGCTCCTGGAGGATCGACGGCGAGCAGGATGCGACGAGTCTCTCATCGTTGGTGCGCTCGCGACCCCGATTTGCCCGTCGATCGTCCGCCGCATCGGATGCGCGGGCACGCCCGTGGTGCCACCGTCGATGCCTGCGGGTTAGCATCCGGGCATGGAATCCGCCGACGCCGCCACCTTCGACGAGTCGTATTACGACCGCTTCTATTTCGACAAGAAGACCAGGGTGGCCGATCGGCTGCACGTCGAACGACTGGGCGCCTTCGTGAGTTCCTATCTCCAGTACCTGCGCGTTCCCGTGCATCGCGTCCTGGACATCGGTTGCGGCGTGGGCCTGTGGCGCGACATCGTGATGCGCCACTTTCCGCAGGCGAGCTACCATGGCGTGGAGGTCAGCGACTACCTGTGCCGGCGCTATGGCTGGGAACGCGGCTCGGTCGTGGACCACGCCGCCGCGAAGCCGTTCGACTTCGTCATCTGCCAGGGCGTCCTGGCCTACCTGAGCCCCGCCGACCTGAAGCAGGCCCTGCGCAACCTCGGGACCCTGAGCCACGGCGCCCTCTACGTGGAGGCGGTGACGCTGGAGGACTACGAGAACGACGTCGTGGACGAGGAACTCACCGATCCCCTGCTCTTTCGGCACCGCGCCGAGGTGTACCGCCGCGGGCTGTCGAGGAACTTCAGGAACCTGGGCGGCGGCGTGTGGCTCGCTCGACGCGCCGAGGTGCCGGTGTTCACGCTGGAATGCGTGCCGGAATGACCCGCTGACCCGCTGACCCGCCGACGAGGAAGCGCCGCAGGCCGCCGGACGCCGCCGCCGGCCGCGCGGGACCGCCCATCGAATCGATCGATCCGATCGATCGAGCCTCCGAAGAAACATGGAAATGAATGTGAAACCCTCGAAGACCGTGGACGTCCAGACGTTCCTCAATGCGCACCCCTTTTCAGGCTACCAGTGGCTGATCTTCCTGATGTGTTTCCTGGTCGTCCTCCTGGACGGCTTCGACACGGCGGCCATCGGCTACATCGCGCCTTCGCTGATGAGGGAATGGGGCGTGCCGCGTTCCGCCCTCGCCCCGGTGCTGAGCGCGGCGCTCTTCGGGCTGGCGTTCGGCGCCCTGGGCGCGGGGCCGCTGTCCGACCGCTGGGGGCGCCGGCTGCTGCTGATCGTGTCGGTGATGGTGATGGGCACGGCCTGCCTGGCCTCCGCCTTCTCGCCCGACCTGCCGACCCTGACCGCCTGGCGCTTCGTGACCGGGCTGGGGCTGGGGGCGGCGATGCCCAATGCGATCACGATGATGAGCGAGTACTGCCCGGACAACCGCCGCGCCACGCTGACCAACCTGATGTTCTGCGGCTTTCCCCTGGGTGCCGCCCTGGGCGGCTTCCTGGCGGCCTGGATGATCCCGCAGTTCGGCTGGCGCAGCGTGCTCGTCCTCGGCGGCGTCGCCCCGCTGCTCCTGGTCGTCGTCATGCTCGCGACCCTGCCCGAGTCGGTGCGCTACATGGTCGCGCGGTCGCGGCCGGTCGACGAGGTCCGGGCCGTTCTCCGGCGCATCTCCGCCACGGCCGTCCGGGCGGGCTCGTTCATCAACACGGAGAAGGCCTCCCATTCGCTCCACACGAAGACGGGCCTGGGCCTGGTGCTCTCCGGCCCCTTCCTGGTCGGGTCGGTCATGCTCTGGGTGGCCTACTTCATGGGCCTGGTCATCTTCTACGCCCTGATCAACTGGATGCCCATCCTGCTCAGGGACGCGGGCATCGACGCGCGAACCGCCACCCTGATCGCCTCCCTGTTTCCCCTGGGAGGCTGCGGCGCGATCCTCTTCGGTGTGCTGATGGACAGGTTCAATCCGAACCGGATCATCGCCGTGGGCTACGCGCTGACGGCGGTGGCGGTCTATGCCATCGGCCAGTTCGCCGGCAATGTCGGCCTGCTGGTCGCGGTCGTGTTCCTGGCGGGCGTGCTGATGAACACCTCGCAGTCGTCCATGCCGGCGTTGGCCGCCCCTTTCTATCCGACCCAGGGACGGGCCACCGGCATTGCCTGGATGCTGGGCGTGGGTCGGTTCGGCGGCATCGCCGGCTCTTTCCTGGTGGCCGAACTCACCACCCGCAAGGCGTCCTTCGCCGAGATCTTCACCGTGATCGCGGCAGCGGGCCTGGTCGCCGCGGCCGCCCTGGCGATCAAGCAGGCGGTCCATCCGGAGACCGCGCGAACGCGATCGGCCCCCGGCGCCGACGTCCCGGCGCACTAGGAGCCGGTCGACGCTGCGCGATGAGATCGAGCGCCGACCGGCGCGCTCCCGTCAGGAACCGTCCTTCTCGTCGGGCACGTCCGTGGCGGCGGCTTCGTCCTCCTGCATGGCCGGCAGGCCGTGGGGATCGACCGGCGGCCAGCGTTCCTCCCTGGCCCGCTGCTCGAACCAGCGGTGCATGGCCGCATCGTCCACGGCGTACTCGCCGCGGGCCGACTTCCACACCAGCGCCGGATTGCGTTCGCGCAGCGATTCCAGCGCGCGCTGCACCATCTGCGGCGTGACGCGGCCCGTCACCCGATCCCGGTAGAAGCGCAGCGCCTCGCCGTCGTAGGGGCGGAAGCGCGCCCCCTGCGACAGCAGGCGCCACACCACCGCCTGTTCCAGAGGGCGCAGCGCCAGGTACTCGGATTCCATCTGGGCCTCGTCGGCGTCCTGCCGTTCCTTCGCCGCCTGCAGCACGGCCTGCTCGAACCTCACGCCGCTCAGGCCCGACAAGGGGCTCAGCGCTTGGCCCAGCGCTTCCATGAAAAACTGCGGCCGTTGGCCGAAGCTCTCGAAGGCCTGCAGCAGCAGGGCGGCATCCACCGGCGCCAGATCGGGCCGCTGGGCCGTGATCAGCCGCGCCACGTGGTCGATGAAATCCCGCCCCAGCGGCGGCATGCGCGAGATCTGCGAGCCGTAGAACGGCGCACCGTTGGTGTTGACCAGCCGCAGCAGCTTGTCGCGGTCGGAGCCCGACATCACCAGCATCAGGTTCACCCCGCCCGGCCGGTTGAGCTGGTCGCGGGCGGATTTCAATGCCGACATCGTGGCCTCGCCGGCTTCGCTGGTCAGCGCATGCTGCGCCTCGTCCACGATCAGGGCCACCGGCGCCCGGGCGGCCTCGTGCAGCGCGCGCAGCGCGTCGGGCAGCGTCACGCCGTCGATCCGGCCGATCTTGCCGACGTCGATCTTCAGCGCGCCGGCGATCGTCACGCTGTCCAGCCCGGCCGCCCGGGCCGCGCGGCTCACCACCCCCAGACGCGGCGCCAGCGCGCGGGCGATGGCGTCGGCGATCAGAGCGCCGGGGTCGCGGCGCGGGTCGGCCCACAGGTCCACATAGGCCACCACCGCGCCGGCGGCTTCCAGGGCCGGCTTCAGGTCGGCCTGCAGGAAGGTGGACTTCCCCGTGCGGCGCGGCGCGGCCAGGAACAGGCCGTTGTGCGCATCGCCGAAGACCGCCTGGCCTCGCAGCGCCGCGACGAGCTCCCGGGCCAGGGCCTGACGAGGAAAGTGGATCAATGTATCTCCGATTATTTTGAATTCAATAATTTATCAAGTTCGCGGTAAAAGTCAATAACCCATGTCGCGGTCGGGGGCCGAACTCCCGATGCTCGCGGCAAGCCGCTCCGGCGAGGACGTCGGAGGCCCGGCCGGACTCGCATCGCGTGCAGGCCTTCGGATCGCGTGGAACCCACGCACGGTCTAGGGAAACCACTTAAAAATTCGGTCGCCGTCCGTGAAATGACAACGATATCATCCCTCCGAACTTCGAAGAAGCCGGCCCGATCCTGGTTGAGGTTTGGAACGGATCTTCGAAATCACCGGAAATGACAACGTTGTCATATTCGTGACGGATGCCGGCGTGCCGGTGCACCGCTTCGCGCCTCGGCGGCGGTCGGTGCGACATCCCGGCTTTTCAACTGCAGACCATTCGACGGAGACAGTCATGAGTTCATTTTTCCAGGCCACCGGGGCGAAGCCCGGCGCGTCTTCCCTGCTGGACCGCCGGGGCTTCCTGCTGGGCACGGGCACCTTGCTGGGAAGCACGGCGCTGGGTGGCCTGGCGGGTTGCGGTGGCGGAGGCGGCGGCGACGAGGGCGGCGTGAGCGGCGGCACGACCGGCGATGCCATCTGGGGACCGTACGGTGCCGCCACCGCCATCGTCGAGTCGCTGAAGTCGGTGTCGCAGGCCGCCTTCCCCGCCCAGGACTTCCAGGTGGTCGCCTACGGCGCGAGACCCTGTGCCGTGGTCGCGGCCGTGAATCCCTACACCAACGCGGCCCTGTCGCCATTGAGCGCCGGCTCCGACCGGACGCACGCCCCCGGCTCCTTCGATTCGCGCCCGGCCTTCCTGGCCGCGATCGAGGCGTGCAACGCGGCCGGCGGCGGCCGGGTGGTGGTGCCGCCGGGCACCTGGTACTGCGCCGGTCCGATCGTGCTGCTGAGCAACGTCAACTTCCATCTGAGCGCCAACTGCCAGATCTACTTCAGCAACCGGCCGGCCGACTACGCCAAGGACGGCCCGGTCGACTGCGGTGCCAACGGCAAGCTGTATCACGGCCGCTGGCAGTCCAACGACTGCCTGAACTTCGGATCGCCGATCTACGCCCGCAACCAGTCGCGCATCGCCATCACCGGCGAGGACCGGACGTCGATCCTCAACGGCCAGGCCATGATCCCGTTCGCCGGCAGCGGCAACACCGCCACCTGCTGGTGGACCTACAAGGGCAACGTCGGCCAGTACGGTTTCGTCAACGCCGCGACGACGCCCTCGGCGGCCTCGAACAATCCGTTGAACCCGGACCTGCGCACCAAGGTGCCGGGCATCCCGGACGTGCTCTATGCGCTGCTGACCAATCCGGTCACGCCCTGGCAACAGGACCAGAACTACCTGCCCTGCCTGTCGGAGGCCGGGGTGCCGGTCGAGCAGCGCGTCTTCGGGCTCGGGCACTTCCTGCGGCCCTGCATGGTGACGTTCATCGGCTGCACCGACGTGCTGATGGAGAACTACCAGTGCAACAACACGCCGTTCTGGCAGCACCATCCGGTGGCCTGCCGCAACGTCGTGATCCGCAACGTGCTCGCCGACAGCACCGGGCTGAACAACGACGGTTTCGATCCCGACGGCTGCGACACGGTGCTGTGCGAACGCGTGGAGTTCAACACCGGCGACGACTGCATCGCCATCAAGTCGGGCAAGAACCTCGACGTCCAGTTCGGTCCGTCGCAGAACCAGGTGATCCAGGACTGCACGATGCAGAGCGGCCACGGCGGCATCACGCTGGGCAGCGAGATGGGCGCGGGCATCCAGAAGGTCTACGCGCGCAACCTCGAGATGCGCAATGTCTACTGGGCGACCAACGCGCTGAACATCGCCATCCGCATCAAGACCAACATGAATCGCGGCGGCTTCGTGCGCGACTTCTACGTCGACAACGTGACGCTCGCCAACGGCGTGAGCACGACGCCGGCGGGCTACGGCTCGTCGCTGCTGCCGGGCAGCCCGATCAACGCGACGGTGCCGCTGGGCGTGGTGACGGCCGCGGCCGCCAATCCCTCGGCGGCCCAGGGCGGGATCATCACCTTCGACTGCGACTACCAGCCGGCCAAGGATGCGATCCGCACGCGTCCGGCCACCGTCGAGAACATCGTCATCTCGCGCGTCCGGGCGAGCAACGTGACGCTCGGCGGCGTCACCGCGTCGTGCTTCCAGGCCATCGTGGCGCAGGGGCCGGTGAAGGCCGACTACAACGGACCCCTGCCCGTGCCGCCCGTGCCCGCGATCACCGGCGTGACGATCAGCGACTGCGACTTCGGGACTCCCGCCGCGGCCGGCCCGGCCGGCGCGACCGTGCCCGGTCCGATCTACGCGTACAACGTCCACGACATCGTGCTGAAGAACGTGAGGATCGGAGGCAGGATCTACGACACGACGATCGTCGACGCGCGGTGAGACGTGGTCGGGCGAGGCCCGACGATCCACCCTCGGCCGCTCCCCCTGCGGTCAACGCGGCGACGGCTTCACCAGGGCGGGACGGCCATGTGCGCGGAGGGCGAACAGGCGGGCGATCACGACGTCGGTCGGCAGGCGTCGTGCCGGGCCAGCACGCGGCGGGCCTGCAGCACCACCGGCCGGTCGACCATCCGGCCATCGAGCTGCACCGCCGCGCCGCCCGAGGCGGCGTCGGCCTCGACCACGCGCCGGGCCCAGGCCACCTGCCGCGCATCGGGCGTCATCACCTCGTGCACCGGTCCGACCTGACGCGGATGGATGCAGAGCTTGGCGCCGAAGCCGAAGCGCAGGGCCCGTCGGGTGTCCTCGCGCAGTCGCTCGTCGTCCTGGATGGCGACGGTCACGCCGTCCACGGCCGGCGCGAGCCCGTGCGCGCGGGTCGCCATGGCCAGCGCGAAGCGCAGGGGCGCGAGTTCGGCCTCGTCGGGGCCGCACTGGATGCCGGTGTCGGCCATGAAGTCGATGTGGCCCAGCACCAGGCGGGCCACGCCGTCGCACGCGGCGATCGACGCCACGGCGTTCCAGCCGGCCGCGCTCTCGATCAGCGGCAGCAGCGGCACGCCGGGGAGCCGGTCGCGCACGAGGGCCAGCGTGGCGGCGGATTCGACCTTGGGCACCATCACGCCCGCCGGGGCAGGGGCCGGCAATCGCGCCAGCCAGGCCAGGTCGTCGTCGCCCGACGGCTGATCGGCCGCGTTGATGCGCACGACCAGCGCGGTCCCCAGCGATCGCAGGGCGGCCCAGGCCTGCGCGACGGCCTGTCGCGCCGCCGCCTTGTCGGCCGGCGGCACGGCGTCCTCGAGGTCCAGCACGATGGCGTCGGCGCCGCTGAGGGCGGCCTTCTCGAAGCGTTCCGGCCGGTTGCCGGGGACGAACAGGAAGGTACGGGCGTCGGTCAGGGGAATGGAAGGGGTCATGGTGGTGGAGGAGGAAATGCGGCCGGGACGCAGATCGCCAGGTGCGACAGGACCAGGCCGCGCAGGATGGGCAATCTGCCCGTGAAGAAGTGATCGGCCCCCGGCACGACGACGACCGGCTGTCCCTGGGGCCGCGCCCAGTCCAGCACCGCGGCGAGCGCCACGCGCTCGTCGCGCTCGCCATGCACGACCAGCGCGTTGGCGAGGCCCTGCGGCGGGTCGAAGACGCGCCCGTCCTGGACAGGCCCCGAGGGCATGCCGGCGAGGCAGACGCGCCAAGCCGCCCGTCCCCGGTCCTCCAGCGCGCGGGCGACGCGCGCCTGCACGAAAGCGCCGAAGGAGAACCCGACCAGCGCGATCCGCGCACCGGGATGCGCGCCGCGCAGGGCGTCGTGGAGGGCCACGACGTCCTCGGCCTCGCCGATGCCCGCGTCGTGGACGCCGGCGCTGCCCCCCACGCCCCGGAAGTTCGGCCGCGCCACCCGCCAGCCGGCGTCGCTGAGCGCCCGCGCGAGCAGCTGCGGGACCTTGTGCAGGGCATGGCCGCCGAGCAGCGGCTGCGGATGCGCGACGATGGCGATGCCGTCGTGCATCGGGCCGCGCGGCGCGTCGACGATCACCTCCATCGGGCCCGCCGGTCCGGCGACCAGCTGACTGCCGGAGACGGCGAGATCGAGCGCGTGCATGGTCGGGGGATCCGCGCTCAGAGCTTCTCGACGAGTTCCGGCACGGCGGTGAACAGGTCGGCCACCAGGCCGTAGTCGGCCACCGAGAAGATGGGCGCCTCCTCGTCCTTGTTGATCGCCACGATCACCTTGGAGTCCTTCATGCCCGCCAGATGCTGGATCGCCCCGGAGATGCCCGCGGCGATGTAGAGCTGCGGCGCCACGATCTTGCCGGTCTGCCCCACCTGCCAGTCGTTGGGCGCGTAGCCCGCGTCCACCGCCGCGCGGCTCGCGCCCAGGCCCGCGTTGAGCTTGTCGGCCAGCGGCGTCATCACCTCCGCGAACTTCTCCGCGCTGCCCAGGGCGCGACCGCCCGAGACGATGATCTTGGCCGCCGTGAGCTCGGGCCGGTCGCTCTTGGTGACCTCGCGCCCGACGAAGCTGGACTTGCCCGAGTCGGCCACCGCCTCGGCGTTCTCGATGGTCGCGCTGCCGCCGGAGGACGCCGCCGCGTCGAAGCCCGTGGTGCGCACCGTGACGACCTTGATCGCATCGCTGCTCTGCACCGTGGCGATGGCGTTGCCCGCGTAGATCGGGCGCTCGAAGGTGTCGGGACCGTCGACCTTGGTGATGTCGCTGATCTGCGCGACGTCGAGCTTGGCGGCCACGCGCGGGGCGACGTTCTTGCCCGCCGCGGTCGACGGGAACAGGATGTGGCTGTAGTTCGAGGCGATGGCCAGCACCTGCGCGGCGACGTTCTCCGCCAGGCCTTCGGTCAGGCTCGCGCCGTCGGCCACGATGACCTTGGCCACGCCGGCGATCTGCGCGGCGGCGGCGCCCGCCTCCGCAGCGTTGGCGCCGGCGACGAGCACGTGGACGTCGCCTCCGATGGCGAGCGCGGCCGTGACGGTGTTGAGGGTGGCCGGCTTGACGCTGGCGTGGTCGTGTTCGGCAATGACGAGGATGGGCATGGTCAGATCACTTTCGCTTCGTTCTTGAGCTTGTCGACCAGGGCGGCCACGTCGGCCACCTTGACGCCGGCGCCGCGCTTGGGCGGCTCGGCGACCTTGAGCGTCTTCAGGCGCGGCGCGACGTCCACGCCCAGGTCCTCGGGCTTCACGACGTCGAGCGTCTTCTTCTTGGCCTTCATGATGTTGGGCAAGGTCACGTAGCGCGGCTCGTTGAGCCGCAGGTCGGTCGTGACGATCGCCGGCAGCGTCAGCGACACCGTCTCCAGGCCGCCGTCGACCTCGCGCGTGACGCTCACCTTGTCGCCCGAGACCTCGACCTTGCTGGCGAACGTGCCCTGGGGCAGGTCGGCCAGCGCGGCGAGCATCTGGCCGGTCTGGTTGGCGTCGTCGTCGATGGCCTGCTTGCCCAGGATCACCAGCTGCGGCTGCTCCTTGTCGACCAGTGCCTTCAGGAGCTTGGCCACCGCCAGCGGCTGGAGCTCCACGCTCGTCTCCACCAGGATGGCGCGGTCCGCGCCGATGGCCAGCGCCGTGCGCAAGGTCTCCTGGCACTTGGTCTCGCCGCAGGACACCGCGATGATCTCCGTGACCACGCCGCGCTCCTTGAGCCGGACGGCCTCCTCGACGGCGATCTCGTCGAAGGGGTTCATGCTGTGCTTCACATTGGCCACGTCCACTCCGCTGCCGTCGGATTTCACCCGAACCTTCACGTTGTAGTCGACGACCCGCTTGACTGGGACCAGAACCTTCATGGGATGCTTCCTGCTTCGATGTGGCCAGCGTGCCGGTCAGTCGGCGAACTGGCCGGCGGCCTTGATGACCGGGGCGTAGCGCTGCGTCTCCTGCTCCAGCCAGGTCTTCAGGCCCGCCGGAGTGAGCTTGTCGTCGCCGGGGACGACCGCGCCGAGCTCGGCCAGGCGCTGGACGATGGCCGGATCCTTGAGCGTCGACTTCAGCGCCGCGCCGAACTTCTCGATCGCTTCCTTCGGGGTGCCCTTGGGCGCGTAGATGCCGTGCCAGACGACGACCTGGAAGCCCGGCAGGCCCTGCTCGGCCAGCGTGGGCGTGTCGGGCAGGGTCTTCAGCCGGGTCGGCGTGGTCACGCCGTAGAGCTTCACCGAGCCGGCCTTGATGTAGGGCGTCGTGGACGTGGTCTGGTCGCACAGCAGGTCCACCTGGCCGGCGAGCAGCGCGTTCATCGCCGGGCCGGTGCCCTGGTAGGGCACCGTGGTCATCTCCACCCCCATGGCCTGACGCACCAGCATGCCGCACAGGTGCGAGACGGCACCCAGCCCGGCATGGGCCAGGTTGACCTTGTCGCCGTTGGCCTTGGCATAGGCCATGAGGTCCTTGAAGTCCTTCGCTGGCAGGTCCTTGCGGCCCACCAGGGTCATGGGCACGTCGATCACCTGGCTGACGTACTCGAAGTCGGCCAGCGGCTGGTAGCTGAGCTTGCGGTAGAGCGCCGGCGCGGTGGCCATGCCGTTGTGGTGGATGAGGAAGGTGTAGCCGTCCGGAGCGGCGCGCGCGGTGAACGCGGCCGCGATGGTGCCGCCGGCGCCGGTCTTGTTCTCGACCAGCACCGTCTGGCCGAGCGACTTCGTCATGGCCCCGCCCAGGGTGCGGGCGACCACGTCGGTCGGCCCGCCGGCGGCGAAGGGGACCACCAGGGTGATCGGCTTGGTCGGGTAGCCCTGCGCCCAGCCGGCCATGGCGCAGGTCAGGCCGGCCATCGCCACGGCCGTGCATTGGAGGGCGTGCTTGTAGAAGTTCTTCATGGTTTCTTGTCTCCGGGGTGGCTTCAGATCGCGTGGGTCTGGCGCATGTCGTCGATGGCCTCGGCCGACCAGCCCAGTTCCCGCAGGAGGTCCCGGGTGTGCTGTCCGAGGCCGGGCACGCCGTCCATGCGGGGTTCGTAGGCGTCGGTGCGGCCGGGCGGCAGCAGCGCGGGAATCGGTCCGTTGGGCGTGGCCACCTCGGTCCAGCGTCCCCGGGCCTTCAACTGCGGGTGCGCCCACACGTCGTGCATGTCGTTGACGCGGGCGTTGGCGATCTGGGCGTCGTCCAGGCGCTCGACGACCTGCGCGGCCGAGAGCGCAGCGAAATTCTCCAGGATCAGCGCGCGCAACGCGTCCCGGTTGGCCACCCGGCGCGAGTTGGAGGCGAAACGCTCGTCGCCCGCCAGGTCGGGCTGCCGCAGCACGAGCCGGCAGAAGGCGTCCCACTCCCTTTCGTTCTGCAGCCCCAGCATGACCGAGACCCCGTCCCCGGCCACGAAGGGACCGTAGGGATAGATGGTGGCGTGCGCCGCGCCGGCGCGCGGCGGCGGCGGCGCCCCCTCGTAGGCGTAGTACATCGGGTAGTTCATCCACTCGACCATGCTCTCGAGCATGGACACGTCGATGCGGCTGCCCCGGCCCGTGCGGTCGCGCTGCAGCACCGCGGCCAGGATGCCGCTGTAGGCGTACATGCCCGCGGCGATGTCCGCGATCGAGCAGCCGGCCTTGGCCGGCTCGGCCTGCGAACCCGTGACCGACAGGAAGCCCGACTCGCTCTGGATCAGCAGGTCGTAGGCCTTCTTGTCGCGGTAGGGGCCGTCGTCGCCGTAGCCCGAGATGTCGCACACGATCAGGCGCGGGTGCTTGTCCTTCAGCGCCTCGTAGGACAGCCCCAGGCGCGCCGCCGCGCCGGGCGCGAGGTTCTGCACCAGCACGTCGGCCTTTTCCAGCAGCTGGGCGAGCACCTCTTGGGCGACGGGCTGCTTGACGTCCAGCGTCAGGCTCTCCTTCGACCGGTTGGTCCAGACGAAGTGCGAGGCCAGGCCCTGCACGCGCTCGTCGTAGGCGCGGGCGAAGTCGCCGGTGCCCGGGCGCTCGACCTTGATGACCCGGGCGCCCAGGTCGGCGAGCTGGCGGGTGCAGAACGGCGCGGCGATGGCGTGTTCCAGCGTGACGACGGTGATGCCGTCGAGGGGGCGTGTCATGGCGTGCTCCTTGCCTTCGCGTTCAGAACGACCGCGGCAGGCCGAGCACGTGCTCGGCGACGTAGGCGTAGATCAGGTTGGTCGAGATCGGCGCCACCTGGTAGAGGCGCGTTTCGCGGAACTTGCGCTCGATGTCGTATTCGTTGGCGAAGCCGAAGCCCCCGTGCGTCTGCAGGCACACGTTGGCCGCCTCCCAGCTGGCCTTGGCCGCGAGGTACTTGGCCATGTTGGCCTGCGCGCCGCAGGCCTCGTGGGCGTCGAAGCGGCGCGCGGCGTCGAAGCGCATCAGGTTGGCGGCCTCGATCTCGATGAAGGCGTCGGCGATGGGGAACTGCACGCCCTGGTTCTTGCCGATCGGGCGGTCGAACACGACGCGCTCGTTGGCGTACTTGCGCGCGCGCTCGATGAACCAGTAGCCGTCGCCGATGCACTCGGCGGCGATCAGCGTGCGCTCGGCGTTCAGGCCGTCGAGGATGTACTTGAAGCCCTTGCCCTCCTCGCCGATCAGGTTCTCCTCCGGGATCTCCAGGTTCTCGAAGAACAGCTCGTTGGTCTCGTGGTTGACCAGGTTGGGGATCGGGCGCACGGTGAGCCCGTTGCCCACGGCGTGGTGCAGGTCGACGATGAAGATCGACATGCCCTCGGACTTCTTCTTCACGTCGGCCAGCGGCGTGGTGCGCGCCAGCAGGATCATCAGGTCGGAGTGCTGCACGCGGCTGATCCACACCTTCTGCCCGTTGACGACCCAGCGCCCGTCCTTCCTCACGGCGGTGGTCTTGATCTTGGTGGTGTCGGTGCCGGTGGTCGGCTCGGTCACCGCCATCGACTGGATGCGCAGCGTGCCCGCGGCGATGCCGGGCAGGTACTTGTCCTTCTGCGCCCGGCTGCCGTTGCGCAGCAGCGTGCTCATGTTGTACATCTGGCCGTGGACGGCGCCGGCGTTGCCGCCGCTGCGGTTGATCTCCTCCATGATCACCGTGGCCGCCGTCAGGCCCAGGCCGGTGCCGCCGTATTCCTCGGGGATCATGGCCGCGAGCCAGCCCGCCTCCATCAGCGCGTCGACGAACTGCTCGGGGTAGGCCTTCTGCTCGTCGACCTTGCGGAAGTACTCGTCGGGGAACTGCTTGCACAGGGCGCGCACGGCGTCGCGAATTTCTTGATGCTCGTCGATCTCGTTGAACATGAGGGTGGTCTCCTAAGTGCTTTGTGTATCAGGCCAGCGTGGCAGTGGCGTCCATGGCCAGGTGGCCGTCGTGGGTGCGCGCCCACAGCGTCGCCGTCCCGTCGCCCTCCACGCGGCCGCAGACGGCGAAGGGCGCGATGTCGAACAAGGGCTTGACGGCGCGGAAGTCGAAGGTCCTGACCTGCGCATCGGGCAACTGGCGGCGCAGCAGGTCCAGCAGCAGCGTGGCGATCAGGGGCCCGTGCACGATCAGGCCGGGATAGCCCTCGACCTCGGTCACGTAGCGGCGGTCGTAGTGGATGCGGTGGCCGTTGAAGGTCAGCGCCGAGTAGCGGAACAGCAGCACGTCGTCGGGCACGATCTCGCGCGTCCATTGCGCATCGGTCGGCGCGAGTCGGGCGGCGGGCGCCGGGGCATCCGCCTGGGGGTTGTCGCGATAGACGATGTCGTGCTCCTCGACGATCGCGACGCCCGCCTCGTCGGCGATCTCGTGGCGCACCCGCACGAACACCAGGTCGCCGGTGCGGCCGGTCTTGCCGCTCACGTCCTCGATGCGCGAGGTCCGCGTCACGGCGCTGCCCACCGTCAGCGGACGCTGGAACGCCAGGCGCCCGCCGGCCCACATGCGGCGCGGCAGCGGCACCGGCGGCAGGAAGCCGCCGCGTCGGGCATGGCCGTCCGGGCCGATCTCGGACTGGCGGTGCAGGGGCAGGAAGTACAGCCAGTGCCACAGCGGCGGCACGGCATCGCCCGCCAGGGGGACGGCATCGTCGCGATCCAGCGTGGCCGCCAGCGCCCGCACGGGCGTCGGCGCGGTGACGTCGTGGACTTGTTCGGTTCGACCGATCCAGGATTTCAGGTGGTCCAGGTCCAGGCTCATCTCTTCGTCTCCAGCGTCGTGTCCATCGACACCCTGCGAGGCATCGTCGGAAGGTGTATCGGAGCCTGGATTGTTCGATGCCGATCGATATTTGTGAAATATGGATTTAAGCTAGGCGCTAGACGTCGAAGACATAGCAAGACCGACCAATGGAACTGCGCCACATCCGCTACTTCATCGGCGTCAGCGAGGCCGGCAGCCTGCTGAAGGCCTCGGCGCGGCTGCACGTCGCACAGCCGGCGCTGGGCCAGCAGATCGCGGCGCTGGAACACGACGTCGGCGCGCGCCTGTTCGACCGGTCGAGCCGCGGCGTCACGCTCACCGAGGCCGGCAAGGCCTTCCTGGAACACGCGCGGGTGGTGCTGGCCGACGTCGAGCGCGCCCGCGCGGCCGTGCGCCAGACCGGCGTGGTGCCCGCCGGCGAGGTCGCGCTCGGCCTGCCGACCACCGTGTCGCTCATCGCCACCGTGCCGATCCTGCAGGCCTGTCGCGAGCGGCTGCCGCAGGTGCGCATCAAGCTGGTGGAGGGCTACAGCGGCTTCCTGCGCGAGTGGCTGATCGCCGGCCGGCTCGATCTGGCCCTGATCTTCGGCGACCAGGCCGACCCGGCGCTGGCCAAGCAGCTGCTGCTGGAGGACCGCCTGGCCTTCGTTTCGAACGCCTACGGCGCCACGGCCCCGCGCACGATGGCCCTGGCCGCGCTGCCGCGCTGGCCGCTCGTGCTGCCGGGCCGCGACCACGGCCTGCGCCGCATCGTCGACGACGCCTGCGAGGCCGAGGGCCTGGTGCTCGACGTGGTGGCCGAGATCGAGTCGCTGCCCAGCGTCAAGCGTGCGGTCGAGGCGGGCCTGGGCAGCACGATCCTGCCGCCGGGCGCCGTCGCCGACGAGGTGGCCGCCGGCCGCCTGCGGGCCTCGGTGATCGACAGCCCGCGCATGCTGCGCCGGATCGTCGGCGCCACCAGCGTCACCCGGCCCGGCACCACGGCGGGCGCCGCCGTGATGCGCGTGGTGGTCGACGTGCTGCGCCGGATGGTCGAGGACGGCAGCTGGCCGGCGCGCTGGATCGGTCCCGGCGACGCGTGAACCGGGAGGCGGTCCGTCGGAGCCGCGTGGTCGCAACGGCGCGCGCTCAGTCCCGCTTGAGGCCGCCGATGGACCGGATGACGCCGCCCCACTTGTCCAGTTCCGACGCGACCAGCGACGACAGCACCTCCGGCGTGGAGCCCACCGGCACCGCGCTCAGGTCCTTCAGCCTGGCCTGCACGTCGGGCTGCGCCACCACGGCCTGGAGCTCGCGGCTCAGGCGATCGACCAGCGGGCGCGGCAGCTTGGCCGGACCGAAGATGGCGTTCCAGGTATAGGTCTCGTAGCCCGGCACGCCGGCCTCGGCCAGGGTCGGGATGTCGGGGAAGGACGGCGAGCGCTGGCGGGTCGTCACCGCCAGGGCCCGCGCCGAACCGGCGCGGATGTGCGAGGCGGCGCCGGTCAGCACGTCGAACAGGATCGGGATGTGGCCGCCCACCAGATCGGTCATCGCCGGTCCGCCGCCCTTGTAGGGGACGTGGCCAATCTCCACCCCGGCCATCGACTTGAACAGCTCCCCGGACAGGTGCGGCGGCGTGCCGACGCCCGAGGAGCCATAGCTGTACTTGCCGGGCTCCGCCTTGAGCAACGCGATGAGTTCACGCACGTCCTTGGCCTTGACCGATGAACTCACCAGCAGCACGTTGGGCACGGTCGCGACGAGCGAGATCGGCGTGAAGTCGCGCTGCGCGTCGTAGGGCGCCGGCGGCGTCGACAGGGGGTTGATGGCATGGGTGGCGACGGTGCCCATGAGCAGCAGGCCGCCATCGGCGGGCGCCTTGGCCACCCTGGCCGCGCCGATGGCCCCGCCGCCGCCCGCGACGTTCTCCACGATGACGCCGTGCGACAACCGCTCGGACAGCTTCTGCGCGACGAGGCGCGAGACCACGTCCGTCGCGCCCCCGGCGGCGAAAGGAACGACCAGGACGATCGGACCCTTCGGCAGTTCGGCGGCCTGCGCGACGGCGAACGGGGCAGCCGGGCCCAGCGTCGCGGCAGCGCCCCACGCCAGCAGGTCACGACGAGAAATCTTCGAACCGGTCATGTGCCTTGTCTCCGTCTTGTTCTGTTCTGTTCTGTTTTTTCGTGACGCTGCCGTCAACGCATCACGAACGGATTGCCCGCCACGGCGCCGCTGTTGATCCAGACGCACTTGGTCTGCAGGTACTCGCGGATCGCGTCGATGCCGTTCTCGCGGCCGAGGCCGGAGTCCTTGTAGCCGCTGAACGGCGCCATGAAGCTCACGGCCCGATAGGTGTTGACCCAGACGGTGCCCGCCTGCAGCTTCTCGGACATGCGGAGCGCGCGGCCGATGTCGCTCGTCCACACCGCCGCCGCCAGACCGAAGCGCACGTCGTTGGCGATGCGCAGCGCGTCGGCCTCGTCCCGGAAGCGGATGATCGACAGCACGGGACCGAACACTTCCTCCTGGGCGATGCGCATGTCGTTGCGCACGCCGGTGAAGATGGTCGGCTGCACGAACCATCCCCGGCCGCATCCGGGCGCCGTCCCCTTCCCGCCGCCGAGCACCACCGTCGCGCCCTCGGCACGGGCAATGTCGATGTACTCCAGCACCTTGCGGTACTGCGGCGGGGTCGTGACCGGGCCGACCTGCGTGCCGGGGTCCATCGGGTCTCCCATGCGGGCCGTGCGCGCCACCGCCAGGAGGCGCTCGACGAAGGCATCGTGGATGCTGTCGTGCACCAGCAGCCGGGAGCCCGCGATGCAGGTCTGGCCGGTGGCCGCGAAGATGCCGGAGATGGCGCCGAAGGCGGCCTGCTCCAGGTCGGCGTCCTCGAACACGATGTTGGGCGACTTGCCGCCCAACTCCATGGCGGTGTGCTTCAGGTGCCGGCCTGCCTGCTCGTTGATCAGGCGGCCCGTGGCGTCGGAGCCGGTGAAGCTGATCTTGTTCACCAGCGGGTGCTCCACCAGCGGCGTGCCGACCTCGGCGCCGAAGCCGGTGACCACGTTGAACACGCCCGGCGGGAAGCCGGCCTCGTCGAACAGCTCGGCCAGCTCCAGCGTGGAAGCGGAAGTGAACTCCGATGGCTTGACCACCACCGTGCAGCCGGCGGCCAGCGCCGGGGCGACCTTCCAGCTCAGCAGCATCAGCGGCGAGTTCCAGGGCGTGATGGCCGCCACCACGCCGACGGGCTCGTGACGCGTGAAGGCGAAGTAGCCCTTCTTGTCGAGCGGCAGCGTCGCCCCCTGCACCTTGTCGGCCAGACCGCCGTAGTAGCGGAACCACTGCGGGATGTAGTCGAGCTGGGCCTGCATCTCGGCGAGCAGCTTGCCGTTGTCGCGCACCTCCGTCGTGGCCAGCTGGACGGCGTCACGCGCGATCAGGTCGGCGAGCCGGTGCATCAGCGCACCGCGCCGGGTGGCCGTCAGCTCGGACCAGGGTCCCCCGGTCAGCGCCTGGTGGGCCGCCCGCACGGCGGCGTCGACGTCGCTCGCATCGCCACGCGGGATCCGTGCCCAGGTCTCGCCGGTGTAGGGGTTCTGCGTGTCGAACCACTGCCCGCTCCGGGGCTCGCAGGCTTGCGCGCCGATGCGCAGCAGGTAGCGTTTCATGGGGTTTCCTTGGAGGATCATCGGTGCTCGAAGCGTTGCCGCTCAGAACGGCTGGAGGCCGAGCGCAGCGCGGAACCGGTTCTTGATGAACGGGCCGTCGCGCGGCGGCAGGGCGCGCGGCGGTTCATTGGCGTCGATGAAGACCTGCACGAAGCGCAGGCCGCCGCGGGCGTTGATGCCCTCGGCGATCTCCCCGACTCGCTCGATGCCGTCGGTCGAGTCGGCGTGGGCGATGCCGAAGCCCTTGGCGATCGCCACCAGATCGGCGCCGAGGCTGGAATGGCTGCGCTGCATGCCGGTCTCGCCGAAGTGCCCGTTATCCAGCACGACGATGGTGAGGTTTTTGGGCTGCTTGACGGCGATCGAGCCCAGGCTGCCGATGCCCATCAGCTGCTCGCCGTCGCCGGTGATCACGACCACGGACTTGTCGGTCTGCGCCAGGGCCAGGCCCAGGCCCAGCGCCGCGGCACCGCCCATGGCGCCCCACAGGTAGTAGTTCTTGTCGCGGTCGCCGGCGGCGAACACGTCGTAGGACGCGGAGCCCAGGCCGGTGACGACCAGCGCTTCAGGGGTGGCCGCCAGCAGCTCGGCGACGAATTCGCGGCGATCGGCGCGCGGCTTCGATTCGATCTGGTTCATCACTTGCGCTCCCACTTCTTGCGTCCGATCAGGCTCTGTCCCAGCAGCACGGCAACCTTCTCGCCGGCCTGGAAGGCGGCGTCGTAGCCGGCACTCACGATCTCCTCGACCTCGTCGGGGTGGGAGGCACGCAGCACGTGGATGCCCATGAGCTCCAGCGCGGCCTGCGTGGCCTTGCCCATCGGGCCCTGCCAGGGATTGAACTCGGCGTACTCGCCGCGCATGGTGACCAGCGTGAAGAACGGGAAGTCCGCCGCCTGCAGCAGGGAGAACATGTTCACGCAGTTGCCCACGCCGCTGCTCTGCATCAGCAGCACGGCGCGCTTGCCGCCGAGCCAGGCGCCGCACACCACGGCCACGCCCTCCTCCTCGGTCGTGAGGACGACGTCCTCGATGTCGGGATCGGCGATGGCGCTGCGGATCACGTGCGAATGCCCGGCGTCGGGCACGTACGCGATCTGGTCGACGCCGCCCTCCTTGAGGACCTTGAAGACGGCTTCCTGCCAGGCGGGCGCCGAGGAGGGGGGATGACTCATGGGAATGAAGATCTGGAGTGGACGGGTCGGTCATCATAAAATTTGATTCCTGACGATGTGAAATAAATATTTCGCATTCCTCCATCACCACCCGGCATCGCTCCATGGACTTCAAGCAGCTCAAGGCCTTCCTCACGGTCGCGGAGACCGGCAACGTGACGCGGGCCTCGGAGGTCCTGCACCTGGTGCAGCCGGCCGTCTCGCGCCAGCTGCGCCTGCTCGAGGAGGACGTGGGCACCCCGCTGTTCGTCCGGGAGCGCCACGGCATGGTGCTCACGGATGCGGGCCACGCCCTGGTGGGCTACGCGCGCCGCGCGATGCTCGAACTCGACCGGGCGCGCGTGGAGATCGCCGGTGGCGCCGAGGGCGTCGCGGGACTGGTCACGCTCGGGCTGCTGCCCAGCACGATCGACGTCCTGTCGGGCCCGCTGGTCGCCGCGCTGGCGCGCGAGCATCCCGGCATCCGCATCCGGCTCGCGATGGGCTACGCGGGGACCCTGGCGCGCTGGCTGGTCTCGGGCGAGGTCGACGCCGCGCTGCTCTATGGCGTCGAGCATTCCGCCGACGTGCGCACCACCGCGCTGATCGAGGAACCTCTGTGGGTGATCGGGCCGAAGGACGCCGGACTGGACCGCCGGACGCCCGTGGCGCTGAGCAGCCTGGCGCAGCGCAAGCTGGTGCTGCCCAGCGCGCCGCACGGCATCCGCTCGCTGGTCGAGCACGCGTGCGCCGTGCGGAACGTGGTGCTGGATCTCTCGGCCGAGACCAACGCCCTGAGCGTGCAACGCCGCCTGGTCCTGGCGGGCCACGGCCTCACCATCCTGCCCCCCATCGCCGTCGCCGAGGACCTGCAGGCCGGCAAGCTCTCCGGCGCGCCGCTGGCCGATCCGCCGGTCGCACGGACCATCGTGCTGGCGCTGCCGTCGAACCGCCTGTGCGGCCGTCACGTGCATCGCGCCGTGGACGTGCTGGTGCGGGAAACGCGTCGGGCGGTCGAATCAGGTGCCTGGCCGGAGGGTCGCTGGCTGGGCGCCTGAGGACGCTCGGACGTCCGGAGCATCCGGCCCAGCCCGGTGGCGCGTCGGCCTTCGGCAGTCTCGCGGACCGGCACCCGCGCTCCGGCCCCGGGCGGCCGCGCCGTCGTCGATCCCTCGGTCGACCGCGGGCATCGCGGCATCCTCCGTCACCAGGGCGTCCATTTCGCCTCGCTCGCCGCCGACGCCAGGGTGCGCTCGATGAAGCGCACCCCGCGCGCCCCGTCCTCGACGCGCGGATAGACGGCGTCCGGCGGATCGTCCGGCGCGCCCGCGAGCCGGGCGCGGATGGCCGCGAAGATGCTGGCGTAGACGTCGGCAAAGGCCTCGATGAAGCCTTCGGGATGGCCGCTCGGCAGCCGGTTGCCGCGCAGCGCCGCCGGGTGCAGCCATGGCGAGCCGCGCGTGAGGCGCCGCGCCGGTCCGTCGAGCGGCCGGTGGATCAGCTCGTTGGGCCGCTCCTGCTGCCATTCGACCGTGCCGAGCGTGCCGGACACCCGCAGCCGCAGGTCGTTCTCCACGCCCGTGTTGATCTGCGACGCCACCAGCACGCCGCGCGCGCCGTTGGAAAAGCGCAGCAGCAGGTTCGCATCGTCATCGAGCGCGCGGCCCGGCACCAGCGAACCGAGGTCGGCACAGAGGCTCTCGATCTGCAGCCCGGTGACCGTGGCGATCAGGTTCTCCGCATGCGAGCCGATGTCGCCGATCGCACCGGCAGCGCCGCTGCGCGCCGGGTCGAGCCGCCAGTCCGCCTGCTTGTTGCCGATGTCCTCGAGCGCGGTCGCGAGCCAGCCCTGGCTGTATTCGACCACCACCTTGCGCACCGTGCCGATCTCGCCGGCCGCGACCATGGCGCGCGCCTGTCGCACCATCGGATAGCCGCCGTAGTTGTAGGTGACGCCGAACACCGTGCCCTGCCGCGCGACGGCGGCCACCAGCGCATCGGCCTGCGCGCGCGTGTGCACCAGCGGCTTGTCGCACACGACGTGGAAGCCGGCGTCGACGAAGGCCTGCGCCACCGGGAAATGCACATGGTTGGGCGTGACGACGACGACGAAGTCGATGCGCTCGTCGGGCGACCGCCGCAGTTCGTCGGCCAGCAACGCGGCCCAGTCGCCGTGGTTGCGGTCGTCGGGCAGGAACAGGTCGCGGCCCGAGGCGCGCGCCTTGTCCGGGCTCGACGAGAGCGCGCCGGCGACCAGCTCGGCCTGGCCGTCGAGCGCGATCGCGTGGCGATGCACGGCGCCGATGAAGGCGTCGCGCCCGCCGCCGACCATCGCGTAGCGCAGCTTGCGGCGGGGCGTGGAGGAAGGCGGGGCGTTCATCGGCGCTTTCTGTCGAACACGGCGTCGAAGGCGCCGGCCGCCGGTTCGAAGTCGAGCCGCCTGCAGAAGGCCGCGCTCTCGGTGGCGCCGTGCACGCGGTCCATGCGGCTGTCCTCCCATTCGACGCTCAGCGGGCCGGCGTAGCCGATGTCGTTGAGCGCGACGATCACCGATTCGAAATCGATCATGCCGCGGCCCACGCTGCGGAAGTCCCAGAAGCGGCGCGCGTCGCCGAAGCTGGTGTGGCCGCCGAACACGCCGACCGTGCCGTCGCCCTTGCCCCACCACACGTCCTTCATGTGGGCGTTGTGGATGCGGTCGTGGAACAGGCGGATGAACCTGACGTAGTCGACTCCCTGGTAGCCCAGGTGGCTCGGGTCGAAGTTGAAGCCGAAGCGGCGGTGGCCGTTCACGGCCGCGATCGCGCGTTCGGCGGAGGCGATGTCGAAGGCGATCTCGGTCGGGTGGACCTCGAGCGCGAAATCGATGTCGTGCGCGTCGAACACGTCGAGGATCGGGGTGAAGCGGCGCCCGAAGTCGGCGAAGCCCTTGTCCCAGAAAGCCTGCGTGGTCGGCGGGAAGGCGTAGATGGCGTGCCAGACCGACGAGCCGGTGAAGCCGGTCACGGTCTTGACGCCGAAGGCCGCCGCCGCGCGCGCGGTGTCGGCCAGTTCGCTGGCGGCGCGCCGGCGCACGCCTTCGGGCTCGCCGTCGCCCCAGACGTGATCGGGCAGGATGGCCCGGTGACGCTCGTCGATCGGGTCGCAGACGGCCTGGCCGACCAGGTGGTTGCCGATCGCGAAGCACCGCAGGCCGTGCGATTCGAGCAGCGCCCGCTTGTCCCGCACGTAGGTCGCGGAGGCGAGCGCCTCCTGCACGTCGAAGTGGTCGCCCCAGCAGGCCAGTTCGAGGCCGTCGTAGCCCATGCGCCTGGCCAGCGGCGCCAGCTCGGCCAGCGGAAGGTCGGCCCATTGGCCGGTGAAGAGCGTGACGGGTCTTGCCATGGTGGGTATTTGGTTTGTCTTCGCGCGAAACGCCGCTGAACCGGCTTCGCCGGGCCGCTGGCGTTGCCCCCGGCAGGGGGTGGGCGAAGCGACACGAAGTGCGCGGAGCCTGGGGCGGAGCCCGTATCAGAACGGCGAATCGGGGACGTAGAAGTCCTTGGCGTTGTCCTTCGTGATCAGCACCGACGGGATGATCGTCGTCGCCGGCAGCTTCTCGCCTTTCAGGCGCGCTTCGGCCGTCAGCTTGATGGCGTCGTAGATGAACTTGGGCGAGTAGCTGACGTCGGCGCCGATGCGCTTGTCCTTGCCGTCCATGATGGTCTTGACCATGCCCTTGGCGCCCGCGCCGCCGAACACGATCTTGATGTCGTCGCGCTTGGCCTGCTCGATGGCCTTGAGCACGCCCACGGCCATGTCGTCATCGGCGGCCCAGATGGCGTCGATCTGCTTGAAGCGCGTGAGGTAGTCCTGCGTCACCTTGAAGGCGTCATCGCGGTTCCAGTTGGCGTACTTGGCGTCGAGCAGCTTCACGTCCGGGTGGTTCTTGAGCACCGCGTTGAAGGCGTCCATACGCTCGTTGTCCAGCGTGGTCGCGATGCCGCGCAGCGCCACCACGTTGCCCTTGCCCAGCGTCTTCACGATGTATTCCGCCGGGATGCGGCCGAAGGCGGTGTTGTCGCCGGCCACGTAGGCGTCCTGCGCGCTGGTGTCGGTCAGGCCGCGATCGACCACCGTGACGTAGGCGCCCTTGGCCTTGACCTGCGCCACCGGCTTGGTGAGCGCGGCCGACTCGAACGGGAAGATCACCAGCGCGTTGATCTTGCTGACCGTGGTGAAGTCCTGCAGCTGGTTGGCCTGCTCGGGTGCGCCGCTGGCGGTCTTGATCGTGATCTTCAGGTCCTTGTGTTCCTTCTCGAGGTCCTTCTTCGCCTGGTTGGCCCAGTAGTTGATGCCGCCCATGAAGCTGTGCGTGGCGGCCGGGATCGAGACGCCCAGGTTGACCTTCTCGGCCGCGAGGGCCGGCAGGCCGGCGAGGGAGGCGGCCGCGATGGCCGTGAGCGCGAAACGGCGGGTGAGGTTCTTCATGCTGGATGTCTCCTGTGGATGTGTCGATGGAACGGGACGAGGGGAAAAACTAGCGCCGACCTCTCTGGAGGAACGCCACGACGATGATCACGAAGCCCTGAACCGCCGCGTTCAGGTAGACGCTGATGATGCTGGTGAGGTTGAGGATGTTGCTGATGACCGACAGCAGGATGGCGCCGACGACGGTGCCGGTGATGCTGCCCGCGCCGCCCTTGAGCGCCGTGCCACCGACGATCACGGCGGCGATCGCCTCCAGCTCCCACAGCAGGCCGGTGGTCGGCGAGGCCGAGCCCAGGCGCGGCACGTACAGCAGCGTCGCGATGCCCACGCACACGCCCAGCAGCACGTAGGTCAGGATCTTCACGCGGTCGACGTCGACCGCCGCGTAGCGGGCCACCTGCTCGTTCGAACCGATGGCCTGCATGTAGCGCCCGTAGGCGGTGCGGTTGAGGATCACCCCGCCGACCACGGCGACGACGAAGAACACCCACACCGGCACCGGGATGCCCGCCAGGCTCGCGTAGTACACGGGGGCGTAGAGGTCCGCCGGCTCGTTGTCGAGCGTGAGCGCGCCGCCGTCGGCGAAGTAGGTGAGGTAGGCGCGGAAGATGCCCAGCGTGCCCAGCGTCACGATGAAGGGTTCGATGCGGCCCTTGGTGATGAGCAGTCCGTGCGCCAGGCCGAACATCGCGCCCAGCACCACCGCGAGAGCGGCGCCGAGCACGACGGCCGCGAGCGGCGAGCCCGTCGCCGGCCCCGCCCAGTTGATGAACATGATCACGCTGCCGGCGATGAGCGCGGCCATCGAGCCCACCGAGAGGTCGATGCCGCCCGAGATGATCACGAAGCACATGCCCACCGCGATGATCCCGATGAACGCGGTGCGGGTGAGCACGTTCATCGCGTTGTCGAGCGTGGCGAAGTCGCCGTTGAGCAGCGTGCCGGCGATGCACAGCAGCACCAGCCCGACGACCGGCCCGATGCCGCGCAGGCGCTCGGCCCAGCCGGGCTTGTTCTCGGCGCGGTGCGCGGAGGCGCTCGATTCAGGAGTCGATGCCATGGTTTTTTCCTGTGCTCAATGCGTTTCCGGGACGCGGCCGAAGCCCGGAACACCGTGGAACCGGCTTTGCCGGGCCGCCGGTGTTGCCCCCTGCGAGGGGGTCGGCGAAGCGACACGCAGTGCGCGAAGCCTGGGGGTGGGTCTAGTTCGTTCCGGTGGCATGGGCGATGAGTTGTTCTTCTGTCAGATGGTCGGCGTCGAGCGTCGTCACGATCCGGCCGGCGCGCATCACCGCGACGCGGTGGCACAGGCCGATCAGCTCCATCAGCTCGGACGAGACGACGATCACGGCCAGGCCTTCGCGGGCCAGTCGCTGGATCAGGAAATAGATGTCGCGCTTGGCGCCGACGTCGACGCCGCGCGTGGGCTCGTCGAGCACCACCACCTTCGGCCGCGGCTGCAGCACCTTGGCCAGCGCCAGCTTCTGCTGGTTGCCGCCCGACAGCGACGAGGCGCGCGCGTCGAGGCTGCCGGTGCGGATGCCGTAGTCCTCGACCGCCTCGGCCAGCGCGGCGCGCTCCGCGTCGGGCCGGAGCCAGGGCGTGGCGTAGCGCTCCAGCGCCATCAGCGTGAGGTT
This sequence comes from Variovorax sp. PvP013, assembly GCF_050435945.1. Classification (NCBI taxonomy): domain Bacteria; kingdom Pseudomonadati; phylum Pseudomonadota; class Betaproteobacteria; order Burkholderiales; family Comamonadaceae; genus Variovorax; species Variovorax sp. PvP013. The sequence goes on from NZ_JBNDLF010000007.1 coordinate 44,824, forward strand.
CTGCCGCAGGCCGAAGTGCACGTGCAGGCCCTTGCCCTTGCGGTCCTCGCTGAGGTAGGCGAAGCCGTGCCGCGCGGCATCGCGCGGATCGCGCCAGCCGCGCCCGTCCGGAACGACCCTGCCGAGCATCTCGACGTGGCCGCTCGCGGGCCGCAGGCCGATCAGCCCTTCGAACAGCTCGGTGCGGCCGGCGCCGACCAGCCCGGCGAAGCCGAGGATCTCGCCGGGACGCACCTCGAAGGCCGCGTCCCGCGCCCAGCCCGGCACGCCGAAGCCGGCCACGCGCAGCGCCGGAGCGCCCTCGCGCGCCACGGCGTCGCGCGGCGGATAGAGGTCGGCCAGCTCGCGCCCGACCATCAGGTTGGCCATCTGCTGGCGCGTCACGTCGGCGGTGGGCGCGCGGGTGACGAAACGGCCGTCGCGCATCACGATCACCTCGTCGGTCACGCGCTGCACCTCGTCGAGCTTGTGCGAGATGTAGACGATGGTCACGCCGTCGGCGCGCAGCTGCGCGATCAGCCCGAACAGCCGCTCGGTCTCGCCCGGCGTGAGCGTCGCCGTGGGCTCGTCCATGATCAGCAGGCGCGCCCGGCGGGCCACGGCCTTGGCGATCTCGACCAGCTGCTTCTCGGCCACGATCAGCCGGCGCACCTTGGTACGCGGCTCGACCCGCAGGCCGACCTGGGCCAGCGCCGCCGCCGCGTCGCGCGTCATCGACGCGTCGTCCAGCAGCCAGCCCTTCTTCTTCTCGTGGCCCAGGAAGATGTTCTGCGCCACGCTGAGGTCTTCGGCCAGATTGAATTCCTGATGGATCAGCACGATGCCCAACGCCTCGGCGTCGCGCGAGCCGGCGAAGCGCCGCGGCGTGCCGTCGATGCGCAGCGCGCCCTCGGTCGGCTGCTCGTAGCCGGCGAGGATCTTCATCAGGGTCGACTTGCCCGCGCCGTTCTCGCCGAGCAGCCCGTAGACCCGGCCGGGCGCCAGCGAGAAGCTCACGCCGTGGAGCACCCGCACCGGCCCGAAGGCCTTGACGATGCCGTCGAAGTCGACCGCCACGCCGGCCGGCGGCGACGGCGTCGTCGCGATGCCCGTCACGGCGCCACCCCCCGCACCCTGAGCGTTTCCTGCATCGCCAGCACGCCCGCGCCGATGACGCCGGCCTGCGCGCCCAGCGGCGTGTACTGGATCTCCAGGTGCCGCGTCGACAGCGCCAGCGAGCGCTGGTAGACGCTCTGCCGCACCGCCGCCAGGAACAGCGGTCCCACCTGCGTGATGCCGCCGCCGATGAAGATGTGCGAGGGGTTGAAGAAGTTGACCACCGACGCGAGCATCTGGCCGAGCAGGCCGGCCGCCTTCTGGATGATGCCGTTGGCCGCCACGTCGCCGGCGCGGCCCGCGTGGCCGACGTCGGCCGCCTCGATGCGTCCCGTCCGGCGCAGGCATTCGGCCAGGGCTTCGCTCTCGCCGTCGGCGGCGGCCCGCGTCGCCATGCGCGTGATCGCCGGGCCGGCGGCCATCGCTTCCACGCAGCCGACGTTGCCGCAATGGCAGCGCGGCCCGTCCAGGTCGACGCAGATGTGGCCGACGTCGCCGGCGGAGCCGGCCGCGCCGCGGTAGACCTCGCCATGGCAGACGATGCCGCAGCCGATGCCGGTGCCGACCTTGACGACGAGGAAGTTCGACAGCGAGCGCTTGAGCCGCCAGAGTTCGCCCAGCGCCATCAGGTTCACGTCGTTGTCGACGAAGACCGGCGCGGCGTAGTCCTCCCGCAGCAGGTCGCGGATCGAGAAGCCGTCCCAGGCCGGCATCAGGGGCGGGTTCACCAGCTGGCCGCTCTGGAAGTCGACCGGCCCGGGCACGCCGATGCCGATGCCGATCACCCGGCGCGCATCGATGCCGGCGCTCGCGAGCATGTCGCGCAGCAGCACGCGCACCCGCGCCAGCACCACGCCCGGCCCCTGGCGCACGTCGGCGGCTTCGACGTGCTGCGCGAGCGGCCGCAGATCGGGCCCGAGGAGCGCGATGTCGAGGCGGGTGGCGCCGATGTCGATGCCCAGGAGCACGCCCAGCGAGTCGCTGAGCCGGAGGTTCTCGGCGCGGCGGCCGCCCGACGAGGGCCGCAACCCCGCCTCGGCGAGGACGCCCTGGTCGACGAGGCCCGCGATCAGCGCGTTGGCCTTGCTCTTGGAGAAGGCCAGCCGCTCGGCCATGCCATGGCGCGAGCCGCCGGACGACCAGAAGGTGGCTTCCAGCAGCAGCAGTTCGTCGGCGGTCAGGCCGCTCCAGCGTTCAGGCATGTGTCTCCGTCGCTTCGTCCGGCATCGTGTGGCCGGTCGCAGGCGAATACTAGGGGCGCATCTTCAGCCGGACAAGCTCCAACTTCGGACAAATTCGGGTCGAAGTCGGCGACGTCTCCTCGCATCGGCCACGCGCGAGCGGCGAGGCGGTCCCGGCGCGCTTTCTCGGCCGCCGCGGCTCCCTTCACGACCCGTCCCGGCCTCCGCGTCGCGCCTGCGCCGTCGCGTCGACGGCCGACGGTCACTCGGGCAGCAGGCCGATCTCCGACGCGACCTGACCGAGCCGGCGGTGCTCGGCGACGAGCCAGGCCTCGACGTCGCGGGGCGAGCCGCCGGGCGCGGCGATCGGGCCGACCGTCAGCATGCGCTGCGCCAAGGCCGGGTCCCGCAGCAAGCGCTCGACCTCGGCGTTGAGGCGCGCGACCACCGGGGCGGGCGTGCCGGTCGGCGCGACCAGCGCCATCCAGCCGCTCATGTCGACGCCGGGCAGGGTCTCGGCGACGGTCGGCACCGCCTCCCAGCCGGCCACGCGCTTCGCCGACGTCACCGCCAGCATGCGCAGGCGGCCCTGGCGCACCAGCTGCGAGGTCGACGCCACGTCGGCCACCAGGGCGTCCGCGTGGCCGCCCATCACGTCCTGCACCGCCACGCCCACCGCGCTGTAGGAAACCAGGTTGGCCTGCGCGCGGCCGCGCACGTTGACCAGCCGCGCGATCATGCCGCCGAAGGTGCGCGGCCCCTCGTTGGCGATCGACAGCCGGCCCGGCGCCTGGGCGCCGCGCGCGAGCAGGTCGGGCAGCGACTGGATCGGCGAGTCGCCGTTGACGAGCAGCGCGAACGGGCTGTTGGCCACGAAGGCCACCGGCGCGAAATCCTTGAGCGGGTCGTAGGGCAGGTTCCGGAACAGGTAGCTGTTGGTCACCAGCGCGGCGGCGGTGGCGAAGTACAGCGTGTAGCCGTCGGGCGCCGCGCGGGCCACGGCCTGGGCGCCGATCACGTTCTGGCCGCCGGGGCGGTTGTCGATCACCACCGGCTGCCCCAGCGCGCGCGCCAGGCCGTCGCCCAGCAGCCGCGCGACGTTGTCGGGGCCCGAGCCGGCCGGCTGCGACAGCACCAGCTTCACCGGTCGGTCGGGCCAGGCGCCCTGGGCGGCAACGCGGCCGGTGCCGGCGAGCGCGGCCAGGGCCAGCCCGAGCTGGAAGGTTCTGCGGTCCATGTGTCGTCTCCTCGTCTTGTGTTCGTCCCAGGTGGGGAATCGCTTCAGCGCCAGTCGCGCGCGAGCCGGTCGAGCAGCGCGCGCAGTTCGCCGGCGTCGCCGGCCACGCCGTAGACATAGCGGTCCGGCCGGACGATCGCCGCGCGGCAGCCGTGGCGGTCGAACCAGCCGGCGACCACGCCCTCGGTCTCGCGCAGCGCGTCGGCGCCGAAGCGCAGCACGGTCGGCGCCGGTCGCGCCGGCAGCGCGTCGGCGAGCGCCGCCGCGTCGATGCGCTCGCCGTCGAGCGCCAGCCACCAGCCGTCGCCGGCCAGCATGTCCAGGCGCGTGGCCGTGCCGTCGACGTCGATCCACGGCTGCGGAAAGATCGTGCCGACGGCCGGATGCGCCCCCGGCGCGAGCCAGCCGGTCTCCAGGCCCGGGATCACGTCCTGGCGCGGCGTGTCGCGCACCACGCCGCCGCACTCGGCGAGCAGGCGATCGTCGCGTTCGCGGGCGCGATCGGCATCGCGCTCGCCGATGACCGCGCCGATGGCCTTGATGCGCCCGGTGAGCGTTCGCACGTGGCGGCCGCGCTCCTCGCCGTAGCTGTCGAGCAGGCGCTCGGCGGCGTCGCCCTCGATGTCGCCGCGCAGCACCGCCGCCAGCTTCCAGGCCAGGTTGGCGGCGTCGCGCACGCCCTGGCACATGCCCTGGCCCAGGAAGGGCGGCTGCTGGTGCGCGGCGTCGCCGGCGACGAAGACGCGCCGGTCGCGCCAGCGCTCGGCCACCAGCGCGTGGAAGCGGTAGGCCGCCTGGCGCCACAGCTCGCCGTCCTCCGGCGTGAGCCAGCGCTCCAGGAACCGCCAGGTGACCTCGGGCCGCACGACCTCGCGCGGGTCCTCGCCCGGCTTGAGCGAGATCTCCCAGCGCCGGTGGTTGCCCGGACCGATGACCAGGGTGCAGGGCCGGTCGGGCTCGCAGTACTGGACGCTGGTCGCGGGCAGCTTCGCCAAGCCGCGCTCGTTGACCCGCACGTCGACCACCAGCCAGGGCTCGTCGAAGTCCAGGTCGTGCAGCGCCAGGCCGGCGAGGCCGCGCACCGTGCTGGAGGCGCCGTCGCAGCCGATCGCGTAGCGGGCCCGCACCGTCCGCGCCGCGCCGCCGCCCTCGACGTCGGCGATGCGCAGCGTCACGCCCGCCTCGTCCTGCGCCAGCGACGCCAGCGCGGCGCCGAGCACGACCCGCGTGCCGGGCGCCGACCGCACGTGCGCGCGCAGCAGTTCCTCCACCGGCGGCTGCGTGAACACGTTGGAGGGCGTGTAGCCCAGCGGATGCGGCGGCGCGACCATCGTCAGCCGTTTGATGAGCCGGCCGTCGGCGCCGTAGTAGGCCGAGGGCGTGAAGGGCTCGACGTGCCGGGCGACCGCCTCTGCCACGCCCAGCTGCTGCATCACGCGCATCACCTCGTGGTCGATGGCGATGGCGCGCGGCTTGTCGTAGACCTCGGCGAGCCGGTCGCAGACGAAGACGCTCAAGCCTTCCTTGGCCAGCAGACCCGCCGCCACCGCGCCCGACGGGCCGAAGCCGACCACCGCGACGTCGAACACGTCGCGTTCCTCGTCGATGTCCATGGCCTCAGTCCTCGGCGCGGATCGGGTTGGCCAGCGTGCCGATGCGCTCGATCTCGACCTCGAAGGTGTCGCCGGCCTTCAGCCACACGGGCGGCGTGCGCGCTTGGCCGACGCCCGCGGGCGTGCCCATGACGACGACGTCGCCGGGCTCCAGCGTGAGCACCTCGCTGAGCAGCGCGAGGGTCTCGGCCACGCCCCAGATCATGTCGGTGGTGTCGGCGCTCTGCATCACCCGGCCGTTGAGGCGCCCCTCGATCTTCAGTCCGACAGCCGCCGGCGGCAGCTCGTCGGCCGTCACCAGCACCGGGCCGAAGCCGCCGGTGCCGTCGAAGTTCTTGCCGATGGTCCACTGCGGCGTGCGCTTCTGGTAGTCGCGCACCGACATGTCGTTGAAGCAGGTGTAGCCGAAGACGTAGGACGGGGCGTCCTCCTGCGACACGTGGCGCGGCACGCGCCGCCCGACGACCAGGGCCAGCTCGGCCTCGTAGTCGAACTTCGCCGAGACGCGCGGCGCGATGCCGGCCTCGCCGTGGGCGATCAGCGAGCTGGCGCCGCGGAAGAAGAACCAGGGGTAGTCGGGCTTCTCGCGGCCGCCCTCCTTCGCGTGGTCGAAGTAGTTCAGCCCCAGGCAGACGATCTTGCCGGGCTCGGGCACCAGCGGCGCCAGCCGCAGGCCGGCCAGCGGCCGACGCGGCGCGTCCGAGGCCAGCGCGCGCCCGGCGGCGGCGGCGAGGTCGACGCCGGCGGCCAGGGCGGCGCGCAGGCCGGGCGGCACGGCGGGATCGGCGGCGTTCAGGTCGATGACGTGCGCGCCGTCGACCAGGCCCAGGCGGGGCTGGCCGTCCTGCAGGAAGGTGGTGAATTTCATGGGATCGTCGCTCGGGATGGCAGTGGAGGGATTCAGGCGTCGGTGGCGTCGGTGGCGCTGGCGGGGGCGACCGGGGCGAAGAGGACCCGGCGCTGCGCCTCCTTCAGCCGCGCCGTCGGCGGCTGGGAGATGCCCCACTGGTCGACCCGGCCGGCGGGCCACTTCCAGTCCTCGGGGCCGCGGGCGACGTAGGTGTCGTCGATCTGCTCGACCTCGGCCGTGTACTCGATGACCTCGCCGAACGGGCCGACGAAATAGTTGAAGGCGTTGTCGCCGGGTCCGTGGCGGCCCGGACCCCACTCGATCGCGTGGCCGGCGTCGCGCATGCGGCCGCCGCCGCGCATCACCGATTCGAGGTCCGGCATCACGAAGGCGATGTGGTTGAGCGCGTCGTTGTCGGCGTCGCCGAGCGCCACGCTGTGGTGGTCGCCGGCGCAGTTCATGAAGGCCATGATCCGGGTGCGGTCGGCCAGCGTGAAGCCCAGCGCCTGCTCGAAGAAGCGCCGCGTCGCCTCGACGTCGTGGCTGTTGAGGACCACGTGCGCGAGGCGCGAGGGCCGGTCCCTGGCCTCGTGGGCATCGGCATGCGCGGCGTCGCCGAAGACGGCGCGCAGCACGCGCCCGTCGGGGTCGCGTACGGTGACGGCGGTGCCGCCGCCGGGCTCGTCGAGCGGCGCCGGCGCGCGCACGACGGTGCCGCCGGCGCGCACGGTGGCCGCGGCGATCTCGTCGAGCGCCGCGCGACTGCGGGCGCGCAAGGTGACGTGGCGGATCGCGGTGGCCGCTCCGCCCTGGTGCAGCGCCAACAGGTGGTGGTCGGCGCCGGTGCCGCGCAGATAAAGCACGCCGTCGCCGCGCGCCGCGACGTCGAGGTGCCAGACGCGGGTGTAGAAGTCCTCGGCGCGCGCGAGGTCGCTCACGTCGAGCGCGACGCTGCGCAGGCCGCCGATCCAGGGAGAGCTCATGGGGATTCCTTGTGGGTCGAAGGACCGAACGCGCGCGCCAGGAAGCGGCGCGCGGTGCCTTCGGTGAGTTGTTGGATCTGCGCGTCGTCCAGCCCGGCCGCGGCCAGCGGCGCCAGCGGCGCGGATTCGTGGAAGTTGAACGGGTAGTCCGTGCCCAGCATCAGCCGCGACGCGCCGAACCGCCCGACCAGGTGGGCCAGCGTCCGGGGGTCGAACACCAGGGTGTCGAAGAACAGCCGCGCCGCCTGCTCGGCCGGCGCCACCGGCATGTGCTCCTGCAGCGCCGGGAACACCGACCAGCCCTTCTGCAGCCGTGGCAGCAGCGACGCGAAGGTGCCGCCGCCGTGGCTGAACGCCAGGCGCAGGCGCGGCCGGCGCACCGGCAGGTTGCCGGTGACGACCGAGGCCGCCGCCAGGCCGACGTCGGTCGGATAGCCCAGCACCTGCTGCAATGGCGCGGGTCCGGCGACGCGGTCCATGCCGGTGGGCTTGAGCGCGTGCACGAAGACCGCCGCGTCGAGCGCCTCGCAGGCCTCGAAGAACGGATCGAAGCGCGCGTCGCCGATGGGCGTGCCGTCGACGTTGCTGCCGATCTCCACGCCGGCGAGGCCGAGCGTCCCGACGGCGTGGCGCAGCTCGGCGATGGCCGCGTCGACGTCCTGCAGCGGCACCGCGCCCAGGCCGATCAGCACGCCGCCGGACTCGGCCGCCATGCGGGCGATCTCCTCGTTGAGGAAGCGCAGCAGCTGCTGCGCGTCGGCCGCGTCCATCCAGTAGGACAGCAGTTCGGGCATCGGCGAGATCGCCTGGTGGGCCAGGCCCATGCCGGGCAGGTCGGCCAGGCGCCGCGTCGCGCTCCAGCACTTCTCGGAGACGGTGCGGTAGTTGCGCCCGGCGATCATCACCTGCCGGTGGCACAGGCCGTTCACGCTCGGCGCCGCCAGCGTCGAGGGCCAGTCGGCCGGCGCGCGGCGGCCGAGGTAGGCCGGGAACCGCGCCGGCACCACGTGCGCGTGCACGTCGATGCCGCAGGCGCAGCGCAGGCGTCGCGGGCCGCCCTGGCCGTCCTCGCCGCTGTGTCGGGGTCGTTCTTCCATCTGCCTCGTCTCCGTTGGCAGGCAGTCTAGGCAGGCGCACTCCATCGATGAAGCGGATCGCTCGTATACATAGAATCCACGCCATGGATATCGCCGAGGTCGACCTGAACCTGCTCGTGGCCTTCGCCGCCATGGCCGAGCACCGCAGCGTCACCCGCGCGGCCGAGTCGATCGGGCTGAGCCAGCCGGCGATGAGCGCGGCGGTGGCGCGATTGCGGGTGCTGTTCGACGACGCGCTGTTCGTCAAGACGCCGGCGGGCATGCAGCCGACGCCACGGGCGTCGCAGCTGGCCGAGCCGGTGCTGCGCGTGGTGGAGGCGATCCGCAGCGAGATCCTGCCGGCGTCGGCCTTCGACCCCGGCGCGGCCACCAAGGCCTTCGCGATCGTCCTGCCCGACATCGCGGAGGTGCATTTCCTGCCGCGCATCCTGGCGGCCTTCGCGTCCGAGGCGCCGCGCTGCACCCTGCGCACGATGGCGATGGCGCGCCACGCGGCCGCCGACGCGCTGGCCTCCGGCGCGGCCGAGCTCGCGATCGGCTACCTGCCGGACCTGCAGAAGGCGGGCTTCTTCATGCAGAAGCTGTTCGTCAACGACTACGTGTGCATCGTGCGCAAGGACCATCCGGCCGTCGGCGAGCGGATGACGCTCCCGACCTACCTGGCCGCCTCGCACGCCGTGGTCAGCCCCGACGGGCGCGAGCACCTGCTCGAGCAGGCGCTGCAGCTGCGGCGCGTCGAGCGCCGCGTGGTGGTGGTGCTCTCGCACTTCATGAGCCTGCTGCCCATCGTCGAGGGGTCGGACCTGGTCGCCACGGTGCCGCGCGACCTGGCCGGCATCTGCGAGCGCCACGGCGACATCCGCATCGTGGCCCCGCCCTTCGAGTCGCCGACGGTGGAGGTGCACCAGTTCTGGCACCGGCGCTTCCACCAGGACGCCGCCAGCGTCTGGCTGCGCACGCGCGTGCACCAGCTCTTCGGCGGCGCCTGAACGCTCAGCCGGCGACGAGGCCGGCGGAGGTCACGCCGGCGATGCAGATCGCCTCGTCCTCGTCGCCCGTGCCGCCGCTCGCGCCGACGGCGCCGATGGTGCGGCCCTCGGCGTCCTTGATCAGCACGGCGCCGGTCTGCGGCAGGAAGCGGCCCGACGCGGTGGCCGCCAGCGAGACGAAGAAGTTCGGATTGCCCTTGGCGCGCTCGCCGAGCACGCGGCTGGAGACGCCCATGCCGACCGCCCCCCAGGCCTTGGCCTGCGCGACCTCGAAGCGGAACATGCTCGCGCCGTCCTCGCTGGCGAAGGCCTTGAGGTGGCCGGCGGCGTCGAGCACGGCGATGCCCATGGGGGCGTAGCCCGACCGTTCGGACTGCAGCAGCGCCCCGGCGATGATCTGCTGGGCCTGGGCGAGGGTGAGAGGGGTCAGGGTGGTGGTGGTCGTCATGGCGATGCGATGAGGAAGGAGGGAAGGGTTTCAGAACGGATGGTGCCGCGGCCCCGTCTGCACGGTGATCCAGCGCAGTTCGGTGAAGGCCTCGACACCGGCGCGGCCGCCGAAACGGCCGTGGCCCGAGTCTTTCACACCGCCGAAGGGCATCTGCGCCTCGTCGTGCACGGTGGGTCCGTTGACGTGGCAGATCCCCGACTCGATGCGCCGCGCGACCTGCAGCGCGCGCCCGAGGTCGCCGCCGAAGACCGCCGCCGCCAGGCCGAACGGGTTGTCGTTGGCGCAGGCGACGGCGGCCTCGACGCCGCGCACGCGCACGATCGGCTTGACCGGGCCGAAGCTCTCGTCGTGGTAGATCGCCATCTCGCGCGTGACGTGGTCCAGGAGCGTGGCCGGCATCAGCGTGCTGTCGGCCCGGCCGCCGCACACCAGACGCGCGCCCTTGGCCAGGGCGTCGTCGATCAGGGCGTTGCAGCGCGCGACGGTGGAACGGTCGACCACCGAGCCCAGCACCGTCGGGCCCTCGCGCGGGTCGCCGGCGGGCAGGGCCACCGCGCGCGCCGCGAGCTTCTCGACGAAGCGGTCGGCCACCGCCTCGTCGACCACGATGCGCTCGGTCGACATGCAGATCTGTCCCGAGTTGGCGAAGGCGCCGAAGATCGCCGCGTCCACCGCCGCGTCGAGGTCGGCGTCGTCGAGCACCACGAAGGGCGCCTTGCCGCCGAGCTCCAGCACCACCGGCTTGAGGTACTGCGCGCAGGTGACGGCGATCTTGCGGCCCACGTGCGTGGAACCGGTGAAGTTGACGCGCCGCACCGCCGGGTGCGCGACCATCGCCTCGACCACCGCCGCCGCGTCGGCCGGCGCGTTGGTGACGAAATTGACCACCCCGGGTGGCAGTCCGGCCGCCTGCAGGGCCTCGACGATCAGGCCGTGCGTGGCCGGGCACAGCTCCGAGCCCTTGAGCACCACCGTGTTGCCGCAGGCCAGCGGCGTGGCGACGGCGCGCACGGCCAGGATCACCGGCGCGTTCCAAGGCGCGATGCCCAGCACCACGCCCGCGGGCACGCGCAGGCCCATCGCCAGGCTGCCGGGCACGTCCGACGGGATGACCTCGCCGGCGATCTGCGTCGTCAGGCTCGCGGCCTCGCGCAGCATCGAGGCGGCCAGGTGCGCGTTGAAGCCGGCCCAGGGCGACGCGGCGCCGGTCTCGGCCGCCATCAGTTCGACGAAGCGCGGCGTGCGCGCCTCCAGCGCCGCGGCGGCCTGCAGCAGCAGGCCCCGGCGTTCGGTCGGACCCAGGGCGGCCCAGGCCGGGAAGGCGGCCGCGGCGGCGTCGACGGCGCGCGCGGCGTCGGCCGGCGAGGCGGCGGGCGCGCGGGTGGCGACCCGGCCGTCGAGCGGATTGGCGCGCTCGAAGGTGCGGCCGTCGGCGGCCGCCGCGGCCTCGCCGCCGATGAGCATGCGGATGTCGTTCATGGTGTCGTGTCCTTGTCGGGTGGAACGGGGTGGGCGGAAGGCGCGTCGGCGCGTGCGAGGGCGTCGAAGCCGAAACGGTTCATGGCGCCGAACAGCGGCCCGGCCGGATGCGGCACGAAGCGCGTTCGGCAGTCGAGCACGGCGGGCAGCCCCGAGGCGAAGGCCCGCGCCAGCGCCGGCGCGACGTCCTCGACGCGGTCGACCCGCTCCCCGAAGCAGCCGAAGCCGCGTGCGATGGCGGCGTGGTCGGTGCCCTCCAGCCCGGTGCCGAACTCGAAGCCCAGCTGCGCCTTCTGGCCGGCGCGGATGATGCCCCAGGCCTCGTTGTTGTGGATCACCGTGACGACCGGCGCGCCCGCGCGGCGCGCCGTGTCGAGTTCGTTGAGCGTGAAGCCGAACGAGCCGTCGCCGGTGATGTTCAGCACCGGCCGCTGCGGATGCTGCAGCTTCAGCGCGATGCCGCAGGGCAGGCCGAAGCCGAGGTGGCTCATGCCCGGTTCGTGGAAGCGCGTGCGGACCTCGGCGACCGGCGTCAGGTCGTTGCTCCAGAAGGTGGTGTGGCCGCCGTCGAAGACCACCAGCGCGTCGGCCGGCAGGGCGGCGGCCACGGCCTGCGCCAACGCCGCCGGGTGCATCACGGGGGTGCGCTCGGCGGCCATGGCCGCGAGGGTCGCCTCGTGGCCCGCGCGCACCGCGCGGCAGCGTCCGAGCCAGCCCGGCTCCGCGCCCTCCCCCGCGCCCTCCGCCGCGCTCCCCTCGCCCAGCGCGTCCAGCAGGTCCTCCAGCGCGAACCCGGCATCGGCCTGCATCGCGACCTCGTGCAGCGCGGGATGGCCGAGCGCCGAGGGATCGACGTTGATGCCGATGGTGCGGTGGTGGCGGCGCGCGTACGGTCCGCGCTCGTCCCACATCCACGACGAGTAGCGGCAGCCGACGCCCAGGATCACGTCGGCGGCGTCGAAGGCCGCGCGCACGGCCTCGCCCGCGATCAGCCCGCCGTGCCCGATGAAGTGCGGGCTGTCGCTGGCCACCACGCCGAGCGCCATCTGGGTCGGCACGACCGGCGCGCCGAGGCGCCGCGCGATGCGCCGCACCGCGTCGGCCGCGCCGCTGGCGACGACGCCGCCGCCGGCGACGATCAACGGCCGGCGCGCCGAGCGCAGCAGCGCCACCGCCTGCTCGACCAGCGCCCGGGCCGGCCGGGGCCCCAGCGTGGCGCGGTAGCGCGAGGGCGCCAGGTCGAACTCGTCGTCCGCGTAGTCGGTCGGCGCGGCGAGCACGTCCTGCGGGATGTCCAAGTGCACCGGGCCGGGCCGGCCCGAGAGGGCTTCGCGGAACGCCCGCCGGGCGAGCTCGGGAATGCGCCGGGGATCGTGGACGACCGCGTTCCAGCGGGTCAGCGGCGCGAACACGGCCCGGGTGTCGAGGTCCATGAACATGCCGCTGTGCGGGTAGGCGGCGGCGCGGTGCTGGTTGGTGGTGATGGCGAGCAGCGGCAGGTTGTTGTTCAGCGCCACGCCCATGCCCGAGGCCAGGTTGAGCGCGCCCGGCCCCATCTCGCCCAGCGCGACCGCCATCCGGCCCGAGCCGGCATGCACCGCCGCGGCCATCATTGGCCCGGTGGCCTCGTGGCGCACGCCGACGAAGCGCACCGCGTCCTGCCGCGACAGCGCGTGCATCAGCGGCGCCAGCTTGCCGCCGACGATGCCGAAGGCGAACGGCACCCGCTCCGCCGCCAGCACGCGCACCAGCGCCTCGGCGCCCGTGAGTCGGATCATGGCGTCAGTCCTCCGCCGTGAAGCCGGTGGCGCGCACGATCGGCCCCCAACGCTCGTGGTCGGCCCTGACGCGGCGCGCGAAGTCCTCGGGCGACTGGTGCATCGGCTGCAGCCCGTGGGTGGCCAGCTGCGCGACGTGGTCGGGCGCGTCGAGGGCCTCGCGCACCTGGCGGTTGAGCAGGTCGACGGTGGCCCGGGGTGTCCGCGCCGGCAGGAACCAGCCCAGCCATTCCTCGACCGCGATGTCCCGGTAGCCCTGCTCCACCAGCGTCGGCACGCCGGGCAGGAAGGGCGAGCGGTCGGCGCTCGTCACGGCCATCGAACGCAGCTTGCCGTTGCGCACGTAGGGCATGACCTCGCCGACGACGTTGAAGCTCACGGGCACCTGCCCGCCCAGCACGTCGTTGAGCAGCGGCGCGCCGCCCCGGTAGGCCACGCTGGTCATCTCGATGCCGGCGGCCTTCTGCAGCAGCATGCCGGCGAAGTGCAGCGCCGAGCCCGCCGCCGGCACGCCGTAGGTCGCCTGCCTGGGATTGGCGCGAGCCCAGCGCACGTAGTCCTCGACGGTCCGGATCTCCGCCGGCAGACCCGGCCCGGCCGTGAACGAGAAGGCGTAGGTGACGGTGGAGCAGACCGGCGCGAAATCCGCCAGCGGGTCGTAGCCGAGCTTCCGGTAGGTGTGCGGATAGAGCACCATCGGCGAACTCGGCACTTGCAGGATGGTGAGTCCGTCGGGCGCCGCCCGCTTCACGTACTCGACCGCGATGCGGCCGCCGGCACCGGTGCGTGACTCGACCGTGAGGCTGCTCGCGTAGCGGCCCCGCAGCCTCTCGGCCACCGGTCGCGCGACGTTGTCGCCCATGCCGCCGGCCGGAAAGCCGGAGACGATGGCGGCATTGCCGGCCAGGGCCTGCGCCCGGCCCGCGAGGGGCCATCCCAGGGAAGCCAGCGCGCAGGCACCCGCGCCGCGCCGCAGCCATTCACGTCGATCCACCATGTCCGTCTCCTGATTGGTATGGCGGGAGCTTAGGCACGGGGCGGGCAGGCGACCATGGACGAATGGGCCCTCGGCAGGTAGATTTCCGGCCTCAGGATCACGTCCCATGCCCGCCGCCAACGCTCAGAAGCTCCTCGTCGTGCCCTTCCGCGAGGTACGGCACTTCCGACCCGACGACAGCCTCCACTGCGAACCGATCGAGTTGCGCGCCGCGCAGTACGGGTGGACGATTCCGGCCCATCGGCACGCCGAACTGCACCAGTTCCAGCTGCTGACCGAAGGCGGCATGACCCTCGCCCTGGACGGAGAGCATCGGGTGCTGGAAGCGCCGCACGCCCTGATGATCGCCCCTGGCGTCGTGCACGGTTTCGTCTACGTGCCGGGCAGCCAGGGCCGCCAGGTGAGCATCCCCAGCACGGTGCTGGCCGCGCTGTCGGCCCACTCCCCCGCGACGGCGGCCCGGCTGTCGCAATCGATCTCGATCGACCTGTCGTCGCCCGATGCGCAGCGACAGGACTGCTTCCGGCTCTTCGACCTGCTCGGCCGGGAGTTCGCCTGCCAGCACGACGGCCGGGCCGAGGCCCTGAACGCGCATGCGATCCTGCTGGCCTTGTGGTTCCTGCGCCATGTCCGGTCGCCGCGCGGCGGCAGGCGGCGGCAGGTCCTGCGCGACACCCTGGTGCAGCGCTTCCAAACCCTGGTCGAGCGGCATTTCCGGGAACACCGGCCCCTGGGTTTCTATGCCGGCGCGCTCGGGGTGACGGCCGACCACCTGAGCCGGGTCTGCCGCGGCGTCGGTCGCACGAGCGCCCTGGACGTGGTCCACGAGCGCGTCGCGCTGGAGGCTCGACGGATGCTCGCGCACACCGACGCGACGGTCGCGGACGTCGCCGTCCAGCTCGGCTTTTCCGATGCCGCCTACTTCAGCAGGTTCTTCAAGGCCGCCGCCGGCACGTCGCCCTCCGGCTATCGCGGCCTGCTGGCGCTCGGCCTGACGCCGGCGCCCGCGCACGCCTGATGCATCTCGTCCGCGCCGTCGAACCCTCGGGGAAACCCCTTCTCTTCCGGTGTCCGCGCGCGGGATTTCCACCCGACGCGGCTTTCTCTGGTTTCATCGACCGCATCGACACCCATCGCGACGACGAAACGGAGACAGCCTTGCGAAACCTCGACGAAGACAACATCACCCGCGCCGTCATCGGCACGCATGCCGGCGCGGCCAGTGCCCGGCTGCGCGAGCTGATGACCAGCCTGATCCAGCACCTGCATGCCTTCGCCCGCGAGACGCGCCTGACCGAGGCGGAATGGATGCAAGGCATCGAATTCCTCACCGAGGTCGGCCACATCACCACCGACAAGCGGCAGGAATTCATCCTGCTGTCGGACACGCTGGGCCTCTCGATGCTGGTGACGGCGCTGAACCACAGGAAGCCCGAAGGCTGCACCGAGGCCACGGTGTTCGGCCCCTTCCACGTCGAGGACTCCCCACGGGTCGAGCTGGGCGGCGACGTGGCCAACGGCGCCCAGGGCGAGCCCTGCTTTGTGCGCGGGACGATCTGCGGGCCGGACGGACGTCCGTTGCCTCACGCCGAACTGCAGGTCTGGCAGGCCGACGCGGCGGGCCGCTACGACGTGCAGTACGGCGACGACGCGCCGCATCGCGCACGTGCCACGCTCACGGCGGACGCGGCCGGGCATTTCCACTTCAGGACCGTCCGTGCGGAGGCCTACCCCATCCCGCACGACGGGCCCGTGGGCAGGATGCTCGACGCGCTGGGGCGCCATCCATGGCGCCCCGCCCACCTCCATTTCATGATCACCGCGCCGGGCCACGAGCGCCTGATCACCCACGTGTTCCGCAACGGCGACCGCTACCTCGATTCGGACGCCGTCTTCGGCGTGCGGTCCTCGCTCGTCGCCGACTGGGTCGAGCACGCTCCCGGCACGACGCCCGATGGCGCCCGCAGCGACGTGCCGTTCTACACCCTCGACTTCCGCTTCGTCCTGAACCCGGTGAAGGACTGACGGCTCCCCGGCGTGCGACGAAACCCCTCGCCCGGGACGTCGCCCACGGGCCCCGGCGGCGCGGACGCGCCCCACCGAGATCCCGCCGGGGTGCCATCCATGCCGCCGGGCGACGCGATCCATCCGCGTGCCTGCGCTACCATGCGAGCGATTTCGTCCATCGGCATCATCCCCCGCCGCCTCGCCGACGCCGACGCGCGGAATTCCATCCCCGCCGGCCGCGCCGTGCCGAAGATCGGACCGCCCGATCGAACGACCTTCGATCCGGGACTCGTCGGGTTTTTTCCATCTCGAGCCATCCAGGCTCATTCCTCTGCAAGAAACATCGCGTGCAACTGATCATTTCGGCCGGCTTCATCCTGGCCATCGTTCTGTGGGGCGTCGTGTCCCCCGCGCATCTGGGCACCGTGTTCGACGGTGCGCTCGCGGTCATCACACGCAATTTCGGCTGGTTCTACCTGTGGGTGGTGCTGGGCCTGGTGATCCTCGCGCTGTTCCTGGCATTCGGTCGCTACGGCAACCTGAAACTGGGTGCCGACGACGAGGAACCGGAGTTTTCCATCGGCTCGTGGTTCGCGATGCTGTTCGCGGCCGGGATGGGCATCGGCCTCGTGTTCTGGGGCGTGGCCGAACCCGTCTCGCACTACGGCGCACCGCCACCGGGAATCGCGGCCCGCACCCCGGAGGCCGCCGGCGCGGCCATGCGATACAGCTTCTTCCATTGGGGTCTGCACCCCTGGGCGGTCTACAGCATCGTGGCGCTGGCCATCGCGTTCTTCCAGTTCCGCCGAGGCGGTGCCGCCCTGGTGAGCACGGCCGTGGAGGCGCTGCCCTGGGCGCCGCTGCGACACGTCGGGCCGCTGGTCAACATGCTCGCGGTGGTCGCGACGGCCTTCGGCGTGGCGGCGTCGCTGGGCATGGGTGCGCTGCAGATCAACAGCGGACTCGAGGCCGTGTTCGGACTGGCGGTCGACAAGTCCTCGCAGCTGGTCATCATCGCGGTGACCACGACGCTGTTCATCGCCTCGGCGGTCAGCGGCGTGACCAAGGGCATCAAGTGGTTGTCCAACATCAACCTGCTGCTGGCCGCGCTCCTGTCGCTGGTGGTCTTCGTGGTCGGACCCACCATCGCGATCATCGACACGATGACCACGACATTGGGCAACTACGTGAGCGAGTTCGTGCGCATGAGCCTGCGCATGACGCCGTTCCGCGACAGCACCTGGGTGGGAGGCTGGACCATCTTCTACTGGGCGTGGTGGGTGAGCTGGTCGCCCTTCGTGGGCCTGTTCATCGCGCGGGTGTCCCGGGGTCGCACCGTGCGCGAGTTCATCCTGGGCACCGTCGCCGCGCCCACCATCGCCGCGTTCGTCTGGTTCTCGGTCTTCGGCGGCACGGCCCTGAACCTGGAGATCATGCAGCACGTGCCGATCTCGGACGCCGTCGAGGCCGACGTGTCGACCGCGCTGTTCGCCATGCTCGGACACCTGCCGCTGGGCACGCTGATGTCGGGCATCGCGACGATCCTGGTCATCGTGTTCTTCGTGACCTCCGGCGATTCGGCCGTGCTGGTGCTCGGCATGATGAGTATGGGAGGCCGGCCGAACCCGAGTGCCTGGGTGAAGATCGCCTGGGGCCTGCTGGTGGCGGGGATCGCGTCGAGCCTGCTGATGGCCGGCGGGCTGAAGTCGGTGCAGACCGCGACCATCGTGTTCGCCCTGCCTTTCACGATCGTGATCGTGCTGATGGCAGTCTCGCTGTGGCGGGGGTTGCGCGAAGACCATGCGGAGGAACAGCGTCGCGAGCGCGCCTTGCGGCGGCGGCTGCGCGCCATCGCGGACCCGGCCGCTTCCGAGCCCTGAGACGGAGCCGCCGTGACCTTCGAACTGTTGAGCGCCTTCGGCAAGAGTTTCCTGTTCGTCCTGGCCGCGCTGCTGCCCATCCTGAATCCGGCCGCCACCGCCCCGATCTTCCTGGGCCTCACGGAAGGGGCTTCCCCGATCACGCACGAACTGCTCGCGCGCCGCATCGCCCGCAACATGTTCTGGCTGCTCCTGGGCGCGATGCTCGTCGGTTCCTATGTCCTGGATTTCTTCGGCATCGCGCTGCCCATCGTGCGGGTCGGCGGCGGGTTGATCGTCGCGGCCACGGCCTGGCGCCTGCTGACCACGACGCAGGCCACGGTGACCAGCCGCACCGAACTCGCCGAGAGCTTCACGGCGGAGATGGCGCAGCGCCAGGCCTTCTACCCGCTGACGTTCCCGATCAGCTGCGGACCGGGCTCCATCGCCGCCGCCATCACGGTGGGCGTATCGCTCTCCGATGCGCGCGTCTCGGTCTCGATGGCCCGCATGGGCGGAGGCGTGCTCGCGCTGCTGGCCGTGGCGGCGCTGCTCTACCTCGCGTTCCGCTACGCGCAGCAGCTGCTCAAGCCCCTGGGCGAGGCCGGCGCGGTGATCTTCCTGCGCCTGTCGGCCTTCATCCTGCTGTGCCTGGGCGTCCAGATCATCTGGGACGGGGTCTCTCAGCTCGTCGTCGAACTGCTGCGCGACGGATGGGGGCCGCTGCAGCGGCCCGATCGACCCTGATCCCGCGCCGGGCCGGTCCTCAGAGGACCAGTCGATAGCCGACGGCCGTCTCGGTCAGCAGGTGCACCGGTTGCGTCGGATCGACCTCCAGCTTCTGGCGCAGGTGCCCCATGTAGATGCGCAGGTAATGGTTCTGCTCCGTGTGCGCCGGTCCCCAGACGGCATGGAGCAGCTGGCGCTGCGTGAGGACGCGACCCGCGTTGGCCACCAGCACCATGAGCATGCGGTACTCGGTGGGCGTGAGATGGACCCCGGCGCCGGCGCGTCGCACGGTGCGCGCGGCGGGGTCGACCTCGATGTCGCCGAATCGCACCACCCGGAGCGCCGGATCGGCGTCGTTCCTCGCGGCGCGCTGCCGGCGCAGGTTGGCGCGCACGCGGGCGAGCAGTTCGCCCGTACCGAACGGCTTGGTCAGGTAGTCGTCGGCGCCGGCGTCCAGCGCCGCGATCTTCTCGGCCTCCTCGACGCGGGCGGACAGCACGATGATGGGCACGCCCGACCACTGGCGCACGTCGCGGATCAGCGCGACGCCCTCGCCGTCGGGCAGGCCCAGGTCCAGCACCAGCAGGTCCGGCTGGCGGGTGCCCGCCGCCGCGAGCCCGTCGCGCAGGGTCCCGGCCTCGAACACGGTCCAGCCCTCGGCTTCGAGCGCCAGGCGCACGAAGCGCCGGATCTGGGGTTCGTCCTCGACGACGATGGCGGTGGGCTGGGACATCTCAGGTCTCGATGGAAGGTGGAGGACGCCGGGGCAGGACGACCGTGAACTGTGCCCCATGTCCGGGCGCGTTCGACGCCGTGATGGTCCCGCCGTGCGCGTCCACGATGGCCTTGCAGATCGCCAGGCCAAGCCCCACGCCCGGCGTGGCCGATTCCGCCTGCCCGCGCGTGAACTTCTCGAACAGCAGCCGCTCCTGCCCGGCCAGGGCCGCCGGCAGGCCCGGGCCGTCGTCGCGCACGCTCAGCCGCAGGGCGTCCGGCGTCGCCACGGCGTCGATCTCGATGGGCGCGGCGCCGTACTTGCGGGCGTTCTCCAGCAGGTTCACGAGCACGCGCTCCATCAGGACCGCGTCGAACTCCACCAGCGGGAGGTCGGGCGCCAGCCGGGTGCGCACCGGCCAGTCGCCCAGCGCCGGCCGCGCGGCGCGGATCGACGAGCCCACGGCCTCCTCGACCGACTGCCAGTCGCGCCGCAGGCTGGCCGCCCCGCCGCCGGCCTCCAGCCGGGCCATGTCCAGGAGGTTGTTGACGAGGGCGTGCAGCTGGCGGGACTGCGTCACGATGGCCGCCGCGGTCGCGGCGTGCGCGTCGGCCGGGAGCGCCGCCAGCGACTCCGCCAGCGCGATCAGCGCCGTCAGCGGCGTGCGCACGTCGTGCGAGATCGCCGCGAGCAGCGCGTTGCGCAGGCGCTCGGACGCCATGTCCACCACGGCACGCTGCGCCACCTCGACGTAGTGCACGCGTTCCAGCGCGATGGCGATCTGGCGGGCCAGCGTCTGCAGCTGCCGGGCCTGTTCCGGCACGAGCAGCCATCGCGCCTGCCGTGGCGCGAGCGCGAGGACGCCGCGCACGCGCATCGGGGCCTTCAGGGGCAGGTAGTGCCAGGACTGCGCGGCCAGCGTCGCCGTCGCCAGGCCCGCGGGCCGGCCCTGCCGGAACGCCCAGTCGGCGACGTCGGGATCGAAGTCGGACGGCATTCGGTCGGCCGCGGGCAGGACCAGCCGGTCGTCGGCGTCCATCCCGAGCACCAGCGCCCGCCCGCCGAAATGGCGCTGCACGGCGCCGGCGCCCAGCGCGGCGACCTGCGCGCTCTCCAGGGCGCCCGAGAGTTCGCGCGTGAGCTCGAAGAGCGAATGCGCCCGCCGCTCCCGGCCGCCCGAGACCCGCACCGCGAAGCGCAGGCCGGCCGTGAGCTGCCCGACCAGCAGCCCCACCCCGAGCATCACGGCGAAGGTCACCAGGTACTGGACGTCGCTGACGGCGAAGGAGTGCGTGGGCGGCACGAAGAACCAGTCGAAGGCCGCGACGTTCAGCAGCGCGGACAGCGCGGCCGGTCCGCGCCCGAAGCGGAAGGCCACGCCCACCACGCCGAGCAGGAAGATCATCACGATGTTGGCCAGCTCCAGCACGCCCGCCAGCGGCGTCGCCAGCAGCGTGACGCCGACGCTGACGGCCGCGGCCCAGGCATGGCCGCGCCAGCGCGCCGGTCTCCCGGCGCCCTCCTCGTCGGCCGCGCCGGTGTCCGCCGGACGATCCCGTCGCGGACCCGGCGCGACGCCGGCCAGCCGGCGCGAGGTCGCGGCGAGCCCGGCCTCGAGGATGTGCAGGGACGGCGCGCGGCGCGCCAGCAGCGACGCCAGCCCGGGCCGCGGCCACGCCGCGCGCCATCCGCGGCGCGGCGCGGCGCGGCCGATCACCAGCGTCGCGCAGTTCAGCCGCTGCGCCAGCGACGCCAGCGCCGCGGCGACGTCGGGCCCCGGGAGCACGGCGGTGTCGGCGCCCAGCTCCTCGGCCAGCTTGAGCACCGCGAGGATGCGGTCGCGCTCGGGCGCCGGCAGCCGCTGCAGCCGCGGCGTCTCCACGTAGGCGGCATGCCAGCGCACGTTGAGCCGGCCCGCCAGACGCGCCGCCGTGCGCACCGTCTGGGCCGCCGCCTCGTGCGGGCCGACGCAGGCGAGGATCGCGCCGGAGGTGTCCCAGGCCTGCAGCGCGACCTCCCCGGACTGCTCGACGCGCCAGCCGCGCATGTCGTCCTCGACGTGCTCGGCCGTGCGCCGCAGGGCGATCTCGCGCAGCGCGATGAGGTTGCCCTTGCGGAAGAAGTTGCGCGCCGCGCGCTCGGCCTGCTGCGGCAGGTAGACCTTGCCCGCCGCCAGCCGCGCCATCAGCTCGTCGGGCGTCACGTCGACCAGCACCACCTGGTCGGCCTCGTCGAGCACCCGGTCGGGCACGGTCTCGTGCACGCGGATGCCGGTGATGGCGCCGACCGTGCCGTTGAGGCTCTCGAGGTGCTGGACGTTGAGCGCCGACCAGACGTCGATGCCGGCGCCCAGCAGCTCCTGGACGTCCTGCCAGCGCTTGGCGTGGCGCGATCCCGGCGCGTTGGTGTGCGCCAGTTCGTCGACCAGGAGGATCCCGGGCCGGCGCCGCAGCGCCTCGTCGAGATCGAACTCGTGCAGCCGATGCTCCCGATGGACCGACTCGCGCAACGGGATCCGCTCCAGGCCGGCCAGCAGGGCGGCGGTCTCGGCGCGCCCGTGCGTCTCCGCCACGCCGACCAGGACCTCGCGGCCGGCGGCGAGCTCGCGCTGCGCCGCGCTGAGCATCGCCCAGGTCTTGCCCACGCCGGCGGTGGCGCCGAAGTAGATGCGCAGGCGGCCGCGGCGCGCGGCCGCGCCGTCGCGCCGGATCCGCGCGAGGATCGCGTCGGGGTCGGGCCGGGTGTCGGTCGGCATCAGCGCCGGCGGGTCGTCGGGGGTGCGGACATCGCGGGGTCTCCTGGGCGCCTCAGCGCAGGCGCTCCAGCGCCAGATTCAGCGCCAGCACGTTGACGCGCGGCTCGCCGAGCACGCCCCACAGGCGGCCCTCGACATTCTGCTCGACCAGGGAGCGCACCCGCTCGGCCGGGAGTCCCCGCGCGCGCGCCACGCGGGACACCTGGTGGAGCGCCGCGGCCGGGCTCACGTGCGGATCCAGCCCGCTCGCCGAGGTGGTGACCAGGTCGACCGGCACCGCCGCCGTGCGGTCCGGGTCGGCGGCGCGCAGCGCCTCGACGCGCTTCTTCACCGCCTCGGTCAGGGCCGGGTTCAGCGGGCCCTGGTTGGCGCCGCCGGAGGCCGAGGCGTCGTAGGCCGTGGGCGCGGTGGCCGAGGGCCGGCCCCAGAAGTGCCCCGGGTCGGTGAAGTTCTGGCCGATCAGCGACGAGCCGACGACCTGGCCGTCGCGCTCGACCAGGCTGCCCGCGGCCTGCGCCGGAAACAGCGACCGGGCGGTGGCGGTGACGACGAACGGATAGACGATGCCGGTGAGTGCGGTCAGCACGACGAAGACCACCAGGGCCGGACGCAGCAATGTGTTCATGGAAGTGTTCTTTCGCGAAGACGAGGTCCTAGACGAGGCCGACGGCGGCCAGCAGCCAGTCGATGGCCTTGATGCCGGCGAAGGGCACGATCAGGCCGCCGAGCCCGTAGAGGGCGAGGTTGCGGCGCAGCAGCGCGGCCGCGCCGACGGGCCGGTAGCGCACGCCCCGCAGCGCCAGCGGGATCAGGCACACGATCACCAGCGCGTTGAAGATCACGGCCGACAGGATGGCCGACGACGGGCTGGTCAGCCGCATGGCGTCGAGCGCGCCGAGCTGCGGATAGGTCGAGACGAAGATCGCCGGCACGATCGCGAAGTACTTCGCCACGTCGTTGGCGATGGAGAACGTGGTGAGCGATCCACGGGTCATCAGCAGCGCCTTGCCGGTCTCCACGATCTCCAGCAGCTTGGTCGGGTCGGAGTCGAGGTCGACCATGTTGCCGGCCTCCTTCGCCGCCTGCGTGCCGCTGCCCATGGCGACGGCCACGTCGGCCTGCGCCAGCGCCGGCGCGTCGTTGGTGCCGTCGCCCGTCATCGCCACCAGCCGGCCGTCGGCCTGGTACCGGCGGATGAGCGCGAGCTTGTCCTCGGGGGTGGCCTCGGCGAGGAAGTCGTCGACGCCGGCCTCGGCCGCGATGGCCGCCGCCGTGAGCCGGTTGTCGCCGGTGATCATGACCGTCCGGATGCCCATCGCGCGCAGCTCGGCGAAGCGCTCCCGGATGCCGGTCTTGACCACGTCCTTGAGCTCCACGATGCCCAGCACCCGGTTTCCCTCGGAGACCGCCAGCGGCGTGCTGCCGCGGCGCGCGACCTCCCCGGCCGCCTGCAGGAGTTCCGGCGCCATCGCGCCGCGCAGGGCCTCCACGTGCCGACGCACCGCCTCGACGGCGCCCTTGCGCATCACGATCGCCTCGCCGTCCCCGCCGTGCGCCGCCGCCGGCAGGTCGGCCCCGCTCATGCGGGTCTGCGCGGTGAAGGGCACGTGGCGCGCGCCCTCGACGTCGGCATCGGACACGCCCTGGCGCCTGGCCAGCGCGACGATGCTGCGACCCTCGGGCGTCTCGTCGGCCAGCGAGGCCAGCACGGCGGCGCGCGCCAGCCGCTCGGCCGCGACGCCGGGACCCGGCAGGAAGGCGCTGGCCTGGCGGTTGCCGTGCGTGATGGTGCCGGTCTTGTCCAGCAGCAGCACGTCGACGTCGCCCGCCGCCTCGACCGCGCGGCCGGAGGTCGCGATCACGTTGGCCCGCATCATGCGGCTCATGCCCGCCACGCCGACGGCCGACAGCAGCCCGCCGATGGTGGTCGGTATCAGGCACACCAGCAGCGCCACCAGCGCGGTCAGCGACACCACGGTGCCGGAACCGGCCGCGCCGGTGCTGAAGATCGAGTACGGCAGCAGCGTGACGGTCACGACCAGGAAGACCAGGGTCAGCGCGACCAGCAGGATCGTGAGCGCCACCTCGTTGGGCGTCTTCTGCCGCTTGGCGGCCTCGACCATGCCGATCATGCGGTCGAGGAACGACTCGCCCGGGTCGACGCTCGCGCGCACCACCAGCCAGTCGGACAGCACGCGCGTGCCGCCGGTCACGGCGGAGAAGTCGCCGCCCGACTCGCGCACCACCGGCGCCGACTCGCCCGTGATGGCGCTCTCGTCGACCGACGCCACGCCCTCGATCACCTCGCCGTCGAGCGGGACGACGTCGCCCGCCTCGACCAGCACGACGTCGCCCTTGCGCAGGCGCTGCGCCTGCTCCGGCAGGAACGCGGCGCCGTACCGGGGCTGCGCGAGCTTCTTGGCCCAGGTGTCCCTGCGCAGGCCGCGCAGCGAGGCCGCCTGGGCCTTGCTGCGGCCCTCGGCGAGCGCCTCGGCGAAGTTGGCGAAGAGCACGGTGAACCAGAGCCAGACGGCGATGGCCAGCGCGAACCGGGGCGGCATGCCGGTGTCGTCCGGAAAGCCCAGGGCGTGCAGCCACAGCAGCGTGGTCAGGATGCTGCCGACGAACACGACGAACATCACCGGATTGCGCCACTGCGCGCGCGGATCCAGCTTGGCGACGGCGCTGCGCAGCGCCGGCCTGACCAGCGCCATGTCGAGCAGCGAGGGGGAGGTCCCGAGGGGGGTCGTCATCTCGATCTCCTCACGTCGTCCACAGCATCAGGTGCTCGACGACCGGCCCGAGCGCCAGCGCCGGCACGTAGTTCAGCAGCCCCACCAGCAGCACGGTCCCGACCAGGAGCGAGACGAACAGCGGGCCGTGCGTGGGCAGCGTGCCGGCGGTGGCCGGCAGCCGCTTCTTGGCCGCCAGGGCGCCGGCGATCGCCAGCACCGGCACGATCATCCCGAAGCGCCCGACCCACATCGCGATGCCCAGCAGCGCGTTGTAGAAGGGGGTGTTGGCCGACAGGCCCGCGAAGGCGCTGCCGTTGTTGTTGCCGGCCGAGGTCAGCGCGTACAGGATCTCCGAGAAGCCGTGCGCGCCCGGGTTGGCGACGCCCGCCCGACCCGCCCCGGCGCCGACCGCGACGGCGGTGCCCGCCAGCACCACCAGCGGCGTGATCAGGATGGCGATCGAGGTCAGCTTCATCTCCCGCACCTCGATCTTCTTGCCCAGGTATTCGGGCGTGCGGCCGATCATCAGCCCGGCGATGAAGACGGCGAGGATCGCGAAGATCAGCATGCCGTACAGGCCGCTGCCGACGCCGCCGAACACCACCTCGCCCAGCTGCATGAGCACCAGCGGGACCAGCCCGCCCAGCGGGGTGAAGGCGTCGTGCATGGCGTTGACGGCGCCGCACGAGGCCGCCGTGGTCACGGCCGCGAAAAGCGCCGAGGCGGCGATGCCGAAGCGCGTCTCCTTGCCTTCCATGTTGCCTCCGGCCTG
Source organism: Variovorax sp. PvP013 (assembly GCF_050435945.1). Lineage (NCBI taxonomy): Bacteria > Pseudomonadati > Pseudomonadota > Betaproteobacteria > Burkholderiales > Comamonadaceae > Variovorax > Variovorax sp. PvP013. Next base: position 70,146 of record NZ_JBNDLF010000007.1, read on the forward strand.
CAGGGCGGAGGCCGCCGTGTCGACGCCGAGGGGCCGCAGGAGCGGATTGCCGGCCTGCTCCGCCGGCACGATCACCATCACGGCGGCGACGAACAGCACCGTCATGGCCGCCAGCAGGGCCCGGCCCTGGCGGACCTCGCCGACCACGTGGCCGAAGGCGAAGCACAGCGCCGCCGGGATCAGCAGCATGGCGATCATCTGCACCAGGTTCGTCAGCGCCGTCGGGTTCTCGTAGGGGTGCGCCGAGTTGGCGTTGAAGAAGCCGCCGCCGTTGGTGCCGAGCATCTTGATGGCCTCCTGCGAGGCCACCGGCCCCATCGCGATCGTCTGGGTCGTCGTCTCCAGGGTCGCCACCGTCCGGGGCGCGTCGAGGTTCTGCACCACCCCCTGGCTGGCGAAGAACAGGGCCACCACCAGCGCCAGCGGCAGCAGCAGCCAGACCGTGATGCGCGTGAGGTCGACCCAGAAGTTGCCCACCACGCCCCCGCCGCCGGTGCCGCGCGCGGCGAACCCGCGCGCCAGGGCGAACGCCACGGCGATGCCGGTGGCCGCCGACAGGAAGTTCTGCACCGTCAGCCCCAGCATCTGCGTGAGGTGGCTCATGGTGGATTCACCGGCATAGCCCTGCCAGTTGGTGTTGGCGACGAAGGACACGGCGGTGTCGAACGCCGAGTCCGGCGCGACCGCGGCCTGGCCGGCGGGGTTGAACGGCAGCAGCGCCTGCGCGCGCTGGAGGCCGTAGACGGCCATCGTGCCGATGCCGTTGAAGGCGATCAGGGCGATCGCGTAGGCGCGCCAGTGCATCGACGCCCCGGCCGAGGTGCCGGCCAGCCGGTAGAGGGGCCCCTCGGCGGCGCGCATCCAGCGCGGGTGGCGCCCCTCGCACAGCGCCGCGACGAAGCGCCCCAGGGGCCGGCCCAGCGCCAGGAGCGCGAGCAGGAGGATCGCCAGCAGGATCCAGGTCGATTCGTCCATCTCAGAACGCCTCGGCGCGGATCAGCGCGAACACGAGGTAGGCGAAGAGCGCGACGGCGACGATGCCGCCGACGCCGTACAGGACGTCCGGGCCGATCATGAGCGATCCCCGCGCGACGGCGCGGACGCGTCGAGCCCGTCCAGGCCGACGACCAGGCCGGCCGCCAGCAACCACAACGCGGCGATCGCCGCCATCCAGACCATGTCCATCGCGCACTCCGTTCGGAAAGTGCACGGAGTCTCCGGCGGAGCGCGTAAAAACGTTGAATGGAATGCCGGCGGCGGCGTAAAAATTCCGTCAACGGCCCGGCTCGGCGGGCGTCCCGCGGACGCGGCGCGCGATCAGGCGCGGCCGGTCCAGGTGCGGTAGGCCGCGAGCGCCGCCATGTCGGGCTCGGCGCCCAGGCCCGGGCCGCGCGGCACCGGCACGCGGCCCTCGGTCACGGGCAGCAGGTCGCCCACCACGGCCTCGCGCCCGACGTTCGGATGGCAGTCGAATTCCAGCAGGCCCTCGCCGCCGGCCGCCGCGAGCACGTGCAGCGAGGCCAGCAACGACACGCCGCCGCCGAAGTAGTGCGGGCAGTAGCGCTTGCCGGCCGCCACGGCGCGCCGCGCCACCTCCCAGTTGCCGGTGACGCCGCCCCACTTGGTCACGTCGGGCTGCAGCACCTGCAGCACCGGCGCGTCGATGGCGGCGTCGAACTGGCGGTCGTGGAAGTTCTCGCCGCCGGCCAGCGGCGTGGTCGACGCGCGGGCCAGCGCCTCCCAGTCGGCCGCCGGGGCGTCCACCCGCAGCGGTTCCTCGAACCAGCTCAGCCGCAGCGGCTCGACGGCGCGGCAGAAGGCCCGCGCGCCCGCCAGGTCGTGCGACTGGTTGGCGTCGCAGGTGAGCACGGCGTCGGCGCCGAGCACCTCGCGCATGGCCGCGAGGTTGCGCACGTCGAGGTCGTGGCCGAAGCCGGTCTTGAGCTTGAAGGCGCGATGCCCCTCGGCCTGCCGCGCGGCGGCGAAGCGCTCCGGCTCGTCCGGGTTGATGCCGGTCGCGTACACCGGCACGGTGGCGGGGTCGCGCGCCGACAGCAGGCGGTGCAGCGGCCGGCCGGCCCGGCGCGCGGCCAGGTCCCACATGGCGATGTCCAGGCCGGCGACGACCTGGGCGATCGGCCCCACTTCGAGCGTCTGCAGCACCAGCACCTCCAGCGATGCGGTGAGCCGGCGGAAGAAGTCGGCCGGACCGTCGAAGGTCTGCCCGACCAGGCGTTCGCCGATGTCGACGGCCAGCCGCGCGCGATGCTCGGCGCCGACGGCCGGCCAGTTGGCCCAGACCTCGCCCCAGCCGTGGTGGCCGCGGTCGTCGGTGACGCGCACCAGCACGAAGGGCCGGTCGCGGAAGGTGCCGAAGGCGACCTTGATGGGCGTCTTCACGGGCACGCGGAAGCAGAAGGCCTCGATCGAGGCGATGCGGATGGGTTCGGTCATGGCGGCGGTTCGCGGTTCAGGCGTGGTGGGGGACGGTGGCGGTCGGGACGGCGACGCGGTCGAGCGCGAAGCGGGGCTCCGGCACGCCCGCGACGCCGACGTCGAGCGCCAGCAGCGCGCCGGCCAGCGGCTGGGCGGCGAGCTCCTCGGGCGTCATCTTCTGGCTCGTGGTGGTGACGTAGAGCGTCGCCAGGCCCGGGCCGCCGAAGGCGCAGCAGGTCGGACGGCGCACCGGCATGCCGATCACGCGGTCGATCCGGCCGTCCGGGGCGTAGCGCACCAGCCGGGCGGCGTCGAACTCCGCGTTCCAGAGGAAGCCTTCGGCATCGACCGCCGAGCCGTCCGGGAAACCCGGCGGCCGGGTGGCCGCGAGCAGCCGCTCCGGGCCCATCTCGCCGGTCTCCGGCGCGTAGTCGTGGGCGTAGAGCGCGTAGTGCAGCGAATCGGCGAAGTACATCGTGCGGCCGTCCGGGCTGAACGCGAGGCTGTTGGGGATGCAGATGCCGGTGCGCACCGGCACCAGCTCGCCCCGGCCTTCGAGGCGGTAGAGCACGCCCTCCGGCGCGCGCGTCAGGTTGTTCATGCTGCCGACCCAGAAGCGCCCCTGCCGGTCGCAGCGCCCGTCGTTGAAGCGGTGCCCCGGCACGATCCGCGGCGGCCGGGCGAAGGCCTCCAGGCTGCCGCTCGCGGGATCGAACAGCGCGATGAAGCGCGGCAGCGCGACCAGCAGGCGGCCCTCGTCGGTCAGCGCGATGCTGCCCACCAGGTCGGGCATCTCCCAGGTGTCGACACGGCCGTCCTGCGGGCGCAGGCGTCGGATGGCCGGACGGCGGATGTCGACCCAGTAGAGGCAGTCGTCGCGGTCGTCCCAGATCGGGCTCTCGCCCAGGATGTCGACCTGCGTGCCGATGCGTCGCCAGGGCACGGCCTCGGGGGTTTCGTCGTTGTGCATGCGGCGAATCCTAGGAGCGCCCCCGCCGTGGCGCCATCTGCTTTGCGGCAATCGAGGGTTCGAATCAGGACAAGCCCCGGCCCCTCGTCTAGGGGCTAACCCCGGGGTTCGCTTTGTGCGTAGAGGGCGTTGCCCAAAGTCCAATTCCGGCCGCGCGACGCCGTCCCTAGCATGCCGCCATCGACATCGGAGACAACCGACAGAAAGCGCGTCCATGCACATCGCCACGCCCATCCCCGGCGCCGCCAGCGCCGGCGACCACCTCTTCGACGGCCTCGCGCCGGCATCGCTCTTCTCGCTCGAAGGCCGGGTCGCGCTGATCACCGGCGGCGCCGGCGGCATCGCGCTGGGCCTGGCCAGCGGCTTCGCCGCCGCCGGCGCCCGGCTGGTGCTGGCCGACGCCGACGAGGCCGTGCACGAGAGGGTGCGCGAGTTCCGCGAAGCCGGCTGCGACGCGCACGGCCTGGTGTTCGACGTCACCGACCCCGAGGCGGTGGCCGAGGCGGTCGCCGAGGCGGCGGCCCTGCACGAGCGCCTGGACATCGTGGTCAACAACGCCGGCGTCATCGTGCGCACGCACTTCCTCGACCTGAGCCCGCAGGAATGGCAGAAGGTGATCGACACCGACCTGACCGCCTGCTTCCTGGTCGCGCAGCAGGCCGCCCGACGGATGGTGACGCAGGGCTCCGGCCGCATCATCAACATGGGTTCGATCATGAATCACGTGGCGCGGCCGAACCTGGTGCCCTACGTGGCGGCGAAGGCCGGCGTCTCGGGCTTCACGCGCGCGCTGGCCGCCGACCTCGCGGGCACCGGCATCACGGTCAACGCGCTGGCGCCGGGCTACACGGTCACGCCGTTCAGCCAGGCCGGCAACGCCGACTTCAACGCCTTCGTCGCCGACTGGACGCCCGCGAAGCGCTGGGGCCGGCCGCAGGACATCTGCGGCGCCGCGCTGCTGCTGGCCTCCGACGCCGGCGCCTACATCAACGGCCACACGCTCTACATCGACGGCGGCTTCCTGGCGGTGACGCGCTGACGCGCCCGAGCGGAGCCTTCCCATGGAGACGACCTTGAAGTCACGAGACATGCCCGGCGGCGCCACGCCGCGCGCCGCCGCGGCGCCGGCCTCCGGCGTTCCGGGGCGGCCGGGCCGCCGGCGCTGGTTCGTCGTGCCGCGCGCCTTCGCGGTCTTCGCCCTGCTGTGGTGGGCGGCCGCGACGTGGAACGGCAATCCGCTGCAGCTGCCCTCCCCGACGGCCGTGGCCGCCGCCCTGGTCGAGCTGGCCGCCGACGGCGAGATCTTCGACCACGCGCTCATCAGCAGCACGCGGCTGCTGCTCGCGCTGGCGGTGTCGATGGCGCTGGCGATCCCGCTGGGTTTCTGGATGGGGCGCAGCCGCCGCGCGGAGGCCTTGATCGACCCGCTCGTGGAGATGCTGCGGCCGATCTCCGGCATCGCCTGGCTGCCGCTGGCGCTGTTCATCTTCGGCGTCGGCGACGTCCTGCCGGTCTTCATCATGGTCTACGTCGGCTTCTTCCCGATCCTGCTCAACACGGTCGCCGGCGTGCGGCAGGTCGATCCCAAGCTGATCGCGGCGGCCCGGACGATGGGCGTGGACCGGCGCGCCCTGCTCGCCAGGGTGCTGGTGCCCTCGGCGCTGCCGAGCGTGATCGTCGGCGTGCGGCTGGCCTTCGCCGCCTCCTGGGCGGCGATCGTGGCGGCCGAGCTGATCGGCGCGCCGAGCGGGCTGGGCTTCGCCATCGAGTGGTACCGCCAGCTGCTGATGACGCCCAAGGTCTTCGCCTTCATCCTGGCCATCGGCGTGGTGGGCTACCTGTGCGACCTGGGCCTGCGCCGGCTGCAGCGGGTGCTCACGCCCTGGTCCGACGGCACGGAGCTGCAATGACGACGTCCACCTCCACCCACCCCCTCGACCCGTCGGGCGCGTCGGGCCGCTGGCTCCGCGTGGCGCGCGCCGGCGCGCTGCCGGTCGCGCTGCTGGCGATCTGGCAGCTGTGGACGCTCGGCCTGCCGGCCACCAGTCCCGCGCCCGCGCCGCTGCGCGTGCTGGCCACCGGCGCGGAGCTGATCGCCAGCGGCGGCCTCCTCGGCGCGCTGGGGCAGAGCCTGCTGCGCGTGCTCTCCGGCTTCGCCATCGCGCTGGTCCTGGGCGTCGTCGTCGGGCTCCTGATGGGGTCGAACCGGCGGGTGCGGGAGAACCTCGATCCGATCGTCGAGAGCTTCCGCCCCATCGCGCCGATGGCCATCCTGCCGATCGCGATCCTGTGGTTCGGCACCGGCACGCCCTCGGCGCTGGCCATCGTCACCTACGCGGCGTTCTTCCCGATGCTGGTCAACACGGTGCACGGCGTCGGCCGGGTCGACCGCAAGCTGGTGCTCGCGGCGCGGACCATGGGCGTGCCCGGGCCGTCGATCCTGGCGCGGGTGATCCTGCCCGGCGCGCTGCCGAGCATCCTGCTGGGCGCGCGCCTGGCCATGGGCGTGGCCTGGACCGCCATCATCGCCGCCGAGCTGGCGGTGGGCGCCAAGTCCGGCGGCGGCGGCTCCGGCGGCATCGGCCAGATGATGTTCGTCTTCTATTCCTACAACATCGATCTCAACGCGATCGTGGTCTGCATGATCGTCGTCGGCCTCGTGGCCCTGGCGATCGACCGCGTCTTCCGCGCCCTCGAGCCGCGGCTCGTTCCCTGGAGGCAATGACATGAGCGATCCCGCGACCCCCCTGCGCAAGCTGCGCCTCGCCGGCGTGACCAAGAGCTTCGTCGCGCCGCGCACCCGGCAGGCCACGCTCGCCGTGGCGGACGTCACGCTGGACATCGAGGCCGGCGAATTCGTCTGCATCGTCGGCCCCTCGGGCTGCGGCAAGTCCACCGTGCTCAACATGATCGCGGGACTGGACCGCCCGACCGCCGGCGTGCTGGAGAAGGACGGCGCCCCGATCGCCGGACCGGGCGCCGACCGCGGCGTCATGTTCCAGGACTACGCGCTCATGCCGTGGCAGACGGTGCAGCAGAACGTCGGCTTCGGCCTGTTCCACGGCACGCCGGGCCACGGGCTGAGCACCGTCGAGCGCGAGGAGCGCGTGCGCCACTTCATCGACCTGGTGGGCCTGAAGGGGTCGGAGAGGAAGTACCCGCACCAGCTCTCCGGCGGCATGCGCCAGCGGGTCGCGCTCGCGCGCCTGCTGGCCAACGGCCCCGACGTGCTGCTGATGGACGAGCCGCTCGGCGCGCTGGACGCGCAGACCCGGCTGATCCTGCAGATCGAGCTGCTGCGCATCTGGGGCCAGACCCGGCCCCGCGCGGAACGCAGGACCGCCGTCTTCATCACGCACGACATCGAGGAGGCCGTCTTCCTGGCCGACCGCGTGGTGGTGATGAGCAGCCACCCGGGCCGCGTGCGCGCGGTCCTGGACGTGCCCCTGCCCCGGCCGCGCGACGAGACCTCGCGCGGCGACCCGGACTTCGGCCGGCTGGTCGAGCAGATCTGGTCGCTCATCCGCGACGAGGCCTACCGCGCGATCGGCGGCGCCGACGCGCAGCCGGCCACCGCCGCCGCGTCCCACTGAGCGCCGTCGCGCTCCGAACCCGTCACCGCCCCAGAGAACCCCAAGGAGACCTCCGTGAACGATCTTTCATTGCTCCCGAGCCGGCGTCGGCTGATCCTGGGCGCGTCGCTGGCGGGCGCCTCGCTCGCCATGCCCGCGTTCGTGCGCGCGCAGGGCTCGCGCCGCGCGCTGAAGGTGTCGATCGGGCGCATTCCCTGGGCCGCGGGCAACTCGCCCATGACCCAGTACATGATCAACAACAAGCTGCTGGAGAAGCGCGCCGCCGAGTACGGCTACGACCTCACGGTCGACTGGCGCGAGTACCCCACGGCGCTGCCGATGGTCGAGGCCATGGTCGGCAACAACCTCGACATCGGCATGTGGGGCAACACGCCGATCACGCGCGGACTCGCCAGCGGCCTGCCCATCAGCCTGCTGGTGGTGGGCGAGGGCCACCTGCGCTTCCTGGTCACCACGCGCCAGGGCTCGCCGATCCGCAACCTGCAGGACCTCAAGGGCAAGACGGTGGGCGTGTCGCTGGGCGGCGATCCGCAGAGCGCGCTGTTCCAGATGCTGCGCATCGAGCTGGGCGCCAACGACATCAAGGAGACCGGCATCCGCTTCGTCAACATGCCCACGCACGCGCAGGCGGCGTCGGTGCCCAACGGCGTGGACGCCACCTGCACCATCTACCCGGCCTACCTGGCGGCGCAGGCCGGCGGCACGGTGGCCATCGCCAACTCCTTCGGCTACACCGAGGACCACTACGACGGCCCGGCCGGCAAGGGCGCCGGGCACCTCCTGCCCAGCGTGAGGAAGTCGCCCTTCTACCCCGACGGCTACTACCTGCACCGCTCGTTCTGGATCGGGCGCAACGGCCTGATCGAGCAGCATCCGCAGGCCGTGGTCGCCTTCCTGGTGGCGCAGCAGGACGCCGTCGCCGCGCTCAGCGCGATGGACGCCGGCGCGGTCTCGCAGCTCGTCAGGGACTACTGGAAGCTCGACGCCGAGGCCGGCGCCAAGGTCGTCAAGGACGACGTGCTGTTCGCGCGCGGCTGGTCCTGGCCGACCGAGAACGACGCGCGCGCGGTGCTGGAGACCTCCAAGTTCATGGCCGAGAACAAGGTCATCCAGAAGCCCCTGCAGTGGGACCAGGTCAAGGCGTCGTTCGGCCGCACCGCGCCGCTGATCAGGCAGGCCTACGACAAGCTCGGCGGCAAGCCCGCCGCCGCCGAATTCACCCGCGCCGACACCGCCGACCTGCGCGGCCGCCCGGTGTGGGAGATCAACCAGTGGACCGAGCGCACCTGAACCGGCGCCCGTCCTTTTTTTCCTAGGAGCAAAGCAATGAAGGTCGGATTCATCGGTCTGGGCGTCATGGGCGCCCCCATGGCACGCAACATCCTCAAGGGCGGCCACGAACTCACGGTCCACGACACCAGCGCCACGGCCGTCGCCGCCCTGGTGGAGGCCGGCGCGAAGGCCGTCGCCACGCCGCGCGAGGTCGGCGCGGCCAGCGACATCGTCGTGACGATGCTGCCGGAGCCGCAGCACGTCGAGCAGGTCGTCCTGGGCAAGGACGGCGTGGCCGAGGGCCTGCGCCCGGGCGGCATCGTCGTCGAGATGAGCACCATCGATCCCAACACCTCGCGCCGCGTGGGCGACGCCCTGCGCGCGCGCGGCATGGACCTGGTCGACTCGCCCGTGGGCAAGACCAGCGAGCACGCCGTCACCGGCACGCTCACGCTGATGGTCGGCGGCCTGCCGGAGACGATCGACCGCGCGATGCCGGTGCTCAAGTGCATGGGCACCGACACCTACCTGTGCGGCGGCCCCGGCACCGGCCACGCCATGAAGATCACCAACAACCTCCTGGCCACGACCATCATGGTGGCCAACACCGAGGCGCTGGCCATCGGCATCAAGGCCGGCCTCACGCTGGAACTCATGCAGGAGGTGATGCGCACCACCATGGCCTGGAACCAGCAGTTCGCCGTCGCGATGCCGAAGAAGGCCTTCCTCGGCGACGACAGCCCCGGCTTCGCGGTGCGCCTGGCCTGCAAGGACGTCCGGCTGGCCTGCGAGCTCGCCGAGCAGCAGGGCTTCACCGCCGAGGTCGGCCGCGCGGCGCAGCGCACCATGGAACAGGCCATCGGCCGCAAGCTCGGCGACCGCGACACGGCGGTGCTGATGAAGATCCGCGAGGAGCAGCTCGGCATCGAGGTGCGCCAGCAGCCGCAGCAGCAGACGGCCGCGACGGCGAAGGCCTGAACCGGAGAAACGGGGATGGTCGCCTACGTCATCAACGACATGGTCGTCACCGACCCCGCGCTGCTGGAGGACTACAAGCAGCTGTCGCCCGCCACGGTGGCGCGCTACGGCGGCCGGTTCCTCGCGCGCGGCGGCCGGGTCGAGCCGATCGAGGGCGACTGGTCGCCCGCGCGGATCGTCATCATCGAGTTTCCGAGCGTCGAGCAGGCGCGGGCCTGGGTCGATTCGCCGGAGTACGAACCGGCCCGGCGGATGCGCCAGCGCGCGGCGGCGTCGCGCCTGATCGTGGTCGAGGGCACGGCGCAGCCCTGAGCGGGCCTCGCGCCCGCGGCGTCACGCCGCGCGGGCTTCCACGAGGTAGGCCAGCAGCTTGGCGATCGAGTGATTGGCGACGCGGTCGCTCTTCACGCAGATGAGCATGCGCCGCTCGGCCCACTCCTCGGTCAGCGGCCGCACCGCCAGGCCGAGGCCGCCGACCAGCACGTTGGCGGCCTGGTAGGGCAGCAGCCCGATGCCCAGGCCGGCCTGCACCATCCGGCAGACGGCCTCGAAGCCCCGGACCTCGACGCGCAGCTGCAGCGTGCGCTCGGCGATCACGGCCTGCTGGGCGAGCAGTCGCATCATCGACGAGCCGCTCTCCAGCGCGACGAGGTCCTCGTCGAGCACGTCGACGAAACGCATGTCCGGCGCGCGCGCCAGCGGATGGTCGGCCGGCATGACGACCCCGATGCGGTCGGTGGCGTAGGGGTGGGTCGTCAGGCCGTCGGTGGGGATGCCCTCGACGACGATGCCCACGTCGCCCTCGGCGGCCAGGAGCGCGCGGACGATCTCCCCGCTCCAGCGCTCCTCGATCACCAGGCGGACGTCCGGGTTCTGCCGACCGAAGCCGGCCAGGTCCTCCGGCAGCGATTCGGTCATGACGGAGGTGTTGGCGAGGATGCGCAACGCGCCCTTGTGGCCGAGCGCGTGGTCGCTCATCTCGGCCTGCATCTGGTTGATGCCGATCAGCAGGGCCTTGGCGTGCGGCAGCAGCGACGCGCCCGCCGGCGTCAGGTCGACGCCGCGCGAGGACCGCTCGAGCAGCGGCGTCCTGAAGCGATGCTCCAGCAGCGCCATGCGCCGGCTGGCCGCCGCCAGACCGATGTGGGACGCCTCCGCCGCCTTGGTGAGGCTGCGCAACTCGGCCGCCCGGACGAAGAGGGCCAGCGAATCGATGTCGGGAAGCACGTTGTCTCCTGAGGGGTTCGGCGACCGTGAAGCCTGGGTCAGGCGCCGTGGCGCGCGACGTACCGTGCGACGGCGTACGCCGGCAGCCGCCAGTGTCCGTCCTGCGGCGGCAACGGCCTCCAGGGGTTAGCGCTGAGTCCGTCGCGGCAGGACGTCCACGAACCCGCGTCGATCGCATGCGATTCGCCTTCGGGCAGGCCCCGCACGTCCAGCCGCAGCGGTGCGGCGCCGAGGTTGGCGACCAGCACGACGTCCTCGCCGCCGGCGCGGCGGAAGGCGAGCGCCGCCGTCGCGTCCGGTCGCGACAGCCGCACCGCGCGCACTCCCGCGAGGCCGGCGAGCTCGTGCAGCACCCATCCCGCCGGCGTCGGCGCGGCGTCGGCGCCCTCCCCCGCCGCGAACAGTCCGTCGCGCTCGCCCAGCCCCCGGACGCTCGCCGCCTGGACGCCGCACGACGCCAGGCCGCCCAGGTGGCCGACCAGCCAGGCGGCGCCGTAGAGCGCGCCGCTGCGCGGATCGTGCCGCGCCAGCGCGATGCGGCGCGTGCCGTCCGAATCCGGCTGGGCGCCCAGCGGGCTGCGCGGCGCCGCGATGCCGCTCGGCCCGACCCGCACGCCCGGTCCCGGCCAGCGGTCGCGCAGGGTCTCGACCAGCGACGGCAGGCACCGGAGGCCCTGCATCGGCGATGCGTCGTCGGCCCCGTGCACGATGGCGCTCACGGTGAAGCTCAGGAAGTCCACCGGCCCGAGGTCCTCCACCCGGTTGACCTGGGCGAAGAAATGCGGCGTGCCGCCGCCGACCGCGGCGCCGGGAAAGGCCCCGCGCAGCGCGGCGACGGTGAGGGCATCGCCCGGGAACGCGGCGACGGCGTCCGTGGGGATGCCGGCGGCGCGCAGGCGGCCGGCGAGCGCGGCGAAGTCGTCGAAGGCGGCGTCCCCCGGCGCGCCGGCCTCGCGCACGTCCAGCCGCAGCGGCCGGCCGCTGGCGGCCACGCAGCGCGCGAGCGCGTCGAGATCGACCACGTCGTGGACCGTGTCGAGCACCAGGTGCAGCGGGATCGGCGCCAGCGCCGCCACCCGCGCGCGCAGCCGCGGCACGTCGCGCAGGTCCTCGGGTCCCAGGCCGACGCCCACCACCGGCGCCCGGTCGAGCGCCGCGTCGAGGGCGATCGACGGCGCGGGTCGCCGCAGCGGCCGCGCGGGCACGCGATCGAGCGCGAACTCCGCCGCCTGGGTGACGGCGACGCCGGCGCGCAGGCGGTACGGCCGCGGCATCGCGTTGGAGCGGCCGTAGGTCTTGAAGGACGCGTCGGCGTTGTTGCGCTGGTCCTCGAATTCGAAGACGTCGCCCGACAGCCGGCAGGTCGCCCAGGCGCCGTCGGCGAACGCGTGCCGCACCGAGCGCACCAGTGTGAAGGGCGGCCAGGGCGGCACCCGGCGCGGCAGGCTCGACCGGCTGACGCGGCCGTCGTCGTGCCCGATCTCCACCGCGCCTCCCATGGCCGACATCGGGTGCATGACGACGATGCCGGTGCGCTGCGTGGCGATGTCGCCGCGCGGCACGGCGGTGCCCTCGTAGCGCACGCGCCCCGAGGCGTCGCCGACGATGCGGATGCGCAGGTCGATCACGGGCGTCGAGGGCACGTGGGCCCGGATGTCGACCGCGAAGCCGTCCTCCTCGCGGCGGCAATCGCAATCGTCCACCACCGGCTCGGGCGTGCCCCAGCCGGGATCGCGGTACAGCAGCGCGACGCCGTGCCAGACCTCGTGCCCGGCGGCCTCCACGGCCAGCAGCCGCGTGCCCTGCAGGCGCAGCGCCAGCGGGCCGGCGCGCAGGGGGATCACCGGCGGCTCGGTCTCCAGGGTGCCGAACAGCGCCCGGCGTGTCGAGCGGTCCATCAGGCCTCCGACGACCGGCCGGTGCGGGCGGGCGTGGGCGCCATCGGGCGGTGCGGGCCGTGCCTCGGCGCGACGCCGCTCAAGGCCAGAGGATGGGCGTCTCGACCGAGATGATCGGATCGATGTCGCCGGCGAAGTTGGGCAGGTCGGCCAGCAGCGTCTTGCCCTCGGGGCTGGCGAACGCGGCCACCAGCATCTCCTCGGAGTCGAACCAGAGTTCGGAGAAGCCGTCGTAGCCGAACTTGGGGAAGCGCGCCCGGTCGACCAGGTTGATCGAGTAGCGGCGCAGGCCCGGGAGCTGCTTGCACAGCGCGGCGTGCTTCTTCAGCCAGTGGTCGACGAATTCCTCGTGCGAGATGCCGTCCTTCTTGCGGAGGATGCCGAGTCGTTTGGTGAAGGTCTGGGTCATGCTGCGGATTCCTTGTCTCGATCCTGGAACGTCGCGCGTGCCCGGATGCACGCGGCGCGTCGCCTGCGATCGATGCTATCGGCGCCCGACCCGCCGGGGCTTCGAATTTGGTCAACCGTCGCTATGGAGGCCGGCAAGCGTGCCGGGCGCCGCGCACCGTCGCGCCCGGCAATGGGCATGATCGATGCCGTGGACCGATTCCACACGACATCCCCATTTCCGAAGGACCCATCGTGCCGACACCCCTGATGACACGCCGCGCCCTGCTGGGCGCCCTCGCGCTGCCGGTCGCGCTCGCCGGCTGCAGTTCGCCGCTGCCCCTGGTCGCGGCGCCGCCCGGCGACCCCGACGCGGCGCAGGTCCTGCGCGACAGCGCCGAGGCGCACGGCCTGCCGGCCTACCGCGAACTCACCGACATCAACATCGCCTACGAAGGCGAGTGGCGTCCGTTGATCGGCCGCATCCAGCCCGAGGTCACCGACACCGGTTTCAGGGGCCGCTCGCAGGAGCGGCTGATGCCCCGGCTCGGCGTGTCCGGGCAGGCCTACACCGGTCCCCGCGGTCGCAAGCAGGTCGCCTGGCGGCGTGGCAGCGGGTCCGACGAGGATCGCGGCGACGTCGCCGTCTGGTTCAACGGGGTCCGCAGCCCGGACCCGGCGGCGCAGCAGGCCGCGGCGCTGGTGGCCGAGGCCTACGGACTGTTCCTGCTCGGTCCGCTGTGGCTCGTGGATCGCGGCCTGCCCGCGAAGCGGGCGGGCACCGAGCGTGTGGACGGACGGCTGTGCGACGTGGTCGAGGTGTGGATGACGCCGGGCCTGGGACAGGTGCGTTCCGACCGCGTGGCGCTCTGCGTGGACCGCGCCGACCGCATCGCCCGGCGGCTGCGATTCACGCTCGAGGGCTTCGGCAACACCCGGGGCGCGGTGGCCGAAGTCGACACGTTCGAACACCAGCAGCGCTTCGGCGTGACGTGGCCGATGCGCTCGTTCGAGCGCGTGGTGCATCCGATCGCACTGCCAGCCCACGACTGGCGGATCACCGGCCTCGACGTGAACCGCGGCTACCCGGCGCAAGCGCTCGCGGGCCCGGAATTCATGGCGGGTGCGCAGGCTCCGGCGACGCCCTTGTGATCGACGCCGCCCGGCCGCCCCCGACCGGACCGGTCAGGGCTTGAGCCGGCCTTCGATCGAATCGTCCAGCGTCTTGCCGATGGCCGCGCCGATGACCATCTTGGTGGCCGCGACGAGGCCGCCGTGCTTGTTGTCCCAGTAGTAGCCGCCGGTCGGCGCCACCTTGATCACCGTGATGCGGGGGTCGTCCTTGCCCTCGGTGAACCACGTCTTCATGATCGGACTCCACAGCTCGTCGATACGCGCCGGGTCGCGACCGATGGTGGCGTGGCCCTCCAAGGTCAGGAAGCCGGCGTGCTTGCCGCCCTGGAAGAAGAGCCTCACCTTGGGATCGGCCTCGATCTCGCGATTCTTGTGGCTGTCCGAGGCGCTCAGGAACCAGAGGTTGCCCGCGTCGTCGGCCTTCTCGACGCTCATGGGCCTGATGCCCTGCGTCTCGCCCGTCGTGGCGCTGGTGCAGAAGAAGCACGATTGCGCGTCCTCGCTCATGTCCTGGATCCGTCGGGCGGCTTCGGTCCCCGAGAGGTCGGCATGGGTGTCTTCGGGCTGGTTTCGATGGATGGAATCCATTTTTGCTTCCTTCGATGGAGAGCGTCGCATTAGGCGCAATCGCCACGGCCTCGGATGTAGGAAAACGGATGGCGTCGTCGCGTCTTCCGCGACACGGTCCATGACAGCGCCTGTCGGCCCGGCGGCGCGCCGCGTCGCGCCCCGGGCTGGCTCCCGGCGCATCGCATCCTTGGCGGCGAAACCGCCTGAGCATCGTCGTCGCCGCCTCGACCGGCGCGATGACGGCCGTTTCGTTCGCAGGACCGGACTCTCCCTGGGATACGACCGGCCCGCGTGGTCGGTCAGGGCGGCAAGGGACCCCAGGTCGATCGATCGGTGCAGAACATGCTGCGCCTGTCGGTGGCCCGCCATTTCCGATCGACTCGACGTGTCGATCCCGACCGGCGAGCACGTCGTCCAGGACGCCCCCGGGTCGACCGGCCGCTGCTCGGTGGCGGCGCGACGACGGAGAGCGGAAAGGTCACGATCTGGCTGCGGCGCTGCAATATTTCAGTATGAGACCGATCTCCAAATCCTTCATGAACGCCGCATCCGCACCCATCGCGGCACATCGCCGCCGCGCGGCCGCATTGAGGTGGTTGCTCAGGACAACGACCTTCTGATTCGACTGCCGGACCCTGCAGGCGCTGAGGACCTGCAAACCATTGCCCGGTCCCAGCGCGAGATCGACGATCGCCAGATGCCATTTGGACCGATTCTCGAGAAGCCAATCCACGGCGTCGCCCTCGCTCTGCGCATGCCCCACCACGTGGACGTCCGGCAGATCTTCGAGCAATTCGGTCATGGCGTTCACGACATGGCGATCGTCGTCGACGAGGTATACGTTGAGCATCGGGTCGGTTCTCGTCGTGGGTCGAAATGTGGTGTCGCGTCGACGCGACCGTCCGTCGGATCGTCCACGCATGCGATCGGAGACGGTCAGCAAGCACAGGTGGCGGTCGTGCTCACCGCACACGCCTGGCCTCGACAGCAATTTTCCGTGAGATAGGTCAGAAGCAGATTCATCTGGTCATAGGACGCCCGATAGACCAGATTACGTCCCTGGCGTCGTTGCACCGCCAGGTTCGCGTTCACCAGTTCCTTCAGGTGAAACGACAAGCTGGTGGCAGGCAGTTCCAGCATCTCGCTCAGGGCGCCGGGCGTCAGACCGTCCGACCCCACCTCCACCAGCGCGCGAAAGACGCGCAGGCGGCTGGGTTGCGCCAAGGCGGCCAGCGCTTTGACAGCGGCGTTTTCTTCCATCGTTCAATTTTTATCGAAATGTAGAGTCGGAGCAAGGACCCGACCTCGAGCGCCGGCGCCTCCCGTCAGGATGCCGCGCGGACCGACCCGCTTCGACGAGGCTCGCGCGCCTTGCGGCGGAACCGCCCGCTGTCGAGGTCGGGCAGCTCGGGCGAGTCGGGACTCGGCGACACGTCGACCCTTGTCGTCGACGGCGGCATCGGCGGGATGTCGAGCACGGCCGGCTCGGACAGCACGTCCTCGTGCGATCGGCTGCGCCCCTATCCGCCATACTGTTCCAACGCGAGCGAGCGCAGCAGTTCGGCCGCCAGCCGCTGCGGCCTGGTGGCGGGCCGTGCGCGAGGGATCGCCAGCACGACGCGGTTGCGCATCGCCGGCGACACGATCGCGGCCTCGTGCAGCGTCTGAGGGTAGGTCCAGAGCCGTCGCGCACTGGCCGGCAGCACGGTGTGCGCCACCCCCCGCGCCACCAGCGACAGCACGGTCAACACCGAATCGACCTCCGCGACGATGTCGAGCGCCAGACCGCGCGGCCGCGTGTGCGCCTCCAGCAGGCGACGCAGGGCGTTGGGGCCGCTGGGCATGACCAGGGGCACGGCGCTCAGTTCGGCGAGCTTCATGCGCCGGGGCAGGGGTCGGGGCCCGAACAGCAGCAGCGGCTCGCGGCCCAAGGTTTCCTCGGTCAGCTGCGGAGAGGTCGGCGGATCGAACAGGATCGCCATGTCCAGCGTTCCGGCCACCAGCCACTCGCGCAGACGGATGCTGAGCGACTCGACGATCGTCACCGTCGCCTCCGGATACTGCTCCCGGAACCGCTGCACCAGATCGGCCGTCAGCACCTGCGCCACGCGCGGCGGCAGGCCCACCGTGACCTGGCCGCGCGGGCTCGACTGGCGTTCCCGCATGTCGGCCCGGGCCTTGTCGGCCAGTTCGAAGATGCCGCGCGCGTGGGCCAGCAGCGCCAGCCCGGCTTCGTTGGCCGACGCCCCGCGCCCGTTGCGCACCAGCAGCCGCTGGCCGACTTCCTCTTCGAGCAGCAGCACCTGCCGGCTGAGTGCCGGCTGGGACAGATGCAAGGTCGCGGCGGCCCGGCTGAAGCTGCCGCTTTCGACCACCGCGACG
Organism: Variovorax sp. PvP013; assembly: GCF_050435945.1. NCBI lineage: Bacteria > Pseudomonadati > Pseudomonadota > Betaproteobacteria > Burkholderiales > Comamonadaceae > Variovorax > Variovorax sp. PvP013. The sequence goes on from NZ_JBNDLF010000007.1 coordinate 86,993, forward strand.
AAGTAGCGCAGGCGGGTGAGATCCATGGATTTTCCCTGAGTGGAGCCCGCATTAGGCATGCGATCGACGGATAGCTGCTATCGGGTCGATCGATGGTTCCGCGGCCCTCGCGACCAGACAATGGAGCCATGCCCGACATCCTCACCTACGACCCCGAACCCAGGGCCCCGGGCTTCACGCCGCCGCCGCTGAGCTGCGACAGCCACGTGCACGTGTTCGGTCCGGCGGCGCGTTTTCCGTACGCGGAAGGACGCGGCTTCACGCCCGCGGATGCGCCCAAGGAGACCTTGTTCGCGCTGCACCGCCTGCTGGGCATCGCGCGCTGCGTGATCGTGCAGTCGGCCGTGCATGGCATGGACAACCGGGTCGTCGAGGACGCCATCGCCGCGGGCGGCGGGCGCTACCTGGGCGTCGCCCTGGTGCCGGCCTCGGTCCCCGACGCCGAGCTCGCCCGGCTGGCGGCGGCCGGTTTCCGCGGCGTACGCTTCAACTTCATGGCGCACCTGCCCGGCACGCCGCTGGACGACGTGCTGGCGCTGACCCGCCGGCTGGCCCCGCTGGGCATGCACCTGCAGGTGCATTTCGAAAGCGCGTTGGTGCACACCGTGGGGGCCGCGCTGGCGCGCAGCGCGGTGCCGGTGGTGATCGACCACATGGGCCGGGTCGATGCCGCGCGGGGTCCGGACCACGCGGATTTCGCGGGCCTCTGCCGCCTGATGGCCAACCCGCTGTTCCGGGTGAAGGTGAGCGGGGTGGACCGCATCGCCACCGCCGGCACCTACCCGCAGGGCGTGGCCCTGGCGCGCCGGCTGGTCGAATCCTTCGCCGACCGCTGCCTGTGGGGCAGCGACTGGCCGCATCCCAACCACACCCATGTGCCCGACGACGCGGCGCTGGTCGAACTGCTGCCGGACATCGCGCCCGACGCCGGGCTGCGGCAGCGCCTGCTGGTCGACAACCCGGCGGCGTTCTACCGATTCGCAGAGTGAGGACGAACCCGATGAGCGAAGAGACAACGTTCAATTACAACCCGGCCGGACGGCTCAAGGACCGCGTGGCCTTCGTCAGCGGTGCCGGCTCGGTCGGCCCGGGCTGGGGCAACGGCCGGGCCATCGCCGTGCGATTCGCCGAGGAGGGCGCGCTGGTGTTCGCCACCGATCGCGATCCGGAGCGCCTGGTCGAGACCGCCGAGCGGGTGGCCGCCGCCGGCGGCACCCTGGTGACCTGCCGGTGCGATGCGACCGACAGCGCCTCCATCGCCGCCGCGGTGGCGCGGTGCGCCGAGCGCTTCGGCCGCATCGACGTGCTGGTCAACAACGTGGGCGGCTCGGCCAAAGGCGGGCCGGTCGACATGCCCGAGGAGGTGTGGGACGCCCAGGTGGACCATAACCTGAAGAGCGTGTTCCTCGGCTGCAAGCACGTGCTGCCGCTGATGGAGCGCCAGGGCGCGGGCGCGATCGTCAACATGTCGTCGACCTCGGGCCTGCGCTGGACCGGCGCGGCGCAGGTGGCCTACGCCGCGACCAAGGCCGCGGTGATCCAGTTCTCGCGGGTGCTGGCGGTGCAGTACGCCGATCGCAACATCCGCTGCAACACCGTGGTGCCGGGGCAACTGCACACGCCGATGGTCGAGGTGCGGCTGGCCGGACAGCGCGCCGGCGGCGACGTGCAGGCCCTGCTGGCACAGCGCCAGGCACGCATCCCGCTGCCCTTCATGGGCGACGGCCGCGACACGGCGGCGGCGGCGCTGTTCCTGGCCTCGGACGAGGCCCGGTTCATCACCGGGACGGAACTGGTGGTCGATGGCGGCATGTCCGTGCGCTGCGGCTGAGACGACCCTTTCTCGAACAATCAGGAGACCGACATCGTGAACACCCCCTCTCTCGTGCGCCGCTGCGTCCTCGGCCTGGTGGCGGCCGTTTGCCTGGCCGCACCCGCCGCCTGGGCACAGGGCGGCAAGGTGACCCGCCTGGTGGTCGCCTTCCCGCCGGGCGGACCGGTCGATTTCGTGGCGCGCACCGTGGCCGAAAGGCTTGGCAAGGAACTCGGCCAGCAGGTCATCGTCGAGAACAAGGCCGGGGGCAACGGCGCCATCGCGGCCGAGTACGTCGCCCATGCCGCACCCCACGGCGACACGCTCTGGCTGACCAGCGTCGGCGCGGTCGCCATCAATCCCGCGCTGTACGAGAAGCTGGCCTACGACATGCAGAAGGACCTGCAGCCCGTGGCCCTGGTGGTGCGCAACGTGGAGGTGCTGGTGGTGCCCGCCAACGCGCCGTACGACACCGGTGCCGAGTTCGTGGCCGCGGCGGCCAAGGCCAGGCGACCGCTGACCTTGGCGTCCTCGGGCACCGGCAGCGTGCCGCACCTGGCCATGGAATTGCTCTCGGACGCCGCCAAGGTGCCGTTGCTGCACGTCCCCTACAAGGGGGCGGCGCCAGCCATCACCGACGTGATCGCCGGCCACGTCGACGGCTTCTTCGGCGACATCCCCGGCCTGGTGAGCTTCATCAAGGGCGGCAAGCTCAAGCCGATCGGCGTCGCCGCCGACAAACGCAATCCCCTGCTGCCCGACGTGAAGACGTTCAAGGAAATGGGCATCGCCGGCGTCGACTCCGACAACTGGTATGCCGTGTTCGCCGGCAGGTCGGTGCCCGCCGCCGAGATCGAGAAGGTGAGCGCGGCGCTGCGCACGACGTTGGCCGATGAAGGCGTGCGCAGCCGCCTGCTAGCCTCGGGCGCCGAACCCGCGGCCTCGACGCCCGCCGAATTGGCCGCGCTGCTGAAGAAGGACGGCGACAAGTGGGGCCGCATCGTCAAGGCCAAGAACATCAAGCCCGACTGACGCATCCGCAACGCGAGGAGGAATCTCATGCGCATCCCGGCCATCGAACCCGGCACCCGTCCAGAAACGGCCGCTCTGGAAGCACGGATCCAGGGCGCCCGCGGCCGCATCTCGCTGCTCTACCAAGTGCTGCTCAACAGCCCCCCCGTGGCGCACGGCTGGGAGCAGATGCTGTCGTCCATCCGCAATCACAACAGCCTGCCGGCCGGACTGCGCGAGATGCTCATCCTGCGGGTGGCCGTGATCAACCGCGCGCCCTACGAGTTCGAGGCCCACGTGCCCCATGCCCTGGCGGGCGGCGTGGCGCAGGCCACCATCGACGCCCTGCGTTCACCGCGCCTGCCCACCGACGCCGGGTTGAGTCCGGCCGAGGCGGTGGCCTTGGAATACGCCGACACCATGACCCGCGACGTCGAGGTGCCCGACGAATTGTTCACCCGCGTGCAGGCGCATTTCCTCGGCCAGGCCCTCGTCGATCTGACCGCCACCGTGGCGGCCTACAACATGGTGTCGCGGTTCCTGGTGGCACTGCGGATCGGCCACTGAGGGACGGCGACATGACAAGACGCGACACCGACCAGATCCTGCTGCAGGCCCGGCTCGACGAGGGCGCATCGGCAACCTGGACGACCGCCTGCGCCGCGGCCGTCGCCGCATGGCCCGGCGCCCGGCTGCGGCGCGCGGCGTGGTCGCCCACGACCGGCGACGCGTACGCCTACCTGGCGCTGCCGCAGCGCCGGCAGCTGGAAGCCGCCGATCTGGCACCGGCGCTGGCGGCCCTGACCGCGGTACTGCCGCCGGAGGCCGGGCCGCGCGTGTCGCGGCTGGCGCTGGCCTTCGCGCTGGCCGGCGCCAGTCGGGGCGCCGAACCGGCCTGGCACTACGTGGTCGAGATGGACCCCGCGGCCGGCTGGCAGGACGAACTGATGCGCTGGTACGACACCGAGCACATGCCGGGTCTGGCCTCGGTGCCCGGCAGCGTCCACGCCGCGCGCCTGCTCAACCACGACCACGGCCCGCTCTCGCTGGCCTGCTACGACCTGGTCAGCCCCGAGACCCTGGGTTCGCCGCCCTGGCTGGCGGTGCGCGGCACCGCGTGGAGCAGCCGGGTGCGGCCGCATTTCACCCACACCCGACGGACCATGTTCAAGACCCTGGCCTGACGACCACCCACGGCCCGTCGATACCGGAAGCGCACCGGGCACCGCCGCTTCTCCGACGTCGTCGGGCGCGCCCTGGCCGACGAGCCGACCCGCGATCCTCGGCGTGCCCCTGGTCGTGGACGACCGGACCGGCGGGGGCGGCGTGCCGGCCATGATGGAGTACCTGAAGCTCACCACCGGCCTGTTCATCGTCCACGTTCCCTCCCGCGGCACGAGGCGCGGGAGCAGAAAGCGTCGGAAAAGCATCGTGGCGCGCGCCGCCATCAGGACGGAACGAACTCTGTCCTTCGACACGTCGCGCAGATCTTCGATTCCGTGGACCGCCGATGGGGTCATCCGGCCGTTCCGGGGGAAAACAGTCCGATCGCGTCCAGCGGGCGTCATGGGTTCTGCTGGAAGCGATGAGCCATCACCCATTGCGCGACGTGCTCACCGAGTTCTTCTCCGCGCACCATCGCATGGCGGAAGTGCATCCCACCGTAGATGCGGGCCTCCCGGACCTCTTCGACCAAGCCTCGCATCGTCGTGAAGGCATGTGTCGTGCCCGTGACCGTGCTGTCGAAAACATGGTCGACCCTGTCGGTGCCGAAGAAGCGTCGGATGGCTCCGGCGATGGCAGCTGCGTTGCAGGCATGCGCTGCCGGGTACTCGGGATGATTGGGGGTCGGCACCACCGGCGCCCAGCCCGGATCGGGATCGGTGACGGGATTGCCGTCGAGGTCGGCCAGCGTGATCGCGCTCGTCGGACGCCAGGACTCGTAGAAGTACTTGGCTTCGAAACACGCGATCGTCGAATCGGCCTGCGCCACGTGGATCATCGCCAGCAGGCGCGCCTGATCGGCCAGGCTGCGATCGGTGCGTGCGAAGCGGCGGATGTTGCGGGGCCAGAAACGGAACGGCGGTTCGGTATGGAATTGCGCAATCTCGCGTTGCGCGGGCGTGCGCGGGCTGTCCACTGCCGCGCCCAGGGAACGCGTCTCCCGCAGGTCCTGCGCATAGGCGACCGAATCGAGCGCATGGGGCGCAGGGGGCCTGAACTGGGCCGCGCCGATCAGTGCGAAGGGCTTGACCGAAGGCAGGAAGCGGTTGATGGGATCGACGCCCCGGAAGCGGCCCGGTGCGCTGCCCGGCACATAGGGCGCGAGCACCACCGAACGCCCATCGTCGGCGCGCGCCGCCAGCACGCCCGCAGCCACCTCCGCACCGAGCGCGAGTCCCCGCGTCTTGGCTGCGTCCTCCGGGATGGCGTCGACGAACTCGACATAGGCCGACTGATACCGTGCCGTGCGCGCGGGATACAGACCCTTGAGAACGCCATGGGCGGCCGCGCCGACTGCGGCACGCTGCGACACCTCGCCCTCGTCCGCACCCACGACCCGCGCCACGTAGTAGGGCCGGTGGGTGCCGGTGATCGCCATCAGTGCATCGTAGATGGCGATATGCACGGTGGCCAGATCGACCGAATCGATGGGACGGCGCTCGGCCGACGTCCCGGTGGCGGCGGCCGGCACGTTGATGGTGTCGATGGCGATCTCGCTCCAGCTCGACACGGCATTGGCGCCTGCGTCGACGATCTTCACGTCGCCGGCACCGGACGAGGGTGGGAAGGCGGTGCCGCCCCCTCCATCGCCACCCCCACACCCGCCCATGACGAGGGCCACCACGGCCAGAACCGCCCCGGTGCACGCCCGAACGGATGGGCGGACACGACACCCTGGGTCGTTCGATGACGTCATGATCGTCTCCTGCGACTCGGCACCATGGCCGATCCCGGCATGGGAATGCAGCGGCGTGGGCACGTTCGGATCCTCGTGAAGGAAGGCCCGTCATGGTTGTACTTCGCCGAAGCACGTGCATCCACTGCATTGGGGAGGTCGACTCCCGCTGCGTGAAGGTCGGGCGAACGACGCCTCATCCGGGTCCGACACGCGCACGGTGCATGTCCGGCCAGCGTGATCCACCGCGACACGGCAGGCCCATGCCGGCCGAGGTCGACACACGGCTGCACGCGCGGGAGCGCGAAATCGACGCTGTCGACGCCGTGCCGATCGACGCCGGCGCCTGGACGCACTGCGGCTGCGGCTGCGGCATCCGCGATGCCCTGGCGATCCTGGCCCGTCCGGTGGTCGAACCCCCTGCGCGCGAGGCGCTCCGGCACCGCTCGGCGTCGGCCGAGATCGTCAAGGAGCGGATCCGTGGTCTTGGGATCGAGAGTCAGCCGACGGCCCTGGGCGCGACGGTGCCGGCGCGCGGGCGGTCAGGAGCGGCGCACCGATCCTTCGAGCCGATGCCCGCCATCGATCAAGTGCCGGGGTGCGTGCCCGGTGGAATCCCGCCTCGACGAGTCGTCTCCGTCTCGATCCGACGGAGACCGTTTCCTTCGATTTCGCCGCGGTCCCGCTCAATCGGCCGTGATCTTGCGTTCGCGAATGATGCGGCCCCACTTGGTGTTTTCCGCCGCGATGAACTTGCCCAGTTCCTCGCGGCTGGTGGGGTCCGCGGTCTGGCCGTGCTTGAGCAGGTTCTCGCGCACGTCCGGCGTGTTGAGCACCTTGACGATCTCGGTGTTCCAGCGGTCGAGCAAGGGCTTGGGCGTCTTGGCCGAGGCCACGAAGGCATACCAGTTGGTCGCGTTGAAGCCCGGGAAGGTCTCGGCCACGGTGGGCACGTTGGGCAGGTAGGCCGGACGGGTCAGGCCGGTGGTCGCCAGGGGAATCAGCTTGCCCGATTCGATGTGGGGCAACGCCGACGGAGGCGCCGCATAGAACGCTGCCACCCGACCGCCCAGCACGTCCTGGAGGGCGGGCGCACCGCCCTTGTAGGGAATGTGCACGGTATCGACCTTGGCCACGTCGTTGAGCAGTTCCCCCGCCAGATGGGCGGCCGAGCCGGGACCGGTGGAGGCGTAATCCAGCTTGCCGGGTTCGCGCTTGGCCTTGGCCACGAATTCGGCCAGGGTCTTGACGCCGGTGGTGGCGGGAACGACCAGCACGTTCGGGAAGGTCACCCCCATGGTGATGGGAGCGAGGTCCTTGAGCGGGTCGTAGGTCACCTTCATGAAATGGGGCGCGATGCTCAGCGGACCGATGGAGCCGAACAGGAGCACCGACCCGTCGGCGGGACCGTTGGCCACCTGGGCATGAGCCAGATTGCCACCCGCGCCGGGCTTGTTGTCCACCACCACGCTCTGGCCGATGTTCTGGCTCAGTTGCTTGGCGATGATGCGCGCCGCGATGTCGGCGGACCCACCGGCGGCGAAGCCGACGACCATGGTCACGGGTTTCTTGGGGGGAAAGTCCTGGGCCTGCACGGCATTGCAGAACAAGGGAAGACCGGCGGCCAGGAGTGCGGTCGCGATGAGCGGGCGTCGTTGCATGGAATTGTTGTCTCTGAAAGTTCGACGCCGGATCGGCACCGTGAAGGGACGCCATGCTATTCATCGGACAATAATCTGTGAATTGCAATTTACGAAAAGATTGTTGCATGCGGCGCATCAAATTCGATCTCAAGGAATTGCAGGCCTTCGTCGTCACCGCGGACGAAGCCAGTTTTCGTTCGGCCGCCCAGGCCTTGAACCTGTCGGCGCCGGCCTTGAGCCGGCGGGTGGAGCGCCTGGAAACGGCGTTGGGTGTCCGGCTGCTGGAGCGCACCACCCGACACGTCGAACTGACGGCGGCGGGACGGGAATTCCTGCAGGAAGCGCGCTCGGCGTTGACGGGTCTGGACGAAGCGGTCCAACGCCTGGGCGACCAGGGCCGACGGCGCCGGGGACGCGTGACCATCGCCTGCGTGCCGTCGGTGGCCAACCACCTGTTGCCGCCGGTGCTCGGAGCCTTCGCCCAGGAACTGCCCGACGTGCAGGTCCATGTGATCGACGAGAACGCCACCCAGGTGCTGGAGGCGGTGGCCCGGGGCGAGGCCGACTTCGGCTTGAGTTTCACCGGCAGCCAGGAGTCGGCCCTGGAGTTCCAGGTCCTGACCCGCGAACGTTACGTGCTGGCCATGCCGCGCGACCATGACTGGGCCCGGCGCGACGAGATCCGCTGGACGGAACTGGCCGGCCAACGGCTGGTGTCGGTGTCCAGTCGCAGCAGCAACCGGCTGTTGCTCGACCAGGCCATGGCCGGTCTTGCGCACCGACCGATGGTCTGGTACGAATGCAATCACGTCACCGGTGCCCTGGCCTTGGTGGAAGCAGGTCTGGGCTTGGCGGCACTGCCGCAACTGGCCCTGCCACGAGCGCACCCACGGGTGTGCGGCGTGCCGCTGATCGAACCGGACCTGTGGCGCACCCTGGGTCTCCTGAAACGACGCGGCCGCGATCTCACCCCGGTGGCCGAGGTGCTGCGACAGCGCCTGCTGCAGCGATACGCTCCTGCTTGAGAACCAGTCCGGCCGATCCGGCGGCTCGCCGCTTGTCGGTCATGCCATTGGCAGGATCATCGGCATCGGTATCGAAGCCCTAGATCCTGTCGATGCAGGCCGGCGAACGACATTCCCCGTTGTTATTCGCGTCAATATCCGACCCATCGCCAGACGCTCGATTCGATGGAGTCCTTCTCAATGCGTCTCGAATTGCATCCGTGCAAACCCTGAATCCGATGACAGCCGATTGAAAGTCTCCGTTTTTAAGATCGATGCGTGGCGGTTCGCCATGGCTTCAATTAAAACCCTTCGGAGACATTCCAATGCAGATCACCGGCATGTTGCACGGCGCCCGCCTGCTCGAATTCGCGGGCTTCCCCAGTACGGAGGTATTGGGTCCCGGCGCCAGCGAGGAAGAGATCAAGGCCATGCTCGACAAGCATGGCCTTTTGTTCGTCAAGCCCGTGTTCAAGGGCGGCATCGGCAAGAAGGGCAAGGCCGGACTGCTGGGACGGGCCAAGGACCTGCAGACCGCGCTGCAGGAAAAAGAGCGTCTCTATTTCGTCGAGCACACGCATGGCAACCAGCGCGCCAAGTCCAATGGGGTGACCTTCGAGGCCGGCGTGCCGGCCGAGCACGAGGTCTATTTCTCGATCACCGACTCCACGCAATACCGGGCGCCGATGATGACCCTCACGCACATGGGCGGCATGGAGATCGAGGAATTGGACAAGCGTCTCGTCGCGCGGGTGCCTTTCGATCCACTCACCGGATTGAAGGCTTTCGTGGTCGCCAATGCATTGACCGAGATCGGCGCGCCCAAGGAGATCATCTCGCCCCTGGTGCAGCAATTGCCCAAGCTGTGGGAATTGTTCCACAACTTCGGCATGACCACGCTGGAACTCAATCCGATCCGCATGCGGCCGGACAAGAAGGGCCGCCTGACGCCGGTGGCCTGCGACTTCAAGTGCGGCTTCGACCGCGACGACCCGCGCTGGCTGCGCCTGAAGCTGCCGGCACAACTCTTCGCCGCCGACTACTCGCCCTTCGAGCAGGAGATCAACACCCTGCGCACGCATCAGGGCCAGAGCGACGTGTACGTCGTCAACGACAAGGGCACGGTGCTGGCACCCACCTTCGGAGGCGGCGCCAATTCGCTGGTCACCGAGATGCTGGGCGACGCGGCCATCATCAGCTCGGACTTCGGCGGCAACCCGCCCTACGAGAAGATGAAGGAAGTCGCCCGCATCTGCTTCCGGCACTGGCTGCGCCAGTCCAACGTGCTGTTCGTCATCGGCGGCAAGAGCAACAACACCGACATCTTCGAGACCCTGCGCGCGATGGCCGATGCGTTGCGCGAGCATTTCAGCGTCCACGGACCGACTCCGCTATACGTGGTGCTCGGACGCGGCGGGCCGAACCTGGTGCGCGGCATGGGCGTGCTGCGCGACACCTGCGACGCGCTCGGGCTGCCCTACCGTCTGTTCGGTTTCGACTCGGACATGAGCGAGGTGATCCAGTTCGCCAAGCGCGTGGACACCTGGATGCAAAACGGCGGACGCCGCCAGATCGCCGAACGCCTGGGCATCGAGGCCCGCGTCGCCGCCTGAACCCGACCACCTCCGAGGAGACACTTCATGAACAACGGTCATTGGCAACGTCGCGGCGTGGGCGACTTCAAGTACCACGTGGGCATCAGCTCGCTCACGCAGGTCGCCTCGCGCGACGACCGCGTGTGCGTGCTCAACATCTTGGGCGGCGAATCCAGCGACGTGACGCCGGTCAGCCACGCCTATTCGGGCGGCAACGTGGTATGCGGCACGGCGCCCGGCAAGGGCGGCTCGGTGCTGGAGACCCCGATCGGCGACATCCCCGTCTACAACAACGTGCGCGACGCGCTGGCCGCGGGCCACCGCTTCAACTGCGGCGTGGTCTACCTGCCGCCGTCGGCGGCACGCGACGGCGTGGCCGAGCTGATCCGCGTCAATCCGGACCTGCGCAAGATCTTCATCATCACCGAGAAGATCGCGGTGCACGACGCACGCGAGATCCGCGCGATGGGCCAGCAGAACGGCATCGACATCTTCGGCGCCAACGGGCTGGGCGTGGCTGATTCGTGGAATCAAGTGCGCATCGGCGGCGCGCTGGGGGGCGACAAGCCCGGCGACTCGCTGCGGCCCGGTTCGATCGCCATCTTCTCCAATTCGGGTGGCTTCTCCACCACCATCGCGCAGTACCTGCGCATGGCCGGCTGGGGCACGACCACCGTGATCTCCAGCGGCAAGGACGTCTACATCCACTACGCCGCGCCCGAATTCGCCTTCGCCCTGTCCAACGATGCGCGCAGCAAGGCGGCCGTGCTGTACTGCGAACCCGGCGGCTACTACGAATACGACGCGCAGTTCAACAAGCCGGTGGTGGCCTGCGTGGTCGGCCGCTGGAAAAGCAAGCTCACGCGCGCCGTGGGCCACGCCGGCGCCATGGCCGGCGGCGACGACGACGCCCAGGCCAAGGAACGCTGGTTCATGGAGAAGTTCGGCGTCGACGGCATCTTCACGCCCGAGACCCCGGTGTTCTCCGCCAAGGGCGCCCTGGTGACCAACATCGCCCACATCCCGGCGGCGCTGACGGCGGTGATGCGCGCCAACGCCACCCTGCCCGATTTCGCGCCCGAGGGCACCCTGGCGCTCAAGCCCTGGTTCGGCTCCGACGAAGGTCTGGACCTGCCCGAGGCGCTGCGCATCCCGGTCGTGGCGGCCGTCGCTCCCTACGACGAGCAGGTGGCCCTGCTGAACACGCAGATCGGCGGCGTGGTGCCGCGCCAGACGATGAAGGACGCCTCGGGCGCCTCGCAGATGAATCCGAAGACGCAGGTCAGCAGCCTGCACGGCACCAGCATGCTGCACGCCGCGACGCTGCCGCTCGAGTCCAGCGTCGCCCTCGCCCTGGTGCACGACACGGGCGGCGAGAACGACCGACGGCTGATCGCCCCGGCCATCGCCGCCTATGTCAACCTGCACGGGCGTCCCGAACTGGCCGCCGCGCAGGCCAGCCGCGAGGCCGGCAACGCGCCCAACGCGGTGCTGGCCGCGGCCGCCGCCATCGTCGGCCCGCGGCGCCAGCAGGCCGCGCGCGAGGCCCTTCGCTTCATGATCGAGCGCTTCCACTCGGCCGGCCTGGGCAACGAGTTCGGTGCCGCGCTGTCGGAGACCTTCGATGTCGCCCGCATCGACGCGGGCGGCCAGCCGGGTCTGACCTCCGACCGGCCCGACGACCGCGCGGGACGGCTGATCGCCGGCGTCAAGGCGCGCGGCGCTCGCTCGGTGTTCCTGCGCTGGCTGGAGAGCCTGCCGGGGCATCCGACCGAAGCGGCGGTGCTGGCCGCCCTCGGCGCCACCCTGGCCTGGGGACCGCTCGCGCGCAAGCGCATCTCGCGCATCACCGCCGAGAGCTTTCCGTGGTGGTTCCAGCTGTTCGGCACCCTGATCGGCGCCTCGGCCGAGGCCGGGCGGCATGCCGAGGGCCGTTTCTGCGGCATCGAGGACGAGCGCCTGCTGGGCGAACTCGGCCTGGGCGAGATCGCCTTCGCCGCGTTGCTGGGCCACGCGCCCGGCAGGGACGACCTGTTCGCCTTCGAAACCCTGGTCGGCCTGTTGCTGACCAACGGACCGGGCGCGATCTCGGCCCAGGGCACCAAGGGCGCGGTGTCTTCCGACGGCCCGGAACAGCCCGAACGCGTGCAGCTGAACAAGGCGCTGATGGGTTTCCTGACCCACACCGGCTACGCCCACGGCGGCAACGGCTACGAAGGCATCGCCTACCTGTGCGAGCAGTTCGCGGACAGCGGCCTGAAGGACCCGGCGGACAGGAACCACGGCGTGGACCTCAAGGCCCTCGCACGGCGCGCCGTCGAGCGCTACGCCCAGTACAAGACGCGGAAGAAGTCCGCCGGCAGCCTGGACATCGCGAAATTGCCGGGCGTGAACCATCCGGTGTTCAAGGACAGGCCGATCAACCACGATCCGCGCGAGGTGTTCATCGCCGAGCAGTTCGAGGCACGCGGCGAGCACAACGTGTTCCACGCCTTCTACCGCGAGCTGGTGCAGGCGCTCTACGACGCGGGCGTCTCGCGCAACGTCTATTGCGTCAACGTGGATGCCGTGATCGCAGCGCTGCTCCTGAAGATGCTGTGGCGGCCGCTGGCGGAAGGCCGCATCGGCGAGCGCGAACTGGAGACCGCCGCGTTCACGATCTTCCTGTACCCGCGCATGTTGGGTTGCGCCGCCGAGGCCGACGACCACCTCAACCGCGGCCGCAACATGGACACGCGCACGGTGGCGTCGGTCTGCAGGTTCGTGGCCTGAAGCGCGCGGCGGGCACGACACACCGTCGTGCGGTGGAACTCGGCCATGGACCGACACGTCGATGGCTGAGCGGAACCGCGCGCCGACCTGAGCCTCGCCCGCGAATGACGACCTTGCGGAACACGGGATCCCTCCACGGGCCGTACCGACGCGCACCTCGCTGCGATCACCTCGGGGAGGCCGTCCGGATGACCAGCGACCACGGAGCACCGGCACAGCGACATGCCGGGCATCCGTGCGTGAACCGCCGCGACGCCGGAGCATCGGCACGACCCCGGGTCGATACGGCGTTCTCGATGGACCGGCATCAAGTCGAGTCATCGAGACGCCGTCGGGAGGTTCAACGCTTGTCCGAACACATCCGACAAGATGCCCGGCATCGCGACGTCACGGTGCTGGACCAGCGCCCCATCTCCCGACGTGCCTATCCCGACTGGTCATTGGCCTTGAGGGCATGGGACGATCGAACCAAGGCCATCTTCCGCAGTTTCTCTCCGGGTCAGAACCTCGACCTGTACGCCAGCGATCCCGGCACCAGCGCGCCCCTGATCAAGGCGCTCACGCGATCGGAAGACTGGAAGTTCTTGCCCTGAGCACGTCTGGGCGTCGTCGGCTGCCGAGGCTCGGTCGCGTGCATCGTTCGTGGAACCCGGATTCGGCACACCCCGGTCCTTCGGGTCCGCCGTGAATCACGGAACGCTCACGGGCCACCGCATTTCGAATCGCGTGCCCGCGTGCGCCGACGACGTGGCCGTCAGCGTTCCCTGATGCGCCTTGGCCACCTGCGCGCAGATGTGCAGACCCAGTCCGAGGTGCGTGCCCTTGTCAGGCCGATCCGAACGCCAATAAGGGTCGAAGATCCGGTCCAGATCCGTCGGGTCAATCACGGCGCCCTGATTGGAGACCGACAGCACGGCGTCATCGCCTTCGACGAACGCGCGAATCTGGATGGGAGTGCCTCGGGTTCCGTACGCGATGGCGTTGGCCACCAGATTGGAGAGCAGCTGCTGCAGGCGCGACAAGTCGCACGTGACCGCGCCGTCGATCGCGAACTCCTGGAGCAGCTGTGCGCCGGGATTGGCATCCTGGAGCTCGTGCACCACGCTGGCCAATCCTTTTGCCAGGTCCACGCGCGGTGACAGGCTGATCGAGATCACCTGACCAGCGCGGCCCTTCGCGAAATCCACCAGATCGTTGAGCAGTGCCGCCATGCGCTGGGTGCTGGCACGCATGCGTTCGCCCACCCGTGACATCGCGGGTTCGCCGAAGCGCGCGATGAGTTCGGTGCCCGACGCGATCGCGGACAAAGGGTTGCGCAGATCATGAGCGACCACGGCGATGAATTGTTCGCGCGACACGGCAAGCGAGCGCTCCGCTGCCAAGAGCTGTACCGTGTCCTCGTGCGCCAATTCGCCATCGAGCAAGTGACCGAGCAGCGCCGCATAGGCAGCGAACATCGCCTGGACCTTCGGGTCCGCGACCGGCCGCGGCATCAGATCGAGCGCGCAGAGGTTGCCGAAGTGGCTGCCGTCGTGCAGCATGATCGGCACCGAGACATAACTCTCGAACTTGTAGAGCCGGGGTGTCCGATGGTGGCGAAACACCGGGTCGACGCTGGCATGCTCGATCACGATCGGCGTGCGCTGATTTCTGACCTCCAGGCACAGCGTGGTCTCCACGGGAAGTTCGGATCCCGGGCTCAAGCCGAAATCGAGCTGGTCGTGCACGGCACAGGCGACCCAGAGCTCGTCGGTGACGTGCGCCACGGCGGAAAACCGAAGCTGCGTCTGCTCGGAGATCAGCCGAAGCATGACCGGCACGGCATCGATGCGCTGGACCGCACGACGCAACGCGTCGGCACGGGTTCGCGCATCCTGGCGCAGTGCTGAGGTGGTCATGGTGTCGTCAGTATTTTCCTACATTTCGAGCACCGACCGAAACTTTCTGCGTACCTGACCCGAAATTTCTCGCGAGATCGCACTGTCGGCCGAACCGGTCCATTGCGACGCGGTCGCTCACTGCTCGAATGCCGGCATTTCGATGACGTGCTGACGCGGGCCACGGCCGGATGCAGCCGATCCCGGACCGCGCCGTGGCACCACTTGGCGGACTCCTGGCGCGCGCTGGACGAGATGGGGTGGTGGGGCGGCGGCGGTCACCGAGGCGGCGCACGTCGCCCGCCACGCATGGGCACCGCCCCATGCGATGACTCCCCACCGCTGCCGGACCGGACGTGGACCTGCACGACGCACGCCTTGCGATCCGTGTTCACGGACTGTGCGACTCGGTCATTTGGCTGGAAGCAGATGTTCGTACCGCTTCGCGACGAAGTCATAGCACCTGCACGCATTCATCTCGAGTCCGGGACGATCCACGACCATGATGCGTCCCCGCGTGTAGCTGATCAGGTTGGTCCCCTGCAATCGGAGTGCCACGTCAGTCACGCTCTCGCGCCGCACGCCGAGCATCATGGCCATGGTTTCCTGCGTGATCTTCATGTCGCCCGGAGGAAGGCGATCCTGCGCCATCAGCAACCAGCGGCTCAGTTGCTGCTCCAGGGAATGTCGACGGCTGCAGGCGGCGGTCTGCGCCATCTGGGAGACGAGCGCCTTGAGGAAACGGCAGAACAGTTCCTGGACGGGACTTTCGTTGCCGAGTCTGCGTACGACTTCCGAGGCATCGATTCTCAGGCTGGTTCCTGCGACCTGGGCCATCGCGCAGCCGGACGCCGTGCGGCTGCCCAGCACCACCGAAACTCCCACCATGCCTTCGTTGCCGATCACCGCCAACTCGATGACGGAGCCGTCTTCCAGGGGCTGGACATAGGAGATCAGCGCATCGACGGGAAAGTAGATGTGACTCAATGGCTGGCCATCGTCGTAGAGGACGGTGCCGAAAGGCAATTCAACGAGTTCGAAATGCGGAAGCCAATCGTCGAGCACGTCGTCAGGCATTGCCGCCAGCAAACGATTCCTTCGGGCCAGAGAAACAGCAATCATCTGGAATGACCATTCACAGGAAGGATTGAAACTCAGGACGCGCTACGAAATTCGTGCACCGGTCTTCCGGACCGGAGGCGCAGGAGTTCTTTTAAAACGAACCTCGCGTAGGACGGGGCGACGACATTCCCGTGGCATCCGAAGTCCTGTGCCCGGAAGCGCGGGCCCGCCGACCCGCCAGCGCCATGGATCGATGCATTTCCTGCGCAGTGGCGAGCGATCGCCCTCCGGCACCCATCAGGCGGTCGTGCGCTGCCGCGCCGCGCCGGACGACCCGATCGACCGGCAGTGGATCGGGCGACCGGAAACAGAGATGGCCATGCCGAGCGCCGTCACGCTCGACAGCCCGATCTCATGCCCTCGGCGTAGCTCGCCTGGTCGCTGCGATAGCAGGCGCAGGCCATGGCGGCCAGCCCCGCCCGGTCCAGGATATGCAGGGTGCCGCGTTGGTAAGCGATCAGGCCGCGGCGCTGCAAGGCTCCGGCCGCGCTCGTGATGCTGACCCGGCGCACACCCAACAGGATGCCCAGGAGTTCCTGCGTGATGCTCAAGGGTTCCGGGCCCATCCGGTCCTGGTTCATCATCAGCCAACGTGCCAGCCGGGGTGCCACCTCGTGGTGGCATTGGCAGATGGCCGACGTGACCAACTGGCTCATGAGCACCGCGGCATAGCGATCGAGCACCTGTCCGAGCACGGAACCGGCCAGCAGGCATGCCTGGAAGCGATCCGTCCTCAGTCGCCAGGCCCACCCCTCGGCCTGCACCGTCGCCCTGAGCGGTGCGCTCACCAAACCCAGCGCCACCTGGGCGCCCAAGGCACCCTCCCTACCGACCATGGCGATCTCGAGGCCGGCGCCATCCTCCAGCGTCGCCGTCACCGAGATCAGGCCGGTGACGGGGAAATACACATGGGTCATGGCCTGACCCGGGTGCCACAGGATGACCGAGCGGATCAGAGGTACCTGCTCGCAGCTCGCCAGGATGCCTCGGCGCTCGGACAGTGGCAGCAGGTGAAGCAGGTGGTTGCGGATGAAGGTCAAGCGAGGCACTCCAGGTGCGGTACCTCGGATGACAAAAGGCACTGGATCGGATCGACCGAACTGCAGGAGTCACATCAACAGGTTCCACCAGTATGCGCGGTTGCCGATCCCCCTGCATGTCGCTCATCTCGCACGTTTAACAGTTCAAGACCGCGAAGCGTGCCGCTGGCTCAGCTCCAACTCCGGTCCCTGGACCATTCGCGGTATGACCTTTTCCCACGGATTGATGAAGTCTGACCATGGTGGATCGAGCTAAGAAAACACCATGCGTCATGCCGCATCAGCAAAGTCCAGGCCCCTATCGATCAGCGTCCTGACGCGCTCGAAGGGATCGAAGGTGACATTCATTGACTCAATGTAGCCACAGTAACTGCCGTTGGCGTCTTTTCCATCCATCGGCGATCGGCCCGAGTCACAGTCAGGAACAGCGGACCAGCCACTACCTCAGCTGTCTATCCATCATGGCAATCAGGACGCACGTTCTGAACGGCTGGCGCAAGACCACTTCGCCGCTGAACGTTTTTTCTCAGACACCGCGAATCTGGCCGACTGAGCAGACAACCGAAGTTTTTGCCTGACGACACGGCATGCCTGCAGGCCCCTTCCCCAACGTCATTCCGTCCGGATGGCTGGCGCGATGGGCGTGGCGTCGAAGATGAGTTTGCCGGGCCATGTCCGCCAAGTCGTGCCCAGGCCGGCATGGTTCGGATCACCATGGCGCGCGAAGCTGGCCAAGCTCCTCATCATCGCATCGGAGAGCGCCACGCGGCCTGCGCGGTTGGCTTCGCTGAACCAGACGTTGGAAAACAGCGAAGGCCCGAAGTTGCCGAACAGGAAAGGCACATCGGCGGCGTGCGCGGCGCCATAGATCTGGTTCCAGGGCGCAGGTTGCTCGTCCCAGTCGAAACGGTAGTACCACACGCTCGGCTGCTTCGCCCTCAGTGCGTTGAGCACGTTGTCGCGGCTGCGCTCGAGGAACGTTTCCGTGAGGACCAGGGAACGCGCCGTGAAGCCCGTCGTGGGCGCGTCGACGGGCAGGTAGGCCGGCGCGATCCATTGCTCGACCGTGGTGCGCGCCGGACCGTCGGGGTCGTAGGAGAAGTGGTTGGCGAACAGTTGGGCATCGGTGACGATGCGGCCGTTGACCGTGCCGCCCACGCGTGGGAGGAAGGAGGGAAAGAGCTTGCCTTCCTCCCGCGTCGTGCTCGCGAGCACCGGTACCTGCACGTAGCGACCCTGACCGATGGCGGCGATCGGATCGGCGGCGACCACGCTGCCGTCGGGGATCGGCCCCGAGGCCGCGAGCCCGAGTGGCGCGAGCCGCGTCAGGAGCGTCGAGAACAGCTGCGTCGGCGTGCGGCTGCGCAGATAGGCCGCCATCTCGGCGTCCGACCGCGTCCGGACGTAGGCGCCCGCGGACGCGGCATCGGCGGCGAGGCCGTCGGCGATCAGTTGCTGCTGCAGCAGTTCCCTGCCCTGCGCGGTGTAGGTGCTCGCCGGATTCAGCGTCGCGATGCTGCCGGCGGGCAGGTTCGACGGCAGCGAGATGCCATAGGACATCGGCATGATCCGGTGGAAAAGCTTCGTCGCGGCGCCGGCCATGATCGGCGAGCTCTGCAGGGCCCAGACGTTGTTGGCCCCGGCCGAGTGGCCGACCAGGGTCACGTTGCCCGCGTCGCCGCCGAAGACCTGGGCATTGGCACGGACGAATTGCAGGGCCTTGATGCTGTCGAGCAGGGTGAAGTTGCCCGAATCGGCCTGGACGTCGCCCGACTTCAACGGCGCGGCGTCGAGAAAACCGAAGATGCCGAGCCGGAAATTGGGCGTGACGACGACGGCGTTGGCGGCCTTGGCCAGCGCCGCGCCGTCCCACATCGGATCGGCCGTGTAGCCCGAGACATTGCTGCCGCCATGCAGGAACACGATGACCGGCAGGTTGCCATCCTCCGTCGCAGGCCGCCAGATGTTCAGGTAGAGGCAGTCCTCGCTGCCCACCGCCTGGTTCAGGGTCACGCCGATGGTTGCGTCGTAGCGGTTGTTGGTACCGGGCCCGTAGATCCGGCCGTACTGCGTGCAGGCGTTGCCGAACGACGTGGCCGCGCGGGCGTCGGTCCAGGCGGTGGGCTCCTGCGGCGGGCGCCAGCGCAGATCGCCCACGGGGGGGCGCGCGTAGGGGATCCCCTTCCAGGCATAGGTCCCCGAGGCGTCGGCCTTCGCGCCGACGACCGCTCCGAGGTGCGTCGTCCGCACGAGCGGGTTCGCGGGCGGGCCGTCGTGATCGCCGCCACCGCCGCAGGCGGACAGCAGAAGGGGCAGCGTGCAAAGCGCCATGAGGCATGCGCCTCGGAGTCGATGTCCTTGGTTCACGGTAGTCTCCTTTTCTTCTGGGTGGTTGGTCGTCGGGCGTGGGGGATCGCGGGATCAGGGCAGGACGACCGGAATCGAACGCACGTGCGTCGTCGTGTCGCCGGCGTCGAGCAGCAGGCCGGCGGGCCAGGGAGCCCATTCGCCCGAGGCGAACCCGGTGTGGGACGGCCGTCCGGTTGCGGCGAAGCTGCCCAGGGTCCTGGCCATGGCATCCGAGAGCTGCTCGCGACCGGCCCGGTTCGCGTCGCCGAAGGCGAAGGAAAACAGGCTGCGGCCGAAGTTGCCGAACCAGAACGGCAGGTCCAGCGCGTGCGCGGCGCCGTACACATCGGCGAACGGCGCCGGGGCACGGCGCCAGTCGAAACGCGCATACCAGATCTGCCCGGGCTGGGCGGTCGCCAGGGTCGAGAGCGAGTTCTGCGTCATCGACCAGAACAGACCGGTGGTCAGCGTGCGCGAGATGTCGTTCCAGCCGGTCACGGGCGCGTCGACCGGCAGGTACTGGGGCTGAATGAAGTCGGCGGCCGTGAGCGCGGTCGGCGCGTTCGGATCGAAGCCATCCATCATCGCGAGGCGATCGCGGTCGCTCGGCTTGTACGCCCCCACGGTCGCGCCGAACAGCTTGCCCTCGTCGAGCGTGTTGGTGGCGAGCATGGGCACGCGGTTGTAGGCACCCGTCGCGATGGCGAGCTGGGGCACGGCCGGGATGACGTTGCCGTCGAGCAGCACCGCCGGCGCGTCGGGCAGCTTGTTGGCGATCGCGACGCGGATGATCTGCACCGCCGTCTTCGACCGCAGGTACGTCGCGACCTCCTCGGCCTTCCAGTTGAGCAGCAGCAAGTCGGCCTGCGTGGCATCGGCCGCCTTCCCATCGTCCACGAGCAGCGCGCGCAGCAGCGACTGCGCGTAGTTGCGTGACTCCATGGGCGACTTGGTCACCAAGCCGCCACTCATCGACACGGCCTTGTGCATGAGTCCCCGGGCCAGCGGCGAGATCATCATCGCCCAGACATTCACGGCGCCGGCGGACTCGCCCATGACGGTCACGTTGGCGGGATTGCCGTCGAAGGCCGCGATGTTCCTTTTCACGAACGACAGGGCCTGGATCTGATCGAGCGTGCCGAAGTTGCCCGAGTCCGTTCGGGGCTCGCCGATCTTGAGTTGGGCCAGGTCCAGCCAGCCAAGAAGTCCGAGACGGTAGTTCAGCGTCACGACCACCGCGTTGGCCTTGCGCGCGAGCGTGGCGCCGTCGTAGATCGGATCGGCCGAGTAACCCGTCACATTGCTGCCGCCGTGGATGAAGACGATGACCGGCAGGCCGGTCGTCGGCGTGTCCGGACGCCAGATGTTGAGGGTCAGACAGTCCTCGGCGCCCACGGGCTGGCCCAGGTTGGCGCCGACCGCCGAGTCGTAGGTGTTGGTCATCGGCGAGGGGCTGAACAGACGGGCGCCCTGGCTGCAAGAGGCGCCGAAGGCGCGGGTCTCGCGGACGCCGCTCCAGGCTGTCGGCTCGGCGGTGGCCTTCCAGCGCAGTTCGCCCACGGGCGGACTGGCGTAGGGCACGCCCAGCCACGACAGCGTGCGCGTCGACGCGTTGCGCGAGCCGCGCACGGCGCCGTACCCGGTCGTGCGGACCAGTCCCTCCTCGCTCGACGCCGCGGCGGGGAGGGGCGTCGGCGTCGGCGTCGGCGCGGACGGCGTGGCGACGCCGACCGAGACGCTGACATCGACGGCAGCGGCGGCCGCGCCGCCCGCCATCGATGCGCACAGGAGGAGGGACAGACAGGCGAAGGGGACGTGGCGTTCCGTTGTCATTGGGGAAGCTCCGGGATGGTTCGGATCGATCGGCGGGGAAAGGAAGTCGCTCAGAACGCCACCCGGTCCCGGCCCTTGAGGCCCAGCATGGCGCGCGCCTCGTCCGGCGTGGCGATCTCCAGGGAGAGTTCTTCCAGGATGCGGCGGATCTTGCGCACCTGCTCGGCGCACGAGCGGGCCAGCTGCCCCTTGCCCAGGTAGAGGCTGTCCTCCAGCCCGACGCGCACGTTGCCGCCCATCACGGCGCCCATGGTCAGCAGCGGCATCTGGTGGCGGCCCGCGCCCAGGATCGAGAAGCGGTAGCCGTCGCGGCCGAACAGCCGGTCGGCGGTGGTGCGCATGGTCACCAGGTTCTCCGGGTCGGGACCGAGGCCGCCGAGGATGCCGTAGATGCTCTGGATGAACAGCGGCCCCTGGATCAGGCCCTCGTCGACGAAATGCGCCAGGTTGTAGAGGTGGCCGACGTCGTAACACTCGAACTCGAAGCGCGTGCCGCAGTCCTCGCCCAGCACCTTCAGGATGTGCTTGATGTCGCGGAAGGTGTTGCGAAAGATCAGGTCTTCCATGCCTTCGACGTAGGGCCGCTCCCAGTCGTGCTTCCACTGGGAGATGCGCCGCGCCGCCGGGTGGATCGAGAAGTTCATCGAGCCCATGTTGAGCGAGCACATCTCGGGCTTCGCCTTCAGCGGATAGGCCAGGCGCTCTTCCAGCGTCATGCGCGTGCTGCCGCCGGTGGTGATGTTGATGACCGCGTCGGTGGCGTCGCGAATGCGCGGGACGAAGCGGTCGAACACCGCCGGGTCAGAGGAGGGCCGGCCGTCCTCGGGATCGCGCGCGTGCAGGTGCAGGATCGCCGCGCCGGCCTCGGCGGCCTCGATGGACTGTTCGGCGATCTGGTCGGGTGTGAGCGCCAGGTGCTCGGACATGGTCGGCGTGTGGACCGATCCCGTGACCGCGCAGGAGATGATGACCTTGTCGTGTGGCTTCGTGGTTGCCATGTCGGCCTCCGTCGATGGGAAGAGATGGAAAGAGATGGGGATGCGCGGGGAACGTCGGAGGCCGGCTCAGACGGCCAGCCATTGCGCGACGAGGGCCTCGTCGGCGGTGAGTTCCTGCGGCGTGCCCTCGAACACGATGCGGCCGTGGCCCATCACGCACACGCGGGTGGAGACCTTCAGGGCGATGGCGAGCTTCTGCTCGACCAGCAGCACCGACACGCCCTTCCTGTGCATGTCGCGGATGCACTCGCCGACCTGCGCCACGATCTTGGGCGCCAGGCCCTCGGTGGGCTCGTCGATCAGCATCACGCGCGGGTTGCCCAGCAGCGAGCGGCACATCGTGAGCATCTGCTGCTCGCCGCCGGACATGCTGCCCGCGCGCGTGTTGCGCCGCTCCTTCAGGCGCGGGAAGTAGTCGAACATGTCGGCCACGCTCCAGCGGTGCGTGCCCGCGGGCGCGGCCTGCTCCCCCATGCGCAGGTTCTCGTCGACCGTGAGGTTGGCGAACACCTCGCGTTCCTCCGGCACGTAGGCGATGCCCGCGCGGCAGATGGCGTAGGGCCGCTCGCCGGCGAGCTCGCGGCCCTGCAGGCGGACGTGGCCCGCCGAGGGCGCGACCAGGCCCATGATGGCCTTCATGGTGGTCGAGCGGCCGGAGCCGTTGCGCCCGAGCAGGCTGACCACCTCGTTGCGCGCGACCCGCAGGTCCACGCCGTGCAGGATGTGGCTCTTGCCGTAGTGGGCGTGCAGTCCGGCGACGTCGAGCAGGCGGTCGTCGGCGTGGTTGGCGACGGCGTTCATGCGTGCGCCTCCTCGCCCAGGTAGGCCTCCTTGACGCGGGCGTCGTTGCGGATCTCGTCGGGCGTGCCGGTGGCGATCACCTGGCCGTAGACCAGCACGCTGATGCGGTCGCTCAGCGAGAACACGACGTCCATGTCGTGCTCGACGATCATCAATGTGCGGCCTTTCGTCACCTCGCGGATGAGCTGCGCCGTGTAGTGCGTCTCCTCGGTGGCCATGCCGGCCATCGGCTCGTCCAGCAGGATCAGCTTGGGGTCGGAGGCCAGCGTCATCGCGATCTCCAGCGAGCGCTGCTCGGAGTACGCCATTTCGCCGGCGAGCGTGGCGGCGCGCGCCGTCAGGCGCACCAGCTCCAGCAGGCGCTCGGTCTCCCGGCGGACGACCCGGTCGTTGTCGATGAACTTCCAGAAGGCGTACTGCAGGCCGTGCGCGCGCATCACGGCCAGGCGGATGTTCTCGAACACGCTCAGCCTCGGGAAGACGTTGGTGATCTGGAACGAGCGCGCCAGACCGAGCCGGTTGATCGCCTGCGGCGTGCGCCCGCCGATCGGACGACCGTCGAAAACGATCTCGCCGGCGCTCGGCGCCAGGTGGCCCGAGATCAGGTGGAACAGCGTCGACTTGCCCGCGCCGTTGGGGCCGATGAGCGCGTGGCGCTCGGCGTCCACGAGGTCGAGGTCGACGCCGCGCATGATCTCGGTCGGCCCGAAGGACTTGCGCAGGCCGCGGATGCTGAGGATGGGTGGGGTCATGCGAGGCTCCGGGTGACGGGTACGTTGACGGGGGAAGCGGAGGCAGAGGCGGCGGGTGGCTCCGACCCGCTCTCCTCCAGCGCCCGGTGCCGGCGGCGGGCAGACCACGCGAGCGCCAGGCCGACGGCGAACAGCCCGGCGGGCACCGACCAGGTGGCCGGCGAGCCCGGCGACCAGGCGCGCGACAGCAGCGTCACGCTCGGCCAGGCGGCGCCGGGGTTCATCTGAACGGCGGCGCGGTAGTCCTGCGAGAAGACGCGCTGCAGCAGTTCGATGGCGAAGGTGCCGCCCAGGCTCAGCAGCAGCGCGGCGCCGATCGACAGCAGCACCAGCGGCAGCAGCCGCGCCAGGCCGACGCGCCGGCGCAGGCGGCCCAGGGTGCCGGGCAGCCCCGCCAGGCCGGCGGGCATGAACAGCATCACCAGCACGAACAGGATGCCCTGGTAGAGCAGCCACGACTGCGTCAGGTCCGACACGGCGTAGCCGAAGAAGGTCATGATCGCCGCGCCGAAGGCCGGGCCGAGGAACACGCTCACGCCGCCGATGAAGCAGTTCAGGATCACCGACGCCGACAGGGCCGGGTCGAACACCACGTAGTTCGCCGATTCGTTGGACAGCACCTGCAGCGCGCCGGCGACGCCGGAGAACATGGCCGAGATCGCGAACACCGCGACGCCCAGGCCGTGCACGTCGTAGCCCAGGAAACGCAGTCGCTGGCCGTTCTCGCGCAGCCCGCAGGTCAGGCGTCCGAGCGGCGTGCGGGTGTAGAGGTAGAGCAATCCCACGCACAGCAGCGTCCAGCCCAGCACCAGGTAGTACACCTGCGTGGTGGAACCGAAATCGAAGCCCCAGGCCGGCATGCGCATGCTCGACACGCCCGCCTCGCCACCGAACAGCCCCTTGAGGTGCGGCGCGAGCGAGTGCACCAGTTCGGCGATGGCCAGCGTGATCATGGCGAAGTAGGTGCCGGTGCGCTTCGTCGCGAACCAGCCGGCGACGCCGCCGAAGATCAGCCCGACGCCGGCGCCGGCCAAGGGCAGCAGCGGCGTGGGCAGCAGTCCCGCGCCGCCCACCGCGTTCATGGCGTGCACGGTGGCGAAGGCGCCGACGCCGAAATAGGCCGCATGGCCGAAGGACAGCATGCCGGCCTGGCCGCACAGCACGTTGTAGGCGCTGGCGAAGAGCGCGGCGATGAGCATCTGCACGGCCGCGTTGAGCAGGCCCTGCGACAGCAGCGCGGGCGCGGCGAGCAGCAGCGCGACACCGGCCGCGACGATGGACAGGGTGGTCTTCATGGCATCAGCCCTTCTCGCCCATGAGCCCGCCCGGACGCACCAGCAGGATCAACAGCATCAACGCGAATGGAATGGTGGCCGACAGGCTCGAGATCTTCAGCGTCATCAGCCCGCCGATGCCCTGCGCCCAGTCGCCGAAGCCCACCAGGGCGAACAGGTCGGCCAGGCTGCGGTCAATGCCCACCGCCAGCGAGGTGACGACGCCGATCAGCAGCGACGCGAGCATCGCCCCGCCCAGCGAGCCGAGCCCGCCGACGACGACCACCACGAACACCATCACGCCCAGCTCGAGCGCCATGTTGGGGTTGGTGGTGTAGAAGGCGCCGGCGACCGCGCCGGCCAGGCCCGCCAACGCGGCGCCGACGCCGAACACGCCCATGAACACCAGCGGCACGTTGTGCCCCAGGGCCTCGGCCATGCGCGGCTTGTGGATCGCCGAACGCACCACGATGCCCACGCGGGTGCGGGTGAGCAGCAGGTAGATGACGACGAACATCGCGAGGGCGATGCCGCCCATGAGCAGCCGGTAGACCGGGTACTGCGCGCCGCCGACGGTGAAGGCCGACACGTCGAGCGCCGCCGGGATGCGGTAGTCGACCGGGTAGTTGCCGAAGAACAGCTTGATCGACTCGGCGACGATGAACGACAGGCCGAAGGTCAGCAGCAGCTCGTGCGCGTGGCCGTACTGGTGGACGCGCCGCAGGAAGAAACGCTCCACCGCGACGCCCACCAGCCCGACCAGGATCGGCGAGACGGCGATGGCGGCCCAGAAGCCGATCGCGCCCTGGAGCGTGTAGGCGAAGTAGGCGCCCAGCATGTAGAACGACGCGTGCGCGAAGTTGAGCACGCCCATCATCCCGAAGATGAGCGTGAGTCCGGCGGACACCATGAACAGCAGCAGTCCGTAGACGACGCCGTTCATGAGCGAGACGAGGAACTGGTCCATGGCCGCTCTCCTCGCGCTCAGCCCGGCCGCTTCATGGCGCAGGCGGACTGGGCCGGGATCGAGGCCTCGGCCGCCGTGAAGCGCTTGACCGGCTTGAAGCCCATGTCGGTCTCGTCGGCCTTGTAGCGGGCGTCCTTCGCGACGGTGGAGACCACCATCGGCATCTGCACCTGGTGGTCGGACGCGCGCATGCTCATCTCGCCCATCGGAGAGACGACCTTCGACGTCTCCAGCGCCTTGGCGAAGGCGTTGACGTTGAGCTTGCCGCCCTCGGCCGGCGTGCGCCTGAGCGCGTCGGCCACCATCGCCATGCCGAAGACGGTCTGCGGCTCGATGAACGCGGGCGCGTGGCCGGTCCTGGCCTTGTACTCGTTGACGAAGCGTTCGCCTTCGGCACCGCCGGCCTCGGCGTTGAACGTGTGCACCACGAAGTGCCCGATGGCGAGGTCGCCGGCGTTGGCCAGGTTGCCCGGCTGGTCCAGGAACACCGTGCCGAAGCGCACCTTCAGCCCGGCCGACTTCGACGCCTTCATCAGCAGCAGCAGGTCGTTGGACCAGTTGCCGGTGAGCACCGAATCGGCCTTCGCCGCGGCGATCTTGGCGACGTAGGGCGCGAAGTCCTGCACCTTGTTGACGTCGTGCAGGGTCTTCTCGACCACCTGGTAGCCGCCGGCCGTCGCGTTGTCGGCGATGGCGCGCTCCATGTCCTGCCCCCAGGAATAGTTCTGGTTGATCGCGTAGACCCGCGTGCCCAGCGCGCCGGCCTGCTTCATGGCGTTGACCAGCGCCTTGGTGCGCAGCTGGGCGTCGCCGGCGAAGCGGAAGTGGTGGAAGTTGCACTTCTCGCCGGTCAGCTCCAGCGCCTCGGCGCCGACGTTGAGGTAGACGATCTCCTTGCCGGGGTTGCGCAGGTTGTGCTTGCGCACGTCCTCGGTGATCTGCCCGCCGATGGCCGAGGAGGCGCCCTGCACCACCATGTGCACGCCGTCGGCCGCCGCGGCCTTGAGCTTGTCGGCCGCGCCGGCCGGGCCGCCCTGGTTGTCGTATTCGAGCAGCTGGACCGGCTCGCCGTTCCAGCCGCCGGCCGCGTTGATCTGGTCGATGGCGTAGCGCACCGCCGTGCGGTAGGCCTGGCCCGAGGAGGCCTGGGGGCCGGAGAGGGTCTCGAGCACGCCGATCTTCACCGGCGCAGCCGCGGCGGCGCCGCCGACGAGCAGGCCCAGCACGGGGAAGATGGCGAGGGTGGCGAGACGGGTGCGGGAAGAGGTGTCGCGTGATGTCATGGATGTCTCCTTGTTCTGGAAGGTCTGGAAGTCGGGTGGGAAAAGGTTCGGCGTCAGAGGTGTTCGAGGTTCCCGTCCACGCTGATCGCCTGGCCGGTCACGTTGCGCGCGGCCGGCGACGCCAGGAACAGCGCCATGGCCGCGACGTCGTCGAGCGTGACCATGCGGCGCAGGGAAATCTTGCGCAGGTAGTCCGCGCGCATGGTGTCGAACGACACGCCGGTGGCGGCCGCGCGCGCGCCGATCACGCCGTCCATGCGCTCGCCCTCGACCGTGCCCGGCAGGATGGCGTTGACGCGCACGCCGCTCGGGCCGAGTTCGATGGCCAGCGACTTCATGAGGCCGACGATGGCCCACTTGGTCGCCGCGTAGGGCGTGCGGTAGGCGTAGCCGAGGCGGCCGGCCACCGAGCTCATGGCGATGAGCGAGGGGTTGCGGGTCGACGCCCGGAGCATCGGCACCGCGCGGCGCGCGAAATAGAACTGGCTGTTGAGGTTGACCGCCACCGTGCGCTCCCAGTCGCCGCTCGACAGGTCCTGGATGGCGCCGGTGGGGCCGGCGATGCCGACGTTGTTCACCAGCACGTCCAGGCCGCCGAGCGCGCCGTACGCGTCCTCGAACACCAGGTCGACGTCGCCGGGCGACGAGGCGTCCGCCATGCTCGTGGTGATCTCGGGGACCTCGGCGCCCAGGCGGTCGAGCGCCGCGCGGTCGATGTCGCAGACGTGGACGCGCGCGCCGCTCTCGCAGAAGGCCCGCGCGACGGCGGCGCCGATGCCCGAGCCGCCGGCGGTGACCAGCACGCGCAGGCCGGGCGCGGGCCGCAGTGATTCGATGATGGTGCTCATGGTGAGGGGTTGGACCCGTGGGTGTTGCGTTGGCATCGAGTGTCTCGACAGCCGGTGGCGGCGCCTATGTGCGACGCCCACACTCCGAAGGGGTCGGCGATGTGAGGTGAATCCAGGTCTGCTACCTTGTCCACCCATGACCGCACCGCCCCGAACCCCGACACGTCCCCCGCCACCGCCGACCGCCCCCGCGTCCGACGACGTCGCCGGCGCCCTCGTCGGTCTGCTGCACCGCGGCGCTTCGGCCGAGGAGTTCGCGCGCCGCCTGGCGCAGGTCGAGGCCCTGCCCGACGGCGCGCCGGACAAGTCGGGCCGGATCGAACTGGTGCGCATGGCGATGGCGCTGCGCAACCGCATCGAGCTGCACGAGCAGCGCGAGCGCGGCATGCTGGCGGTGATCGAGTCAGCCCAGGACCTGTCGGGCCGGCTCGACCTGCAGGGCCTGCTCAGGGCGATCGTCAATCGCGCGCGCAACCTCATGGGTTCGCACCTGTGCTGGCTCACGGTGGTGGACGACGCGACCGGCGAGTTCCAGGTCGTGGTGGCCGACGGCGCCATCTCGCAGCGCACCGTGCGCATGACGGCCGGACGCACCCTGGGCGTGGCGGGCGTCGTGATGTCGACCCGCCTGCCCTTCTCCACGCCCGACTACCTGCACGACACGCGCTTCGTGCACGACCCCGCGCTGGACGACACCTTCCGCGACGAGGGCGTGGCCGCGCTCGTGGGCGCGCCGCTGATCTGCGAGGACGAGGTGATCGGCCTGCTGTTCGTGGCCGACCGCTACCACCGCACGCACACGGCGCTCAACGTGTCGATCCTGTGCACGCTGGCCACGCACGCGGCGCTGGCGATCCACAACGCCAAGGCGTTCGCGGAGGCGAGTTCCGCGCTGGAGAAGGCCGACCGCGCGCGTGCCGAGCTCGAACGCCACGCGCGCGACGTCCAGGGCGCGGCCGAGGCGCACGAGCAGCTGACGTCGCTGCTCGCCCGGGGCGCGTCGCTGCAGGCGATGTGCGAGGCGATCGCCCGGCAGTCCGGCGGCGACGTGCTGGTGCTCGACGAGGCCGGCCAGGTCATCGGCCGCGCGGGCGCGCCGGATCGCGCCGGCACGGCCGCCGGGGCCTACTCACCCAGCGACGAACACAGCGCGGCGTTGAACGGCGCCCTGCGCGAGAGTCGCAAGGCCGGCCGCTCCGTCGCGGCCTACCGCCACGGGGACGAGTGGTGCCGCGCCATCGCCGTCATCGGCGGCAGCGACGTGCTCGGCGCCGTGCTGCTGTTCCGGCGCGACGATCTCCACGGCATCGCGCTGCGGACCTTCGAGCGCAGCTCCAGCGTCGTCGGCGTGGTGCTGCTGTCGCAGGAGCGCGTCGAGGCGGAGCGGAGCCGGGACGTGGCCGCGCTGCTGCGCACGCTCATCGCTCCGCGCCAGGGCGAGCCGTCGCTCACGCGCGAACGCGCCGGGCGATTCGGGCTCGATCTCGCGCAGCCGCTGTGCCTGCTCGTGGTCGAACTCGAGCAGGCCACGAGCGCGGGCTTCTGGTCGCGTCGCCTGCGCGCCGGCGCCGTGCTCGGCGAACGGGTGCTCGACGAGGTCGACGGCGCGCTGGTGCTGGTGTGCGGCGCCACGCGCTCGCAGGAGCTGGTCGGCCGGTTCGACGCCTTCGCCCGGCGCGAACTGGGCCAGGCCCACCGGGGCGTGCTGTCGCGGCCGGTGTCGGCACCGGAGGAGATTCCGGCCTTGTACGCCGCCGCGCGGCGCGGCCTGGCGGTGCTCGGCCGATTGGGCATGCGCGCGGGCATCGTGGCGCAGAACGAGCTGGCGCTCTACTCGGTGCTGTTCGAGACCCACGACCGCGCCAGCCTGGCCGACTTCCTCGACGCCACCATCGGCGCCGTCACCGCGCACGACGCCCGGCGCGGGTCGGACCTCGCCACCACGCTGCTGGCGTATTTCGACGGCCAGCAGAACGCCACCGTCACCGCCGCCCGCCTGGGCATCCACGTCAACACCGTGCGCCAGCGCCTGGCGACCATCGAGGCCCTGCTGGGCCACTGGGGCAGCAACGCCAGCCGGGCGCTGGCGATCCACATGGCGTTGCGCCTGTGGCGGCTGTGCGCCGCCGATGCGGCGCCGAGGTCGGCCGACGCGTGAACGCGCGATGTTTCAGGTCGACCTTCGAGGTCGAACATCCGCTATCCCACCATCGATCTCAGTGATCGGCGTTCCTCGATCGACCAGAGTCTCCGCACCAGGCTCGCGGCCGCTTCGGCGCCCATCACCGGACTGGCCAGTTCCAGGAACTTGCCTTCCAGTTCGAGGTCGCTCAGGGGCTCCTCCGGATCGCCTTTCCGATTGGGTTGCAAGTGTTCGAGGCGACGACCATCACGGGTCTCGATCACGATCCTGGCGCCTCGCTGCGCTGGAAAGGCGGCATCGAGGTCCGGATCGACGGCGACACCGATGCGTTCCATCAGCGACCGCGTGACCGGGTCGTCGAGTCGCGCGGGTTCGTACGCGGCGAGTCGCACGCTGCCATGGGCCAGCGCCGTCGCCACGACGAAGGTCAGGCTGAAACGCGCCTCGTTGGCCGTGGTCGGTCGCGTGTGGCAGGCGATGTCGAGCGCCGGCCGGTAGGTCGCCACGTGGACGCTTCGGATGTCATGGGCCTCCAGTCCGTGTCGGTGCCTCAGCGCCAGCGCGCCGTCGATGGCGGCGAAGGTGTGGCCGCAGCCGATGTGGTTCTTGAAGGTCAGACGCGTGATGTGGAAGTCCCGTCCCAGCGTCGCACCGACGGACGACCAGTCGGGACCGTCGCTCATCGCCCGTCCGAGTCCACCCTCCCCGTCCAGCACGTCGAGCGAGCCGGTCACGCCGTGCCGGGCCAGTTGGGCGGCGACGAGCCCGGCTTCGGCCGCCCGTCCGGCATGCAGCGGCTTGGACATCGAGTCCATGCGGAACGCCTGCTGCAATCCGGCGGCGAAGGTCGCCGACGTGGCCAGCGCGTGCGCGAAGGCGCGCTCGTCCAGCGCCATCAGCCCGCCCGCCGCGGCCGCCGCACCGAAGGTGCCGACGGTGCCGGTGCTGTGCCAGAACTTGTAGTGGGACCGCCCCATGACCACGCCGATGCGGGTCGACACCTCGTAGCCGAGCACGACCCCACGCAGGAACTGCAGGCCGTCGGCGTCGATGTCCTGCGCCGTCGCCAGGGCCGCGGCGATGGTGGCGGCGCCGGGGTGGTACATCGCGTCCCGGAAGCTGTCGTCGACTTCGGCGGCATGCGCGGCGGTGCCGTTGATCAGGGCCGCCGCACGCGCGGTCGCCGCACGACCGCGCGCGAGCCGCGCACGGCCGTGGTCCAGGTCGTCGGCCAGCACCGCTTCGAGTCGATGCACGGGATCGGCGTCCAGCCCGGGAAACAGCGAGGCATGCCAGTCGATGACGGCGCGCTTGGCGTGGTGCACGACCTCGTCGGACAAGGGCTGCGATCGGAACTGGTCGGCGTAGCGAGCGAATGTTTCAGTGGCATGCATCGGGGATGTCTCAATCTTGTGCGATGGGTGGATTTGCCTCGATGCCGTCCGCGGCTGGACGATCGATGCTCGGCGCTTCGATCCATCTGGATGGATTGCGCCTCGACGACCTGACACCACTCCTGCACCTCGGCGCGATGGATGGCCTCCGTGGCTGCGGGCGACGCCAGGGCCGGGACGAGGCCTTCGCCCGCCGCGCTCTGTCTGAAGCATTCCGTCGCGGACGCACGCCTGAATGCCGCATGCACGGGTCGCCCACGGAGGGCGGGGTACCGGCCGGCACGAAGATGCCGTCGTTCACGCCGCTGGCGCTGCCCGCGGTCGCGGTGTCGCGGATGAAGGCTCGATTCGTCATGGGATCCGTGTCGGGGTGGAGGGTGTTCGTTGTTTCGCCTCAGGCCTGCAGCAGGTACCGCGCATCGCCCTGCTTGAAGCCGGAGCCGCTGCGCCCGGCCAGCCATTCCAGATCCGCCTGCAGCGCCTCTGCGCCGCGCTCGCGCGCCCGGAACACCGGCCCGCCTTCCCACTTCGGGAAGCCGTAGCCATTGACCAGCACCACGTCGACGTCGGTCGCCCGCTCGGCCACGCCTTCGGCGAGCAGCAGCGCCGCCTCGTTGACGATCGCCAGCAGCGCGCGCCGCCGGATCTCCTCGTCGTCGAGGACACGGGCCACGAGGCCCTTCCGCGCGCGCGATTCGGCGATCAGCGCCGGCACCGCCGGATCGACCCGGCGGCCCTTGGCGGCCGGGTCGTAGCGGTAGTAGCCGGCACCGGTCTTGCGCCCCAGCCGGCCGGCCTCGCACAGGCGGTCGGGGATGTCCACGTAGCGCAGGGACGGATCGCGCGTGGCCGCCTGCGCCTGGCGCATGCGCCAGGCGATGTCCAGGCCCGACATGTCGGCCACGGCGAACGGCCCCATGGCGAAGCCGAAGGCCTCGAGCGCCGCGTCGACCTGCTCGGGCGACGCGCCTTCCTCCAGCATGAACTCGCACTGGCGCCGGTAGGCCGCGTAGATGCGGTTGCCGATGAAGCCGAACGCGTTGCCCGTGAGCACGGCGAGCTTCTTCATGCGCTTGCCGACCGCCAGGCCGGTGGCCAGCGCATCGGGCGCCGTGGCTCGACCCCTGACCACTTCGAGCAGGCGCATGACGTTGGCCGGGCTGAAGAAATGCAGTCCGATGACATCCTGCGGCCGCGAGGTGACGGCGGCGATCGCGTCCAGGTCCAGGTAGGACGTGTTGCTCGCGAGCACGGCGCCCGGCCGTGCCAGTGCATCCAGGCGCCGGAACACCGCCTGCTTGACCGACAACTCCTCGAACACGGCCTCGATCACCAGATCGGCCTCGGCGATCGGATCCCAGTCCAGGCTGCCGCGCAGGCGCGAGACGCGTTCGGCCTCGACCTCGGCGCCGAGCTTGCCGGCCTCGACGCGATCGGCGTAGTGCGCCTGGATGCGCTGGGTGCCACGGCCGAGGGCGGTTTCGTCCTGCTCCAGCAGCAGCACGTCGAAGCCGGCATCGAGCGCCACGATGGCGATGCCGGTGCCCATCGTGCCGGCGCCGATGACGGCGACGCGCCGGACCTCGCGCGGCGCGACGTCCGCCAGTGCGGGATGCTTGGCGCTGTCGCGTTCGGCGAAGAACTGGTGGCGCAGCGCGGTCGCCTCGCGCGAGACACGCAACGCCTGGAACACGGCACGTTCCTGCGCGAGTCCATCGTCGATCGACGTCGTCGACGCGGCCTTGACCAGATCGATGGCTGCGCGCACGGCCGGGCGGCGCTTGCCGGCCTTCAATGCAGCCGCCTCCGCTGCCTGCACGACACCGGCATCGTCGACGGGCACCGACCGATCGCGCACACGCTGGCGTCGCGTGGGCGACTTGCGGGCGAGCGCGACGGCCGCGGCGCGCAGGTCGCCCGTGGCCACCTCGTCGACCAGGCCGAGCGGCAGCGCCCGGGCGCTGTCGAGCCGTTCCCCGGTGGCGATCATCCGCAGGGCCCGGGCGATGCCGACGATGCGTGGCAGCTGCTGGGTGCCACCCGCGCCCGGCACGATGCCCAGCGTGACTTCCGGCAGTCCCACCACCGTCCCGGGCGCCGCGACGCGGGCATCGCAGCCCAGCGCCAGTTCGAACCCGCCACCCAGCGCCGCCCCCTGGAGCGCGGCGACGAAAGGCTTGTCGCCCTCCTCGATGGCCGCGATCACGGCCGGCAGCTGCGGTTCGGCGAGCGGCAGGCCGAATTCCCGCAGGTCAGCGCCGGCGATGAAGGTGCTACCGGCGCCGATGAGCACGCCCGCCACGATGTCCGGCGTCGCCTGTACCTGGCGCACCGCCGCCAGGATGCCGCTCCGCACCTCGGCCGAGCCGGCATTGACGGGGGGGTTGTCGATCACGATGACGGCGACGTCGCCGTCCCGCTCCAGATGCACACGTGCATTCATTCAGGTCTCCAGTTGTGGGTCGAGCCAGGTCCGCAGGCGTGTGTTCACGTCGGCGGCCTGTTCGCACTGCGCCCAGTGGCCGGCATCGGTGACGACCTCGATGCGGCGTCGCGCATCGAGAGTCCCGGTGCTGCGCCGCCAGGGTGGTGGGATCGGCGGTGACGTCGTGTTCGCCCCAATGCATCGGGACCGGCTCGCGGCAGCCGGCGAGGGTGTCGAACAGCCCGCCGGCGCGTGAGATCTCTTGGCTGCGAAAACGTGTCCTCGCGCAAGCCTGCGTGTGGCGCTCCACCGCGAGGCGGTCGATGCGTGGCGCTGTGGCGCAGTGGCGCCAGGCATGTGCATGGCCAGGTCGTGGCGCATGACGGACTCCGACGCGACGACGTCCCCCGCCGCGGCCGCCGCCCTCCAGCGGCGCGGCTCGCCACGCGGGCGTCGTCGACCGCCGTGGCCAAGTCGCCACAGCCGGGCAGATCGGGCACCCAGACCTCGCGACCCATGCACGGCGTTCAGGCTGCTTCCCTGGCCAGCCATGAGGGCGTCAGGCCGCGGCCAGCACCACGACGCCGTCGGCGGCGCGCACGCCCTGCCCCTCGGGCAGCACGAACACCGGGTTGATCTCCGCCTCGATCAGCCGCTCGCCGAGCTGGGCGGTCATGCCGGAGAACGCCACGATGGTCGTCACCAGCGCCTCGACGTCGGCCTTGGGGCGACCCCGGAAGCCGTCGAGCAGCGGCCAGGTCCTGAGTTCGCGCAGCATCTCCAGCGCCTGCTCGCGGCCGAGCGCGCCCTCGGCGGGCAGCAGCCGCATCGTCGTGTCCTTGAACAGCTCGGCGGTGACGCCGCCCATGCCCAGCAGGATCGCCGTGCCCAGCGGGTCGCGGTGCATGCCCAGGATCATCTCCGTGCCGCCCGCGACCATCTCCTGCACCAGGAAGCGCTCCGGCGTGATGCCCGCCTTCCGCGCGACCTCGGACGTCATGGCCGTGAGACGCTCCCCCACCTGGTCGGCCACGAGATTCACCGCCACGCCGCCGACGTCGCTCTTGTGGGTGATCTCGCCGGACAGCACCTTGAGCACCACGCGGCCGCCGAAGGCCTCGGCCGCCGCCACGGCCTCGGCCGGGGTCGACACCACGGTCTCGCGGGCGCAGGGGATGCCGAAGCGCGCGAACAGCTGCTTGGCCTCGGCCTCGTCCAGCGATCCGGCGCGGACGTCCGCCACCGACACCGCGTGCCCGACGGTCGCTGCCGCGTGCTCGGTCCAGCGCGTGCGGCGCAGCATGCCGTCGAGCGCCACGGTGCAGCTCTCGGCCGCCGCGAACGCGGGCACGCCCGCCTGCGTGAGGATGGCGCCGACCTCCGGCGCGTGCGGGCTCACGTAGGCGATGACGGGCTTGTCGCTCGACGGCAGGCAGTCGCGGATGGCGTCGGCCATCAGCTCCGGCATGGCAAGACTGGAGGAACCCACGATGATGGTCAGCGCGTCGTAGCTCGGGCTGTCGAGCAGGGCCCGGATGGCGCCGCGCAGCAGGTCGGGCTGCAGGCCGGCGAGGGTGACGTCGATCGGGTTGCGGTCGAGCGCGGCGTGGTCGCCGGTCTGCAGGGCGCGCAGGCGCGCGGCGGTCTCGGCGTCCGGCGGCGGGGTCTCGAAGCCCGAGACGCCCAGGCTGTCGGACACCAGCGTGCCGGCGCCGCCGGTCGAGGTGAGGATCGCCACGCGGTTGCCGCGCAGCACGCGGCCGGTGGCCAGCGCGGCCGGGATGTCCAGCAGGTCGCCGAAGGTCTGCGCGCGGATGATGCCGACGTCCTTGAAGAGCGCGTCGTACATGCGATCGGCGCCGGCCAGGGCGCCGGTGTGGGAGACGGCGGCGCGGGCGCCGGCCTCGGAACGGCCGATCTTGAAGGCTACGACGGGTTTGCCCGCGCGCACCGCCTTCAGCGCGGCGGCGCGGAACTTGGCCGGATTGCGCACGCTCTCGACGTAGAGCGCGATGACCTGGGTGTCGGGATCGTCGGCCAGGTGATCGACGAAGTCGGCCAGGTCCAGGTCGACCTCGTTGCTGGTCGAGATCAGCTTCGACAGGCCGATGCCGCGCGGCGCCGCGCGCGAGAGCAGCGCGCCCAGGATGCCGCCGCTCTGCGACACCACGCCGATGCCGCCGACCGGGAAGCGGTCCATCTCCAGGGCACCGCTGGCCGACAGCACGATGCCATCGGTCAGGTTGACCAGGCCGATCGTGTTCGGGCCCAGGATGCGCATGCCGCCGGCGGCTTCGACGAGCTGCCGCTGGCGGCGCGCGCCCTCCTCGCCGGTCTCGGTGTAGCCGCTGGCCAGCACGATGGCCGCCGCCGTGCCGCGCGCGGCCAGGTCGCGCACAGCCAGGTGGGCGCGCTCGGCGCCCAGCAGCACGATGCCGACGTCGGGCGTGGCGGGCAGCGAGGCGATGTCCGGGTAGCAGCGCAGGCCGTCGATGGTTTCGGCGCGCGGATTGACGGGATAGATCTCGCCGGCAAAGCCGTGCTTGCGCAGGTAGGCGACCGGCCGGCCGGCGGTCTTGGCGGCATCGGCGGAGGCGCCAATGACGGCCACGCTGCGAGGCTTGATGAGACGGGCGATGGGGTCCATGGCTGTCGTCGCGGTCATGCGGGTCGCTTCCGTGAGGTCGTTCATCACTTGGACTCCTTGCGTGCGGCGCTCTTGGCCAGGAACGCCATCACCGACTCGCGGTGCTCGGTGCTCGTGTAGCAGATGCCCTGGGCCTGGCTGCCCTGGGCGAAGACCTGGTGCGCCGACATCTCGAAGCTCTGGTTGAGGATCGTCTTGCCCAGGGCCAGCGCCGTGGCCGAGCCCTTCGTCATCTCGACGGCCCACTGGCGGGCGTCGGCGACGAGGCTCTCCGCATCCGAGCGGCGGTCGGCGATGCCCAGCCGCAACGCCTCGTCGAGCTCGACCTTGCGGCCGGTGAAGATCAGTTCCTTGGCCTTGGCGAGGCCGACGCGGCGCGGCAGGAAGTACATGCCACCGCCATCGGGAATGATCCCGCGGTGGATGTACGACCAGGTGAAGCTGGCGGCGTCGGAGGCGATGATGAAGTCGCAGGCCAGGGCCGTGTCGGCGCCCAGGCCCGACGCCGCGCCGTTGACCGCCGCGATGGTCGGCTTGGGCATGGTGTGCAGCAGCGACTGCGTGTGGTGCACGCGCTGCTGACGGCTCCAGCCGTTGAAGCCGACCTCGCCCTGCGGCGCGTTCATGCGGCGTTCCATGCCCGCGACGTCGCCGCCGGCGCAGAAGCCCTTGCCGCGTCCGGTCAGCACCAGGGCGCGGATGCCCTGGTCGTGGGTCACATGTTCCAGCGCGGCGATGAATTCGCTGCGCATGTCGTCGCTCATGGCGTTGCGCTTGTCGGGGCGGTTCAGCCACAGCGTCGCGATGCCGTCGTCGACGTCCAGCTCGACCAGGGTGGTGTTCAGGGGATGGCTCATGGGGTGCTCCTTGCGGTGTCTCGGGTTCAGTCGTTGGTGATGTTGTTTTCCTTGACCACCTTGCGCCAGCGCGCTTCCTCGCCCTTGGCGTATCGGTCGAAGTCCTGCGGCGACCCGCCGTTGATGATCAGGCCCTCGCCCTCCACGCGCTTCTTGAAGGCATCGGTCTGCACGGCCTTCTTCGCTGCCGCGTTGAGCTTGGCGATGACGTCGGCCGGCGTGCCGGCCGGCACGTACAGGCCGTACCAGCTGTCGGCGACGTAGCCGGGCACCCCGCTCTCGGCGATCGTGGGCACCTTGGCCAGCGCCGGCGTGGGCGAGCGGGTGGCGGTGGTGACCGCCAGCGCGCGCAGCTTGCCGCCTTCGAGGAAGGTGCCGACGGCCGCCGCCGTGGCGAACATCACGTCCACCTGGCCGCCCAGCACGTCGTTGAGGGCCGGCCCGGCGCCCCGGTAGGGGATGTGGGTGATGTGGGTCTTCGTCAGGTTCTTGAACAGCTCGCCGGCCAGGTGCGCCGAAGTGCCCGCGCCCTGCGAGGCGAAGGACAGCTTGCCGGGGTTGGCGCGGGCCGCGTCGATCAGGTCCTTGACGGACTTCAGCGGGCTCTCCGCGCGCACCACCAGCACGTTGGGCGACACGCCCACCAGCATGACCGGCGCGAACGCCTTCTCGTGGTCGTAGGGCAGCTTGCTCTGGATGCTCGGGTTGACCACGTGGGCCACCGTCGCCATCACCAGCGTGTAGCCGTCGGCGGGGCTCTTGGCGACCGCGTCGGTGCCGATGAGGGTGCCGGCACCGGGCTTGTTGTCGATGATCACCGGCTGGCCCAGTGCCTGGCCCATGGTGATGCCCATCGTGCGGGCCACCAGGTCGGTGCCGCCACCGGGTGCGAAGGGCACGACGATCTTCACCGGCTTGTCCGGAAACGCCGCCCGGGCGGGCATCGCGGCGATGGCGCCCAACGCCAGCGCGATGGACAGGACGATGGAGGTTCTGGCGCGTGCCAGGAGCGAGGGGCTCTGCATGGGTGTGTCTCCGGATGGCGGCATGGATGGAAGCGGATTCGAGGGCGGTGCTTCGGCTCTTCTCCTCGACCTCCGAAGCTTAGGGAGTCGGAACGAGGAAAGCAGCCCCTCGATTCCACTGGATGGAAATTGCGGTTAAGCTGGTTCTTTGTCCTCGCCGCCCTCTCCAATGCCTGTTCCCGCCGATCCGTCCGCGCGCCGCGCGCACCACGAGGACCCACTGCTGAACCGGTCCCTGGTGCGTGGCGTCGACATCCTGCGTGCCTTCCGACCCGGCGCCGACCTGCTGGGCAACGGCGAGATCGCCGAGCGCACCGGCCTGTCGCGGGCCACGGTCAGTCGCCTGACGCAGACCCTGGTGGACACCGGACTGCTGGAGCACGATCGCGAGCAGCGGGCCTACCGCCTCGCCGCGCCGGTCCTGAGCCTGGCCCACGCCATGCGCGCGGGCTCGCCCGTGCTGGCGGCCCTGTCGCCGCTGATGTGGGCACTGGCGGAGAAGATGCGCATCAACGTGGGCCTGGCGATGCCGGACCGCGACGAGATGGTGTATCTGGAGTCCGTGCGCTACAACCGCCGCGTCGCGTTGCGCAACGTGGTCGCCGGCCAGCGCGTGCCCATGGAACTGACATCGCTGGGTCGCGCCTACCTCGCCATGGCGCCGTCCGAACGTCGCGCGACCCTGCTGGCGCATTTCGCGGCTCGACGCGGCGGCGAATGGCGCCGGCTGAAGGCAGACATCGAAACCGCCAGGCAATGCGTCGAGCGGCATGGCTACTGCATCGCTTCCTGGCAACCCGACGTGGTGGCGTTGGCGACCCCGCTGATCACACCCGGGCGCCCCGTCTATGTGCTCAATGCCAGCGTCACGAGCACGGCGGCCATCGCCGAGATCGAAAGAGAGCTGCGGGAGCCCTTGCTGACCTTGCGTGCGCAGGCCATGGCCGCCTTGGCGGCCGTTCGTTCGTCGTGACTGGACAGGTCCGTCCAGCGTTCAGAAATCGGTCTCGGTCGCTGGACGTGCCGGCGATCGCCGAGCGCATCGTGCCGCGGGTCGAGGCGGTCGGCCACAAGGTGCCGGCGGTGGTCGACTGCAGCGACTTCCGGGTGCTGTCCGACCTGGAGGACGCCTGCTGGCGCATGTGGAAGGACGTGGCCGAGCCTCGCCCCTCCTCGACCACGCGCAATGCCGTCCAGGCCTTCCTGCGTGCCCGGCTCGACGAGGATCAGCCGTCGCCCGTCTCGTTGACAAGCCGAGCGATCTGACGGGCCGACAGCTGAAGGCGGAGGTAGTGACGCTGATCGAGCTCCCGGGAAACGGCTGCGTTGAAGCAGCACAGCATTCCGTAGAGCGTCCCGTTGCTGAGCCAGACGGGTGTGGCCATGAAGGCGCCGACGGCCAGGGAGAGAACAGGCAGGTCGTGCGACGAGCGCAACGCCTCCACATCCGGCATCACCGCCGGGAGACGGCCCTCGAGCACCCGCTGGCAGAGGCTGTGGTGCTTGGGATAGGACATTCCCTGCATGCGCATCTCGGCCGGACCGGGTGTCGAGTGGGTGATGACGATCCGGTCACCTCGCTGCCTCGTGACCAGCACGATGTCCATGACCAGGTTGTCGCGCGCCACGCGCAGAACGTCTTCGATGCTGCGATCCAGGGACTTCGTCAAGGTCTGGGCGACGGTCAGGACCTGACGTGTCAACTCGGCCTGGACGTCGGGAGTCGCTGCCTTGACAGACTCCGGGTCGGTCACCAGGGCCATCAGAAGAGTTCCCATCTGGTCGAGCATGACCGCGAACTGGACGTTGTCGCCGATGAGCGCGCTCGCGGGCATGCCCGGGAAAGTGGCATCGAACGGACTCTGAACCACGCGGATGCCATCCACGCGCGTGATCGCCTGGAGGCCCTGGGTCCCATCGGCGCCCAGGCCGCTGAGCACGACACCGATCACCTCCGAGCCATACCAGCGGGCCGCGGACGCGAACAGGTCGTCGACGTTCGACGCCCGGGCATGTGATGCCCGTCCCATCACATCGGCAGCGATGAAGACCAGGGGATCGCCGACCGGGATCACGTAGACGAAGCCCGGAGAGAGAACCTCCCCGTCTCGGGCGAAAACGACGTTCAGTCTGGAAGCAGACCGCGATCCGATGCGCGTGAGTCGCCGGATGGGACTGCCGCGCGGTCCGTGAAGATGCACCACGATGGGAACGGGAAAGGTGGAGGGGAGTTGATGGACCAGACGGGCCAGCGCCTCCAACCCTTCGATCGAACCCGCCACGACGATCACGCGAGGCGTGGAGAACGGATCTGCGGATGGCGGCTGCATGAGACAGCGGAACAGTTCGGGAATCCTTTTCGAGTAGGACGCAATGCCCAGGCGAAACTATTTTGGAGTTCTATGTCCAGGTCGCCATCGAGAGCGCGTTCGCCGGCTGGGCGGGCGACTGCGGCGATTTCCTCGAGGTCGCCGGGCCGTTCGCCATCCGCGCGGACACGGGTGCTTCGGGTCGCGGCCCGGGCGACCGCCCCCGGGTTTTGGAGTCTTCGCACCCGACCTGACGTTTAAGAAAATAGTCTTAAAAGATACCAGGAGACTTCCGGTGGAATTGACTTCGATTCCCACAGGCATGACCTGCGCAGGCGTGCATCGCGCGGTCATCGAGCAGCTGCTGCGGCGCTACGACGCGGCGCTCGACGACAAGCGGATCCTCGACATCCCCTGCGGCGACGCCGACCTCGTCGCTTCCCTGCGACGCTTCTTTCCGCGCGCCGACGTCCGGGGCTGCGACCTGGTCAAGCCCGCGACGCTCGACGAACGCGACTTCGCCCGCGTCGACGCCAGCCGGCCGTTCCGGGTGTTTCCGGAACGGCCCTTCGACTGCGTCGTCTCGGTCAGCGGGGTGATGGAGTTCGACAACACCCTGCAGTTCTTCGAGACCTGCCACTCGCACCTCGGCGACGACGGCGTGCTCATCGTCACCAACGACAACGTGGTCGCCCTGCGCGACCGGATCTTCTATTTCTTTCTGGGCAAGACGCGCCGCTACCAGATGTTCGTGGACCTGGACGCGCCGACGTGGAAGGTCATTCCGATCTACAACCTGCTGCGCATCCTGGCGATGGCCGGCTTCCGGCTGCGCGAACTGCGCTACGTGTCCGCGGGGTGGCGGGACTGGCTGCTGCTGCCGCTGGCCCTGCTGGTCTATCCGGTCCAGAGCCTCTACGTCCGGCTGACGCGCAATCCCACGCCGCTGGCCCAGAAGCGCCGCCTGTACCCGTTCAGGTCGCTGCTGTGCTCGCATTACGTCGTCGTCTGCGACAAAACCACCGTGCCGTGACGCCATCCAAGGCCGCCTCTGAGCGGATGGAGCGATGGGCGTCAAGCAGGCATCGGGAACTCGGTGTCCCAGCGCATCAGGGCTGGTGCGAGGCGACCGAAACAATCAGTTGATCGATCTCGCTTCCCGAGGACTCTTTGTTTCCGTCGATGGACCACGGCTCATGAACGTTGTCGAAACGATCGATCGACGTTTCGCCCGGAAGAATCACGCTGCAATCCTGAGCGACGAGAAGCGAACGCCGAAAGGCCCATCGCACGTCGAGGACATCGCACGGGCTGCCTGATGCCGCACGGCGAATGACCACCGAGTCAGCTTCGAATGCCTTGAAACGGAAGCGGAGCAGGGCCCTTCTTCCGTTTGTTTTACTTTCATCAGGACGCAGTGCAAGTGTAGTTCTGGGCCAGTTTTGCAGCATTGGCATCGTTCGCCGGGCCGCTGTAGCGTGCGTACTGCGGATAGGCGCACAACGGACGATCGAAAGCCGTCGAGCGATCCGCGTTCAACTTGGCTGTGGTGAGTTGTCCAGGTGCAGTGCCTTTGGTCACCCAGGCATCGAGTGACGTCAATAGATCGACCGAGTCGGCACCCGGGCCGCCCGAACAATGATTCACACCCGGTGCGACATAGAAACGAGCGAATTGATCGAGCGCGGTCCGCCCGATCACTTGCCCGACACGCTGGTAATACTCGGCCGTGCCCTTGTAGCTGATGGCGGGATCGTTACCGCCGTGCCAAAGGATCAGCTTGCCTCCACCGTTGATGAACGGACGCAGATCGGGGTTGTTCGCCTCGTTGAGGGCCGCCATGCCATAGATCGCGGCCGGATTCGAATCCCAGACGTAGGTCAGCGAATTCGCATTGGGGTCGCGGGCCAGGTAGTTCTTGACCGTCGTGTCCTGAAACAACGTCCGTGCGGCACCGGTGCCGTTGCCGGTGGGTCCAGTCAGCCACGCCGTCCACGCACCCGGATCCTCTTCATTGCCAGTGAGCGACCAGCCTGGATTGGTGTACGTTCCGCCGGAAAAGCCCACCGGCGCGGTCCATGCGTTCACCACCGCCAATTGCGCCGTCGACAGGCACGTGTCACCCGAGTCGGTTCCACCCACACAAGCCAGCACGGCGGGATCGAAGGCGCAGGCCGCAGGATTGGACACCACCCCGTCGACGATGCCATCCTTGTCATCGCATGCAGCGCGCACGGCCCTGGAAAGCAGGGCGACCTTGGCAGGGCTGAGCGCCGCGCCCGGAGCGGCCAGCGCCTTGGCAGTCACGTTGAAATGTCCGAACAGCCCGACCCAGTTGTAGGCAGGTGCCCTCGCGATGATTCCGTCAAACAGGTTCGGACTGCGCTGAGCGGCCATGAGGCCCTCGCGACCTCCGTTGGAGCAGCCTTCGAAATACGAGCGCTCCGGGGTCCTGCTGTATGCGAGCCGAAGCATCTCCCTGGCTGCGGCGGCGACCGTCGGCACCGAGCCGGAGCCGAACAGGAAGGCTGCGTAGGGGTCGTTCAAGGCGAACGATGCGTCCAAGCCACCGGCCTGATGACCGGAATCGCTCGCCACATGGGCGTACCCCGCTGTCAGCGCCGCGCGATCCGCCGCAGGGATGCTGCCGTTGTAACCACCCCCGCCGCCATAGAGAAGCTTTCCATTCCACTCGTTGGGAAGCCTCAGTTCCATGTTGAGCCTGGGGGCGATCAGCGCGCTGACCTTGCAGTGGCCGGGGAGCGCGGCCGTTGCTGGAACCACGGCTGCAGCGGTGACCGCAGCGCCTCCCGCCAGCTTGCCTTGAAGACGGGCGCAAGCCTGTTCGGCCGAGACCTGGCTGTCGACCGGCGTGGGTGCCGGTGATGGGTCCGAATCGTCGCTCCCTCCACATGCGGAAAGTACGGCGATCGCGAGGCCCATGGAAAGATGACCCAGGACCCGGTTTCGCGATGTCTGCTTCATGGACGGTCTCCAATTTTTAGTGGTGCTGCCAAAAATTGGTTCGCAGCAGAGAAAGACTACTGCTGCGGGCCCGAGAAGAATGTCTTTGCAACGACAATTGAAATGCTCTCAAACCCTGATGGGCGCGAGTGCGGGGTCATCGAACCGACGACTCGAGACCAACCTCGTCGACGACCGAAATCCAGCTGTTCCGTTCCAGAGAGCGTGGCCGAGCTGGTTCATGCCGGTGACCGATCATTGCATCTCGATCTGCTTGGCCTGCGCGCATCATCTCGCCATCACGATCCGATCATGTCCTTGACCTTGTGGGCCAGGGCGTCGATCGTGAACGGCTTGGCCAGCATGTCCATGCCTTCCGCCAGGAACTCGCCCCGGACCGTGG
The DNA here is from genome assembly GCF_050435945.1 of Variovorax sp. PvP013. NCBI lineage: Bacteria > Pseudomonadati > Pseudomonadota > Betaproteobacteria > Burkholderiales > Comamonadaceae > Variovorax > Variovorax sp. PvP013. The sequence continues at coordinate 131,041 of NZ_JBNDLF010000007.1, forward strand.
CCTTGTTCGCATAGCCGGTGATGAACAGCACCTTCAGGTTCGGCCGACGCTCGCGCATCATCTCGGCGAGTTGACGCCCGTTGGTGCCCGGCAGGCCCACGTCCGTGATGAGCAGATCCAGCCGGCTCAGCTCCCGCTCCGTCGCGAGCGCACTGGCGGCGTCGATGGCTTCGTGCGTGACGTAGCCGAGTTCGTCCAGAATCTCCGCCAGCACCAGACGCACACCCGGTTCGTCCTCGACGAACAGCACCGTCTCCCCCTTCCCCTGCGGCGACCGTGCCACGGATTGCTGACGCGTGACCGGCGCGGTCAACGGCGTCAGGTTGCAGGGCAGATAGATGTTGACGGTCGTGCCCTCGCCGGGAATGGAGTGGATGCTGGCATGTCCTCCCGTCTGGCGTGCGAAGCCATAGATCATCGACAGGCCCAGCCCGGTGCCCTGCCCGATCGGCTTGGTCGTGAAAAAGGGATCGAAGGCCTTGGCGACCACCTCGGTCGACATGCCGGTGCCATTGTCCGAGACGCTCACCATCACGTACTGGCCTGGCGTCACGTCGGGGTGCATGGCCGCATAGCCGGCGTCCAGTTCGCGGCTGGACGTGGCGATCCGCAGCGCTCCGCCCTCCGACATGGCATCGCGCGCGTTGATGGCCAAGTTCAGCAGCGCATTCTCGAACTGGTTGCGATCGGACCTCACGGCGGGCAGGCCGGGTTGGAGCGCCAGATCGAACTGGATGCTTTCACCCATGCTGCGCCGCAGCATGTCCTGCATCTGGGCAATCAGTTCATTGATCTCCAGGGGTTGCAGATCCAGGGTCTGTTTGCGCGAGAACGCCAGGAGCCGCTGGATCAGGGCGGCGGCGCTCTGGGCGGCCGTGGACGCCATGGTCAGGTAGCGCGTCAGGTCACCGCCCCGACCACCGGCGATGCGGCGGTTCATGAGCTCCAGACTGGACGTGATCGTGGCCAGCATGTTGTTGAAGTCGTGCGCGATGCCGCCGGTGAGTTGCCCGATCGCTTCCATCTTCTGCGACTGGCGAAGCTGTTCCTGGGACTCCACCAGGGCGCCGGTGCGCTCCTTCACACGCTGTTCCAGCGTCTCGTTGAGTTCCTTGAGCGCTTCCTCGGCACGGTGGCGATCGGTTTCGTCGCGCGCGATCTTCATGAACCCTTGGGGCTCGTTGGGAGATCCCGGCGGCAGCAGGTTCGTCGATCCGTTCATGAAGACACGCCGGCCATCCTTGCGAAGGTGCCAGCGCTTGTCGGCGGTTCGACCGCGTGCCGCCGCCAGTGCCAGCTCCTTGGCATCGACGCCTGCGGCCCGGTCTTCCAGCGTGAAAATGAAGGACGCGTCCCGGCCGACCGCCTCGGCCGAGCTCCAGCCGAAGATCTGCTCGGCGCCGTGGGACCAGTGCGTGACGATGCCTGCCGCGTCCGTGATCAGGATGGCGTGGTCCAGGGCGTTCTCGATGACCAGACGCAGGCGTGCCTCGCGCTGTGCGAGATGGTCCAGCGCCTCGCGCAATTCCGTGACGTCGTTGCCTTCGATGAAGATCCCGTTGATCTCGCCGGCCGCATCGTGCATGGGCTGGTAGATGAAGTCCAGCAGGCACCGCCGCGTGCCGGCGACGCCCTCCTGCAGATGGAACTCCATGCCTCGGCCCACGAAGGTTTCGCCGGTGGCGTACACGCGGTCGAGCAGATCGAAGAATCGCACGCCTTCGGTGGCGTCGAAGACCTCCCGCACCGTCCGACCCACCAGCGGGCGGGTGTTGGTCAAACGGCCGTAGGCCTCGTTGGCCAGCTCGAAGCGATGCTCCGGGCCGCGCACCACGGCCATGAAACTGGGCGCCTGCGCGAACAAGTCGCGCAGACGGTCGCTCTCCACCTTCGCGGCCAGATCGCCCCGCACGGTCTCCTCGGGTCGATCCGGCGTCCGCGCGTGCGCGACAGGCAGGGCGCGACCCATCGAAATCGGCATCGCCGGGCCGGATCGTTCCGTCGCATCGACGATGTGCCGCAGCACCACTTCGACCTCGCCGCGAGCATCGAGGACCGGGACGTGGTCGATGGTCCAACGGTGCGTGTCTGCTCCGCTTCCTTCGATCTCGGACATCGTGGCATCGGAGCGGGACAGTGTCACCGTGTCCGGCGTGCCGGTGGCGACGACCCGATCGAACGACACCCTGATCTGGTCCAGCATCGCCCGATCCATCGGATGTGCTTTCCCGGCCCACTGTCCCGCGATGTCGGAAAGTTCGCGGCCCGTCGAACGAAGGTAGGCGCGGTTGGCGCTGGTCACCCGCTCGGAACGATCGAGGACGACACATGGGATCAGTGACGCCTCGAACAGCGCCTGGAAGTTCAGCAACATGCAGCAAGACGCCGGTGCGCCCGGTAGGTTATCGATCCATCCTGAGTATGGAGCGGATGCCGGTCGGCGGAACGGTCCGACGTCGTTGACCTTCAAGCCCTGTGCGCAGGCGGCCTTCGTTGGTCGATCGACCACGATCTTCATTCTCGTCGTCGATGGCTGCGGTGCATATCGAAACGGCACGCTCATCGTTCCGATAAACCTCCTGTGACCGCGTGGCCCGCGTCCACCGCCGCGTGGCTCGCACCCAGGCCGAGGCAGGCCCCTGACGCGAACGACACACCGATGAGCCGGTGCGTGTGTCCACATGGGGCAGCACTTGTCGGTCTACTTGCCGGCGGATGGCTGGTCGGACCCGAACAATTCGAAGACGATGCTCCGTAACCACTGGTTCACCGGCTCACGGTTCACCTTGGCATGCCAGAACACGTGGATGGGCGCATCGGGCAGCTTGATCGGGTGCGTGCGGACGATCATCGCGGGATGAAGGTCGCTGCCGTACTCGTCGCTTGCACCATGAAGTGCGAGGACCGGGCAAACCACGCGAGGCAGCACCGGGGCCAGCGACCATGTTGCGAAAGCCGGGTCGAGTCAGCAATCCGTCCATGCATCGACGACCCATGCGGCCTTCGACCCGAGCGGGATCCTCGAACTGCGCTTTCGCCGCCAGGGACTCCCGCGACGGTCAGCTTTTCGACGAAGGCCTTTGCTGACAGGGTCACCCATGCCTCGCAGGCGTCGGCGTCTCGAGCGGCAATGTGGCACGCCATGCCCCCACCAAAGCTATGGCCGACCTTCGAGTAAATCTCGCCGGAGACCCATACAGCCGAGCGAATCGTGAAGCAGGACGATCGGCGCTTCCGTGGCCGCCTTGGCGGCCGGCGACCATTGTCTTGCGAAGATGCGCCCTTGCGGAGTGTGGATCCGGCAGTCAGACACGACAGTTTTCAAATCCCGACTCCCGGCTGCAGTTGTCAGCGCCACCCGATCATGTCGTCGAATCGTGCAAGGTGCTGACACCTGAGACTTGGTTCGATCAGGCCTGACCACCTATGGGTTCCGAGGTTCTTCAACCTTGAAAGCCAAGTAATTGGTTTTCTTGATAAACCACGATCTCCAGTCTTATCATCATCGATTTCGTGAGATAGAGAAATCGCAGATTCATTGTTTCGATGAATCCTTTGTCGATCGCAAAGACAAGTGGATTCGAATTGCGGCAACCATGTTAATTTTCTGCGAGGTCTGATCGCGCGGCGGAAGGTCCGGACGTTTGACAAGGTTGTGCGGACGCTGATCGTCCATCACTGGCCCGAACGTGGCCCGCCGAGCCGCCTCTTCCGACGACGATGCTGCAGGCGCCGGCAGCGATCCGACCTCCACCACGTGCCATGCCAGTGCGTGTCGATGACGGCGCACATCTCCGCCTCGCCGGCGCCACCCCCGAACGCCGTCCGGCGCGGGGCCTCGGCCATGATGGAACGACAGCATCGCCCAGCCGGCAACAGGCGGGCGGAGGACAGATCGGTGTCTCAGGCCGTCAGGCCCTGCCCCGGGATCAGCCCGTGGCGCAGCGCCAAGTGCGCCATGGCCGCCGTGCTGTGGAGGCCGAGCTTCTCCTTCACCATGGTCTGGAGGTTCGATACCGTCTTCGGACTCAGATGCAGGGCGCAGGCGCAGTTCGACAGCGATTCACCGCGCGAGAGCAGGCGGAAGATCTCGAACTCGCGCTGCGTCAGCGAATCGAGTGCGGTCGACTCGAATTCCATGTCGCTCAGGCGTCGCGCCAACGCCGGACTCAGGTAGCGGCGTCCGCCCATCGCGTCGTGCACGGCGTCGATCAGGCATTCGGGCGGACTGCTCTTGGACACGAAGCCCAGCGCGCCGAGCTTGAGCGCACGCTGCACCAGCATGTCGCCGTCGTGCATGCTGAAGACGAGCATCCGCGTCCGGGGATCGCGTTCGCACAGACGGCGGATCAGTTCCAGCCCGCTGCTGCCGGGCATGACCAGGTCCGTGACCGTGAGGTCCGGCGCGTGGCGGGGAAAGAGCGCGCAGGCCTCAGCGACGCTCGCCGCCTCGGCCACGACAACCATTTCGCCATCCTGTTCCAGCAGGTGACGGTAGCCCGCGCGCACCACGGGATGGTCGTCCACCAGCATCAGCCTGATCATGCAAACCCTCCTTCATCGCGCGGCGCCGCGGTCGCGCGAGGCAGGCACAGGCGCAGTCGGGTGCCGACGCCGGGCGCGCTGTCGATCTCCAGCCGCCCGCCCAGTGCCGCGGCCCGCTCCGTCGCTCCCAGCAGCCCGAAGCCCGTCGTCCGGGCAGCGACGGCGAAGCCGCATCCGTCGTCCTGCACGCACAGCGTCAGGTCCTGCGCGCCGGCGGTCAGCGCGACGGCGACGCGGCCGGCGTCGGCATGCCGCACCACGTTGGCCAGCGCCTCCTGCGCGACGCGGTAGAGCGTGGTGTCGACCGCCACGTCGCGTTCGGGCAGCTCGTCGGCGACGCGCAGCGCGCACGGGATGCCCGTGCGCCGCGTCCAGCCGTCGCACAGCGACCTCATCGCCTCGACCAGGCCCAGCTCGTCGAGGTCGGACGGCCGCAGCCGCCGCACCAGGCGCCGCACGTCGTCCTGCAGCGCCTGGGCCGATACCGCCACGCGGCGGGCCGCGTCGCCGATCCGGTCGAGCGAGTCGGAGCGCAGGATGTAGGTCGCCTCGACACGGATCGCCGTGCAGTGCTGGGCGAACTCGTCGTGCAGCTCGCGCGCCAGGGCCAGCTGCTCGCGGTCCTGCAGGGCGATCAGCGCCCGAGCCAGCTCCCGGTTGCGCGCCAGCGTCCGCACGGCCTCCCGGCCGCGCCGGCGCGCGTACCAGGTCATGCCCAGCGCCAGGGCCAGCAGGGTGGACGGGAGCTCGTCGACCTGCCAGGCCTCGCCGCGCAGCAGCAGCGCGCTCAGGTGCTCGTGCATCTCCAGCACGCTCGCCACGACGAAGGCCAGGACGGTGCCGGCCAGCACCCAGGCCAGGTCCCGGCGCGCCGGTGCGCGCTCGCTCCAGGACGTCGTCGCCGGCGCGGCGTCCTGCGGATGCCGGAGAACCCCGGCGGGCACCGCACCTCGCTTCATCGCGCCGCTCCGGCGTCGCGCGCCCAGCCCGGCCGGCTGGCGGCCTCCCGCTCCCGCGCGTATTCCTCGCGGCAGGCCCGCGCGTAGGCCTCGGGACCGAGGTAGGCGACCTCCTGGTCGTAGCGGGCCAGGCTCTCGACGAAGCGCGGGTGGAACAGCGCCTGCCGGAAGGCCTCGTGCAGCACCGCGACGACGGCGCCCGGCATCCCGCGCGGCCCGACCAGACCGTAGGGCGACATGGCGACGATGTCGAAGCCCGATTCGCGCAGGGTCGGCACGCGCGGCCAGCGCGCGGTGCGCTGCGCGCCCAGCGTCGCCAGCAGGCGCAGCCGGCCGGCGTCGACCTCGGGGGCGAAGCCGCTGGAACTCACGCCGGCCATGACCTGCCCCGACTCGACGGCCAGCGTCAGCTCGGCCGTGCCTTTGTAGGGCACGTGGATGTAGCGCAGGCCGCGGTCGGTGAAGAGCGTTTCGAGCGCCAGGTGCGGCGTGGTGCCGACGCCGTTGGTGGCGATGCTCAGTTCGCCGGGGCGCGCCCGCGCGAACTCGAACAGGTCGCGCAGCTCGCGCAGCGGCCCGCCCTCCGGCGCCAGCACGCCGAAGGTGACGCCCGAGAGCTGGAGGATCGGCGTGACGTCGCGCACCGGGTCCCAGGTCACCGGCTGCGTGAACGGGGCGCGGAACACCGGCTGCGGCAATTGCGCGATGGTGTAGCCGTTGGCCTCGGCCTGCTGCAGCACCGGCATGGCCAGCGTGCCGCCGGCGCCGCCCCGGTTGGCGATCACCACCGGCTGGCCCAGCACGGGCGTCGCCAGTTCGGCCAGCAGCCGCAGCAGCAGGTCGGTCGCGCCGCCGGGCGCCCAGGGCACCCACAGGGTGATCGGGCGCGTCGGGAACGCCGGGGCGCCGGTCGAGCCCGACGCCGGCGCGATCGGCCACCCGGGCAGGGCCAGCGCCGCCATCCCGGCCAGCCAGCGCCGGCGGTCCAGTGCGGTTGCTGCGCGTCCGACCTCGCTCATGACGCGCCTCCGCGTTTCGTCAGGCCGCCGAAGCCGCGCTGCGGGTCGTAGCCCCGGCAGGCGATGGCGAAGCACAGCGCCAGGCAGCCCAGCACCACCCACGGCGCCAGGCCCGGGTCCTTGCCGTAGAGCGCGAAGCGGATCCATTCGACCGCCTGCGTGAAGGGATTGACGCGCGCGAGCTGGTAGACCCATTCGGCGCCCGACTCCTGCAGCTTCCACAGCGGATAGAGCGCGGTCGACATGAAGTACATCGGGAAGATGACGAAGTTCATCGTGCCGGCGAAGTTCTCCAGCTGCCGGACATGGACCGACAGCAGCAGGCCGAGCGCGCCGAGCATCAGCGCCGCGCCGGTCAAGGCCACCAGCGCGTGCAGGCCGCCCCACGACCACCACGGCAGGTCGGTGCCCAGCGCGACCGCGACCGCCACGAAGACCAGCGCCTGCAGCACCGACAGCAGCGCCGTGGCGCACAGCTTGGCGAACAGCAGCCACGCGCGCGGCAGCGGCGCGGTCAGCAGCAGCCGCATCAGGCCCATCTCGCGGTCGTAGACCATCGCCAGCGAGGACTGCATGCCGTTGAACAGCAGCACCATGCCCACCAGGCCCGGCACGATGTAGACGTCGTAGGGGACGTAGGTGTCGTAGGGCTCGACGATCGCGACGCCGAAGACGTTGCGGAAGCCGGCCGCGAACACCGCCAGCCACAGTAGCGGCCGCACCAGCGCCGACAGCAGGCGCCCCTTCTGCTGCGAGAACTTCAGCAGTTCGCGCAGCACGATCGCGCGCCAGGCCTGCAGGGCGTGCGCGACGGCGCCGCGCGGCGCGGGCGACGTTCCATCGCCGATCGTCGAGGGAACGTTCAGCCGCTGGTCTTGCATCGTCGCTCCGGTGCGTCCGCGCCCAGGGTGTCGAGCGTGTGGGTAGGGTGCAGCAGGCCGTCGACCGGCGCCTGCGACACCACGCCCTGCCCGTCGGTGAGCAGGACGGTCTGGCGCAATTGCCGGTCCCAGGCGCGAAAGCTCAGCGCCGCGCCCTTGGCGCCGTCCAGGGGCGTCTCGGCGAGGGCCTTGGCCCAGGCGGCGCCGGGGCCCGCCGGCGCGGCGGTGGCGGCGGCGACCAGCGCCTTGCCCGCCATCCAGGCCGACCAGTCGGCGCCGGCCATCGGCCGCCCGGCCGCCCGGGCGAAGCGGCGCGAGACCTGCGGCGCGCCGAAGCGCTCGAACTGCGTGTGCCAGGCCACGGCGACCAGCCCCGCGTCGCCGACCACCGGCCGCGGCGACGCGATGCGGTAGGGCAGCCCGCGCGCGAACTCGCCGTCGGCGTCAACCACCCAGACGACGTCGTAGCCGCCGCCGGCCGTCAGCAGCAGCGGATTCGCGAGGTCGCGCTCGCGCGGGTCGCCGGAGGGCTTGAAGGCCCGGGTCTCCACCACCTGCAGGCCGAAGCGCCTGAGCGCGGCCTGCACCGTCGCGCCGCGCGCGCGGTCCTCGGCGCCCGGTCCCTGCAGCAGCAGCACCTTGCGCCAGTTGCGCGACACCAGCGTCTGCGCCAGCGCGTCGGCGCGCATGCGTTCGCTGGGGACGACGTGGAACAGCCGCGCGCGGCAGTCCTGCTCGCGCAGCCGGTCGTCGGCGTTGCCGATGTTCACGACCGGCACGGCGACGGCGTCGGCCACCGCCAATGTCCAGTCGGCCGGCAGGTCGGTCAGCAGCACCGCCGCCCCGCCCCGCTCGGCCGCCTGCGCCGCCGCGCGCGCGGCGGCCGGCGAATCGACCGCCTGCTGCGCCAGCGCGACCGCCGCCCGGCCGGCCTGGAGCTCGAAGCGGCCCTCGTCGAGCGCGACGTCCAGGCCCTGGCGCGCGGGACCCTCGGGATGGCCGAGGTAGCGCCGCTCCAGTCGCGCGCGCGCCAGGCGCGGATCGTCGGCCTGGACGATCAGGGTGGCGGCGAGCGTGGCACGGGGTTCGGCCGCGTGGACGCTCGCCGGGCCGCAGCCGCCCGTCGCCGTCGCCAGCACGGTGGCATGGGCGACGGCCCGGACGCACCGCTTCATTCGACCACCACCAGCCCATAGGGCACGCGCCCGACGGCGATGGTCTTGATCGGCCGGGCGGCGGCGACGTCGACCACCGTGACGTCGTCGCTCAGGCCGTTGACCACCCACAGGCGCGCCTCGGCCTTGTCCAGCGCGACGTTCCAGGCCCGCTTGCCGACCAGCACCAGGTCGGTCACCCGGCGCTGCGGCACGTCGACGAAGGCGACCCGGTTGGCGCGCCCGAGGGCGACGAAGGCGCGCCGGCCGTCGCGCGAGATCTGGATGCCCACCGGCGTGACGTCCTCCGGCCGCAGGCCCTTGAGCTCGAACCTCAGGGTCGCCGTCACGCGCCGCGTGGCGGTCGAGACGATGCTCACGCTGGCGTCGAGCTCGTTGGTGACCCAGAGCTCGGTACCGTCGGGCGTCAGCGCCATGCGCCGGGGCCGCTTGCCGACCTGGACGTTCTGCACCACCGCCGCGCTCGCCACGTCGATCACATGCACCAGGCCGGCGACCTCGGAGGTCACGTACAGGGTCCTGCCGTCGGCGCTGAGCTTGACGCCCTCGGGCTCCTGGCCGACGGGCACCGACTTCAGCACCTTGCCGCTGGCCGCGTCGACGAAGCCGACCGCGCCGTCGTCCTCGTTGGAGACGTAGAGCGTCCGGCCGTCCGGCGAGATGTCGAACGCCTCCGGGTCGTCGCCCAGCGGGATGCGGCGCAGCGAGCGGCCGGTGGCCGGATCGATCACGTCGGCGGCGCTGGACTCGCCGCAGGCCACCATGATCAGCCGCTGCGCCGTGAGCTGGATGTGGCGGCCGCGCCGGCAGGTCGGGAGGGTGCCCTTGACGCTCAGGGTGGCGAGGTCGATGAGGGTCAGCGCCGGGTCTTTCTCGCTCGACACGTAGGCCGTGCCCTGGGCCGACGCCAGCGCCGGGGCCGCGAGGCAGGCACCCAGCAGCGCGGTGCGGCGCAGCAGCGCGGACAGGCGGCCGGGCCCGACGGGCCGAGCGGGGTTCGTGGCGGTGCGAGGCGTCATGGCGGTTCGTCTTCTTCGGGATGTCGTTCGTGCGATGGCGCCGCTCAGGCGGTGCGGGCGATGAAGCCGGCCTCCAGCGTCGCGCCGCCCAGCGCGTGCGCGACCTCGGCCGGCGTGCCCCGCGCCATCAGCTCGCCGCGGTGCAGCACCAGCACGCGGTCGGCGCCCTCGGCCTCGTCGACCCGGTGCGTGGCCCAGAGCACGCAGGCGCCATCGGCGCGCACGCGCTCGCGCAGGGCGCGCAGCAGGTCCAGGCGCGACTTCGGGTCCAGGCCCACCGTGGCCTCGTCCATCAGCAGCACCGCCGGACGATGCAGCCAGGCCCGCACCAGCTCGACCTTGCGCCGGTTGCCGCCGGAGAGCTCACGCACCTTGCGGTCGAGATCGACGTCCACCGCCAGCTGCGCGCAGTCCTCCTCGATGCGCCGCAGCGCGACCGCGCGCGGCAGGCCGTGCAGGTCGGCCTGGAACAGCAGGTTGCGGCGGATGCCGAGGTCGAGGTCGAGCGCGGTCTGCTGGAACACCACGCCGATGTGGCGCAGGGCCGCCGTCGCGGCGTGACGCAGCGAGTGGCCGGCCACCTCGACCTCGCCGGCGTCGGCGGCGAACAGGCCGGTGAGCACCTGGAACAGGGTCGACTTGCCGGCGCCGTTGGGCCCCAGCAGGGCCGTGAACTCGCCGGCGCCCAGGGTCAGCGTCAGGTCCTTCAGGGCGGTGCGCGCGCCATAGCGCTTGGTCAGGCCGACCGTGCGCAGCATCGCCGGTGCGCCGGCCGTCGCGGTCGATGGCATGGCGGGCGTCGCGATCGTCGTCATGTCAGGAGCGCCACGGCGAGCGGGAAGGTCAGGAAGGCAGCGATCGTGGTGCCCAGCACCACCGTCGCGATGCGGCCGGCATCGGCGCCGAAGCGCTCGGCCAGCATCGGCACGTTGCTCGCGCTGGGCAGGGCCGCCGTCAGGACCAGCACGACCAGCGTGGCCCGCTCCAGCGGCGCACCCAGCGCCATCGCCGCCGACCCCAGCGCCAGCACGATGGCCGGATGCGCCACGACCTTGCCGGCGACGAGCTGCAGCAGGTCGGCGCGCGCCGCGCCGGCCGGCGCCGCGGCCCGGCCATGCGCCTCGGCCACGAGACGCGAGCGCGCCAGCACGGCGCCGATGGTGAAGAGCGCCGCGGGCGACGCCGCGCCGGCGAGCATGTCGACCGCCGCGAACACCGGGCCGGGCAGTTGCAGGGCCGTGGCCGTCGACAGGCAGCCCAGCCCGATCGACCACGGCAGCGGATTGGCGACCATGCCGCGCAACCCCTGCAGGGCCGCGCGCCGGGCACCGCCCTCGCCGGCCGTGCCCCAGCGCGACAGCGCGATGCACAGCGAGGAGGTGAACACCATGTCGACCGCCAGCGCGACGATCGCCGGCCCGGCCGCCGTGGCGCCGAGCAATGCCACCAGCAGCGGCACGCCCATGAAGCCGGAGTTGGGAAAACTGCCCACGAGCGCGCCGAAGGCGGCGTCGTTCCAGCCGGTGCGCCGGTGGCGGGCGACGGCGATCGTCAGCGCCACCATCGCCGCCGCGGCCGCCAAGTAGGTCAGCACGATGGCCGGGTCGAGCAGCCGCACGATCGGCGTCATCGACGCGAACTTGTAGAGCATGCACGGCAGCGCGAACGACAGCACGAAGACGTTGAGCGCGGGGATCGCGTCGGCCGGCAGCAGGCCGTGGCGCGTCGCCAGGTAGCCCGCCAGCACCAGCGCGAAGAACGGGAAGGTCACGACGAGGATGTCGCTCATGGGGAAAGAGGTGGACGGGCCCGCCGCATCGCGTCCGTTCCGATCGGGCCCTCGGGCGATCGGCGCGGACGCAGCGCGGCGTCCGGGTGTCAGAGCGCGGTCTGCATGTAGACGACGTGCGTCTCCATGTGCTCGTACAGGCCGTGCTTGCCGTCGGCGCCGCCGATGCCGGACTTGCGCCGGCCGGCGTGGAAGCCCTGCATCGCCTCGAAGTGCTCGCGGTTGATGTAGGTCTCGCCGAAGCGCAGCTCGCGCACCGCCTTCATCGCCTGATTGAGATCCTTCGTGAAGACGGAGGACGTCAGGCCGTAGTCGGAGTCGTTGGCCAGCGCCAGGGCCTCGTCGAGGTCCTGCACCACCTGGATCGGCAGCACGGGGCCGAAGACCTCGCGCGTCATCACGTCCATCTCGGGCTTGCAGTTCATCAGCACGGTGGGCTCGTAGTGGTAGCCGACCCGGTCGGCGACCTTGCCGCCGGTGAGCACCTGCGCGCCCTGCGCCTTGGCCGACTCGACCATCGCGGCCATGTTGTCGCGCCCCGTCTTCGTCACCAGCGGCCCCATGTGCAGGCCCTGCTCGACGCTGGGGTCGCCGTACTTGGTGCCGGCCATGAGCTTGGTGACCTTCTCGGCCAGGGCGTCGGCCACCTTGCTCTCGACGTACACGCGCTCGGCGCAGTTGCAGGCCTGCCCGGTGTTGATGACGCGGGAGGCGAACAGCGCGTTGGCCGTCAGGTCGAGGTCGCAGTCGTTCAGGACGATGGCCGGCGCCTTGCCGCCGAGCTCGAGGTTGACGCGCGTCAGGTTGGCGCCGCAGGCGGTCATGATGCGCGAGCCGGTCGCCACGCTGCCCGTGAAGCTGACCATGCCGACGTCCTTGTGCGCGGTCAGGGCCGCGCCGGTCTCGCGGCCGCCGCACACCAGGTTGAACACGCCCGGTGGCAGGTCGGTCTCGGCCACCAGCTCGGCGAAGTCGAAGGCGTTGATCGGCGTCTCCTCGCTCGGCTTGATGACGATGGTGTTGCCGGTGACCAGCGCCGGGCCGAGCTTGCGGGCGATCAGGAAGAACGGGAAGTTCCACGGCAGGATGCCGGCGATGACGCCGATCGGCTTGCGGTAGACCAGGATCTGCTCGCCGGGGCGGTCGCTGGTGACGATCTCGCCCTCGATGCGGCGCGCCCATTCGGCCATGTAGTCGATGTAGGCGGCGGTGAACTCGATCTCCACGGCGGCGAGTTCGGGCACCTTGCCCTGCTCCATCACCACGGTGCGCGCCAGCCGCTCGGCGTTGGCGCGGATCTTGGCCGAGATGGCGCGCAGGTGGTTGGCGCGCTGGATCGCCGGCAGGCGCTCCCAGGCCGGCTGCGCCTTCTTGGCCGCCGCGACGGCGCGCTCGACGTCGGCGGCACCGCCGTCGGGCACACGCGAGATCAGCTTGTCGGTGGCCGGATTGAGCACGTCGATGGTCGCGCCGCTGCCTTCGACCCAGCGGCCATCGATGTAGTTGCGATACGTCTTGTCCATTTGCCTGTCTCCTTGTGTTCGCCGGCTCAGGCGCCGACCTTGAAAACCATCACGGTTCCGCCCTGCGGATTGACGACCTTGCGCTCGGGCAGGATCGCGTTGAAGGCGCCCTGGATGCGCTCGGCATCCACGCCCCAGCCCGCCTGCACGGCGATGTACTGCGTGCCGTCGACCTCGAAGGAGGTCGGCACGCCCACCACGCCGGAAGGCGTCGGGTATTCCCACAGCACCTTGCCGTTGGTGGCGTCGTAGGCGCGGAACAGCCGGTCGTTGGTGCCGCCGGCGAACACCAGGTTGCCGCCGGTGGTCAGCAGCGGCGCCCACAGGAAGGTGTCGAACCTGTGCGTCCAGGCCAGCTTGCCGCTCTTCATGTCCCAGGCCTGCAGCTCGCCCACGGTCTTCGACGGATCGGGCACGCGCACGCTGCCCAGCACGCCCTCGAGCGGGTAGCCGATGTAGAGGTCGCCGGGCTTGTACTTGACGTTCTCCCCCTTGGGCAGCACGCCGCACATGTTGTTGTTGGCCGGCACGTAGAGCAGGCCGGTGTCGGGGTTGTAGGCCTCCGGCGGCCAGTCCTTGCCGCCCCACAGGCCCGGGCAGAAGGCGGCGCCCTGCCTGGCGCCGGGCTTCTTGGTCTCGTCGTAGGTCAGTCGTCCGGTCTGCTTGTCGATGGCGGTGACGACGTTGTTGTTGACGTAGGGCCAGGCCTCGACGTAATTGACCTTGTCGGCCGTGCGCTCGAGGACCCACAGCATGCCGCTGCGTCCGGCGTGCACCAAGCTCTTGACCGGCTTGCCCTTCCAGGTGGTGTCGATGAGCAGCGGCGCGGAGACCTCGTCCCAGTCCCAGGCGTCGTTGTGCTGGTACTGGTGGTGGCCCTTGATGCGGCCGCTGTCGACGTCGAGCGCGATGACCGACGAGGTGTAGAGGTTGTCGCCCTTGCGCAGGTCGGCCGGCCAGGGCGCCGGATTGCCCGTGCCCCAGAAGGCCAGTCCGGTCTGCGGGTCGTAGGTGCCGGTGATCCAGATCGAGCCGCCGCCGGTCTTGTAGCCGTCGCCCGCCGGCCAGGTGTCGTTGCCGGCTTCGCCGGGGCCGGGCACGGTGTAGGTGCGCCAGGCTTCCTTGCCGGTCTGGGCGTCGAAGCCGGCGACGAAGCCACGCACACCGGTCTCGCCGCCCGAGGAACCGACCATGACCTTGCCCTTGGCCACCAGCGGCGCGAGCGTCATGTAGTAGCCGCTCTTCCAGTCGCACACGGTCGTGGTCCAGGCCACCTTGCCGGTCTTGGCGTCGAGCGCCAGGAGCTTGCAGTCGGTGGTGGCGAAGTAGACCTTGTCGCCGTAGAGCGCCACGCCGCGGCTGGTCGGGTGCAGCTGCAGCTGCTCGGCCGGCAGCTGGGCCTTGTAGCGCCAGATCTCGCTGCCGGTCTTGGCGTCGAAGGCGATCACCTGCGCGCCCGGGGTGGCGACGTACATGTAGCCGCCGTTGACGATCGGCGGCGCCTGGTGGCCCTCGCTCTGGCCGGTCGAATACGACCACGCCAGCGTCAGCTTGCCGACGTTGCCGGTGTGGATGGCCTTGAGCGGGCTGTAGCCCCAGCCGCCGTAGTTGCCGCGGTAGGACAGCCAGTTGGCCGGCTCGGGCGACTGCAGGCGCGCGTCGGTGACCGCCTGGTAGGGCCGGGACGTGGGTGGCGGCGTCTGTGCCTGCTTCTGGGTCGGCGCGGGCATCTGCGAACACGCCGCCAGCGCGCAGCCGACGGCGGCGCTGACGAGCTTCAGGGTGGGTTTCATGGAAGCGTCTCCTGTTGGAATCGGTCTGTGGAGCCGGCGCCGCCTCAGGCGGCCTTGCCGGGGGGCGAGGTGAAGGCGCCGCCCACCACCAGCGCGCCGCCGGCCACCTTCAGGGGCAATGCCGGCAGCGGCCGGGGCGCGGGGCCGGCGGTGACGGCGGCCTCCTGGTGGGGCGCGAACTTCGAGAAGTGGCAGAAGCACAGCAGCTCCTTCTCGGCCGCCACCCAGGAACTGACGTCGCAGCCCTGGTGCGTGCAGAAGGCCGAGTACGCGACGACGCCGTCGACGGCGCGGGCGGCCGTCGGCGCGTCGAGCGTCGACGGATCGAGCTTGACCAGCAGGATGCGGTTGAGCCGAGAGCTGTCGCGCAGCGTCTTGGTCTTCGGGTCGTACGGGTAGACGATCACCGGCTTCTCGCCGACCTTGATGTCGGCGCTGCGCAACGGCTTCTTCGCCTCGTCGTCGACCTGGACGAACTGGTCGCCGGTTTTCGGTCCGTCGTCGGC
Source organism: Variovorax sp. PvP013 (assembly GCF_050435945.1). Taxonomy (NCBI): domain Bacteria; kingdom Pseudomonadati; phylum Pseudomonadota; class Betaproteobacteria; order Burkholderiales; family Comamonadaceae; genus Variovorax; species Variovorax sp. PvP013. The sequence goes on from NZ_JBNDLF010000007.1 coordinate 146,250, forward strand.
CCAGGTCAGGCCCGTGCCCAAGGCCAGCGCGGCGCCCGCGACCGCCCTGAGGGCCGTGCGGCGTCCGGCGTCGGCGCCGCCGCAACCGCCGCAACAGGCGTGCTGCGCCGAGGCGCCGTTCTCGATGTCAGTCTTCATCCGGTCTCCTTGGTTGGTTGGGCGTGAATTTTTTAACAGCGTTCTGAATTCAGTATTCGGGCTTTCCCCACTTTTCATTCCGAATACCGAATTCGATAGTTCGGCATCGTCACTTCGGCCATTGCCCTTCGCCGTCAGGAACCGACCATGAAACTCCTTTCCTTCCGGATTGCCCGGCCCTCCACGCCGCCGCGGGTGCAGCCATGAGCCATCTGCTGTCCGTCTCGGACGTCATCGCCGCGCACGCCCGGCTGTGTCCGCAGCGCATCGGCACGCGCGACTCGGTGCGCGCGCTCACCTTCGGCGACTGGGACCGACGCGCCACCCGGCTGGCCAACGGCCTGCTCGAGCAGGGCCTGGTCAAGGGCGACCGGGTCGGACTGCTGGCCTACAACTGCATCGAGTGGATGGAGATCTACGTCGCGCTGGCGCGCTGCGGGCTGGTGGCGGTGCCGATCAACTTCCGTCTGGTGACGCCGGAGATCGGCTACATCCTGGAACACGCGCAGGTGCAAGCGGTGATCGTCCAGGACGAGCTGGTCGGCCTGGTCGAGCCCCTGCGCGCCACGCTGCCGCTGCGGGCAGGACGCCACGTCCATTTCGGCGCCGCGACGCCGCCGCCGGGCTGGACCGGCTACGAGACCCTGATCGACGGCGCGGCGGCGACGTGGCCCGGCATCAAGGTGCGGCCCGAGGACACCTTCGCCCTCATGTACACCTCCGGCACCACCGGCAAACCCAAGGGCGTGGTGCGCAACCACGAGGGCAATGCGCTGATCGCGCTGGCCACGGCGGTCGAGTTCGGCTTCTCGCGCGAGGACACGGCGCTGCTGGTGATGCCGCTGTGCCACGCCAACTCGCTCTACTTCGGCCTGACTTTCATGTACCTGGGCGCGACCATCGTGGTGGACGACCACAAGAGCTTCGATCCGGAAGCCCTGCTGGCGATGCTGGCGCGCGAGAAGGTGACTTTCACCTCGCTGGTGCCCACCCACTACATCATGATGCTCGGTCTGCCGGCCGCGACGCGATCGAAGTACGACGTCGGCGCGGTCGAGAAATTGCTGATCTCCTCGGCGCCGGCGCGCCGGGACACCAAGCTGGCGATCCTCGGACACTTCCGCAACTCCAAGCTGTTCGAGCTCTACGGCTCCAGCGAGGCCGGCTGGGTCACGCTGCTGCGGCCGGAACAGCAGCTCGAGCGCATGGGCACCGTGGGGCGCGAGTGGGCCGGCTCCGGCGCCATCCGCATCCTCGATCCGGAGGGCCGCGAAGTGCCCGACGGCGAGGTCGGCGAACTCCACTCCCGCACCGCCTACGTCTTCGACGGCTACTGGCGCAATCCGGAGAAGACGGCCGAGGCCTTCCGCGGCGACTGGTGCTCGGTCGGCGACATGGCGCTGCGCGACGCCGACGGCTTCATCCGGCTGGTCGACCGCAAGAGCAACATGATCATCAGCGGCGGCGAAAACGTCTACCCGTCCGAGGTGGAGGCCGTCATCGCCGGCCATGCGAGCGTCAAGGACGTCGCCGTGATCGGCATGCCGCACGAGAAATGGGGCGAGAGCGTGCATGCGGTGGTGGTGCTGCACGGACCGGCGGCGGACCCGGCGGCGGCCGAGGCCGAGCTCGTCGCCTGGTGCCGCGAGCGCCTGGCGGGCTACAAGCGGCCGCGCTCCATCAGCTTCGTCGCCGATGCCGAGATGCCGCGCACCGCGACCGGAAAGATCCTGCACCGCACGCTGCGCGAAACCATGACGCAGCGCGCCGCGCAGTCCGCCCGGACCGCGCACACCCCCTCCCCCGCCTGAGATCCCCCACCCGGACCCGAACCCGAGGAGACACACCCATGCTGACCCGTAGAACCCTGCTCGCCACCGGCGCGGCGATCGGCTGCGGCCTCGCCGAGCGCGCGGCCCAGGCCCAGGCGGCCCAGGCCCAGGCCGCCCAGGCCGAACACAAGTTCAAGCTCGGCAACGACCTGCCGGCCACCCACTCGGTGAACGTGCGCCTGCGCGAGGCGGTGGCGGCCATCGCCGCGGAGAGCCAGGGCCGCGTCGCGATCCAGCTGTTTCCCAACAACCAGCTCGGCAGCGACTCCGACATGATGTCGCAGGTGCGCTCCGGCGCCCTGGAGCTGGCGACCTTCCCCGGCACGGTGATGTCGACCCTGGTGCCGGTGACGGCGATCACCGGCGTCGGCTTCGCCTTCCAGGGCTACGACAAGGTGTGGGCCGCCATGGACGGCAGCATCGGTGCCCACGTGCGCGGCGCCATCGCCAAGACCGCGCTGGTGCCCTTCGAGGCGGTGTGGGACAACGGTTTCCGCCAGATCACCACCAGCACCCGGCCGATCCGCACGCCCGAGGACCTGCGGAACTTCAAGATCCGCGTGCCGGTGGTGCCGCTGTGGGTGCAGATGTTCAAGTCGCTCGGCGCCGCGCCGGTCAGCCTGCCGCTGAGCGAGGCCTACCAGGCGCTGCAGACCAAGGTCGCCGACGGCCAGGAGAATCCGCTGGCGCTGATCGACGCGGCCAAGTTCTTCGAGGTGCAGAAGTACTGCTCGCTGACCGACCACGCCTGGGACGGCTTCTGGTTCGTGGCCAGCGGCAAGGTCTGGAAGGGCGTGCCCGAGGACGTCAGGACCCTGGTGGCCAGGCACGTCAACGCGGCGGCGAAGAAGCAGCGCGACGACATCGGAAAGGCCAACGTCGACCTGCAGAAGGCGCTCGAAGGCAAGGGCCTGACCTTCAACAAGGTCGACACGGCCGCCTTCCGCACGGCGCTGCAGAACGCCGGCTTCTACAAGGAGGCCCGTGCCCGGTTCGACAAGGAGGCCTGGGCCCTGCTCGCGCAGCACACCGGGGACATCGGATGAACGCCGTGCGCATCGCATCCCTTCCGTCGGCCAGTGGCGGCCCGAGGCGCCGGTGATGCAGCCCGTCGCCGAGGCGCCCCGGGGCGCGTTCGCCGCCGCGCTGCCCGAGGGCGTCGCGGCCCGCGCGGCCGGCTTCGTCGAGCGCCTGCTGGGGCGGGGCATCGAGGGGATCGCGGCGTCGCTGATCGGCGTCGAGGTCGTGATCCTGCTGATGGGCGTGGTCACGCGCTACTTCCTGCATTCGCCGCTGTTGTGGGTGGACGAGGCGGCCTCGATCCTGTTCTTGTGGCTGTCCGCGCTCGGCGCCGTCGTCGCCCTGCGGCGCGGCGAGCACATGCGCATGACGGCGCTGGTGGCCAAGGTCTCGCCCGGGACGCGCGTGTTCCTGGAGACCGTCGGGCTGGCCGCCTCGCTGGCCTTCTTGCTGTTCCTGGCCGTGCCGGCCGTCGAGTACGCGGTGGGCGAGGCCGACGTCACGACACCCGCGATGGAGATCTCCAACGGCTGGCGTGCCGCGGCGCTCCCGGTGGGCATCGGCCTGATGGCGCTGATGGCGGCGATCCGGCTGCTGCGCACGCCGGACTGGCGGCGCGTGCTCGGCGCGCTGGCCCTGGTGGCCGCGGCGTGCCTGGCCTTCCGCCTGGTCGGCCCGTCGCTCAAGGGGCTGGGAAATCTCAACCTGCTGATCTTCTTCGTCGGCGTGACCTCGGCGACGGTGCTCATGGGCGTGCCGATCGCGATCTGCTTCGGCCTGGCGACCTACGGCTTCCTGGCGCTGACCACCGGCCTGCCGATGGAAGTGATGATCGGACGCATGGACGAGGGCATGTCGCACATCGTCCTGCTGGCGGTGCCGCTGTTCGTCTTCCTGGGGCTGCTCATCGAGATGACGGGCATGGCGCGCGCCATGGTCGGCTTCCTGGCGACGCTGCTGGGCCACGTGCGCGGCGGCCTCTCGTACGTGCTGCTGGGGGCGATGTACCTGGTGTCCGGCATCTCCGGCTCCAAGGTCGCGGACATGGCGGCGGTGGCGCCGGTGCTGTTCCCGGAGATGAGGAAGCGCGGCGCCCGGGACGGCGACCTGGTGGCGCTGCTGTCGGCCACCGGCGCGCAGACCGAGACCATCCCGCCGAGCCTGGTGCTCATCACGATCGGCTCGGTCACCGGGGTGTCGATCGCGGCCCTGTTCACCAGCGGGATGGTGCCGGGCCTGGTCCTGGCGGCCACCCTGGGCACGGTGGTCTGGTGGCGCTACCGGGGCGAGGACCTGTCGCGGGTCGCCAAGGCCAGCGGCACGCAGATCCGCGCCGCGCTGGTGGCGGCGCTGCCGGCGCTGCTGCTGCCCTTCGTGATCCGCGCGGCGGTGGTCTACGGCGTGGCGACGGCGACCGAGGTCTCGACGCTGGGCATCGCCTACTCGTTCGTCGTCGGGGTGCTGGTCTACCGCCGGATGCCCTGGCGCCGGCTGGTGCCGGTGCTGGTCGAGACCGCGACGCTGACCGGCGCGATCCTGTTCATCATCGCCACCGCGACCGCCATGGCCTGGGCCCTGACGCAGTCGGGCTTCTCCAACACCCTGGCCGAGGGCATGGCCGCGCTGGGCGGGCCGACCGCCTTCCTGGTGGTGTCGATGCTCGCCTTCATCGTGCTGGGCAGCGTGCTGGAGGGCATCCCGGCGATCGTGCTGTTCGGCCCGCTGCTGTTCCCGATCGCGCGCCAGATGGGCGTGCACGAGGTGCACTACGCGATGGTGGTCGTGCTCTCGATGGGCATCGGCCTGTTCGCGCCGCCCTTCGGCGTGGGCTATTACGCGGCCTGCGCCATCGGCCGCATCGAACCCTCCGCCGGCATGAAGCCGATCGTGGGCTACCTGCTGGCCCTGTTCGCGGGCCTGCTCGTCGTCGCCTTCGTGCCCTGGCTGTCGACCTTCCTGCTCTGACCTTCCACCACCCGCATCACGCCACCACCATGTCCACCGCACCCCCCATCACCGAACGCTCCGCCGCCGCCCTCGTCGCGCGCTTCCTGAAATCCCGCGGCGTCGAGCGCGTGTTCGCCCTGTGCGGCGGCCACATCATGCCGCTGTGGATGCGGCTGGACGCCGAAGGCATCCGGATCGTCGACGTGCGCGACGAGCGCGCCGCCGTCTACATGGCGCACGCCCACGCCGAGCTCACCGGCGGCCTGGGCGTGGCCCTGGTCACCGCCGGCCCCGGCGTGACCAACGCCATGACCGGCATCGCCAACGCGTTCGTCGCCAAGGCGCCGGTGCTGATCCTGTCGGGCACGCCGCCGCGTCCGCAGGAGAACCGGGGCGCGCTGCAGGACATGATCCACACCGACTTCGTGCGGCCGCTGACCCGCTATGCGCGCACCGTGCGGCAGCCCGAGCTGGTGCTGCAGGAGCTCGACGCGGCAGTGTCCTCGGCCTTCGGCCAGGGCGGCGAGCCCGGCCCGGTCTACCTGGACTTTCCCGTGGACACCCTGCGCGCGGAGGTGCCGCGCGTGCTGGAGCTGCCCGAGCAGATGACGGGCTCGGCGCGCCCGCGCTTCCTGCCGGATCCCGACGCCGTGGCGCGCGCGGCCGAGCTGCTGCTGGCGGCGAAGAAACCGCTGTTCATCTCCGGACGCGGGGCGCGCGGCGCCGGGCCGCAGCTCGCGACATTGCTGGAGCGCCTGGGCGCGCTCTACCTCGACACCGGCGAGAGCCGCGGGCTGGTGGCCGACGACCATCCGGCGGTCGTGGCGGCGATGCGCGGCTCGGTGATGAGCGAGGCCGACCTGATCGTCACCGTCGGCCGGCGCCTGGACTTCCAGCTCGCCTACGGCTCGCCGGCCGTCTTCGGCGAGGCGAAGTTCCTGCGCATCGCCGACTGCGCCGGGGAGCTGCGCGACAACCGGCGCGGCGCGGTCGAACTCTTCGCCACGCCGGCGGCGGCCCTCGACGCGCTGCTGCGGGCCACCGAGGGCCGCACCGGCGCCGCCGACCGCGCCTGGGCGGCGTCCACGCGCGCGCGCCACCTGGAACGCGCCGACAAGCTGGTGGCCTCGATGAAGGCCGCGCCCGCGGGCAGCGACGGCCGCATGCATCCCAACCGCCTGGTCGCGGCCCTGCGCGAGGCCCTGCCCGCCGACGCGGTGTTGGTGGCCGACGGCGGCGACTTCCTCAGCTTCGCGCGCGTCGGCCTGCCCGCCACCACCTACCTCGACCCCGGCTCACTCGGCTGCATCGGCGTGGGCACGCCGTTCGGCGTCGCGGCCAGCCTGGCATTGCCCGACCGCGTGGTGGTGGTCGCCACCGGCGACGGCTCGTTCGGCTTCAACGCCATGGAGATCGACACCGCCGCGCGCCACCAGGCGCCGGTGCTGATCGTGGTGGCGAACAACGGCAGCTGGGCCATCGAGGTGCGCGACCAGCAGGAGAACTTCGGCAAGGTCGTGGGCACGCGGCTGCAGTACGCCGACCACGCGGCGATGGCGCGCGCCTTCGGACTGCATGGCGAGCGCGTCGAGCGCGCCGAGGACCTGCCCGGGGCGATCGAGCGCGCGCTGGCCAACCGGCCGGCGCTGCTCGACGTCGTCGTCACGCCCGAGCCGGCCTCGTCGGACGCCAAGTCCGGCCTGGCCTGGGTGCCCGACCTGCAGCCCCTGGGCGCCTGGGACGACGCCGAGCGGCGCTGGCGGGCGGCGTCGCCTCCGACGCAATGACCCCTGCGCATCGCATCCGGACATCGCGGCCCGCGCCGGAGCCTTCCCTATACTGATTTCGATGAAAGAACTGACCCTCCACCCCAAGCGCGTCGAACAGGTCTACGAGGCGATCCTCAACGAGATCACGGACGGCCGGCTGTCGCCCGGGGCGCGGGTGATCCAGGAACACATCGCGCAGGAGCTGGGGGTGTCGCGCCAGCCGGTGCAGCAGGCGCTGCTGCTGCTGCGCAACAAGGGCGTTCTGGTGGACGCGCCCGGACGCGGCCTGATCGTGGCGCCGCTGGACCTCGATCACGTGCAGAACATGTACGAGATCCGGGCGGTGCTCGAGGGACTGGCTTTTCGCAACGCCGCCGAGCGCAACGCCGAGCAAGCCGGCCGCCTGGGTCCGGCCTTCATCGAGAAGGGCCGCGAGGCCGTCAGGAGCAAGTCGGTGTCAGCCATGATCGCCGCCGACCGCGACTTCCACGCCTTCGTCTACGCCCTGTCGGAGAACGCGTTGATCGCTCCGAGCATGGAGGCGCAGTGGACCTCCACGCAGCGCGTGATGGGCGAGGTGCTCATGCGCGACGAGAAGCCGCGCGACATCTGGAACCAGCACGAGGCCATGCTGGCCGAGGTCGCGCGCGGCCAGGGCGCGGTCGTGGAGGAACTGGCGCGCCAGCACGTGCTGCAGGCCGCCCACTTCATGATCACGCGCCTGCGCAGCCAGCGCCAGCCGGCGCCCGTCGACCCGGCCGGCCCCCCCGAGCCCCTGCGCGCGACCGGCTGATCGCCGGCGCGCCCTCGGGGCATTCCCGGAGCCGGCGGGCGCTCGGGAAATTTTCCCTGTCGCGCCGACGAGACGGCGCATACCTTGGGGGACGGGCTTTCCACACGCCCGATCCGAAGCATCGAACTTCATTTTCCCGAGGAGACATCCCCCATGCACTGCCGCGCCCGCCCCCCGGCCTTTTCCCGTGCGTCGATGGCCCTGGCCTGCCTGTCGCTGTGCCACTCGATCCAGGCCCAGACGCAGACCCCGGCGAATGCGCCGGCCCGCGACCTGCCCACCGTCACGGTCGTGGCGCCGACGCCGCTGCCCGGCCTGGACGTCCCGGTCGACCAGATGCCGGCCAACGTGCAGACCTTCACCGATGCCGCGCTGGAAGCGTCGCTGGTGCCCGACCTGTCGAGCCACCTGGTGCGCGCGGTGGGCAGCGTGACGGTCAACGAGACCCAGGGCAACCCGTTCCAGCCGGACATCAACTACCGCGGCTTCACCGCCTCGCCCCTGCTCGGCACGCCGCAGGGGCTGTCGGTCTACATGGACGGCGTGCGCCTGAACCAGCCCTTCGGCGACGTCGTCAGCTGGGACCTGATCCCGCGTAACGCGATCGCCAGCGTGGCGCTGATGCCGGGCAGCAATCCGCTGTTCGGCCTGAACGCCCTGGGCGGCGCGCTGGCGATCCAGACCAAGGACGGCCTGCGCAACCCGGGCACGTCGCTCCAGCTGTCGGGCGGGTCGTGGGGCCGCGTTGCCACCGAGTTCGAGACCGGCGGCAGCGACGCCGCCAGCGGCTGGAACTGGTTCGTCTCCGGCAACCGCCTGCACGAGCGCGGCTGGCGCACCGAGTCGCCCTCGGACCTGGGTCAGCTCTTCGCCAAGGTCGGCCGCCGGACGCGCGACGGCAGCATCTCGCTCACCGCCGCGCTGGCCGACAACGACCTCACCGGCAACGGCGTGCAGGAGTCCGCCGCCCTGCGGCGCGACTGGGCCAGCGTGCGCACCGTGCCCGACGTCACCCGCAACAAGGCGGCGTTCCTCAACCTCGCCGCGACGCAGGCGCTCGACGACCGCTGGACGGCGTCGGGCAACGTCTACTACCGGAACATCCGCACCCGCACCTTCAACGGCGACCTCAACGACGAGGCCCTGGAGGAATCGGTCTACCAGCCCAGCGCCGCCGAGCGCACGGCGCTGGCGCGCGCCGGCTACACCGGCTTCCCGATCGCCGGCGCCAACGCCGCCAACACGCCCTTCCCGCGCTGGCGCTGCATCGCCAACGCATTGCTCAACACCGAGCCGAACGAGAAGTGCAACGGCCTGGTCAACCGCACCGAGACGCGCCAGCGGAACTACGGCCTGGCCGGCCAGGTCGCGACGCAGGCGCGCATCGGGAGCATCGAGCACGCGGTGACGATCGGCGCCGCCTACGACGCCAGCCGGGTGCGCTTCGGCCAGAGTTCGCAGTTCGGCTACGTGAACCCCGACCGCAGCATCACCCCGGTCACCGGTCCGGGCGCCTTCGCCGACGGCACGCAGGATTCGGAGAACGCCTTCGACGCGCGCGTCGCCCTGGCCAGCCGATCCCGCACCGGCAGCCTCTACGCCACCGACGTCGTCGCGCTGGACGAGCGCACGCACCTGACGCTCTCGGGCCGCTACAACCGCACCCGGATCGACAACCGCGACGGCCTGAACCCCGGCGGCGGGCCAGGCTCGCTCGACGGCGACCACACCTACGGCCGCTTCAACCCGGCCGTCGGCCTGACCTTCGCGCCGAGCACCGCGCTGACCGTCTATGCCGGCGTCAACCAGGGCAGCCGCGCGCCGACGGCGATCGAACTGGGCTGCGCCGACCCGGCCAACCCCTGCAAGCTGCCCAACGCCTTCGCCGGCGATCCGCCGCTCAGGCAGGTCGTGACCACCACCTTCGAGGCCGGCCTGCGTGGCCGGGTGCGCGACGAGCTGGCCTGGAACCTGGGCGTGTTCCGCTCCGACAACCGCGACGACCTGCTCTTCGTCGCCGACGATTCAAGCGGCTTCGGCTACTTCAGGAACTTCGGCAGGACGCGGCGCCAGGGCGTCGAGGCCGGATTGGACGCCGTGGTGGCGCGCGGCTTCAGCGTCGGCGGCAACCTCATGCTGCTCGACGCCACCTACCGCAGCGCGGAGACCGTCGGCGGCTCCGGCAACAGCAGCAACGACGCCGCCCGGGCCGGCTTCCCGGGCACCGGGGGCAACATCGACATCGAGCCCGGCAACCGCATCCCGGGATTGCCGCGCCAGGTGCTCAAGCTCAACGCCGCCTACCAGCCGAACGCGCAATGGCGCATCGGCCTGGACATGCTGGCCTCGGCCGGCGCGAACCTGCGCGGCAACGAGAACGGCGAGCACGCGAGCGACGGCCGCTTCTACACCGGTGAGGGCCGCAGCGCCGGCTACGCGGTGTTCAACCTCGGCGTGCGGTACCGGCCTCGCCCCGGTCTGCAGTTCTTCGCGCAGGTCGTCAACCTGTTCGACCGCAGGTACGCGACCGGCGGCCAGCTGGGCGCCGCCGGCTTCGCGACCAACGGCGGCTACCTCGCGCGCGGCCTGCCGCAGAACGCCAACGGCGACTACCCGGTCGGCCGCGCGAGCCTGCTGGCGCCCGGCGCGCCGCGCGCCGCCTGGATCGGGGTGCGCTACACCTTCGGTGCCTGAGCCGGACCGGCCACGCCCCGCGTCACCGGGGCGTGGCATGCTCGCGCCGATGCGCATCACCGACCGACTCCGGACCTGGGCACGGCGCGTCAAGCGCGACGGCGTCACGCTCTGGTTCGCGCTGCGCCACCCGCTCACGCCCTGGCATGCCAAGGCGCTCGGCGTGCTCGTCGTCGCCTATGCCCTGAGCCCGATCGACCTGATCCCGGACTTCATCCCGGTGCTGGGCTATGTCGACGACGTCCTGCTGCTGCCGGCCCTGATCTGGCTCGCCATCCGGCTGCTGCCGTCGCCGGTGCTCGCGCAATGTCGCCTCCGGGCCGACGAATGGATGCGGACGCGAGGAGCCAAGCCCACCAGCCAACTCGGCGCGGTGCTCGTCGTGCTGCTGTGGGCCGGTGCGACCGCGCTGGCGATCACCTGGTGGCTGTCCTGATGCTGTACGTGGGTCGCAGGACCGCGCTAGCTTCACAGCGGCCTCTCCTCGGTGAACTTCGAGTGCTCGGCGCGGCGTTGTAGCAACCAGTGCCAAGTTGGCTGATTCAAGCTGGTGAATCTGAGAACGCTAGCATCTCAATCGCCATGCCTCGTCGCGTGACCGATCGCGCGCCACTACCTGAAGTGTCTTGCTCCATCTTCACGCCAGCCCTGTGAAGGGAAAGGTACAGCTTTTTCGAGAATCGATTCAATGCAATCAATTCGGTTGATAAATCACGGATCATGAGCGTTATCAACATGCTGCTTCGACTGCGTCTTCATACGATTCGACATGGATCTTCCATTGGTGATTGACTTCCAATTTTCGACCAGCAGTCTCGTGATTTCTGAAACCAACGAGCACAAGAAGGACAAGTTGCAGAGCGCACTTTTCAAAGGGTCGAGTGCCGCGCAATGTATTCCTTGAGCGCGCTATCCATCCGCGACTGCCAGCCGTCACCCGTGGCACGGAAGAAGTCCACGACCTCCCGGCTGTAGCGTACCAACAGCAGCACCTTGCTCGAAGCCGACCGCGGTCGGCCACCACGATGGACCCTGGCTTTCGCAAGCATGTCCTCCGTCAGTTCTGGCAGTTCGTCATGGTCCGACTGCGTGAGCTGATGACCATCGACTTTCGTCAGGTCAGAGCCCAAGCCGTGCGCCGATACGTTCCTGTTCGCGTTCGTCGGCTTTCCTCATGCTGAAGATGTGGCGGTCCGTGCCACGCGGTGTGTGGCCGACGACCACCAGAGGTCCGGCCAACCAGCCGAAACCAACGTCCGAGCTCTCTTGGCAGGGTCGAAGGTCACTTTCATGGAGTTGTTGTCGCTACGATAACCAGAGGCTGCACCGGCGACCCTGATCGTTCGCTAGCCCACTTGGGTTCTCACTCGACGTCGCCGTTGACGTCGCAACCATCGCCAGCCGACGACGACACCGCTGGCCGAAACGACCATGCCGATGACCGACAGCGTCCAGACGACGATGTCCCAGGCCGGCCGATGCGCGATCAGCCACGGGAAATCCAGGCTGTGCGCGGCATTGAAGAGCCATCGCCGCAGACGCGTCGTGCGGTCGCTGCTGCCGACGATCTGGCCGTCGGTCGGGTCGATGTAGACCCAGCTGCCCGCCGGATCGTCGAAGCGGATGCGCCACACGGGCAGGACACGCTCCCGGTGGTGTCCATACCAATGGAAGTCGGCTCGCGTCTGCAGCGTGGCGTCGACGATCGACGCGCCAGGACGCAGTCGCATGGCGGCACGAACCAGTTCCTGGCCTTCAATGCCAACGTGTGCGCCCGACGACGCATCCACGACTTGCACGGCCGCTCGCGCATCGCGCAACCGCAGCAGCGTCCGACCGTCGAACCACAGAAGCACAGCCTCGCGCGGTGCAGCCAGGTCGGTGCCCACGGACACAGCGATGGGCGGCCAAGGAATGTCCGGCGTGCCGGCATCGATGCCGGCGTACCGCGCCAGTGCGGCGGCGTCGGTGCCACCCCGCTGGAACCAGCCGTTGGGATTCATGGACAGCCACCCGCTCACGATCCAGGTCAACACGAAGAAGCCGCCCACCAGACCGGCGACATGGTGCCAGGCCATCCAGCCGGTGTGGGGCGTGGCCGAGCCGCGGCGGTAGCGCCGCCGCAAGCGAAGACGCAGGATGCCGATCACGATGCCCGTCACGGCCGAGACGATGCATGCCGCCGACAGCCACACCACCACGTCGTGCCACAGCGGGGGGTCGGCGCGCAGCGGCGTGAAATAGATCCAGTGCGGCACCGACCCCAGCCAGTTCCAGAAGCGCTCGGCACGCGTGGTATCGCGCACCACCTCGCCATTGCGCTGGGACACGTAGAGTTCCGTGCCTTGCGCATCGCCCACCGCGATGCGGTGCAGCGGCCGCAGTGCATCCAGGCCCTGGGGCACGGTCCACTGATCGCGCGCCAGCGTCTCGACCCAGAACGCCTGCGGATGACCCGAGAACGCACGCGCGACGGCCGTGGCCTGGGCGGCATCGACATCGCCCAGGACCTGACCCGTGCGGGCGGACACCGTGAGGCGGCCGCCGCGCGCGTCCACGATGCGCCACACCGGTTCGAAGCCGAGGCCGAGGCCGGAGTCGGTCCGGCCTGCCTGCATCTCCAACCCGATGCGGCGCGGCGGCAGGTCGCGCACCGTCCCGGGCAGCAGCGCCAGCGCGGCCGCCGGCGCCACGACGGCCTGCTCGAGTCGCAGCGGTGCGAGGCCCGCGAGCCGCTCGACGTCGGTGAGGTTCGGGTACCCCACGTACATCATCACCACGCCCGAAGCGAACCACATGACGAACAACAGACAGCCGCCGATGCCCAGCCACCGGTGCGTCCAGTAGAGCCCGTGCCGCACGCGCGGCCAGGCCCGTCGCCAGAGCGCGGTCATGCCGCGCGTCAGAAGTTCACCAGCGCCGAGAGCTCGACCGCGCGCGGCCGGCCCAGGAGCCACTGATTGCCGCCATTGGAGAACGACACCGGGTAGCGGCGATCGCCGAGGTTGTGGCCGCGCAGCGCGAACCGCAGCGACGGGCTCGCGCGCCAGCTCACGCCACCGTCGGCCACCGCATAGGAGCCGATCTGGCGCGTGTTGGCCGCGTCGACCTGCCGCGCACCCACATGGCGCACGCCGACGTCGGCCTCCCACTGCGGCAGGAAGCGCCAACGCAGCCAGAGGTTGGCCGCCTGCTCGGGCACTCCCGTGGGCGTGTTGCCGGTCCGCGAGATCAGGGCGCCACCCACCACCTCGTTGAAGTCGTCGTAGCGTGCGCGCAGCTTCGCGACGTTGGCTTCGAGCCGCAGGGTCGAGGTCAAGGCCCAGTCGAGCGTGGCTTCGATGCCCTCGGAGGACTGCCTGCCGATCTGCTGGGTGAGGTTCGGATTGAACGTGTCGCGCGAGAGCAGCCTGTCCTTCTCGATGCGGTAGGCGGCCACGGTCCAGGCGCCCCTCTCCTGCGCCAGCTGCCGCTTGTAGCCCACCTCCACCTGCCGGCCGGTGCTCAGGTCGAAGGGCACCTGGGTGGCGGACGTGGTGATCAGCGAGGTCAGCGGATCGGCCGCCCGCGCCACCTGGGCATAGAAGGATTGCGCAACGTCAGGCGCATACACCACGCCGAGACGTCCCGTGGGGAACTCGAAGGTCTTGTCGATGGTGTTGGCCGCATTGAGGAGATCCGCGCGCTCGACCTTCGCGTGGTCCCAGCGAACGCTGCCCACCACCGACCAGCGATCGTTGAATTCCAGCTTGTCCTCGGCGAAGAACGCATGGGTGTTCGTGCGGGTGCGATAGCGCGGCGTGTAGGCCACCGGCGAAGCGTAGAGGCCTGCGTCGAAGACGAAAGGGTCGACCGTCGAGCGTGCGCCGTAGGGCGAGTCGTTGGTGTGCTGGAAATCGATGCGATTGACGTCGAGCCCGACGAGCACCTGGTTGTTCAGGCCGAGCAGGTCGTGCCGGAGCGTGACGTCCGTGCGGTTGCCGATCTGTTCCTGGTCGTGACCGATCTGGAGGTAGTCGCCGCGCGCCACGCGGCGGGTCGCGGCATTGAAGGTGTAGCTTTCGGTGTTGCGCCAGTGACGCTGGCTCGCCAGCCGGTAGAGCTGGTTGCGCACGGTCGCGGCGCTGCCGGGCGCCCACTGCGCGTCGAGGCGGGTCCACCGGTCGTCGTACCGGATCTCGGCGTCGTCGACGTTGTAGTTCTGGCGCAGGGTCCTGGCGTCGAGGCGGCCGTCGATCAGCGGCACGCCGTAGTAGGTCTGTGCCGACTGACGGCCCTCGTCATGGGACAGCGTGAAGTTCAGTCGCGGCGAGACGTCGAGCCGCACCGCGGCGCCCACGGCCAGGCTGTCGGCATCGCCTCGCTGCATGAAGCCGTCGGTGCGACGGTGGCTGACGTCGAGGCGATAGGACAGGCGGTCGTCGATGGCACCACCGCTGCCGAAAGCGACCTGGCGGGTGGCGTCGGAGCCCAGCGTCAGCAGGGCTTCGTTCCGGATCGGACCCTGCATCGGTTTCTTCGGAACGACATTGATCGCGCCGCCGATGGCGCCCTCCCCGTACATCACCGAGGCCGCGCCGCGAAGCACCTCGATGCGATCGATCGACCAGGTGTCGAAGGGAAAGGTCACGGTGCCGGCACCGGCATAGAGCCGGGTGCCGTCGAACAGCTGCATCACCGAGCCATGGCCGGAGAAGCCGCGTGCCGCCATGGCGGTGCCGCCGTTGCCCGGACCCGGGGAACCGGTGATGCCGGTGGCGCGCGTGGCGGCCTCGACCACCGAGACGTCACCGCGCGCACGGATGAGGTCACCGCCGAGCACCTCGATGCTCGCGGGCGTCTCCAAGGGCGTCAGACCCAGCCGGCTGCCGGTCTCGGTGGGCAGGTCGATCGAGAGCGGCGTGTGTCGATCGGCTTCGACCTGGACCTGGTTGAGGCTCCGGTCACTGCCTCCAAAGGTGCGTTCGGATTGCTGGGCGACGACGCCGGCAGGTCCGACGGCCAGACCGATGCTCAACGAAAGGCTGGACAGACGCGTGCGACGACCGGGCACGCTCGCGCAATCGCGCAGGGGCGATGTTCGACTCATTGACTTCTCCTTCGACCCGCGTCCCCGCGGGCTTCGAACCGATGGCGGACGTGCAGGAGAAGGAAATGGACCGGCCGCGCGCGACGAAGCGTGCGAGCTCCTGGCCCGGACACGCCCTCCCGCAAGTCCGATGGCAGTCTCGAAGGCCGGTATCCGGGCTCGCGGAGTGTTCGAGTGCATGACATGCACGCGAGCGGAACCACCTCGCCTTCCCACGCCGATGCGCAGTGGCTGCCTGCTCCTGTGAGGGAGCAGGCCTGAGGGTTTCCATATCCGCCGACCGTTGCGGGGGCAGCGCAGGCTTTGAGACGTCAGCGACGACGTCCCGCACCTGCTTCCCGTTTAACCTGCCGAACCATGGCTGGTTCGGCAGGCACCTTCGGACTGTGACCACCGCAACGGGCATGGGCTCGTCGTGGCAGCGGTCAGATTGTAAGGACGGCTTCTTACCTATGTGTCCGGGAGAGAGGTGTTTCGCCAGACTGGCCAGGCAACTTCATCGCACCGAAGCGAAGGACGATCGCTCGATCAAAGCATCCTGTTTCGCTGATAAATCACAGATCATGGGCGTTATCAACACGCCAAGTCGGTTTACCTTGAAGGCACGGGCAAGGCAAATTCAACGGGTAGGCGCGCGGATCGTTCGCCCACCACGGGATCTCACGTCTGCCTGAAGAAGATGGACATCGTGTTCGCGGATCTCCTCATGTCGCCCTCGAAGTGATCTTTTCCAGCGTGATGGGAAGGCTTCGAATGCGTTTGCCAGTGGCATGGAACACGGCATTGCCGATCGCCGGTGCAACCCCCACCACGCCGATCTCGCCCACGCCCTTGCCTCCAAGGACAGTGGCCTGGAGGTCCGGTATACCAACCGAGATCACCTGGATCTCCGGCACGTCGGCATTCACCGGCACGGCATAGTCTGCGAAATTCGCGTTCACGGTCCGGCCGTCCCGCGGATCGATCCGTCCTTCCTCGAGAAGCGTCTGGCCCAGGCCCATCACCATGCCGCCGATCCACTGGCTTTCGGCGAGCTTGGGATTGAAGATCCGTCCACTGTCGAACGCGGCGACCATCCGCTTGACGCGGATCGTGCCGAAATCCTCGTCGACCCGAACCTCCACGAACTGCGCGCACCAACTGTGCGCCGAGACGCCGCCCTCGACCGCGCCCTTCAGCTGCGCGAAGCTGCGGTCGGCTGCATTTTTCATCGCGTCGGTCGCATCGGCGGCGAAAGTGTTGCCCTCGACTTCCAGCCTGTTCCGGCCGACGGCCTTGAGCAGGTTCGCGATGCTGACACCACCGGCCGGCCGGCGGGTGAGCCGAAGGGTGCCGCGCTCGAAACCGATATCCACCGGCTTCGATGTCGCCAGCGGCGACTTCGGGTCGTTGGCCGCCAACCTGCGCAATGCATCGATCGCGTTTCTCGCCGCCTTGTCGACGGCACTCGCGAGGTTGTTCGCCTGCTGCGAGCCGCCCGCCAGTGCCGAACGCGGAAGCACGGTGTCGCCCAGCCGGACGACGACGTTCGCGACCGGCACGCCCAGCACGTCGGCCGCCGTCTGAGCAAGGATGGTGTAGGTCCCCGTGCCAATGTCGGTCCCCGCGCTGAGCACTTCGATGCGCCCATCGGCATGGAACACGATCTTCGCTTCGCTGGCGGTTCGGATCATGGGATAGGCACCAGCGGCCATGCCGTAGCCGATGAGCTCGCGGCCCTCGCGCATCGAGCGCGGCTTCGGATTCCGGTTCCACCAGCCGATGGCCTTGGCGCCTGCGGCATAGGCCTCGCGCAGTTGCCGCGTGGTCCAGGGGAACTGATTGCTCGGGTCCTTGTCGGCCCAGTTGGCCAAGCGCAGGGCGACCGGGTCCATCTTGAGCGCACAGGCCAACTCGTCCATCGCGCTTTCTAGCGCGAAGGCGCTGGGGTTCTCGCCAGGGCCACGCTTCCAACCGGGCATGACGGTATGGACCGGGACCACGTTCAGGCGCGACGCGAAGTTCGGCGTCGCGTACATGATCTTGGTCACGTTGTTGCAGGCCTCGACGTGCACCTCGTCGATGGCCGTCTCGTTCCAGCTCTCGTGCACGATGGAGACGAGCTTCCCGTCTTTCGTGGCACCGAGCGACAGGTTCTGCCTGGTCGCCGGCCGGCCACCGAGTCCGGTGAAGGTCTGCGGGCGCGTCAGCGGCACCTTGACCGGTCGGCCGAGCCGGCGCGACGCCGCGCAGGCCAGGCCGACGTGCGGATGCGCGCCGATCTTCGAACCGAAGCCACCGCCCACGTAGGGCGAGATCACGCGCACGCGCTCGATGTCGATGCCCAGCCATTCGGACACCACGCTGCGCGCGCCGCCGACCCACTGGCTGGGTTCCCACACGGTGATCCTGCCGTCGTCCCAGGACGCGATGCAGGCATGCGGCTCCAGCGGCACGTTGTACTCGCGGGCGGTGGAGTAGGTGGCATCGACCCTCACCTCGGCGCCGGCGAGTGCGGCGGGCGCCTCACCCCAGACGGCGCCCATGTCGGCGATGGTCTGCGGCTTGGCCTTCGGATCGTCCAGATCCAGGATCGGCGCGGCGTCTTCGTAAGTGACCTTCAGAAGGCTCGCCGCTTCGGTGGCCTGCTCGAACGTGTCCGCCACCACCAGCGCGATGTGCATGCCGTTGAAGCGCACCACGTCGTCCTGCAGCGGTGTGAATTCCTCGGTGGCGCCGCCGCCCTTGCTGTAGACGGTCGGCTTGTTCAGCTTCAAGGGATTCTGCGGCGTGTAGACATCTGCCACGCCCGGCAGCGCCTTGGCGGCCGAGGTGTCGATGCCGACGATGCGCCCGGCCGGCCGCGTCGATTGCACCGTGACGCCATAGGCCAGGTTCTCCAGCTTCTGCTCGATCGCGTACCGGGCCAGGCCGGCGACCTTCAGCGGACCTTCCGCGCGGGAGAACGCGGCGCCGAGGGCCGCTCCAGGGGCGGGCGCGATCCCGCGTGCGACCGCCTCGTCGGCCGGCAAGCCGACGCCTGCGGTCGCCACCGCGGCGGTGCCGACGCCCAGCTTCATGACGGCGCGGCGGTTCAGTTCGAGTTCGTCGTGTCGGTTCATGCCACACCTCCAACGGTCATCAGTGCACGGGCCACGACCTTGGGTGCCAGATCGATCTTGAATGCGTTGTGTCCGCTCGATTTCGCGCCATCGGCGGTGGCCGCGGCGGCAGCGCGCAGCGTGGCTTCGTCAAGGGTCCTGCCCTTGAGCGACGCCTCGACCGCGCGCAGTCGCCAAGGCTTGGTCGCGACGCCGCCGAGGGCGATGCGCACGTCGCGGATGGTCCTGCCATCGGCCTCCATGTCGAGCCCGACGGCCGCGCTGGCCGCAGCGAACTCGTACGACGCGCGGTCCCGCACCTTGAGGTAGTGCGAGCGTCGCATCGCCGCCGAGCGCGGCACCTCGATGCCCACGATCATTTCGCCGGGCACCAGGCGGGTTTCGAGATGCGGTGTCTGGCCGGGAAGCAGGAAGAAGTCGTCGGCGGGAATGCTTCGCTCGGTCGCACCCCTGACGATGACCCTGGCATCGAAGGCCACCAGCGCCACCGCGAAGTCTCCCGGATAGATCGCGATGCAGGCATCGCTGGTGCCGAGCACGGCGTGGTTGCGGTTGACGCCATTGAGCGCCGCGCAGCCGGAACCGGGTGTGCGCTTGTTGCAGTCCGGGTAGGCGCCTGGGTCTCGGAAATACGTGCAGCGTGTGCGCTGCATCAGGTTGCCGCCGATGGAGGCCATGTTGCGCAACTGCGCCGAGGCGGCGCGCCAGAGGCTCTCCGACAGCGCGGGCGCGGCGGCCTTGAGGTCGGCATGGTCGGCGACCTTGCTCATCTTCGCAAGCGCGCCGATGCGAACGGCATCGGCCGACACCACGATGCCATCGAGGCCCGCGATGCGCGTGATGTCGACCACGCGCGCAGGTCGCTCGACGTTGAGCTTCATGAGGTCGAGCAGCGTCGTGCCGCCCGCGAGCAGTCGGGACTCAGGTTGGGCGGCTTCAGCGCCCGCAGCCGCGACGGTATCGACGCGCAGATAGTCGAACGGTCTCACAGCACGGCTCCCTTCTTGACGCGACCGGCCGCATCGCGCACGGCGGCAACGATGTGCGGATAGGCACCGCAGCGGCAGAGGTTGCCGCTCATGTACTCGCGGATCTCGTCGTCCGAATTCGCATGGCCTTCACGGATGCAAGCCACGGCCGACATGATCTGCCCGGGCGTGCAGTAGCCGCACTGGAAGGCGTCGTGTTCGATGAAGGCAGTCTGTACGACGTGCATCAGTCCGTCGCTGGTCTGAAGTCCCTCGATGGTCTTGATCGAACGACCTTCGACCTGTGCGGCGAGCGTGAGGCAACTGAGCACCCGTTCGCCATCGACGTGGACGGTACAGGCGCCGCACTGGCCCTGGTCGCATCCCTTTTTCGTCCCCGGCAGGAAGGCGTGCTCGCGCAAGGCGTCGAGCAACGTGGTTCGCGTGTCCAGTTGCAGATCGTGGCGCTTGCCGTTGACCTCCAGCGCGAGTTGGCGAAAGGGTGACATCTCAGGTCTCCTGCGATGGGGTCAGCTTCTCGAAGAAACCAGCGTGGAAGTTGCCTGCGTTGTTCACGAGGACATCGATGCGGCCGAAGCGCGCCACCGCGGCTCCGGTCGCCACCCTCGCCTCGTCGGCGTCGGTGATGTCGAGCCTCACCGTCAGCAGTCGCTCGTGCCGGCCGAGCGCTGCGTCCAGCTTGCCGGGGTCGCGTCCCGTGGCGACCACCTGATGCCTAGCCTTCAGCGCCGCACGGACGATGTCCGCTCCGAGGCCGCGGCCTGCGCCGGTGACCAACCAGACCTTGTCATTCGAATTCATCGTGTGTTCCTTGGATGTGTCGTTCAAGCGCATCACGCGTCGCTGTCGACGACGCGCATCTGCTCGGGGTTCATGCGTCCGCCACGCACCTTCGTGCTCACGAAGGCGGTGTCGATCTCCGCCAGGTCGACCGGAAGCAACTGGATACCGGTCGATGCCAGGTTCTCGCGCAGATGGACCGGGTTGCGGGTGCCAGGAATGGGCACGACGAACGCCTTCTGCGCGAGCAGCCAGGCGAGCGAGACCTGCGCGGGCGTGGCGTTCCTGCGTTCGCCCACCTTTCTCAGAACATCCACGATCGGTCGGTTCGCGGTCAGATTCGCCGGCGTGAAACGCTCGAAGCCCGAACGCAGGTCCGTCTTGGGATCGAGCTTCGTGCGGCCGTCCACGGTTCCCGTGAGATAGCCCATGCCGACCGGACCCCAGGGCACGAAACCGATGCCAAGTTCCTCGCAGGCGCTCAGCACGCCGTTGCGCTCGACATCGCGCTCCATCACCGAATACTCCGTCTGGACGGCGGCCAGGGGTTGGACCGCGTGGGCGCGCCGAATGGTCCCGGCGCTGGCCTCGGACAATCCGAAGTGCAGCACCTTGCCCTGGGCGATCAGTTCCTTGACGGCACCGGCGACGTCCTCGATCGGCACCGCCGGATCGACGCGGTGCTGGTACAGCAGGTCGATCCGATCGGTCCGCAGGCGCTTCAGGGAGGCCTCGACGACCTGGCGGATGTGCGCCGGCCGGCTGTTCAGGCCGCCACCCGCGATGTCGAAGCCGAACTTCGTGGCGATGACCACCTTGTCGCGGATCGGTGCAAGCGCTTCGCCGACCAGTTCCTCGCTGGTGTACGGGCCGTAGACCTCGGCAGTGTCGAAGAACGTGACGCCGCGCTCATGCGCCTCGCGCAGGACGGCGATGCCCTGGCTTTTGTCTGCGGGCGGTCCGTAGTTGGCGCTGATGCTCATGGCACCGGCGCCGAGTTCCGAGACTTCGAGAGAACCTAGCTTGCGAGTCTTCATGGTGGGCGTTCCTGTGTGGAGGGGTGAGGCAGCCCAGGCTGTGGGCAGGCCGGCGGCCTGGACGGCGCCGACGACAACGGCAGCGCGGGCAATGAGTTCGCGCCGGTTCAGGGTTCGGGGGGTCATGCGGGCTCCGGGGTGGTTTCGGTGGTCAGCGACTCAGGCTGTGGCGCCCAGTCCTGCAGCCAGAACGCATAGGGCGTGGGCAGGACGGGTTCGACGACACCCAGTTCGAGCGCGGCCTGTCGCGGCCAGTGCGGGTTGTCCAGCAGGCGCCGGGCGACCATCACGAAATCGATTCGACCCTCGCGCACGGCACGGTCGGCGTCCTTCGCATCGGTGATGAGCCAGCTCGTGGTCGCCTTCAGGCCGGTGTCCCGTGCCACCTGGGCCGCGGTGTCGACCAGGAGGTTCGGCGCCCACGGCACCGCACCCTGCGTCGAGAAGCCGAGGCCGACGTCCACCAGGTCCAGGCCCTCGGCCTGGAGCCAGCGCAGGACCTGGATGGATTCGGCGAGGTTCACGTCATCGTGGCCGTCGAACTCCAGGACGCCCAGGCGCGCGGTCAATGGCAGGTGCGCCGGCCACACACGCCGCACGGCAGCCACGGTTTCCACCAGAAAGCGGGCCCGGTTCTCCAGGCTGCCGCCGTAGACGTCGGTGCGTTGGTTCGAATGCGTCGACAGGAAGCTCTGGCCCAGGAAGCCGTGCGCGAAGTGCAGCTCGATCCACTGGAAGCCGGCCGCCAAGGCACGCCGGGCCGCATCGACGAAGTCCTGCTGGACCCGCTGGATGTCCGTCAGGCTCATCGCACGCGGCACATGGGGTTGCTCGGGAATCAGCGGTACCGCGGACGGCGCGATGGGCTGCCAGGCGCGTGGGTCGCTGGGGTCGAGCGGCGCACCGCCTTCCCATGGCGGCGCGCAGCCGGCCTTGCGGCCCGCGTGACCGAGCTGGATGCCCGCGACGGCACCCGCGTCCATGATCGCCTTGGCGATGGCCGCGACGCCGTCGGTGTGCGCATCACGCCAGAGTCCCAGGTCGCCCGGCGTGATCCGGCCTTCCGGCGACACGGCCGTGGCCTCGACCACCACCAGGCCGGCACCGCCGCGCGCCAGTGCCGTGTAGTGGGGAAGGTGCCAGTCCGTGATCCGGCCTTCCTCGGCCTGGTACTGGCACATCGGCGAGGCGGCGATGCGGTTGCGAAGGGTGGTCGCCTTGAGGGTGAAGCTGTCGAACAAGCCGGGCATGGGGTGAAATTCCTTGGTAAGGCGCCGACTGTAGAAGTCATCACCCAAAAGAAAAATGCCCTAATACCGCATGCCGCTTGAAGATAATCTTCAAGATGAAACTCAAGCAGCTCGATGGATTGATCGCGTTCTGGAAAGTGGCGCAACACAAGGGGTTCAGCGCGGCGGCGGCGGAACTGGAGGTGTCGCCCTCCGCCCTGAGCCAGGCGATCCGACATCTGGAGACGCGCCTGGGCGTTCGCCTGCTGAACCGGACCACGCGGAGCGTGAGCCTGACCGAGGCGGGCGAGGCGTACCTCGCCCGGGTGGGTCCAGCGCTGGGACAGGTCGTCGAAGCGGGAGAGGAACTCAACGTGATGCAGGGCCGACCCGCCGGCACGCTGCGGATCAACGCCGCACGGGTCTCGATCGCCATGGTGCTGCAACACCGCCTCGCCGGGTTCTTCCAGGAGAACCCTCAGGTTCAGATCGAACTGACAAACGACGAGGGCTTCGTCGACATCGTGGAGGGTGGCTTCGACGCCGGCATTCGCCTGGGCGAGAGCGTCCAGCAGGACATGGTGGCCGTTCCACTGGGTGGGCCGGTGACGATGGTCGTGGTCGGTTCACCCAACTACCTGAAGCGGAAGTCGGCGCTACGACATCCCAACGACCTTGTGCACCACAACTGCGTTCGCTTTCGAGGTTCGGGCTCCAAGACGATCTACAAATGGGAGTTCGAAATCGATGGTCGTCCGGTCGAGTACGAGGTGCAAGGCAGCTTGACCATTTCCGACTCACTGTTCGGCATCGATGCCGCACTGGAAGGCATCGGCTTGGTCTACACCTTCGAAGCGCTGGTGGCGCCTTGGGTCAAAGCCAAGCGGCTGACACGCGTGCTGAGCAAGTTTTCGCCGACGTTTCCCGGCTTCTACCTGTACTACCCAAGCCGACATGACCAGCCGACAAAACTGAAGGCGTTGATCGAATTTGTTGGCAGATCTACTTCTGCTGGATAACTATGTCGGATTTCGAGCTGCCATCTCGCAGCACCGAAGTTCGATTCGGCAGTCGATAAATCACATTTGGCTGATCTATCAACAAAGCGAAAGCCAAAAACCCAGCATTTTCATTTTTGGCTTTTTGGCTTTTGGCTTTTGGCTTTTGGCTTTTGGCTTTCTTATTGAACAAGAATTTGAGCTATCAACTCAAGCGATGTTTCAGGTCGAGATCTTGAGGAGGGTGGAGTCAAGAACTGGACCGGCAGACGCATTTAAGCTTTTAACGAAGCCCAGGGCACGGCAGCAGTTGTGCGTTTGACACCAATGGAATCACACCCAGTACCAATGCCGATACGATCATCGCAAACACCAGTCCGACGACCCGCAAGAACGACGCACGCTGGTTATCGCCGTACTCGTTGTCACCAGGGGCAAGGCCACCAGTGCCGACATGCGCTTGGTCATGATGAGCACCATGGCATATCCCAGGGCGAGCAACATGTGAATTTTCTGTGCGGGTTGAAAAGGCAGGTCGAGCCTACAACAGGCGAGCAGTCGTCACCACCTTGCGCGCCAAAGTAGCAGGGCCTGCCGCACGCAGGCACGGCTGCGACGACCGAGCATTCGTCGCCGCGGGTCCTTCTGGATCGCGGCGTGAAGGACTCGGCGGTCGCTGGTGGCTTCATTCAGCGTCGGGAACCGCACGCTGCAGAGGACCGTTGTAGGTCCAGATGTACTCGCGTGGGATGGGCCCCTTGTTTCGCCCGCCCTGCCCCGTTTGTTCCCAGGCGTGCGCCAGGATGCCGACCGAGCGCGACAGACAGAACAGTCCACGCGCCAGCGGTGCGGGAAACCCCAGCTCGGCGTAGATCACGGCGGTCGCGCCGTCGATGTTCATGGGGATGCGCCGGCCGCCCTTGCGCGCAGCCAGCTCGTTCTCGACTGCGCGTGCGATGGTCGCGAAGCGGCCCTCCACATGCCCCTTGTCGGCCGCCTCGTCCACCAACTCCAACAGGCGCGGCGCCCGCGGATCGACCGGATGGAAACGGTGGCCGAAGCCGGAGACGAACTTGCCATGACGCGCGATCGCCTCGTCCAGTCCGGCACGGGCGGCATCGGCAAGGGACGATCCGGCGTCCACGCGGGCGGCGATGTCCTGGTACATCTCCACGGCCTGTTCGCCCGCGCCGCCATGCACGTCGCCCAGCACGTTGACGGCCGAGGCCATCGCATTGTTGAGTCCGACACCGCAGGTGGCGGCCATGCGCGCGATCGCAATGCTCGGAGCCTGCGGACCATGATCCACGGCCGACATCAGGGCGGCATCCAGCAGCTGGGCCTGACCCTTGGTGGGCAGTTCGCCGCGCGTCATCAGCCAGATCATCTGGACGAAGCCGACGCGCCCGATCAGTTCCTCGATCGGGTAGCCGGCATAGCGGATCTCGCCTGGCGCCATGTCGATGATGGAGGTGCGCCACCAGTCGCGCACGCCTTGCTGGACTTCTTCGGTGGTCTTCGGGGTTTGGGTGGTCATACGGCCTTCTGGGTGCGGAGAATCTCGATGTCGGCGGCGCCGTAGCCGAGTTCGGCCAGGATTTCGTCGCTGTGCTGGCCGAGCCGAGGCGGCGGCGTGTCCACGCGCGGTGCCTCGCCGTTGACCTTGAAGCCGGTGCGCACGAGGCGGATGTCGCGGCCCACACCGGGCGCGTCGGTGAAACTGCCGATCATTCCGCGCTCGGCGATCTGCGG
Organism: Variovorax sp. PvP013; assembly: GCF_050435945.1. NCBI lineage: Bacteria > Pseudomonadati > Pseudomonadota > Betaproteobacteria > Burkholderiales > Comamonadaceae > Variovorax > Variovorax sp. PvP013. The sequence continues at coordinate 171,418 of NZ_JBNDLF010000007.1, forward strand.
ATGCTCGAGCGCCTGGGGCACGCTGTAGACCGGACCGGCCGGCACGCCCGCCGCGTTGAACAGGCGCCACCACTCATCGGTGGATTTCGCCGCCATGGCCTCTTCCAGAAGCGCCTTGAGTTCGAAGCGGTGCCGCAAGCGATCCTGTCGCCCCACGAAGCGCGCGTCCTCGATCAGCGCGGGCCGGCCGACCACGCGGCAGACGGATTCGAACTGCTCCTGCTTGTTGGCCGCGATGTTGAGCAGACCGTCGCCGGTGCGGAAGGTGCCCGACGGGCTGGCCGTGACGTTCTCGTTGCCCATCGGCTTGGGCTCGCGTCCCGCGATCAGGTGGTTGGAGACGGCCCAGCCCATGGTCGACATCACCGCCTCGAGCATCGACACGTCGATGAAGGTGCCGCCCTGGCGCTCCCGGTCGGCCAGCGCCGCAGCGACCGCGAAGGCCGCCGTGATGCCGCCGATGGTGTCGGCCATCGGATAGCCGACGCGATACGGTGCATTCTCCGGTGCACCCGTGATGCTCATGACGCCGGACATCCCCTGGATGATCTGGTCGTAGGCCGGCAGGTCGCGCAACGGCCCGGTCTGGCCGAAGCCGGAGATGGCGCAGTAGATCAGCTTGGGGTTCTCGGCCAGCAGTTCCTCGTAGCCCAGTCCCAGGCGCTTCATGACGCCGGGGCGGAAGTTCTCCACCAGCACGTCGGCCGTGCGCACCAGCTTCCTGAAGACGTCCTTGCCGGCGGCGTGCTTGAAGTCGATGGTGATGGAGCGCTTGCCCGGGTTCTGCGCCAGGAAGGACACGCCCATGAAGCCCTGGTTGAGTTCGGCATCGGCGCCGAGCTGGCGTGCCAGGTCACCGCCATTGCGGGTCTCCACCTTGATGACGTCGGCGCCCATGTGGGCGAGCTGGTGGCAGGCGAAGGGACCGGCCAGCACGTTGGTGAGGTCGAGGACGCGGATGTCCCGAAGCGGCTTGAACATGGCGGCGCTCCTCAGTCGGCCTTGATGCCGGCCTGCTTGATCACCGCGCTCCAGCGCTGGATCTCGCTGTTGACCAGCTGCGTCGCCTGCGCCGGCGTGCCGGCGACCACCGTCAGGCCGAGTTCGGCGATCTTCTTCTTCGCCTCCGGCTGGGCAAGGCCGGCGTTGATGTCCTTGTTGAGCTTGTCGACCACGGCCTGCGGGGTGCCCGCGGGCGCGCCGATGCCGATCCAGTAGTCCATGTCCATCTTCGGGATGCCGGCTTCCTTGGCGGAGGGAACATCGGGAAGTTGGACGTTGCGCTCGGCACCCGTGACCATCAAAGGACGCAGCTTGCCGCTGCGGATGTGCGGCAGCGCGGTCGGCACGGAGGTGATGAGGGCCTGCACCTGGTTGCCCATCAGGTCGGTGAGCACGGCACCGGCGCCCTTGTACGGCACATGCACGATGTTGGTACCGGTCGTGCTCTTGAAGAGCTCGCCCGCCAGGTGGGTGTTGGTGCCGTTGCCGCCCGAGCCGTAGTTGAGCTTGCCGGGCTGCGCCTTGGCCAGCGCGATGAACTCTTGCACCGTATTGGCCGGCACCTGTGGATTGACCACCAGCACGTGCGGCACTTTGACGGCCGTGGTCACCTGCGTGAACGCCTTTTGCGGATCGAAGGGCAGGGTCGTGAGCAAGCCAGCGGCGATCGCATAGGACAACTCCACCGTCAGCAGCGTGTGGCCGTCGGGTGCTGCACGCGCCGCCGAGCCCCACCCGACCACGCCGCCGCCGCCGGTGCGGTTGTCCACCACCACGGCCGAGCCCATGGCTGGCGCAGCGAACTGGGCGATGACGCGTGTCACGAGGTCGGCGCTGCCGCCCGGTGAGTAAGGAACGATGATGGTGACCGGCTTGGTCTGCTGCGCAAGGGCCGGCGCGCCGACGAGGCAGGTGAGTGCAGTGAACGCCAGAGCGGTGCGGCGAAGGGAATTGAATGTCATGGGGTCTCCTGTCGTGGTCGGGATCGAGAAGTGGAAGAAAGTCAGTCGAGCTTGGCGCCGGATTCGCGCACGGCGGTCCCCCAGCGGGTGTGCTCGCTTTTCATGAAGGCGCCCAGTTCGGCCGACGAGCCCCCGCGTGCCACGCTGCCTTCTTCGCGCAGTTGCTCGACGACCTCGGGACGCGTCAGCGCAGCGTTCATGACCCGATTGACCTGTGCGATGGCTTCCGGTGGCGTGCCAGCCGGAGCGACCACGGCTTTCCAGTCCTCGGCCACGAAGCCGGGATAACCTGATTCGGCCACGGTGGGCGTCTGCGGCAGCACGTCGATGCGCTGGAGCGACGTCACCGCCACGGCGCGCAATCTGCCGCTCTTGATCATCGACAGCACGCTCGGCGGCGTGGCGAAGTAGATGTCGGTCTGGCCGCCGAGCATGTCCGTCACCGCCGGGCCGGCGCCCTTGTAGGGCACGTGCATGATCTTGATCCCGGCACGCCTGGCGAACATTTCTCCGCCCACGTGGCCGACCGTGCCGGTGCCCGCCGAGGCCATGTTCAGGGGCCGGGCCTGTGATTGGGTCTTGACGTCGGCCACGGTCTTTATGGCCGAGTCCGCACGCACCACCAGCACCAGTGGCTGGGATGCCAGCAGCACGACCGGCGCGAAGTCCTTCAGCGAATCAAAGGGCAGCTTCGAGTACAGCGCCGGATTGATCGCCAAGTTGGCTGTTTGGCCGGTGCCGAGCGTGTAGCCGTCCTTCTTCGCCTTGGCGACCGCGTCCAGGCCGATGTTGCCGCCGGCGCCGGGTTTGTTGTCGACGATGAAGGTCCACTTGTCCTTCTGCGTGACCTCGGCGGCAACGACGCGGCTGAGCACGTCGGTGCCACCCGCGGGCGGAAAGGGCACGACCAGCTTGATCGGTTGCGCCGGGTAGGCCGTCTGGGCCCACCCGGTGGCGGTGCAGGCGACCAAGCTGAGGGCCAGAACGCTGCGGGAGAGAAGGTATCGGGGGTTCATGGAAGTCTTTCAGGTTGTGAGAGATGCGGCCCTGGGCGGTCTGTAGGGCGAATCGATGCGGGAGAAGCGTCAGGCAAGCCGGTAGACGCGACGCGCCGTTCCCTCAAACAGTGCTTGGCGCTCGCCGGCACTGGCGCCGGCGCTCAGACGCTTGAACGCGTTCCAGCAGGTCGCATAGCTGTAGGAACCCTTGTCGACCGGGAAATTGCTCTCGAACATGCAGCGCTCGGCGCCAAACGCCTCGATGCAGCTCTGCATCCACGGCAACCAGCTCCGTGCGAGTTCGGCGGACGTCGGCGGTGCAGGCAGGTCTTCGAACTCGAAACCGTTGATGCGCATGCCCAGGCCGCCTAGCTTCATGAACACGTTGGGCAACCGGGCCAGTTCCTGGATCGACTTCCACCAGTGGTCGAACACTTTTCCTCGTTCCAATGCGTAGGAACCGATGCGCACGATGCCGCCGCAGTGGTTGATCACGATGGGCAGGTTCGGAAACGCCTGGGCCAAATCCAGCAACTCGGGCAGTTGGGGTGAGAGCAGCCAGGCGTCATAGGACAAGCCGAGTTCAGCGAGTTGTGCGACACCCTGTCGGTACTGCGGGTCCAGCAGCAGCCCGGCAGGCGCGGCGGTCAGCGGATTGACCAGCGAAGGGTCGGCATCCCACGTCGTCAAATGCCGGATGCCACGAAACCGGGACTGGCCCGCTTCGATGTGAGCTTCGAGCACCGGCCGCACCTCAGCGCCCAACCGCAGATCGGCATACCCCACGATGCCCTGGGCGACCTGCACGCCATCTGTGCCAGATGGGAGCGTGGTGGCGGCAACGTATTCCGTCTCTCCCACCGGCCGCAAGGCATCGGGTCCATCGGCACGATAGCGAGTCAGTGCCTGCATGTAGACCGACCCCACCACGTTGTGACCCGAGGTCGCGTCTGCGCAGTACTCGGCATTCAGGTACTGCCATCCCGGGCGATCATAGAAATGATGGTGGGCATCAATGATCGGCAGTTCGGGCTCCAGGATTTCTTCCTGATGCAAGGCCAGCCACTCTGGCCTGACCGCCAGGTAATTGCCGGCCTTCGCGGGTGCCGCGGCAGAGCTTGCATCGAGCGCAGCAGCAGCGTGGCGTTGGATCGTCTGCGACGACTCAGCAGAAGAATTTGTCATGGATGTCTCGCAAAGAGGTACAAACTGCCATCTTCTCAAAGTTCTATCTGAGAGAATAATGTTCTGTCTAAAAGAACTTTAAGGGCAATGAGCGCGATCCATATGGGGTTAACCCTTGGAAGGTTTGAAACCTACAGGCACCCATGGCCCACGTGGGCCTCGATGAGACACTTGGCGAACTTGTTTTCGAAGTGCAGAAAAATGACTGAAACAATCGAAGCTGCTCCAGAAGCCGTTGAGTCGACCAGCGGCGTTGCAGTCCTCGACCGTGCGTTCGCACTGCTTGGTGCATTCGGCGTTGCGGATGCGCGTTTGACGCTGACAGAGCTCTCGCGGCGCACCGGCCTGTACAAGAGCACGGTCCTGCGTCTGCTCGGCGCGCTCGAGCATGGCGGCTACATCCGAAAGACAACCGATGGGCTGTATGCGATCGGACCTGAGCCGTTGTGACTCGCCGCGATTTATCAGGGTTCGTTCTCAGTTGCCCAAGCCGTGGAGCCGCTGCTCGGCCATCTCAGCATGACCAGTGGCGAGACCGCGTCGTTCTACATTCGTCGCAATGAACAGCGGGTGGTGCTTTTCAGGGCTGAACCACCGCGCACGGTCCGCTTCTCCATTCGGGTGGGCGAGGCTTTCCGGCTCGACCAAGGCGCCTCAGGCAAGGTGCTGCTGTCATTCGCCAGCGGCATTTCGGCGGCACGCGGTCCGACGCCCTTGTGGCGTGTCTCTTACGGGGAACGTGATCCCGAAACGGCCTCGTTGGCGGTACCGATATTCGGCATCACGGGTGACCTGCAGGGTGCGCTCACCCTGTCGGGACCGAAGTCCAGAATGGTTGCGCCCGCCACCATGGTCAAGCACTGCGGCTTGCTTTTGGAAGTAGCAAGAAGAGCAGTTGCTTCACTTGGCGGAAACGAATCGATCTACGAGACGGCCTGTGCCCGGCTCGACGAAGGAGTGTTCTCGAAAGATGTTGCTCAAAGGGTTTGAGTTCTGACATCAGCCCGGCTCATACCCCTCTGCTTCAATTCTTAGCGAGTCGCCGCCATGCCATTTTTGGTCAGGTAGTTTGCAAACTAATCGATCGTATTTGTTGATAATTTACATAATCAACAGTATATTTTCTTTTTGCTTAAGTTTCTTTTTTCTCCAGGCAGCAGTGCTTCACCAAGTCCTGACGATTACTTATCCAAATGGCCGAAGAATTCCAAGATACCGGTGAACCCAGCCAAGTGTTCCAAACAACGACGTTCTCCTTTCCTTCTCTCAAGCCTGAAGGCATGAGCGGGTTGAAGTCGAAATTTTTTGTGTCGGTTGGACATCAGATTCAGGACACCTCCGACTTGTGGATCCGGATCAACTGATGGTCTGGTTCACATCGTCGCGAAAGATGATCGACAGACAGCCAAGACCGACTGCGTCTCCTCGGTCTTCTTTTCGATATCAGGACACGACGGTCTCCAGCCCGCATGGCTGGCAACCACTTCAAAGATACGCAGTCTTTTCAGTGACTTCGGCCAGCATGCAGGTACGAGGTCATCGGGAATCCGAAGTAGTTGGACCCACGTGGCGTGTTGGCACCTTCTGCTGGAACCGTGCCGGATCGGCTGTTTGCCGCCCTCCCCAGGTCGCCCTCTGACCATGTCCGGTCTGGGCGTCGGTACATGCCATCGGACTCGAGAGCGACGTCCCTTGCCATCGTGGATCGTGAGGATCGTCGACACAGTGGCAACCTCGAGGGCTTGAAAGGTTGCGCGAAATCAAGCCAACCCGACAGCGGCATCGTCGGCGCTGGACCGTGGTCGACCGGGCCACGTTGCGTGAACATGGGGTTTCACTCTCAACCCGCGCATTGAATGCGGTGAGACGCAGTGTTCTTGCCCGCGCCTCGTGATCTTTTCTCGCAGCGATGCAAGATGGCGTCTGAGCGCCTTTCTGCTGTGGCTCGAATCAGGGTGTGGTTCCGAACCACACCCCTCGGCACGAACGAGTCGAACCAGGGTGTGGTTCCGAACCACACCCTCTCTCGGCACGGATCTCCGCTTCAGAGCGAGTCGATGAAGTTGCGCATGACTTTCTCCAGCGCTCGTTTCTGCTGCGCGGTCAATGGCACCTTGAGCTTGATCGTGGCATGACCGCTCGAATCGAATGCGATCGTCGCGGCTTGTTTGCCCCCCGATGCGATGGGCAGCGGGTTCGTCACTTCTGCACTGGAAGCAGCCGGCTCCGGTGTGCTCGAGATGATCCGGTTCAAAACCGCTTTGGAGCCTCGAGGCCCTTGCTCCTTGGAAAGCGCTTGGGCCCTGCGCCTGGTGCCTTCGGGATCGACTTCCAGTGCCTTGCTCAACAGTGGGGCCCACCGCAGCTGAATGTCGAGCGGCGTCGCGAAGGCCTCGACGATCTCCGCGGGCAAGCGCGCGAGCGCCAACGATTTTCCGAGGTTGCTGTGGTCGACGCCCAGCGCGCTCGCGAGTTGCCGATTGGAAGAGAACAGGCCGCAGTCCAGCGCACGGGCATACATGACGCCCTGCTCCCACGGCGAAAGATCCGCCCGCTCGCGGTTCTCTCGTTCCATTTCGATGAAGAGCGTGCGGTCGTCGAGGTTGTCGATCACCGCGAGCACCGGCAGACCGAGCTGGTGACAGGCCTCGAGTCGACGATGACCGTAGACCACCTCGTAGAGCACTCCCCTGCCCTCGGCATCGCTCACCGGCCGGACCTTGATCGGCTGCACATTGCCCTGCGCTTCCTGGATCTCGCGCTTGAGTTGCTCGAACCTGGCACCGGAAAAGTTGCTCTGGTGCCGGTTGGCGAACCGGCTGCGTCGGATCTGCGCCGCGTCCAGCAGCCGCGTGGGCTTGGCGCCATCCCATCCTTTCAGATCGGCGAGCGCCTCGTCGCGCTGCGATTCCAGCACCGAGGCACGGGCGGCCTGCTCCTTCAACTGATCGTTCTCCCGCATGAGTTCCGACCGGGCATCGTTGGCATAGGCCATCATCGCGCCGGGCGCCGTCTTGGGCTGTTTCGCATCCACCGGTGGCACGTGCTGAGTGATCAGCGACGCGAAGTTGATCTTCGACGCCTTGTCCTTCAATCCCATGTCAGGCTCCTGCGGCGACCTGCGCCTGCTCTGCCAGTTGCTGATCCCACACGGCCTGGATCTGCTGCTCCACCAGCTCGCACATGCGGTCGTAGGCGTCGCGCGCACGCGCGAACGTCTTGGAATTCACCGAGCCGCGCGGGAGGTCGTAGACCGTACCGAATTCAGCGCTGGCCGTCGCGGCGATGGCCGTCTTGGGAATCTCGATGGGCAGCACCTTGTCGCCGTAGCCCTCGAGCACCCACTGCCGCACCACCGAACTTGCCGCGTCCGATGCCTCGACGCGCGAGAGCAGGACATCGATGAACTCGAAGCTCTTGTTCTTTCCGCGACTGCGGATCAGCTGGTTGCAGAGGTCGGAGAACAGGTCCCAGAACTGCGCCGAACTCGCGAAGTCCAGTGCCGAAGGGGGCAGGGGCATGAGCACGCCATCGGCCGCCATCAGGGCGTTGATCGTCACGTAGCTCAGCGAAGGCGGCGTGTCGATCACGATGACGTCGTAGCTCTCCCGGATCGTGTCCAGGCCCCGGTCCAGGACGCGCCAGAATTCGAATCCCGGATCCTTGGACTGACGGGCCGGCAGGATGAATTCGGCGCCGTAGAGCAGGGGTGCCGCGCACACCAGATCGATGTTCGGCCAGTAGGTCGGCCGGATGCCATATTCGAGCGTGTCGGCCTCGCCTGCGAACAACAGCATCGCCGTGTGCTCGGCATTCACTTCCGCATCCGGCAGCACGCCGAAGAGCGTGGTGGCCGAACCCTGCGGATCCAGATCCAGCAGCAGCACCCGGTGCCCCCGCATCGACAGCCCTTGCGCCAAGGTCACGGCCGAAGTGGTCTTGGCCACCCCTCCCTTGAAGTTGGCCACGGTGATGGTGATGCCCGCGGCGTGCGTGGGCCGCAGATGGCTCGAGCGCAGATCGCGTGCCCATTCCTGGGCTTCGGCCATGCTCCATTCGCGGCGGTTGCCCTGGATGCTGCCCGAGGGCAGATCACCGCGTGTCAACCGGTAGGCGATCTTGGCCTTGTCGACGCCGCAGAGTTCGGCCAGCTGGAGCGCGCTGAGCGACGGCGCGATCTTCTGCTCGGTCGGCGCCAGCATGGCGGAGCGAATGTGTCCCATCATCCCGGCGATCTTCTGCGCCTGGATTTCAATGTCGTCCAGCGTTTGCCGCCGGATCGTTTGTTTGATCTGCACCATGTGTCCTTTCGAGATCCCAAGTCGCGCGATTATGCGCAGCACGTTTGGAAAAACGAAGAATGAGCCGTCGCATGCCGGCCGGGTGGCGCCTGATACGGCAGGGGGTCGTGACTTCGATCCTCCATCGTCTCGGGATTCAATTAAATTAAATCCATTCAAGAGATTAGTCGTCGGACTTAGACGATTTTTTCTTTGAAGATCAACGAGTTAGCGGCACTTCCGGGGCATGGGCGTCCGCGTTCTGCTCGATAGCGTCCGTGCTTTGCTCGATAGCGTCCGTGAACTGATCGGCTGGCGTCCGTGATCTACCCAGGGCCGCCAACCTTGTCCACAGGCTGCTCGATGGGCCGTCGCGCAGGCCTCGAACGTGCCCTCCACGCCCGATCCATGCTCGAAGTCCGCGGGAAAAGAGGCCGAAAGTGATGTTCGGCGCGTCCGCGTCCGCGTTCTACTCGACGACCAGGGGCGCATGGCCGGTGTTCCGTCCGTGATCTACTCGCTCCGTGGAGGCGTCGTCGGCGACAAGCGTCCGTCGTCTACTCGCTCGATGCATGCTCGTCCGGCCATCAGTGTCCGTGATCTACGCGGTTCTCGGCCGGTGGGCCCGCATTGCGTCCACCGGGGCTTGGACGTAGCATCCTGCGATGTCAGTCCCGGCCCGTGGCTCCTCCGCTCTCCCGTCCGTCGCCGTTGCTGGCGAAGGGATGGAATTCCGCAAGCCTCACGAGATGATCGTGATGGTTCCGCGCTCCGCGCGCGTGACCTTGACCGCGCGCCGCATCTACACCGTGCTGCTCCACGTGTCGCAGACGCGCATGCTGGCGATGCCCGGCATGCCCCAGGCGGATTTCATGTTCGAGGCGCCCCTCATCTCCATCCTGCGCACCACGGGCTCCGACGGGACCGACCGCACGGCGGCCAAGCGCTACCTGAGCGAGATGCGCAGCCTGGAGGTGGATTGGGAATCGACGGCGCCGGGCGATGGCGTGAAGTGGCGCGGCTTCTCGATGCTGTCGGAGGTCGCGCTCGAGGTGCGGCGCGGCGAGACGTGGGTGAGCTGGTCCTTTCCGCCATCGATCATGTCGGCCTTGCGCGATCCCCAGCGCTGGGCCCGCATCGACCTCGACGTCCTGACGCGGCTGAGCACCTACGCCGCCATCGCGCTCTACGAGATCTGCGTCCGGTACCGGGACAATCCCGGCGGCGTGACCAGCCGCAAGCCCGTCGGCTGGTGGACCGACGCCTTGAGCAACATGCCGGGCGGCGACCGGCGGGAATGGCGCAAGTTCAAGAACGAGCGCGTGAAGGAAGCGGTCGAGGAGATCAACCGGGAGACTGACCTGGAGATCGAACTGATCGAGCATCGGCAGGCCAGGGTGGTCATCGAGGTGCAATTCGCCGTGCGCAAGCGCAGTCGACACGCCCTGCCGCACCTCCACGAGCAGCCCGTCGATGCCGGCCTGCGGCTGCGGGGCAAGACCCTCGGCATCCGCGAAGCCAAGATCGAATCGCTGATCGGCGAGTTCGGCGAGGAGCGCGTGCACGAGAAGATCGAACTGCTCGAGCGCCGCGCGGCCAACGACAAGCTGTGCGACATCGAGAACGCCTATTCGTACCTCCGCTCGCTGCTGCGCGACGACGACGGCACGGGACGCCGACGCGCCGCCGCGGCGTCGGCACCCGCACCGGTGCCGGCGCTGCCGCCGGGTTCCCCGCCAGCGTCGGCGCAGGTCCGGGAGGAGGGCGGCGCGGGAGACCGGATCCGGGCGATAAAACGGGAGGTCGAGCAGCTCGATCCGGCGCAGCTGCAGGTGTGGGTGGAGCGGGCGCTGCAGGACCTCGCCGCCAAGGGTCTTCTGACGGCGGTCATCAGCCGTCGGGCAGCGCAAGGCGACGTGCTCCACGGCCTGCTGGGTTCCGTCGTCGTCCAGGTCTACGCGACGGCGACCCACGGGCCTTCCTGGAATGCGCCAGGCTGACCACCGCGCCGTCCCCGGGAGCGGCGCGCAGGACGAGCCGGTCGGTGCGCGGTGGGCGGGGGAGGGTGGCCGCGCCTCGGTGCCGCGCGACGGGACGCGCGTGCGCCGCGCTCCCGCCGTCGGGCCGGCGGGACCGGCGCGTCAGCGCGCCGGCGCGGCCGGGTTCGGCGCCGACATGGCGTCGGGCCGTGTGCCGGGGCCGGGGCGGCCGCCGGTCGCAGGGGCCGGTGGCACCGGCGGCATGGACGTTCCGTTCCCGGCCGCCGGCATGGGCGGCACGGGAGCGCCGTTCATGACCGGCGGCGCCGGGCGCGGGCCGGGCACGGCACCGGCGCGCGGCGGGGTCGTCCGGTCCACCCGATCCGGACGGCCGGCGCGGGGTGCCGCATCGGCCGCTGGCCGGGGCGGCCGGGGCTGACCGGCGGCGGCGGGACCGGCGGCATCGTTCGCCATCGCGGGCGGGGTGTCGGATGCGATCGGCGGGGGCGCGGGCTGCGCGAAGACGCCGGCCGCGCCGAACAGGAGCGAGGCGGCCAGCAGGCCGTGCAGGCGGCGGTGGTTCGAGAAAAGCGTCATGGAAGTTTCCTTGGGGAGTGACCTTGCGGCCGGGTCCTCTTCCATCTCACGATCCATGCCACGCCTGCATCCCAATGAAATCAACGACTTGACGCCGCCGCGATGCCCGGCATGACCGGTTTCCGGACACCGGGCGTCCGTCGATCGGACACGCCGACGCGGGGAAAGCGCTGGCGTCCCGGGGCCTCGTCGCCTCGGATGGCCGCCGTCGCATCCGTCGGTCGATGCCGCCGTCGCCATTTGCCCGGAGCGGACGGTCCTGCGGCATGCGCGTCGGCCCGCGCGGATCGGTTTCGGTGCCGAGGGTGAATTCGTCGCGGGTGAGGGTCCGTCTGTCGCCATGGGACAACTGCAGGACCGCATGGCCCTCGCGCTGACGATGTGGCCGACGTCGACGACGGAGCCGGACCTCGGCGCGACGAAACGCGGCGGCGGCCACCGATCCGCTCCACGGTCGCCTCTGCTAGTCTTCCTCGATGTTCCTTCGGCACCGGCACCGCCTTTCGATCCCGGCCGCGGGACGGGGCCCCGTGGAGACCGCCCTGCCGGCGAGCGCGGGACGGCCCGCGGCGGCGGCGGGCGACGGCGAACCGGTGCGCGACACATGGCGAGGCATCCGCCCGGGATGACGCGGTCGCACCGCCTGCTGCGCCGCGCGGTCGACGTCGAGGCCGGCGAGGTGCGCGCGACGCTGTTCGGTTTCGCCTGGTTCTTCTGCCTGCTCGGCGGCTACTACCTGCTGCGGCCGCTGCGCGACGCCCTGGGATTGGCCGGCGGCGCGCAGGAGTTGCAGTGGCTGTTCACCGGCACCTTCGTCGCCATGCTGGCGCTGGTACCGCTCTTCGGCGTCCTGGTCGCGCGCCTGCCGCCACGGCGCTTCGTGCCGTGGACCTACCGCTTCTTCACGGTCAGCATCCTGGCCTTCAGCGCCCTGATCGCGCTGGACGTCCACGGCGCGTGGGTCGGGCGCGTCTTCTTCGTCTGGATCAGCGTCTTCAACCTGTTCGTCGTCAGCATCTTCTGGAGCGTGCTGGCCGATCGCTTCACCAACGCGCAGGGCCGGCGCCTGTTCGGCTTCATCGCCGCGGGCGGCACGGCCGGCACCTTCGCCGGGCCGGCCCTGGCGGCCACGCTGGTCACGGCGCTCGGGCCGGTGGCGCTGACGCTGGGCGCCGCGCTGCTGCTGGAGGCGGCGCTGCAGTGCTTCCAGCGACTGCATCCGCGCGACGAGACGCCGCCGAGGCGCTCCGGACCGTCCGGCGCCGCCGTGGCGACGGGCGACCCCGACGGCGCGCGCCCGATCGGCGGCGGCGTGTTCGCCGGGCTGGGCCTGATCGTGCGCTCGCCCTACCTGCTGGGCCTGTGCGGCTACCTGCTGCTGCACACGGCGGCCTCGACCTTCCTGTACTTCGAGCAAGGCCGCATCGTGACGGAGGCGTTCCCCGACACCGCTTCGCGCACGCGTTTCTTCGCGCTGGTCGACCTGGGCGTGTCGACCCTCACGCTGCTGCTGCAGGTCTTCGTCACCGGTCGCCTGATGAAGCGCCTGGGCATCGCGATGGCGCTGGTGCTGCTGCCCGTGGCCTCCGCGCTGGCATTCGTCGCCGTCGCCTGGTCGCCGGCGGTGTGGGTGCTCGCGGGCGCGCAGGCGCTGCGCCGGGCCTGCGACTACGCCATCGCGCGCCCGGCGCGCGAGGTGCTCTTCACCGTGGTCTCGCGCGAGGCCAAGTACAAGGCCAAGAACGCGATCGAGACCGTGGTCTACCGGGGTGGGGACGCCGCGAGCGGCTGGATCTCGACCGGGCTCGGGGCGCTGGGCATCGGCTTCGCGGGGCTGGCCGCGATCGCGGTGCCCCTGTCGGCGGGTTGGGCGCTGCTGTCGCTGTGGCTGGCGCGCGCGCAGGAGCGCCGACTGGGCGACGGGTCCGCGCGCTGACGGTCGGCGCCGGAACCCCGACCCGCACCCGGTGCGTGCCGTCCCGCGCCGGGATCGCGTGGCCGCGGCGCTGCTGCCGCGCCCGGGTCGATCGAGGCCCCCCCGCGCCTCAACCCCTGCGCGCGGTCTGGACGCGCTCGCACAGCCGCTGGGCGATGGCGCCGAGGGGGGCGACCTCGTCGACGCCGCCGGCGGCGATGGCCTCGCGGGGCATGCCGAAGACCACGCAGGAGTGCTCGTCCTGGGCGAAGGTGAGGGCGCCGGCGTCGTGCATGGCGCGCATGCCCGCGGCGCCGTCGCGGCC
>NZ_JBNDLF010000008.1:0-149759 GCF_050435945.1 Variovorax sp. PvP013
TCACCCGGCAGACCAGCGAGGAGCTGCTGGCGCAGACGGGGACCGGGCCGCGCATCGAGGCGGCCATCCTGCGTCTCGAGGGCCGGCTGGGCGACCTGCTGCTCATCGCGCAGCTCATGGAGGGCTTCAAGCCCGTCGAACCCGCGCAGGCGCTGGCGCGCTGCGGGATCGCGTTCGATCGCCTCAGTGCGCTCTTCGCCCGCGCGACGGGCGAGGTCATCACCAGCGGCTGAGCGATGGGAGAGGCTGGCCGATGATCGGCCCCGTGCTTGGTGTCTGGTAGCGCGCGGCGCACGCGGCCACGTCCAGGCCCTCGGCGACCGCGCGCAACTGTGCGAAGCGGTGCAGGCCGATGTGCCGCACGGATCGCCGCTCGCCGGAGGAGCGCGTGGGCGAGGGCGGATGCGATGGTGAAGTCACCGTCGGACGGTGAAATTCGAGTCCGAGATTGTGCGAGCGATCTCAGGTCTAGGATCTTCGGCATGGCCTGTTCGGCAGAGACAGGCACATGGAAAAGCCGGAGAACAAGCGTGGATGCATGCAGCATGCGGCGGAATACAAGGAACAGGCGGACTAGACTCAGGACCGGCAAGCCACGGCATTCACACGCACTGATGAGAAGAACCTACACCGAACTGAAAACCGAGATCGCCCGATTGGCGGCAGAAGCCGAGAGGGTGCGGCAGTTTGAGCTGCCCGCCGTCATCGCCGAACTGAATCTGCTCATCGAGCGCTACGAGCTCACCGAGGCGATGATCTTCGGCGTCAGCCGCAAGGAAAACCCGGGTCGGCCAAGGACTGTGCTGGTCCCCAGGTATGTCGATCAGGCCACCGGCAACACGTGGACCGGACGTGGCCCGAAACCGGCTTGGTTGTCCGAAGCGCTCAGTGCCGGCACGCTGGCGGAAAACCTGCTGGTCGGTTGAGGCCTCGCGATGCGCGTTGGACCGCCCATCGCGATCACCCCGTGCTTGTGGATGCACCTGACCCTTTTTTCAGATGAGCAAGGAACACCATGTCTCGTGACCAATACAGCTTCACGAATCCGGTCGAGCAGTACGACCGTGTGGAGCCGCCCGTGCAGCATCAGCCGGTGCCCGGCGTTCAGGCGAGGATGACGCCGGTGCCCGATCTGGGCGAGGCGACGTACCGCGGCAGTGGACGCCTCGCGGGCCGCAAGGCGTTGATCACGGGCGGCGACTCCGGCATCGGCGGTGCGGTCGCCATCGCGTTCGCGCGCGAGGGCGCCGATGTCGTGATCGTCCATCTGCCTGCCGAGCAGGAGGATGCCGAGCACATCCTCGGCCACATCGAGAAGGCTGGCAGGAAGGGACACGCGATCGCCGCCGACATCACGGACGCCGATCGCTGTCGCGCGCTCGTCGCGAAAGCCGTCGGCGTACTCGGTGGGCTCGACATCCTCGTCAACAACGCCGGCAAGCAGGTGGCTGTCGCGCGAATCGCGGATCTGTCCGACGAGCAGTTCGAGCTGACGTTCCGCACGAACGTGTTCGCCAATTTCTGGATCACCAAGGCGGCGCTGGCACACATGTCGGCAGGTGCCAGCATCATCAACACCGCATCGCTGGAGGCCTACAAACCGTCGCCGGAACGTCTGGACTACGCGGCCACCAAGGCGGCGATCAACAATTTTTCGAAGGGACTCGCGCAGCAGCTCGCTCCGCGCGGAATTCGAGTCAACGTGGTCGCGCCCGGGCCGGTGTGGACTGCGCTGCAGGTGTCGGGCGGTGTGTCCGACGAGCAGATGAAGGCCTTCGACGACGAGAACACCTACCAGCGTTCCGGCCAGCCGGCGGAACTCGCGCCCGCCTATGTCTTCCTCGCTTCCGCGGAATCGAGCTACGTCTCGGGCGAGACGTTGAACGTGAACGGTGGCATGGTCACGCCGTGAGGGATCGAAAGGCCCACCGTCTCCCCGGCGGCGTGGCGGCACGACTTCCCATTCGGGTATCGCCGACGCAGTCTCGTGGAGATCGGGAGGGGCCGCTTCCAAAGACCGGGTGAGCGAACGACGGCGTAGGACTTTGAGCAAACGAGTGCTCTGAAGGTCAGCTGCACCCCCGGCGGCGTGCGACACGTCGGCAGGAATGAAGGTCGTGCACCGACCCGGTTCCGACGCGTCGTCGGCGTGATCGACGTGCGTGATCCGGACCGGAGACCAGGTGATTCGGCGAGACGGCGACCGACGCCGTTTCGAACGTGGCCACCACTCTTCTTCAGAAGCCGTAGAGGTCCGCCGGCGTGTCGACCAGCACCAGACGCCGCAGGTCCGGCGAAGGCAGCCAGGCCTGCACTGACTCGGCGAGTTCACCGGGCGCGATGCGGCGATAGGCGCTGACGCCCAGACGCCCGGCCTCGGGCTGCCGCGCCGTGTGGGGCCAGTCGCTGCCCCACAGCACCGACGTCGGCGAGGCCTCGACGAACGCCCGGGCCCAGTCCCGGGCCGACGCGGGCGACGTCAGACGGTAGGGCGCCGACAGCTTCACCAGGACCCGGCCGGTGCGCAGCAGGTCCTCGATCGCCGTCCCCGGGCCGTCGGCGCCGGGGGCTTGCGCCATCAGCGCGAAGTGATCCAGCACGACCCGCGTCGGCAGCGCGGCGAGCCGGTCGGCCAGCGCGGCGACGACGTCCGACGCCGCATACAGCTGCACGTGCCATCCCAGGTCCGCGATGCGGCCGCTCCACCGCGCGAGCATCGCCTCCAGCACGGCGACGTCCTGGCTGCCCGAACTCTCGAGGTTGATGCGCACGCCGCGCACGCCCCGCGCATGCATGCGGCGCAGTTCGGCCGGGGAAACGTCGTCCGGCGGCACCGCGATGCCGCGACCGGTCCCTTCCAGGCGTTCCAGGGCGGCGAGCATGCAGCGGTCGTCGGTGCCGTAGACGCTCGGCTGCACGATCACCGCGCGCTGCAGCCCCAGGGCCGCCATGTGCCTGCGCAGGGCCTCCAGGGGCGCCGGACCCGGGGTGTAGTGCCGGTCCGCGACCATCGGACAGGCCTCCGGCGCGCCGATGACGTGGACGTGGCAGTCGCACGCGCCGGCGGGGAGCGCCGGTTCCGGCGTTCTCGGCGTGTCCGACGCGTCAGGCGGCGCCATGGTCGCCGGCCCTTGCCAGGCGTTGCGCGAACGCCCGTCCCGTGGCGGCGGTGCCCAGGGCGCCGCCGACGTCGCGGGTCGCTTCGCCGGCCTGGATGGCCTCGGCGGCGGCGTGCTCGATGGCCTGCGCCGCGGCGGTGAACGCCGGCAGGCCACGCCGCTGGCCGTGCCAGCCGAGCAGCTGGCCGGCCGACAGGATCAGCGAGAACGGATTGGCGACGTCCTGGCCGGCGATGTCGGGCGCCGAGCCGTGCGCGGCCTGGCCCATCGCGTGGTCGCGGCCCGCGTTGAGCGAGCCGCCCAGTCCCAGACTGCCCGAGAGTTCGGCCGTCAGGTCCGACAGGATGTCGCCGAACATGTTGGTCGTCACCACGACGTCGAATTTCTGCGGCGCGCGCACCACGTGGGCCATCATGGCGTCGACGATGACGTCGTCGACCCGCACCTCGGGGAAGCGCCGCGCCACGCGCCGGCACTCGTCGATGAACATGCCGTCGCCGATCTTCAGCACGTTGGCCTTGTGCACGATGGTCACGTGGCGCTGTCGCGTCATGGCCAGCTCGAAGGCGGACTCGGCGATGCGAGCGCAGCACACCCGCGTGATGCGCCGCAGCGACACCGCTACGTCGGGCGTGATCAGCATCTCGCTGCCGCCGGACGCGATGTTGCGATCGGCGTAGAAGCCCTCGGTGTTCTCGCGCACCACCACCAGGTCGAACGCGCCGACCTTGTGCGGCAGGCCGCTCCAGGTGCGCGCGGGCCGGATGTTGGCGTAGAGGTCGAGCTCCTTGCGGAAGAACTTGGAGGGATTGATCTCGCCCTTGGCCTCGTCCTTGAAGTCGTAGGTGGCCATGGGACCGAGCATCAGGCCGTCGGCGGCCTTGACCTTGGCCAGCAGGGCCGGCGTCACCGTCGCGCCGTGCCGCCGCAGGCTCTCGTGGCCGGCCACGTCGTGGTCGAAGTCGAGGTCGAGGCCGAAGCGCGCGGACGCGGCCTCCAGCACCTCGATCGTGGCGGCCATGCTCTCGGGGCCGATGCCGTCGCCGGGAAGGACAACGATTTTCATGGGAGTGTTCCTGTGGGTTGGGGATTCATTCAAGGATGGTGCCCGTGGCCTTGATCAGGCGCGCGTACTTGGCGACCTCGTCGCGCACGAACCGGTCGAAGCGCTCCGGCGTCATCGGGGTCGCGGCGCTGCCTTCGGCTTCGAAGCGCGCCTTCAGCTCGGGCTCCGTGACGATCCGGTTGATCTCGGCGTTCAGCCGCCAGACGACGTCGTCCGGCGTGGCGCGCGGGGCGAAGTAGCCGCCCCACAGGCTGAAGTCGAAGCCCGGCAGGGTGTCGGCGACCGGCGGCACCTGCGGCAGGCTCGCCAGCCGCGCCGGCGTCGAGACCGCCAGCGCCCGGACCCGCCCGCCCTGCAGGTGCGGCGCGATCGACGACGCGCTGGCGAAGAAGAACTGCACCTGCCCGCCGATCAGGTCGGTGATGGCCTGGCCCGCACCTTTGTAGGGGACGTGGGTCATCTCGGTCCTCGTGCCGGCGGCCAGCGCGGCGGCCGCCAGGTGGCCGGGCGTGGCGGTGCCCGAGGACGCGTAGGCCACGCCGCCGGGCTTGTCGCGCGCGCCCTTCACCAGGTCCGCGACACTCGCGAAGGGCGAGGCCGAAGGCACGGCCAGCACCAGCGGCGCGTCGCCCACCAGGGCCACGGCGCGCAGATCCCTGAGCGCGTCGTAGCCGGGGTTCTTCATGGCGGTGCCGTTGATGGCGATCTCGCCGGTCTGGCCCAGCAGCAGCGTGTGGCCGTCGGCCGGCGCCTTGGCCACGAGCCGGGCGCCCAGCGCGCCACTGGCGCCGGGCCGGTTGTCGACGATCACGGGCTGCCCCAGCGAGCGGGCGAGCCGATCACCGACCAGGCGGGCGAAGACGTCGCCCTGGCCGCCGGGGGCGTAAGGCACGATCACTGTCACGTTGCGTTCCGGCCAGGCGGCGGCGAAGGCGTTGCCGATCGGGGTGACCGCCGCGATGGTCGCCGTGGCTGCGCAAGCGCCGAGGAAGCGGCGGCGCTCGAGTTCGAAGGTCGTCATGGGGAAAGGGCTCCTGTTGAGTGGTTCAACGCAGCTGCATGCCGGGCTTGTTCGCGACGTCGCGCCACAGGGCGAGCTCCTTGCGCAACTCCTGGCCGAAGGCGACGGGCGCCAAGCGCACCGGGTCGGCGCCTTCGTGCAGCAGTCGGCCCTTCACCGGCTCGGCGGCGGCGGCGTCGTTCACCGCCCGGTTGAGCGCCTCGACGATCGCGCCCGGCGTGCCGGCCGGCGCGAGCACGCCCCACCAGGTCGTCACCTCGTAGCCCGGCACGCCCGATTCCGCCAGCGTGGGCAGGTCGGGAAAGAGGGGCGAGCGGCGCGCGCCGGTCACGGCCAGCAGGCTCAGCCTGCCGTCCTTCAGGTGCGTCTGGATGGTGGGCACGGTGGCGAAGAACAGGTCGACCCGTCCGGCCAGCAGCTCGACCGTCGCGGGCGCGCTCCCCTTGAAGGGCACGTGCGTCATCGCGAGGCCGGTCCTCTGGCGGAACATCTCGCCGGCCAGGTGGTTGATGCTGCCGTTGCCGGCCGAGCAGTAGTTCAGCCCCTCGGGCCTGGCCTTCGCCGCGGCGACCAACTGGGCGACGGTCGACACGCCCAGCGCCTTGTTCGCCACCACCAGCAGCGGGCCGCGGCCGATCATGGCGACCGGGACGAAGTCCTTCACCGGATCGAAAGGCAGCTTCGGTTCGATGGCGGCGTTGGTCGCGAAGGTCGAGGTGGCGAACAGCAGCGTGTGGCCGTCGCCCGGCGCCTTGGCCACCAGGTTGGCGCCGATGGCGCCGCCCGCGCCGCCCCGGTTGTCGACGATCACGGGCTGGCCGAGGCGGTCGGCCAGGGTCTTGGCGATGTCGCGGGCGATGCTGTCGGTGCCGCCGCCGGCAGCGAACGGCACGACCAGCGTGATGGGCCGCGCCGGCCAGGGCGCCTGCGCGATCGATGTCAGGGGCAGGGCGGCGAGCGCGGCCAGCAGCACGCGCCGGTGGCGGTGGCGGTGGAAAAGGGTCATGGTGTCTCCGTCGGTTCCTGTCGCGGGTCGATGCAGCGGATGATCGATCGGCAGTGGGGCGCTGTAAATTGCAAAGAAGCTGTCGATTGATACGCTTCGCACATGAATTTCGATCTCTCCGACCTGCGTGCCTTCGTCTCCGTCGCCGACCTCGGCAGCTTCCGCGCCGCCGCCGAGGCCCTGCACCTGTCGCAGCCCGCGCTCTCGCGGCGCGTCGACAAGCTCGAGCAGGCGCTGGGATTCAGGCTGTTCGAGCGCACCACGCGCAAGGTCGAACTCAACGCCATGGGGCGGGCCTTCCTGCCGCGCGCTCGCCACGTGCTGGGCGAGCTGGAGGCGGCCCTGCTGGGCATGGTGGACCTGTCCGAGCGCATCCACGGTCTGGTGACCGTGGCGTGCATCCCCTCGGCGGTGGGCAACTTCGTCGCGGGCGTGGCGCGCGATTTCCATCGCCGCTTCCCGAGCATCCGGGTGCGGCTGCTCGACCAGTCCGCGCCCGACATCCTGCTGTCGGTGGCCCGGTCGGAGGCGGACTTCGGCATCACGTACCTGGGAGCGCAGGAACCCGACCTGGAATTCGAGCGACTCGTCGACGAACCGTTCGTGCTGGCCTGCCGGACCGACCATCCGCTCGCGCACCGGCGCCGGGTGCGCTGGGCCGAGTTGGCCGAGCACGACTGCGTCGTGCTGGCGCCGGGCAGCGGCAACCGGCTCCTGATGGATCAGGGCCTGGCGCACGTGCCGGCGAAACCGCGCTGGACCTGCGAAGTCCAGCACGTGCCGGCGCAACTCAGCCTGATCGAGGCCGGTGTCGGGATCGGCGCCGTGCCCGGGCTGGCGCTGGCCGGGGGCGCCGGCTCGTCCCTGGTCGGCGTGCCGCTGGTCGAGCCCGCGCTCGCACGCAGCGTCGGCATCGTGCGCCGACGCGGACGTCCGGCCGGTGCCGCCGTGCAGGCGTTTCACGACGCGCTGGTCGCGGCGCATCGGCCGGACGACCGTGCGTCGGGTACGGTCCGATCGAAGGCAGGGCGGGCGGATTGACCGCATCGCTTCGCCGGCGGGTCGGCGCGCCCGCGAAGGCAGCGTCGATCGGACGGCGCGCGCCGCGGTTCATGACGGCCTGGGTCACGATCCCGCCATCTTCGGTCTTCTCGGCTGCAGCGCCGACGGATCGGGCCGCCCGAGGGGTGGCCGGAACGCACCTCGCCGCATCGACGGTCCTGCCGCTCGAGGCGACATGGGACTGCGGGCGCGAGACGAAGGCGGTCTTGGGCGTGTGGGGGCGCTCCTCGGTCGCTTCCGGGGCACTGTCTCCCAGGCCCGTGCCGGCGACAGACCCGGCACCTCGCTGGGAAGCGTGGCCGGCCAGTTCCGACGAAGGCTCTGGGCCCGCCATCGGATCGGGCGGTCGCCGTCCGAGCTAGCGTTGCAGCGCGGCAACCATCGCGCGCACCGCGCGCATCTGCGGTGCCATGTTCGTGACCTGCCGGCTGATGAAAGGGATCGGCTGCGTGTAGCCCCAGAAGTCCCAACAGGCCCGCGGATTGTTCAGGTAGGGGATCAGCGGCGTGCCGGTGTCGATCGGCCGCACCTGCGGATAGAGCACGACGATGCGGCTGCCGGCGGCCCAGCGGTTGTAGCCGGCGTCCCGCGCGAACAGGTCGCCGACCACGCCCCCATGCCCATCGCCGGAGTCCCGCGCCTGCCGGCAGCCATGGAACGCGACGTGCAGGCGACAGCGCGCGCCGACGGCGTCGCAGGGGGTGGGCACGTAGACATAGCCGGTGTCGCCCAGTCCGGTGTAGCCCAGTCCTGCGAGGTAGGGCCGCTGATCGAACTCGAGGAGTCGTCCCGCGCCAGCCTGCTCGCTCGAGACCGTGTCCGGATACAGCCACTCGAGCAGATCGCCCGCCGCGTCGAGCGGACAGTCGGTGAGAAAAGGGTACGCCGATGCGCCGCAAGCGGTCGCACCGGCCGGTTTTGGAACCACCGGCATCCCATGGCCGGAGGCCGCGATTCGGCGGTGGCGCAGACGTGAACGCGGCAGCTTCATGTGCGCCACATAGAAAAGTCCGATCGCGTCGACGTTGGCAGCCGGCACGGTCTTGTCCTTGCCGCCGGAGAACAGCCACACGCGTTGAGCCTTCAGGTTGTCGAGCGGATCGATCTGCTCGACCGCGGCCTTGCCGCTGGCCCGCAGGGCACTTTGAACGGCGAGCACCGACGGGGTCGGCGTGCTGCACGACGGCGGCAAAACGCAGGAGCAACGGGTGGTGGCCTCCTGCAGGCTGCCCTGCGCGCAATCGAACGGGCCGCCCGCGAGCACGCCGACCCCCTCGACGCTGGCCGAGAACGCGACAGCGAACTGCACTGCCATGTAGCCACCGGACGAGAGTCCGGAGACCGTGACTTTCGGCTCGACACCGAGCGGGGGCAATGGCGCGGCGGCAAAGCTGCCGCCGCACCATGCCAGCACACCGGCGATGCGCCAGATCCAGGAACCTCGTTCGGACAGCGGCATGTTCATGCGGTCTCCGCTGTTGCGGCGTGCGCGATGCGTACAAGTTTGTCGCCCGAGCGGCCAGTCGATGAGGTCCATCCAACCTTGCGGCGCCGCAAACGTCATCAATGCTGAGGAGGACTGCTCCTCGCACCGGGGCGGCCGGTGCGAGCGCATGGCGATCAGGCCGTCGAGCAAGTCTTGCGATGCGGCACGCGCTTCACGTCATCGCACCGCCGTCACGGCGCCCCGGCAAATTGCCGATGTGCATCGAGACATCACGAGCGATGCCATGGGTGCGCTTGATCGGGGGGCCTTGCCCCGAGCCGGCCCGAATGGGCAATTGCTTCGAATTCGCATGGCGCGAGCGCCACTGCATGCCCAACCATCACTGACTCGGTTTCCGCTGCCAGGCGCAGACTCCCCAGGAGATCCCCATGTCACCTGCGAATGCACTCATCGATTTCGTGGACAGCGTGGCCGCTGCTCCAGTCGCTGCCGCTTCGGGCAGCACCGGTGCGCTACCGGCTGCAGCCCCCTCGACCACGTTGATGCACATCGCCTTTCGACACGGTCCGGTGGACGTGGTCGACACCGCCACGCCGCAAGGCAACGCCTGGCTCCAGGTGCTCACGTCGTTGCAGCGGAACGGCGCCCCGACGTATGTCGAACTCGACCCGGTGAATGGCCATGTCACCCGGGTTCTTCAACCGCACGTGGTGCAGGTGATCGCGATCACCAACATCGTCGATGGCGTGGAAGTCGAACTGCAGATCTCGCATGCCAAGCATTACCTGCGCAAGAGTCAACCCGACTACGCCCGCCTGCTCGCAGCGTTGAAAGACGCGCTGGCGAAGAAGACACGCGTCGCGGTGACCGAGACGCCGGTCGATCACGAGATATTCGAGGTGAGTGCATTGCCGGCAGGCGATGCGGACATCGCCCCGGCTGCCGCGCCCGCCGCTGCACCCGGGAGCGGGCAGGAAGGTCCGGTCGCGACCGCGATCGTGCCATTGGCACAGGCGCAGCGACTCTTCGAGTTGATGAACTCCAAAGTGTGTTGCCCAGCTGGCGCCGCTGCATCGTGGATCACCTTCGGCTACCCCGACGACGGCTGTTGGGGTCGCGCCCACGAGATGCACCGGCTGATGGCCGCCGAAGGCGTGATCGCCGACAAGATCTGGATCTACGGCAGTTTGCGCGTGGCCACGCGAAACAACCCGCGCCGCGAAGTGCGCTGGGGCTGGCATGTGGCACCGACGCTGCTGGTCGATGTGGGCGGTGGGCGCAGCGAAACCTATGTGATCGACCCGTCGCTTTTCCCCGGGCCCGTGTCGCGGGCTACGGCCGTGCATCGGGCGCGGGCACCGGCGACACGCCCTGCGCCAGCGCCTCGGCTCGCTGCACGGCCAGGGCCCGGCGGAAGCCATCGCGCCGCTGCAGGCGTGCCCAGTAGTCCTGGACGGCGCGCGGGAATCGCGCCAGCAATCCCAGGTGTTCGCCCAGCATCAGCGCATAGGCCACGGAGATGTCGGCGCCCGTGAAGCGGCCGGCGCACAGGAACTCGTGATCCGTCAGCACGGCCTCGATGCCGCGCAGCCGGGACAGGAACCACTTCGCGTAGTCGTCGGCCGCCTGCGGCAGCCGGCGCGCGTCGGGCTCGAAATGGCCGTAGCGCAGCACGATGGTCTGCGGGAAGGTCAGCGTCGCCTCGCCGTGATGGAGCCAGTTCAGGTAGGCGCCGTAATCGGCCTCGCGCGGCCGCACCGACAGGCCCCGGGCGTTCTCCGGATCGCAGCGCTCCGGGAGGTACTGGCACATCGCGGCCGACTCGGTCATGCGCGTGTCGCCGTCCTCCAGCAGGGGCACGGTGCCCAGCGGGTTGAGCGCCAGGTAGGAGCGCGCCAGCGCCCGGGGCGGGAACGGCAGCATCCGCAGTTCGTACGGCACGCCCAGCTCTTCCAGGGTCCACAGGGGCCGGAAGGAGCGGGCGCTGACGCAGTGGTGGAGGACGATCATGGGGTCGGCGCCGCGTCGTCGCGGGAGTGGGTGGCATCGGTGCGTGGCGCCGGACCCGGCCGGTCGTCCGTCGCCGGTGCCCGGGCGTGGCGCGCCCGCAGTTCGTCGAAGGACAGCAGCTCGCCGGCGATGGCGCTGGCCGCCACGGTGAGCGGACTCGCCAGCCAGACCTGCCCGGGTCCGCCGCGGCCGGGGAAGTTGCGGTTGATCGCGCTCACGGTGACCTGGTCGGCGCTCAGCGAGCCGCCGGGGCCGCAGTTGCCGCAGGCGCCGCAGGAGGGCTGCAGGATGCGCGCGCCGACGCGCTCGAAGGCCTCCAGGTAGCCGGCCGCGACGCAGTGGTCGCGCACCGCCGTGGTCCCGAACTGGAGGTAGAGCGCGACGCCCGGCGCGACCCGCAGGCCCCGGTCGGCGGCCCACTTCAGCACCGCGTGGTAGTGGTCGAAGTCCTCGCGCTTGCCGGCCGTGCAGGAGCCGCCGTAGGCGATGTCGATGCGCACCGGCCCGGCCACGTCCGCGAGGGGCAGGCCGTTGCCCGGGTCCCCGGGCGCCGCGACCATGGGCGGCACCTGCGCGCAGTCGACGTGGATCGTCCGGGCGTAGACGGCCCCGGGGTCGCTGCGCATCCACGGCGCCACGGCGAAGTCGACGCCGCGGCGCTCGCGCAGGAAGCGCTCCGTCCGCGCGTCGGGCGCGACGATGCCGGTGAAGCCGCCGAGCTCGGCGGTCATGTTGGTCAGGGTGGCGCGCTCGTCGATGTCCATGCCCGAGACCGCGTCGCCCGTGAACTCGAAGACCTTGCCCACGCCGCCGCCCGCGCGGACGAACGGCAGCGCCAGCAGGTGCAGCACGACGTCCTTGGCCGTGACGCCGGGCGCCGGCGTGCCCGCCAGCACGATCCGCAGCGACTCGGGCACGGTCAGCCGGACGGCGCCCGTGACGAAGGCGTTGGCCATGTCGGTCGTGCCGACGCCGAAGGCCACGCAGCCGAGCGCGCCGCTGTGCGTGGTGTGCGAATCGGTGCCCACCACCAGCTGGCCGGGCAGGGCGTAGTGCTCCGCCACCATGGCATGCGAGATGCCCGCGACGTTGGCGCCGTCGTCGAGCGCCGCCTCGTCCTCCGTCAGCGTGCGGTGGGTGCGCAGGCCATGGGCGGTGGCGAAGTCGCGCTGGGCCTCGACCATCCGGTGCACGTTGGGCACCAGGCCGCCGCGCACGTGGGCCGGGCTCTCGGCCACGTACGAGGTGTGGTCCTCGAAGACGACGATGGAGCCGGGATCGTGCAGGTGGAGCGGCCGGCCGAAGGTCGCGTGCAGCAGGTGCGCCGCCATGCCCGTGTAGTACTCGTGGATGAAGCGCAGGTCGGCGCGCACGAAGGCGCCGGCGCCGGGCGCCGGATGCGCGTCGGTGAGTCCGGTCGCCAGCGCATGGCGCGCCACGATCTTCTCGAACAGCGTGCGGGGGCGCGCGTCCATGACGTCGTCCGGCCGCGCGATGTCGCGCATGAAGCGCTGGCCGAAGCGCAGCAGCCCGCCGCACTTCAGGATCGCCGCGGCCAGGGCGTCGCGGCCGGCCACCAGGTCCTCGACCGGGATCGCCTCGCCGGCCCGGATGCGCGGGATCAGGCCGAAGTCGGTGGAAGTGAACAGGCCGATGTTGTCGGCGTTCTGGCGGTACAGGCGCTCGAAGCTCTCGGCGACGACCAGCCGCACGCCGGCGGCCTTCTCGGCCGTCGGGCTGTGCTCGCGCGAGGACCCCTTGCCATAGCGCCTGCCGGCGACCACCACCTCGATGCCGGCGCGCCGGATGGCGTCGGTGGCGATCGGGAACCCTCCGTCGGCCTGGAAGCCGGTGTACGGGTAGCGCCCGAGCTGGTCGTCGTAGTGCGTCAGGATGGGCAGCGGCGTGATCTCGTCGGTCGAGATGTCGTCGCGCAACGGCAGCGCCTCGGCGAGGTCGAGCCGCTCGCCCCGCAGGCAGCGCTCGACCTGCGACCGGGCGCTGCTCAGGAACAGGAGGCGTGCGTCGAAGCGGATGGCTTCGGCGCCCGACGGGTCCGGCATCGGTGTCGGCATGGGGTGGTCCTTCGGGTTCGTGCGCGTGCGGCCCGGCGCCCGCGCGGGGCGGGGGGGCGCTCAGGTCACGGTCACGCCCGCGCTCCGGACGATCTTCTCGTACTTGTCCTTCTCGCTGCGGAAGAACGCGGCGGCGGCCTCCGGCGTGGTCGGCGCGATGACGTTGCCCTGCTTGAGCATGGCCTCGCGCACCTCGGGGTTGGCCATCGCCGCGACGAAGGCGTCGTGGACGCGGCGCACGTCGGCCGCGGCCATCCGGGCCGGTCCGACGACGCCGAACCAGCCCTCCACCACGCAGCCGGGCAGGCCCTGCTCGGCGATGGTCGGTACGTCGGGCAGGCTCGGGGTGCGCGTCGCGCCGCCGACGCCCACGGCCACCATGGCCTGGCTCTTCAGGTGCGCCTGGATGGCCGGCACGGCGATCATCGCCAGGTCGACCTGGCCGCCGATCAGGTCGGCGATCAGCGGCGCCGAGCCCTTGTAGGGCACGTGCTGCACCTGCACGCCGGCCTCGTCGACGAACATCGCGGCGGCCAGGTGCAGGATGGTGCCGTTGCCCGAGGAGCCGTAGTTGTACTTGCCGGGCGC
The DNA here is from genome assembly GCF_050435945.1 of Variovorax sp. PvP013. Lineage (NCBI taxonomy): Bacteria > Pseudomonadati > Pseudomonadota > Betaproteobacteria > Burkholderiales > Comamonadaceae > Variovorax > Variovorax sp. PvP013. The sequence goes on from NZ_JBNDLF010000008.1 coordinate 13,395, forward strand.
GGCCTTGAGCGATGCCACCAGCTCGCGCACCGACTTCACGGGCAGCTTGCGCGGGTTGACGACCAGCGCCAGCGGCGTGCTGCCCAGCACGGTGATGGGCGTGACGTCGGCGATGGGGTCGAAAGGCAGGCTCCGGTAGACGCTCGGGAAGATCACGTGGTTGTTGGACACCACGCCCAGGGTGAAGCCGTCCGGCGGCGACTTGACCAGCGCGGTCGTGCCGGTGATGCCTCCGGCGCCGGGCTGGTTCTCGATCACCACCGGATGCTTCAAGGCGACGCCCAGGGCCTGCGACGCGGCCCGCACGATGGTGTCGACGCCCGAGCCGGCGCTCACCGGCAGGATGAAGCGCACCGGCCGGTCGCCGCCGCCCTGCGCCCGGGCGGTGGACGCGCCGAGCGCCAGGGCCGCGGCGAGGCCGAGGACGTCGCGGCGGACGAGGCCCGCGCGTGGCCTGTCGAAGGTCTGGATCGTCATGGGTCGTCTCTTTGTCTCGTTGTCTCGTTGTTTCTTTGTTGCCTGGCTCAGGCCAGCACGCGCCGCCCGCGCAGATCGGCGACGTCGTCCGGACCGTAGCCCAGTTCGGCCAGCAGTTCGTCGGTATGTTCCCCGAGGGTCGGCGGATCGAGCCGCACGCCCAGCCGTTCGCCGTCCATCGACAGCGGGAAGAGGGCGGTGCGCGCGGTCTGTCCGGCGCGCTCGCCGTCGGGCAGGCGGATCTCGGCGAGGCCGCCGGTGGCCCGCAGGTGCGGGTCGTCGTAGAGGTCCTCGGGCCGGACGATGGGCGCGAACGGCAGGCCGTGGCGCTCGAAGATCGCCGACAGTTCGGCGGCGTCGTGGTCGGCCAGTCGCACCCGCAGGTCGGCCAGCATCGACGGCCGGCTGCGCACGCGCAGGTTGTTGGTCGCCAGCGCCGGATCGGCCAGCAGGTCGGCGAAGCCCAGCGCCTCGCAGAAGGTCTTCCACTGCGCGTCGCTGACGGCGGCCAGGAAGATCTGCTCGCCGTCCTTCACGGTGAAGACGTCGTAGAGCGCCCAGGCCGAGATGCGCTCGGGCATCGGCGCGGCCGCCTCGCCGGTGATGGCGTACTGCAGCATGTGCTGGCCGACCAGGAAGACGTTGTTCTCGAACAGCGCCGAGCGCACGCGCTGGCCGCGCCCGGTCTCGCGCCGCTGCATCAGCGCGGCCAGCGCGCCGATGGCGCCGAACATGCCGCCCATGATGTCGTTGACGCTGCTGCCCGCGCGCAGCGGATCGCCCGGCCGGCCGGTCATGTAGGCCAGCCCGCCCATCATCTGCACCACCTCGTCGAGCGCGGTGCGGTGCTCGTAGGGGCCGGGCAGGAAGCCGGCGTGGTCGACGTGGATCAGGCCCGGGTTGAGCTTCGACAGCGTCGCGTGGTCGAGCCCGAAGCGCTCCATCACGCCGGGCTTGAAGTTCTGCGCCACCACGTCGGCGTCCACGCACAGGCGCAGCGCGATCTCCAGGCCCTCGGGCGTCTTCAGGTCGAGCGCGATGCTCTTCTTGTTGCGGTTGAACATCGGGAAGAAGCCGGCGCCGGCGCCCAGCAGGCCGCGCGTGCGGTCGCCCTCGATGGGCTCGACCTTCACCACGTCGGCGCCCAGGTCGGCCAGCACCATGCCGCAGGTCGGCCCCATCACCATGTGGGTGAACTCGACCACGCGGATGCCGGCCAGCGGCAGCGGGCGGTGGGAGGGTTCCGACGCGGCGGCGTCGGGGCGGGGGAGGGTGTCGGGAGCGGTCATGGGTTCGACGGCGTTCATGCGCTGGCGGCGGCGGTCCCCGGCGCCGCGACGGCGGCCGCGGGCGTGGCCGGCACGAAGGTCTTGGGGAAGCCGGCGCGCCACAGCGTGCCCTGCAGCGTCTGGCCGGCGAGCCAGCCGGCCAGGCGGGCGCGCAGGTCCAGCAGTGCCGGCAGGTCGATGCCGGTGGCGACACCCATGCTCTCCAGCATGAAGGCGACGTCCTCGGTGCCGACGTTGCCGCTGGCGCCGGGGGCGTGCGGGCAGCCGCCGATGCCGCCCAGGCAGGCGTCGAAGCGCGTGACGCCGACCTCCAGCGCGGCATACACGTTGGCCAGGCCCATGCCGCGCGTGTCGTGGAAGTGGCCGCACCAGACGCGGTCGCCGGCGATGCGGATCGCCCGCTCGAACAGGCGCCGCACCATCGCCGGATCGGCGTAGCCCACCGTGTCGGCCAGGCTCACGCGGTCGGCGCCGGCGTCGAGCAGGGCCTGCATCAGGCGCAGCACCTCGTTGGTCCCCACCTCGCCCTGGAGCGTGCAGCCGAAGGCGGTGCCGACGCCGCCGTCGATCAACGTCCTCGACCCGGCCGCGTCGCGCGCCGCGCGCATCTTCGCGACCTCGGCGACCACCTCGTCGGGCGTCCTGCGCAGGTTGGCCAGGCTGTGGGCGTGGCTGGCCGACAGGGGCACCATCATCAGGTCGGCCCCGCCCTCGATGGCGCGTTCGGCGCCCCGGAGGTTGGGCACCAGCACCGAGGCGAAGACGCCCGGCAGCGTCCTGGCGAAGGCCAGCAGCTCGGCCGTGTCGGCGAGCTGCGGCATCAGGCGTGCCGGCACGAAGGAGCCGACCTCGATCTCGCGCTGCCCCGCCGCGTGCGCGGCGCGCAGCCATTCGATCTTGGTGGCCGTGGGCAGCACGACCGGGATGCTCTGCAGGCCGTCGCGCAGGCCGACCTCGCGGATCACCGCGCGCGGCGGCAGGAAGGCGTGGGGCTCGCGACCCGGCCGCCCGGGCGTCGAAACGTCGTCGTTCATCGTGTCTGTCTCCTTGTGCGGACATCGTAGGAATTCCGGGCCGCGAAGCGACGCAATCTGGGAACATGCAGGATTCCCGATCGGAACATCACGCGCCCCACCGGCACGAACGGACGCCCGCTCCATGAGAGACCTCGACCTGACCACCCTGCGCCTGTTCGTCGCCGTGTGCGAGACCGGCAGCCTGAGCCGCGCGGCGGAACAGGCCCACATCGTCGGCTCGGCGATCAGCAAGCGCCTGGCGCAGCTGGAGGCCGGCCTGGGCACGCCGCTGCTGGTGCGCCGCCGGCGCGGCGTGGTGCCCACGCCCGCCGGCGCGACCCTGCTCGAGCACGCCCGCGCCGTGCTCGCCGGGGTCGACCGCATCGGGCGCGACATGGCGGGCTACGCGGGCGGCGCGCGGGGGCTGGTGCGGGTGCTGTGCACGTCGTCGGTGCTGGAGGAGTCGCTGGCGCACGACGTCGCCGATTTCCTGCGGCAGCCGGCGCACGGCGACATCCAGGTCACCATGGAGGACCACATCAGTCCGCACGTGGTGCGCGGCGTGCTCGAAGGCACCGCCTCGCTGGGACTGTGCTGGGACGCCGTCGACACCCAGGGCCTGGCGACGCGGCCCTACCGCACCGACCGGCTGGCCATGGTGATGCACCCGGCGCACCCGCTCGCCGGCCACGAGCGCCTGCACTACGCGCAGACGCTCGCGCACCAGCAGGTGGGCCTGCCGGCCACCACCATCCTGCAGATCCTGCTGCGGCGCGTGGCGGCCGGGCAGGGCCTGCAGATCCAGAGCCGCGCCACGGTGTCGAACTTCGACGCCGCGCTGCGCGTGGTGCAGGCCGACCTCGCCATGGCGGTGGTGCCGGTCGAGGTCGCGGACGTCTACGCGAGCGCCGTGGGGCTGCGCGTCGTCCCGCTGGCCGACGCCTGGGCGCGGCGGCAGTTCGTGGTGTGTTTCAAGGACCCGACCGCGCTGTCGTCGGCCGCGCGATCGCTGCTCGAGCACCTGTCGAGCCGATCGAGTGGCCCCTGATGGCTTTCGGCACCGCTCGAGGCCTTGCGATGGCAACGCGCTGTCACCGGTTGCCGACCGGCACCCGAGGTTCGACGACAGGGAAGGTGGGTCGGAAGCTGTCGAGCATGCCCATGAGTTCGGCGAGCTTGCCGCGATCGCCTTCGATTTCCAGGTCGCCCGCGAGCAGGGCGGCCTGGACACTGGTCTGCTCGAGCGTGATGGCATCGAGCACCGCGCGGCTGACCCTGACCGTCGCGTCCGCATCGGCCTGTCGGCCCGCCACGTGCGTGAGCGCCGAATTTTCCAGCGTGAGAACGACCTGATCCCGGGAGTCGGTGAAGACCCAGTTGATGACCAGATGCTTGCCTTCGGCCTTCGCGGCATCGAGCCGCACGCCCAGGAAGTCGAAGAAGAGGTCGTTGCCGACGGCCTTGAGCATGTCGACGTTGGCGCCGCCGGCGGCCGGGTTCTTCGGGACCCCGTCGCGCAGTTCCATCGCGCCGACGAGGTAGGCATTGCGCCACGTCCCGGCCTCGGCCTGATAGCCCAACTGCTCGAGGGCGTCCGCGCCCAGTTCGCGCGCGGCGCGGTTCGATGGATCGGCGTGGACGACGTCGTTCATCACGCTCGCGACCCAGCGGTATTCGCCGTTTCCGAAATCCTCGCGCGCGCGGGCGAGGACGGCGTCGGCGCCCCCCATGTACGCCACGGTCTTGCGGGCCGATTCGACCGGTGGCAGCGGGTCGAGGTTCGCCGGATTGGCGTCGTACCAGCCCAGGTATTTCTGGTAGACCGCCTTCGCGTTGTGGCGCAGCGTGCCGTAGTAGCCGCGCGCGGACCAGACGTGGTCGAGGCTGGCGGGCATGCGCAGCGTCTCGGCGATCTCGTCGGCGGTATGGCCCCGGTTGAGCAGGCGCAGCGACTGGTCGTGGATGAACTTGTACATGTCGCGCTGCTGCTTCATGAGCGACACCACGCGGGCGTTGCCGGCGACGGGCCAGTGATGCTGCGCGATGAGGATGTCGGTGCGCTCGCCGTAGGCCACGCGCGCTTCGTCGATGTACTTCGACCACAGGTTGCCGTCGCGCACCTCGGCCCCCCGCAGGGTGTAGAGGTTGTGCATGGTGTGCGTGATGTCCTCGGCCATGTTGAGCACGCGGAATTGCGGCAGGTAGACGAGCATCTCCGCCGGTGCCTCCGAACCCGGCACCAGCCTGAACTCGAAGCGCACACCGTCGATGTCGCGCTGCTCGACGCGCTCGACGACGCTCGAGGTCGGTGCGATGAGCGAGACCGTCCCGCGCGCGAGCGCCTTGCCCAGTCCCGTGTCGACCTGGCCCGTGGTGCCCGGTGGCAGGTAGGTGCCGAACTGGTACTGGGCACGCCGGTTCATCGCGTTGCCCGCGAGGATGTTCTCGGCCACGGCGGTTTCCATGAAGCCCGCCGGCGCGATGACCTGCACCTTGCCGGCCCTCGCGTCGTCCTCGTCGATCACGTCGCGCACGCCGCCGAAGTGGTCGACGTGACCGTGCGTGTAGATGACCGTGCCCACCGGCTTGCGCGGGCGGTGCGCGTGGTACAGGGCGAGGGCGGCGCGCGCCGTCTCGGTCGTCAGCAGGGGGTCGATGACGATGAGCGTGTCGTCGCCCTCGACGATGGTCATGTTGGCGAGGTCGAAGCCGCGCACCTGGTAGATGCGCTCGCCGACCCGGAACAGGCCGTGGATCGCGTTGAGCTGCGCCTGTCGCCACAGGCTGGGGTTGACGGTGTCGGCGGGCCGGTCGCTCCCGAGGAATTCGTAGGGCTTCATGCTCCACACGGACCGCCTGCCGTCCGCGGTCCGCACGGTGGCATCGGGCACGGTGTCGACGAAGCCCCGCATCGCGTCCTCGAAATCCTGCCGGTCCGCGAAAGGCAGTGTCTTCGCCAGCGCGGCATGGGCTCGCAGCGTCGAGGGCTCGGAGGGTTTGGCCTGTGCCGCGACCCCGTGCGTGGCGAGCGCGCAGGTCGTGGCGATGCACAGCGCGGCGAATGTATGACCCTGGCGCATGAGCGGAACTCCGTCGGACGGCGGGAACGGATTCGAGCGACGGACTACAGCGCCGTGAGCTGCGCCGTGGCCATCATCCGCCGGGTCAGGTCGATCTCGTTCCTGAAGAGCTCGACGTAGCCCTCGGGGGTCGACGGGCTGACCTCGCTGCCGAGGTCCGTCAGGGCGCGCACCACCTCGGGCTGCCCGAGCGCCTGCGCGAACGCAGCGCGGATTCGTGCGACGACCGGGTCGGGGGCGCCGGCGGGCAGCGAGAGCCCGCCCCACGACGACAGTTCGACGCCGCTCACGTTCTGCTCGCTCAAGGTCATGACGTCGGGCAGCGCCGCATTGCGCTTGCGACCGGCCACGGCCAGCGCGCTGAGCCTGTCCGCCTTCACCTGGGGATAGGCGACCGAGAAGATGGGCATGCCGAAGGTCACCTGCTTGCCCAGCACGGCATTCACCAGTTCCGAGGCGCCCTTGTAGGGCACGTGCGTCGCCTGGATGCCCGCCGATCTGAGGAACAGCTCCACGGCCAGGTGCGAGGGCGTCCCGACGCCGCCCGAGGCGTAGTCGAGCTGACCGCGGCCGGCGCGCGCCTTGTCGATCAGGTCCGCCACGCTGCGGATGCCCGAGGAGGCGTCGACGACGAGCAGCACGTCGGAATTGGTCAGCCGCATGACGTGGCGGAAGTCCTTCAATGCGTCGTAGCCGGGGTTCTGGTACATGACCATGTTCGCGGCCATGGGCCCGGCGGAGTAGATCCACGTGTGACCGTCCGGCGCGGCGCGCGCCACCAGCCGGGCGCCGATGTTGCCCGCCGCGCCACCGCGGTTCTCGATGATCACCGGCTGGCCCAGCGTCGGCGCCACGGCTTCCGCCAGGACACGCGCCGCGTGATCCGGCGCGGTGCCGGCGAGGTAGGGAACGACCCACTTGATGGGGCGCGTGGGCCAGGGTTCGGCGCTGCGGGCGGCGCAGGCGAGCGCCGCGAGGGGCGCGGCGGCGAGCGCCCGGCACAGGCCGCGACGGGGGAGGTTCGGTGTCATGTCTGTCTCCGGGATCTGTTTCTCGTCTGGCGCCGAGCGAGGTTCAGCCCAGGTCGCCGAGCAGTTCGCGCGCCACGATGTTCTTCTGGATCTCGCTCGTTCCGGTGAGGACGCGGTACATGCGCAGCATGCGGAACAGGAACTCCACGCGCCGTCCCTGCACGATGCCCTCGCCCCCGTGGATCTGCACGGCGGCGTCCGCGATGCGGAAGGCGGCCTCCGAACAGAACAGCTTGCTCATGGAGGACTCCGCGCGCGGATCGCCGCCCGCGTCGATCTGGCGCGCGGTCGAGATCATCAGCGCGCGGGCCGCGGCGAGTTGCGTGGCCATGTCGGCCAGCGAGTGCTGGATGGCCTGGAACTGCCCGATGGCGCGGCCGAACTGCCGGCGCGACCTGGCGTAGTCCCTCGCATCCTTCAACGCCACGGTCGCCAGCCCGACCATCGCCGGGCAATGCAGCAGCCGATTGACCGTGATGCGCCCCAGCGCCAGGGCCAGGCCGCGCCCCGGCTCGCCGATCCGGTTGGCGACCGGCACGCGGCAGTCCCGCAGCACGATGTCGCCCGTGCTGGACTGGCCGGCCATGGTCTTGTAGTTGCATTGCACTTCCACGCCGGGCGCGTGGAGGTCGACGAAGAAGGCGGTGATCTCGCGCCACGCCGGGTCGTCCGACGTCGAGGCCATCAGCACCGCGAAGTCCGCGAACGGCGAGCCCGAGATGAAGCGCTTGCAGCCGTCGAGCACATAGGTGTCGCCCTCCCGCACCGCCCGCGTGCGCAGCGAACCGGGATCGGAGCCCGCTTCCGCTTCCGTGAGGGCGAAGCAGATCGAGCGTTCGGCCTGCGCGACCGGCAGGATGAAAGCCGCCAGTTGCGCGGGTGTCGCGTGGCGCACCAGCGCCCCCACGCGGGGCGGGCCGCTGAGCTCGCCGAAGACGTGCGGCGCGAAGGGAGAGCCGCTCGCGTAGATCGATTCCTTGACGAGCACGTGATCGAGCATCGACAGGCCCAGGCCGCCCATCTGCGTGGGCAGCGTCATGCCGTAGAAACCCAGTTCGTGCGAGCGGCGCCAGACGCGCTGCAGCGTGGCCTTGCTCGCGCCGCCTTCGTGGTCGATGCCTTCCTCCTGGGCCAGGGCGGCCAGTTCGCCATGCAGGAAGTCGTCGATGCGCGCGATGAGCTCGGCCGCGCGTTCGGAACCTTCGAACCGGTGACCGTCGAACAGCGGCACGCGCAGCCCGCGGGTGTCTTGAGTGGGATGGGTCATGGCCGTGCGCCTCAGTTCACACGCCTGTCGCGACCGGCCCAGTACGGCGACTGGATCGCCTTGCGGGCGACCTTGCCGTTGGCGTTCTTCGCGAGCGAAGCGACGAACTCGATGCGGCGCGGGCGCTTGAAGCCCGCCAGCCGCTCGGCGCAGAAGGCGTCGAGCGCGGCGGCGTCGGCACGGGCGCCCGCCTTCACCACGATCTGCGCGGCCACGGCTTCCCCCCACTTGTCGTCGGGCACGGCGAACACGCAGGCTTCGTCGACCGCACCGTGCTGGTAGAGCACGGCCTCGACCTCCGAGGGGTAGACGTTGAAGCCGCCGCTGATGACCATGTCCTTCTTGCGGTCCACGATGTAGATGTAGCCGTCGTCGTCGACGCGCGCGAGATCGCCGGTGTGATATCGGCCGTCCTTCAAGACCTCGGCCGTGAGTTCCGGCGCCCGCCAGTAGCCCGCGAACACGTCGGGTCCGCCGACGACGATCTCGCCGATCTCTCCCGCTTCCACGCACCGTCCTTCGTCGTCGACCACCGCGACGTCCGACTCGAGGTACGGCCGTCCGCAGGAGGCCAGCCGCTCGGGCCTGGCCGCGCGCGCGAAGAGGTGATCCTCCACCGTGAGCCCGCAGACGCCCGAGGTGGTCTCGCCAGCGCCGTAGCCCTGGGACAGCACGGGGCCGAACACGTCCATCGCCTGCAGGATGCGCGCCGGGGCCATGGGCGCCGCGCCGTAGCCCAGGCGCTGGAGGTCGGGGAGCGGGCGGTACCGGCCCTGCACCTCGTTCAACACCATGTTGATCATGGTCGGCACCATGAAGGTGTGCGTCACCCGTTCGCGCCGCATTTCCTCGACGAAACGACCGGGCTCGAAGCCCGCGAACAGGCGGATGGTCGCGCCGGCGCACAAGGCCGGCACCAGCTGCATGCCCGAGGCGTGGGTGATGGGGCCGACGAGGCCCAGCAGATCGCCCGCGCGCAGGCCGTCGGAGCGCATCATGAACTTGCGCAACTGGGCGAGGCGGTTGCCGAAGGTCTGCATCGCGGCTTTCAGCACGCCGCTCGAGCCCGAGGTGTAGTGCAGCACGGCCAGTTCGTCGGCCCGCACGCGCACGGGGGCGAAGCGATCGCTGGCACGCGCGAGCAGACTTTCGTAGGACGTCGCGGCACCGTCGGCGGCGTCGAGCAGCAGCAGACCCGGCGTGGCACCCTGGAGATGAGGCAGGAAGCTCTCGGCGCGCTGCGACGTGGTCAGGACCCAGCGCGCCTGGCTGTTCTCGATGACCTCGGCTACTTCGACCGGCGCGAGCCGCGCGTTCATCGGTGCCTTCACCAGGCCGGCCTTGTAGCAGGCCAGTTCCAGCTCGACGATCTCGACGCGGTTGGGCAGGTAGACGCCCACGCGGTCGCCACGTCGCAGGCCCAGGCCGAGCAGCGCGTTGGCCAGCCGGTTGGCGCGCTGGTCGAGCTGGGCGTAGGTGACGGTGCGGGCGTCGATGGCGATCGCCACGCGTCCCGCGTGCAGCCGCGCGGCGCGGGATGCGAGTTCGCCGACGTTGGCGACTTCGAAAGCGGTGGAAGTCAAGAGCGTGTCTCCTGGAAGGGATGTGCGTGTCGTCGCACGCATGGAGCCACTGTCGTGGCAATCGCTTCCCCGCAACAAATACCGTTTGGTGATGTCGAGCCATCAATCGCATTGATGGCCGTTCCCCGCCTGGAGATCCGGCGCTACGGACGCTTCGCCTTCGCCGTCGTCCCCGCCGTCCCTCGACCCTCCAGCAGGAACTCGGCCTGCCAGCGGCCCGTCTCGATCATGGTCCGCGTCTCGTCGACGAGAACGTCGAGCACCGCGCGCGTGGCCGCGTCGGGCGTGCGCGCCGAGAGCGTCGCCAGGAAGTAGTCACGCATGATTTCCGGCTGCACCACGCGAGCGACGAGCCAGCGTCCCCGGCCGTCGTCGGGGGGACCGTCGCCGAGCGCGCAGGCCGGCGTGAAGGTGAAACCCGCACCCGCGTGGGAGAGCGACCGGATCACGCGCGCCGAGTCGTGTTCGTGGGCGATGTTGAGTTCGATCCCGGCGCTGGCGGCCGTCTGCTCGATGCGCGCGCGGATGCTGAAGCGGCGGGACTGCAGCACGAGCGGCAGACGGGCGGCGATGGCGAACGGCAGTTCCGGCCGTGCGCCCGCACGCGATGGCCGTCGCGTGCGGGAAGTCACCGCACCGTCGGCGTCGCGGCCACAGACATGCATCGCCTCGCGCACGAAAGGTTTCACGTCGAGGCCGCTCACGTCGTCGGTGTCGACCAGGATGCCGATGTCGGCACGCCGATCGCGCATGGTTTTCTTCACCATCAGGCTCAGGTCGTCGAGGACGAAGACGCGGATGCCCGGGCACGTCGCCTTCAGGCGCGCGAGGACCGGACCCATCAGCAGGGACGCGATGAGAAAGGGCAGGGCCAGGGTGACCGAACCTTCGGGGCCCTTCGGGGCGCGCTGGATGCGTTCGCACATCGCGCCGGCATCGGACAGGAGCCGGCGCGCGTCTTGATAGAACTGCTGGCCCGCCGCGGTCGGCGTGACGCCCGTGTGCGAGCGCTCGAGCAGCTGCGTGCCCAGTTCGTCCTCGAGCTTCTTGATCTGTGCCGTCAGGGCCGGCTGCGCGACGTAGAGCGAACCCGCCGCGCGCGAGAGACTGCCGGCTTCCAGCACGGCGACGAAGTAGCGTAGCGAGCGCAATTCCATGGGAGCAACGGGCTGTTGGGGCGTGACGCCAGGGTCCCGCCGGTTTCGACCCCGGCGTTCATTCTTCGGTCTTGTACAGCATCGGACCGCCGGGAACGCACGGGACATGCGCCACGGCCGCCGTCGTGCCCCTGGCGTCGGGCGACATCGCCAGTCGCTCGATCGTAGACATGCCGATCGCGTCGGCGTCCGGCCCGGCTCGAAGGGAGGCGGTGGGCATGCCTGGATGCGCGGATCGACCTCAGCGATTGCCGGAGCGTCGCTCGGAAAGGCCGAACCCGTCGTCCGCGCCAGGCTGGCGACGGCTTCGCGTGGCCAGCAGCGCGCCGATCCAGCCGAAGTAGAAGAGCACCTGGAGCAGGCTGCGCGCGAGCAGGGCGCGCAGACTCTCGGTCGTCTCGGTGCCGGTCCAGTGGAGCTGCAGACCCAGCAGCCAGCCGAAGGATTTGGCCCAATCGGCCAGCATGGAGTGGCCTTCCATCGAAGGCCGGACGGCCTGCCCCATGCCGATGACCGCAGCCAGCGCCCAGACGATGGAGACCATGCGCAACACGCGCAGCAAGACGGGCATGCCGATCCTCGACGAAAAAAGGACGGATCATAAGAGGCCCCACCCGGCGGCGCATCGCGTCCTCCGACGGCGGCGATCCCTCAGGCATCGTTCCGACGACGGGCCGGCCAAACCGTCGAGGATGGTTCCGTCCATGATTCGCCCGCCATGGCGGGTCCCGCTTTCCGGGCCGCCCGTCGGGTCGTTCGGCGGGCAGGGCCGTCGGCAGAAGAAATCTCGCCCGGGCGCGCAGGATTCGGGCGCTTTCGCGCGTGGCGGCTCGACGGTCGCATCCAACGGGGTCGTCTATCCAGGGTCCTCCACGAAGTCCTTCTCGTCGAGTTCCGCCACGCTCGACGCGTAGATCGACTCGTCGCCGCCCAGCGGTGCGACGGCTTTGCGTGCGGCTTCCAGCAGCAGGCCGCAGTTCCGGACCATGGTGCCGGGCGACACCATCCTCGACTTCGGTCCGGACAGCGTGAGCGCGCCCTGGAGTTCGCCCGTGACGCCGAACACGGGCACGGCCAGCGAGGCCGTCTCCGGATCGCGCTCGCCGTGGGACGTGCGCCAGAGCGGTGTCCGGCGTCGCGCCGCCGAGATCCCTTCGGCGAACGACACCAGGACCTTGCCCGAGGCACCCTGGTCGAGCCTGAAGGTCTCGCCCACCCGGATGGAGAACCGGACCGCGCGCGGCGGCTCGGCCCGGAACAGCACCACCCGCCGGTCGTCGCGGCGGATGTAGAACGACGCCGTCTCGCCGCTGGCCATGCTGAGCTGGCCGAGCAAGGGCTCGACGACCTGGGCGACCGCGAACGATCCCTGGTAGACCGCGGCCAGCCGCAGGGGCTCGGGTCCGATCGCATACAGCCCGTCGGGCGTCTTGCGGATGAAGCCGCCGTGCTCGAGCGCGCCGAGCAGGCGCAGCACCGTGCTCTTGTACAGGCCGGTGCGTCGCGAGAGTTCCGTCAGGGTCAGGCGCGCGTCGGTGACGCCGAACGCGCCCAGCAGCGCGAACGCACGGTCGAGGACGGCGACTCCGCTCGAGGACGCCGCGGCTTCGGGAACGGTTTCGATCGTTTCGGTCATCGCTCATCCATGGGAAAAAACAGCCTCGCCGAGTGTCTCACTGGGGGCCTCGCACCTGCGACCACGCCATCCGCCCCATGCGCCGAGGGTTTACCCAAGATGTATCCACCCCTCAAGCCTGATAAAGTTCTTTCAGACAGAATAAAAGTCTATCAAGCAGAACAACTAGAAATGACCAGGGCATGTTCTCATCGGAGACATCGATGACGGTTTCTTCCACCAGGTCCTTGCCGGCGACGACCGGCAACCTGCCGGTGCGGCCGCAGTGGCTCGCACCGCACCGGGAGGACGTCCTGGCGCCCGACCTGCCGATCGTCATCGATCACCGCGGCAGCATCGTGCGCATCGGCGTCCACGAGCAACGGCGAAAGGAGGACTTCGACGATGGGTCGAAGTCGATCCATGCGCTGGCAAGGCTGCCCAACGTCGTCGTGAAACTCGGTGGCCTGGGCATGCGCATCAACGGTGTCGGGTTCGAGAGGCTGCCTGCGCCACCGAACTCGATCCGACTGGCCCAGGCGTGGGCGCCGTGGATGCAGACCTGCATCGAGGCCTTCGGCGACGAACGTTGCATGTTCGAGAGCAATTTCCCGGTCGACAAGGGTTCGCACGGCGACGCGATCGGCTGGAACGCGTTCAAGCGCCTGTCCGGCGGCGCGTCCGCCCATGGGAAGCGAGCCTTGTGCGAAGGCACCGCGAGCCGGGTCTACCGCCTGGGCTGACGGCCCGGCGTCCGCCGTTCGTTCCTCGTTCCCCCATTTCCCTTTCTCGGAGACTTCCATGACATCCCTGGATTCGCGAGCACCCGAGGTGCTCGTCAGCGAGGTCGGCCCGCGCGACGGCCTCCAATCGGTCAAGGCCACCATGCCGACGGCCGACAAGCTGCGCTGGATCGACGCCCTGTACGCCGCCGGCGTGCGCGAGATCGAGGTGGCGTCGTTCGTTCCGGCCAGGCTGCTGCCGCAGATGGCCGACGCCGCCGAGGTGGTGCGCCACGCGACCACACTGCCGGGACTCACCGTCATGGCGCTCGTGCCCAACCGTCGCGGCGCCCAGGCCGCGATCGAGGCCGGGGCGCACAAGCTCACCATGCCCGTGTCGGCCAGTGCCGCCCATTCGCTGGCCAACGTGCGCAAGACGCGCGAGGAGATGGTCGAGGAGGTGCGCGCCATCGACGGACTGCGCCGCGAGATCGCCCCGCACGTGAAGCTCGAAGCGGGCATCTCGACGGCCTTCGGCTGCACGCTGCAGGGCGCGGTGCCGGAAGACGAGGTGATCCGGCTGGCCGCGCAGTGCATCGAGGCCGGCGCCGACGAGTCCGGCCTGTCGGACACGGTGGGCTACGCCAATCCGGCGCAGGTGCGGCGCCTGTTCCGGCGCCTGCGCGCCGAGCTGGGCGAACACGCCGGCGCGGCGCACCTGCACAACACGCGCGGCCTCGGACTGGCCAACTGCCTGGCCGCGTACGAGGAAGGCGTGCGCACCTTCGATTCGTCGCTGGGTGGCCTGGGCGGCTGTCCCTACGCGCCGGGCGCTTCGGGCAACGTGGTGACGGAGGATCTGGTGTTCATGTTCGAGGCCATGGGCGTCGCCACCGGCATCGACATCGAGCGGCTGCTGGCGGCGCACGAACCGCTCAAGGCCGGTCTGCCGGGGGAGGCCGTCTACGGCATGACGCCCGAGGCCGGCCTGCCCAAGGGCTTCGTGCAGGGAGCCGTCCATGGCTGAATCCACCTCCGCGTCCAAGCCGCTGCCCTACGCCGGCATCCGCGTCGTCGAATTCACCCACATGGTCATGGGCCCGACCTGCGGCCTGCTGCTGGGCGACCTCGGCGCCGAGGTGATCAAGGTCGAGCCCATCGACGGCGACGCCACCCGCACGCTGCTGGGTTCGGGCGCGGGCTTCTTCCCGACCTTCAACCGCAACAAGCTGAGCGTCGCGCTGGACCTGAAGCGGCCCGAGGGCGTCGAAGCGGCGCTGAAGCTGATCGCCACGGCCGACATCGTCAGCGAGAACTTCAAGCCCGGCACCATGCAGAAGCTCGGGCTCGACTACGAGACGCTCAGGAAGCGCGATCCGCGCCTGATCTACGTCAGCCACAAGGGCTTCCTGCCCGGACCGTACGACCACCGCACCGCGCTCGACGAGGTGGTGCAGATGATGGGCGGGCTGGCCTACATGACCGGCCGAGCGGGCGACCCGTTGCGCGCGGGCACCAGCGTCAACGACATCATGGGCGGCATGTTCGGCGCCATCGGCGCGATGGCCGCGCTGCGCCAGCGCGAGCTGACGGGGGAGGGCTGCGAGGTGCAGTCGGCGCTGTTCGAGAACAACATCTTCCTGGTCGCGCAGCACATGATGCAGTTCGCCGCCACGGGCAAGGCCGCCGACCCGATGCCCAGCCGGATCTCGGCCTGGGCGGTGTACGACGTCTTCACGGTCAAGGACGGCGAGCAGATCTTCCTGGCGGTGGTCAGCGACAAGCAGTGGGCCATCTTCTGCCAGGCCTTCGGTCTGCAGGAGATGCTGGCCGACCCGCGTCTGAAGACCAACAACGACCGGGTGCGCGCGCGCGAATGGATGATGCCGCAGCTGCGTTCGCACCTGGCCGGCCGCGAGGCGGCCGAGCTGGCGGCGGTGTTCGAGGCCAACGAGCTGCCCTTCGCCCCGATCACCCGGCCGCAGGACCTGTTCGACGATCCGCACCTCAATGCGAGCGGTGGCCTGGCGCCGATCCGCATGAACGACGGCTCGCGCTCCAAGGTGCCGCTGCTGCCGCTGACGCTGGCCGGCGAGCGCCCCGGCATCCGGCTGCAGCCGCCCCTGCTGGGCGAACACACCCGGCGACTGCTGCGCGAGGTGGGCTACGGCGATGCGGACATCGACTCCCTCACAGCCCGTCGCATCGCGTCCGGAGACTGACTGTCATGACACCTCGTTTCGATGCCATTCGACGGGCGCTGATGCTCGGCACGATAGCGCTGGCCTGCGGGGCCGCCCTGGCCCGGACGACCTGACCGGATCGCCCGGACCGCCCCGTGGTGCCGTATTCGCCCTCGGCGACCCACCTGGGCGGCGAGCTGCTCGAGCAGAACGGCAGGCTGTCGCTCACGCACGTGCCCTGCAAGGGCGCCGGCGAGGCCATGCCGGGCGTGGTGTCGGGACAGGTCGACGTGCTGGTGACGGCCGCGCCCACCGCGATCGCCCAGGCCGAGGTCGCCAAGGCGTTGGCTTCGCCCGATCTGGCCCGACGGTTCGCCGACCAGGGGGCCGAGGTGGGTGCCATGACACCGGCCGACTTCCAGGCCTGCGTGCGCAGCCAGTGGAGGAGTGGGGCAGGGTCGTCGAGGCCGCGGGCGTCCGGCCCGACTGACGGCCCAGCACGTTCAGCCTGCGTGAGGGTGCTCATCGAAGACCGGCGACGCACGCGTCGACGACGCATGACGTGCAATGACGTCGGTGCGTGCCGAGCCGGGAACGGCGCCTCGTGGCGCCCGTCTACACGCTCAGCTGCGTCGTCGACAGCACCTCCTTGAGCACCATGAAGCTGCGGATCTGCCGCACGCCCGGCAGGTAGAGCAGCTGTTCGGCATGCAGCCGGTTGAAGCTCTCGTGGTCGCGCGTGCGCAGCAGCATGAAGTAGTCGAACTCGCCCGTGACGACGTGGCATTCGAGGCAGCCCGAAACCTCGTGCACCGCCTTCTCGAAATCGGCGAAGGAGTCGGGCGTCGAACGGTCGAGCACCACGCCGATCATCACCAGCATGCCGGCGTCGATGGCGCGCGGCTCCAGCAGGGCGACGATGCCCCGGATCAGGCCGATCGACTTGAGCCGGTCGACGCGTCGCAGGCACGCCGGCGCGCTCAGGTTCACCTTGGCGGCCAGCACGACGTTGGACACCGATGCGTCGCGCTGGAGCGCCCGCAGGATGGCCCTGTCGGTGCGGTCCAGCGTGCCCTTGAGGGAGGTCGTCGCGGCGACGGTGGGAGTCTGGCGTTTTGTTGCGTTCATCGTCGGTTTGGCGAAATTAGAAAACGATTTCTCTGCAGATGAATCCGAATCATTAGGTGAAGTCGCATGACTTTGCAACCCTGTGGCGCGACTTGGTGCCTACCATCGATGCACACCCGTCATCGAACGTCCACAGGACCGCCACCATGAATCTCCAGCAATTTCCCCGTTACCCCCTGACCTTCGGTCCGTCGCCGATCCAACCCCTCAAGCGCCTCTCCGCGCACCTCGGGGGCAAGGTCGAACTCTTCGCCAAGCGCGAGGACTGCAACAGCGGTCTGGCCTTCGGCGGCAACAAGACGCGCAAGCTCGAATACCTCATTCCCGAAGCGCTCGAAGGCGGCTACGACACGCTGGTGTCGATCGGCGGCATCCAGTCGAACCAGACGCGCCAGGTCGCCGCGGTCGCCGCGCACCTGGGCCTCAAGTGCGTGCTGGTGCAGGAGAACTGGGTCAACTACTCGGACGCGGTGTACGACCGCGTGGGCAACATCGAGATGTCCCGGATCATGGGCGCCGACGTGCGGCTCGACGCGGCGGGCTTCGACATCGGCATCCGCAAGAGCTGGGAGGACGCGATGGAAAGCGTGCGCCAGGCCGGCGGCAAGCCGTTCCCGATCCCCGCGGGTTGCTCGGAGCATCCCAAGGGCGGTCTCGGCTTCGTCGCCTTCGCCGAGGAAGTGCGTCGGCAGGAAGCCGAGATGGGGATCAGGTTCGACTACGTCGTCGTCTGCGCGGTGACCGGCAGCACCCAGGCCGGCATGGTCGTCGGCTTCGCGGAGGACGGCCGTGCCGACCGCGTGATCGGCATCGACGCATCGGCCAAGCCGCAGCAGACCTACGACCAGGTGCTGCGCATCGCGCGCAACACGGCCGAACTGGTCGGCCTGGGCCGCGACATCACCGAGAAGGACGTGGTGCTCGACACCCGCTTCGGCGGCCCGGAATACGGCCTGCCGAACGAGGGCACGCTGGAGGCCATCCGCCTGTGCGCGCGCCTCGAAGGCATGCTGACCGACCCGGTGTACGAGGGCAAGTCGATGCACGGGATGATCGAGAAGGTGCGACTCGGCGAATTCCCGGCCGGCTCGAAGGTGCTCTACGCGCACCTGGGCGGCGTGCCGGCGCTCAACGCCTACAGCTTCATCTTCCGCAACGGCTGAGCCTGCGCAGGCTCCGGGCACGACCGTGGAACTGCTGCAGCGCGCCACCATCGCCTCGGGCCGGCGCATGCAGTGGGTCTGCGGCCCCGAGGTCCTCGGCGAGGCACGGGCGGCCGCGGCCGCGCTGGCGCGCTCGCACGGCCTGTGCGTCGATCTCTGGCGCATCGACGACTGGGCGGGCCTGGCGCGCGACGGCATCGCCTGCGAGCGGCGCTGGCTCCAGGGCCGGTGCGGCGAGGTCGGCAGCCGGTTCGAACGCCTGATGGCCCCGACGCGGGGGCCGATCCTCGCGGTCACGCGCGGGCCGCGCGAACTGCCCGAGATGCTGCGCGCCTTCGCGCCGGCCGGGCGGCGCTATCTCAGTTTGAGCGGGTCGGACGTCGACGCGCTGTCCACGACCGCGCTGCGGCTCGATCGCGAAACCGACATCGAATGGGCGAAGCTCTCGGTCAGCTAGCCTTGTCCTGCTGCAACCCCGACAGCTGCACCTTGAGATAGTCCAGGAAAGCCTGCGCCGCGCGCGACGGCGTCCGGCCGACCAGCGTCTGCACCTCGATGTTGCGCAGGTCCAGCCCCTTGTCCTTCAGCGGCATCGCCACGAATTCGCCCCGCTCGATCTGGTAGCGCACCGAGATGTCGCCGCAGATCGTGATGCCCAGCGCCGCGTGCTTCAGGAACCCGAGCAGGCTGGCGATGTAGGAGCTGGTCAGCACCGGCTCCACCGGCAGCCGCTGCCGGTGGCAGGCGATGTCGAAGAGCTGCCGCACGGTCGTGTCCGGCTCCGGCAGCGCGAGCGGATAGGCCATCAGCTGGCGCAGGCTGATCTGCCTGAAGCGCACCAGCGGATGCGTCGTGCGCATCACCGCCATCACCGGCGAGGGTTGCAGGTGCTCGATCTTGATGTCCTTCTCCGCCCCGCGGCTCATGACCATGCCGATGTCGGCATCGCTCTGCAGGATGCGCCGCGTGCTCTCCGCCGGCGGATGGACGCCGAGATGGAACTGGATGCCCGGATGCATCGCGACGAAGTCGCCGATCACGCGCGGCAGGAATTCCATCGCGAAGCCCTCGGTGGATGCGATGCGGACGCAGCCGCGCTGCACGCCCTGCAGCGCCTGCACGTCGGCGACGACGCGCTCCGCGTCGTGCGCCGACCGGATGGCATGCACGGCGAGCAGTTCGCCCGCCGCGTTGGGCACCATGCCGCGCGCGTGCCGATCGAACAGGCTGACCTCGAGCAGGGCCTCGAGGTGCGCGATGTGCCGGCTGATCGCCGAGCTCGCGACGTTCAGGCGCGTCGACGCCTCGCTGATCGAGCCGCAGCGCACGACCTCGAGGAAGTAGCGCAACGCGGTGTCCTGGAGCTGACGCGCGACGAGTTGGGAGGTGGCCATCGGTGGGTGGGGACGGAGATCCCGGCATTGCCTTTTCGGCATCGCTCGGATCGAGATTCTGTAACGGCTGGAACGTCGACGAGGCGCCATTCTTGCAACGTTCGGACCATTCGATCCAACTCTCATCCAGGAGCCCGTTATGACGAGTCAATCAACCAATCTGGTGCAGTGCACGATCCTGGCGGGCCTGCTCGCCGTCGGCGCCGCATCGGTGCACGCCGGCAAGGCCAACGACACGCTGACCTACGCGTCGGACAGCGAGGTCGAGAACGTGAGCCCGTACCACAACAACATGCGCGAAGGCGTGATCCTCGCGGCCATGGCCTGGGACACGCTGATCTACCGCGACACCCGCACCGGCGAGTTCAAGCCCCAGCTGGCGACGTCCTGGAAATGGGATTCGCCGACGGCCCTGAACGTCACGCTGCGCCAGGGCGTCACGTTCCAGAACGGCGACAGGTTCAGCGCCGACGACGTGGCCTACACCTTCAACGAAGTGACCTCGGCCGACGCGAAGATCGCCACCCGCCAGAACACCGACTGGATCAGGAACGTCGAGAAGATCGGCGAGTACCAGGTGCGCATCAACCTGAAGACGCCGTTCCCGGCCGCGCTCGAGTACCTGTCGGGTCCGACGCCGATCTATCCCGCGGCCTACTTCAGGAAGGTCGGGCTGGAGGGCTACAGCAAGGCGCCGATCGGCACCGGGCCATACCGGATCACGGCGGTCGTCCCGGGCCAGGGCGTGACCATGGTCCGGAACGCGGCGTACTTCAAGGACAGCCCGGTGCCGCAGCCGAAGATCGGCAACGTCAGGTTCGTCGTCATTCGCGATCCTGAGGCGCGGCTCGCGCAACTCATGACCGGCGCCGTGGACTGGATCTGGCGCGTGCCCGCCGATCAGGCGGACTCGCTCAGGGCCGCGCCGAACATCGCCGTGCTCAGCGGCGAGACGATGCGCGTGGGTTTCATGTCGATCAACAACAACGGCACCACGCCGGAGTCCGCGCCCTTCAAGGACCCGCGGGTGCGCCAGGCGTTGAACATGGCGATCAACCGCAAGGGCCTGGCCGACAGCCTGGTGCGCGGGGGCAGCCAGCCGGTGCATGCGCCGTGCTTCCGGACGCAGTTCGGTTGCGAGACGGCCAAGGTCGTGAAGTACGACTACAACCCGGCCAAGGCGAAGGCGCTGCTGGCCGAGGCCGGTTTTCCAAACGGTTTCGACACCGATCTCTGGGCCTACCGCGAGCGCGAGTACGCCGAGGCCATGATCGGCGACCTGCGCAAGGTGGGCATCCGCGCGCGGCTGCACTTCGTGCAGTACCCGGCGCTGCGCAACGAGATCCGCTCGGGCCGCGCGCCGCTGTCGTTCCAGGCCTGGGGCTCGTTCTCGATCAACGACGCCTCGGCCTTCGCCGGCAACTACTTCAAGGGCGGCCCCGACGACACGGCCAAGGACGCGCAGACCATCGCGCTGCTGCAGACCGCCGACGCCACGCTCGACAAGAACGATCGCAAGGCCAAGTATGCGCAGGCGCTGCAGCGCATCTCCGAGCAGGCGATGTGGGCGCCGCTGTTCTCGTACTCGACCAACTACGCCTTCACGTCCGACCTGAAGTTCGACGCTCAGCCCGACGAGCTGCCGCGCTTCTTCGCGGCCAGCTGGAAGTAGGCCCTGCCACCGGGTCCCGCCATGCTGATTTACATCTTCCGCCGCCTGCTGGTCGCGCTCAGCGTGATGCTGACGGTGGCCGTCATCAGCTTCATGCTGCTGCACCTGTCGGGCGACCTGGCCACGGCCATCGCCGGGCCGGAGTCCTCCGCCGCCGACGTGGAGAAGATCCGCGTCCAGTACGGGCTCGATCGGCCGATCGCCTCGCAGTTCCTCGACTGGCTCGGCGCTGCGGCGCGGCTCGACCTCGGGCGTTCGTTCTACTTCCAGAACACGGTGGTCGAGCTGATCGGCGAACGCCTGCCGATCACGCTCAAGCTCGGCGGCGTCGCCCTGCTGCTGGCGGTGGTGGTGGCGATTCCGCTGGGCGTGCTGGCGGCCATCTACCGCGACACCTGGATCGACCGCGTCTCGCTGGCGGTCGCGGTGGTGGGGCAGGCGATGCCGACCTTCTGGTTCGCGCTGACGCTGGTCATCGTGTTCTCGGTCGGCCTGAAGTGGCTGCCGGTGGCCGGCAACGGCACCTGGCGGCACTTCGTGCTGCCGGCCGTGGCGCTGGGCTACTACGCCATGCCGGCCATGATGCGGCTCACGCGCGCCGGCATGCTCGACGTGCTCGGCTCCGACTACGTCCGCACCGCGCGCGCCAAGGGACTGAGCCCCGCGCGCGTGGTCTTCAAGCACGCGCTGCGCAACGCCATCATTCCGGTGGTGGCGCTGGCGGCCGTGGAACTGGGCTTCATGCTCGGCGGCTCGGTGGTCATCGAGTCGGTGTACTCGATGCAGGGGCTCGGCCAGCTCGCCTGGGACTCGATCTCGCGCAACGACTATCCGGTGGTGCAGGCGGTGGTGCTGATCATCGCGGTGTTCTACATCGGTCTGACCTTCGTGGCCGACGTGCTCAACGCCGCGCTCGATCCGCGCATGCGCACCCGCTGAAGGAGATGGACATGACCGCCTCGACCCTCGCTTCCTCCGTCCCGCCGGCGCTGCGCGCGACGCCGGCCCCGGCCCTGCCGCCGACCCCCGCCTGGCGGCGTCTCATGCGCCGCGTGCTCGGCCAGCACGGCCTGACCATCGGCGCCACGATCCTCGGCCTGATCGCGCTGGCCGCCCTGTTCGCGCCGTGGCTCGCGCCGCACGACCCGTACGCGCAGGACGTGACCCGCCGCCTGATCCCGCCGATCTGGCACGACAGGGGCAGCTGGGACCACGTCCTGGGCACCGACAAGCTGGGCCGCGACTACCTCAGCCGGCTGCTGTTCGGCGCCCGCGTGTCGCTGACCATCGGCGCCGTCACCGCGCTCATCGCCGGCACCATCGGCACCACGCTCGGCGTGCTCGCCGGCTACTACGGCGGTCGCGTCGATGCGGTCATCAGCTACCTCATCACCACCCGGCTGGCGATGCCCGTGGTGCTGGTCGCGCTGGCCATGGCCTCGCTCGTCGGCGGTTCGCTGCAGGTGGTGATCGTGCTGCTCGGGCTGCTGCTGTGGGACCGCTTCGCCATCGTCACGCGCTCGGCCACGCAGCAGTTGCGCGATGCCGAGTTCATCGCGGCAGCCAAGGCGCTGGGCGCGTCCACGCCCTACATCCTGGTGCGCGAGCTGCTGCCCAACCTGACGGGCGCGCTGACGGTCGTCGCCACGCTGGAGATGGCCCACGCCATCCTGCTGGAATCGACGCTGTCCTTCCTCGGCCTGGGCGTGCAGCCGCCCACGCCGTCGTGGGGGCTGATGGTCGCCGAGGGCAAGGCGTACATGTTCTTCCAGCCGTGGGTGATCGTGATCCCGGGGCTGGTGCTGGCGCTGCTCGTGCTGGCGATCAACCTGGTCGGCGACGGCATCCGCGACCTGACCGCGCCCGATGGCCGCAACTGAGATGGACGACATGACCACCCCCCTGCTGGACGTGAAGAACCTGCGCGTCGACCTGCCGACCGAACGCGGCCCGCTGCATGCCGTGCGCGGCATCGACTTCCACGTCGACCGCGGCGAGATGCTGTGCCTGGTCGGCGAATCGGGCTGCGGCAAATCGATGACCTCGCTGGCGCTGATGGGCCTGCTGCCGCGCAAGGCGGTGCGCACGGCCGACCGCATCCGCTTCGACGGGGTCGACCTGCAGACCTTGCCGGACAAGGGCATGACCGCGTTGCGCGGCGCGCGCATGGCGATGATCTTCCAGGAGCCGATGACGTCGCTCAACCCGTCCTACACCCTGGGCGACCAGCTCTGCGAGGCGCTGCGCGCCCACCGCAAGGTCACCGCCGCCGAAGCCCGCGACCGCGCGGTGCATCTGCTCGAACGCGCGGGCGTGCCGCAGGCCGCCGACCGCATGCGCCAGTACCCGCACCAGCTCTCGGGCGGCCTGCGCCAGCGCGTGATGATCGCGATGGCGCTGATGTGCGGGCCCGACCTGATCATCGCGGACGAGCCCACGACCGCGCTCGACGTCACGATCCAGGCGCAGATCCTGCGGCTGATCCGCGAGCTGCAGCAGGAGTTCGGCACGGCGGTGATCTTCATCACGCACGACCTGGGCGTGGTGGCGCGCATCGCCGATCGCGTGGCCGTGATGTACGCCGGCGAGGTGATCGAGACGGCGCCCGTGGGCGAACTGTTCTCGCGGCCGACGCACCCGTACACGCGCGGCCTGCTCGACTGCATTCCGGTGCGCGGCAAGACGCTGCCGGGCAGCCGTCTGCAGGCGATCCCAGGCGTGGTGCCCAGCCTCGTGGGCGACGTGCGGGGCTGCGCGTTCGCCAACCGCTGCGCGCACGCGCGCCCCGACTGCCTGCACACGCCGCCCTACGTGGCGTTGAACGACCGGCACGCGGCGCGCTGCGTGCTCGCCCTCGACCCGACGACGATGCCGGAGGCCGCATGAATCCCGTCGACGACATCGCGCTGGAGCTCTGCGCGCTGACCCGCGTCTACGCGCTCAAGCGCGGCCTGTTCCGCGCGCCGGGCGAGATCCGGGCGGTGAACGACGTCTCGCTGCGCATCCGCAAGGGCGAGACCCTGGGTCTGGTCGGCGAGTCGGGCTGCGGCAAGAGCACGCTGGCGAAGATGCTGCTGGGCCTGCTGGCGCCGAGCTCGGGCAACGTGCTGATCAACGGCAAGGAGATCGACCCGACCCGGCGCAAGGCGCTGGCGCGCGCGGTGCAGCCGATCTTCCAGGACCCGTATTCGTCGCTGAACCCGCGCCGCACCGTGGCCGACATCGTCGGCGTGCCGCTGCGGCTGCACGACGTCGGCACGCATGCCGACCAGCGCGCTCGCGTGAAGGAGATGCTCGACCTGGTGGGCATGCCCGAGCGCACCCACGGCCAGTATCCGAACCAGCTCTCCGGCGGGCAGCGCCAGCGCGTGGCCATCGCGCGCGCGCTGGTGCTGCGGCCCGACATCCTGATCTGCGACGAGCCGACCTCGGCGCTCGACGTGTCGGTGCAGGCGCAGATCCTGAACCTGCTGCTCGACCTGAAGGCCGAGTTCGGACTGACCTACCTGTTCATCAGCCACGACCTCGGCGTGGTCGAGCACCTGGTCGATCGCGTGGCCGTGATGCACCAGGGCCGGATCGTCGAGACCGGCACCCGCGAGCAGATCTTCGCGCGCCCCGCGCACCCCTACACCCGCATGCTGCTGGCCTCCGCGCTGACGCCCGAACCCGGGCTCGGCATCCCGGACATCGCCCGCGAACCGGCGCTCGCCGTCGTCTGATCCCCTTCCTCCTCTCCTTCGTTCACTCCTTCCAAGGCATTCCCATGAGCCGCACGCACGCCATCGCCCGGACGCTGGCCAGTTTCGACGACGGACGTTTCCAGCGGACGCTGGCCCGCCGCGTCGCCTTCCGCACCGAGAGCCAGGACGCCGCCAGCGGCCCGATCCTGCAGGCGTACCTCGACGACGAGATCGCGCCGCAGCTCGTCGCGCTGGGCTTCGCCTGCCGCGTGGTCGAGAACCCCATCCCCGGCAAGAGCCCGTTCCTGCTGGCCGAGCGCATCGAGCCCGATGCCGCCTTCACGCTGCTGACCTACGGCCACGGCGACGTGGTGCGCGGCCACGACGCGCAATGGCGCGCGGGGCTGAACCCGTGGGAGGTGGTGGTCGAGGGCAACCGCTGGTACGGCCGCGGCACCGCCGACAACAAGGGCCAGCACACCATCAACCTGAGCGCGCTCGAACAGGTGCTGGCCGTGCGCGAGGGCCGGCTCGGCTACAACGTGAAGATCATCCTGGAGATGGGCGAGGAGGACGGTTCGCCGGGCCTGAACGACGTCTGCGCGCTGCACCGGGAAGCGCTGGCGGCCGACCTGTTCATCGCCTCCGACGGCCCGCGCGTGTCGGCCTCGCGCGCGACGATGTTCCTGGGCTCGCGCGGCGTCTTCAATTTCGACCTGCACCTGAAGCTGCGCGAGGGCGGCCACCATTCGGGCAACTGGGGCGGCCTGCTGCGCAACCCCGGCATCCGGCTGGCGCACGCGATCGCGTCGCTGGTCGACGCCAAGGGACGCATCCTGGTGCCCGGGCTGCTGCCCGCGGAGCTGCCCGGGAGCGTCCGCGCCGCGCTGAAGGACATCGAGGTCGGCGGCGATCCGGGCGACCCGGCGATCGACCCCGACTGGGGCGAGCCCGGCCTCTCGGCGGCCGAGCGCGTCATCGGCTGGAACAGCCTCGAGGTGCTGGCCTTCGTCACCGGCAACCCGACCACGCCGGTCCACGCGATCCCGTCGGAGGCGCGCGCGCACTGCCACATGCGCTATGTCGTCGGCAGCGACCACACCCGTTTCCTCGACCACATCCGCAGGCATCTCGACGACCACGGTTTCGACGACGTCGAACTGCGCTCGACCGACGTGCGGATGGCCGCGACGCGGCTCGACCCGGACGACGCCTGGGTGCGCTGGGGCCTGGCGTCGATCGAGCGCAGCACCGGCAAGCCGGCCGCGCTGTTGCCCAACCTGGGAGGTTCGCTCCCGAACGAGGTGTTCTCCGAGACGCTGGGCCTGCCGACGCTATGGGTGCCGCATTCCTATCCGGCGTGCTCGCAGCACGCCCCCGACGAACACATCCTGGCCGACGTGACGCGCGAGTCGCTGCACATCATGGCGGGCCTGTTCTGGGATTTGGCCGAGGAAGGCCCTGCCGTCTTCGGCAAGCGCGCATGAGCACGCAGGCCGTCGAAGGCGATCCCGCCGCGGCCCTGGCCTGGCTCGCGGCGCAGCGCGGCGCGATGCAGACGGCGCTCGCGAACCTGGTCGACATCGATTCCAACAGCCACGACAAGGCCGGTACGGACCGCGTGGCCGAGGCGATGCGCGGCTGGCTGGCTGCCGACGGCATCGAGGCCGAGCACCGCGCCGACCCGGCCGACGGCGACGTGCTGCTGGCGCGCCTGCCCGGTCCGTCGCCCGCCGCCGCGCCGGTCGTGCTGATGGGGCATCGCGACACCGTGTTCCCGACCGGGACCGTGGGCCGGCGGCCGTGGCGCGTCGAGGGCGATCGCGGCCACGGGCCCGGCGTGGCGGACATGAAGTCCGGCCTGGTGCTGCAGTGCTTCGTGCTGATGGCACTGCGCCGGATGGCGCCGCTGCCGTTCCCGGTGCTGGGCCTGTTCACCGCCGACGAGGAGATCGGCTCGCATCGCGGCCGCGTCGCCATCGAGGCCCACGCGCGGGGCGCGCGCGCGGCCTTCAACGCCGAGCCGGGCCGCGTGAGCGGCAACCTCGTGACGTCGCGCAAGGGCGGCGCCAACTTCCTGATCGAGGTCCGGGGCCGCGCCGCGCACGCTGGCATGAACCATGCCGACGGCGCCAGCGCCATCGAGACCCTGGCGCGCAAGATCACGGCGCTGCATGCCCTGACCGACTACGACGCCGGCGTCACGACCAACGTCGGACTCATCGGCGGGGGCATGTCGAGCAACACGGTCGCGCCCTCCGCGCAGGCGCGGCTCGACGTGCGCTTCTGCACGCTGGCGCAGCGCGAGGCCGTGTTCGCACGCATCCACGACATCGTGGCCGAAGCCGGCGTGCCGGGCACCTCCGCCACGGTCGCGCAGACCTCGGAGTTCCTGCCATTGGAGCCGCGCTGGAGCGAGGCGCTGCTCTCGCGCTACCAGGCGAGCGCCGCGCGGGTCGGCTTCGAGGTGCAGGGCGAATTCACCGGCGGCTGCTCGGATGCGGGCTTCACCGCGTCGCTGGGGATTCCCACGCTCTGCGGGGTCGGGCCGGTCGGTGGCAAGGCGCACACCGACGACGAGTACTGCCGCCTGGAGACGCTGGTGCCGCGCGCGCAGGCGGTGCTGCTGACGATCGCGGCGCTGGACCGTCCCGCCTGAGCACCGGGCCGGCTCCGGCGTCCCTCGTGGTCGACCGTCGGGCGATGGCGCCGATGCATCGGCCCGCGCGCTTCGGTCGCGCGGCCGGGGCCACCCCGTCGGGAAGGTCGAAACGCGCGACACGGTGGCGACGGAGACGCCCGGCGTCGGGCACCTGCGCTCGATGCCGGCTCCGTCCGGGCGGACGAGATCACACGCTCGGCAGGGACGTGGATGGCGGGCCGTGCGACGCCGCGCTCTCAAGCCAGGACGACCGCGTCCTCGTCGGGCAGGAGCATTCGTCCCTCGCGTCCCTCGCGTCCCTCGCGTCCCGCGTGCCAATGCGATTCGAACGCCTCGGGCGTCAGCGGTCGTCCGAAGAAATAGCCCTGCGCCATTTCGCATCCCATGTCCCGCAGGATGGCCGCCTGGGCTTCGTTTTCCACCCCCTCGGCCACCACGTTCATCTGCAGCACCCGGGCCATCGAGACGACGGCCTCCGCGATGCCCCTGTCGTTCAGGTCGGTTTCCAGGTCCCGCACGAAGGAGCGGTCGATCTTCAGCACGCTCACCGGGAAGGTCTTCAGGTAGGCCAGCGACGAATAGCCCGTCCCGAAATCGTCGATCGCGATGGTCAGGCCGATGTCGCGCAGTTTCGACAGGATGCGCGCCACGTTCTCGGGATCCTCGACGAGGCCGCTTTCGGTCACTTCCAGTTCGAGCTGCTGCGGGTCGATGCCGTGGCGCGTCACGATCCGCTCGATCTCCTGGGCCAGGTCGGGCGCCCGGAACTGCACTGCCGCGATGTTCACCGCGATCCTCACGTCGCGCATGCCCATGTCGGTCCAGGCGCGTATCTGGCGGCAGGTCTCCTCGAGGATCCAGCGGCCCATCGGGATGATCAGCCGCGACTCCTCGGCGATCGGAATGAAGCGGTGCGGTCCCACTTCGCCCAGTTCGGGATGGTGCCAGCGCATCAGTGCCTCGGCGCCGACGACGGTCTGGTCGGCCAGTCTGACCTTGGGCTGGTAGACCACCCGGAGTTCGCCGCGCTGCAGCGCGCCGCGCAGGGCGGATTCGAGCTGGGCCCGTCCGAGCTTCGCGGTTTCGATCTCGTCGGTGAAGAACACCAGCTTGCGCTTGCCCGATTCCTTGGCGCGGTAGAGCGCCATGTCGGCCTTGCGCAGCAGGTCGGCCACATTGACGCCGTCCTGCGGGAAGACCGAGACGCCGATGCTGGTGCTGATGCGGATGTCGTGACCTTCGACGAAGAACGGCGCATCGAACTTGTCGATGATCAGTCGGCCCATCAGACGCGCCGACAACGCAGTGGCATGAGGCAGCAGCAGGGCGAATTCGTCGCCGCCGATGCGCCCCACGAAGTCCTGGGCACCGATGCAGCCCTCCAGCCGCAGCGCGACCTCGGCGAGCAGCGAGTCGCCCACGTGGTGGCCGAGCGAATCGTTGACGTTCTTGAAGCCGTCCAGGTCGAGGTAGCAGGCGAACAGGGTCTTGCCGCCGGCCGACGCATCGTTGATCGCGATGTCGGCCTGTTCCATGAACATGCGGCGGTTGGGCAGGCTGGTGAGCGAATCGAAGAAGGCCAGCCGGTGGATGGTTTCCTCGCTGCGCTTGCGCTCGGTGGTGTCTTCCATCACCGAGACGAACTGCACCGGCCGGCCGGCGTCGTCGAGGATGGCCGACACGGTCATGCCGCACCAGAACTCGGCCCCGTCCTTGCGACGGTTGATCATCTCGCCGCGCCAGATGTTGCCCTTGTGGAGGGTCGCCCACAGCTGGGCATGGGTTTCCTGGGGCACCTTGCCCGACTTGAGGAAGCGGGGGGTGCGACCGCGCACCTCCTGGAAGCCGTAGCCGGTCATCGAGGTGAATCCCGGGTTCACGTAGTCGATGCGGCCGTCCTGGTCGGTGGTGAGGATGGCGCTGGCCGCATGGCGGACCGCCAGCGATGCGCGCTTGAGTTCGCGGCGGATCGCGTGTTCCTGGGTCACGTCGCGAAATGCCAGCACTTCGCCGGCCAGGAAGCCCTGCTCGTCCTGCAGCGGCGCGCGCGAGAGCTCGATGACCGACGAGCGGCCGTCGGGCAGCCTGATCCGGGTCGTGGCCGCTTCCGACGCGTCGGCGTCGATGACGCCGGGGCCGGCGCCGGTCTGGATCGGCAGCACATGGTCGAGGGGCGAACCCTCCATGCGCTGGCGGGACTCGCCCAGGATGCGTTCGGCCGCCAGGTTGGCATAGCTCACACGGCGCTGCATGTCGACGGTGATCACGCCGTCGGCGATCGAATGCAGCGTGACCTCGGCGCGCTTCTTCTCCTGCTTGAGCGTCAGCTCGCCCAATTTCTCGGCGCTGATGTCGATGTCCAGGCAGATGTATTTCTCGGTCGAACCCCCTTCGTCCTGGATGGGCATCACCGAGCGACGCACCCAGACGGTGGCGCCGTCGATCCGGGTGCACGTCACCTCGCCCTTCCAGATGACCGATTGCGGCGACTGGCGCGCATGCGCCCGGTAGAGCTCGATGTCCAGCGACCAGCCTTCCTGGCGACCGACGAAGGCGTCCCGATCCCAGCCGCTGACCCTGGCATGCAGGTCGTTGGCATACACCACCCGGCCCTCGGGATCCAGCTCGATGACGATCACCGCCTGATCGGTGGCGCGCTTGTGCTGCACCAGCGAGTGGGTGAGGGCGCCGATGCGCTGGCCGAACTTGTCGCGGAACTGGTTGGCCACGGAATTGAACTGCTCCAGCGTGCGACGCACCTCTTCCGGGGCGTTCATCGACACGGTGGCCTGTGCGTCGAGTTCGCCGGCCTGCACCTGCTCGACGAAGCGTTGCAGCGTGCCCAGGTTGGACAGCCAGCGCGCCAACAGCGCCCGGGTGGCGAGCAGGCCCAGGGTCAGCGCGCCGGTGGCGAACAGCAGGGTGTTGAACAGCGTGGCCCAGAGGTAGTCGGCCACGCCGTCGACCAGGAAGCTCAGCCGCAGCACCCCGTAGTCGCGACCGCCCACCTCCACCACCCGGTTGACGTCCGGCAGCCGCTCGGCGACCAGCGCACGCAGCGTGGCGGGCGCCTTGGAGCGATGGGGCGGCGCGTCGAAGCGCAGCTCGTGGCCGTCCACTTCCAGGTAGCGCGCGCTGCCGAAGGGCGTGCGGTTCACGCCGGCGGCGAGGGTGCGGTTGATGGCTTCCAGGTCGTTGACCACCGCCGCGTCGGCCACCGCCTGCGCGGTGATCTCGATGACCATGGTGGCGGTGTCGTTGGCGTCCTCGATCTCGCGCGACAGCTGGCCACGCAGAGACAGGCCGAGCCCGCCGAACATCATGACGCTGAGCACCACCGCATAGAGCAGGAACACACGGTCGAGCAGGGAGCGGGGGAGGAGTTGCACGGGGAGGATCCGATCTGGCCGACGAAGGTCTCAACGCGAGTTCGGCGGGGCGTTCTCGAAGAAGCGCAGGTAGCTGGCGTAGTCGTGCTCGTCGGCGGCGACGAAGCCGATCGTCTCGCGCAGGCCCACCGTCTTCGACGCGTTCTCCAGCACCAGGCGCCCCTTGGGGTCGGACTTCATGCCCACGAAGGCGTCGCGCACCGCCTTCGCCTGGGCCGGCGAGACGCGGGGCGACGCCATCAGCGCCAGGTCGAAGAAGGGTTCCGAACTCCAGAGCACGCGCAGCTTCTGTTTCTCGCGGGCGGAGAAGCCATCGAGCAGCTGCGAATTGCCACCCACCGCGGCCACCTTGCCGCTCACCAGCTGAGCCAGCGCGCTGTCCATGTTGCCCCCGAACACCACCCGAACGGGGATGTTCCGGGCCAGCAGCTGACCATGGGTCACCTTGTAGGCGATGAAGGCCTCGGGGCCGGGGAAGCCGACTTCCTGGTCCTTCAGCTCGGCGATCGACCGGATGGGCGAGTCGTCGAGCACCACGATCTGGCCGCGCACCGGCGGCGAGTCGCGGCGGGCCAGCACCGACCAGCCCATGCGCACCCGGCTCGGACTGAACAGGTGGTTGGTGAACGCGAAATCGACCTCCTGCGCCAGCACGTAGCTGGTGGTGTCGGCGGAGGTGCGGCCGATCTTCAGCCGCAGATCGACACCACTGACCTTCGACACGTGGCTGATGATCGGATTCCAGTAGCTGGCGGTGAGCTGCAGGCCGTACTGGTTGACCGGGGAGAATTCGAAATGCTGCGGCTGGGCGCCTGTCGACGCGGCGGCCTGAGCCATCGCCGGCGGCAGGCAGCAAGCGAGCAGGGCCGCGCAAACGGTGCGCCGGGCGGTCGGATGGGAGAAGCGGGAGACGGGCATGGGAGTCGGATGGGAGCGTCGGGTATGGCGGAGCCGCAGAAGGTGTCGGATCGCGTCGAACGACGCCGTCCGTAGCCAGGAAAGTGGTTCGGACGGCGGGTTCTTCATGAGCGCATCAGGTGCCCGCCACCGAAACGGAACGTTTCACCACTGACTTTCGGTCGGCTGGGACGATTCTTGAGAGCCGGACCGGGTTTTCTTCGTCGGCGAAGCACAAGCACCGGTGTCCCGGGCGGAAGGGAGCGATCGGAAATCGGGTGATGTGGAGTGGGCGGGGACGACGACGATCTGTTTCGTTCGGCGCGTTGGTTGAGGAAGCGACTCGATGCCTACGGAACGCCGACGCGGACGGATTCGGGCGAGCGACCCATCGTCGGCGGCATTCGGTGACGAACTTCACGGAAATGCGCCGGCATGGCGCATGAACGTCGAAATGGAACCGTGCCATCGTCCGGTGCCTGTCCTGCGGGTCCGACCCTCGATCCCCGGGCCGACGACGACCACCACCACCGCCCCCCGATGCGCGTGGACGGGTTTCCCGCTTCGGCCGCCG
This sequence comes from Variovorax sp. PvP013, assembly GCF_050435945.1. Lineage (NCBI taxonomy): Bacteria > Pseudomonadati > Pseudomonadota > Betaproteobacteria > Burkholderiales > Comamonadaceae > Variovorax > Variovorax sp. PvP013. Next base: position 45,377 of record NZ_JBNDLF010000008.1, read on the forward strand.
ACGTCGCCCGCGGCGAGGCACGGTCGGCGTGTCGCGCGGCCGTTCGCTGCGCAACGCGTCGAAGGTTCCTCAGGCGCTCCCGGACGCCGTCGCGCTCAGTCGGGCGAGCAGCCGTTCGCGTCCCGCGCGGACGTGCCGGCGCATGGCGTCCTCCGCCGCGTCGGCATCGCGTCGGTGGATGCAGTCGATGATGTGGTGGTGTTCCTTGGCCGTCTCGCGCGGCCTGGACGTCGGCGCCGTGGACGCGTAGGCGCGGTAGAGGCGCAGCAGCGCGTAGAGGTCCTCGCACAGCATCCGCTCGATCCAGCGGTTGCGGCTGCCGATGGCGATCTGGCGATGGAAATCGTGGTCGGGGCCGCTGGCGAAGACCGCGCCCGGTCCGTCCTCGAGCAGCTTCTCGATGTGCTCGGCGGTCTCGCGCAGTCGGCGGATCTCCGGCCCCGTCATGTGCTCGGCGGCCTGGCGGCAGGCCATGCCCTCGAGCGCTTCCCGCGTGACCAGCAGCTGCTCCACGTCGTCGCGCGACAGGAGCGGCACGCGCACGCCCGCATGGGGCGTGCGTTCGAGCAGCCGGCGTCCCTCGAGCGTGCGGATCGCCTCGCGCAACGGACCCCGGCTCACCCCCAGCTGGCTGGCCAGCGCCTGTTCCCGCAGCGGGGCGCCGGGAACCAGCTCGCCGCACACGATCAGCCGCTCGATGGATGCGACGGTGTGGTCGATCAGGAGACGGGGTTCGGCGGCGGCGGCGGAGGGGTTCATGGACCCAGTCTAGCAAGCGTTGACGAAACGAATGAATTGTCTACAATTAGAAAGATTGTCTACTGAGAAATCCACGATGCCCGCTTCCATCGACACCACGAACATCCTCGTGCCCATCGGCGCCCTCGGCATGGGCGTGCGCGAGAGCGACGTGGCCGCGGGCATCGCCGCCGGCGCCCACGCCATCGCCTGCGACGCCGGCTCCACCGACAGCGGCCCGGCCTACCTGGCCACCGGCCTGGCCAAGTACTCGCGCGACGCGGTCAAGACCGACCTGGCGATCCTGATGCGGGCGCAGGCCGCGGCCGGCATCCCGCTGCTGATCGGCTCCTGCGGCACCTCGGGCAGCGACGCAGCGCTCGACTGGACGCACGACATCGCGCGCGAGATCGCCGCCGAGGAGGGGCTGGATCCCCGCATCGCATTGCTCTACGCCGAGCAGTCGCCCGCCGCGATGGCCCGATGCGCCCGCGCCGGCCGCGTGAGCCCGCTCGCCCCCATGACCTCGGGCGAGCCGATGCTGTTCGAGGCCTGCGACCGCATCGTCGCGTTGATGGGACCCGAGCCCTACGTCGCCGCGCTGGCGGCCGGCGCCGACATCGTGCTGGGCGGGCGCACCACCGACACCGCCGTGCTCGCGGCCGTGCCGCTGATGCGCGGGGCGGGCGCCGGACCGGCCTGGCACGCCGGCAAGATCGCCGAGTGCGGCGGCCTGTGCACCGAGCGGCCGCGCAACGGCGGGGTGCTGATCCGCGTGGGCGCCGACCACTTCGACGTCGAGCCGCTCACCGAGGGCAACCGCTGCACGGTCCACACCGTCTCGGCGCACATGCTCTACGAGAACAGCGATCCGTTCCTGCTGCACGAGCCCGGCGGCGTCCTCGACGTGACCGAGGCGCGCTACGCGGCGCTCGACGAGCGCTCGGTGCGGGTCACCGGCTCGCGCTTCGAGCCCCGGCCCTACACGATGAAGCTCGAGGGCGCTTCCGGCGGCGCCTTCCAGACCCTGATGCTGGTCGGCATCCAGGACCGCAAGGTGCTCGCCGAGCCCGACCGCTTCCTCGCGCGCCTGCACGGGGTGCTGACGACCCGCGTGCGCGAGGCGATGGGCGAGCGCGCCGGTGCCTTCGACATCTCGCTGCGCCCGTACGGCTGGAACGCGGTCGACGGCACGCCGGTGGAGGCCGGCACCGCGGTGCCGCGCGAGATCGGCCTGCTGTTCGTCGCCACCGCGTCGACCCAGCACCTCGCCACGCAGATCGCCAAGACCTGCAATCCGTGGCTGTTCCACCTGCCGCTCGACGAGGGCGACCCGATGCCCAGCTACGCGTTCCCGTTCTCGCCGGCGGAGATCGAGCGCGGGCAGGTGTTCGAGTTCCGGCTCAACCACGTCGTCGCGGTGGACGATCCCGCGCAACTGGTGCGCACCGTGTTCGCCCCGGCGAAGGAGGTGGCCCATGGCTGAGACCGTCGACCACGTCTGCCGCCACGTGCGCTCGAAGAACGCCGGCCCGTTCTGGATCACGCTGGACCTGTCGTTCGCCGACCAAGCCGCGTTCGACCGCTACGCCCAGTCGCCGCAGCTGCAGCCGGCGGCGATCGGCGCGCTGTTCGACGTCGATCCGGCGCAGGTCAAGCACTTCGCCGTGCCCGGGCTGCTGGTGGTGAAGATCTCCTACCCGCGCCGCCACGCGCAGGGCGGCGCGCTGGAACGCGACATGCACGGCGGCCAGCAGTACATCCGGCTGCTCGACGTCGAACTCGACCCCGCGCGGGGGACATGACGAATCGGCAATCTCGGCGCCGCTCGTTCCTGTTCTCCGCCGCCGCCTCCGCCACGTCGGCCGCCGGCGTGGCGACCGTGTCGAGGGCCCGGGGCACCCACCCCGATAGCGAACCCGAGTAGGGACGGGGTCGCCGACGGTGCCGGACGTCGTGGACGGGGCGTCACGGCGGGGCCGGCTCGCGCAGCGCCCGTCCGGTTCGCGCACGACGCCGCGCCACGGGCCGATCCCGGGGCGGGTCGCGCTCGGCGCGGACCGTTCGTTGCCGGCCGGTGAACGCTGCATGAACGCCTTTGGAATGGCCTCGCCGGGGCGCTTTGGCGATAGTTCCGCCGCGATCCCAACAATCGACGGAGACAACCATGGCACCAGCCTTCCCGCGTGCGCGCCTCGCGCGCGCCGCCTTCCTCTCGTGCTCGCTGCTCGTCGCGCTGGGCGCGGCCGCGCAGGAGCGCACGGTCAAGATCTACGGCTTCGGCGCCAAGAGCGGCGTGGTCCGGATCTTCGGCCTCAACAGCGAAGCGGCGATGAAGGCCGCCGCCGACCAGATCAACAAGGCCGGCGGCCTGACGCTGGCCGACGGCGCCAAGGCCCGGCTGGCGGTCGAGTACCTCGACGACCGCTGCAGCGCGGAGGAGGGCATCAACGCGCTGCGCCGCATCGCCTCGCAGCCCGACGCGATCGTCGCCATCGGCCCGACCTGCAGCAACGTCGCCGAGCCGGTGTTCGGCATCCTGCAGAAGAAGGTCGGCGACGCCGGCGACACCGGGCTGCAGTTCCCCCTCTACACCGACGTCGCCGCCAAGGGCGGCCTCGCGTCGATCTCGCAATGGGCGTTCCGCAACGTGCCCAGCGAAGCGGCGATGTACCGCAGCATGTTCGACTGGCTCAAGACCACGCAGCCCGGCGTGAAGACCTTCTGGGGCGGCGTCGAAAAGGACTTCGCCCACAGCAACGCGACCTACAACACGATCAGGGACGTCGCGGCCAAGGCCGGCTTCGAGGTGCAGGGCCAGAGCGAGTGGCTGCTCGCCGACACCACGTTCTCGACCCAGGTGCGCGAGATGCGGCGGGCCAACGCCGACATCGTGGCGATCTCGGCGCATCCGTTCACGACCTGCGGCGTGCTCAAGGAGATGCAGCGCCAGGGCGTCAAGCCCAAGGTGCTGGTCGGCCTGACCAGCTCGTCGAGCATGGAGACGCTGCAGGGCTGCGCCGCGCAGGCCGAGGGCATCCTGATCCCGACCAGCTTCGCGCCGGTGACGCCGGAGGCGAAGAAGGCCGCCGACGCGCTGCAGGCCGTCGGCGGCAACATGGACCTGCACAACGCCGCCGCCTGGGAGAACGTCTACACGCTGAAGGACCTGATCGAGAAGAAGGGGATCGTCGGCAAGCCCGAGACGGTGCAGGCCGACCGGGTGAAGATGCGCGAGGCGCTCGCCGCCCTGAAGCAGACGCAGGGCCTGCTCGGCCCGGTCGGCCGCGGCGACGACCGCGAGGCCGTCAAGCCCTTCCTGTTCGTGCAGGCCAAGGGCGGCCAGTGGACGGTCGCGCACCGTCCCGCCAGCCAGTGAGCGGCCGGCCATGTCGCTGCTCGACCTGCAGGATCTGGTCCAGTCGGTCGTCGACGGGATCATGTTCGGCACCACCTACGCGCTGATCGGCATCGGCTTCACGCTGATCTTCGGCGTGATGCACAAGATCAACCTGTCCTACGCCGCGGCCTCCGTCGGCGCGGCCTACCTGAGCCTGATCGTCGTCAACGCGGTGCCGGCGCCGCTGGTCTACCTGACGTCGGCCCTGGCCGGCGGCCTGCTGGGGGCGCTGGTCTACGTCGTGTGCTTCCGCTTCCTGCCGCTGGACAAGCCGCTCGCGACGCTGATGTCGACGGTGGGCATGCTGCTGCTGCTGGAGGAGGCGATCGTCCACGCGACCGCCGGCATGCCGCAGAACTACCCGACCGCCTTCACCGGCGCCAACCTCGACATCGGGCCGTTCACGATCCGCGGCGACCTGCTGGCCGTGTTCGCGCTCGGCTGCGCGGCGATGGTCGGCCTCAAGCTGCTGCTCGAGCGCACCCGGCTGGGCCTGGCCACGCGCGCCGTGGCGCAGCAGCCGGTCGCGGCGCGGCTGTGCGGCATGGGCGTCGACCGCACCAACGCCAGCACCTTCGTGATCGCCGGCTTCCTCGGCGGCACCGCCGGCGCCATGACCGGCGCGGCGATCGGCGTGCTGTCGCCGCTGCTGGCGCTGCCGCTGACGGTCAAGGGCCTGGTGGTGACGGTGATCGGCGGGCTCGGCAGCATCCCGGGCGCGATCGTCGCCGGGCTGATCGTCGGCGGCGTCGAGAACCTGTTCCAGTTCTGGCGCGGCGTGAGCGAACGCGACATCTACGTGATGCTGATGCTGTTCGCGTTCCTGGTGTTCCGTCCGGGCGGGCTGTTCGCCGCGCCGGGCGGGCGCGATTGAGTCGGGAGGACGGACGATGGACTTCTATCTCGGTCTGGCGCAGGTGATCGGCGTGCACACGCTGCTGGGCCTGTCGGCCTGGTGCGTGCTCCACACGGGCCAGGTCAGCCTGGCGCAGGGCGGTTTCTTCGCCATCGGCGCCTACGCCGCCGGCTGCCTGACGACGATGTTCGGCTGGCCGCTGGTGCCGGCGCTGGCCGTCGCGGCGCTCGTGGCGGCGGTCGTGGCGCTCGGCGTGGGCGTCCCGGCGCTGCGCGTCAAGGGGCTGATGCTGGTGGTCGCGACGACGGCCTTCGCGGAGATCGTGCGCCTGGTGTTCTTCAACCTGAAGTGGCGCGTCGAGACGGCCGCCGGCACGGTCGGCCCGGACGGCGGGCTCGGCTTCGGCGGCATCCGCTACTTCCAGGCCAACGGCTGGTCGGCCTGGCAGGTGCTGGCGCTGATCTGGAGCACGGTCGCGCTGGTGATGCTGCTGCTGGCCTGGCTCGACCGCTCGCGCATCGGCACGCTGTGGCGCGCGGTGGGCGAGGACGAGCTGGCGGCGCAGAGCGCGGGCATCGACCTGACCGTGGCCAAGGTCTCGGCCTTCGGCATCGGCGGCGCGATCGCGGGGCTGGCCGGCGGGCTCTTCGCCCACTACACGACGCACATCGAGCACGGCAACTTCACCATCCTGCTGGCCACCTTCGCGATCGCCTACCCGATCCTCGGCGGGCTCGCGAGCCTGGCCGGCACGCTGCTCGCGGTGATCTTCATCCAGGGCTTCATGGTCGAGGGCCTGCGCTTCCTCGGCGACTGGCGCAGCCTGCTGTTCGGCGCGCTGATCGTGGGGGTGATGCTGGTGCGCCCGGGCGGCGTGATCGGGCGCGCCCTGCCGTGGCCCGGCCGGCGCTCGCGCAAGCCCGACGCCTTCGAGGGAGCGACCCGCCATGCCTGAGATGCTCGAACTGCGCGACATGAGCCGCCACTTCGGCGGCGTCAAGGCGGTCGACGGGCTCGACCTGGACGTCCGCCAGGGCGAGATCCTGGGCCTGATCGGGCCCAACGGCTCGGGCAAGAGCACCACCGTCAACCTGATCGCCGGGCTCTACCGGCCGACCCGCGGCGAGATCCGCTTCCTCGGCGAGGACATCGGCGATCGTGCGACGCACGAGCGCGCCGAGCGCGGCATCGCGCGCACGTTCCAGAACATCCGGCTGTTCGGCCACCTGAGCGTGTGGCAGAACCTCTGGGCCGCGCAGGTGGTGCGCGAGCGCGGCTGGGCCGGCTTCCGCCGGCGCTGGCTGGCCGGCGCCGGCGCGGCGCGCGAGGAGGCCGAGCGGCTGCTGGCCTTCAGCGGCCTGGCCGACAAGCGCGACATGCTGGCCGCCAACCTGGCGTTCGGCGAGCAGCGCCGGCTCGAGCTGGCGCGCGCGGCGGCCTCGGGCGCCTCGCTGCTGCTGCTCGACGAGCCGGCCGCCGGCATGAACGCCCAGGAGATCGGCGAGCTCGACGAGCGCATCCGCGCCCTGCGCGACCAGGGCCGCACGATCCTGCTGATCGAGCACCACATGGAGCTGGTGATGGGCGTGTGCGACCGCATCGCGGTGCTGAACTTCGGCCGCAAGATCGCCGAGGGCACGCCCGCGCAGGTGCAGGACGACCCCCAGGTGCGCGCCGCCTACCTGGGCGCCGACGAGGCCGCGGCGGGCTAGGAGACACGACGATGCTTGAAATCGAGGACCTGGCGACCGCCTACGGCAAGATCGACGCGCTCAAGGGCGTGTCGCTGTCGGCCCGGGGCGGCGAGGTGACCTGCCTGCTCGGCCCCAACGGCGCCGGCAAGACGACGCTGATGATGACCCTGGCGGGCATCCTGCGGCCCCAGCGCGGCTCGATCCGCTTCGAGGGCGAGGAGATCGTCGGTCGGACGCCGGCCGAGATCGTCGCGCGCGGCCTGGCCCTGGTGCCGGAGAACCGGCTGGTCTTCCCCGCGCTCAGCGTGCGCGAGAACCTGCTGGCCGGCGCCTTCCGCCGGCGCGACCGCGCCGCCATCCGCGACGACGTCGAACGCATGCTCGACCGCTTCCCGCGCCTGCGCGAGCGCATCGGCCAGCTCGCCGGCACGCTGTCGGGCGGCGAGCAGCAGATGCTCGCGGTGGCCCGGGCCCTGATGTCGCGGCCGCGCATGCTGCTGATGGACGAGCCGTCGGTGGGGCTCGCGCCGCTCGTGGTCGCGGAGATCTTCGCCATCGTCCGGCAGCTGCACGCCGAGGGCACCAGCATCTTCCTGGTCGAGCAGAACGCCCACATGGCGCTGAAGGTGGCGCAGCACTTCTACCTGATCGAGCAGGGGCGCATCGGCTTCTCGGGCACGCCCGGCCAGCTGGCCGAGGACGACGTGATCCAGCGCGCCTACCTCGGCCGCCGCCGCGCCGCCTGAGGTCCCGCGTGATGGGCCGGGTCATCGATCTCCTGCAGACCACGCTCGACGGCCTGCTCGACGGCGCCTCGTACGCGCTGGTCGGGCTCGGCCTGACCCTGACCTTCGGCACGCTGCGCCGGCTCAACCTCGCGCACGGCGCCGTCGCGATGATCGCCGCCTACGCCGGGGCCTGGCTGCACGGGCGCGGCGCGGTGCCGGCCTGGGGCGTCGCGCTGGCCGTGGTGGGCGTGGCGGTGGTCGCCGGTCTGTACGTGGAATGGCTGTGCTTCGCGCCGGCGGCCGACGGCGCGGCGCTCGCGCGCGGCGGCGCGCCGGTGGCCGGGGCGGACGCCCGCGAGGTGGTCGCGCTGGCCTCGAGCTTCGCGGTCTGGATGCAGCTCGAGCAGCTCGGCGTCCACCTGCTGCCGCGCCACCTCAACGCGTTCCCGTCGCTCGCGGCCGAGACCGAGTGGGCGCTCGGTCCGTTCGCCCTGCGGCCCGACCGGCTCGCGCTGGCGCTGCTGGCCGTGGTGCTGACGGCCGGCCTGGCGACGTGGCTGGCACGCACGCGCGGCGGCCTGGCCTGGCGCGCCGCGGCCGACCAACGCGTCGCCGCCGGGCTGGTGGGCATCGGCGTGCCGGGCGTGCAGCGGATGGCGTTCGCGGTCGCGGGCGCCCTGGCCGGCGTCGCGGCCTTCGCCGTCCTCGCCGTGCAGGGGCAGGTCACGCCGATGTTCGGCATGTGGGTGCTGACCAAGGGGCTGGTCGCGGCGCTGCTCGGCGGGCTCGGCTCGGTGCGCGGGGTGCTCGGGGGCGGGCTGGCGCTCGGCGTCGTCGAGGCGCACGCGCAGGGCCTGGCCGGCGCGCTCGGCCGCGAGTTCGCGACCTGGGCGCTGCTGTTCGCGGTGCTGCTGGTGCCCCGGCGGCGCGGCGGCGCGGGGAGGGCGCATGGGGCCTGAGCACGCCCACGCGATCGGCCTGGCGACCGACATGGCGGTCATGTCGCTGCTGGCGCTGTCGGCCTACCTGCTGCTGCTGGCCGGGCGCATCTCGTTCGGCCAGCAGGCCTACTTCGGCCTCGGCGCCTACGCCTCCGCGCTGGCGACGACCTGGGCGCAGTGGCCGCTGGCGGCGGCGCTGGCGGGCGCGGGCCTGGTCGGCGCGGCGGCCGCCTTCGCGCTGGCGCTGCCGACCTCGCGGCTGTCGGGCCTGCACCACGCGGTCGCGACGCTGGCCTTCGCCGAGATGCTGCGCATCGCGCTGCAGGGCTGGCACTGGCGATGGACCGGGGCCGACGGCGCGCCGGCCGGGCCGAACGGGATCGACGGCTTCCGCGACATCCGCTGGCTGCTGGAGAACGACGTCTCCGACGCGGCGTTCCTCGGACTCGCGGCCGGCGTGCTGGGCGCCGTCCTGCTGGCGCTGGCGCTGCTGTGGCGCTGCCGCGCCGCCCTCGCGCTGCGCGCCGTCGGCCAGGACGACACCCTCGCCGCCGCGCAGGGCACGCCGGTGCGGCGCGTGCGGCTGGCCGCGGCCACCGTGGCCGGCGCGGTGGCGGCGCTGGGCGGCGCGCTCTACGCGCACCGCACGACCTACATCGAACCCGCCCTGTTCGACCCGATGCTGGGCGTCCACGCGGTGGGCTACGCGCTCATCGGCGGCCTCGGCACGGTCTTCGGGCCCTTGCTGGGCGTGGCCTTCGACCTCGGGCTGCTCGACGCCACGCGCGTCTTCGCCGGCTGGCGGATGGTCGTCTTCGGCGGCTTGGTGGCCCTGTTCCTGCGCTGGCGCCCGCGCGGGCTGCTCGACGAGGCGACGCTCGATCGCCTGGCCTCGTTCCTCGGGCGCCGGCGCGCGCCGCCGATCGCCCCCTCCCTGGAGACCGTCCGATGACCCCGTCCGTTTCCCGCCGCCTGCTCGCCCTGGCGGCCGCTGCCGCGCCCGTCCTGGCCGCCGCGGCGCCGCCCCGCCCGGTGGTGGACCTGCAGTGCGTGTCGCTCGGCGGCGCCGGGCATCGGCTCGAATGCACCGTGCGCCTGGCGCGGCCGGACGGCCGCCCGCTGGCCGATGCCGGCGTGACCCTCTCGGCCACGATGCCCTCGATGCCGATGGCGCACCGCGTCCGGCCCGCCGTCGCCGCGGCCACCGGCGCGCCGGGCGAGTACCGCGGGCGCATCGAGCTGGAGATGGCCGGTGCCTGGGCGGTCGAGGTCGACGTCGCCGGCCCGGTGCGCGAGCGCGTGGCCCGCACGCTGCGCATCGAGGCCTGCGACGGCGATCGCCGCTGCCCGGCCGAACCCGTGTCACCCACCCGACCCGCCGCCGCGGCGGCATCCCACCCGCACTGAAACCCAGGAGACACCCCTCATGACCACGCCCACCCACGACCTGCTCGACGGCCGCACCGTCGTCGTCACCGGCGCCGCCACCGGCATCGGCCAGGCCTTCGCCGTCGGCTGCGCCGCGCAGGGCGCCAACGTCGTCGTCGCCGACATGAACGCGGCCGACGAGACCGTCGCCCTGGTCGAGCGGGCCGGCGGCCGCGCGCTCGCGGTGCGCGTCGACGTCGCCGACGACGCCTCGACCCGGGCCATGGCGCAGGCCGCGCTCGATCGCTTCGGCCGCATCGACGGCCTGGTCAACAACGCCGCGTACTTCCGCGAGGTGAAGCTGACGCCGTTCGAGGAACTCGACCCGGCGATCTGGGACCGCATCTTCGCGGTCAACGTCAAGGGCGTGTGGCAGTGCTGCAAGGCGGTGATGCCGGCGATGCGCGAGCGCGGCGGCGGCTCGATCGTCAACATCGCCTCGGTCGTCGCGGTCGCCGGCCAGCCGGGCTACCTGCACTACGTCGCCACCAAGGGCGCGGTGCTGTCGATGACCAAGGGACTGGCCAAGGAATGCGGCGCCAGCGGCGTGCGCGTCAACGTCATCGCGCCGGGCTTCGTGATCACCGGCGCCACCCAGGACCGGCCGGTGGAGTGGCAGCAGAGCTTCCTGAAGGCGCGCGCCATCTCGCGCGAGCAGCGGCCCGACGACCTGGTCGGCACCGCGCTGTACCTGCTGTCCGACCTGGCCGGCTTCGTCTCCGGCCAGACCATCGTCGTCGACGGCGGCCACATCATGTACTGACCGGCGGCCACCGTGGACGACCTCTTCCTGCACCACTACGCGTTCTCGACCTTCTCCGAGAAGGTGCGCCTCGCGCTCGGCCTCAAGGGCCTGGCGTACCGCTCGGTCGACATCCCCGGGCTGCCGCCGCGGCCGCTGCTCGAACCCCTGACCGGCGGCTACCGGCGCGTGCCGGTGCTGCAGGTGGGCGCCGACGTCTACTGCGACACCAACGTCATCCTGCCGGCGCTGGAGCGGCTGTTCCCGGCGCCCGCGCATCCGGGCCTGTACCCGGACGGCAGCGAGGGCGTGGCGCGCGGGCTGGCCTTCGCCTGGGAGCGTGCGATGTGGATCCCGTCGATCGCCGTGCTCACGCACTTCATCGGCGACCAGATCCCGGCCGACTTCCTGAAGGACCGCAAGGAGGGCTACCTCTACGTGGACATCGGCCGCGAGGCGATGGCGCCCGAGCTGCCGCGCCATCGGCAGCACGTGACGGCGCAGTACGCCTGGCTGAAGGCGGCGCTGGCCGACGGGCGCCGCTTCGTCCTCGGCGAGCGGCCCGGCGCGCTCGACCTGGCCTGCTACCAGACGAGCCGCCTGCTGCGCGGGAACTGCCCGCGCGAGGCGGTCGACGCCATGCTCGGCTTCGACGGTTCGCTGCCGGCCTGGTACGACCGCGTCGCCGCGCTCGGCCACGGCCGGCCGGCGCCGGCGACGCCGGAGGAGGCCTTCGCGGCGGCGCGCGACGCCGCCCCGGTGCCGGTGACGCACCTGCGCCCCGACGGCGACCCCGGCGGCCTGCGGGCGGGCGCCGGGGTGGTCGTGACACCGGACGACAACGCGCGCGTGCCGGTCGCCGGCACGCTGGTGGCGGCGAGCGACAGCGAGGTCGTGATCCACCGCCGCGACCCGGCGGCGGGCGACCTGCACCTGCATTTCCCGCGGCTCGGCTTCGACGTGCTGCCGGCCTGAGACGACCCGGAAGAACGGAGACCCCCCATGAGCCTCGAAGCGAACAAACGACTCTGCCGCGACTATTTCACCGCCTTCCTCGCGCGCGACACGCGCTGGATGGCCGCGCACATCGCCCCCGGCTTCGTGCGCCACGACCCGGGCCTGCCCTTCGAGGTGCGCGGGCCGGACGGCGTCGCGAGGCTGCACGACGCGTTGCTGCCGGCGTTCCCGGACATGGCGCTGCCGCTGGAGGACTTCGTCGCCGAGGGCGACAAGGTGCTGGTGCGGCTGCGCGTGAAGGGCACGCACACCGGCGCCTTCGGCGACCTGGCGCCCACCGGCCGCGCCATCGACATCGCCGTGCTCGACCTGTTCCAGGTCCGCGACGGCGTCCTCGTCGCGCACTGGGCGCTGCTCGACAACCTCGGGATGCTCAGGCAGCTCGGGGCCCTGCCCGCGTGAAGGGACACGACCGCCATGAAGCTCTTCCTCAACACCACCTCCCCCTATGCGCGGATCGCGCGCATCGCACTGGCCGAGAAGGGCCGTCCGGACGTCGACACCGAGGTCGTCGACCCGTGGGCCGACGCGCCGCGCCTGCTCGACGTCAACCCGGCCGCGCGCGTGCCGGCGCTGGTGGCCGACAACGGCCGGACGCTGACCGAGTCGCTGCTGATCGTGCTCTGGCTGGAGCACCGGTGGCCGTCGCCCTCGCTGCTGGGCGCGGACGCGACCGCGGTGGTCGCGCGCGCCGGTCTCGCGATCGGCGTGATCGACGCGGCGGTGCACACGCTCATCGGCCGCAAGATCACCGACGCGTCGTTCGACACCGCGCCGGTCGGCCTGCGCCGCCGGCGCACCATGGCCGAGGGCATGGCGCGCCTGGAGGGCGATCCACCGGCCTTCGCCGACGGCACGCCGACCATCGACGCCATCGCGGCGGTCGTCGCGCTCGACTACCTCGACTTCCGCTTCCCGCAGGCGCCGTGGCTGCCGCCGCTGCCGGCGCTGCGCGCGCTGGCCGGGCGGCTGGGCGAGCGGCCGTCGTTCGCTGACAGCCGGCCGCGCGCCTGACGCGGCGAGGACCAACGCCATGCGGCTCTACCACAGCACCACCTCGCCCTATGCGCGGATCGCCCGCATCGCCTTGGCCGAGAAGGGCCTCGCCGACGTCGAGGGCGCGCTCACCGACCCGTGGAACGACGACCCCGGCCTGCTGGCCGCCAACCCGAGCGCGCGCGTGCCCGCCCTGGTGCTCGACAGCGGCCTGCCGCTGACCGAGAGCCTGCTGATCGTGCTGTGGCTGGAGACGCAGCGGCCCGCGCCCTCGCTGCTGGGCGCCGAGCCCGGGCGCGCGATCTCCACGGCCGGCATCGCCATGGGCGCGATCGACGCCGCCGCCGCGATCGTCATCGGCCGCCGTTCCGACGCCGGCTTCGACGAGGCGCCGGTCGGCCTGCGCCGGCGGCGCTCGATGATCGGGGCGCTCGAACGGCTCGAGGTCGATCCGCCCCGGCTCGCCGATGGCGCCGCCGACCTCGGCGCCATCGCCGCGGTCGTGCTGGTCGACTACGTCCGCTTCCGCTTCGCCGGCGCGCCCTGGCTGCCGGCGCTGCCCGCGCTCGACGCCCTGGCCGCGCGGTCCCGCGCCCGCGCATCGTTCGCCGGCACGCTGCCGCGCGAGATGCCCAGGCCCTGACCCCGCCACCCCCACGCACGAGGAGAAGCCACGCCATGTCCGAAACGATCGAAGTCATCGCGCCGTTCGACGGCGCGCCGGTGGGACGGGTCGCCGCCTCCGGGGCGGACGACGTCGAGCGCGCGCTCGCCACCGCCCACGCGCTGCATCGCGATCGCCGCCAGTGGCTGTCGAAGCCGCGGCGCATCGCCATCCTCGGCCGCGCCGCCGAGCTGATCGCCCAGCGGCGCGAGGCGCTCGCGCGCCAGGCCGCGCACGAGGGCGGCAAGCCCTACCGCGATTCGCTGGTCGAGGTCGATCGCGGCGTCGACGGCATCCGCAGCTGCATCGAGGTGCTGCGCACCGACGCCGGCCACGTGATCCCGATGGACCTCAACGCCACTTCGGCGGGGCGCGTCGCCTTCACGCAGTACGAGCCGATCGGCGTGGTGGTGGGCATCAGCGCCTTCAACCACCCGTTCAACCTGGTGGTGCACCAGGTGGCGCCGGCGGTGGCGGTCGGCGCGCCGGTGATCGTCAAGCCGGCGGCGGCGACGCCGCTGAGCTGCAAGGCGGTGATCGACATCTTCCACGAGGCCGGCCTGCCGCCGGGCTGGGCGCAGATGGTGCTGCCCCGCGACCACGAACTCGCCTCGCGCCTGGCGGCCGACGCGCGCGTGGGTTTCCTGAGCTTCATCGGCTCGGCGGCGGTGGGCTGGTCGCTGCGCGCGAGGCTCGCGCCGGGCGCGCGCTGCGCGCTGGAGCACGGCGGCGTGGCGCCGGTGATCGTCGCGCGCGACGCCGACCTCGACATGGCGCTGCCGCGCCTGGCGCGCGGCGCGTTCTGGTATGCCGGCCAGGCCTGCGTGGGCGTGCAGCGGGTGTTCGCGCACCGCGACGTCGCGCACGACGTCGCCGAGGGCCTCGCGCGCCTGGGCGACCGCATGGCGATCGGCGACCCGCTGCGCCCCGAGACCGAGGTCGGGCCGCTGATCCGCCACGCCGAGGTCGACCGGGTCGGCCGCTGGGTCGACGCCGCGGTCGAGGGCGGCGCCCGGCGGGTCTCGGGCGGGCGGCGGATCTCGGCGAGCTGCTACGAGAACACGGTGCTGCTGGAGCCGCCGCTGGACGCCGACGTGACGCGCAAGGAGGTCTTCGGCCCGGTCGTCTGCGTCTACGGCTGGGACGATCTCGACGATGCCATCGCGCTGGCCAACGATCTGCCCTACGCGTTCCAGGCGGCGGTCTTCACGCGCGCCCTCGACACCGCCATGCACTGCTACCGCCACCTCGACGGCAGCGCGGTGATGGTCAACGAGAACACCCTGTTCCGGGTCGACTGGATGCCCTTCGCCGGCGCCCGCGCCTCCGGCCACGGGGTGGGCGGCATTCCCCACACCATGCGCGAGATGCAGACCGAGAAGATGATGGTGTGGCGCTCCGACGCGCTGGCCTGAGTCCGGCTCAGGCCGCCGGCGGGGCCGGGGCCGCGTCGGCGCAGGCGGTCATGTGCATGACCAGCGAGCGCAATGGCGACGGGTCGGCCGGCTCGGCGCGCAGGCACAGCCACATGCGGCGCTCGGCCCAGGGCTCGGCCAGCGGCATCACGCGCAGGTTCATGGCCGCGGCGAAGCTGCGCGCCGCGTGCAGCGGCAGCACGCCGACGCCCAGCCGCGCCTCGACGGCGCGGCACACCGCCTCGAAGCTGCGCACCTGCACGCGCAGCGCCATCGGCCGCATCAGGCTCGCCGCCTTGGCCTCCAGCAGGCGAGTCAGCGTGCTGCCGCCTTCGAGGCCCACCAGGTCGCGCTCGAGCAAGTCGTCGAAGGACAGCCCGTCCGCGCCGGCGTCGTCGTCGTCGCGCACGATCGCGGCGAGCCGGTCGCAGCGGTAGGGCCGCACCCACAGGCCGCTCAGGTCCGGGCCGTCGACGCACACGCCGAGGTCGATCTCGCCGCCGCGCACGCGGCGCACCGCGTCCTCGCTCCAGCATTCCTCCAGCACGATGCGCACGTCGTCGTGGCCGTGCTGGAACGCCGCGATGTCGCCGGGCAGGAACTGCGTCATCGCCGAGGTGTTGCCGTGGACGCGCAGCACGGCCTGCCGGCCGCGCGCGTAGTTGCCCATCTCGGCGCGCAGGTGATGCACGCTGGCCATCACCTCGCGCGCGAGCTTCAGCAGGCGCTCGCCGGCCGGCGTCAGGTCGAGGCCGCGCGAATGGCGCTCGAACAGCTGGGCCTTGAACTGGTGCTCCAGCAGCGAGAGCCGCCGGCTGGCGGCGGGCACGGTGATCAGGCTGGCCTCGGCGGCCCGCGTGAGGTTGCGCATTTCCGCGGCGCGCACGAAGAGGGCGAGGGAATCGATGTCCGGCAGCATGGCCGCGATTCTCCACGGCCGCGCCGGAACGCTCCGGACGGCGCCGCGCCGTCGCGCGGTCCGCGGTCGCGCACACGACAGGCCTCCCGCGCCGGGACGGCGCGGCGGCGCTACTTGCGGTCGAACCAGACGGTCTGCGCGTTCATGAACTCGTGGACGCCGAAGTGCGACAGCTCGCGGCCGTAGCCGCTCTTCTTGACGCCGCCGATGGGCACGCGCGGATCGGAGGCCGAGAAGCCGTTGACGAACATGCCGCCGGTCTCCACCCGGCGCGCTAGCGCGCGCGCCAGGTCCTTGTCGCGCGTCCACAGCGCGCCGCTGAGCCCGAACTCGCTGTCGTTGGCCAGTTCGATCGCGTGCTCGACGTCGTCCGCGACGATCAGCGAGGCCGCCGGCCCGAAGGTCTCCTGGTCGAAGGTCGCCATGCCCGGCACGACGTCGCCCAGCACGGTCGGCGGGTAGAAGTTGCCTCGCCCCTCGGCCTTGGCGCCGCCGAGCAGCACCTTGGCGCCGGCGTCGACGCTGCGCCGGACCTGGGCGTCGAGCTCGTCGCGCAGGTCGGCCCGCGCCATCGGGCCGACGTAGGTCTCCTCGCTCCCCGGGTCGCCGGTGCGCAGGGCCTTCACCGCCTCGACGAAGCGTTCGGTGAATTCCGCCGCGATGGGCGCCTCCAGGATGATGCGCTTGGCGGCGATGCAGATCTGGCCGCTGTTCTGGAAGCGGCCGACGACGGCGGCCTTGACGGCGGCGTCGAGGTCGGCGTCGGCCAGCACGATGAAGGGGTCGGAGCCGCCGAGCTCGAGCACGGTCTTCTTCAATGCCGCGCCGGCCTGCGCCGCGATGGCCGCCCCGGCCCGCACGCTGCCGGTCACGGCGACGGCGGCGATGCACCGGTCGGCGATGGCCCGGGAGACGCCGTCGTTGGTGACGTTGACGACGCTGAAGGCGCCCTCGGGCAGGCCGGCGTCGCGCCAGGCGTCGCGCGTCAGGTAGGCGCAGCCCATGACGTTGGGCGCGTGCTTGAGGACGTAGGCGTTGCCGCCCAGCAGGATCGGCACGGCGCCGCGCAGGCTCTGCCAGTAGGGGAAGTTCCACGGCATCACGGCCAGCACCGGACCGAGCGGCAGGTAGGAGACGTAGGCGTCGTCGCCGATCGGGGTCGGGCTGTCGGCCAGCAGGGGGCCGCCGTGGGTCGCGTACCAGTCGCACAGGACGGCGCACTTCTCGACCTCGGCGCGCGCCTGCACGATCGGCTTGCCCATCTCGCGGCTGGCCATGCGGGCGAGCTTCTCGATGTCGCGGCGCAGGACCTGCGCCATGCGCCCGATCGTCGCGAGCCGCGTCGCCACCGGCGTGGCGGCCCAGGCGCGGAAGCCCGCCGTCGCGTCGTCGAGCGAGCGATCGAGCATCTCGGCGGATTCGTAGGGGTAGCGGGCGAAGACCTCGCCGGTCGACGGATCGGTCGACACGGCGGCATCGGCCATGAAGTCGGAGGGCGTGGTCATGGGAACGACTCGGGTGGGAGGGTCGGGGATGGGTGGGCGCCGATTCTGGCAAACGCGGCGCCGTCCGAGCGTCGAATCTCGACAACGCAGCGTTGTCCAAATTCTGATGGCCCGCCCCGGAACGGCTGCAGAGAATCCGACCCGCCAACCAGAACCACGGAGACCGACGCATGCTTTCCATCCTCAGGGCCGGGGCTCTCGGCCTGGGCCTTCTCGCCGCGCTGTCCGCGTCCGCCCAGCAGAAACCCGCCGAGCTCAAGATCGCCATGACGACCTTCCTGTCGGGACCGGCGGCCGTCTTCGGCGTGCCCGGCAAGGCGGCCGCGGAGATCGCCATCGAGGAGATCAACGCCGCCGGCGGCATCGCGGGCGTGAAGATCAAGCCGATCATCCTCGACGAGGGCGTGGGCGGCGACAAGCTGTTGTCGGAGTACCGCCGCGTGGTGCAGGAGGAGGGCGTCCGGGTCTCGCTGGCGTCGATCTCCAGCGGCAACTGCAACGCGCTCGCGCCGGTGGCCGAGGACCTGAAGGTGCTCAACGTGATGTGGGACTGCGGCACCGAGAAGCTGCTGGAGAACCGGCGCTTCAAGTACGTCGTGCGCAGCCAGGGCAACGCGACCTCGGAGATGGTGGCCTCGGTGCTGCAGCTGCTCAAGGTCCGGCCCGACTTCAAGACCATCGCCGTCATCAACCAGGACTACGCCTGGGGTCGCGACTCGTGGGACATCTTCGACGGCACGCTCAAGGCCATGAAGCCCGACGTCAAGGTGGTCGCCGAGCTGTTCCCGAAGTTCGGCGCCACCGACTTCAGCTCCGAGATCAGCCGGCTGCAGGCGCTCGCCCCGGACGTCATCCTCTCGACCTCCTGGGGCGGCGAGCTCGACACGCTGATCCGGCAGGCGGCGCAGCGCGGCCTGCTCAAGAGCTCGACCTGGATCATGCCGCTGGCCGAGAGCTCGCTCGAGCGCGTGGGCAAGGTGGTGCCCGACGGCGTCATCGTCGGCATGCGCGGCGACCACTACTTCCTGCACCCGGAAGCCAAGGACGAGGCCCGCCACAAGGCCTTCGTCGAGAAGTACCGCGCCAGGACCAACCAGTACCCGATCTACCCGGCCTACCACGCGGTGGCGGCGATCCAGTCGGTGGTAGACGGCTACAACGCCGCCATGAAGGCCAACGGCGGCGCCTGGCCGTCGACCGAGCAGGTGGCCGAGGCCATGCACAAACTGACCTTCAAGGGCCTGACCCGCCCCGTCACACTGCGCGAGGACGGCCAGGGCCTGGAGGATCAGATGCTGGGCGTGACGAAGACGACGCCGGCGTATCCGTTCCCGGTCATCCAGAACCTGACGATCTATCCCGGCGCGCTGGTGACCAACCCGGTGGGCACGAAGTCGCCGGAGTGGGTGAAGACGTTGAAGCCCGACATGGTGAAGGACGCCCGGATCAGGTCGTTCTGAGGCGGCGCGGCGCGCCACGGCTTCTCCTTCCTCCCTCCCCCCATGAATTCCACGCTCCTGCTGCTCGGCCTGCTCGACGGCATCACCCAGGCGGCCGTGCTGTTCCTGGTGGCGCTGGGCATGACGCTGATCTTCGGCGTGATGCGCATCCTCAACGTCGCGCACGGCAGCCTCTACGCCTTCGGCGGCTACGCGGCGGCCAGCGTCGGCGCCCATCTGACGGCCGGCACCGAGTCGCTGGCGGTGGCGCTGCTGGCCCTGGTCGCCGGCGCCGTCGCGATGGGCCTGCTGCTGGGCGCCGTCATCGAGTTCGCGCTGGTGCGCCGCATCCTGGACATGGACCCGGCCATGCAATTGCTCGCGACCTTCGCCGTGTTCCTGATCCTGGAGGACGCGCAGCGCCTGATCTGGGGCGCGAGCCCGGTCTCCGTGACCACCGCCGTCGACCTCATGGGCACCGTCAGGGTCGGTGCGGTCACCTACAACGCCTACCAGCTGCTGATGTTGCCGGCCGTCGCCGTCGCGGTCTACGTCGCGCTGACCTGGTCGCTCGGCCGCACCCGCTTCGGGCGCCAGGTGCTGGCGGTGACGCACAGCCGCGAGGTCTCGATGGCGATGGGCATCAACGCCCGGCGCATCGGCTTCCTGACCTTCTGCCTGGGCGCCGTGCTGGGCACCCTGGGCGGCGCGCTGGCCTCGCCGACGACCTCGCTGGTGCCGGGCATCGGCGGCGACATGATGGTGCTGTCCTTCGCCGTGGTGGCGGTCGCCGGCCTGGGACAGATCACCGGCACGGCGGTGGCGGCGGTGCTGATCGGCCTGACGCGCGCCTTCGCGGTCTACCTGTGGCCCGAGGTCGAGGTGCTGGTGCCCTACCTGATCATGGTGCTGGTCCTGCTGTGGCGGCCCGAGGGCCTGTTCGCGGTCGCGCAGGCGCGGAGGGTGTGATGGTCACGCGCTGGACTCCCTGGGCGATCGCCCTGTGCGCGCTGGCCGCCGGGCTGGCCTTCCCGTGGCTGAAGACGCCGCTGATCATCGCGCTGTCCTACGGCTTCGCCGCGCTGGGCGTGTCGATCCTGATCCGCGCCGGGCAGGTCTCGTTCGGCCACGCCGGCTTCACCTGCCTGGCGGGCTACGCGGCCGTCGCGCTGACGCGCCGCTGGCCCGCGACCGACGCGCTGGTGCTGCTGGCCGCCGGCGCCGGCGCCGGCCTCGTCAGCGGTTTCCTGGTCGGGCTGTTCGTGGCGCGCTACCGCGCCATCTTCTTCGGCATGCTGAACCTGGCGCTGTCGATGGTGCTGTTCTCGGTGCTGGGCAAGTTCTACGACCTCACCGGCGGCACCGACGGCCTGCGGCTGGAGCGCCCGCCGCTGGCCGGGCAGGTGCTCGAGCGCGCGCCGTTCGAGACCGCGCTGCTGGTCGTCGCGGTGGTGCTGGTGGTGGCGTGCTGCGGGGCGATCCGGCGCTTCTACGCCGCGCCCATGGGCCAGGCGCTGGTCGCCATCAAGACCAACGAGGTGCGGCTCGAATACCTCGGCCTGTCGGCGCGCCGGGTGTTCCTGACCGGCTACGTGATCTCGGCGACGCTGTGCGGCTTCTCGGGCGCCATGTTCGCCCTGATCCAGGGGCTGGTGACGCCGGAGATGGGCTACTGGGTGCGCTCGGGCGAGTACGTCTTCATCGCCATCCTGGGCGGCTCGGCGCAGCCCGTGGGGGCGTTCCTCGGCGCCATCGCGTTCGAGTTCCTGAAGCTGTTCGCCTCGGCCGTGCTGACCGGCACCTGGCAGCTGGTGATCGGCGTCGTCCTGCTGGTCCTCATCTTCGCCGCCCCCTCCGGGCTGTCGGCGCTGCTCGCGCGCCTCGACGCCCGCCCCCGCAAGGCCTGACATCCCATGACATCCCTGCTCCAGGTCCGCGGCCTGACGCTCTCCTTCGGCGCCGTCGTCGTCGCGGCCGGCTACGACTTCGATCTGCGCGCCGACGAGCGGCTGGCCGTGATCGGCGCCAACGGCGCCGGCAAGACGACCTTCATCAACATGGTCACCGGCTACGTCAAGCCCGCCGGCGGCACCATCGCCTTCGACGGCCACGACATCACGCGGCTCGACCCCCGGCGCATCGTGCGGCTGGGCGTCGGGCGCTCGTTCCAGCTGCCGCAGCTGTTCCTGGAGCACACGGTGCGCGAGAGCATCGAGCTGGCGGTCGCCGCGCGCGAACGGCGGCTGGCGCTGTGGCGGCGGCTGTCGGACTGCGTCTCGCGCGAGGAGATCGACCACGTGCTGCAGGTCGTCGGCCTGGCCGCGCGCGCCGAAGACCGCTGCGCCAGCCTGCCGGAGGGCCATCGCAAGCTGCTCGACATCGCCATGGCGCTGGTGCTGCGGCCCAAGCTGCTGATCATGGACGAGCCCACCAGCGGCGTGGCCGCCGACGAGAAGCATCCGCTGATGGCCACCATCATGAACGCGCTGGCCGAGCGCCGCGTGACGTCGATCTTCGTCGAGCACGACGTCGACATCGTGCGGCGCTACGCGACCCGCGTGGCGGCGTGGATCTCGGGGCGCATCGCGGCCGACGGGCCGCCCGAGGTCGTCATGGCCGACCCCGAGGTGCGCTCCGTCGTGCTCGGTCACTGAACGAGGCGATCGATGCTCCAGCTCGACGACGTCTCCGTCCGCATCGCCGGCATCCCGGTGCTGCGCAACCTCTCGGTCGAACTCGAATCGGCCGCCACCTATGCCGTGGTGGGGCGCAACGGCGCGGGCAAGACCACGCTGCTGCGCACGATCATGGGCTTCGTCGCGCCGCACGCCGGCACCCTGCGGCTGGCGGGCGACGACCTGTCGGCCCGGGCGCCCTACGACCGGCCGGCCCTGGGCGTCGGCTACGCGCCGGAGGACCGCGTCATGTTCCCGACCCTGACCGTGCTGGCCAACCTCCGATTGCCGTGCGAGGCGCTGGGCATGGCCGAGATCGACATCGACCGCCGCGTGCGCGAGGCCGTCGAGGCGGTGCCTCAGATCGAGGAGATGCTGCCGCGCTCGGCGGCGGCGCTGTCCGGCGGCCAGGGGAAGATGGCCGCGCTGGCGCGCGCGCTCATGACCGGCACACGGCTGCTGATGGTCGACGAGCCCTTCCAGGGTCTGGCGCCCGCGCTGGCGCGCCAGTACGCCGAGTCGCTCAGCCGCCTGTTCACGCTGCGTCCCGAGCTGTGCGTGGTCATCACCGAATCGAACCGCGCGCTGCTCGACCGCGTCGACTGCCGCACCCTGATCCTGGAGCGCGGCGAGCTGATGCGCCAGGACGCCCCGGCCGCCGGGGCGGCGCACCGACATCCACCTCCACATCCACATCCACATCCATACGAAGGAACGACATGGGACAGCTCGAAGGAAAGATCGCCATCGTGACGGGCGGGGCCGCCGGCTTCGGCGAGGGCATCGTGCGCACCTACGTGGCCGAGGGCGCCCGGGTCGTCGTCGCCGATCTCGACGTCGCCAGGGGCGAGGCGCTGGCCGCGGAACTGGGCGAGGCCGCGCGCTTCGTGCGCTGCGACGTGTCCAGCGGACCGGACGTCGACGCCCTGGTGGCGGCCTGCGTCGAGGCCTACGGCACGCCCGGGATCGTCGTCAACAACGCCGGCACGACGCACCGGAACAGCCCGCTGATGGACGTCGACGAGGCGACCTTCGACCGCATGTTCGCCGTCAACGTGAAGTCGATCTTCCACATGACCCGCGCGGTGGTGCCGCTGATGCGGGCGCAGCGCAAGGGCGTGATGCTCAACGTCGGCTCGACCGCCGGCATCCGTCCGCGCCCGGGACTCACCTGGTACAACGGCAGCAAGGGCGCAGTCAACCTGCTGTCGAAGTCGCTCGCCGTCGAGCTCGGCCCGGACAACATCCGCGTCAACGCGATCTGCCCGGTGATGGGCGAGACCGGCCTGCTGGAGAAATTCATGGGCATGCCCGACACGCCGGAGAACCGCGCCCGGTTCATCGCCACCATCCCGCTGGGCCGCCTGTGCCGGGCCTCGGACGTCGCGGCGGTAGCGCTGTTCCTGGCCTCCGACGGCGCCGAATTCCTGACCGGCATGGAAGTGCCGGTCGACGGCGGCCGGACGGTCTGACGCGGGCGCCACCACTATGAAGCGCCGCACCCTCGCCCTGGGCCTGGCCGTCCTGGCCGGCGCGCTGTCGGCCGCGTCGGCCACGGCCCAGGGCGCCTACCCGTCGCGCCCGGTCACGCTGGTCGTGCCGCAGGCCGCCGGCGGCACCAACGACATCGTCGGCCGGCTGGTCGGCCAGAAGCTGGGCGAGGTGATGAACGCCGCCGTGGTGGTCGACAACCGGCCCGGCGCCGGCGGCAACATCGGCACGCAGCTGGTGGCCCGGGCGCCTCGGGACGGCCACACGCTGCTGATGACCATCAGCAGCAGCCAGGCCATCAATCCGGCGCTCTACAAGAATCCGGGCTTCGACCCGGTGCGCGACTTCCGCCCGGTCGGCCTGATCGGCACGGTGCCTAACGTGCTGCTGGTCAACCCGGCCTTCCCGGCGAGGACCCTGGTCGAGTTCCTGGCGGCGGCCCGGGCCCCTGGCGCGAACTACCCTTATGCCTCGGCCGGCAACGGCACGCTCAACCACCTGCTCGGCGAGATGCTCGACGACATGGCCGGCATCCGCCTGCGGCACGTGCCCTACAAGGGCGTGGCGCCGGCCCTCAACGACGTGCTGGGCGGCCAGCTGCCGATCGTCTTCGCCAGCCTGCCCTCGGCATTGCCCCACGTCCGCAGCGGCAAGCTGCGCGCGCTGGCGGTGAGCGGCGCCGGACGTTCGCCCGCGCTGCCCGACGTGCCGGCCATCGCCGAGGCGGTGCCGGGCTACGACGGCACGCTGTGGATCGGCCTGTTCGCGCCGGCCGGCCTGCCGGCGGCCGTGCAGGCGACGCTGGAGGACGCCACGCGCGACGCGCTCGCCGCGCCCGACCTGCGCGAGAAGCTGGTGCAGCAGGGCGTCGAGATCGCCGCGCCGACCACGCCCGGGCAGTTCGCGGCGCTGCTGCGCAGCGACATCGCGAAGTGGGCGCGCATCGTCGCGGCCTCCGGCGCGTCGGTGGACTGAGGCCCATGATCGAGGCGGCGCCCGAACGCCGCGTTCCCGAACCGATTGCTTCCCGCTGGAGAGTGTGCCCATGACAAGACCCCTGGACGGCATCACCGTCATCTCGCTCGAACACGCCATCGCGGCGCCGTTCTGCACCCGCCAGCTCGCCGACCTCGGCGCGCGCGTCATCAAGGTCGAGCGCCCCGGCGCCGGCGACTTCGCGCGCGCCTACGACCAGCGCGTGGAGGGCGAGGCCTCGCACTTCGTCTGGGTCAACCGGTCGAAGGAGAGCCTCACGCTCGACCTCAAGCAGCCGGCCGCGCGCGACGTGCTGCGGGAGCTGATCGCCGGCGCCGACGTGCTGGTGCAGAACCTCGCGCCCGGCGCCGCCGCGCGCATGGGACTGGGATGGGAGGCGCTGCAGGCCGCGCACCCGGCGCTGGTGGTCTGCGACATCTCGGGCTACGGCGAGGACGGCCCGTACCGCGACAAGAAGGCCTACGACCTGCTCATCCAGAGCGAGGCCGGTTTCCTGTCGGTCACCGGCACGCCCGAGGAGCCCTGCAAGTCCGGCAACTCGATCGCCGACATCGCCGCGGGCATGTACGCCTACACCGGCGTGCTGGCGGCGCTGCTGCAGCGCGGCCGGACCGGGCGCGGCTCGCACGTGGACGTGTCGATGCTGGAGTCGCTCGCCGAATGGATGGGCTTCCCGATGTACTACGCCTACCAAGGCGCGACCCCGCCGCCGCGCAGCGCCGCCTCGCACGCGACGATCTATCCCTACGGGCCGTTCGCGGCCGGCGACGGCGGCACGGTGATGCTGGGGCTGCAGAACGAGCGCGAGTGGCGCGTGTTCTGCGAGCGGGTGCTGCTGCGCCCGGAGCTCTGCGCCGATCCGCGCTTCGACGCCAACGCGCGGCGCAACGAGCACCGCGAGGCCCTGAAGGCCATCATCCTCGCGACCTTCGCCGCGCTCACCAGCGCGCAGGTGCTCGAGCGGCTGGACGCCGCCCAGATCGCCAACGCGCGCATGAACGACATGGCCGGCCTCTGGGCGCATCCGCAGCTGGCGGCGCGCGAGCGCTGGCGCGAGGTCGAATCGCCGGCGGGGCCCATCGCCGCGCTGCTGCCGCCGGGCCGCCAGAGCGCCTTCGACTACCGCATGGACCCGATCCCCGCGGTGGGCGAGCACACGGAGGCGATCCTGCGCGCGCTCGGTCGCGACGCCGCCGCCATCGACGCCCTGCGCGCGGCGGGAGCGATCTGATGACGACCGAGTCGCTCGCCCGCTTCGCCGCCGGACTGCGCTTCGAGGACATTCCCGAGCCCGTGGTGCGCCGCTGCGAGGACCTGCTGGTCGACTGGTTCGGTTCCGCCGTCGCCGGCCACGGCGCCCGGCCGGTCGAGACCATCGCCGCCTTCGCCCGCGCCATGGGGCCGGCCGACGGCGCGAGCGAGGTGCTGGTCGGGCGCCGCGGCGGCAGCAGCCCGTATTTCGCCGCCATGGTGAACGCCGCCGCCTCGCACGTGGCCGAGCAGGACGACGTGCACAACGGTTCGGTCTTCCATCCGGCCACGGTCGTCTTCCCGGTGGCGCTGGCGTGGGCGCAGGCGCTGGGGGCGAGCGGCCGCCGGCTGCTGACCGCGGCGGTGGCGGGCTACGAGGTCGGCATCCGCGTGGGCGAGTTCCTCGGACGCTCCCACTACCGGGTCTTCCACACCACGGGCACCGCCGGCACCCTGGCCGCGGCCGCCACGGCCGGGCACCTGCTGGGACTGGACGCGGCGCGCATGCGGCACGCCTTCGGTTCGGCCGGCACGCAGGCCGCCGGACTGTGGGAGTTCCTGCGCACCGCGGCCGATTCCAAGCAATTGCACACCGCGCACGCCGCCGCCGCCGGCCTGATGGCCGCGAGCCTGGCGCGCGACGGCTTCACCGGCGCGCAGCGGATCCTCGAAGGCCCGCAGGGCCTGGCGGCGGGCATGTCGAGCGACGCCGACGAGACCCGGCTCGTCGACGGCCTGGGCACGCGCTGGGCGCTGGCCGAGACCTCCTTCAAGTTCCACGCCTCGTGCCGCCACACGCACCCGGCGGCCGACGCCCTGCTGGCCGTGATGCGGGCGCACGACCTGCGCGCCGACGACATCGAGGACGTGTGCACGCACGTGCACCAGGGCGCGATCGACGTGCTCGGGCCGGTGGTCGACCCGGCGACGGTGCACCAGTCGAAGTTCTCGATGGGCACGGTGCTGGCGCTGGTGGCGCGCTTCGGACAGGCGGGGCTCGCCGAGTTCGACGCCCACTTCCGCGACGACGCCACCCGCGCCTTGTGCGACCGGGTGCGCATGGCCCTCGACGCCGAGGTCGACGCCGCCTACCCGCGCCGCTGGATCGGCAAGGTGACCGTGCGCACCCGCGACGGCCGCGTGCTGGAAGGACGGGTCGACGAGCCCAAGGGCGATCCGGGCAACACGCTCGACCGCGACGAGATCACGGCCAAGGCCCTGCGCCTGGCGGCCTTCGGCGGCGGTGCCGGCGCGGCCGAGATGCGCGCCGCCATCGACGCGCTCTGGCGCGTGGCGGGCGCCGAGCGGGTCGGACCGCTGCTGGCGCCGTCGGCGTCCCCGGCGTCCGCGCGAGCGGCGGCATGACCGGCGCGGCCGCCTTTCCGGTCGGCCCTGGAACCACGGCCGCCGGCCCGGTCGCCCTCGGCCGGCCTGGAAGCGGCCCGCGTCGGCGGTCCGCAGCGAGGCGACCGAACCGCCGACCGGCACGGCCGGCGCCGGGTCCGCGGCCCGGCGTGCGAACGGGCGGGTCGTTTCCCCGTCCCCTCTCGCGGGCTCGCTAGGTTCGAGGAGCGCCTCGTCGCGGCATCGTGGAGCCGGCACCGGAACGATCCGGCAGGGTCGGACCGCGATCCGAGGTCCGCGCGATGGACGAGGTCCGGCGTCAGCGGACGCGCTGCGTCGCAAGCGCGTCGAGCAACCACCCCCGGAAGGCCTGCAGCGGGTGGCTGCCGACATCGGACTTGCGATAGCGCAGGAAATGGGTCGGCCGCTCGATCCGGCGGAACGCGGGACCGTCGATCACGACCAGGCGGCCCTGCGCGAGTTCGCTCTCCGCGAAGCGCGTGCTCTCCAGCGCGACGCCCAGCCCGTCCACGGCGGCGGCCAATGCCAGCGAGCCGCGGTCGAACGAGGGGCGGGCGCGGTCGGGCATCTTGGCGCCGTTGAGCTTCCACCAGTCCGACCAGCGCACCGGATTGAGCCGGGAGTCGATCAGCGTGAAGCGCGCGAGATCGGCCGGCCGGTCGACGCGGGCGCCCTCGAGCAGGGCCGGCGCGCACATCGGCAATGTCGACTCGCTGCCCAGCGGCTCGACGACGATGCCCGCGCGCGCCGGCGGCTCGCCATAGGCGATGTCGATGTCGACCTCGCCGATCGCCAGTTCGGACGCCTCGGCGCTGGAGCTCATGCGGATGGTGATGGTCGGATGGGCCTGCATGAACAGCGACAGCCGGGGGCTCAGCCACTTGGCGGCGAAGCTGGGCGCGCAATGCACCGCCAGCTCCAGCCGCTGCGTGGCGGGCCGCAGGGCCGAACAGGCGTCCTCGATGAGGTCGAAGGCGTTCGATAGCTCCTGCAGCAGGCGGCGTCCGTCCTCGGTCGGCTCGACGCGCCGGACGTGCCGGGTGAACAGCGGCCGTTCGAACCACCGCTCCAGCGCGCGCACCTGGTGGCTGATGGCCGAGGGCGTCTGGGCCAGCTCGCCGCCGGCCTGGGCGAAGCCGCCCAGCCGCGCCGCGGCCTCGAAGGCGCGCAAGGCGGAAAAAGAGGGGAGTCGCCGCATGGACCGATGACGTCTTATGGATGAAAAGATTTCACGTATCGATGAAAAGTCGTCGTTTGTCAAGGCGGGGCGGACTCCGGATCATCGCCCGATCGCCCCGCCGCGATCCCTCGTTCCAGACCCCTCCGGAGACCCCGCCATGCTCGACACCACCCAGCGCATTTCCGTCTACCAGCCCGAACAGGTCGGCCTGAAGTTCCCCGAACTGCCGACCTTCGCCACCCACGCCGAGGAGCGCCGCCACCGCAAGGAACGTCTGGTCGCGGCCTGCCGCGCCTTCGCGCAGCAGGGCTTCGACTACGGCTTCGCCGGCCACCTGACGATCCGCGACCCCGAGCGCCCGCACCTCTACTGGACCAACCCGATGTGCGTGCACTTCGCCCAGGTGAAGGTCTCGAACCTGATCCTGGTCGACCACGACGGCAGGGTGGTGGAGGGCGATCACGCCGTCAACCGCGCGGGCTTCGTGCTGCACGCGGCCGTGCACGAGGCCCATCCCGACATCCTGGCGATGTGCCACGCGCACACCGTCTACGGCACCGCCTTCGCCGCGCTCGGCAAGAAGCTCGAGCCGATCAGCCAGGACGCCGCGGCGTTCTACGAGGACCACGTCGTCATCGGCGACGAGGCCGGCCAGGTGGCGGTGGAGGTGAAGGCCGGCAACAAGGTCGCCAACGCCTTCACCGGCGTGAAGGCCGCCATCCACCAGAACCACGGCCTGCTGACCGCCAGCCGCCACGGCATCGAGGCCGCGGCCTTCTGGTTCATCGCGCTGGAGCGCTGCTGCCAGCAGCAGCTGATGGTCGAGGCCACCGGCGTCACGCCCCGGCTGGTGTCGCCCGAGCGCTCGCGCTACAGCCGCGAGCATGTGGGCAGCGAGTACATCGGCTGGCTGCACTTCCAGCCGATCTACGAGCAGATCGCGCGGAGCCAGCCGGACATGTTCGACTGATCCCGATCCGCGACCTCGGAAAAAACAACAACGGAGACACCATGAACACGACCACCCTGCCGCACGGGGCGGCGGCGCAGCCGCGCACGGAAGACGCGGTCTACGCCCGCGTCACCTGGCGGCTGATCCCGCTGCTCTTCATCTGCTACGTGGCGGCCTACCTCGACCGCGTGAACGTCGGCTTCGCCAAGCTGCAGATGCTCAACGACCTGAAGTTCAGCGAGGCCGTCTACGGCCTGGGCGCGGGCATCTTCTTCATCGGCTACTTCGTCTTCGAGGTGCCGAGCAACCTGCTGATGCACCGCTTCGGCGCCCGGCGCTGGATCGCCCGCATCATGATCAGCTGGGGCGTGATCTCCGGCTGCATGATGTTCGTGACGACGCCGGCGATGTTCTACGTGATGCGCTTCCTGCTGGGCGTCGCGGAGGCCGGCTTCTTCCCCGGGATCATCCTGTACCTGACCTACTGGTACCCGGCGGCGCGGCGTTCCAAGGTGACGTCGCTGTTCATGACCGGCATTCCGATGGCCGGCGTCATCGGCGGGCCGCTGTCGGGCTGGATCCTGGCGAGCCTGGACGGCGTCGGCGGGCTGGCCGGCTGGAAGTGGCTGTTCGCCGTCGAGGCGCTGCCCTCGCTGGTGCTGGGCGTGGTCATCCTGAAATACCTCGACGACCGCATCGGCGACGCGACGTGGCTGAGCGCGCAGGAGAAGCGGATGCTCCAGCGCAACGTCGACGCCGGCCAGGCGCAGGTCGAGAGCCACTCGGCGCTGGGTGCCTTCCGCAATCCCAAGGTCTGGATCCTGAGCGCGGCCTACTTCGGCTTCATCATGGGGCTCTACGGCATCGGCTTCTGGCTGCCCTCGCTGGTCAAGGCCTCGGGCGTGTCCGACCCGGCGACCATCGGCTGGCTGGTGGCGCTGCCCTACGCCGCCGCGGTGGCCTGCATGGTGTGGACGAGCGGCCACTCGGACCGCACCCGCGAGCGCCGCTGGCACATCGCGATCCCGGCGCTGGCCGGCGCGGCCGGCCTGGTCGCCAGCACGCTGGTGCCGCAGACGCCGGCGTGGGCCATCGTCACGCTGACCGTCGCGACCATGGGCATCCTGACCGGCCTGGCGCAGTTCTGGTGCCTGCCGCCGGCCTTCCTCGGCGGCGCGGCGGCGGCGGCCGGCATCGCGCTGATCAATTCGGTGGGCAACCTCGCCGGCTTCGTCAGCCCGTTCATCGTCGGCTTCGTCAAGGACGCCACGGGCAGCACCAACGACGGCCTGTTCGTGATCGCCGCCAGCCTGCTGGTCGGCGGAGCCATCGTGCTGTCGCTGTCCAGGCGGGTGCTCGACCGCTGACGACGCCGCGGTCCCGACGGCGCCGCCGCCTCACAGCGGCACCGTCGCCTCCTTGAGCACGCGCAGCACGAAGTGCGACTTGCTGTGCCGGATGCCGGGGATCTTGTAGAGCTTCTCGCGCAGCAGCCGCTCGTAGTCGCGCGTGTCGCGCACGGCGATGCGGATGTAGTAGTCGTAGTCGCCCGAGACCAGGTAGGCCTCCTGGATCTCCGGGATGGTGGCGAGCACCTGGCCAAAGGCGTAGAGCGTGTCCTCGGTGTGGCTCTCCAGCGTGAGCTGCACGATCACCGAGTCGCGATAGCCGATGCGCGCCGGGTCGACGGCGATCGTGTAGCGCTTGATGACGCCCTCGGCCTCCAGCCGCTTGATGCGGCTCCAGCAGGTGGTGGGCGACAGGCCGACCTCGGCGCCGATGTCCTGCAGCGTGCGGCGCGAGTCCTCCAGCAGCAGGCGCAGGATGGCCATGTCGGTCCGGTCGAAGGAGGCTTCGGCGGCATCGCCGGATTTCCGGTTGTTCTTCAAGCTGCCACCTGGAATTCGTGGGGAGTCGGGAGGCACATTCTGCCCATGGCGGCCGCCCGGGCGTGCCGGCCGATCTGCTCCAATCGATCGATGCAAGATTTCCTGTCGGATCGGGGGGTGAGGATCGGCCGCGTGGTGCCGGCGACCTGCGTGCTGGTGCTGCTGCACTTCGGCCAGGACTTCCTCAAGCCGCTGGCCATCGCGAGCATGCTCGCCCTGGTGGTCGCTCCGCTGGTGCGCAAGCTCGCCAGGAGCGGCCTGGGGTCGACGACGTCCACGCTGGTGTCGGTGGCGCTGGTGGCGGCCTGCGTGGTCTGGATGGGCGCGGTGCTGACGATCCAGCTGGTCTCGGTCGCCGCCGACCTGCCCCGCTACCGGGCCGCCATCGAGGCCAAGGTCGACTCGGTCCGGGAGACGGCGGTGCGGCCTTTCGAGCGCTTCGAGGCGCAGCTGCGCAGCGCGGCGCCGCCGGAGGCCGGCCGCGACGGGGCGGGCGCGCCGGCGCGGTCGCGGGCGTCGCAGGCCGCGTCCGGCCGGACGCCGGCCCAGGTCCAGGCACCGGCGCCGACCCCCTCGGCCGCCGACCTGGTCTCGAAGCTGCTGTCCGCGCTGGTCGGGCCGGTCGGGGAGGCCGGCATCGTCTTCGTCCTGCTGGTGTTCATCCTGCTGGAGCGCGAATCCCTCGGCGACCGCTTCATCCGGCTGGTGGGCGAGGCGAAGCTGGGCACCACCGTGCAGGCGCTCAACGACACGGCGCAGGGCGTCTCGCGCTTCTTCCTGTCGCAGTCGATCGTCAACGTCGCCTTCGGGGCGGTCGTCGGGGCGGGCCTGTGGCTGATCGGCATCCCGCACGCGGCGCTGTGGGGCGCGATCGCCGGCCTGCTGCGCTTCGTGCCCTACGTCGGCGTGCTGGGGGCGGCCGCGCTGATCGCGCTGTTCAGCGCCGCGGTGGATCCGGGCTGGAGCCTCGTGCTCGCGAGCCTGGGGCTGTTCCTCGCGCTGGAGCTGACGGTCGCGCACGTGATCGAGCCGCAGGTCTACGGCCACAGCACCGGCCTGGCGCCGCTCGCGGTCATCGTCTCGGCGCTGTTCTGGGGCGCGTTGTGGGGGCCGGTCGGGCTGCTGCTGTCGACGCCCTTGACGCTGTGCCTGGTGGTGGTGGGGCGGCACATGAAGGCGCTGGAGCCCCTGACCATCCTGCTGACCGAGTCGCCCGGCCTCAACGCCGGGCAGCGCTTCTACCAGCGCGCCCTGAGCGGCGGCGCCGACGCCATCATCCGGGACGCGCGCGCCTTCCTGCGCCGCGACAGCTTCGCCCGCTACTGCGACCAGGTCCTGCTGCCGGGGCTGGCGCTGGGCGTGGCCGACTTCCGCGCGGGGCGCATCGACGCGCGGCAGCGCCTGCGCATCCAGACCCAGGTCGTGCGGCTGGCCGAGTCGTTCGCGACGACCAAGCTGGGCTGGCGCGCGCGGCGGCGCGCGTCCATCGTCCTGACCGACGCGCACATCGGCACCCGCCTGCGCCAGATGCGCGAAGCCCGTCTCGGCCGGTGGCAGGGCGAGCTCGACGTGCCCACGGGCTCGATCGTGCTGTGCGTCAGCTCGGGCTCCGACCGCGACGAACTCCTCACCGAACTGCTGGTGCGGGCCCTGAGCGACGCCGACATCGACGCCCGCAGCGTGTCGATGGAGGAGCTGCCCGATCCCTCGCGGGACGACAAGGCCCGGCTGGTGGGCACCGTCTTCGTCGCCTATCCGCCCCAGGCGTCCTTCGCCGCCTGGACCGCGCTGACGGCCGAATTCCGCGCCGCGCTGCCGCACGCCGTGCTGGTCACCATCCGGCTGCCGCTCGACACCGCGGCCGCGCCGGAGGACGCCGTGGCGGCGCAGGTCGACCTGGTCCTGCATTCGTACGCCGAGGCCGAGACCTTCATGCTGCAGGGTGCCGGCGCGGCCGCCCCGTCGTCCGCCCTGCCGTGACGGCCGACCCGGCCGTGCCCGGGCGTGCGGCTATGATCGCCGCGTTGGTGCTCGCCCCGGCTTTCCGGTCGGGGCAGTTCAACGGGAATCAGGACAGGCGTCCGCGGCGATCCGTCCGCGCGCCTCAACCTGAGCTGCCCCCGCAACGGTAAGCGGACGCGAGCTTCCTGCTCGCTGCTCGTGTCGACAGACCACTGGGTGAACCCCGCGCAAGCGGTGCCGCCCGGGAAGGTGACACGGGTCGTCTCCGCCAGCCCGGATACCGGCCAACGAGGTGGCGTGCCGCATGCGTGCGGCGCGCCGGATGGTGCGGATCTGCGGGGAAGCAGGCGAGCACGACCGACCGGTGTTCCTCTCTTGAATCAAGTTCTGCCGTCCGAGCCGGGCCCGTCGCGCGCCCATGGGCCGTCGCGCGACGACGTCGCCGGTGTCCGATCCGGCCTCGTCACGGTGCTGACCGGCACCGGCAAGGGCAAGAGCACGACCGCCTTCGGGCTCGCCATGCGCGTCCACGGCGACGGCGGGACGCTCAAGATCTACCAGTTCATGAAGGTGCCGACAGCACGCTTCGGCGAGCATCGGCTGTTCGCGCAGCTCGGCCTGCCGATCGAGGGCCTGGGCGACGGCTTCAGCTGGAAGAGCCGCGACCTGGACCGCTCGGCCGCGCTGGCGCTCGACGGCTGGGCGCGCGCCGAGGCCACCGTCCGCGCGGGCGCGCACGACATGGTGGTGCTCGACGAGATCATGTACCCGCTGCGCTACGGATGGATTCCGCTCGAACGCATCCTGCGCTGCCTGCGCGAGCGACCCCCGCACGTGAGCGTCGTGCTCACCGGACGCAACGCCCCGGCCGAGCTGATCGCCATCGCCGACGAGGCCACCGAGATGGCCCTCGTCAAGCACCACTTCAAGGCCGGCGTGCCGGCACAGCGCGGCATCGAGGACTGACGCTCCCGCGTCCGCCCCGATCCATCCACCAGCACCTTTCCAACCCGACGCCGGAGAACACCCCCATGCAAAGTCGCAAGATCCCCGCCACCATCGTCACCGGCTTCCTCGGCAGCGGCAAGACCACGCTGCTGCGCCACCTGCTGCAGAACGCCGAAGGCCGGCGCATCGCCGTCATCGTCAACGAGTTCGGCGAGCTGGGCATCGACGGCGAGCTGCTGCGCGGCTGCGGCATCGGCTGCGACGAGACCGGCGCGCCCGACGGCCAGCTCTTCGAGCTCGCCAACGGCTGCCTGTGCTGCACCGTGCAGGAGGAATTCGCGCCCGTGATGGAGCAGCTCGCCGCGCGCCGCGACCGCATCGACCACCTGGTCATCGAGACCTCCGGCCTGGCGCTGCCCAAGCCGCTGGTGCAGGCCTTCCAGTGGCCGGCCCTGCGCAACGCCTTCACGGTGGATGCCGTCATCACGGTGGTGGACGCGCCGGCGGTGGCCGCCGGCCGCTTCGCCGACGACCCGCCGGCGGTGGACGCGCAGCGCCGCGCCGACGAGAACCTCGACCACGACTCGCCGCTGTCGGAGCTGTTCGAGGACCAGCTGGCCACCGCCGACCTGGTGGTCGTCCACAAGACGGACGGGCTCGACGCCGCCGCCCTGGCCGCGGTGGAGGCCGTCGTCCGCGCCGAGACCGCCGCCGGCGTGAAGCTGGTGCACGCGCAGCACGGCCGCCTCGACCTGGGCGTGCTGCTGGGCCTGGAGCGCGCCGTGGAGGATGCGATCGACGGGCGCCGGACCCATCACGACGAGGAGGAGGACCACGACCACGACGCCTTCGACTCGGTCTCGGTGACGCTCCGGGTGCCCGGACGCGACCGCCTGCTGGCGGTCCTGCGGGAGCTGGTCGAGCGCCACGAGATCTACCGGGTCAAGGGCTTCGTGGCCTTGCCGGACGCCGCGATGCGCCTGGTGGTGCAGGGCGTCGGCGCGCGCTTCGACAGCTACTTCGACCGGCCCTGGCGCGCGGACGAGACACGGCAGACGCGCCTGGTGCTGATCGGCGCGGCGCTCGACGGCGCCGTGCTGCAGGCCGAACTGGACGCGGAGCTGGGCCTGGCCGCCACCGCCTGACGCGACACCGCGAGGAAGCCGCCATGCACCTGCTGTCCACCCGCCCGGGCGGTCACGTCGAAGACGGCGGCCAGGGGGTCGTGCGCGTGGCGCAGACGCCCGCCCCGGTGGTCGTGCTGAGCGCGGCCGACACCACCCTGTCGCTGCTCGCCGACGCGGTCGGGCGGCTGGCGCCCGACTATCCGAGTGTGCGGCTGGCCAACCTGATGTGGCTGCGCCAGCCGGCGTCGGTGGACATGTACGTCGACGACGTGCTGCGCCATGCCCGCGTGCTGGTGATCGACCACCTGGGCGCGCCGAGCGACTGGGCCTACCTGGTCGAGCGGGCGATGTCGCTGGCGCGCGAGCGCGGGCAATGGCTGGCGATCTTCTCGGGCGATGCCTTCGAGGACCTGCAGCTGCTCATGCGCAGCAGCGCGCCGCACGACGACTGCCGCCACCTCTGGCGCTGCCTGCGGGAGGGCGGCCGCGACAACGCCGAGGCCTTCTTCGCGCTCATCGGCCACGCGGCGTTCGGCCTGGGCGCGCGGCCACCGTTGCCGGTGCCGCTGCCCCCGGCCGTGCGCTACCGGCCGCAGGGCGCGCCCGGTCGCGCCCCCTGCGGGCCCGATGCGCCGGCGGCGCTGCTGCTGTTCTATCGTGCGCACCTGCAGGCGGGCAACACCGCCGTGTTCGACGCGATGCTCGACGCCCTGGCCGCCGCCGGCCTCGCGCCGCTGGCGCTGGCCGTCGACTCGCTGAAGAACCCCGAGAGCCACGCCGCGGTCCAGGCCCTCGTCGCCGAGCACCGCGTGGCGATCGTGCTGAACGCCACCAACTTCGCCGTGGCGTCGATCGACGGCCGCGACGACGGCGACGCGTCCCCCGCCGCGCTGGCCGGCGACGCGCCCGTGCTGCAGCTCGTCACCGCCGGCGGCACCCGCGAGCAGTGGCTGGCCGACGCGCACGGCCTGGCGCCGCGCGACCTCGCGATGCAGGTGGTGCTGCCGGAGGTCGACGGCCGCGTCCTGACCCGCGCCATCAGCTTCAAGGGCACGGCCTGGCGCTGCGAGCGCACCGAGCTCGACGTGGTCCGCTACGAGGCCGACCCCGAGCGCATGGCCTTCGTGGCCGAACTCGCGCGCCGCTGGTGCGTCCTGCGCGACAAGCCCGAGGCCGACAAGCGCGTCGCGCTGATCCTGGCCAACTACCCGATCGACGATTCGCGCATCGCCAACGGCGTCGGCCTGGACACGCCGGCCTCGACCGTGGCGGTGCTGCGCGCGCTGGCGGCGGCGGGCTACCGGACCGGCGGCCTGCCCGCCGACGGCGACGCCCTGATCGCGGCGCTGCTGCGCGGCGTCACCAACGACGTCGACGCCAACGATGCCCGGCCGGCCGCCCAGAGCCTCGCGCTGGCCGACTACCTGGCGGAATTCCGGCGGCTGCCCGAGGCCTGCCGGGAGGCGGTCGACGCCGCCTGGGGTCCGCCCGAGCGGGACCCGACCCTGCGCGCCGGGCGCTTCGCCATCGCCGGCCTGCGCTTCGGCCACGTCTTCGTCGGCATCCAGCCGGCGCGGGGGCGGGGGATCGACCTCGCGGCCACCTACCACGACGCCGACCTCGTGCCGCCCCACGCCTACCTGGCCTTCTACTTCTGGCTGCGCCGCGCCTTCGCGATCGACGCGGTGGTGCACGTCGGCACGCACGGCAACCTCGAATGGCTGCCGGGCAAGAGCGTGGCGCTGAGCGCGGCCTGCTGGCCCGACGCCATCCTCGGCCCGCTGCCGCACCTCTACCCGTTCATCGTCAACGACCCGGGCGAGGGCAGCCAGGCCAAGCGGCGCACGCAGGCGGTGATCGTCGACCACCTGATGCCGGCGATGACGCGCGCCGAGACCTACGGTCCGCTGCAGCGGCTCGAGCGCCAGATGGACGAGTACTACGAGGCCCTGTCGCTCGATCCGCGCCGCGCGCGGCTGCTGCGCGAGGCGATCGTCGAGCGCACCGTGCGCGAGGGCCTGCACGAGGAACTCGGCCGCGTCCGGCCGGCCGACGACGCCGGGCGCGACGACCTCCTGCAGGGACTGGACGCCTACCTCTGCGAGATCAAGGAATCCCAGATCCGCGACGGCCTGCACGTGCTCGGGAGTTCGCCGCAGGGCCGGCAGCGCACCGACACGCTGCTCGCGCTGGCGCGCTTTCCCGGCGGCGCGGCGCCCGGCCAGCAGAGCCTGCTCGTCGCCCTGGCGCGGGACCTCGGTCTGGCGGGCGTGGACGGTTTCGACGCCCTGAGTCCGGACTGGGCCGCGCCCTGGCACGGCCCGCGTCCGCCGGTGCTGCGGGCGGTCTCCGACGAGGCCTGGCGCCACGCGGGCCACACGCGCGAGCGGCTGGAAACGCTCGCGGCGCGGATGGTGGCGGCGCACGTGGCCGATGCCCGGGCCGTCCCGTCCATCGCGCCGGAACCGCTCGACGAGGCGGCCTGGCCGCACGCCGCGCCGGTGCTGCGGCGCCTCGCCGAGGTGCTGGCGCCGCGCCTGGACGCCTGCGGCCCGCAGGAGACGGCGCAGCTGCTGCGCGGCCTGGACGGGCGCTTCGTGCCGCCCGGCCCCAGCGGCGCGCCCTCGCGCGGACGCCCCGACGTGCTGCCCACCGGGCGCAATTTCTACAGCGTCGACACCCGCGCCGTGCCCACGCCGACGGCCTGTGCCATGGGCGCGGCGGCGGCGGAGCGGCTGATCGAGCGCCACCTGCAGGACCACGGCACGATGCCCGGCGAGGTCGGCCTGACCGTGTGGGGCACCAGCACCATGCGCACCGGCGGCGAGGACGTCGCGCAGGCCTTCGCGCTGCTGGGCGTGCGGCCGAAGTGGGCCGACGGCAGCGGCCGGGTGATCGACGTCGAGGTGCTGCCGATGGCCGTGCGCGACCGGCCGCGCGTGGACGTGACCCTGCGCGTGTCGGGCTTCTTCCGCGATGCCTTCCCCAACGTGATCGACCTGTTCGACACCGCCGTGCGCGCCGTCGCCGCCATCCCCGAGGACGACGAGTCCGACGAGGTCAACCCGATCCGCGCCCGCGTGCGGCGCGAGGCCGACGCGGCGCTGGCCGCCGGCCGCGCCGCCGCAGAAGCGCAGCGCGAGGCCACCTGGCGCGTCTTCGGCCCGCGCCCCGGCGGCTACGGCGCGGGCGTGCAGGAGGCGCTGGACGGCGGCCGCTGGCAGGACGGCGCCGATCTCGCCGAGGCCTACCTCCGGGCCGGGGCCTTCGCCTACGGGCAGGACGGCCACGGCGTCGCCGCGCGGTCCGCGTTCGAGCAGCGCATCGGCGGACTCGACGCCGTCGTCCACAACCAGGACAACCGCGAGCACGACGTGCTCGACGCCGCCGACCACGCGCAGTTCCAGGGCGGCATGGCGGCCGCCGTGACGCAGCTCGCGGGCGCGCCGGCCGCGCTCTACCACGGCGATTTCAGCGTGCCGGGCTCGCCGCGCATCCGCACCCTGCGCGAGGAGGTCGCGCGCGTGGTGCGCTCCCGCGCGGTCAACCCGAAGTGGCTCGCGGGCGCGCAGCGCCACGGCTACCGGGGCGCCGCCGAGATCGCCGCCACGGTCGACAACCTGTTCGCCTACGGCGCCACCACCGACGTGGTGGGCGACCACCAGTACGCGCTGGTGGCCGACGCCTACCTGCACGACGACGCGGTCCGCGATTTCCTGCAGCGGCACAACCCGCTGGCCCTGCGCGGCATCGGCGAGCGCCTGCTCGACGCCGTGCGGCGCGGCATGTGGCGCGAACCGGGCGACCACCGGGCGCGCATCGAACACCACCTCCTGGCGCTGGAGCGCCGGCTCGAGGAACACGGCGAAGGGCCGCTGCCATGACATCCGCAACCACCGTGCCGGTCGAGGCCGCCGGCCACGCCGACTTTCCCTTCGCCGCGCTGGTCGGGCAACCGCTGCTGCGGCGCGCGCTGCTGCTCGCGGCCGTCGACCCGGCGATCGGCGGCGTGCTGGTCGGCGGTCCGCGCGGCACGGCCAAGTCGACCGCCGCGCGGGCCCTGGCCGCGCTGCTGCCGGCGACGCCCGCCGCGTCGCCGGCGCCCTTCGTCACGCTGCCGCTGTCGGCCTCGGTCGAGCAGCTCGTCGGCACGCTGGACGTCGAGGACGTGCTGCGCGACGGCCGCCTGCGGCTCGCGCCCGGCCTGCTGGCGCGCGCCCACCACGGCGTGCTGTACGTCGACGAGGTGAACCTGCTGCCCGACGCGCTGGTCGACGCCATGCTGGATGCCGCCGCCAGCGGCGTGAACACCGTCGAGCGCGACGGCATCTCGCACCGGCACGCGGCGCGCTTCGTGCTGGTCGGCACCATGAATCCGGAGGAGGGTGAGCTGCGGCCCCAGCTGCTCGACCGCTTCGGCCTGTCGGTGACGTTGGCCA
Organism: Variovorax sp. PvP013; assembly: GCF_050435945.1. NCBI lineage: Bacteria > Pseudomonadati > Pseudomonadota > Betaproteobacteria > Burkholderiales > Comamonadaceae > Variovorax > Variovorax sp. PvP013. The sequence goes on from NZ_JBNDLF010000008.1 coordinate 84,134, forward strand.
ATCCGGCCGACGCGGCGCAGCGCACGGAGATCCTGCGCACCCGCCTGCGCTTCGACGCCGACCCGGCGGCGTTCGCCCGCGACCATGCCGGCGAGCAGGCCCGCCTGGCCGGCGCGGTGGTCGCGGCGCAGGCGCTGCTGCCGCGCATCGCGTGGCCGGACGCGGTGCTGCAGCGCGCCGCCGCGCTCGCCCTCGCGGCCGGCGTGGACGGCCTGCGCGCCGACCTCGTGATGCTGCGGGCGGCGCGCGCGCTGGCGGCGCTGGCGGGCCGCGACGAGGTCGCGGCCGGCGACGTCGACGAGGTCGCCGAACTCGCGCTCGCGCATCGCCGGGGGGAGGGCGTGAGCGCCCCGGCGCCGGCGCCCGCCGCCGGCCCGCGCGGGACGCCGCCCCCGGCGGACGGCGATCGGTCCGGGCGCGCGGGGCCCGACGGCGATGTCTCCGCCGACGCGTCGCCCATGGGCGACTGGGGCGCGCTCCCGCCGGTGGCCGAAACCCTCACCCGCGTCGTCGCCACGCAAGGATGGCCGGCAAAAAAAGCATGAGCCACCGCAGCCGCCTCGTGCGCCCCGGGCGCGCAGGGCTGCGGTGGCCGGACCCCCCCGTCGCGCCACGGCCGTCGTCCACGGACGCGGTGCCCGCGCCCGCCGGCGCGCGCATCGCTTGGCTGCCCACGCTGCTGGCCAAGGGCGCCGGACCGCTGCGGGCCGAGCACCTGCGCCACGTCCGGCATGCCGTGGAACCGGCGCGCCTGCACCTGATCGTGCTCGACACCTCCGGCTCGATGCGCCGGCGCGGCGGCCTGGCGCTGGCCAAGGGGCACGCGGCCGCGCTGATCGAGCGGGCGGCGCGCGCCGGCGACCGCGTGGCCCTGCTGTGCTTCGGCGGGCAGGGGGTCGAACTGCGGCTGCCGCCGGGTCCGGCGCGGGCGTCCGGCCGCGAGAAGGTGCGGCCCCTGGGCGGCGGCGGCGGCACGCCCGTGACCCACGCCCTGGCCGAGGCCGACCGGCTGCTGCGCCGCGCCGAGCGCCGCGAGGGTCCGGTCGAGTCGTGGCTGTGGCTGCTGACCGACGGCCGCACGCTGGAGCGGCCGGCCGCGCCGGCGGCGGCGCGCCACGTGGTCGTCGTCGACTTCGACGATCCCGCGCGCGCCCTCGGACGCTGCGCCGACTGGGCACGGGGCTGGGGCGCCGAGCACCACCGCGCCAGGTCCTGACCGTCCCGAACGATTTCCCCTTTCCCATCGCCATGTCCCACGAAGCGACCAACGCACCCGTCACCGAACTCATCGTCTGCACCACCTGCCGTCCGGCGGGCGCGTCGCGCGAACCGCCCGCCGCCGGCCAGGTCCTGCTGGCGCACGTGCTGGCGCTGCAGGAACGGCGGCCGGACGCCGGCCTGCGGGTGCGCGGCATCGCCTGCATGAGCGGCTGCGGGCGGGCCTGCACGGTCGCGCTGCAGGCGTCGGGCAAGCCGACCTACTACTTCGGCGACCTGGACGCCGACGCGGAGACGGCGGCGCAGGTCCTGGCCTGCGCCGCGCTGCACGCCCTCCACGTCGACGGCGCCCTGCCGCGCAGCCAGCGCCCGGAGCGCCTGCGCGGGGGCATCCTCGCCAAGCTGCCGCCCGCGCTGGCGGCGCTGCCGGCGGTGGCCGCGTGATGCACGCGCGCGCATTGCCGGCCGAGGCCGGCGAGCCGGAGGCACGGTCCGCGTCGACCGGCCCGCGCCCCGAGGCCAAGGGCTGGTGCCCCGGCGCCCACCGCGCGATGGCCTCCGGTGACGGCCTGCTGGTGCGCGTGCGGCCCCGGCTGGCGCGCCTGACGCGCGCGCAGGCGCTGGGACTGTGCGAGCTGTCGCGGCGCCTCGGCACGGGACTCGTCGACCTGACCCATCGCGCCAACCTGCAGCTGCGCGGCGTGCGGCCCGGCGACCACGCCGCCGTGGTCGAGGCGCTGTGCGCCCTGGGGCTGGTCGACCCGGACGCGGCCGTGGAGACCCGGCCGGCGGTCCTGGTCGCGCCCGACTGGCGCGCGGGCGACGACACCGAGGCCGTCGCCGTCGAGCTGCTGTCGCGCCTGGGCGAGCTGCCGGCGCTGCCGCCCAAGTTCGGCTTCGCCGTCGACGCCGGGCCGGCGCCGGTGCTGGCCGACGCCCCGGCCGACGTGCGTGTCGAGCGCGCCCGCTCGGGCGGCCTGATCGTGCGGGCCGACGGCGCGCCGGCCGGGCATGCCGTCGCCCGCGCGGCGGCGGTGGACACGGCGCTGGCGATGGCGCGCTGGTTCGCGTCGACGGCCGATGCCGTCCGGCCGGCCTCGCGGCGGATGCGGGCCCATCGGCGGGTCATGGACTGGACCGGAGGCCCGTGGCCGCTCGAACCGGCCGCCGACGCGGCGCCGCTGCCGGCGCCCGGCCCGTCGCCGCTCGGCCCGGTCCTGGGCGTTCCCTTCGGCCGGATCGAGGCCGGCGCGCTCGCCGCGCTGCTGCGCGACGGCGGCGCGGTGGCCCTGCGCCTGACGCCGTCCCGCGCGCTGGTCCTCGAAGGCGGGCGGTCGTGCGCGTCGGGCCCGTTCATCGCCGTGGCCGACGATCCGCTGCTGCGCGTCGACGCCTGCCCGGGCGCGCCCGCCTGCGCCTCGGCGACGGTGGCGACCCATGCGCTCGCCCGCGCCCTGGCGGCGTCGCTCGACTCGCTGGGCGGCGGCGGCGCGCGCCCGAGCCTGCATGTCTCCGGGTGCGCCAAGGGCTGCGCGCGCGCGCGGCCGGCCGACGTCACGCTGGTCGGCCGCGACGGCGCCTTCGACCTGGTGCGCCAGGGCCGCGCCTGGGACGCGCCCGTGCGCGGCCGGATGTCCGTGGAAGAAACACTGCGAGAAACACTGCGCTCGCTCGCTGGAACGCCCTGATGCACGTCTACGAAACCAACGGCGCGGAGATCTACCGCCGCTCCTTCGCCATGATCCGCGCCGAGGCCGACCTCGCGCGCTTCGACGCCGACGACGAGCCGGTGGCGGTGCGCATGATCCACGCGGCCGGCCTGATCGGCCTGGAGGCGCACCTGCGCTTCTCCCCGGGCTTCGTCCGCGCGGCGCGGGAGGCGCTGGTCGCCGGCGCGCCCGTGCTGTGCGACGCGCGCATGGTCGCCGAGGGCATCACCCGCTCGCGCATGCCGGCCGACAACGAGGTCGTGTGCACGCTGCACGCGCCGGCGGTGCCGGCCCTGGCGGCGGCCCTGTCGACCACCCGGTCGGCCGCCGCGCTCGAAATCTGGCGGCCGCACCTCAAGGGCGCCGTGGTGGCCATCGGCAACGCCCCGACCGCCCTGTTCCACCTGCTCAACATGCTGCGGGACCCGGCCTGCCCGCGGCCGGCCGCGATCGTCGGCTGTCCGGTCGGCTTCATCGGCGCGGCGGAATCGAAGGACGCGCTGTGGACCGAGCAGCCGGTGCCCTGCTGCATCGTGGCCGGCCGCCTGGGTGGCAGCGCGATCACGGTGGCCGCGGTCAACGCGCTGGGGAGCCGCCAGGAATGACGTCGCGCGGCACGCTCTACGGCCTGGGTCTCGGCCCGGGCGATCCCGACCTGATGACCGTGCGCGCGCACCGCCTGCTGCGCGGCGCCACCCACGTCGCCTACTTCCGCAAGGCCGGGCGGGCCGGGCAGGCGCGCACCATCGTCGAGGGGCTGCTGCCCGCCGGCGCGGTGGAGCTCGCCATGGAGTACCCGGTCACCACCGAGATCCCGCTGCACGACCCGGCCTACAACGAACTGCTGTCGGCGTTCTACGCCGAATGCGCGACGCGCCTGCGCGCGCTGTCGGACGCCGGGCACGAGGTGGTGGTGCTGTGCGAGGGCGATCCGTTCTTCTACGGCTCGTTCATGCACCTCTACACCCGCCTGGCCGGCACGCACCCGGTGCGGGTGGTGCCGGCGATCACCGGCATGTCGGGCGCCTGGACGGCCACGGGCGTGCCCATCACCTGGGGCGACGACGTGCTCACCGTGCTGGCGGGAACGCTGCCGCAGGAGCGCCTCGCGCGCCACATGGCCGACAGCGACGCGCTGGTCGTGATGAAGATCGGTCGCCACCTCGACAAGGTGCGCCGCGCCCTGGCGGCGGCGGGGCGGCTGGAGGACGCCTGGCTGGTCGAGTTCGCCACCATGCCCGGCCAGAAGGTGGTGCGGCTGGCCGAGGCCGGGGACCGCGTCACGCCGTACTTCTCGATCGTGCTGGTGCACGGCCAGGGGCGGCGGCCGTGAGCGCGCCCGCGATGCGCGCCGGCGGCGGCGCCCCGGCCGCCGGCTGGCTGGTCGTCGCCGGACTCGGCCCCGGCGCGGACGAGCAGACGACGCCCGAGGTGAGCGCGGCGCTGGCCGAGGCCACCGACGTGGTGGGCTACTTCCCCTACGTGGCGCGGGTCGCGCCGCGCCCGGGCCTCGCGCTGCACGCCAGCGACAACCGCGTCGAGCTCGACCGCGCGACCCTCGCGCTGCGCCTGGCGGCGGCCGGCCGGCGCGTGGTGGTGGTGTCCTCGGGCGACCCCGGCGTGTTCGCGATGGCCTCGGCGCTCTTCGAGGCGCTGGAGGCGGGAGACGTCGCCTGGCGCGGTCTCGACGTGCGGGTGCTGCCCGGCATCACGGCCATGCTCGCCGCCGCCGCGCGCGCCGGGGCGCCGCTGGGGCACGACTTCTGCGCCATCAACCTGTCGGACAACCTCAAGCCCTGGGCGCTGGTGGAGCGACGCCTGCGGCTGGCCGTGGAGGCCGACTTCGCGATGGCGTTCTACAACCCGCGCTCGGTGGCGCGCCCGGAGGGCTTCGCGCGCGCGCTGACGGTGCTGCGCGAGGCCACCGAGGCGGCGGGGGGGCCGGCGCGGCCGGTGATCTTCGCCCGCGCCGTGTCCACGCCCGAGGAACGCATCCGCGTGGTGGCGCTGCCCGACGCGCGGCCCGAGATGGCCGACATGCGCACCGTCGTCATCGTCGGGTCGAGCCTGACGCGGACCGTCGAGCGCGACGGCGCGCCCTGGGTCTACACGCCGCGCTCGGCGCCGCGCGGGGCGGGCGCATGAGGCGGCGTGTCGTCCAGCCAGCGCAGCGCGTCGGCCACGCGCGCCACCTCGCGCCGCGCGGGCAGCGGGGGGCGGGCCACCATCAGCACGGGCAGGCCGAGGTCGCGCGCGGCGCGCAGCTTGGCGTCCGCGCCGCTGCCGCCGGCGTTCTTGCAGACGACGAGGTCGATGCGGTGCGCCCGCAGCAGCGCGGTGTCGCCCGCGACGTCGAACGGTCCGCGCGCGACGACCACCGTGTGCCGCGGCAGGGGCGGCGGCGCCTCGGGCGGATCGATCAGGCGCAGCACGTAGTGGTGCCGGGGCCGCGCCGCGAACTCGGCCAGGTGCATGCGGCCCAGCGCCAGCAGCACGTGCCGGGGCGGTCCGTCCAGCGCGGCGACGGCGGCGTCCATGTCGGGCACGGTCGTCCAGTCGTCGCCCGCGTCCGGACGCCACGCGGGCCGCGTCAATGCCAGCAGCGGCACGCCCGTCTCGGCGCAGGCCGCCACGGCGTTGGCGCTCATCCGCGCGGCGAACGGGTGCGTGGCGTCCACCAGGTGCGTCACGGCGTGGTCGCGCAGGTGGCGCGCCAGGCCGGCCGCGCCGCCGAAGCCGCCCACGCGCACCGGGACCGGCTGCGCCCGGGGCCGGGCGACGCGGCCGGCATACGACAGCACGGCGCGCTCGCCGCGATCGGCGAGGGCCTGCGCCAGCGCGCTCGCCTCCAGCGTGCCGCCCAGGACGAGGACGTGGCGCATGGCTGAGGGCATCGAGGAACGGGCGTGGTTGACGATCATCGGCGTGGGGGAGGACGGCTGGGCGGGCTTGACCCCGGCGGCGCGCGCGGCGCTCGACGCGGCCGAGGTGGTGATGGGCGGCGCGCGGCACCTGGCGCTGCTGCCCGGCCTGGGCGCCGAACGCGTCGAGTGGCCGGTGCCCTTCGCCGACGGCGTCCCGATCCTACTGGCCCGGCGCGGGCGCCGCGTGGCGATGCTGGCGTCGGGCGATCCGTTCTGGTTCGGCGCCGGCACGTCGGTGACACGGCATCTCGACCGCGGCGAGTGGCGGGCGCTGCCCGCCGCGTCGACCTTCGCGCTGGCCGCGGCGCGCCTGGGCTGGCCGCTGGAACGGCTCACCTGCCTGGGCCTGCACGCCGCGCCGCTGGCGCGCCTGCGGCCGCACCTCGCCGCCGGTGGCCGGCTGTTGGTGCTGCTGCGCGACGGCGACGCGGTGGCGGCGCTGGCGCGCTACCTGGTCGACCACGGCGCCGGCGCCAGCACGATGAGCGTGCTCGAGGCATTGGGCGGGCCGCGCGAGCGGCGGCGCGACGTCGTCGCGTCGGCCTTCGATCTCGCCGACGTGCGGCATCCGGCGGCCGTGGCGCTCCAGGTGGCCGGCACCGGGGGCCTGCCGTGCGGCACGGGCCTGCCGGACGACGCCTTCGCGCACGACGGCCAGCTGACCAAACGGAAGGTGCGGGCATTGGCCCTGTGCGCGCTGGCGCCCCGGCCCGGCGAGCGGCTGTGGGACATCGGCGCCGGGTCCGGGTCGATCGGCATCGAATGGCTGCTGCGGCATCCGGCGTGCGAGGCCGTCGCCGTGGAGGCCGACCCGGAACGCGCGGCGCGGCTGCGCGGCAATGCCGACCGGCTGGGCGTCGACCGCCTGGTGCTGGTCGAGGGCCGCGCGCCCGAGGTCCTGGCCGGCCTGCCGGTGCCGGATGCCGTCTTCGTCGGCGGCGGACTCGGCGAGGCCCTGCTGACCCACCTGTGGCGGACGCTGCCGCCCGGCTGCCGCGTCGTCGCCCACGCCGTCACGCTGGAATCCGAGGCCCTGCTCGCCGACTGGCACGCCCGCGCCGGCGGCAGCCTCAGCCGCATCGAACTGGCCGAGGCCGCGCCGCTGGGCACGCGCCGCGGCTGGCGCTCCGCCTACCCGATCGTGCAGTGGAGCGTCGTGCGATGACCGTCGCCGGCTTCGGTTTCCGACGCGGCGCGACGCCGGAGTCGCTGCGCGACGCGCTCGATCGTGCGATCGAGGCGGTCGCGGCGTCCCATCCCGGACCGGCGCCGGGGCCGGTCGCGCTGCTGGCCACCGCCCGGGACAAGGCCGACGCGGCCTGCCTGCGCGCGCTGTCCGACGCGCTGGGCGTGCCGGTCTGCGCCGTGCCGGACGACCGCATGCGGGCCACGCCCACGCCGACCGACCACGCCCGGGTGCGCGCGCTGCGCGGCACCGGCAGCACCGCCGAGGCGGCCGCCCTGGCCGCCGCGCGCATGCACGGCGCGCCGGACGCCCGGATCGCCCGTCCGCGCGCGGTGTCGGCCGACCGGCTGGCTACCTGCGCGCTCGCCGTCGGGACCCCACCATCCTCACCGCCATCGCCGCCGTCACCGGCGCGTTCCTCACCATGACCATCCATTTCATCGGCGCCGGTCCGGGCGCGCCCGACCTCCTGACCCTGCGCGGGCGCGACCTGATCGCGCGCTGCCCCGTCTGCCTCTACGCCGGCTCGCTGGTGCCCCGCGAGATCCTGGTGCATTGCCCGCCCGGCGCCCGCATCGTCGACACGGCGCCGCTCGACCTCGACGCCATCGTCGCCGAGTTCGTCGCCGCCCACGCGGCCGGGCACGACGTGGCGCGGCTGCATTCCGGCGACCTGTCGGTCTGGTCGGCGATGGGCGAGCAGCTGCGTCGGCTGCGCGCCCTGGACATCCCGTACACCGTCACGCCCGGCGTGCCGTCCTTCGCCGCCGCGGCCGCCGCGCTCGGCACCGAGCTCACGCTGCCGGGACTGGCGCAGTCGGTCGTCCTGACGCGCACGTCGGGCCGCGCGTCGGCCATGCCCGAGCGCGAGACCCTGGCGGCCTTCGCCGCCACCGGCGCCACGCTGGCGCTGCACCTGTCGATCCACCGGCTGGCGGAGGTGGCGGCCGAGCTGGTGCCGTTCCACGGCGGCGGGTGCCCGGTCGCCGTGGTCTATCGCGCGAGCTGGCCCGACCAGCGGATCGTCCGCGCCACGCTGGACACCATCGCGGTGGCGATGGGCGAGGGCGTGGAGCGCACGGCGCTGATCCTGGTCGGCCCGGCCCTGGCGGCGGAGGGTTTCGCCGACAGCCGGCTCTACGCCGCCGACTACGACCGCCGCTTCCGGCCGACGGCCGCCGCCGTGGACGCGTCGACCGACGCCCGACGCCCGACGCCCGACGCCCGACGCCTGACGCCTGACGCCTGACGCCGTTCCCCGATCCCTCTTGCCCCTTTTTCCCTCAACCCCCACCCCCCACCCCCCAAGGAGTACCCCCATGCACATGGAACCTGGAATCGTCGACGGCACCAAGATGCTGCTGTCCTATGCCACCGCGAGCGCCTGCGCGCTCTGCGCGGCGAAATCCGCGCTCGATCACGTCCGCCGGGAAGGCGCCGGATCGCTGGCGCTGCGCGGCGCGATCGCCACTCTGCTGGTGTTCGTGTTCTTCGAGGTGTTCCCGCACGCACCCGTCGGCGTGTCCGAGGTGCACCTGATCCTCGGGTCGTCGCTGTTCCTGATCCTGGGCGCCGCGCCCACGGCCATCGGCCTGGCGGCGGGGCTGGCGCTGCAGGGCCTGTTCTTCGAGCCGCAGGACCTGCCGCAGTACGGCATGAACGTCACGACCCTGCTGGCCGCGCTGTTCGCCATGCAGGCCGTGGCCCGGCGCGTGCTGCCGGCCGACCGGCCCTACGTCGAACTCGGCTACGGGCACGTGCTGAAGATGTCGCTGGTGTTCCAGGGCGGCATCGTCGCCTGGGTGGCGTTCTGGACGATCTACGGCCGCGGTGCCGGCGTGGAGATCCTGCAGTCGGTGGCCAGCTTCGGCGCGGCCTACATGACGGTGGTGCTGCTGGAACCCCTGGTCGACCTGGCGGTGCTGGCGGCGGCGAAGCGCTTGCGCGGGCGCGCGGGATCGAGCGGCGCCCTGGTGTTCGCGCGGCGCCTGCACCACGCGGCCTGAACGAGGTCGCCGACCGGCAGGTCGACGCCATGATCGAACTCAAGCTGATCGGCATCGGCACCGGGAACGTCGAGCACCTGACGTTCCAGGCCGTCCGCGTGCTCCAGGACGCCGACCTGGTCCTGATCCCGCGCAAGGGCGCGGACAAGGCCGATTTGGCCGAGCTGCGCCGCACGATCTGCGCGACGCATGTCGGCGACGCCACCCGGCTGGTCGAGTTCGACCTGCCGGTGCGCGACGTCGGCGCGCCGCGCTATCTCGATGGCGTGCACGCGTGGCACGACGCCATCGCCGACGCGTGGGCCGAACGGATCGCCCTCCACCTGCCGCGCGGCGGCCGCGTCGCGCTGCTGGTGTGGGGCGACCCGTCCCTCTACGACTCCAGCCTGCGCATCGCGCAGCGCTTGCAGGAGGCCGGGCTGGCGTTGCGCATCGAGGTGATCCCGGGCCTGACCAGCGTCCAGCTGCTGACCGCCGCGCACGCGATCCCGCTCAACACCCTGGGCGCGCCGGTCCTGATCACGACCGGACGGCGGCTGAAGGCCGGCGGCTGGCCGCCCGGCCTGGACACGGTGGTGGTGCTGCTCGACGGCGACTGCGCCTTCCAGCACCTGCCCGATCGCGACGTGACCATCTACTGGGCGGCGTACCTCGGCATGCCGAACCAGTTGCTGATCGCCGGTCCGCTCGCCGACGCGGGGCCGCGCATCGTCCGGGCCCGCGCCGAGGCCCGCCGGGCGCACGGGTGGATCATGGACAGCTACCTGCTGCGGCGCGGCGGCGCGTCCGGCGAATCCGACGAGCGCGACGTCCTCGACCCCGCCCCTACGCGGTAGCGGCGGGCCCTCAGGCCGCGTCGCCGTCCACGCCGCGGGCTTCCAGGTACGCGGCGGTGTCGGCGGCGCCCATGCTGCGTGCCAGGTCCAGCGCGGACAGGCCTTCCGAGCTCTTCGCGTCCGCATCGACGCCGCGCACCAGCAGGATCTCCACGATCTCGCGCCGGTTGAACATGGCCGCGAACATCAGCGGCGTCTTGCCCCCGGGCGGCGCGAAATCCGCTCGGGCCCCGTGGGCCAGCAGCAGCTCGACGATGGGAACGTAACCCTTGAAGGCGGCTCCGCCGAGGGGCGTCTGCGCCATGTCGTTGAAGCGGTCGGGTTCGGCGCCGGCTGCCAGCAGGACCCGGGTCGCCTCGACCTGGCCGTGGTAGGCGGCGAGCATCAGCAGGGTGTCGCCCTTGTGGTTGCTCATGTTCGGCGGCAGGCCCTTGTCGAGCAGGCGCGCCAGCATCGGGGCGTCGCCCGTGCGCGCCAGCTGGAAGACCTCCTGCGCGAAGTCGATGAACCGCTGGTCCGGGGAAGCGGGGGAGGCGGAGGCGGAGGCGGGGGAGGGGGGCGTCGTGCTCGAGGGGTCCATCGTGTCGTCCAGGTCGCGGGATGCGACGGCGATCAGGATGCGGTCCCGCGCTTGGCGCGTCCGTCGAAGGACAGGATCGATCGCTGTGGGAAAAGAGCGCGAAGCGGCCGACCCGTCCGCGCGGCGAAGCGGGGCGGCGCCGACCGGCGTCGCCGTGGCGGGCCGGATCAGCCGAACTTGAAGGTGAACTCCTGGCGGCCGTCCCGGGTGCGGAGCCTGGCGGTCGCGGGATCGAGTTCCAGGGGCTGCAGGGTGGCCGCCAGGAAGAAGCGATCGCCGCCCGTCTGCACGACGGCGCCGCGCGCGGTCCGCGTCACGCGTCGGGTGCTCTCGACCAGGATGACGTGCGGGCGGCCGTCGAGGTCGACGGCGTCGAGCCGGTTGTGGATCGTCCGCGTCGCGCCGGGAAGGCCCGGCCGCGCGGAGGAGGAGCTGTCGCGGCCGGCCATCACACGGACCCCGGCAGCGTCTTCCCGGCGCGATCGGCCGGCCGCGTTCGCTGGGCCGCGGCCTTCTTCCTGCCGGCGCCGCCCACCAGCCGCACGTGCCGGCGCCGCCGCTCGCCCTGCCCGGCGAGGGGCGGGTCGCGCATCAGGTCGTCGCGGGTGACCACGGGACTGAACGCGGCGCCCGACGCGCCTTCCGGGGGCCTGCCGCCGCTCATGAAACGCTGCTCGACGTGTTCGCAGGACAGCGCGGCCAGCAGCACGGACAAAGCCACGCCCAGGCCGCCCAGGAGCGCGAAGCCCGCCGCCGGCAGTGCGGTGACGTCGAACAGGAAGCGGTGGCACAGGCCGAAGAGGACGAACAGCACCGTCATGTGCAGCAGGTAGAGGCTGTAGCTGATCGTGCCCAGGGCCGTCACGGCGCGCAGGGCCGGCCAGCGCGGTCCGAGCAGGCACAGCGACACGAACAGCACGGCGACGTGCAGGCCCTGCGCGACCTTGTGCGACGCCAGGCCCTCCCAGTTGAGCGCCATCGAGAGCGCCGCGCCCGCCGCCAGGAGCGCCAGGGGTGCGCGCAGCGCGCGGGCCGGCACCGCCCTGGGCAGCAGCGTCGCCGCCGCGCCGACGATGAAGTACAGCCAGATGCCCGCGCCCAGCACCGGCACCAGCAGGAGGGTGAAGAACAGCAGCGCCAACGGTCCGTTCATGTGCCCGGAGCGCCGCAGCGCGAACAGCAGCGGCAGCACCGCGTAGAAGCGCCACTCGATGGCCAGCGTCCAGTTCACGCCCAGCAGCCGGCCCATGTCGAAGCCCTCCACCGCCGGCAGGACGAAGATGCCGAAGGACATCATGTGCGGCAACGCCGCCAGGGCCGACCTCAGGTGGTCGAGGTCGGCATCGACCACCACGGCGCCGACGACCAGCGCCGCGAGCACGGCCAGGGCGTAGGCCGGCACCAGGCGCCGGATGCGGCGCACGAAGAAGTCGGTCCAGTCGACGTTGCGCGAGCCCAGGATCTTGCCGGCGAAGAGGAAGCCGGTGATGCAGAAGAACAGCTGGACGCCGACGACGCCCAGGTAGTTGGCCCAGCGCGTGGCCTCGGGGTCGATCGTCGGCGCGAGGTGCAGGTGGTTGGCGATGACCAGCGGGACGTGGTTCATCAGCACGAGCGCGGCGGCGAGTCCGCGCAGGCCGTCGATCCACGCGGTGGGAGGCGGGCTCCCGCTCGCCAGCGCGGGCCGCCAGCGCGCGACGAGGCCGGCGCTCGCCAGCGCGACGAGCAGGAAGCAGGCGGCCATCGCGGCCACCGTGGTGAGCGGAAAAAGGGTGTCGGTCACGGTCGTTCCACCTGGACTGGATCGAGGAAGGTGTCGAACGATGTCCCGGTGGCCGTCGCGGCACGCGGCGCCCGAGGTGGCGGCGTCGTGCGGTCGGAAACCGGCTCGTTCGAGGTTCGGGGTCGCCGCGGAAGCGCATGGACGCATGCCCGGTCAGCGTGCCGCGTGTCGCCGGCGAAGGCGCACGCGACCCGTGGACCGGCCCGACGGGTCGTCGGGTCAATCTCGAAGCAAGGGCGCGAAAGGCACCGGACGGATGCCGGTGCGATCGGTACGGCGGGTCGGTCGCGCGGGCGACCCGTGTCTCATGGAGGAGTGACCGAATGGAAGAAGCCGCGCGGCAGGTTCTTGCCCCGGCGGGTCGCCGGTGCGGAGCCTGGAGCGAAGCCACACGATGTCATGACATCATGTTACTCGGTTAGTACCAAAGTAGCTAGTTTTCGAGCAACTCGGAGGGACTTCGCCCCGACCGGCCGCCCGATCAAGCGGTGGACGTCGAGTCGGCGCACGCCACGCCGACGCCCTCGGGGTCGGCGAAGCGGATGTCGCGCGGGCGATCGATGCCGCGCGACCATCGGCCGAGCGCTTCCGCCGTCATGGGCCTGGCGTAGAAGTAGCCCTGCAGTTCGTCGCAATCCATCGCGGTCAGGACGTCGCGCTGCGCCGCGGTCTCGACGCCCTCGGCCACGACGCTCAGGTTGAGGGCGTGCGCTAGGTTGATGACGGCCTTGACGATGATGCGGGCGTCCGCGCTGGTCTCCAGGTCGCGCACGAAGGACTGGTCGATCTTCAACTGGCTGACCTGCAGCCGCCGCAGGTACGACAGGCTCGAATAGCCGGTGCCGAAGTCGTCGATCGAGAGCTTGACGCCGATGCGGCCGAGCCGCTCGAACAGTTCCAGGGTGTTGCCCGCGTCCTCCATGGCGGCGGATTCGGTGATCTCCAGGATCAGTTGCGACGGATCGAGGCGATGCTCGGCGAGCAGCTGCTCGACACGCTGCGCCAGGTCGGCCTGGCGCAACTGGTGCACCGACAGATTGACCGCCACCCGCATCGTCAGCCCCTCGTCGCGCCATCGCGCCATCTGCCGGCAGGCCTCCTGCAGCACCCACTGGCCCAAGGCATTGATGAGGCCGAAGCTCTCCGCGATGGGAATGAACACCCCCGGGCTGACCATGCCGCGCGCCACGTGGTGCCAGCGCGCGAGCGCCTCCACGCCGGTGATCACGTTGTCGTCGGAGCTCACCTTGGGCTGGTAGTGCAGCGTCAGCATGCCGGCTTCGATCGCCTGGCGCAGGTCGTTGCGCAATTCGATCCGCTCGTGCGCGCCGGCATTCATGTGCCGCGCGAAGAAGGCGAAGCGGTTGCCGCCCATGCGCTTGGCGGCATACATCGCCGCGTCGGCATTGGTCAGCCATTTGTCGCGCGGCCCGTCCGCCGGGAACATGGCGACGCCGATGGAGCAGGACAGGCGGACCTCGTGGTCGTGCTGGACGACCGGCTTCACCAGCGCGTCGATGATGCGCTGGGCCACCAGTGCGGCGGCCGTGGCGTCGGGGTTGCCTTCGAGCAGCAGCACGAACTCGTCGCCACCCACGCGCGCCACCGTGTCGGCCGCGCGCACCTGCAGGGCGAGCCGGCGCGCCATCTCGCGCAGGACGTCGTCGCCGAAGCCGTGTCCGAAGGAATCGTTCACGGGCTTGAAGCCGTCGAGATCGATGAACAGCAAGGCGAGCGAGGCATCGTCGCGCGTGCAGCGTTCCACCGCCGCGCTCATGCGGTCGTCGAACAGGAGCCGATTGGCCAGGCCCGTCAGCGGGTCCTTGAAGGCCAGCTGCTTGAGTTCGGCGTTGGCGTGCTGCAGCGACGCGGTGAGGACGGCCGCCTGGTCCTGCATGCGGGCGTCGATCGCCGAGGTGAAGCTCGTGATGGCCAACAGCACGATGGTGGCCCCGGCGACCAGCATGCCCAGGCTGTCGCCGCGCAGCTCGTCCACGCTCAGGCAGACCGACGGGTCGACGAAGCCCGCCGCGGCCATCCCCGTGTAGTGCATGCCGCAGACGGCGGCGCCCATCACCAGCGCCGCGGCCAGTTGCCCCCAGCGCGCGGCGCCGCCCTGCAGGCGCCGCAGGCCGAAGAAGATCAGGAGCGCGGCGGCGGCGGCGGCCACGGCGATGAAGGCCGACGCCGCCACCCAGCCCGCCGACCAGCGGATGCCCGGGGCCATGTCCATCGCCGCCATGCCGATGTAGTGCATGGTGCAGATCCCGGCGCCCATGGCCAGCGCCCCGCCGATCAGGCGCTTCCACGACAGGCGCGACCGGCTGGCGATGAACAGCGCGATGGCCGACACCGCCACGGCGGCGAACCAGGACAGGCCGGTCAGCGCATAGCCGAAGCCGACGGCGAACGGGAAGGCGGCGGCCTGCATGCCCACGAAATGCATCGACCAGATGCCGGTGCCCATGGCGGCCGACCCGCCGCCCCACCACACGCGGGCCAGCACGCGATCGGTCGTGCGCACCCGCTTGGCCAGGTCCAGTGCCACGTAGGAGGCGAAACTGGCGATTGCGAAGGACAGCCCGACGACCCAGAGGTTGTAGTCGATGTCGATCAACGGGCGCCTTCCGGATCGACGTGGATGGCGGGATGGCGCTGCGGAAGTTTCATTCGGGTCATGCGAGACGGAAGCCGGTGCGAAGGCCCGCGGAATCGCTCGTCACTGCGGTTCCCATTGCGCCTCTCACCGCGATTCGACGGCCCGGCCGGCGCGTGCCGACGGGGGAATTGCCAGGATGTCCCGACGGCCGACACCGACGGACATCGAGGCCGGAGACTCGGGAGGATCGGCATTCATTCTAGGATTCTCGGCGACTTAGGATGCGTCGGAAGGCCGTAATGACCGTCTTTTCATGAGCTCATCGAGACACCGACGACGTGTCTAACGCGACGGTATTCAACTGCGATTCCCCGACTCGGTTCGATGGCCGGTTCGACCTGTTGTCGGTGCCATCTGCGGCTCTTGTCCTACGGGAGCGGGAACGCCGTCGTCCAAGCTGAGGCACATCCATCCGGGGCTCCAGCATGTCCACGCCTCCCACATTGCCCGTCGTCGTCGTCGCGGGGTCCATCGAAGGCATCGACGCCCTGGTCCGGCTGATCAACGCCCTGCCGCAGCGATTTCCCGCCTTGGCCGTGGCGGTCGTGCACGGGCACGCCGACGAATCGCTCGACAGGCTGGTGCGCGTCCATTCGAAGCAGAGCGTCCATCTCACGCCGGTCCTGGCGACCGATGGCTGCCAGACGCTGCAGGGCCGCGTCTACCTCGCGCCCAGCGCCTGCGACCTGGTCTTCACGGCGCCGGGCGTCCTGGGCCTGACGCCGCGCCTGGAGGTCGCGATCACCCGCCAGTACTCCGCGGCCGACCAGCTCTTCGCGTCGGCGGCGCAGTTCTATGGCGAATACACCATCGGCGTGGTGCTCGGCGGGGGCGGTGACGACGGCACCAAGGGACTGAAGGCCATCACGCGGGCCGGTGGCAGCCGCGTCGTGCAGACGCCGGTCGAAACCCTGCATCCGGGCATGCCCACGCAGGCGCTGATCGGCGACCACGTGCAGCACACGGTCATGCTCGACCAGATGGGGCGGTTGCTGTCCCGCCTGGTCGAACAGGGAGGGTGATCCACCCGATCCCGCCGCCGTGCCTTGCTATGATTTCGCTATTCCATTTCAGAATAGCGAAAGCGAAGAACTCCCGATGAACGCTCCCTCCCGCTGGTTCGGCAAGGCCGCCCTGCTGACCGCCCTGTCGCTGGTCACCGTCGCGTCGCACGCGCAGGAGCTGATCGTCTCGGCCGCCGCGAGCCTGACCAACGCCTTCCAGTCGATCGGCCAGGCCTTCGAGAAGACGCGGCCCGGCGTCAAGGTCACCTTCAACTTCGCCGCCTCCGGTCCGCTCCTCGCCCAGATCCAGCAGGGCGCGCCGGTCGACGTCTTCGCCTCGGCCGACCAGGAGACGATGGACCGCGCAGCCAAGGCCAACCTGCTGGCCGAAGGCACGCGTGCCGACTTCGCCCGTAACACGCTCGTGCTGATCGTTCCCGCCACGGCGCCCACCGTGCCGCAGAAGCTCGCCGACCTGAACGGTGCGGCTTTCAAGAAGGTTTCGACCGGAACGCCAAGCTCCGTGCCGGTCGGCCGCTACACCATGGCCGCCGTGCAGGAGGCCGGTCTGACCGCCATGCTGGAGCCGAAGTGGATTTACGGTGAGAGCGTGCGCCAGGTGCTGAACTACGTCGCCCGGGGCGAGGTCGACGCCGGCTTCGTCTACCGCACCGACGCGCTCGTCGAGAAGGACAAGACGCGCATCGCCCTGACCGTGCCGACCGCCACGCCGGTGAGCTACCCCATCGCGCAGATCGGTACCAGCAAGAACGCCGCGCTCGGCAAGGACTTCGTCGCCTTCGTGCGCGGCGATGCCGGCCAGCGCATCCTCGAAGGCTTCGGCTTCTCCAGGCCCTGACCTCGACCGGACCCGCTTGCTTGCCCCGCTCTGGCTCACGCTGAAGATCGCGCTGCTTGCCACGGCGATGGCGGGAGCGGTCGGGATCGCCCTGGGCTGGTGGATGTCGCAGCGCCGCTTCGCCGGCCGGAACGTCGTCGATGCCGTGCTGATGCTGCCCATGGTGCTGCCGCCGACGGTGCTGGGCTACTACCTGATCGTGCTGATCGGCCGCAACGGGGTGTTCGGCCGCTACCTGGATCGCTGGTTCGGCATCAACCTGATGTTCACCTGGCAGGGCGCGGTGATCGCGGCGTCGCTGGTGTCGCTGCCATTGATCTACAAGGCCGCGCGCGCCGCCTTCGAGGACGTCGACGGCCGCTTCCTGCACGCCGCGCGCACGCTGGGCGCGGGCGAGTTCGAGGTCTTCGCGCGCATCGCCCTGCCGCTGGCCGTGCGCGGCATCGCCGCCGGGCTGATGCTCGCCTTCGCGCGTGCCATGGGCGAGTTCGGCGCCACGCTGATGATCGCGGGCAACCTGCCGGGCAAGACGCAGACGCTCTCCATCGCCATCTACGACGCGGTGCAGGCCGGCAACGACGCGCAGGCGCTGTGGCTGACGCTGGCGATCTCGGTGGTCTGCATCGTCGTGCTGGTGGTGTCGGGCCGGCTGCTGCAGGCCAAGCACTGAAGGCCTGGAGATGACGTCGCCCGTGCTCGACATCGACCTCCGCGCGACGCTCGCGTCGTCCGGCCGCAGCTTCGCGCTGGAGGCGCGCTTCACGTCGACGACGATGCGCACCGCGCTGATCGGCGCCTCGGGCTCGGGCAAGTCCACCGTGCTGATGGCGGTCGCCGGCCTGCTGCCGCAGGCGAGCGGCCATGCGCGCGTGGCGGGCCGGTCGCTGCTCGACACGGCCGCCGGCATCGACCTGCCCGCGCGCGAACGCCGCGTCGGCATCGTGTTCCAGGACTACGCGCTGTTCCCGCACCTGACGGTGGAGCAGAACCTCGCCTTCGGACTGTGCCGGCTCGGCCGGCGGCCGGACGAGGCGCAGCGCGCGCGCATCGACGCGCTCGTGGGGCAGTTCGACCTCGAGGCCCTGCGCGTCGCCCGGCCGGGCCAGCTCTCCGGCGGCCAGCGGCAGCGCGTGGCGCTGGCCCGCGCCCTGGCGCCGCGTCCCGGCCTGCTGCTGCTGGACGAGCCCCTGTCGGCGCTCGACGCCCCGCTGCGCGTGCGCCTGCGCGCCGAACTGGCGGAGATGCTCGACCGCGTCCGGGTGCCGACCCTGCTGGTCACGCACGACCCCAGCGACGTCCAGGCGCTGGCGCAGTCGGTGGTGCGGATCGAGGGGGGGCGGGTGGTGGGGACGTCGGTAACGGGCAGCGCGTCCTGAACCGCAATCCAGTCGTGCTTGGGTAGTCGTATCGACTGACACAGGATGGTGTGAAGGCGATCTGCATAAACCTTTTCTTTAGTTTCTGCCAGAGCCCCCGCCGCAGCGCATTCCCCAGTCTGTGAAGTTCTTGGCACTTGATCGAGGTAGTGCGAGTCGCCCTGCGTTCCAGACCTGCAAGTCAGTGATTTCTTACACACAATTTCCGCCGTCGGCGCGGAAGACATCGATGTCGTGAGTCACACCGGGAGCCGCGCACTGCTGCTCCAGGGAGGGGCGAATCGAATGTCATCGAGCCAACCGAGATCGCCCACCGCTCTGCTCGTGCCATGGTCCTCGTCGCGCGACGCGGGCGCGGCGTTCCTGGCGAGTTCCGCATCGAACCTGCTCCTGCTGATCCCGACCCTCGTCACGCTGCAGATCTACGACCGGGTGCTCGGCAGCCGGCGCGGCGAAACGCTCTTGATGCTGCTGGCCGCCGCGATGCTGTCGCTGGCAGCCTGGTGGATGGTCGAGACGGCGCGTTTGCGCTGGTATGCGGCGCGCGCCACCGGGCTGGAGCAGCGGATGGTCGTCGACCTGACGCCATTCCTGCTCGACGCGCCGGCATCCGCGATCGACACCCTGTCGCCGCAGACGTGGCGCGATCTGGCCGTCTGGCGCGCGTACCTCGGCGGCCCCGCGTCGATCGCGGTCGCCGACCTGCCGTGGACGCCGGTCTACCTGCTGGTGATCGCCGCCTTCCACCCACTGCTCGGTGGCGTGGCCCTGACGGGCATCCTGGGACTTGTCGCGCTGGCCTGGCTCACCGAGCAGCGTCTGGACGAGCCCGGCAAGGCGGCCGAACAGGCCCAGGGCCAGGCCCAACGCCATGCCGGCGAAATCGCGGCGTTCGCGGAAGTGATCAACGCCCACGGCCAGCAATCCCAGGTGGGCGGCGCCCTCGGCACCTTGATGGCGGATGCGGCACGCGCCCGGCTCGACGCCGAACTGCCCGGCCACAGCCTCAGGACCTGGGGCAAGCTCGTGCGGCAGGTGCTGCAGTTCGCCATGCTGGGCACCGGCGCCTGGCTGGTCCTGCAGGGTCAGGCGACGGGCGGGGTCATGATCGCCGGCAGCCTGTTGTTGGGCAAGGCGCTCATGCCGCTGGAGATCCTCATCGGTGGCTGGAAGCAGGGGCTGCAGGCCCGGCAGGCGGCGGGCCGGCTCTCGCGCTTGCTGACGGCGAAACGCCATGCCGACCGCTCCCGCCCCGAGACCGTGCTGCCCGCTCCCCGGGGGCACCTCCAGGCGACCCGCCTCGGCGTCCGGCTGGCGCCGGGCGAGGCGGCCCTCCTGCACGACCTGAGCTTCGAGCTGCCTGCCGGCGCCATGCTGGCAGTGATCGGCGACAGCGGCAGCGGCAAGAGCACGCTCGCGCGCGTCCTCGCGGGCATTCTGCTGCCCACCCACGGCGACGTCGTGCTCGACGGCGCGGCACTGCAACAGTACGGCGCCCAGGCGCGCGGCCAAGCCACCGGCTACCTGCCGCAGGAGGTGCTGCTGCACGGTGGCAGCATCGCCCACAACATCGCGCGGCTGTGGCAGTCGCCGGAGCCCCTGACCGAGGCGCAGAGCCGGGCGGTGGTGCAGGCGGCCCGGCGTGCCGGTGCCCACGACCTGATCACGGCCCTGCCACGCGGTTACGACACCCGCCTGGGCCGCGAGCCGGGCGCCGTGCCGCTGTCGGGTGGGCAGCGCCAGCGCATCGCCTTGGCCCGCGCGCTCTACGCCACGCCCGGCGCGGGCCTGGGGGCGCCGCGCCTGATCGTGCTCGACGAGCCCGACAGCCAGCTCGACGCCCAGGGCGACGCGGCGCTGGAACGCTGCCTGCACGGGCTGCGCGGGCTGGGCTCGACGGTCGTGGCCGTGACGCACCGCGCGCACCTGATCGCGCTGGCGAGCCACGTGCTGCTGCTGCGTGGGGGCACGGTGGAGCGCTTCGGGCCGCGCGACGAGGTCCGGCGCTGGATCGCGCAGCGCAACCAGGCGGCTCCGAAGGCCCGAGGCGAGCCGGCGAGCGCGCCTCGTCAGGAGGTCCAGGCATGACGACGGACATCGCGAGCCTCATGGCCAACGCTCCTGCGCCTGATCCATCCGCAGCCGCGTCCTCGCAGCCTGTGTCGTCCCCGTTGTCCCCGTTGTCCCCGTTGTCCCCGTCGTCTTCATCGGTCCCGTCGCCTTCTCCCTCGCCCCTCTGGCGACTCGAACAGCGCCGCGCCCTGCGCCTGGGCATCGCGGGCACCGTGCTCGGCGCCCTGGCCCTGAGCGCCTGGGCCGCGCTCGCGCCGCTGGCCGCCGCGGTGGTGGCCGAGGGCACCGTGAAGTCCCTGGGCAACCGCAAGACGGTGCTGCACGCCGAAGGCGGCATCGTCTCGGCCATCCACGTCAGGGACGGCGACCGTGTGACGCCGGGCCAGACCCTCGTCACGCTGGCCGACGCGCGCGTGGCCGCCAGCGCCCAGGCGCTGCGCGAGCAGGCCGCCGCCCACGCCCTCAAGGCCCAGCGGCTGCGGGCCGAGACCACCGGCGCGCCCTTCGTGCCGGAGTTGAAGTCCTTGGCCGAATTCACGTCAGACGACGACGTCGTCCACATCCGGAACCTGGCGAGCCGCGAGAAGGAGCTGTTCACCGCCCGGGCTCGCCAGCAGGCCGAGCAGAGTCACTGGCTGGCCGAGCAGCTTGACCAGACCCGCCGCGAGATCGCCACCCAGCAGGAGCTGATCGCCACCACCGGCGCGGCCCTGGAGCTGGCCCGGCGCGACCTGGCCGCCAACGAGAAGCTCAGGGCCGACGGCTTCGTCAGCGAGGCCCGGTTGAGCGAGCTGCAACGCGTCGTCGCCGACTACCGCGCCCGGACGCAGGCCACGCAGACCCAGCTCGCGCAGGCGCGCCAGCGCGAAGCCGACATCCGCCTGAAGCTGTCGGCCCAGCGCACCGAGTTCGCCCGCGCGGCGGCCGACGAGCTGAAGGACGTGACGGCCCGCCTGGCGCAGACCACCCAGGAACTGCGCCCGGCCAAGGACGCCCAGGCGCGTCAGCACATCGTCGCGCCGGTGGCCGGCGAGGTGGTGGACCTGCGGGTCCACACGGTGGGCGCTGCCATCGGCGCGCGCGAGCCGGTGCTGGAGATCGTGCCGGCGGACTCGGCCCTGGTGATCGAGGCTCGCATCGCGCCCGGCGACATCCGCGATGCCCAGCAGGCCCAGGCCCACGGCACGCCGGCGCACGTGATGCTCACGGCCTACCGCGCACGCGCCACGCCGCAGGTCGAAGGAACGCTGAGCTACGTGGGCGCCGACCGGTTGACCGACCCGCGAGGCCCCAACCCGGCCGCGCCCTATTACGTGGCGCAGATCACCGTGAGTCCACAGGCGCTGCAAGCCGCCAGCGAACTGGCCGGCCAGACCCTGACGCTTATCCCGGGGATGCAGGCCGAAGTGTTCATCACCACCGTCGAGCGCAGCGCGTGGCGCTATATGTTCGATCCGGTGATCGACGGGGTCCGGCGGAGTCTGAGGGAGCGGTGAGCGACTCGGATTTAAATGGATCAAATCAAGTTCAAGGATGGAGGAAATACGAAATGAAAAGACTGAGAGACGTCGAGTTGATCTTGCTGGCAGCGATTGCCATTGCAGGATGCAGTGCTATTCCAGGCACACAGACAGCTGAAGTCGTTCCTTCGGCTTCGGCTGCTCCTTTGGTTATGCCTGCCAAATCTTGCGTCGAACGAAGCGCCGATGCGGTTCCACCGAAAAATCCGATTGTGGAGTTGGCGTGGTGTATTGCAGAAACGGATGAACTTTATGATTCAGATCATCTTTTTAAAGAAACCCTGGGCATCAAAAAATATGGGATATCTGAAGGAATTGTTTGGGGGGTTCAAGCCGGCGCCTATGGAAAAGAAAACCCGAAACTACCAAAGGGTGTCAGTTTTCTATTCATGCGAAAAGATCCAAAAGGGCCCAATGATCCTGGGAATCGATATCTTTCGATCGACATCGATCATCAAAAATTCTGTGTGAGAAGAGCAGATATCGCAGCGACTTTTGGAGAGGACTCATGGCTTTCCGCTGTTCCTGTCTTTGTGCCTGGCTCTGTTACAGCAAGCAAAACCTTGTCCATATCAAAAGAGAAGAAGAATCCTTACGGCATTTTCTTTAAATCACCTCGTCTTTTCATGAGAGATGCGAGCGGTTCGGTCGATTTTTTCTTTCAATATGGAGAATGTATTACGCACTTGGCTATACAGCGCAATCTCGAATTTATCGATTATCGCAATTATCAGAAAGGAGAATATAAAAAGTAAACCGATCATCTGCATGCATTGGGAAAAATCATGCCGAGTTTAAAAACGAAAGAATTATGAAATGAAAAGACCGAGAAAAATTAATTTAATGCTGCTGCTGACCGCAGCTATTGCAGGGTGCAGTGTTCCTCCAAGAATACAGGCGGTTGAAACCGCACCTTTGACTGCGACTGCCTCTTTGGTTATGCCTGCCAAATCTTGCATTGAGCGAAGCGCTGCCACTTTGCCACCCAAACATCCCATTGTGGAGTTGGTTTGGTGTATTGCGGAAACAGATGAGCTTTATGACCCCGGTCACTTATTCAGCCGAACTTTAGGCATAAAAAATTATAAAACATCGGAAGGTATCACTTGGGGAGTGCAGGCGGCTGCGGGCGCTGAGGAGAATGCTCACCTTCCAAAAGGGATGCTTAGTTTTCTTTTCATGCGAAAAAATCCCGAAGGACTTAAAGAGCTAGGCGATCGATATCTTTCAATTGTTCTGGAGCCTAAAGTTTCCTGCGTCAGGATGGAAGATGTTGCTGCGATTTTCGGAAAAGATTCATGGCTCTCTGCGGTGCCTATATCCGTTCCCAATCGCTCTTCAAATGGGTTGCCTCGATCAACTGCAATAGCGACATCGAATCCTTATGGTATTTTTTATAAGTCGCCAAGACTTTTCATGAGGGACCCCAGCGGCTTGGTTGATTTTGATTTCCGGTACGAAGAATGTGTTAAACATATTAGCATTCAACGCAAACTTGATCTGATTTCTTACCGTAATTTTCAACAGGAGGAAAAATGACTGCAACTGCACCGATTACTCTCGAATGGCTAAGTAACGAGAATAATAAATTTAGTGCTTTTAAAATTTCAGTGGATGCTTTGAATCTGATAAATAAATCAGAAACTCTTAAATCTGACATTAGGGCTTATGCGGCTAACAATCACGTTGTGGTCGGAGAAATCTCATCTACGAAAGGTCTCGGTCAATATAATACTTATGTTGCCGCTAGTGAATTGACGGGAAAAAAGTCTGGCTATTTGGAAATTGCAGCCGACCGTTTCAATACCCCCGAAAGCACCGTCGATGTTCTAGCCCACGAACTCGGCCACTTCCGAGTCGAGGAACCCGGCGCCGTGATCGCGACTGCCCGTGCCAATGCCTGGACCGCGCAAGACAAGCTCGCATACGAGAACGCCTGCAATTTGACCGAAGGCTATGCGCGTTTGAACGAAGTCAGGGTTGGCAACGAATTGGTCGAGGCGACCCGTGCGCAGGCCGCGGCCGAGCATCGGCAACTCACCGTGCGTGAGCAGATCTTCGTGGACCGCTGGTCGGGAAACGGTGTCTTCTCGGATTCCCAGGAGGGCAGTGCGCACAACATCGTCAAGGCCATCGAGGATGCGGCGAAGGCATCCGGAAAATCCTATACGACACAGGAAATCCAGGACGCGGCCGCTTTCGCCTTGGGTGAAAACAACAAAAACAGTGTCACTTCCTCGACGGGCGAGACCTATCTGGATTTCTGCAAGAGAAGCGCCGAAGCCATCAAGTCCAGTGGCGCCGCGCCGGCACCCGCATCGGAGCATGGACAGGAACAGTTGCAGACCACCTACGACGCCGATGGGTCTGTCGTGAACAGTTCAGTGACCATGACCCACGACAACGGCGACCAGACTGCCACGGTGTTCAACGCGTCCGGTCATACGCTTCGACGCATTGAGACCGACGGAGCCTATGACAACGCGGACTACGCCACACGCACCACGAGCTACGACGTGGAAGGCCGGGATGACTGGGTTAGCACTCTCAACGACGACGGTAGCCGGGATGCCACGGACTTCGACCAGACCAACGTCCGCCCTGACAGGACTTGGTCCAACCACATCGACGCGCAAGGCCGCGAGGACTGGAGCCGGGCCGTCAACGACGACGGCAGCGTGGACTGGACGGACTACGACCAGCTCGGCGAGCGGGGCGACCGGATCTGGTCGAACCGCACCGATGCGTGGGGCCGCGAGGACTGGCGGACGGTCATCAACGACGACGGCAGTGTCGACAACATCGACTTCGACCAGGCCGATGCGCGTGACTTCAGGATCTGGTCCAACCACGTCGATGCCCAGGGCCGGGAGGACCGGAGCAGCACCCTCAACGACGACGGCAGCCGGGTGTCCTACGACTTCGACCAGACCAACGTGCGCTTCGACTCGGTCTACTCGACCTTCACCGATGCGCAGGGCCGGCAGGACTGGAGCCGTTCCGTCAACGACGACGGCAGCGTGGACTGGACGGACTACGACCAGACCGGCGAGCGCGGCGACCGGATCTGGTCGAATCGCACGGACGCGTGGGGCCGCGAGGACTGGCGCACGGTCACCAACGACGACGGAAGTGTCGACAACATCGACTTCGATCAGGCCGATGCGCGTGCTTTCAGGATCTGGTCCAACCACGTCGATGCTCAAGGTCGCGAGGACTGGAGCAGCACGCTCAACGACGACGGCAGCCGGGTGTCCTACGACTTCGACCAGACCAACGTGCGTTTCGACGCGATCTTCTCCACCTTCACCGATGCGCAAGGCCGGCAGGATTGGAGCCGTTCCGTCAATGACGACGGCAGCGTGGACTGGACGGATTACGACCAGACCGACGAACGCGGCGACCGGATCTGGTCGAATCGCACGGACGCGTGGGGCCGCGAGGACTGGCGCACGGTCACCAACGACGATGGCAGCACGGACAACATCGACTTCGATCAGGCCGATGTGCATGCTTTCAGGATCTGGTCCAACCACGTCGATGCTCAAGGTCGCGAGGACTGGAGCAGCACGCTCAACGACGACGGCAGCCGGGTGTCCTACGACTTCGACCAGACCAACGTGCGTTTCGACACGATCTTCTCCACCTTCACCGATGCGCAAGGCCGGCAGGATTGGAGCCGTTCCGTCAACGACGACGGCAGCGTGGACTGGACGGACTATGACCAGGACGGCAGCCAGGGTTGGAATCGGGCCGAGTCGCACTACGACGCCCAGGGTCGGGAGGATTACACCGACTTCTTCATGGACGATGGCCGTCGCAACTCGTATGACTATGACCAGGACGGCAGCCGTAGTTGGAGTCGCTTCGAATCGAGCTTCGATGCTTCAGGGCACGCGGACTATTCAACCGAATTTTTTGATAATGGGTCGCGTGTCTTTATAGATTTCGACCGTTATGGAGCGGACAAAACCGAGGTGCGTGGTTACAACGCGCATGGCGATGAAATCTACTGGGGCATGCGGACGACTGGGACGGTCTTTACCATCCGAGGTCAATGGAATCCTGCATACGGTGAGGCATTGAATGCAGGGAATGCAATGTCATATTCAGGAACCCCTTCGACGTCCCTTCCATCGCCATCAATCGACTACGACCCCTATCCCAACGCCCATGCGGAAGTCGGTCCCATCGAGCTGGCTTGGTGATGACATCGAAGCCGGAAGCCCCATTCGGCTTCTTCGCATGACCGGGCACATGGCGATCGAACGCGCCGGCCTACAGCCCCTGCCTGAGCCGCCGCAATTCCGTCTCCGCCCGGTCGATCTCCTTGCGCATCTCGCGGATCTCGGACTGCAGGCGATCGATGTGGGCCTCGCGGCTCTGCATCGGGGGGAGGGTGCCGCAGCGCGCCTGCACGGCTTCCAGCTCGGTGGCGAGCTGGCGGCGCTGCAGCATGCGGCCACGGGCCCGGGCGATGTCCATGTCCTGGATCAGCGCGGCCTCCTCGGCGCGGCAGGTCGCCGCGTCGGCCGGTGGCGCCGGCGGGGCGGACGGCGCGGGCTGGGCCGGGGCCGCCGTCGCCGCCAGCAGCGAGGCGGTGGTGAGCAGGGCCTGGGCGAGCAGGGCCCGGGCGAGGCGGGCGGGCGCCGGATGCAGGGGCATGGCGCCGCTCACCGTGCCGTCGCCGCCATGCGCAGGCGCCGCGCCGCTTCCTCGGCGCGCGCGTCGTCGACCTCGCGCAGCACGCCGCCGACGTCGACCGCCTTGTGCGGCGCCTCGAAACGTCCGGTGAGCACGGTCGACGGATCGAGCTCGCCGCGCTCGTAGAACTGCCAGATCTCCTCGCCGTAGCGGGTGGCGAGCAGCGCGGGCGCGAAGCCGCCGAAGAACACGCGCAGGTTGTCGACGTCGCGCAGCAGCATCCGGCGGGCGTGGTTGTTGCCGGCGGCGTCCACCGCCTGGGGCAGGTCGATGACGACCGGTCCGTCGGCGGCCAGCAGCACGTTGAACTCCGACAGGTCGCCGTGCACGATGCCCGCGCACAGCATGCGCATCACCTCGCCGATCAGGGCGGCGTGGTGGCGCACGGCGTCCTCGGGCGTGAAGACGACGTCGTTCAGGCGCGGGGCGGCGTCGCCGTCGGCGTCGGTGACCAGCTCCATGAGCAGCACGCCGTCGGCGAAGTTGTAGGGCTGGGGCACCCGCACGCCGGCGTCGGCGAGACGGTAGAGGGCGTCGACCTCGGCGCTCTGCCAGGCGGCCTCGGTGGCCTGCTTGCCGAATTTCGTGCCCTTTGCCATGGCGCGCTGCAGCCGGGTGTTCTTGACGCGGCGGTTCTCGGTGTAGTCGACGGCCTGGCGGAAGCTGCGCTGGGTCGCTTCCTTGTAGATCTTGGCGCAGCGCGTGTCGTCGCCGCAGCGCACGACGTAGACCATGGCTTCCTTGCCGCTCATGAGCTGGCGCACGACGGTGTCGATCAGGCCTTCGTCGATCAGGGTCTGGAGTCGGGGAGGTGCTTTCATCGGGTCATTCTGCGCCGTCGCTCCCCATGCGCCGGGCGCGCCCGACCCGGCGCGCGCAGGGGTGTTGGCGTCACTCGTCGGCTTCGGTGCGGGAGCGGCCGACGCGTCCGCCCGCGCTGCCCGTGCGACGTTCCGGCGCTTCGACGATGCGCGAGCGGGCGATCGAGGCGGTGTCGGGCGTGCCGCAGAGCTTCATGGCGCGTTCCATCTCGTCGATCAGGATCGCCAGCGCGCGGTGCGCGCCGCGCTCGCCGCCGGCGCAGGCGCCGAACAGCGCCGGCCGGCCGAAGGCGACGTGGTTCGCGCCGGAGGCCAGCGCCTTGACGACGTCGACGCCGCGGCGGATGCCCGAGTCGATCATGACTTCCGAGCGTCCCCGCACGGCCCGCGCGACGGCAGGCAGCGCGCCGATGGCGCTGGTCGCGCCGTCGAGCTGGCGCCCGCCGTGGTTGGAGACCCAGATGCAGTCCACGCCCATCGCGGCCAGGCGATCCGCGTCGCGCGGGTGCTGGACGCCCTTGACGACCAGCTTGCGCGGCCAGGCGTCGCGCACGCGCTGGAGGTCGTCCCAGCCGAAGGCCGCGTCGAGCATCTGGCCGACCTTGGCCGCGATCGTCAGGCCGGCCTCGCCATCGGCGGGCGCGAGGTCGCGCACGTTCTCGTAGCGCGGCGAGCCTTGCCGCAGGGTGCGCAATGCCCAGCCCGGGCGCGCCATGATCTGCAGCAGCTGCGTCGGGCCCAGGCGCAGCGGCACCGTGATGCCGTTGCGCAGGTCGCGCTCGCGCTTGCCGCCGGTGGGCAGGTCCAGCGTCACCACCAGCGCCTCGTAGCCGGCCGCGTTCGCGCGATCGACCAGGGAGGCGGTCAGGGCGCGGTCGCGCAGCACGTAGAGCTGGAACCACAGCCGGCCCGGGACGGTGCGCGCCAGCGTCTCCAGCGAGGTCGTCGCCATGGTGGAGAGCGTGTAGGGAATGCCGTGCGCCGCCGCCGCCCGCGCGATCGCCACGTCGGCGTCGGGCCAGCCGAGCGAGCACGATCCCATCGGCGAGACCACCATCGGCGCCGCGGCGGGCGCGCCCAGGATCGACGTCGCGAGCGAGGGCCGCGAGACGTCGACCAGCACGCGCGGCAGCAGGGCGATCGACTCGAAGTCTGCGCGGTTGCGCGCCAGCGTGAACTCGTCCTCGGCGCCGCCGTCGATGAACTCGAAGACGAAGCGCGGCAGGTTCCGCCGCGCCAGCGCGCGGATGTCGGCGATGGAGAGCGCGCCGGACAGCGCCCGGTCGAGCCCCGGCATCACGAGGCCTTGGGCGGACGCACCAGGGTGGCCATCAGGTTGTCGAAGGGCAGGTCGCAGAACTGCTGCCACACCACCTGCTCGGCGCGGAATTTCGACCACTCCGCGAAGATCTTCTGGAACGCCGGGCTCTTGGCCGACAGCTCCTCGTAGAGCTCGGTGGCGGCCTTGAACGAGGCCTGCGTGACGTCCTTGGGGAAGGCCCGCAACTGCGCGCCGCCACCCACCAGCCGGCGCAGGGCCAGCGGATTCTCGGCGTCGTACTTGGCCGTGAGCCACTGGTTGGCCTCGGCCGCCGACACCTTCAATGCCGCCTGGTACTGCGCCGGAAGGGCGGCCCACGCCTTCTGGTTGACGAACAGCGACAGCGTGGCCGAGCCCTCCCACCAGCCGGGGTAGTAGTAGTACTTGGCGACCTTGCTCAGGCCGAGCTTCTCGTCGTCGAGCGGGCCGACGAACTCGGCGGCGTCGATCACGCCCTTCTCCAGCGCGGGATAGATGTCGCCGGCGGCGATCTGCTGGGTGACCACGCCCAGCTTGGAGAGCACCATGCCGGCCAGTCCGCCGACGCGGAACTTCAGGCCCTGCAGGTCGGCCGCGCTCTTGATCTCCTTGCGGAACCAGCCGGCCATCTGCGCGCCGGTGTTGCCCACCGGCAGGGCGAAGACGCCGTAGCGCTCCAGGAACTGGTCGATCATCGCCTGGCCGCCGGCCTGGTAGAGCCACGCGTTCTGACCGCGCATGTTCAGGCCGAAGGGCAGGGCGGTGTGGAAGCCGAAGGCCGGGTCCTTGCCGATGTAGAAATAGCTCGCGCTGTGGCCGGCCTCGACGGTGCCGGTCTCCACCGCGTCGAACACGCCCAGCGCCGGCACCAGCTCGCCGGCCGCGTGCAGCGAGACCTTGAAGCGCCCGCCGGTGAGTTCGCCCACGCGCCTGGTCGCGTTCTCCATGGCGGCGTAGATCGAGGTGAGGGACTTCGGGTAGCTGGAAGCGATGCGCCAGCGGATCTCCGGCGTGCCGGTCTGCGCCAGGGCGGGTGCCGCGACGGCGGCGACGGCGCCGCCGACCCCGGCGTGCGTCAGGAAGTTGCGTCTCTGCATGAGGTGTGTCTCCTTCGTGGTGTCGGTCGATGAACCGGTTCGGGGCCGGATTGTGCGGGGTCGGCGCCACCACCGGATGACTCCATGGCGTCATCGCGCGCTGGCCGGCCGGCGGGGGCCCCACCCATAATCGAAATCCCTCCGTCGACGCCGGCATCGTCTCCCGCGTCGACGTCCCCGAACCCCATCGTCCCGATCCACACCATGGCTGCTTCCCCCTCCCTCCGTGTCGCCGTGATGGGCGCCGGCGCCGTCGGCTGCTACTACGGCGGCCTGCTGGCCCGCGCCGGCCACGACGTCGTGCTGATCGGCCGGCCCTCGCACGTCGAGGCGGTCCGCGCCTCCGGCCTGCGCATCGAGACCCGCGCGTTCGACGAGCACGTGAAGGTCGATGCCGCCACCGGCCCCGAGGCGGTCGCCGGCGCCGATCTGGTGCTCTTCAGCGTCAAGTCGGGCGACACCGAATCGACCGGCGCCGCCATCCGCCCCCACCTGCAACCCGACGCGCTGGTGCTGTGCCTTCAGAACGGCGTCGACAACGCCGACCGCCTGCGCACCGTATTGCCGCCGGACCGGGTCGCCGCCGCCGTCGTCTACGTCGCCACCGAGATGGCCGGCCCCGGCCATGTCCGCCACCACGGACGCGGCGAGCTGGTGATCGAGCCCTCGCACGCCAGCGAGGCCGTCGCCGCCGCCTTGACGGCCGCCGGCATGCCGACCGAGGTCTCGGACAACGTGCGCGGCGCGCTGTGGTTGAAGCTGATCCTCAACTGCGCCTACAACGCCCTGTCCGCCATCACGCAGCTGCCCTACGGCCGGGTGGTGCCGGGGGCGGGCGTGAAGGACGTGATGCGCGACGTGGTCGACGAGGTGCTGGCCGTGGCCGCCGCCGAGGGCGTGCGTCTGCCCGCCGACGCCCACGCGGCCGTCGCCCAGCTGGTGGCCGGCATGCCGGCGCAGTACTCGTCCACCGCGCAGGACCTCGCGCGCGGCAAGCGCACCGAGATCGACCACCTCAACGGCCTGATCGTGCGGCGCGGCGAGGCGCTGGGCATCCCGACGCCGGTCAACCGGACGCTGTGGGCGCTGGTGAAATTGCTGGAGGGAAAGCAGGAGGCGGAGCGGCAGGGCTGAGGCTGCTGCCTGTCGTTCCTGCGTCGACTCGCATCGTCTCGCACGATCTCGCTCCGACTGCCACCCACTCACCCATCCGCCCCGCCCGGCGTCATCCCATGAAGATCATCGACGCCGCCGCCACCCGCGCCGCCCTGCCGTTCGACCGGCTCATCCCCGCCTTGCGCGCGATGTTCGAATCGGGCTGCGAGGTGCCGCAGCGGCACACGCACGCGATCGCCGACGCCGACGCCGACGGCGCGGTCGCCGGCACGCTGCTCCTGATGCCCGCGTGGCAGCCCGGCGGCTACCTGGGCATCAAGACCGTCGGCATCTTCCCCGGCAACGCGAGCCGGGGACTACCCGGCCTGCACTCGACCTACCTGCTGTGCGACGCCCGCACCGGCGTGCCGCTGGCGATGATGGACGGCAACGAGATCACCTCGCGCCGCACCGCCGCCGCGTCGGCGCTGGCGGCGTCGTTCCTGGCGTCGCCCGACGCGCGGCATCTGCTGGTGGTGGGGGCGGGCCGCGTGGCGCGGCTGCTGCCGGCGGCGTACCGGGTGGTGCGGCCGGGGATCGAGAAGGTGACGGTGTGGAATCGCCATGCGGAGGCCGCGCGGGCGATGGTGGAGGAACTGCGCGGAGACGGCTTCGATGCGCGGGTCGCGGGCGATCTGGCGGCGGCGGTGAGGGAGGCGGACATCGTGAGTGCCGCGACGCTGTCCACGGAGCCGCTGATCCGGGGCGCGTGGCTGCGTCCGGGGTCGCACCTCGATCTCATCGGGGGCTTCACGCCGGGGATGCGGGAGGCGGACGACGACTGCTTCGCCGGGGAGGTGAATCTTTGGGTGGACACGGCGGAGGCGTTGCTGAAGAGCGGGGATCTGCTGGGGCCGATGTCGAGGGGGGTGTTCGCGGCGGGGGATGCGCGGGGGACGTTGACCGAACTGGTGCGGGGGCCGAAACGGCCCGCGGTGGACGGCGGCGCGCGTCGCACGGTCTTCAAGTCGGTCGGGACGGCGCTCGAAGACCTCGCGGCGGCGCGATGGGTGTTCGAGCACGTGGCTTGAGAGGCACTTCATGTCGGTTCATCCAGAGGACGCCAGTTCACTCCGCACCGACCTGGAACAGCGCGCCATCGAGCAGGTGCTGCAGGGCGCCGAATGGAGCACGGCGGCGGAGATCGGGGCGCGCAGGGCGCCGGGTGCGGCCAATCCCCACGGGACGATCAGTCGCTGGAGGGACGCCGGCGCCGTGTTCGGCATCGACCACGGCGGCCGCAAGATCTACCCGGCTTACGTCTTCGACGCGTCCCTGCAACCCTTGCCGGCGGTCAGGAAGGTGCTGGAGGTCCTCAAAGGCTGTGAACCCTTCCGGATCGCCGCCTGGTTCGAATCGACCAACGGATTCCTGGGCGGTCGCCGTCCCAGGGAGGTCATCGGGACGGACCCGGACGCCGTCGTCGCCGCTGCGCGGGAACACGGGGTGGGACCGGTGCATGGCCAGCGCCACGCGTTCCATCCGCTACCGCCCGCTCCGGTCAATCGTTACCAAGGAGCATGGTCGTCGAGGTGCTGGACGACATGGGCGCCGGGATCGCACCGTGGTCCATCTGATCATTCGCTGACGGCCACCCACCCCCCACCCATCGCCTGATACAGCGACACCGCCGCATTCAACAGATCCGCCCGCGTCTGCAGCACCGCCAGCTCCGCACCCAGCAGCCCCCGCTGCGCGTCCAGCTGCTCCAGGTACGTCGCGTACCCCGCCCGGTACCGGCTCGTCGCCAGCCGCAGGGTGTCCGTCAGCAGGTCCCGCTGCCGCTCCAGGCTCGCGCTCTGCGCGGCCAGCCGATCGACCCCGGCCAGCGCATCCTCCACCTCGCGGAAGGCGACGAGGGCCGTGCGGCGGTAGGCGAAGGCGGCCTGGTCGCGCCGGGCGACGGCCGCGTCGGCCTGGGCCCGCAGCCGGCCGCCGGAGAACAGCGGCGCCAGGACGCTGCCGCCCAGCGTCCACAGGGTGGTCGGGTCGGACAGCGAGTTGAGCAGCAGCAATCCGGTGCTGCCGGTCAGGCGCACCGTGGGCAGGAACAGCTTGCGGGTGGCGGACAGGGTGGCGTCGGTGCCGGCCAGGGTGTATTCGGCCTGGGCGACGTCGGGGCGGCGGCGCAGCACGTCGGCGGGGAGGCCGGCGGGGAGGGGCGGCAGGCGCATCGCCAACAGGGTCGCGCCGCGCGGGACCTCGCCGGGCGCCTCGCCCAGCAGCAGGCGCAGGGCGTTCTCCTGCCGGGCGACGGCCAGCTGCAGCTGCGGGATCAGTTGCACGGCGGATTCGTACTCGACCTGGGCCTGGCGCAGTTCCAGCTGGGAGGTGTAGCCGGCCTCGGCGCGCGAGCGGGCGAAGCGCAGGGCGTCGGTGCGGGCGGCGAGGGTCTGGCGGGCGACCTCCAGGCGGGCGTCGAGGCCGCGCAGCGTCAGGTAGCCGCCGGCGGTGGCGGCGGCGACGCTCAGCGCCGTGGCGTCGCGCGCGGTGGCGCTGGCCAGGAAGGCGGCGCGCGAGGCCTCGCTCAGGTCGGCGAGGCGGCCGAACAGGTCGACCTCGTAGGCCAGCGTCAGTTGCGGCTGGGCCGACGAGCTTTCCACCGGCTGGCCCGTGACGGCGCTCAGGCTGCGGGTGCGGCTGGCCGAGGCGCCCAGGTCCAGCGAGGGAGCGAGTTGCGCGCGGGCGAGGGCCGCCTGCGCGCGGGCCTCGGCCAGCCGGGCGACGGCCGTGGCGATGTCGGTGTTGCGCGCCAGCGCCTGCGCGACGAGCCGCGCCAGGGTCTCGTCGCCGAAGGCGCGCCACCAGTGCGGATCGGGTGGCGGGCCGACGACGTCCGAGGCGGTGCGCCAGGCGACGGGCGGGGCGACGGCGGCGGATTCGGGCACGGCCGGCGCGGGCGGAGCGGCGCAGGCGCACAGCAGGAGCAACGCCGCCAGCATCGCCGGGCCGACGGCCGAAACCCGCCTCCGCGCGGGGCGGCGCCTCATCGGCGCGCTCCCGGATCGGCGCTCGTGGGCGCGCCGGCACCCGATACGGCGCCCACGCCCGCGCCCGCGCCCGTGGCCGGGGTGCCACCGATGCCGCCGCCGCCCGCGCCACCCCGCACCGCCGTGTCCACCCGCGTCTCCACCGACATCCCCGGCCGCAGCCGCTCGACGCCCGGCTGGTCGGGATCGATGGCGATGCGCACCGAGATGCGCTGCGCCACCTTCACGAAATTGCCCGTGGCGTTGTCCGGCTTGAGCACCGCGAATTCCGATCCGGCCGCCGGCGCGAGGCGTTCGACGCGGCCGGTGAGCAGCGCGTCGCCGCCCAGCGCGTCGACGCGGAAGCGCACCGGCTGGCCCGGGGCCATGGCGGCGGTCTGGGCCTCCTTGTAGTTGGCGATGATCCAGAGGCGGTCGGGCACCAGGAACATCAGCTGCGTGCCGGCCGTCACGTACTGGCCGGCGCGCACGCCGACCTCGCTGAGCCGGCCGTCGTTCGGCGCCCGGATCACGGTGTTGGCGAGGTCGATCTCGGCCAGCGCCAGGGCGGCGCGCGCGCTCTCGACGGCGGCCTCCAGCCCGGCGCGGTTGACGCCGACCGCGCGCACGTCCTGCCGCGCGATCTCGGCGGCGGCACGGGCCTGCTCGACGGCGGCCTGCGCCTGGCGCAGGGTGGCGCGTGTCTGGTCGCGCTCGCGCAGGGAGACCGAGCCCTCGGCGACCAGCACGTCGATCCGGTCCATGTCGGCCCGGGCGCGCGCGAGCTGGGCCTGCGCGTTGGCGATGCCGGCCTGCTGCGACGCCACCGTGGCCTCGCGCGAGCGCCGCGTCTGCGCCGAGTTGGCGAGGCTCGCCTCCTGCCCGGCCAGCGTGGCGCGGGCCTGCTCGACGCGCTGGCGGTAGATGCGCTCGTCGATGCGCACCAGCACGTCGCCGGCGCGCACGCGCTGGAAGTCCTGCACCGTCACCTGCGCCACGTAGCCGCTGGTCTGCGGGCTGACCAGGGTGGTCTGGCCGCGCACGTAGGCGTTGTCGGTGCTCTCGATGGCGCTGGTGAAGGGCGGCAGCTGCCAAGCGTAGAGCACGACCAGGATGCCGATCAGGGCGACCACCAGCGTGACGGTGGTGCCGATCCAGCCGTTGCGCGGCGGCGCCCAGCCGGTCGGCGCGGCGGGGGTGGCGGGTGCCGCGGGCGGGGCGGGCACGGCGGAGGCTGGGGCGACGGGGGAGGCGGAGGCCGGCGGCGCGGCGGTTCCGGCCGCCGGGCCGGCCGGCTCGCGCACGTCGGCCGCGCGGTCCGTCGCGCTCTCGACCGGGTCCTCCAGGCGGGTCGGCGCCGGTGCGGGCACGGGTGCCGGGGGCGGCGGGGTCGCGGCGGAAGATGGAAGTCTCGGATCGGGCATGGGGAATGGGGGAAGGGCTCTAGCGGGATGGCGAAGCGGCGGAAACGGCGGGGGCGGGGGCAGCGGGGGCGGCGGATGCGAGCGTGGCGGCGGCCGCCCGGCGCCGGCCGCGCACCACCAGGAAGCCCACCCACAGCACCGCGACGCAGGCGAACACGCCCACCA
Organism: Variovorax sp. PvP013; assembly: GCF_050435945.1. Lineage (NCBI taxonomy): Bacteria > Pseudomonadati > Pseudomonadota > Betaproteobacteria > Burkholderiales > Comamonadaceae > Variovorax > Variovorax sp. PvP013. Next base: position 119,502 of record NZ_JBNDLF010000008.1, read on the forward strand.
CCAGGAAGACGTCGTTGAAGGCCAGCACGTTGGCCTCGCGCGTGACGAGCTGCGACAAGGATGCGCCGCCCTCGGCCTGCCGCAAAGCCGTGTCGCCGAGCACCCGGCCGTAGGCGCCGGCGCCGGATTGCACGCGCGCGGCGACCAGCGGATCGGCGAGCGTGATCGACTGCACCAGCTCGTGCGAATGGAATTTCTCGCGCACCACCTGGAAGGTGCCCAGCAGCGCGCCGCCGGCCAGCCCGCCCAGGCTCTGCGTGATGCCGAACAGCGCCGAGAAGCTCACCAGGTGCGACGGCCCCCGCTTCAAGGCCTGCGTCAGCCCGAAGAGCAGCGCCGGCCCGACGAACAGCGCGGCCGCGAAGCCTAGCAGCGACTGGCTGACGACGAAGTCCTGCGGCCGGTAGAGGCTGGTGGCGCGCGTGTCGAGGAAGCTGCCCGCCGCGATGCAGGCCAGCGCCACCACGATCGGCGTGCCCAGCTTCTGCGGATCGATGGTCAGCACGCTGACGGCGATGCCCGCCACCGTCGCCAGCGTGATCCAGCCGAACAGGCCGGCGAGCTGGTCGTTGACGACGCCCAGCGCCGTCAGCAGCCCGACCACGCCGACGCTCTGCTCCGACAGCAGCAGCCGCATCAGCGTGGCCACCAGCGCGAAGCGCACGATGTCGCCGCTGCCCAGCCAGCGCGTGTTGAGCAGCGGGTTGGCGCGGTTGTGCTCGATCACCATCGCCACCGACAGCAGCGCGATGGCGCCGCACAGCGCCCAGCCCAGCCAGGGCACCTCGGTCCACCAGACGATGCGGCCCTGGCCCAGCACCGCGCACAGCAGCGCCATGCCGGGCGCGAACAGCGCGAAGGTGACCAGATCGAGCTTCTCGAAGACCTTGATGCGCTCGCTCGGCGGCAGCCGGAACAGCGCCACCGCCGCCAGCGACAGCATCGCCAGGCCCAGCTCGAAGTAGTAGAGCGAGCGCCAGCCGGCGAACTCCAGCAGGTCGGAGGAAAAGAGCCGCGCCATCGGCGTGGCCAGCTGCGGCACGCCCACCCCCAGCACGATCGCCTTCATGCGCCAGCGCGCCGGCAGCGCCTGGATGAAATAGAACAGCGACAGCGAGCTCAGCACGCCCGCCGACACCCCGCTGGCCGCGCGCACCGCGATCGCGCTGGCGAAGCTGTGGACGAACAGGTGCCCCAGCGTCAGCAGCACGTAGGCGCCCAGGAAGATGCGGATGAACACGTTCAGCCCGAACTGCTGCCGGAACTTGATCAGCAGCATGTTCATGCAGACGTTGGTCATCAGGTAGGCGGTCGACAGCCACGCCGCCTGGTCGCTGTAGAGCCCGAGCGTGCCCTGCACGTTGACCAGGTTGGCGGCGATGAGCGCGTTGCCGAAGCCCCCGGTCAGCCCGACCAGGATGGCCACGAGGAAGTAGGCGACGCGCCGGGCGGTCGGATGCTCCGGCGTCGCCGGGGAGCCCGGCATGGCCGCGCGCTCGTGCGGCTTGAACTCGTAGGCGGGGGGCGCCGGGACGGCGGGGCGGGTTGTCATTTCAGTGGAGCCCGCGGCGTGCCGATGAGGAGAGTGTCTACCCGCCCGCGTGAATCGTCGATCATGGAAAGATGAACCCGAACCATTGTTCCGAGTCGGCATCCACGGTGTCCGAGCACATCGCTTCCTTGCGTCGGACCGCCGGGGAGCTGCTGCTGCGGCACGCGGGGGCGGCCGTGTGCGCCTACGACGCCGACGACCACGTCCTGCTGTGGAACGACCGCTACGTCGACTTCTTTCCCGAAGTGGCGTCCGTCGTGCGCCCGGGCCTGCACTTCCGCGAGACGGTGGCGCCCTTCCTGCGGCGCCAGCACCCGCGCGCCGACGACACGGAGATCGAGGCCGGCGTGGCCGCCGCGCTGGATCGCCACCGGCGGCTGGAAGGGCCGCTGCGCTACCAGCGCGGCGACGACGGGCGCTGGCTGGAACTGCGGATGTTCCCGCAGGCCGACGGCAGCCGCATCAAGGTCTGGACCGACGTCACGGCCGAGCAGGCGCCGCGCTCGGGCGATGCCGGCATGCTCGAACTGCTCACCGTGGGCCACGTGGGCCTGATCGTCCACGACGCCGACGGCCGGCTGCTCTACACGAACGCGCGCTACTTCTCCGAGATGTTCCTGCACGTGCTGACCGCGCTGCCGGACGTACGGCGGCGCGGTGCCCACGGGCCGTACTGGTCGGTCTTCCGGGAGATGTTCTGCGACGACCCCGACTACCTGGCGCTGTGCGCCCGCGCCGACGCCGGTCCGCTGGAGGTCCCCACGACCCTGCGCGCCCGCACCGGCCGCTGGTTCCGCATCGCCGAGCAGTCCTGGCGCGGCGGTGTCGCCTCGGTGTGGACGGACGTCACGGACCTGCTCGAACGCGAGCAGGCGCTGAAGGTCGCCTGTGCCGACATGCTGGCCCTGAACGGCCAGCTGCGCGACCGGGCCGAGACCGACAGCCTCACGGGCCTGCCCAACCGGCGCCGCTTCGACGCCGTCCTGTCCGAGGCGCAGTCGCGTTCGGACGCGGGTGCCGTCCATGCCATCGGCATCGTCGACGTGGACCACTTCAAATCCATCAACGACCGCTTCGGCCACGACGTCGGCGACGTCGTCCTGATCGAGGTCGCGCGCTGCCTGCGCCAGGGCCTGGCGGGCGGCGACACCGTGGCGCGCCTGGGCGGGGAGGAGTTCGGCGTGGTCTTCGCGCCGGCCGGCGCCGAGGCCGTCGAGCGCGCCCAGGCGCTGCGGCGGCGCGTCGAGGCCCTGGCCTGCGCCGACGGCCGGGGCGGGCTGGTGCGCGTCACGGTCTCCATCGGCATCGCCGAGATGGAACGCGGCGAGGTCGTCACCGACACCATGCGCCGGGCCGACCTGGCGATGTTCCAGGCCAAGGGGCTCGGGCGCAACCGCGTCTGCGCGGCCTGAGTCGGGTGGCGATGGCACTTGCGGCACCGGGTACCGATGCGGTCGACGCTCGTTCGCGTATGTAAGATGTACATACATCGGGCGGCACCCGCATGGCTGCCCGCCTCGCCAGATCGATCCCCCAGGAGCCCGCCGTGTCGAAAGAAGTCCAGATGACGATCCGCATCGAGCCGGAACTGCGAGCCCGGTTCGCCGAGGCGGCGTCGCGCGACCATCGCCCGGCGTCCCAGGTCCTGCGTGAACTCATGCGCGGCTACATCAGGCAGGTCGGGGAAAAGGACCGGGTGCCGGCCAACGACGGCAATTCGATGCGGGAGCGTTCCGACCGTGAGGAAGCCGTGAACTTCGGCCGGGCTTCGGTGGCGCTGGAAGGCTTCGGGACATCCGCAGACCTGGCAGCGCAACAGCAGCGCTACATCGACGGTGAGATCGGCCTCGACGAACTGCTTCGCCTGAACGGGATGGAGCCCGAGCCGGGCTATCCCGCCGCTTGATCCCGTGACACCCCAGGAACGCGACGACATCGAGGGTCGCTTCACCAGCCTGCGTCAGTCGGAGCTGCAGCAGCGGCCCGTCCATGGGAGCTACGACGCGGACCATCTGAAGGAGATCAATCGACGGATCTTCCAGGACCTGCCCCGGATCGCCGGTTTCGAGGGCGTGACGCCCGGCCGGTTCCGGCCTCCCGTGCCGGAGGGCAAGGAATGGATGAAGCAGCGCGGCCTGTCCACGATGGACGGACCGTTCTTCGTCGCCTATTCCCGCATGGACGAGGCCGCGCAGGCACGGCTCGACCAGGCGCTCGCAGGCGCGAAGCCGGCCGAACTGCGCGCCCTGGACACCGAGGCGTTCACCCGACGCATCGGCCGTCTCTACGCCGAACTCGACCATGCGCATCCTTTCGCGGACGGCAACAGCCGGACCCTTCGCACGTTCATCAGCCAGCTCGCCAGGGACGCGGGCTACGCGATCGACTGGGATGGCTTCGCCCGCAGTCCGGCCGGCCGGGATCTGCTCTACATCGCCCGGGATCTGAGCGTGAACGAGATCGCGATGCCGCTCGTGCGGCATCCCGACACGCTGAAGAAGATCATTCACACCCGGAGCCGGCTGGAAGGCCATCGCGCGCTGCCCGAGCTGCTGCGCGACGCCGTGCGTCCGAGGCGCGGCTGAACGCCGGCCCTAGACCGACCACCCCCCACCCAGCGCCCGGATCAGCCCGACCGTCGACTGGTACTGCGCCGAGCGCACCTGCAGCGCCTGGCGGCGGTTGCGCAGTTCGCTGCGCCGGGCGTCGAGCAGGTCGAGCTGGCTCACCATGCCGTTGCGGTAGCGCACGTCCGACAGCGCCGTCGCGCGCCGCGCCGAGGTCACCGCCCTGGCCTGCACCGCCGACTGGCGGTCGAGCAGCCGCAGCGAGGCGAGTTCGTCCTCGACCTCCCTGAAGGCCACCAGCACGCGGTCGCGGTGCTCGGCCAGCGCGCCGTCGAGCTGCGCCGAGGCGCCCTGCACGCCGGCCTCGCGGCGGCCGCCGTCGATCAGGGGCAGCGACAGCAGCGCGCCGATGCCCCAGGCGCGCGCCGACCACTTGAACAGGTCGCCCAGGTCCGGCGAGGCGAAGCCGCCCGCGCCGGTGAGCGCGATGCTCGGAAACCAGGCCGTGCGCGCGACGCCCAGGCGCGCCTGCGCGGCCATCACCGCGCGCTGCGCGGCGGCGACGTCGGGCCGGCGCGCCAGCACCGTCGAGGGCACGCCGGCGGGGATCGACGGCAGCGCGGTGGTCCATTCGCCGGCGGCGAGGCCGAAGTCCGAGGCGACCTCGCCGGTGAGCACGGCCAGCGCGTGCTCGAACAGGGCGCGCTGGCGGTCCAGCGCCAGCGCGTCGGACTCGGTCGCGGCCAGCTCGGTCTGCACGCGCGCCACGTCGAGTTCGGCCAGGTCGCCCGCGCGTTCGCGGCGCTCGGTGAGGTCGAGCGTGTCGCGGTAGGCGGCCACGGTCTCGCGCACCAGGTCGCGCTCGGCGTCGGTGGCGCGCAGCTGGAGGTAGCGCTGCGCCACCTCGGCCTGCACCACCAGCCGGGCGCTCTGCAGCAGCGCCTCGCGCGACGCGGCGTCCAGGGCGGCGGCCTCGCTGGCGCCGGAGAGCCGGCCGAACAGGTCGAGCTCGTACGACACGTTCGCCCCCGCGTTCAGCACCGTGGCCGGGCGGCCGTCGATCGTGCGGCCGATGCCGGCGGCGCGGTTGGCGCCGGTGCCGACGCCGACCTGCACCGAGCGATCGGCATCGACCATGCGGGCGATCGCGCGCGCCTGGGCCAGCCGCGCGGCGGCCTGCCGGATGTCGGTGTTGCGCGCCGCCGCGCGTTCGACCAGCGTGTCGAGCGCCGGGTCGGCGAAGGCGCGCCACCATTCGCCGGCGGCCGGGACCGGCGTCGCGGCGGCGTCGGCCGATGCCGTCGCGGCTTCCTTGAACCGCGCCGGCGCTTCGGCCCGGGGCGCGATGGACGCCGTCGACGCGCAGCCGGCCAGCAGCAGGGCGGCGACCAGGGGCAGCCACGCCGTGCGTGGCGAACGGGCCGGGGAGGTGGGCGAGGTGTTCATCTTCAGACTCCTTGGGCCGACGGGGTGCCGTTGGCCGCGTGGGGAATGGCCAGGTCGCCGGGCGGCGCGAAGGCTTCGGCGTGATGCGGCACCTCGCCGTGCAGCTTCAGCGGCCGGTTGCCGGCCAGCCGGCGCAGCGCGACGTAGAACACCGGCGTCAGGAACAGGCCGAAGGCCGTCACGCCGATCATTCCGGCGAACACCGCCACGCCCATCGCGCTGCGCATCTCGGCGCCGGCGCCGGTGGACAGCACCAGCGGCAGCACGCCCATCACGAACGCCAGCGAGGTCATCAGGATCGGTCGCAGCCGCAGCCGGCTGGCCTCGACGGCGGCCTGCACGGGCGTGCGGCCGGCGAACTCCAGCTCGCGGGCGAACTCGACGATCAGGATGGCGTTCTTGGCGCTCAGCCCGACCAGCACGATCAGCCCGATCTGCGTGAAGACGTTGTTGTCGCCGCCCGAGATCCACACCCCCGTCATCGCCGCGAGCAGCCCCATCGGCACGATCAGGATGATCGACAGCGGCAGCGTCAAGCTCTCGTACTGCGCGGCCAGCACCAGGAACACCAGCAGCAGCGCCAGCGGGAACACCAGCACGGCGGAGTTGCCGGCCAGGATCTCCTGGTAGGTCAGCTCGGTCCATTCGTAGGCGATGCCCTGGGGCAGGGTCTCGGCGGCGATGCGCGCGATGGCGTCCTGCGCCTGGCCCGACGACACGCCCGGAGCCGGGCCGCCGTTGACGTCGGCCGAGAGGTAGCCGTTGTAGCGCATGGCGCGCTCGGGGCCGAAGCTGGCGCCGACCTTCATCAGCGCCGACAGCGGCACCATCTCGCCGCTCGCCGAGCGCACCTTCAGCAGCCCGACGTCCTCGGCGCGGGCGCGGTAGGGCGCGTCGGCCTGGACGCGCACGGAGTACGTGCGGCCGAAGCGGTTGAAGTCGTTGGCATAGAGGCTGCCGAGGTAGATCTGCATGGTCTCGAAGATGTCGGTCACCGCCACGCCGAGCTGGCGCGCCTTGGTGCGGTCGATGTCGGCGTAGAGCTGCGGCACGTTGACCTGCCAGCTGGTGAACAGGCCGGCGAGCTCGGGCGACTGGCGCGCCTTGCCCATGAAGGCCTTGACCGCCGCGTCCATGGCGTCGTAGCCGAGCGAGGCGCGGTCTTCCAGCTGCAGCTTGAAGCCGCCCGTGGTGCCCAGGCCGGCCACCGGCGGCGGCGGGAACATCACGATGAAGGCGTCCTGGATGCCGGCGAAGGCCTGGTTGAGCTGGCCGGCGACGGCGCCGCCGCTCTGGTCCTTGGCGCGGCGCTGCGCGAAGGGCTTGAGCGTGACGAACACCACGCCCGAGTTCGAGCTGTTGGTGAAGCCGTTGATCGACAGGCCGGGGAAGGCGATGGCGTCCTCCACGTTCGGGTTCTGCTTGACCAGCTCGCCCATGCGGTGGATCACGTCCTCCGTGCGGTCCAGCGTGGCGCCGTCGGGCAGCTGCGCGAAGCCGATCAGGTACTGCTTGTCCTGGGCCGGCACGAAGCCGCCGGGCACCGCCTTGAAGAGCCCGAAGGTCGCGCCCACGAGCGCCAGGTAGATCGCCAGCATCAATGTCTTGCGCGAGATGACGGCCTTGACGCCGCCACCGTAGGCTTCCGAGCCGCGATGGAACAGCCGGTTGAAGCCGCGGAACAGCCCGCCGAAGACCCGGTCCATGCCGCGCGTGAGCGCGTCCTTCGGCTGATCGTGGCCGCGCAGCAGCAGGGCGGCGAGCGCCGGCGACAGCGTGAGCGAGTTGATGGCCGAGATCACCGTCGAGATCGCGATGGTGACGGCGAACTGGCGGTAGAACTGCCCGGTCAGTCCGCTGAGGAAGGCCAGCGGCACGAACACCGCCACCAGCACCAGCGCGATCGCCACGATCGGGCCGGAGACCTCGCGCATCGCCTTGTAGGTCGCCTCGCGCGGGGCCAGGCCGGATTCGATGTTGCGCTCGACGTTCTCCACCACCACGATGGCGTCGTCCACCACGATGCCGATCGCCAGCACCAGCCCGAACAGCGACAGCGCGTTGATCGAGAAGCCGAGCAGGTGCAGCACCGCGAAGGTGCCCACCACCGACACCGGCACCGCCAGCAGCGGGATGATCGAGGCGCGCCAGGTCTGCAGGAACAGGATCACCACCAGCACCACCAGCGCGATGGCCTCCAGCAGCGTGTGGATCACCGACTCGATCGAGGCCCGCACGAACTGCGTCGGGTCGTAGGCGATGCGGTATTCCACGCCCTCGGGCATGCTCCTGGCGAGGTCGTCCATGGTGGCGCGCACGTCGCGCGAGATGTCCAGCGCGTTGGAGCCCGGCGACTGGAACACGCCCATGCCGACGGCCGCGTCGTTGTTGAGCAGCGAACGCAGCGAGTAGTCGGCCGCGCCCATCTCCAGCCGGCCGATGTCGCGCAGCCGCGTGACCTGCGTGCCGGCGCCGTCGCCGCCGGTCTTGACGATGATGTCGCCGAACTCCTCCTCGCTCTGCAGGCGGCCCCGGGCGTTGATGGAGAGCTGCATGTCGACGCCCGCGAGTCCCGGCGAGGCGCCGACCACGCCGGCGGCGGCCTGGATGTTCTGGCCGCGGATGGCCGCCACCACGTCGGCGGCCGACAGGCCGCGCTGCGCCACCTTCTGCGGATCGAGCCAGACGCGCATCGCGTAGTCGCCGCCGCCGAAGATCTGCACCTGGCCGACGCCGCCGATGCGCGCGAGCCGGTCCTTGACGTTGAGCACCGCGTAGTTGCGCAGGTAGTCGATGTCGTAGCGGCCGTTGGGCGAGACCATGTGGACGACCATCGTCAGGTCGGGCGCGCTCTTGACGGTCGTCACGCCCAGCCGGCGCACCTCCTCGGGCAGGCGCGGCTCGGCCTGCGAGACGCGGTTCTGCACCAGTTGCTGCGCCTTGTCCGGGTCGGTGCCCAGCCGGAAGGTCACGGTCAGCGTCATCACGCCGTCGGTGGTCGCCTGGCTGCCCATGTAGAGCATGCCCTCGACGCCGTTGATCTGCTCCTCAATCGGCGTGGCGACGGTCTCGGCGATCACCTTGGGATTGGCGCCCGGGTACTGCGCGCGCACCACGATCGAGGGCGGCGCGACCTCCGGGTACTCGGAGATCGGCAGGCCGCGCAGGGCGACCAGCCCGGCGATGAGCATGAGCACCGACAGCACGCCGGCGAAGATCGGCCGGTCGATGAAGAATCTGGAGAGGTTCATGGCCGTCGCCTCAGGTGTTGGCGGCCAGCTTGGCCGGAGCGGACGGCGTGGCGGGCGAGGCCCCGGGCGCCCGGGCTTCCATCGGCACCGCCTGCGGCGCGACCACCGTGCCGGGACGCACGTGCTGCAGGCCGTTGACGATCACGCGCTCGCCCGGCTGCAGGCCGGCGCTCACCACGCGCAGTCCGTCGGCAGGTGCGCCGAGGGTGACCTCGCGGTACTCGGCCTTGTCGCCGGCGCCGACGACGAGCACGAACTTCCTGCTCTGGTCGGTGCCGATGGCGCGTTCGCTCACCAGCACGACCCGGCTGCTGCGCGCCTGGCCCATGCGGACGCGGGCGAACTGGCCGGGGATCAGCGTGCCGTCGGCGTTGTCGAAGGCGGCGCGCACGCGCACCGTGCCGCTGCGCGCGTCGACCTGGTTGTCGATCAGCTGCAGCCGGCCCTCGAAGGGCGTGCCCGGGGTGGCGGCCGTGCCCATCCGCACGGGAATGCGTTCCAGCGCGCCGCGGGTGCCGGCCGCGCCGGCGGTGTCCTTCAGCGCGCGGCCGACGGTCTGCTCGTCGGCGTCGAAGCTGGCGTAGATCGGGCTGACCGACACCAGCGTCGTGAGCACCGGCGCGCCCGGGCCGGCCGGCACCAGGTTGCCGACCGTGACCTCCAGCCGGCCGACGCGGCCCGCGACCGGCGCGCGGACCTGCGTGTAGTCCAGGCTCAGCCGCGCCGTCCGCAGCGAGGCCTGCGCGGCGCGCAGGGCGGCCTCGGCCTCGCGGGTGGCGTTGACGCGCTCGTCGGCCTCGCGCTGGGCGATGGCGCGCTCCTCGAACAGGCGGCGCGAGCGTTCCTGCTCGCCGCGGCTGAACGAGGCACGGGCCTGAGCCGAGGCGACCTGCGCCTCGGCGCGCTCGACCTCGGCCGCGTAGGGCGCCGGGTCGATGGTGATCAGCAGGTCGCCCTTCCTCACCAGCGACCCCTCCTTGAAATGCACCGACTGCAGCGCGCCGGCGACGCGGGAGCGCACGTCGACCCGCTCCACCGCCTCGAGCCGGCCGGAGAACTCGTCCCAGGCCGTGATCTCGGTCTGCGCGACGGTGGCGACGGACACCGGGGGTGCCGGCGGCACGGCGGCGGCGCTCTCGCCGGCGTCGGCGCTGCGCAGTCCGAAGAGCGCCGCCGCGAAGGCGGCGACGGCGGTGAGCAGCGTCAGCGTCGGCCAGAGGCCGCGGCGCGCCAGGGACGACAGGCGATGGGTGGAAGGGATGGACATGACGGACTCCTCGTTGGCTGTTGTGTGGTTCGGAAAGGCGCGACCCCGGCCCGCCGCCCGCGATGCGGGGTGCGAACGACGCGGACGGGTCGTGGTCGGGGCAGCCATGCGGCGGCCGGGGCTGGGGCCGGATCGGCCGGCAGCCGGGGTGATCGGAGATCGGAGGTCGGAGGGCGGGCGCGGCCGGAGCGTTCGCCCCGCGCGCCCGTGGCGCCTAGTGCGGCGGTCCGGGTTTCGGTGCCGGTGCCGCCGCTTCGGCGGGCCGGGTCTGGTCGAAGAAGCGGCGGAACTGCTGCAGCACCGATGCCGAGCACGGACACGCCGAGTCGGCCGTCGCCGGATCGGCCAGGGCCTCGGGCCAGCCCTGGGCGCTCGTCAGCACCTGGCTGCACACCGGGATGCCGGCGTCCTGCAGCCGCTTCGCATAGGCCAGCGCCTCGTCGCGCATCGGATCGTCCTGCCCGGCCAGCACCAGCGTCGGCGCCAGGTCGGCCAGGCGGCGCGCGCCGCCGGGAACGGCGTAGGGGTGCTCGGCATCGCGCGGGCGCTGCAGGTAGTCCTTCCAGCCCTGGAAGTACTTGCACTCGGTGACCTCGGTGGCGTCGGAGGTCGCCTCGCGCATCGACGCCGTGCCCACGCAGGGGTCGAGCATCGGCGACAGCAGCAACTGCCCGGCCAGCGGCGGGTGCGCGCGGTCGCGGGCGATCAGCGCCAGCGACGCCGCCAGGTTGCCGCCGGCCTCCTCGCCGGCCAGGTACACCGGGGCGCCCTTGCCGGCCAGCCTGGTGCGTTGCCTGTAAAGCCAGACCAGCGCCTCGTAGCCGACTTCGATCGCGTCGGGGAAGGGGTGCAGCGGCGCCAGCGGGTAGGCCATCGACACCACCGCCGCGCCGGCCTCGACCAGCAGGCGCGCCACACAGCGGCCGTCGTCGAGGTCGCCGCAGGCGAAGTTGCCGCCGTGGAAGTGCAGCACCAGGGGCTGCGCCGGCGTGCCCGCGGCGACGCGACCGGCGCGCACGCCGTAGGTCCGCGCCAGGACCGGATCGCGGCCCGCCAGCGCGATCACGATGTCGCGCTCGTCCGCCTGCAGCGCGGTCGGCGACGCGGCGGCCGGCGTCGGGACTTCGGCGGCGAGGGACGAGGGGCGGGTGGTCATGGCGGCGGAGGGTTCGGGTGGACGGATCGAGGCGACGGTGGCAGGAGAGGCGATGCAGTGAATGTACGGGCGCCGAACGGCCCGTGGACGCGTCCGAAGGCACTGCACTGTTTCCAGTCCGCTCACAATTGCACCACAGGCCGGGGGGAGAATTGCCCGCATGCGGCGCCGTGCCGCAGGCAACCACACCCCAGGGAAAGGGCAGGGAACTCACCCATGGATCAGATCCAGGCCATGCGCATCTTCGCCCGCGTCGTCGAGTCCGGCAGCTTCACGCGCGCGGCCGATTCGCTGGCGCTGCCCAAGGGCACGGTCACCAAGCAGATCCAGGCGCTCGAGGCGCGCGTGCGCGTCAAGCTGCTCAACCGCACCACGCGCCGCGTCACCGTGACGGCCGACGGCGCCGCCTACTACGAGCGCGCCTCGCGCCTGCTGGTGGACTTCGACGACCTCGACGCCAGCATGACCGACGCGCAGTCGATGCCGCAGGGGCGATTGCGCATCGACGTCGGCTCCGCCACCGCGAGCCTGCTGCTGATCCCGGCCCTGTCGACCTTCCACGAGCGCTACCCCGACATCCAGCTCGACCTCGGCGTGAGCGATCGCGTGGTCGACCTGGTGGCCGACAACGTCGACTGCGTGATCCGCATCGGCGAGGTCACCGACCAGTCGCTGGTGGCCCGGCGCATCGGCCACCTGCCCTTCGTGACGGTCGCCACGCCCGCCTACCTGAAGCGCCACGGCGTGCCCGAGCACCCGCACGACCTGGAGCGCAAGGGCCACCGGCTGGTCAACCAGTTCGCGCCCGGCGGGCGGCGCATGTATCCGCACGAGTTCAACAAGGACGGCGAGCGCATCGAACTGACGACGCCCTACCGGATCGCCGTCAACGAGACCACCGCGCACACCAGCGCCGTGCTCGCCGGGCTCGGCGTCTCCCAGATGGTGACCTTCATCGCGCAGCCGCATCTCGACGGCGGCGCCCTGGCGCGGGTGCTGCCGGACTGGACGCGCGAGCCGCTGCCGGTGTACGTGGTCTATCCGCCCAACCGCCACCTCAGCGCCAAGGTGCGGGCCTTCGTCGACTGGGCGGCGGCGCTGTTCGCGGCGCATCCGCAGCTGCAGCGGACCTGAGGCGGGACCGGCCCCCAAAAAAACGGGCCGCGACTGCGGCCCGGGAACGTCGTTCGACGACGAGAAGACACCCCTCACCAGGAAACGAGCCTTCATTGTTGGCCCGTGCCGCGCATCGGCCAAGCGCGGAATCCGCATGCGCTTGCTCGGTTTTCTTCCTTGCGTGCAGGGCGGATCGGCCGACGCCGAAATGGCGTGTCCATGCGGTACGCTCCTCGCCTTCGCCGGCGCCACCGGACGATCCCCCCACCCCGGTCCACGCGCCGACCGCCATCGCCCACCGAGGTGACCTTGCCCCCGAACCCATCCGATCCGCCCGCCGACCTCCGCCTGCTGGGACTCGACGACGGCACCGACCCGTTCGTGGCGCTGGTCCGCGCGACGCAGATGCCCATGATGGTCACCGACTGCCGGCAGCCGGACCACCCGGTGGTGTTCGTCAACGACGCCTTCTGCCGCATGACCGGCTACGCGCGCGAGGAGGTCGTCGGGCGCAACTGCCGCTTCCTGCAGGGTCCCGAGACCGATGCGGCCGCCGTGCAGGCGATCCGCGACGCGGTGCGCGAGGCGCGGGGCATCCGCGTCGACCTGCGCAACCACCGCAAGAGCGGCGAGCCGTTCTGGAACCGGCTGCTGATCGGGCCGGTGCGCGACCGGTCCGGCGAGGTGGCGTACTTCTTCGCCAGCCAGGAGGACGTCACGCTCGAGCTGGAGCGCGTGAAGGGCCTCGAATCGTCCAATGCCGTGCTCACGGCGGAGCTGGCGCGCCGCGTCCGGGCGCTGGAGGCCGCCGAGGAACGCCTGCTCGCCGCGGCCGACGCGGGCGATCTCGGCATCTGGGAGTTCGACCTGGCCACCGAGGTCTTGACCGCTTCCGAGCATTGCAAGCGCAACTTCGGACGCGACCCGATGCGGCCGTTCGCCTACGGCGAACTGCTCGCGGCGGTGCATCCGGACGATCGGGCGCGCATGCGCGACGCGGTGGCGCACGCCGTCGCGACCGGGGAGGACTACCGCATCGAGTACCGCGTGGTGCGCCCCGACGCCCGGCTGGCCTGGGTCAAGGTGCAGGCGCGCGTGAAGCGCGATGCCGCCGGCCGGCCGCTCTACCTCGCCGGCACCTCCCAGGACATCACCGACGCGGTGCTGGCCCGGCGCCGCACCGAATTGCTGCTGGCGCTCGACCGCGACGTCTTCAGCGTCATCGACGATCCGGCCGGCATCGCCTGCCGCGCGGCCGAGGGCCTGGGCCGGCTGCTGGACGCGAGCCGCGCCGGCTACGGCACGGTCGACGCGCGCACCGAGACCATCGTGATCGAGCGCGACTGGACCGCGCCGGGCATCGTCTCGCTCACCGGCACGCTGCGGTTCCGCGACTACGGCCGCTACGTCGAGGACCTGCTGCGCGGCGATCCGGTGGTGATCGGGGACGTGCGCGACGATCCGCGCACCCGCGCCACCGCCGACGACCTGATCGCCGTCGACGCGCGCTCGATCCTCAACATGCCGATCGTCGAGGCGGGCGAACTGGTCGCGCTGCTCTACCTGGCCGTCGCCACCGCGCGGCCCTGGACCGCCGAGGAGGTCGCGCTGGTCCAGGAGGTGGCGCAGCGCACGCGCCAGGCGGTGGCGCGCCGGCGCGCCGAGCATCGCCTGCGCGACCTGGCGGCCTCCCTGGAGCGCCAGGTGCAGGAACGCACGGCGGCGCTGATGCAGTCCGAGGCCGCGCTGCGCCAGGAGCAGAAGATGGAGGCCGTGGGGCAGCTCACCGGCGGCCTCGCCCACGACTTCAACAACCTGCTGGCCGCCATCTCCGGCAGCTTCGAGCTGATCAAGCGCCTGGGACAGGACCGGCCGGGGCTGGCGCGCCATGTCGACATGGGGCAGACCGCCACCCGGCGCGCGGCCGCGCTGACGCACCGCCTGCTGGCGTTCTCGCGCCAGCAGACCCTGGAGCCCAAGCACGTCGACGTCGACCGGCTGATCGACGGCTTCGAGGAGCTGGTGCGGCGCACCATCGGCCCGCAGGTGGCGCTCGACGTCGTCCCCGGCACCGCGGTGTGGCCGGTGCTGGCCGATCCGGGCCAGCTGGAGAACGCGCTGCTCAATCTGTGCATCAACGCCCGCGACGCCATGCCCGACGGCGGCCGTCTGGTGGTCGCCACGGCCAACCACGTGCTCGACGCGCCGGCCGCGGCCGCGCACGGGCTCGCGCCCGGCGACTACGTGTCGATCTGCGTGAGCGACACCGGCGCCGGCATGCCGCCGGAGGTGATCGCGCGCGCCTTCGATCCCTTCTTCACCACCAAGCCGATCGGCGTGGGCACCGGCCTGGGCCTGTCCATGGTCTACGGCTTCGCGCGCCAGTCCGGCGGGCAGGCGCGCATCCGCTCGAACGTGGGCACCGGCACCGTGGTGTGCGTGTACCTGCCGCGCCACGAGGGCGAGGCCGCGCCCGAGCGGGCGTCGCCGGCGGCCGCGACGGCGCCCGCCGACGCCGGGCGGGGCGAGACCGTGCTGGTCGTCGACGACGAGGCCGCGGTGCGCGCGCTGATGGTCGACCTGCTGGGCGAGCGGGGCTACCGGGTGCTGCAGGCGGAGAACGGTCCCCGCGCCATCGAGCTGCTGCAGGCCGACCGCTCCGTCGCGCTGCTGGTCACCGACGTCGGCCTGCCCGGCGGCATGAACGGCCGCCAGGTGGCCGACGCGGCGCGCGTCCTGATCCCGGCGCTGCGCGTGCTCTTCGTCACCGGCTATGCCGAGACCGCCGCCCTGAGCCACGGCCACCTGCCCGAGGGCATGCAGGTCCTGACCAAGCCCTTCGAGCTGCGCGTGCTGGGCGAGCGGGTGCGGGCGCTGGTGCGGTCGACGGCCGCGTGACCGGACGTCCTCAGGCCCGCATGCGGTGCAGCAGCACGCCCGCGGCGGCCAGCGGCAGCGCCAGCAGGGCGTAGGCGACCTGGAAGCCGCCCGCCAGGCCGGCCACCGTGCCGAACAGCAGCGGTCCGGCGACGTTGCCGAAGAACGTGAAGACCAGCACGCCGCCGGTGGCGACGCCGGCGAGGCCGGCGGGGGCGCGGCGCGCGACCTCGGCCAGGTAGACGCCGTTCCAGCCGACCGCGCTGGCGCCGAAGGCCAGCAGCACCGCCACCGTCGCGGCCGCGGGCGCGCCGGCGGGCAGGGCGGCCGTGGCCAGGGCCGAGGCGGCCATCAGCGCGGCCAGCAGGGTCAGGGTGCGGCGCGGTCCCAGCCCGGCGTCGGCCACCCAGCCCCAGGCGATGCGGCCGACCACGCCGGCGCCCTGCGCGATCGACAGCAGCAGCCCGGCCGCGACGAGGTCGACGCCCAGACCCTCGTGCAGGTGGATCACCAGGAAGGCCGTGAGCGCCACCTGCGCGATCGCGAACAGGAAGGAGCACAGGGCGAGGCGCTTGAGGATGCCCTGCGACAGCACCAGCCGCACGGGGCGCAGGAGGTGGGCGGCGCGCAGGCGGGCCCGCGGGTCGCGGTCGCCGTCGAAGGCCGCGCGCAGGGGTTGCGCGAGGGCCGCCACCAGCACGCAGGCCAGGGCGACGGCCAGCACGGCGGCCTGCCAGCCGGCCAGCAGGGCCAGGCCGGGCGCCAGCGCGCCCGCCATGAGGCCGCCCGCCGGCACGCCGGTCTGCTTGATGGAGAACATCAGCGACAGGCGGTGCGCCGGCGTGGTGCGGATGAGCAGGTGCGAACTCGCCGGCGTGATCGGGCCGTAGCCCAGCCCGATCAGCAGCGCGCCGCCCACCATCGCCGGCAGCCAGGGCAGGGTGGCGCAGGCGAGGCCCGCCGCGCACAGTCCCAGGCCGAGCTGGCTGGCCCGGATGGCGCCCACCCGCGCCACCAGCGCGCCGGCGGCCAGGCTGGAGGCCATCGCGCCCAGGAACACCAGGGCGGCGAACAGGCCCGCCAGCGTCGACGCCGCGCGGCCCAGCGGCGGCGCGATCAGCGGTGCCAGCACCGACAGCGTCAGGGCCGCCATCGACACCAGCGCCTGGATGCCCAGGGTGACCGACAGCGTGGTCCAGGCGGACGGCTCGGAGGGGACGTCGCTCATGCGCGCAACGGGTCGCGGGCCGGTTCTTTATTCCGGACGGATGTTGCCGTCGCGCACGACCTTGCCCATGCGCGCGGTCTGCTGCTCGATGAACTTCGCCATCTCCGCCGGGCCGCCGGGGAAGGCCTCGCCGCCGACGCTGGCGATGCGCTCGCGCACGTCCGGGGCGGCGAGCGCGGCGTGCAGGGCGTCGCCCAGCCTGGCGGCGATCGCCGGGGGCACGCCGGCGGGCAGGAACATGCCGTTCCACTCGTAGGCCTCGGCGTTGGGGACGCCGGCCTCGGCCAGCGTCGGTACGTCGGGCAGCGAGGGCGAACGGCGCGCGGCCATCACCGCCAGCGGCGCCAGCTTGGCCGACCGGATGTTGGCCAGCGACGAGCCGATGTTGGCGACGTAGACCGGCACGTGGCCGCCCATGACGTCGGCCATCGCCGGGCTGCCGCCCTTGTACGGGATGTGCGTCATGCGGACCTTGGCCTGCTGCAGGAACTGCTCGGTCGCCAGGTGCTGCGTCGATCCGGTGCCCGGCGACGCGTAGGACACGGTGTCCGGCGCGGCCTTGGCCATGGCGACGAGGTCCTTGACCGACTTGGCCTGGAAGGTCGGCGTCGTCGTCAGCACCAGCGGGAACACGCCCAGGATGCCGACCGGCGCGAAGGCCTTGGCGGTGTCGTAGGGCAGCTTCGGGAACAGGGTCGGGTTGATGGCGTAGCCGCCGCCGTCGACCATGAGCGTGTAGCCGTCGGGCTTGGCGCGGGCCACCACCGCCGCGCCGATCTGGCCGGCGCCGCCGCCCCGGTTGTCGATGACGACGGACTGGCCTAGGGTCGCGGCCATCTTCGGCGCGACCAGGCGCGCGAGCATGTCGGCCGCGCCGCCGGCGGGGTAGCTGACGACGATCGTGATCGGCTTGGCGGGCCAGGCGTCCTGGGCCGTCGCGGCCGGCGGCAGCAGCAGGCACAGCGCGGCGGCCGCGAGCGGGAGAAATCTGAGGCGGGGGGTCATGGTCGGTCTCCGTCGGGTCGGGGGTTCTGAAAAGGTGTCGGCGGTGGGGTGGCGACGGCGATCCCGATCTCGAGGCCGGATTCGCGCAGGCGCTGCACGGCGGCCCCGGACAGGCCGTCGTCGGTGACGACGAGGTCGAACTCGGCCAGCGCGGCCACGCGGTAGGTACCGTAGGTGCCGTACTTGGCGCCGGTGGCCAGCAGCACGCGCTGCGACGCGATCTCCATCGCCGCGCGCTTGACCTCCACCTTGGGCGCCGAGGGCGTGGTGACGCCGCGTTCGAGGTCCCACGAACTCGCCGAGAGGAATGCGATGTCCGCCACCAGCCGCCGCAGCGTGGCCGCCGCCAGCGGACCGACGCTCGATCCGTTGGGGTGGTCGAGCACGCCGCCGGTGTGCACCACGGTCACGCCCGGGTGGTCCGACAGCGCCAGCGCGGCGTGGAAGTCGTTGGTGAGCACCGTCATGTCCGCCAGCGCGACGATCGACGGGATCAGGCAGGCAGTGGTGGTGCCGGCGTCGAGGTAGACGGTCATGCCGGGCTTGAGCAGGGGCGCGACGTGCGCCGCGATGGCCTGCTTCTGCGGCTGCTCGGCGACCGACTTGGCCTGGTGGCTGGGCTCGCTGACCATGTGGCTGGCGATGCGCACGCCGCCGGAGATCGCGTAGACGCGCCCGCTCTCCTCCAGCGCGGCGACGTCGCGGCGCACGGTCATGTGCGAGCAGCCGAGCAGTTCGGTGAGCTGGTGGACGCTCAGGACCTGGTGGCGGCGCAGCTGCCGCACGATCATCTCGCGCCGCTGCTCGGGGATCAGCGCGGCGCCCCGGCCGGCCGCGCCCTCGGGAACGGCGACCTCATCCATGGCGGGGGGCGTCGTCCCGCAGGCCGTCGAGCCAGGCCTCGCGCAGCGCCGGGTCGTCGCCCCGGATGTCGTCGAGCGAGATCAGTTCGCCGGCGCGGATCTCGCGCGCGGTCGTGGCGTGCGCGGCCAGGTAGAGCGGGGCGACGTCGGCGGGCGCCTCGGCGCGCGCGAGCAGCACCGGCGCCACGCCGGTCACGTCGTGGTGGTGGCCGCCCATGCGCAGCACGGTGCCCGCGGGGATGGTCTCGATGGCGCGGCCGGCCAGGACGGCGTGCTGCGCCGGGCGGTCGCTGCCGGAGGCGCGGCCGTGCAGCACCGCGCCCAGCAGGGTGATGGGCGTCTCCACGCCCATGAAGTGGTAGGGCAGGTACATGCAGGCGTAGCGGCCGTCGCGGCTCACGATGTGGCCCTTCTGCGCCAGCAGCTGCCAGGTCGGCGCGTCGCCGGTGCGCACGACGACGAACACGCCGCCCGCGAAGCTGGCCTCGCCCGGCAGGCGCAGCACGTTGAAGACGTCGATCACCCCCGGTCGCCCGACGATGCCGCCGTGCTCGCGCAGGGCGTAGACGTCGGCCAGCTCGGCGGTGCGCGCGACGGGGTAGTGCATGGCCTCGACGTCGGCGACCAGGCCGGTGCTCGAGGCCACCACGGCCATCTCGCAGTAGTCGGCCGTGGCGCCGGTCTTCAGGCCGCCCAGGGCGGCGCGGCGGGCCGCCAGCGTGGCGGGGACGTCCTCGCCCAGCGTCAGCAGTTCCGACAGCGCCGGCGCGGCGATGGTCTCGTCGAGCTGGCGCAGCACGCCGGTGGCCGGGTCGTAGACGAGGTCGTACTCGCCCGACTTGCCCGCCGCGACGATCTCCAGCCCCAGCGTGCGCGCCCAGCTCACCCAGCCGATCAGATTGGCCGGCTGGTCGCCGTCGGCGGTGGTGTAGACCACGCCCCGGGCGGCGGCCCGGCGGGCCAGCGTCACGCCGGCGACGGTGTCGACCTCCTTGCTGACCATGGCCACGTGGCGGCCGGCGTCGATCGCCTCGCGGGCCACGCGGTGGCCGACCGTCGGGTTGCCGGTGGCCTCCACCAGGATGTCGTGCGGCACATCGCGCAGCAGGCCGGCGTCGGCCACCAGGCGAATGGCGTCGGCCGGCGCGGCGGCGACCTGCGCGGCGTCGTGGCATTCCACCAGCCGCGCGGCCGGGAAGCCCAGTTCCTCGCACAGGGCGCGCAGGCCCGGCAGGTCGAGGTCGCACAGGGCCGCCGGCACCAGGCGCGGCATCGCCCGGACCTGGGCCAGCAGGGTGCGCGCGAAGCCGCCCTTGGCGCCGGTGAGGGTGAAGCGCACCTCGCGTTGGGGTTGATCGGCGAACAGGAGCTCGAAGTTCATGGGAGAGGCTTTCCTTGGAACGGGTCGGATGCGATGTGCGGCGTCATTATTCACAGAAAATCACAAGGAATCACAAATATCGACTTCTTCTTGTGAAGATGTGGGGCATCTCTTACCATTTGTTCACAGCACGACGTACATTCGACCGAACGGAAGGACCCTCATCCATGGAAACGCCCAAGCCCCTCCTGGGGTGCATCGCCGACGACTTCACCGGCGCCACCGACCTCGCCAACATCCTCGTGCGCGGCGGCATGCGCACCGTGCAGACCATCGGCGTACCCTCGGACGCGCTGGCCGCCTCGCTGGACGCGGACGCGGTCGTCGTCGCGCTGAAGTCGCGCACCGCCCCGCGCGAACGGGCCGTGGCCGAAAGCCTGGAGGCCCTGCGCTGGCTCCAGGGGCGGGGCTGCACGCAGTTCTTCTTCAAGTACTGCTCGACCTTCGACTCCACCGCCGAGGGCAACATCGGCCCGGTGGCCGAGGCCCTGCAGGACGCGCTGGGCTGCGACTTCGCCATCGCCTGCCCGGCGTTCCCCGGCGCCGGGCGCACGGTGTACCTGGGGCATCTCTTCGTCGGGCGGAAGCTGCTCAACGAATCGGGCATGGAGAACCATCCGCTCACGCCGATGCGTGACGCCGACCTGGTGCGCGTGCTGCAGGCCCAGAGCGTCGGCCGCGTCGGCCTTCTCGCCCAGCCCGACGTGGCGGCGGGCGCGTCCCGCGTCCGCGAGCGCATGGCGGCCTTGCGCGGCGAGGGCGTGCGCCTGGCGATCGCCGACGCCGTCTCCGACGGCGACCTGGTCGCGCTCGGCGAGGCCTGCGCCGACGCCGCGCTGGTGACCGGCGGCTCCGGCCTGGCGCAGGGCCTGCCGGCCAACTTCCGCCGCCGGGGCACCCTGCGCGAGAGCGACGCCGCCCATCTGCCGACGGTCCCCGGCCCGGCCGTCGTGCTCTCGGGCAGCGCCTCCACCGCCACCAACGGCCAGGTCGCGGCCTGGCTGCGCGCCGGCCGGCCGGCCTTCCGGGTCGATCCGCTGGCGCTGGCGCGCGGCGAGGCCGTGGTCGAGGCCGCGCTCGATGCCGTCGCCGCCGCCGGCGCGGACGCGACGACCCTGATCTACGCCACCACCCCGGCCGACGAGGTGCGCCGCGTGCAGGCCGAGCTCGGCGCGGCGCGCGCCGGCGCGCTGATCGAGGCGGCGCTGGGCGAGGTCGCGGCGCGGCTGCGCGCGCGCGGCACGCGCCGCTTCGTGGTCGCCGGCGGCGAGACCTCCGGCGCCGTGATCCAGGCGCTGGGACTGCAGGCGCTGCGCATCGGGCGCCAGATCGATCCCGGCGTGCCCGAGACGCAATCGCTGGGCGAGGCGCAACCGCTGGCCGTGGTCCTCAAGTCGGGCAATTTCGGCGCCGAGGACTTCTTCGAGAAGGCGCTGCGCCAGCTCGACGGGGGCGCCGCGTGACGGCGCCGGACACCGGCGCGGCCGACGTCGCCGCCGACGAGGCGCGCCTGCGCGAGGAGATCGCCGAGGTCGGCGCCGGCCTGCACGCGCGCGGCTACACCACGGGCACGGCCGGCAACATCTCCGCCCGGCTGGCCGACGGCTGGCTCATCACGCCGACCGACGCCTGCCTCGGCCGGCTCGACCCGGCGCGGCTGTCCAAGGTGAGCGCCGCCGGCGACTGGGTCTCCGGCGACCGGCCGTCCAAGACGCTCGCGCTGCATCGCGGCATCTACGCGCGCGACGCGAAGGCGCGCTGCGTCCTGCACACCCATTCCACGCACCTGGTCGCGCTGACGCTGGCGGGCGTGCATTCGCCCGACGCCGTGCTGCCGCCGATCACGCCCTACCAGGTCATGAAGATCGGCCGCGTGCCCCTGATCCCCTATGCCCGGCCGGGTGCCGCCGAGGTCGCCGCGCGGGTGGCCGCGCTGGCGCCGGACGTGCGCGGGGTGCTGCTGGAACGGCTCGGCCCGGTGGTCTGGCACGCGAGCGTGTCGGGCGCCGGCCATGCGCTGGAGGAGCTGGAGGAGACCGCGCGGCTGTGGCTGATGACGAGCCCGCGGCCCGCGCCGCTGACGGCCGCGCAGGTCGGCGAGCTGGAGGCGGCGTTCGGCGTGCGCTGGTGATGCGGCGGGACGTCCCGGCCCGGGCTCAGTCCGGGTCCGGCGCGCCGGAGCGCCATGCCGGCAACGTCCAGCCCAGCAGCATCGACAGTCCGCGCAGGAGCGCGGCGGTCGCCGCCGCCGCCAGCAGGGCCAGCCAGGGCGGCGCGTCGAGCGCGCGCGCGCCGACGATCACCCAGGCGCCGGCGAAGGCGCAGATCGCGTAGGGCTGGTGGTCGCGGAAGGCGCGCGGGATCTCGTTGCAGACGATGTCGCGCAGCACGCCGCCGAAGACCGCCGTGATCATCCCCATCAGCACGGCGACGATGGCCGGCATCCCGGCGTCGAGCGCGATCTGGGTGCCGGTGGCGGTGAACAGGCCGAGGCCGAGGGCGTCGGGCCACTGCATGGCGCGCTCGGTCAGCGCGAAGTGCCGGTCGCGCAGGAACAGCATCGCGCCGACGCACAGCGCCAGCAGCACCCACAGCCAGCCGGCGTGCTCGACCCAGAAGAACGGGCGCCGGTCGAGCAGGATGTCGCGCAGCGTGCCGCCGCCGAAGGCCGCCAGGCCGGCGACCACGACCACGCCGACGGCGTCGAGCCGGGCGCGCGCCGCCGCGATCAGCCCCGACAGCGCGAAGGCCACGGTGGCGGCGGCCTCGATCGCGATCTGCGCGTTCGACAGGGAGAGGACCTGGAGCGAGGGGAGGGCGGGCAGGAGGGGCATGTCGGCGAGCGTACTTGCTCCGGCGGCGCTGCCTATGATCCGGCGACCGGCCACCGGGATCGACCGAGCGACGCATCGCGGCGCCTCGCACCTCGCCATGGAATTCCTCAAGTTCATCCGTTCCCTCGAAGAACTGCTCTACGAGGTGATGACGTGGCTGCTGTTCTACCCGCGCACCCTGTGGCGCGTCGTGCGCCATCCGCTGCGGCTGGCCGCGCGGGCCGAGGCCGAGATGGCGGCGCCGCCGGAGAGGCAGTTCGCCGACCTGGTGAGTCCGCCGCTGTTCCTGATGCTGACGATCCTGCTCGGGCACGCCCTGGAGATCGCGCTGCACGAGAGCCTCGTGGCGGCGAGGTCCGACCTGGCGCGCCTGCTGCTCGCCTCGGACACCAACCTGCTGATCTTCCGTTGCGTCGCCTGGAGCTTCTTCCCGCTGCTCATGGCCTCGGCCCTGCTGGTCCGGCAGGGGCGGGAGGTGGACCGGGAGTCGCTGCGGCGCCCGTTCTTCCTGCAATGCCTGTTCGCGTCGCCCCTGATCGCGGCGGCCTCCGTCGCCACCGCGCTCGGCCGCTTCGGCTTCCCGGGGACCTCGGGCGTGCTCGCCACCGTCGCGGTCGGCTGGTACCTGGGCGTGCAGGTGCGCTGGTTCCACGCCCGCCTGGGCACGACGCGCTGGCGCGCCTTCCTGCTGGCGCTGGCCGTGTTCCTGCTGGCGGTGGTCGTCGACCTCGCGGTCGCGCTGGCGATCTTCGGCCTGCCGGACGCGGGCTGAGGCGGCCGGCGGCGGCCCGGCACCACGCTTTTTGCCATCTGTTTGCGAGATGGATGCTTCTCCCATCCCTATGAATCCCGCGCGTTAACCCTGTGGGGTCGCTCCGGTCCATCGCCGACCATGGGCGTCCAGAACGACATCCGGAGACGAGACGATGACCACCACCACCCTGTCGCCGCCACGCGGCGGCACCGTTTCCGCCGCGGGCGCGGACGCCGACGCCGTCTACCGCAAGGTCGGCTGGCGGCTCATCCCGCTGCTGTTCGTCTGCTACATCGTGGCCTACCTCGACCGCGTCAACGTCGGCTTCGCCAAGCTGCAGATGCAGGACGCGCTGCAGTTCAGCGAGGCCGTCTACGGCCTGGGCGCGGGCATCTTCTTCGTCGGCTACTTCCTCTTCGAGGTGCCCAGCAACGTGATCCTGCACAGGGTCGGCGCGCGGCGCTGGATCGCGCGGATCATGATCACCTGGGGGCTGCTGTCGGCCGGCACGATGTTCGTGAACTCGCCGATGACGTTCTACGTCGTCCGCTTCTTCCTCGGCGCGGCCGAGGCCGGCTTCTTTCCCGGCATCATCCTCTACCTCACCTACTGGTTCCCGGCGGCGCGGCGCGGCAAGGCGACCTCGCTGTTCCTGGCGGCGATCCCCTTCGCCGGCATCCTGGGCGGGCCGATCTCCGGCTGGATCCTGCAGGGCATGGCCGGCGTCAACGGCTGGCAGGGCTGGCAGTGGCTGTTCCTGCTGCAGGGCCTGCCGACGGTGGCGCTGGGCCTGGTGGTGTGGAACTACCTCGACGACCGCGTCGCCGACGCCGCCTGGCTCGCGCCGCAGGAGCGCGCGCTGATCGCGCGCGACATCGCCGCCGACGGCGACGGCAAGGCCGAGGCGAGCGTCTGGCGCGTGATCGCCAACCCGCGGGTGTGGCTGTTGGCGCTGGTGTACTTCGCCTTCGTCTCGGGGCTCTACGGCATCTCGTTCTGGCTGCCGAGCATCATCAAGGCCATCGGCGTGAAGGGCGCGCTGGACATCGGCCTGCTCAGCGCGATCCCCTGGTCCTTCGGGGTGGTGGCCATGTACCTGACCGCGCGCAGCGCCGACCGCCACCTGGAGCACCGCTGGCACTCGGCCGTCGCCGCCGTGATCGGCGCCGGCGGGCTGGTGATGAGCGTGGCGATGCACGGCAGCACGGCCTGGTCGCTGGTCGGACTGACCATCGCGACGATGGGGATCATGTCGACGCTGCCGGTGTTCTGGGGCATGCCCACGGGCTTCCTGGGCGGCGCGGCGGCGGCGGCGGGCATCGCCTTCATCAACTCCTTCGGCAACCTCTCGGGCTTCGCCGCGCCCTTCCTGATCGGGATGATCAAGGACGCGACGAAGAGCACCGACGCCGGGCTGCACATGCTCGCGGCGCTGCTGGTGATCGGCGCGGTGCTGGTGCTGATGGTGCGGCCGTCGAAGACGGCGGCATCGACGGGCACGGCGCGCTGAGGCCGCCCCGCCTCCTCGGCCCTTCCCGGTTTTCCCGGCTTTCCCGACCTCCCGCCGCGGGCACCCCGCCGGCGGTCTCCATCTCCCATCTCCCTCGACGAGGAACCGCCCATGGACGCCCATGTGATGAACCCTGCGCAGCCGGTCGCCGCCGCTGCCCGCCGCGCGCCCTCGGCCGCGCTGGTCGCCGCCCTGCGCGAGCGCTTCGGCGCCCGCTGCTCGACGACCGAGGCGGTGCTGCTCCAGCACGGCAGCGACGAGTCGAGCTACCGCCCGCTGCCGCCGGACGCGGTGGTCTACGTCCACGACACCGACGAGGTCGCCTTCGTGGTGCGCGCCTGCGCCGCCGAGCGCGTGCCGGTCATCCCCTTCGGCGTCGGCTCCTCGATCGAGGGCCACCTGCTGGCGGTGGAGGGCGGCGTGTGCGTGGACTTCTCGCAGATGGACGCCGTGCTGGAGATCCGCCCGGGCGACCTCACCGCCACCGTGCAGGCCGGCGTCACGCGCACCCGGCTCAACGCGGCGCTGGCGGGCACAGGCTTCTTCTTCTCGGTCGACCCCGGGGCGGACGCGACCGTCGGCGGCATGGTGGCCACCGGCGCCTCGGGGACCAACACCGTGCGCTACGGCACCATGCGCGACAACGTGGTCAGCCTGACGGTGGTCACGGCCACGGGCGAGGTCGTGCGCACGGCCTCCCACGCGCGCAAGAGCTCGGCCGGCTACAACCTGACGCAGCTGTTCTGCGGCTCTGAGGGCACCCTGGGCCTGGTCACCGAGGCCACCGTGCGCATCCACCCGCATCCGGAGGTGGTGGCCGCGGCGGTGGTGAACTTCCCGGCGGTGCGCGCGGCGGTGGACTGCGTGATCGAGTCGATCCAGCTGGGCGTGCCGCTCGCGCGCGCGGAGATGCTCGACGCCCTCACGATCCGGGCCGTCAACGCCCACAGCCGCACGGCGCTGGCGGAGAAGCCGACGCTGTTCCTGGAGTTCGCCGGCAGCCAGGCACAGATCGACGAGCAGGCCGCGATCGTGCGCGAGATCGCCGACGGCCACGGCGGCGGCGAATTCCAGTGGGCCAGCCTGCAGGAGGAGCGCTCGCGCCTGTGGACGCCGCGCCACCACGCCTACTTCGCCTCGCTGCAGCTCAGGCCCGGCTGCCGCAGCATGACCACCGACGCCTGCGTGCCGCTGTCGGCGCTGGCCGACTGCGTGGAGGAGACGCTGGCGGACCTCCGCGAGCACGGCCTGCTCGCGCCGGTCTTCGGCCACGTGGGCGACGGCAACTTCCACTGCCTGGTGCTGGTGGACCCCGATTCGGCCGAGGAGAACGCGGCGGCCGAGGCCTTCAGCCACCGCCTGGTGCAGCGCTCGCTGCGCCACGGCGGCACCTCCACCGGCGAGCACGGCGTGGGCCTGCACAAGATGCGCTACCTCGTCGAGGAGCACGGCGCACACGCGGTCGCGCTGATGCGCGCCGTCAAGCACGCCTTCGATCCGCACAACATCCTCAACCCCGGCAAGGTCGTGAGCTTCACCGCCTGATCCACGAGACGAGAGAAAGACACATCGCCATGACATCCACGCGCATCGCTTCCCTGGTCGCCCTCCTGGCCGTCGCCGGCTGCGGCGGCGGCAACGACGACGGCCCGGGCGCCACCGGGCCGGTCCCGGTGCCCGCCGCGCCGACGCTGGCGCAGAAGTGCCCCGGCATCGCCGGCCAGGCGCTGGCCGGTGGCGCCACGGTGCAGGAGGCCCGGGTGGTCGCCGCCGCCGGCGCGCAGCCGGAGTACTGCGTGGTCACCGCCAGGGTCGACGGCTCGACGCTGCGCTTCGAGGCCCGCATGCCCACCAGCGGCTGGAACGGCAAGATCGCCTTCCTGGGCGGCGGCGGCTTCGACGGCGCCATGCCGGTGGCCACCGACCTGCAGTTCAGCGAATCGATCCTCACCGAGCGCTACGCCACGCTGGGCACCAACGGCGGCTACGACTACCCCGGGGCGCGCGGCATCGACTACTTCAGGGCCGCCTTCGCGCTCGACGACGAGCAGCTCGCCGACTTCACCTACCGGTCCGAGCATCGCGCGCTGCCCGCCGGCAAGGCGCTGGTCGCGAACTTCTTCGGCACGCCCGCCTCGCGCAGCTATTTCGAGGGCTGTTCCATGGGCGGCCACGACGCCCTGATCGAGGCCCAGCGCCATCCGGAGGATTTCGACGGCATCGTGGCGCGCGCGCCGGCGGGCAACGTCATGGGGCTGTTCATGCAGTTCAACCGCATCGCCAGGCAGGTCCGCACGCCCGCCAACGCACTGAACCCGGCCAAGCAGACCCTGCTGGCGAACGCCGTGCTGGCGCAGTGCGACGGCCTCGACGGCGTCGTCGACGGTATCGTCTCCAGGCCGCGGGCCTGCACCTACGACCCGGCGCCGCTGCGCTGCGCGGCGGGCGCGGACACCGGCGACGGGTGTCTGTCCGACGCGCAGATCGCCACCGTCCGCACCGTGACCTCGCCGATCGCCTCGGCCGACGGCCGCTGGACGCACCCCGGCTACTTCCCCGGCGCCGAGAACACCGCCAAGGGCTGGGGCGAGTACATCTGGCCGAGCGCCGCGTTCGGCGGCAATTCGGTGCAGGGCCTGTTCTCGGACGGCTTCGTGCGCTCGTTCATCACGCGCGACCCGAACTACGACACGTCGACCTGGAACTACGACGCCTGGCTGCCGCGCTTGGCCACCGTCGGCGGCCTGTTCAACGCCTTCGATCCGGACCTGGCGCCGCTGGCGGCGCGTGGCGCCAAGCTGATCCTGTGGAACGGCACGACCGACAGCTCGGTGAGCGCGCGCGACACCGCGCGCTACTACGAGGGCGTCGTCGGCGCGCTCGGCCAGGCCCGGGCCGACCGCACCGTCGAGCTGTTCATGGCGCCCGGCGTGGGCCACTGCTACGGCGGCGCCGGACCCGACCGGGTCGATCTGCTCAAGGCGGTGTCGACCTGGGTCGAAGCCGGCACGCCGCCGTCGGCGCAGTCGCTGGCGCACCGCAAGGTGGACGCGAGCGGCGCGACGGTGGCGACGCGGCCGCTGTGCAAGTACCCGGCGTACCCGCGCTACCGGGGCGCCGGCGACGTGAACGCGGCCGGCAGCTACGCCTGCGCGACCGACTGACGGGAGACCCCGGGGTCGGATCCCGGCGGAACGGTCCAGAATCCCGCGCATGGAGCTGCGCCAGTTCAAGTATTTCCTCGAGATCGTCGACCGCCGGAGCCTGTCGCGCGCGGCCGAGCACCTGCACGTCGCGCAGTCGGCGCTCAGCCGCCAGGTGGCCGAGCTGGAGACGGAGCTGGGCGTGAAGCTGCTGCTGCGCAGCCGCAACGGCGTCGCGACGACCGAGGCCGGCCGGGTGTTCTACGAGTACGCCCAGGGCATCCTCAAGCAGATCCGGGACGCCCGCGAGGCCGTGCTGCGCTCGTCGGACACGGTGGTCGGCTCGGTCATCGTGGCGTTGCCGCAGAGCGTGGCCGCCACCCTGGCGCTGCCCCTGATGCGCGCGGTGGCGAGCCGCTATCCGAACGTCCTGCTGCACCTCAACGAGGAGCTCACCGGCAACATGGCCGACCAGCTGCTCGGCGGCCGCGTCGACATGGCCGTGTTCACCGACACCATGCCCGCGCGCGACATCCGCTTCGTGCCGCTGGTGGAGGAGGCCTTCGTGCTGATGCACTCGCCGCAGGACCCGCTGGCGCCGCCGCCTGGCGACGTCTCACTCGACCAGGCCACGGCGCGGCCGCTGGTGCTGCCGAGTCCGCAGCACGGCCACTGCACGCGCTGGGTGGTCGACGACGCGCTCGAGCGCGCCGGGCGCCCGCCGCAGCGCGTGGCGGCGGAGATCAACTCGGTCTACGTGCTCAAGAGCGCCGTGGAGGCGGGCATCGGGCCGAGCATCATGCCGCTGGGCTTGGCGCAGCGCGAGGTCGAGGACGGACGCCTCGTGGCCCATCGCATCGCCGCCACGGACATGGCGCGCACGCTCGGCCTGTGCACCTCGCGCCACCTGCCCGAGACCAACGCCAAGCGCGCCATCGGCCGGCTGATCGACGAGGTCGTGCGCGGCCTGTGCGAGGGCGGGCGGTGGGCCGGGGCGCGCTGCCTCGCCGTGCGCGATCCGGCGGGCTGACGATGGGTCCGGGGCACCCGCCGCTCCGGACTGCCGTCCCCGCGTCTACTTCGACGTCGGCAGGCGGCCGAAGAAGTCGAGCATCTCCATGATCTCGGTCGACTTGTCGAACACCGCGTCGGCGCCCAGGGCGCTGGCCTGCGCGCGGATGTCGTCCGTGGCGTAGTTGGTCAGCAGGATGACGCGCTGGTGCGGCTGGCGGTCGTGGCAGCCCCTGAGCACGCCCAGGCCCGAGCCCTCCTTCAGGAACAGGTCGACCACCGCCAGGTCCCACGCGCCGTCGTGCGACCGCAGCCAGCCGAGCGCGTCCGTCTCGGTCTCGGCCAGGCCGATCACGCGCGCGTTGCCCAGGTCCTCCAGCGTCGGGATGAGGTTGTCGCGGATGACGGGGTTGTCCTCGACGAGGAAGGTGATGGTGGCCATGGGAGTCGGAATGCCTTCGAGATCGGGGTCTTCCGACGGATGCTGGGCGCTGGCCGGGCGGTCCGTGCAGGCAATGTAGTGTTCCGGCTGTGGGACGGCAGGGCAGAACGCCGGACGGCGATCGGCCCGGAACGAGGAAGCCCCGCCGACCCTCGGCGGATCGGCGGGGCTTGCAAGGCATCGGCCCGTGGGATTGAAGATGGCGTCATTCGCATGAAGCAGCGTCTGTCTTGGGGTTTCACCAGGTTTCTCACCTGCATGGCCGGCGCTAACCCGGACCCTGACGCCATCATGTTTGAGAACTCGTCCGGTGGAGTGAATCCGCACTCTCCCGGCATCCCGCTCCCGCAATTCGCAAGCATGAAGGCCCTGTCGAAGAATACCAAGGTAACAGGCGCCTGGGTTCGTCCCGTAGGACGCGTGGTCGAAGTGCGTTCAGGTCGGAGCGCTCCGCAGGGCGGCGCGCAGGGCCAGGTAGCCCGCCGTCCAGGCGGCCGCGGCGTTGGCGTGGGGCGGGCTGACGATCCGCGGGCTGTAGCTCAGCAGGTCGTCGTCGGACGAGGCCGTCTCGTCCAGCCAGATCCAGTGGAACTCGCCGGGCTCCAGTTCTTTGACGGTCAGGGCCATGGCGGCGAGGGGGTTCATGGCGTTCGGTCTTTCTGCATCGGGAGGGATGGGGGAGCGGACGAAGGAAGACCGGTTCACGCACCCGGTGCCGGCCTCGAAGGCGCGGCACGGGTCGCGTGAGCCGGCCGTCGTGTCTCAGTTGATGTTGGCGACGCCGAGCTGGAAGGGACGACCCGGGAGCTTGTGGGAGCCGGCGTACTCGAACTGAGCGCCGTTGAGCGGAGCGCA
>NZ_JBNDLF010000009.1:0-145062 GCF_050435945.1 Variovorax sp. PvP013
CAACACCGAAGATGTTTTTCTTTTCCGCTTCCACCGCCTCGGTCAACTTCCGTCAAACCAAACGCCGTGTCAGCGAAGCCTTCGATTATGACACGGGGATTTCCAACATGTCAACAAAGAAGTTTTTCAACATTGAAGAGCTGTGAACAGCTTTCGAGAAAATCGCACAGCGCTTTTCCTGCCGAGCCGTTGAGTATACGCATTCGTTGGTGTCGTGCAAGCGAATGGATGAAAAAGATGTCCGCCATCCGCCCTTCCTTGGGATCTGGTTGCCATCGACCTGCATCTCTCGGTAAGGCACGCACACTGACGCCCCGTCTGATAATTCGTGCCACATGGCACTCATCACACTCCTCGACGCGCAACTCGCGTTCGGTCACGTTCCGCTGCTCGATCATGCGGATTTCTCTCTTCTCGAATCGGAACGCATCGGACTCATCGGTCGTAACGGCACCGGCAAGTCGTCGATGCTCAAGATCCTTGCGGGCATGGAGAAGGCCGACGACGGCACGCTCCAGTTCCAGCAGAACGTCCGCGTCGCCTATGTCGCGCAGGAGCCGTCGCTGGATCCCGATGCCGATGTGTTCACCGCCGCCAGCGCCGGCCTGGGCCCGGTCATCGCCATTCGCGATCAGTACCTCTCCGGCGCGCCGGGCCTCGATCTCGATGCGCTGCAGTCCCAGATCGAAGCTTACGACGCCTGGAACTGGGAGCAGCGCGTGGAGGAGACGCTGCAGCGCCTGCATCTGGACGGCTCGGTGCGCGTGGGCTCCCTGTCGGGTGGCACGCGCAAGCGGGTGGCTCTGGCGCAGGCGCTCGTCGCGGCGCCCGACGTGCTGCTGCTCGACGAGCCGACCAACCACCTGGATCTGGACTCGATCGAATGGCTCGAACAACTCCTGATCGACTTCAAGGGCAGCGTCGTCACCATCACGCACGACCGCTCCTTCCTCGATCGGGTGGCGACGCGGATCATCGAGCTCGACCGCGGCAAGCTGCGCTCCTACCCAGGCAACTTCGCTCAGTACCTCATACAGAAGGAGGAGCAGCTGGCCCAGGAGGCGGTCATCAACGCCAAGGCCGACAAGCTGCTCGCCCAGGAGGAGATCTGGGTGCGCAAGGGCGTCGAGGCGCGCCGCACGCGCAGCCAGAGCCGGATCGGACGCCTGGAGGCCCTGCGCGACCAGCGCCAGAACCGCCGCAACACGGTCGGCAGCGTCAACATGGACGTCGCCGTGGGCACGGCCACCGGCAAGATCGTCGCCGAGCTGACCGACGCGTCGAAGTCGTTCGGCGAACGCACCATCGTGCGCGACTTCAGTGCGACCATCCTGCGCGGCGACAAGATCGGCCTGATCGGCCCCAACGGCGCGGGCAAGACGACGCTGCTCAAGCTGATCCTGGGCGACCTGGAAGCCGACAGCGGCAAGATCCGACGCGGCGCCAACCTGGAGGTGGCCTATTTCGACCAGATGCGCGAGACGCTCGACCTTGACGCCACCCTGGAGGACTTCATCAGCCCGGGCAGCGAATGGATCGAGATCGGCAAGCAGCGCAAGCACGTCAAGAGCTACCTGAGCGACTTCCTCTTCTCGCCCGCGCGTGCCAACTCGCCGGTGCGCACGCTCAGCGGCGGGGAGCGCAACCGGCTTCTGCTCGCGCGCCTGTTCGCGCGGCCGGCCAACGTGCTGGTGCTCGACGAGCCGACCAACGACCTCGACATCGACACGCTCGAACTGCTGGAAGACCTGCTGCAGAACTACGACGGCACGGTGTTCCTGGTGAGCCATGACCGCACCTTCCTCGACAACGTGGTCACCAGCACGATCGCCTTCGAAGGCGACGGCCACTGGCGCGAGTACGAGGGCAGCGTGCAGGACTGGCTGCTGCAGTCGAAGCGCGCCAAGGAGCTGGCCGGTCAGCGCGCCGCCGCGACGCCGGCACCCGCATCGGCGGGCAAGGTGGCCACGACCGTCGGCACAACTGCGACACCTTCACCCGCGCCCGTGTCGACCGGCGCGGCGAAGAAGAAGCCCAGCTACAAGGAGCAGCGCGAACTCGACGCCCTGCCGACGCAGATCGCCGCCCTGGAGAAGGAACAGAAGCAGATCGCCGACGTGCTCGCGCTCGATGGCGGCGCCGTCTATGCGACCGACGCGACCCGTGCCGCCGCCCTCGCCGCTCGCCACGCGGCGATCGACGACGAACTCCTGGCGGTGCTGGAGCGGTGGGACGTCCTGAGCGCCGGCCGCTGAGACGCTGCGGCGCTCGCCGAGGACGCTGATCGCACAGCGAGCGGATCACCGTTCGGATCGAACCCGGCATCGAGTCACGCCAGGCACGCTGGACGTCGGGATCGCCCCGCGGTGCCTGACGTCCATCGCTGTCGTTCGGCCGATGCCGATGGCGAGTCGTGACGGATTTCACGCTGCAGGGACGCGCGATGCGCGAAGCCGCAGATCCCTGCACGCCGTGCGACACGACCGGCGCCGCGCCTGACATCCTTTCCCACCTTTTCTCCTGACAGCGCCTCATGTCCCCACGTCCTTCCCCGGATCGATCGATGTTTTTCGTGCGCCGCCTGCTGGCCGCACTGGCGGTCGCCAC
Organism: Variovorax sp. PvP013; assembly: GCF_050435945.1. Lineage (NCBI taxonomy): Bacteria > Pseudomonadati > Pseudomonadota > Betaproteobacteria > Burkholderiales > Comamonadaceae > Variovorax > Variovorax sp. PvP013. The sequence continues at coordinate 2,608 of NZ_JBNDLF010000009.1, forward strand.
CGCCCTCGCCGGCTGCGCGCAGCTGCCCGCCAACGTCGCGCGGTCCGTGTCGACGGCGCAGGCGCCAGCGGCCGACACGCCGCTCGCCACGTTCGTGCAGACGAAGCGGCAGGCGGCCGGCACGCGTGCCCAATCGGGCTTCCTGCTGCTGGGCACGCCCCAGAGCGGCTACGGCAGCCGGCTGGCATTGGTCGACGAGGCGCGGCGCACGCTCGACCTGCAGTACTACGCGATCCACGCCGACGCCAGTTCCGCACGGCTGCTCGGGGCCGTGCGCGGCGCGGCGCGGCGCGGAGTCCGCGTGCGCATCCTGCTCGACGATTTCCACAGCACGGGCCGCAACGCGCTGGTCATGGGCCTGGCCTTCGAGCCGAACATCGAGATGCGGATGTTCAATCCGCTGGCCGGAGCGCGCGGCTCGGCCCTGGGGCGCCTGTTCAACTCGGTCAGCGATTTCGACCGCGTGCAGCAGCGCATGCACAACAAGCTGTTCATCGCCGACAACACGATGGCCGTGACCGGCGGCCGCAACCTCGGCGACGCCTACTTCGGCATCGCCCAATCGAGCAACTTCATCGACCTGGACGTGCTCGCCGCCGGGCCGGTGGTGCGCGACCTGTCGGCCAGCTTCGACACCTATTGGAACGACGAACGCGCCTACCCCGTGCAGTCCCTGGTCTCGCAGGCGGAACTGCGCGAGATCCGCGAGCGCACGGTGGCCGCCGACGTCGAGCGGCGCGCGGACGCGCCCCGGGTGGCCGCGGGCGACGCCGATGCCGTGCCGGCGAGGCAGGAGCCCTCCGGCGGCGCGCCCAAGCTGCCCGACGGCGAGCCACGCCCGAGCGACGCCGGACCGACCGACGCCCAGTTCGCCGCCGCCTGGGACCAGCAGCCGATGGACCTGGCGAACGCCTCGTTCACCTGGGCGCCGGCCATCGTGCTGGCCGACAAGCCGGCGAAGATCGCCGCCGATCCGGGCAGGGGCGACGGCGGCGCGACGACAGGCCCCGTGACCACGCTGTCCGCCTCGGCGGCTGCCGGTGGAGCCGACACAGCCGACACAGCCGGCACAGCCGGCACGAGCACGAGCTCCAGCACCAGCACCGGTCCGTCGTCGGACGATGTCGGCGAAACCGTCGTCGACGGCCTGCTGCAGCTCATCGGCCAGGCGAAGCGCGACCTGTTGATCATCTCGCCCTATTTCGTGCCCGGCCCCGACATGAAGGCCGCGTTCTCGGCGGCGCGTGCGCGTGGCGTGCGGGTGCGCGTGCTGACCAATTCGCTGGCGTCCAACGACGCGCCGATCGCGCACGTGGGCTATGCGCGTCACCGCGAGGCGCTGCTGGCGATGGGCATCGAGCTCTACGAGATGCGCAGCAAGCAGGCCGGGCTCGGCAGCGTGCTGGGCTCGTCGGGCAGCATCGCCGCTGGGAGCGGGGCCGGCGACGCATCGCGCGCCATGCTGCACTCCAAGGCGCTGGTGCTCGACGGCCGGCTGTTCGTCATCGGCTCGATGAACCTCGACCTGCGCTCGCAGTTGCAGAACACCGAGATCGCGCTGCTGATCCGCAGCACCGACCTGTCGACCCTCGTCACCGACCGTATCGGCACGGTGCTGCGCGAGGGCGCCTGGCACGTCGAGCGCGAACAGGACGGCGGCCTCGTCTGGCGCGCGCCGCAGGGCAGCGGCCTGCCCGACGCGCGCACCGAACCCGACACGAGCGCCGGCCTGCGCCTGCTGCTCAAGGTCTTCGGCCCGCTGGCGCCCGACGAACTGCTGTAGCGCCTCGCCTTGCCAGACATCCCCATCGCAGGGGAGAAAAGAGTCAAGCCACCAGGCGCGTCACGGTGTGGATGAGCAGGCCCACCAGCCCCCCCACCAGCGTGCCGTTGATGCGGATGAACTGGAGGTCGCGTCCGATGTTGCGTTCCAGCTCGCGCGTCATCTCGTCGGCGTTCCACTGGCCGACGCGCTCGACGATGTAGCGGCGGATGTCCTCGCGGTAGCGCTCGATGGCGCGCGGCGCGGCGTCCATAATCTGCTCGTTGATCCAGCGGCGCATCGGCTCGTCCTGCTGCAGGCGTCCGCCCAGGGCACCGGCCATGTCGACGATGCTTCCGCGCACGCTCGAATCGGCGCGCGCGAGGTCGTCGTCGAGCCAGTCGCGCAGCTGGCCCCAGAGGCCGTGGAGGTACTCGCCGAGCGCCGGATGCGCTTGCAGGTCGGCGCGCAGGCGTTCGCCGCGCTCGCGGAAGGCCGGATCGTGCTTGAGCTTGTGGACGAACTCGTCGACGAAGACGTCGAAGCGCTGGCGCAGCGGGTGGCCGGGCTCGTCGGCCAGCTCGCCGATGGTGCGCGCCACGGCGGCGACGATCTTGCGCGTCGCCGCGCGCGCGGCGACCTGGTCGAGGCCGACGTAGCGCAGCGTCCTGACCTCGCGGGCGATGGCCTCGGTGATGCGCGCCTGCACCTCCTCGCCCTCGACGACGTGCGCGACCTGCGCCAGCACGTCGTCGAGCAGCGCCTGGTGGCGGCCGTCGGCCGTGAGCGCGTCGAGCGCCTGGCCGAGCAGGCGCGAGAGGTCGATCTGCGCCAGCCCGGCGGTCGCGGTGCGCGCCAGGAAGGCCCGCACGCGCTCGTCGTCGAAGGCCGCGAGCCCGTGGCGCGCCACCGCCACCGCGTGGTCGCCCAACGTGGCCGCGTGCGCCGGCTCGGCCAGCCAGCGCGCGAGCCGCGCCGCCGGATCGAACTGCGCCAGCTTGGCGAGCACCTGCTGCGTGCTCAGGAAGTTGTCGACGATGAAGCCGGCGAGCTTGGCGCCGATGCGGTCCTTGTTGGCCGGGATGATCGCCGTGTGCGGGATCGGCAGGCCGAGCGGATGGCGGAACAGCGCCGTCACGGCGAACCAGTCGGCGATGGCGCCGACCATCGCCGCCTCGGCGAAGGCGGCCGCGTAGCCCCAGGCCGGGTGGCGCGCCTCCAGCGCGCTCGCCACGCCGTAGAGCAGCGCCGCGGCACCGAGCAGGCCGAGCGCGATGCGCTTCATGGCGGTCAGCGAGCGGGCCTGGGACGCGGCGGCAGTGGAGGATTCGGGCGGTGCGGACATGGGGCCGCATTGTCCGGGAAGCCCCGCCGGCGCGGCCCCGGGCCTAGACTGTCCGCATGAAACTCATCGATTCGATCCTCACCCAGGCCGCGGGCATCGCATCCATCCGTCGCGATCTGCATGCCCATCCCGAACTCTGCTTCCAGGAGGTGCGCACGGCCGACGTGGTCGCGGCGCGGCTGGCCGAGTGGGGCATCCCGGTCCATCGGGGGCTGGCGACGACGGGCGTGATCGGCATCGTGAAGAACGGCACGAGCGAACGCGCCATCGGCCTGCGCGCCGACATGGACGCATTGCCCGTGACCGAGCTCAACACCTTCCCCCACGCCAGCACGCACCCCGGGAAGATGCACGCCTGCGGCCACGACGGCCATACGGCGATGCTGCTGGCCGCGGCCCAGCACCTGGCCCAACACCGCAACTTCGACGGCACGGTCTACCTGATCTTCCAGCCGGCCGAGGAAGGCGGCGGCGGCGCGCGCGAGATGGTCAAGGAAGGCCTGTTCGAGCAATTCCCGATGGACGCGGTCTTCGGCATGCACAACTGGCCCGGCATGAAGGCCGGACAATTCGCCGTCAGCCCCGGCCCGGCGATGGCGTCGAGCAACGAATTCAGGCTCACGGTGCGCGGCAAGGGCGGCCACGCCGCGCTGCCCCACACCGGCATCGATCCGGTGCCGATCGCCTGCGAGATGGTGCAGGCCTTCCAGACCATCCTCACGCGCAGCAAGAAGCCGACCGACGCGGGCGTCGTCTCGGTGACGATGATCCACGCGGGCGAGGCCGTGAACGTCATCCCCGACAAGTGCGAGCTGCGTGGCACGGTGCGCACCTTCTCCCTGGAAGTGCTCGACCTGATCGAGTCGCGCATGGCGACGATCGCCGAGCACGTGGCGGCCGCGCACGGCGCCGAGTGCGACTTCCAGTTCATCCGCAACTACCCGCCGACCATCAACAGCGCCGCCGAGGCGAACTTCGCGCGCCGCGTGATGGCCGGCATCGTGGGCGAGGAGAATGTGCTGCCGCAGGAAGCGGCCATGACGGCCGAGGACTTCTCCTTCATGCTGCTGGAGCGGCCCGGCGCCTACGCCTTCATCGGCAACGGCGACGGCGCCCACCGCGCGCCGCTGCACGGCGGCGGCCCGTGCACGCTGCACAACGCGAGCTACGACTTCAACGACGACCTGATTCCGCTCGGCGCGACCTGCTGGGTGCGGCTGGCCGAGGAGTTCCTCGAACCCGGGGCCGGCGACCCGGCCTGAGTCCGGACCGGCACTGGCAGCGCCGGCGCCTCAGCCCAGCGCCGTGCCGGCGCGCGCCGCGGCGATCACCAGCAGGCCGTCCATGATGAGTCCGTCGACCAGTTCGAACGGGCTGACCATCGACGGCGCCATCTTCCAGCCCGCACCGCCGGTCATGTAGCAGGCCGGCTCGGCACCGCAGTGGCGCATCACATGCTGGCGCATGCGCTCGACCGCGCCGGCGATGGCGTAGGTGCCGCCGCTGGTGAGCGCGTCGCTCGTGTTGGTCGGGAAATCGCAGACCTCGCCCGTGGGCACGTGCAGGCCGGCGGTGCCCGACTCCAGCGCGCGCAGCATGATGCCGTGACCCGGCAGGATCAGTCCGCCCAGGAACCGGCCGTCGCTGTCGATGGCCTCCACCGTGACGGCCGTGCCGATCATCACCACCACCATCGGCCGTGCCGGCCCCTGCGACAGCATGCGATGGCGCGCGCCGATCATCGCCACCCAGCGGTCCGATCCCAGGCGCGTCGGATGGTCGTAGCCGTTGACCAGCCCCGCCTCCGCCGCGCTCGGCACAACCCAGCGCGGCGTGCAGTCGAAGCATTCGTCGATCTGTTCCTCGGCACGGCGGCGCACCGCGTCGCCGGCGACCGCGCAGCCCAGCATGGAGGTCGGCGCCGGGAATTCGGCCAGTTCGGCCCACGGGCCTTCGGCGAGGCGCTCGATGTGGTCGAGGAATTCGGCGCCGTGCGCGAGCAGCGCGGCCTCCGGTCCCGGCAGGTCGTAGAGCGCCCATTTGAGGCGAGTGTTGCCGATGTCGATGGCCAGGAAAGTCATCGCCGGATTATTGCGACGTTGACGATACTTTCGACCTATTCCGACGATCGGCGTGCCACATCCCTCACGTTTCGTCCTGACGCCCACACAGACATACGCGCCCACAACCTACGTCGGTCGCCGCAAGCCGACCTTAGAACTTTCCACACCGACCCGGACCGTTCCAGAGGTCCTTCGGTCCTTACCAACCATCATCGAAGGAGTGAATCATGGGATTGCTGAGTTTCATCAAGGAAGCGGGCGAAAAGCTGTTCGGCGGCTCGTCGGCCCACGCGGCCGAGGCGGCGCCGGGTGCCGCCACCGACCCCAACGCGGCCAACACCGCCGCGGCCAACGCCATCAAGACGTACATCGAGACCCAGAACCTGGGCCTGACCAACCTGCAGGTGGGCTATGTCGCCTCGACCGGCGTGGTCACGCTCTCGGGCAGCGCGCCGTCCCAGGAAGCCAGCGAGAAGGCCAGCCTGGCCGCCGGCAACGTGGCCAACGTGACGAGCGTCGACAACAACCTGGAGGCGCCCGCCGCCGCCGCCGCCCAGTACCACGACGTGGTCAGCGGCGACACGCTGTCGGCCATCTCCAAGAAGTACTACGGCGACGCCAACAAGTACAACGCGATCTTCGAGGCCAACAAGCCCATGCTCACGAGCCCCGACAAGATCTATCCGGGCCAGAAGCTGCGCATCCCGGCGCTCTGAGTCCTCCAGGGAGTTCGCAGCCGGGACACGCCTTCAGGCCTGTTGCGCCCGCGGATCCCCTTCTTTCCGGTCAGCCCTGCATCCAGGGCAGACCGCGGAAGCGCCATCCACCGGTCCGGTTGCGGTGGCCTTCCGCATCGGGGTTCCCTTCGAAGCCTTCGAGGATGTTGTAGGCCTCGATCCCCAGTTCCGTCGCCCGCTTCGCCGCCGCGACCGAACGCACGCCGCTGCGGCACAGCAGCACCGCGCGACCGCCCTCGGGCACCGCCGCCTTCAATTGATCGTCGAACGCCGGATTGACCTCCATGCCCGGCCATTGCTTCCAGGCCACCGGCACCGCGCCCGGCACACGGCCCACCCATTCGCGTTCGGCGTCCGTCCGGACGTCCACCAACACCGCCTTGCCTTCCTCGAACCACCGGTTCGCCTGCTCGGGCGTGACGTCGCCTGCGTAGCCAATGTCCGGAGGCGAAGCGTCGGCGGCCGGCACGGGGGTATGAGCGTTCTGAGGCATGGCTGATTCCTGGTGAAGTCTTAGGAAGCGGATTCTGGCGTCAACCTGGGATGCAAAGCCCCTACCGTTTGAAAACCATCCCAAAAACATCCTCACACCATCCATATGGATGGTGGTACGATGCGGACATGGAAACGAAAACCGCCACGCCCCTTGCACGGATCAAGCCGTCGGACGCCGAGAAGATCACCATCAACCTCGGCTACGTCGACCTCGGGCAGATCGATCTGCTGGTCACCGAGAGCTTCTATTCGAACCGCACCGACTTCATCCGCACCGCCATCCGCAACCAGCTCGCCATCCATGGCGAGGTGGTCAAGCAGGCGGTGGCTCGCAAGATGCTGGTGCTCGGCCTGCAGCAGTTCACCGCCGCCGATCTCGAGGCCGTGCGCCGCGCCGGCGACCTCCTGGAGATCCGCGTGCTGGGGCTCGCCGCCATCGCGGCCGACGTGAGCGCCGAACTCGCCCTGGCGACGATCGGCTCGATCACCGTGCTGGGCGCCCTGCATGCCAGCCCGGCGGTCAAGACCGCGCTGGCTTCGCGCATCCGGTAGGCCCCGGTTTGCTCCACGCACCGCCGCAGCCCGCGCATCGCTCTTTTTCCAGTCCTTTTCCTTGTCCCTGCCCTCGATTCCTTCCTCCACGTCACGACGCCCCACTTCACTTCCGACTCACCGAAAGACCCTCATGAACTCCCTCCTCCAACGCCTGATGACCGATGCCTCCCGGATGACCCAGGACGGCCAGCTGCAGGCCGCGACCGAGGCGATCCAGCGTGCGCTTCGCGCGGCCCACCTCGACGGCCCGGACGTCGCCGCGCCCTCGGCGATGTCGGGCTCGTTCGACCCGATGGCCCAGTTCGAATCGTTCATGCAGCGCGCCACCAGCGCGGCGGGTCCGGCGGGCTTCACGCCCGGCGCCTTTCCGGGCGGTTTTCCGGCCGGCTTCCCGACGGGCTTCGCGACAGGTGCTCCGGAGGCCTCCCCCGCGCCCTCCCCGGTCGTGCTCGACGGCTGCGTGCGCGTGATCGACGAGGAGCGCGCCACGCCCCAGCCTCAGACGACGCCGACCGGGCCGGCCACGTCCCGCGCGGCCGACGGCGCCAGCCCCGAGCGCTGGACCGACGGCAGCTTCACCCACCAGGGGCGCACGCTGGCCTACAAGCTCTTCGTGCCAGCCCGCGCGGCCGACGCCGCACCCGCCTCGATGCCCCTGGTGCTCATGCTCCACGGCTGCACCCAGAACCCGGACGATTTCGCCATGGGCACGCGCATGAACGAACTCGCGCGCCAGGCCGGCGTGGTGGTCGTCTACCCGGCGCAGACGCAGCACGCCAACTCGCAGAAGTGCTGGAACTGGTTCAAGTCGCAGCACCAGCAGCGCGGCCGTGGCGAGCCGGCCCTGCTGGCGGCCCTCGCGCAGTCGATCGTCGCGGCCGAGCAGGTCGATCCGGCACGCGTCTACGCGGCGGGCCTGTCGGCCGGCGGCGCGATGGCCGACATCCTCGGCCAGCTCTACCCGGACGTCTTCGCGGCAGTCGGCGTGCACTCGGGCCTGCCCGCCGGCGCGGCCACCGACCTGGTGTCGGCCCTGGCGGCGATGCGCGGCGCGCCCACGGCGGCACCGGTCGCCGTGCGCGCCGCGGGCGCGCGCCGCGCGCCGGTGGTCGTGTTCCACGGCGATGCCGACGCCACGGTGAATCCGTCCAACGCGATCGGCGTGGTCAAGGCCGCGCTCGACGGTTCCGGCGCGGCGCCGAAGGCCGTCGAGGGCCGCTCGCCCCAGGGCCAGTCGTTCACGCGCACCGAGCATGCCGGCGCCGACGGCCGGATCGCGGTCGAATCCTGGACCCTGCGCGGCGCCGGCCACGCCTGGTCGGGCGGCAGCGCGAGCGGCACCTACACCGATCCGCGCGGCGTCGACGCCAGCGCCGAGATGTTGCGCTTCTTCCTGACGCATTCCCGCGCCCTGTAACCGGCATGGGACAAAGCTTGGCTGCCATCGAATGAAACGAGCGTTCCATCCATTCCTTCTTCCAGGTGACCCATGGCGACGACCTACGACTTCGACCTCTTCGTGATCGGCGGCGGCAGCGGCGGCGTGCGCGCCGCGCGCATGGCGGCCCAGCGCGGCGTGCGCGTGGCGCTGGCCGAGGCGGCCGAGCTCGGCGGCACCTGCGTCAACGTCGGCTGCATCCCCAAGAAGCTCTACAGCTACGCGGCCGGTTATGCCGAGGCCTTCGAGGAGTCGCACGGCTACGGCTGGGACCTCCCGGCGGCGCCGAGTTTCGACTGGGAACGCCTGAAATCCCGGCGCGCGCACGAGATCCAGCGCCTCAACGGCGTCTACAAGGGCCTGCTCGACGCCACCGGCGTGACGCTGATCCGCGGCTGGGCGCAGGTGGCCGACGCGCACACGGTGACCGTGGGCGACCGGCGCCACACCGCGCGCCACATCCTGGTGGCCACGGGCGGCATGCCCTTCGTGCCCGACGTGAAGGGGCGCGACCTCGTGGCGGTGTCGGACGACATGTTCGACCTGCCGACGTTCCCGAAGCGCCTGGTGGTGGTGGGCGGCGGCTACATCGCCTGCGAATTCGCCTCCATCTTCAACGGCCTGGGCACGCAGGTGACCTTGCTGCAGCGCCAAGCGCACATCCTCAGCAGCTTCGACGAGAACGTGCGCGAGTTCCTGGCGCGCGAGATGGGCAAGGCGGGCATCGACATCCGGCTCAACGCGCGGGTGGCGTCTGTGGTGGCGGCGTCGAAGGCCGCCGACGCCGCGCCGTTCGAGGTCGTGCTGGAGAGCGGCGCGCGCATCCCGGCCGACACGGTGCTCTACGCCACCGGGCGCCGTCCCTGCACGCAGGGCCTGGGGCTGGAGGCGGCCGGCGTCGAACTCGACGAGCACGGCGCGGTGGTGGTCGACGCGCACTACCGCAGCTCGGTGCCGTCGATCCACGCGCTGGGGGACGTCTCCACCCGCGTGCAGCTCACGCCCGTGGCGCTGGCCGAGGCCATGGCGCTGGTCGACCGGCTGTTCGGCGACGGCCGGCGCGAGGTCGACTACGAATTCATCCCGACGGCCGTCTTCACCCACCCGAACGTCGGCACCTGCGGTCTGACCGAAGCGGCCGCGCGCAGGAAGTTCGACGACGACGTGACCGTCTTCGCCAGCGAGTTCAAGACCCTGCGCCACACCCTCTCCGGCCGCGACGAGCGCACTTTCCTGAAACTGCTGGTCCACACGTCGAGCGACCGCGTGGTCGGCCTCCACATGGTCGGGCCGGACGCGGGCGAGGTGGTGCAGGGCTTCGCGGTGGCGATGCGCGCGGGCGCGACCAAGGCGCAGTTCGACACCACCATCGGCGTGCATCCGACCGTGGCCGAGGAGTTCGTGACGATGCGCGAATCGCGCTCGGACTGAAAACGCGACGCCGGGCGCCGGCACGCGTCGGGGCGTCGAGACGCGTTGGCACAATGGCCGCATGCCCTACATGCCGCCTTTCGTCGCCCCCGCCCGCTTCAACGACGCCGCCGCAGCGCTCGAGCAGGTCCAGAAGATCTACCAGGAGGCGATCGCCCACCTGCGCGAATCGATGCTGCGCTTCGTCGCTGGCGACACCCTGCCCGGACGCGTGCGGGCCTGCTATCCGTTCGTGCGCGTGCATACGCACACCGTCTCGCTCTCGCGCCCGACTGCGCCCACCACCGCCGGCTTGAGCTACGGCTTCGTCGCCGGTCCGGGCCGCTACGAGACCACGCTCACGCGGCCCGACCTGTTCGGCCGCTACTACCTGGAGCAGTTCCGCCTGCTGCTGGAGAACCACGGCGTCGAGCTGGAGGTCGGCATCGCCAGCCAGCCGATCCCGATCCACTTCTCCTTCGCCGAGAACGACCACATCGAAGGCACCATGAGCGCCGAGCGCCGCGCCCTGATGCGCGACGTGTTCGACCTGCCCGACCTGGCCGCCATGGACGACGGCATCGCCAACGGCACCCACGTGCCGCGCCCTGGCGACGCCGAACCGCTGGCGCTGTTCACCGCCGCGCGCGTGGACTATTCGCTGCACCGCCTGCGCCACTACACCGGCACGGCGCCGGAGTGGTTCCAGAACTTCGTGCTGTTCACCAACTACCAGTTCTACATCGACGAGTTCATCGCGCTCGGCCGCGAGGCCATGGCCGACCCCGACAGTCCCTACGTCGCCTTCATCGAGCCGGGCAACGTGACCCACTACCGCGTCGGCTACGACGGCCCCGAGGGCGGCGTCGCGCCGCCGCGCCTGCCGCAGATGCCGGCCTATCACCTGGTGCGCGCCGACCGCACCGGCATCACGATGGTCAACATCGGCGTCGGTCCGTCCAACGCCAAGACCATCACCGACCACATCGCCGTGCTGCGTCCGCACGCCTGGATGATGCTGGGCCACTGCGCCGGCCTGCGCAACAGCCAGCAGCTCGGCGACTACGTGCTGGCCCACGCCTACGTGCGGGAGGACCACGTGCTCGACGAGGAGCTGCCGCTGTGGGTGCCCATCCCGGCGCTGGCCGAGATCCAGCTGGCGCTGGAGAAAGCGGTGGCCGACGTCACCCGCCTCGACGGCCCCGAGCTCAAGACCATCATGCGCACCGGCACGGTGGCCAGCACCGACAACCGCAACTGGGAGCTGCTGCCGCAGAACGAGCCCCAGCGCCGCTTCAGCCAGAGCCGCGCCGTGGCGCTGGACATGGAGAGCGCCACCATCGCGGCCAACGGCTTCCGCTTCCGGGTGCCCTACGGCACGCTGCTGTGCGTCTCCGACAAGCCATTGCACGGCGAGATCAAGCTGCCCGGCATGGCCAACCACTTCTACCGCGAGCGCGTCGAGCAGCACCTGCGCATCGGCATGCGCGCCATCGAGATCCTGCGCGCCGAGGGTTCCAGCCGCCTGCACAGCCGCAAGCTGCGCAGCTTCGCGGAAGTGGCCTTCCAGTGAGCCGCGGCAGACCGTCAGCTGAATACGTCGGCATTCGTTCCGACAGCCGCAGAGGATGAATGCCGAAGACCTGCAGCGCCTGGTCACGCTGGAGATGCCCTTCGGCAAGTACCAGGGCACGCCGATCGCCGACCTGCCCGGCGCCTACCTGACGTGGTTCGCCCGCAAGGGCTTCCCCAAGGGCGAGATCGGCCGGCTGCTGCAGCTGATGCACGAGATCGACCACAACGGGCTCAAGGGCCTGCTGGAGCCGTTGCGCCAGTCCTGAGCGCGCCGGCAGGAGGACACGGGAATCGAGCGCCCCGAAGCGCCGCACGGTCGATCGGCAGGCGTGGGAAGCGGCTGACGCATCGAAGTGACATCCGCCGAGCATCCGGCGCGAAGACCGTCACGTATCCATCGTTCCAGTCAACTCTCCAAGCAACGAAGGATCTCATCCATGCCAAGCAGCCTCCATTCCAACAAGCCCCTGTTCTCGCTGCGTACGTTGGCCGTCGCCACGGCCGTCTCCGTGCTCGCCCTGTCGGCCCAGGCCCAGACGCAGGCCGCCGACCCGAACGCCGGCAAGCCCAACCCCGTGACCAACGCCATCTCGAAGGCGCTGGGCAAGCTGCGCGCCGACGCCGACATGATGACCCTGCTCGAAGCGCACGCCAGCCTGAACCCCAAGGCGATCGAGAAGCTCGGCGTGCCGGCCGCGCGCGCGCAGCCCACCATCGCCGACGCCGTCAACGTCGTGCTCAAGCAGCAGGGCAAGAGCACCAAGCCGGAAGACCTCGTGCCCGGCGTGACCAGCATGGACACCACCATCCAGGGCGCCGTCGGCAAGCTGCCGGCGCGCATCTACACGCCCGACGGTCCGGGCCCCTTCCCGGTCGTCGTGTACTTCCACGGCGGTGGCTGGGTCATCGCCGACAAGCAGGTCTACGACGGCGGCGCCCGCGGCATCGCCAAGGAAGCCAACGCGGTCGTGATCTCGGTCGACTACCGCCGTGCGCCGGAAGCCAAGTTCCCGGCCGCCTGGGACGACGCCCTGGCCTCGTACAAGTGGGCGCTCGAAAACGCCGCCCAGCACAAGGGCGACCCCAAGCGCGTGGCGCTGGCCGGCGAGAGCGCGGGCGGCAACCTGGCCGTCGCCACAGCCATCGCGGCGCGCGACGCGGGCCTGCAGGCGCCGGTCCACGTGCTGTCGGTCTATCCCGTCGCCCAGAACAGCCTGAACACCGAGTCGTACATCGAGAACGCCATCGCCAAGCCGCTCAACCGCGCCATGGTGAAGTGGTTCGTCGACAAGGTCACGCGCACCCCGGCCGACCTGAAGGACCCGCGCATCCAGCTGATCGACGCCAAGCTGCAGGGTCTGGCGCCGGTGACGATCATCAACGCCCGCATCGACCCGTTGCGCAGCGACGGCGCCAAGCTCGAGGACGCGCTGAAGAACGCCAGCGTGCCGGTCGAGCGTCGCGAGTACGAAGGCGTGACGCACGAGTTCTTCGGTGCTGCCGCCGTCGTGGCCAAGGCCAAGGAAGCGCAGGCCTACGCCGGCCAGCGCCTGAAGGCAGCCTTCGGTTCCTGATGCTCCTGGCCGTTCGCCCGCGAAGGCGGATGGCCCGACGAAAGAAAGCCGGCTTCGCAGTCGGCTTTTTCCATGGGCGACGGTCTGGCACCCGGCGTTCCTGCTCGCCGCCTTCCGCCGAGGTCGTGCAGCGGGCCCGACACGCCGGCCCGGAATCCGTCAGCCGCCCTGCTGCTTCTGCGCCGCGCGCAGCTTGTCCTTCTTGCTCGGGCGCCGGCCCTTGACGCCGCCCGTGCCGCCCAGCCCCGCCGGGGCATCGGTGCGCGCGGCACCGTCGGCCGGGCCGCCGCCGGCGAGCACCCCGGCCGGCTCCGACGGCTCGAAGCCCGCGATCCGCTCGCGCGGCACCACCTGCCCCTGGCGCTTCTCGATCAACCGGAAATGCGCTTCTGTCGAGGCATCGACGAAGCTCACGGCCAGCCCGCGCTCGCCCGCGCGCCCGGTGCGTCCGATGCGATGCACGTGGTCGACCGCCGAGCGCGGCAGGTCGTAGTTCACCACCACCGGCAGCGCGACGACGTCGATGCCGCGCGCCGCCAGGTCGGTCGCCACCACCACCTGCACGCGCGACGCCTTCAGATCGGCCAGCACCTGGCTGCGCTTGCCCTGGCTGAGCACGCCGTGGAACGGCTCGGCCGCGAGGCCGGTCTTGCGCAGCTTGTCGGCCACGATCTCGGCGGCATGCTTGGTCGCGACGAAGACCAGCACGCGCGTCCAGCCCTCGTCGCGCACCAGCCGCGCGAGCAGCTGCGTGCGTCGCGGCGGGTCGACCTCGATGGCGCGCTGCACGATGTCGGGCGCCGTGGCGGGGACGCTCTCCACGTCGATGCGCAACGCATCGCGCAGCACGCGGCCGGAGAGCTTCTCGATGGCGGGCGGAAAGGTCGCCGAGAACAGCAGGGTCTGCCGCCGCCCGGGCACCAGCGCCAGGATGCGCTGCAGTTCCTCGTCGAAGCCCAGGTCGAGCAGACGGTCGGCCTCGTCGAGCACCAGAGTCGACAGGCCGCCGAGGTCGATCGCGTGGTGATCGACCAGGTCGAGCAGCCGGCCGGGCGTGGCGACCATGACGTCGGTGCCGCCGCGCAGCGACATCAGCTGCGGATTGATCGACACCCCGCCGAAGGCCACGGCGACGCGCACGGGCACCGGCAGCGCGCGCGCGATCTCGCGCATCGCCTCGCCGACCTGCGCGGCGAGTTCGCGCGTGGGCACCAGCACCAGGGCCTGCAGCGGCCGTCGACCGGACCCGGGACGGCGTTCCGACAGCCGCTGCAGCAGCGGCAGTGCGAAGGCGGCCGTCTTGCCGGAGCCGGTCTGCGCCGTCGCCAGCACGTCGCGGCCGGCGAGCACGGCGGGGATGGCCTCGCGTTGGACCGCGGTGGGCGTGGCGTAGCCGAGGCCGGCGAGCGCTTGCGCGAGAGAGGGGATGAGACCCAGGCGGGTGAATGGCATGCGACGTTCGCTGACGAAGGTGGAGCCGGGCACCGCGACGTCGCGAGGATGCGAAGACGACGGCACGTCGGCGTGGGAGAAGCGAACCGAGGATAGCCACGGCAGGACCGCAGCCGTCGATTCTTGGGAAAAACCCTGAATCGAAGCGATTTCGGTACGAAAGGTCAAAGCATTTGCCCCAAAACCGCTGGAGTGGACGACAATGCGGAAGTGTTTCGGTGATCTTTCACCCGACACGAATCGGTGATCCGGTAGTTTCGCGCCACAGCGCTCTTCAAGTCAGTTGTGATTCTGGGACTCCATCGCTTTGTTATTTTGGTTTGAATTAGGAGTCCCTCCATGGGCAAGAAACTCTACGTAGGCAACCTGTCCTACTCCATCCGTGACAACGACCTCGAGCAAGCCTTCGGCGAGTTCGGCGCCGTGGCCAGCGCCAAGGTCATGATGGAACGTGAAACCGGCCGCTCCAAGGGCTTCGGTTTCGTCGAAATGGGCACCGACGCTGAAGCGCAGGCTGCCATCGAAGGCCTGAACGGCCACACCCTCGACGGCCGCGCTCTGACGGTCAACGAAGCCCGCCCGATGGAACCCCGTCCGGCCGGCGGCGGCTACGGCGGCGGCGGTGGTCGCAGCGGTGGCGGTGGCGGCTACGGTGGTGGCGGCAACGGCGGTGGCGGTGGCTACGGCGGTGGTGGCGGCGGTTACGGCGGTGGTGGCGGTGGCCGCAGCGGCGGTGGCGGCGGTTACGGCGGCGGCGGCGGTGGCCGCGGCGGCTACTAAGCCCTCGCTTCCCTCGCATCCGATGCGTTTCGCCGGGGCCTCGACAGCCACGGCGGAATGAAAGAAAAGCTCCTTCGGGAGCTTTTTTCGTTTCTGCGTTCGTCGCCCTGGAATGTGCGAGCGCCTTCGACTCCCATGCCGACAGACCGAACGACTCCGCGCGATGGCGGTTTGAATCGTTTCAACCGGTCGTCGAATCGATCGATCAGCCGCGCGGCACGCTCAGCGCACGCCGCAGTTCGACCGCGCACAGCGCCACCGCGGTGTGCGCCTCGTCCAGCATCCGCCCCATCGTGATGAAGCCGTGGATCTGCCGTTCGAAGCAGACGTAGCTCACGCGGTTGCCGGCGTCGGAGAGCCGCCGCGCATAGTCCGCGCCCTCGTCGACCAGCGGATCGTGGCCGGCCGTGATCACGAGTGCCGGCGGCAGACCGGAGAAATCGCTCGCCAGCAATGGCGAGGCGCGCCAGTCGAGGTCGTGCCGCATGTCGTCGATGTAATGGTCGTGGTAGTAGGCGATCGACTCGCGGGTCAGCAGGTAGCCCCGGCCGTTGCGCTCATGCGAAGGATGGCCGCGGCGCATGTCGGTGGCCGGATAGATCAGCAGCTGGAAGGCGATCGGCAGGTCGCCGGCGTCGCGCCCGGCCAGCGCCACCACGGCGGCGAGATTGCCGCCGGCGCTGTCGCCGCCGACGGCCAGGCGGTCCGCGTCGACGCCGAGCGCGGTGGCCTCGCGTCGCACCCAGCGCGTGGCGGCCAGCGCGTCGTCGATGGCGGCGGGAAAGCGGTGTTCCGGCCCCATCCGGTAGTCGACCGAGACGACGGCGCAGCCCGCGCCGTTGGCCAGTTCGCGGCACAGCGTGTCGTGCGTGTCCAGATCGCCGATGGTCCAGCCGCCGCCGTGGAAGTACACCAGCACCGGCGTCACGGCCGCGCCGCTGCCCAGCGGCCGATAGAGGCGCAGAGGGATGGCGCCGTGCGGCCCCTCGGCCTGGAGCTCGCGCACCGCGTCGACCTCGGGCGCGTCGGGCTGGGTGAAATGGCGCCGGTCGCGGTAGACGCTGCGCGCCTCGGCCGGGGTCAGCGTGTGGGTGGCGGGCAGGCCGCGTTCCTCGATCAGGTCGAGCAGGGCACGGGCTTGGGGATGCAGCATGGGTCGTCCTTCGTCGTGGAGAGAAATGCGAGATGCGGAAGCCGGGTGCGTCCGGGTCGTCAGACCCGGCGCGGCTTCACGCGCGAGGCGGCTTCCTTGGCGTTGCGGCGCGCGGTGTCGACATCCGCCGCGTGGGCCAGCGCAACGCCCATGCGGCGCTTCTCGAAGCTCTCGGGCTTGCCGAACAGGCGCACGTCGGTGCCCGGCACCGCCAGCGCCTCGGCCACGCCCTCGAAGACGATGCCGGTGGCGTCGACGCCGCCGTAGATCACGGCGCTCGCGCCGGCGCTCCGAAGTGTGGTGTCCACCGGCAGGCCCAGGATGGCGCGCGCGTGCAGCTCGAACTCGTTCTGACCTTGCGTGGCCATCGTGACCATGCCGGTGTCGTGCGGCCGCGGGCTGACCTCGCTGAACCAGACCGCGTCGCCCTTGACGAACAGCTCGACGCCGAAGAGCCCCTGCCCGCCGAGGTCGTCGGTGACGGCGCGGGCGATCCGGCGCGCCCGCTCCAGCGCGAGCGGCGCCATGGGCTGCGGCTGCCAGCTCTCCACGTAGTCGCCGCCGACCTGCACGTGGCCGATGGGCTCGCAGAACGAAGTCTCGATCGCGCCGGCGGCGTCGCGCGCGCGCACGGTCAGCAGCGTGATCTCGTAGTCGAAGTCGACGAAGCCCTCGACGATGACCCGCCCGTGGCTCACGCGGCCGCCGGCCATGGCGTGGTCCCAGGCGGCCTGGACGTCGCCGGGGCCGTCGATGCGGCTCTGGCCCTTGCCGGAGCTGCTCATCACCGGCTTGACGATGCACGGATAGCCGATGCCGCCCGTGTCGATGGCGGCCTGCAGCTCGGCGAGCGAGTCGCAGAAGACGTAGGGGCTGGTCGGCAGGCCCAGGGTCTCGGCCGCGAGACGGCGGATGCCCTCGCGGTCCATCGTCAGCCGGGCGGCGCGCGCGGTGGGAACGACGCGCACCCGGCCGGCGTCCTCCAGCGCCTGCAGCACGCCGGTGGCGATGGCCTCGATCTCGGGCACCACGAGGTCCGGCCGCTCGGCCTCGATCAGCGCGCGCAGCTGCACCGGGTCGCTCATGGCGATGGTGCGGGCGTGGTGCGCGACCTGCTGGCCGGGGGCGTTCTCGTAGCGGTCGACGGCGAGGGTCTCCACGCCCAGGCGCTGCAGGGCGATCAGTACCTCCTTGCCGAGTTCGCCCGAGCCCAGGAGCATCACGCGGGTGGCATTCGGAGACAGCGGCGTGCCGAGGACGGTGGTCATGGGAAGCGTTCTTTCAGGACGGGGGAAACGGTCACTTTAATTCACGCCGATCCGTGCCGAGACGCCGCCCCGGCACCTCGGCGACCCGGCGTTGCCGGCCTTCGCCGGGCACGGATGGCGGGCGCGAAGGCCTGGACCGCGGCCGGCTTTCGCGACACCGGCGCACGGCGCGCTGCGCCACAATCTTCGCGATGCGCGGTCGGCGGCTCACGCCTTCCGCGCTGCCGGCCTCCCCTTCCCCCTTCCCCCATTCCTTTCCCCCTTCAAGGAGCATTTCCATGAGCATCCAGACCGTCGGCATCATTGGCGCCGGCACCATGGGCAACGGCATCGCCCAGGCCTGCGCGGTCGTCGGCGTGAACGTCGTGATGGTCGACGTCTCGCAGGCGGCCGTCGACAAGGGCCTCGGTGCCGTCGGCGCCAGCCTCGACCGGCTGATCAAGAAGGAGAAGCTGACCGCGCAGCAGAAGGACGCGGCGCTCGCGCTGATCCAGGGCTCGACGAACTACGACGACCTCAAGGGCGCGCAACTCGTCATCGAGGCGGCCACCGAGAACCATGCGCTCAAGGTCAAGATCCTCCAGCAGCTCGACGCCATCCTGCCGCCGGAGGTCATCGTGGCGTCGAACACCTCCTCGATCTCCATCACCCAGCTCGCCGCGGCCACCTCGCGCCCCGACCGCTTCATCGGCATGCACTTCTTCAACCCGGTGCCGATGATGGCGCTGGTGGAGATCATCCGCGGCTACCTCACGAGCGACGCCACGCACGACGCCGTGAAGGCGCTGTCCGGGACCCTGGGCAAGTCGCCCATCACGGTGAAGAACGCGCCCGGTTTCGTGGTCAACCGCATCCTGGTGCCGATGATCAACGAGGCCTTCTTCGTGCTGTCGGAGGGCATCGCCACGGCCGAGGACATCGACGCGGGCATGAAGCTCGGCTGCAACCAGCCCATCGGCCCGCTGGCCTTGGCCGACATGATCGGGCTGGACGTGTGCCTGGCGGTGATGGAGGTCTACCTGCACGAGTTCGGCGACTCCAAATACCGGCCCTGCCCGCTGCTGCGCGAGATGGTCGCGGCCGGCCAGCTCGGGCGCAAGACGAAGCGCGGCGTCTACGCCTATTGAAGCGGGCCCGGGAGACGACCGGCGGGCAGGGCCGAAGGCGAGGCGGGTCCGCCCGGTCGCGCCTTTCGGACGCCTGGAGGACGGCTGCCGAAACCCTGCTTCGCCAAAGGCCATCGCCCAATTCAATTGTGTGCAATCCAATTGGACGCTACATTCATGCCCATGCCTTCCGCGACCGTCACCGACACCCTGCTCAAGCTGGACAACCAGTTGTGCTTCGCGGTCTATTCGACCTCGCTGGCGATGACGCGGCTCTACAAGCCCCTGCTCGACGAGCTCGGCGTCACCTACCCGCAGTACCTCGTCATGCTCGCCCTCTGGGAGCGCGACGGCGCCACGGTGTCCGAGCTGGGCGAGCGGCTCTCGCTGGACTCCGGCACGCTCACGCCGCTGCTCAAGCGGCTGGAGGCGAGCGCCTTCGTCACGCGCCTGCGCGACGCGACCGACGAGCGCCGGGTGCGCATCACCCTGACGCCGGCCGGCCGCAAGCTGCGCCAGCGCGCGATCCACGTGCCCGCCTGCATGCTGGCGGCCAGCGACTGCTCGATCGACGAACTGGTCGGGCTCACGCGGCAGCTGCAGGGCCTGCGCGACCGGCTCAAGCGGGCCGCCTGATCCGGGCCGCACCGACGACGACGCATCCCTTTCCTCCGCCTTCCCGACCGGCAGGCGTTCCATTCACCCCACCCCCTCACCCACTCCAAGGAAGAACCATGGCCCACACCCTCGACAAAGTCCTCTACACCGCCGAAACCACCGCCGTCGGCGGTCGCGAAGGCACCGGCAAGAGCAACGACGGCGCCCTCGACGTCAAGCTGAGCGCCCCGGGTTCCAACAAGCCGGGCACCAACCCCGAGCAGCTGTTCGGCGTCGGCTACGCCGCCTGCTTCATCGGCGCCCTGAAGGCCGTCAGCCCGAAGGTCGGCGTCAAGGTGCCCGACGACGTGTCGATCGACTCCAAGGTCCTGCTCGGCCCGATCAAGGGCGGCGCCGCCTACGGCATCGCCGTCAAGCTGGCCGTGAGCCTGCCGGGCCTGGACGACGCGCAGAAGAAGCAGCTGGTCGACGCCGCCCACGAGGTGTGCCCGTACTCGAACGCCACGCGCGGCAACATCGACGTCGACCTGTCGATCGTCTGATCGGCCGGCACGCCCCGCGCGTGCCCGGGCATGAAACAGGGCGCGACGGGAGGAGGGATGGCGACAATGGTCCGCATGACCTCCTCCTCCAGCGCGCCGCCCGACACCCATCCCTACGAGCGCCTCACTCCCGACGTGGTGCTCGATGCATTGGCCACCTTGGGCCTGCACGGCGACGGTCGCCTGACCGCGCTCAACTCCTATGAAAACCGCGTCTACCAGGTCTTCCTGGAAGACGCGCATCCGCATCCGGCGGTGGTCGTCAAGTTCTACCGGCCCGGCCGCTGGAGCGATGCCGAGATCCTGGAAGAGCACGATTTCGCCCTCGAACTCGCCGCCGCCGAAGTGCCGGCGGTGCCGCCCCTGGAACTGGACGGCCGGACGCTGCACCACCACGACGGCTTCGCCTTCAGCGTGAGCCCCTACCGCGGCGGTCGCGGCCCGGAGCTGGAGGATTTCGAGGTGCTCGAATGGGTCGGTCGCTTCCTGGCCCGCATCCACGCCATCGGCGCCGCGCGGCCGTTCGCGCAGCGCCCGATGCTCGACCTGCAGACCTTCGGCATCGCCTCGCGCGACTGGCTGCTGTCCAACGACAAGATCCCGCTCGACGTCCAGCGCGACTGGGAGGCGGCCTGCAACGCCGCCCTCGATCGCATCGCCGCGACACCGCTCGATCCCGCCATGTCGCGCGACTCGCCCCTGCGGCACCTGCGCCTGCACGGCGACGTGCATCCCGGCAACATCCTGTGGACGCCCACCGACCGGCCGCTTGGCGGTCCGCACTTCGTCGACCTCGACGACGCGCGCACCGGCTTCGCGGTGCAGGACCTGTGGATGCTGTTGTCGGGCGAGCGCGCCCAGCGCACCGCGCAGCTGAGCGGCCTGCTCGAAGGCTACGAGCAGTTCCGCGAATTCGACCGCCGCGAGCTGGCGCTCGTCGAGCCGCTGCGCACCCTGCGCCTGATCCACTACAGCGCCTGGCTGGCACGCCGCTTCGAGGACCCGATCTTCCCCATCAACTTCCCGTGGTTCGGATCGAGCGACTACTGGAAGGGAC
The DNA here is from genome assembly GCF_050435945.1 of Variovorax sp. PvP013. NCBI lineage: Bacteria > Pseudomonadati > Pseudomonadota > Betaproteobacteria > Burkholderiales > Comamonadaceae > Variovorax > Variovorax sp. PvP013. The sequence continues at coordinate 23,538 of NZ_JBNDLF010000009.1, forward strand.
AGATCCTGGTGCTGCAGGACCAGTGCGAGCGGATGGAGGAAGAGCCGCTGTATGCGTGAGCGTCAGCTCGTCGGGACGGCAGGCGCGGAACGCGGCATCCTGTCGTGTCGGCCGGGCGCCCCGGGATCCCCCGAATAGCTGAAACGCTCTCCCGCCCAGAAACAGAACAAGGCGAGCGCCAGCGTGCCGAGGACGACATGCCGCAGGAAACGGCGCTCGGCAGGCCGCTTTCGCACGATGAGCCAGCACACGAGGTTGACGATCTGAGCGCCGACGATGGTCGGCATTGCATAGGCCACATGGCCCATGGACGGACCCACATTGCGGTCCTTGTACTCAGCAAACCAGATCATGAAGATGGCGAAGCGAACGCACATGCCGATGACCAGCAGGCTGTTGGCGAGGATCACGATGCGCATGAATCGGGCCATCGGCGCAGTCCCTGATCGACGAGTTCGCTCGCCAGGGACTTCCAGCACAAAGCGCTGTCTCTCACGACATGCGCGTAATAGGAATGACCTTCACCCCACCTGCGATCATGTTGGCGCTTCGGTTCGGGTGCAGCGAGGATCAGTTCGTGCCGCGACAAACCGGCGTGGATCGGATCGCCGAACTGCCGCAGATCCTTACCCTGCCGGGACGGATCAGTAGGGACTGTCGGACTGCGCCGGCCCGCCGGACGGGCGCGCGGGCGGCGGACGAGGGCTCGTCGGGTACGCCGAGGACGGCACCACGACCCCCTGCTCCACCCCGCGGTTCGACAGGGACGGCGGCGGCGCCGACGACGACCGCGGCGCGTTCGGGTCGTACAGCACGGTGCCCGTGCCCACGCCGGCGCCCAGCCGCGCGCCGCCCCCGATGCCCGTGGAAGCCCCGACACCGGCACCGCCGTAGACCTGCCCACCGCCGTTGACGCCGACCCCCACGCCCAGCGGCCCGATCCCGGTGCCCAGACCGATGCTCGGCCCGCCCGAGCCCACGCCCACGCCCAGCGAGACGCCCGGCACCAGCGGGATGCCGATGCCCACGCCCGCCGCGCAGCCGGCGAGACCCGCCGCGACGGCCAGGGCCGCGACACGCAGTGCGCGCAGGCCGAGGGTGCGCATGATGATCAGACGAGCAGCGCGTTCACGCGCCGCACGTAGGCCGCCGGATCGGCCGGCAGGCCACCTTCGGCCAGCAGCGCCTGGTCGAACAGGATGTTCGCCAGGTCGTCGAAGTGGCCGGTCTCGCCTTCGAGCTTGCGCACCAGCGGATGCTCCGCATTGACCTCCAGCACCGGCTTCAGGTCGGGCGCGGGCTGGCCGGCCTGGCGCAGCATGCGGGCGAGCTGGGTGCTCATGCCACCGTCCTTGACCACCAGGCAGGCCGGCGAGTCGACCAGGCGCGTGGTCACGCGCACGTCCTCGGCCTTGTCCTTGAGGGCCGCCTTGAGGCGCTCCAGCACGGGCTTGAAGCTCTCGGCCGCGTCTTCCGCCGCTTTCTTCTCGGCCTCGTCCTGCAAGCCACCCAGGTCGACCGCGCCCTTGGCCACGCTCTGCAGCGGCGTGCCGTCGAACTCGTGGAGGTAGTTCAGCGCCCACTCGTCGACGCGGTCGGTCATCAGCAGCACCTCGATGCCCTTCTTGCGGAAGAGTTCGAGCTGCGGGCTGTTCTTGGCGGCGGCCAGCGTGTCGGCGGTGATGTAGTAGATGGCCTCCTGGCCCTCCTTCATGCGCGCCTTGTAGTCGGCGAAGCTCACCGCGACGGCGTCGCTGGTGGTGGAGGCGAAGCGCAGCAGCTTGGCGATGCGCGCGCTGTTGGCCATGTCCTCGCCCAGGCCTTCCTTGAGGACGGCGCCGAACTCGGCGTAGAAGGTCGCGTACTTGCCGGCATTGGCGTCGCCGGCGAACTCGGCGGCCGTCTCGGCGGCGGGCACGGCCTCCTTCTTGTCGGCCACGTCCGTGACGCCGTCGATCGGCTCGGTCGGCTCCGGCGCGGGCACGGATTCACCCGAGCCGACGTCGATCTTGGCGGCGGCGCTCTCCACGGCGGCCTTCTGCTTCTTCGCCAGGTCCTCCAGCATCGACAGCACGCGCTTGGTGCTGCCCTCGCGGATGGCCTTGACGTCGCGGCTCTCCTGCAGCAGTTCGCGGCTGACGTTGAGCGGCAGGTCGGCCGAGTCGATCACGCCCTTGACGAAGCGCAGGTAGCTGGGCATCAGCGCCTCGGCGTCGTCCATGATGAAGACGCGTTTGACGTAGAGCTTCACGCCGGCGGTCTTGTCGCGGTTGAACAGGTCCATCGGCGCCTTCGACGGGATGAACAGCAGCTGCGTGTACTCGGTGCTGCCCTCGACGCGGTTGTGGCTCCAGGTCAGCGGGTCGGCGTGGTCGTGCGAGACGTTCTTGTAGAACTCGGCGTACTGCTCGTCGGTGATGTCCTTCTTCGGACGCGTCCACAGGGCGCTGGCCTTGTTGACGGGCTCCCACTCGCCGGTCTTGACCATGTCGCCGGGCTGGTCGTTCTCGCCCTCCTTCCACTCCTCCTTCTCCATCAGGATGGGCAGGGAGATGTGGTCGGAGTACTTGCCGATGACGGACTTGAGCTTCCAGGCGTTGAGGTATTCCTCGGCGTCCTCGCGCAGGTGCAGCGTGACGCTGGTGCCGCGCTGGGGACGCTCGATGTCGTCGACCTCGAAGTCGCCCGCGCCGGTGCTGGCCCAGCGCACGCCCTGGTCGGTGGGCAGGCCCGCGCGGCGCGACTCGACCACGATGCGGTCGGCCACGATGAAGCCCGAGTAGAAGCCCACGCCGAACTGGCCGATGAGCTGGGCGTCGGACTTCTGGTCGCCCGAGAGCTTGCTCATGAAGTCCTTGGTGCCGCTCTTGGCGATGGTGCCGAGGTTGTCGATCGCCTCCTGGCGCGACAGGCCGATGCCGTTGTCGGTGAAGGTCAGGGTGCGGGCGGCCTTGTCGAAGGACACGCGCACCTCGAGGTTGGGCGCGTCCTCGTAGAGCGCGGCGTCGTTGATGGCCTCGAAGCGCAGCTTGTCGCAGGCGTCCGACGCGTTCGAGATCAGTTCGCGCAGGAAGATTTCCTTGTTCGAATAGAGCGAGTGCGTGACGAGGTGCAGCAGCTGGGCGACTTCGGCCTGGAAGGGGAGTTTGGTCGATGCGGTGGTGGTCATGGTGTTCGTCTGTTCGTTCGTTCTTCGGAATCGGGGCGGGGACGCCGGGGCCCGGAGGCCCGCCGGCACGGTCGCGGGGCACATGGTGGCGTCCGGACGGTTTTCAATGGTCGTCGATCTTCCTCGACGGCGCGCCGGGAGTGTCCGGCGCGCGCTGCGCCGCCGCCGCCGCCGCATCGCGCAGGTGCCCGGCCAGCAGCACCGCCGCCGGCGAGGGCCGCGCGCCGCGCCGCGTGACGATGCCGAAGCCCTCGTGGCGCGCGCCGATCGCCAGCGGCAGGCGGCAGGCGATGCCGTGGCGCTCGCAGAAGTCCATCGTGCCCGACGACATCAGCGCCACCAGTTGCGGGTCCTCCTGCAGCATCAGCATGGTCGCGAAGGTCGAGGCCGTCTCGCTCGGATAGGCCGGCAGGGGCAGCCCGGCCTCGCGGAACTCGCGCTCGAGCAGGTGGCGCAGCGGCATGTGGGCCGGATAGCACAGCCACCGGTAGCCCGCGAGCTGCGCGAGCGTGACGGCGGCCGCGCCGGCCAGCGGATGGCGCGGCCCGACGGCGATGGCCACCTGCTCGTCCATCAGCGGCTCGTAGTCGAAGCGCTCGGGCCGGGCGGCGACGGTGGTGCGGCAGACCGCGAGGTCGAGCCGGCCCTCGTCGACCAGGGTCAGCAGCTCGATGCTGGTGGCCTCGCGCACCTCGACCGACAGCGCCGGCTGCTGCGCGCGCAGCCGCCCCAGCGCGCCCACCAGCACCGGGTGCAGCGCCCCGGCGATGGCGCCCACCGCCAGCCGCCCACCGGTGCCGCGCAGCACGCCGTCGATCTCCTCGCGCAGGTGCGCCAGGTCGGCGTCGATCAGCCGGGCGTAGCGCACCACGCAGCGCCCCAGCTCGTTGGCGTGCACGCCCTGCGGCGAGCGGGTGAACAGCTCGGCGCCGAAGGTGGTCTCGATCTCGCGCAGGGCCTTGGTCAGGCCCGGCTGCGTCATGCCCGTGCGCTCGGCGGCGCGGTGCAGCGAGCCGTGGTCGTCGAGCGCCACCAGCAGCGACAGCTGGCGGAAGCGCAGGCGCGAGGCGATGGAAGACGAGCTCGGCAGCATGGCGACAGGGGCGATGGGGACGAAGGGAAGGTTCAGGGGATACCCGGAGAGTCCGGGAAGTTATCGGCGGATCAGCAGTTCTCACTATGCAGCAACCCGCGACGGCTCCCACAATGCCGCCGCGACCCGGCGCCGCCCGGCATCCGACCCCAGAGACACCCTTCAGGAGACACACCCATGAAATTGCTGCGCTACGGCCCCGCGGGCCAGGAGAAACCGGGCCTGCTCGACGCCGACGGCACCCTGCGCGACCTGTCGGCCCACGTCGCCGACATCGACGGTGCGGCGCTGTCGGCCGAGTCGCTGGCCACCCTGCGCGCGCTCGACCCCGCCACGCTGCCCGCCGTCGAGGGCGCGCCGCGCCTGGGCGCCTGCGTCGGGCGCATCGGCAAGTTCATCTGCATCGGCCTGAACTACGCCGACCACGCCGCCGAATCGGGCCTGGCCGTGCCGGCCGAGCCGGTGGTGTTCAACAAGTGGCTCTCGGCCGTGGTCGGCCCCAACGACGACGTGCGCATCCCGCGCGGCTCGAAGAAGACCGACTGGGAGGTCGAGCTGGGCGTGGTGATCGGCAAGGCCGCCAGCTACATCGAGGAGGCCGACGCCCTGGACCACGTGGCGGGCTACTGCGTCATCAACGACGTGAGCGAGCGCGAATACCAGATCGAGCGCGGCGGCACCTGGGACAAGGGCAAGGGCTGCGACACCTTCGGCCCCCTCGGCCCCTGGCTGGTGACCGCCGACGAGGTGCCCGACCCGCAGGCGCTGCGCCTGTGGCTGGAGGTCGACGGCCACCGCTACCAGGACGGCAACACCCGCACGATGGTCTTCGGCGTGGCGCACCTGGTGGCCTACCTCAGCCGGTTCATGACGCTGCATCCGGGCGACGTGATCTCCACCGGCACGCCGCCGGGCGTGGGCATGGGCTGCAAGCCCGAACCCGTCTACCTGCGCCCCGGGCAGACCATGCGACTGGGCATCGACGGCCTGGGCGAACAATGCCAGCGCACGGTCGCGGCCTGAGGACACCGAAACCATGATCAAGTACGACTTCGAGGGCCGCGTGGCGGTCGTCACCGGCGGTGCCCAGGGCATCGGTTTCGCGGTGGTCCGCCGGCTCCTGGCCGGCGGCGCCCGCGTCGCCATCTGGGACGCCAACACCGGGGCCCTGGACGCGGCCCGCGCCGAGCTGGCCAGCGACGCCGTGCAGACCGTGCGCGTCGACATCACCTCGCTCGCCGAGGTCGAGGCCGCCGTGCGGGAGACCGAGGGCGCGAGCGGCCCGATCGCCATGCTGGTCCACAGCGCCGGCATCGCGGGCGCCAACGCGCCGGTGGCCGACTATTCGCAGGCCGAATGGCAGAAGGTGCTCGACGTCAACCTCACCGGCGCCTTCCACGTCAACCGCGCGGTGGTCGCGGGCATGGTGGCGCGCGACTACGGGCGCATCGTCAACGTGGCCTCGATCGCCGGCAAGGAAGGCAACCCCAATGCCGCCGCCTACAGCGCCTCCAAGGCCGGCGTCATCGCGCTGACCAAGAGCCTGGGCAAGGAGACGGCCGGGCGCAACGTGGCCGTCAACGCCATCACGCCGGCGGCGGCGCGCACCAAGATCTTCGAGCAGATGTCGCAGCAGCACATCGACTACATGCTCTCGAAGATCCCGCGCGGGCGCTTCGTCGAGGTCGACGAGATCGCGGCGATGGTGACCTGGCTGGTGTCCGAGGAGAACTCGTTCACCACCGGCGCCGTGTTCGATCTCTCCGGCGGCCGGGCCACGTACTAGCTCGCCCCAGGCTTCGCGCACTTCGTGTCGCTTCGCCAACCCCCTGCCGGGGGTGCCATCGACGACCCGACATCACAACGACAACGAGACATCTTCAGGAGACCTTCCCATGCATCCCAACCGCCGCCACGTCATCGCCGCCGCCTGCGCCTTCGCGCTCGCGGGCACCTCGCTCGCCAGCAGTGCGTCCGACTACCCCAACCGGCCGATCGAGATCATCGTGCCGGTGGCGGCGGGGGGCGGCACCGACATGGTGGGGCGCGCCTTCGCCGAGGCGGCGAAGAAGTACCTGCCGCAGCAGCCGATGATCGTCAACAACAAGCCCGGGGCGAGCGGCGCCATCGGCATGGGCGAGCTGGTCGCGGCCAAGCCCGACGGCTACAAGATCGGCATCATCATCGTGGAGCTGACGATCATCCCCAACCTGGGCATCGCCAAGTTCACCGCCGCCGACCTGCGCCCCGTGGCGCGCCTCAACGCCGACCCCTCCGCCATCACCGTGCGCGCCGACGCGCCGTGGAAGACCGTCGAGGAGTTCATGGCCGATTCCAAGGCGCGCAAGGAGCCCGTCTCCATCGGCAACGCGGGCATCGGCTCGATCTGGCACATGGCCGCCGCCGCGTTCTCCGACAAGACCGGCATCGCCTACAACCACGTGCCCTTCCTGGGCGCGGCGCCGGCCGTGGTGGCGCTGCTCGGCGGCCACGTCGACGCGGTCACCGTGAGCCCCGGCGAGGTGGCGCAGCACGTGGCGGCCGGCAAGCTGCGCACGCTCGCCGTCATGGCCGACCAGCGCGTGACCGGCCCGATCTTCGAGAAGGTGCCGACGCTCAAGGAGCGCGGCGTCGACCTGTCGGTGGCCGTGTGGCGCGGCCTGGCGGTGCCCAAGGCGACGCCGCAGGACGTCGTCGACACCCTGTCCGACGTGGCGAGGAAGGCGGCCGACGACGCCTTCTTCCGCGAGGCGCTGGCCAAGGCGAACCTGGGCTGGGCGTACGCCGACGCGCCGACCTTCCAGGCCGTGATCGACAAGGACCGCGCGTTCTACAAGGCGCTGATCCCCAAGCTGGACATGGCGGCCAAGTAGGGCTCCTCCGGGTGCCGACGTCCGGTCCGCGCACGGCGCCGCCGGCCGGGGTGGCGGGACGGTGCCGCTCCCCTCAGAAGCGCTCGTTCGCCCCCAGGTAGCGCCACTGCCCGGCCGGCAGGGCGCCCAGCACCACGCGGCCGATGCGGATGCGCTTCAGGCCCACCACCTTCAGCCCGACCTGCTCGCACATGCGGCGGATCTGGCGCTTCTTGCCCTCGGTGAGCACGAAGCGCAGCTGCTCGGGGTTCTGCCAGTCGACCCGGGCCGGCTTGAGCGGCTGGCCGTCCAGGCTCAGGCCGTGGCGCAGGCGCGCGAGCATAGCCGGCGGGAAGACTGCCTGCACGTTGGTCGTGACGGGATCGTCGTCGTCGATGCGCACCAGCTGCCCCGTGGGCGCCGGCCGGCCCGGGCCGTGATAGGCCACCCGCACCAGGTACTCCTTCTCGATGCCCGAGTCCTCGCCGATGAGCTGGCGCGCCACGCGGCCGTCCTGCGTCAGCACCAGCAGGCCGACCGAGTCGATGTCGAGCCGGCCGGCCGGCGCCAGGCCGCGCAGCTGCGGCGGCGAGAAACGGTGCGTGCTGGTGTCCTCGCGCCAGTGCGTGCGCGGGTTGACGAGCATCACGGCGGGTTCGTGGCCGTCTTCGGCCTGCCCGCTCACGTAGCCCATCGGCTTGTGCAGGAGGATGGTGACCTGGGTCGCCTGTTGACCCTGCGCCGCCTTGTCGATCTCGACGCGGTCGGCCGGCGTGACCTTGACGCCCATCGGTGCCACCTCGCCGTTGACTTTCACCCAGCCGCGATCGATCCAGTCGTCGGCCTCGCGGCGCGAGCACAGGCCGAGTTCGGCCATGCGCTTGTTGAGCCGCACCGGCGCGTTCGGCGACGACGGCGTCGATGCTGCGGCCGGACGGGGGCCGCCGGATCGGGGCGCGGCCGGCGATGCGGCGAAGGCGTCGTCGGGACGCGGGCGGGAGAAGCGGGGCGGCGGCTGGGTCATCGTGGGTCGATTGTCCCCTCGCGGGACCTCCACGGATCGGGCGTCGCCCGGCCGATCAGGCCTGCTGCCGCTGGACCTGCGCGGTGCGCGGAGCGGACGACCAGGGGCCGGACGCCGGATCGGCCGCAGCCGTGTCGCCGCACAGGTACTGGCGCACCGCCGGAGCGGCGTCGCCCGCCGCGCTGACGGCGGAACGCAGCCGGGCTTCGCTGACGTGGAGAGCCTGCGTCCAGTACCGGACCTCCTTCGGCTCCTCCAGGTTGATGCGGCCTTGGTCGCGAGGGGCGTGGATGAACGAAACGTCGGTCATGGCGGGTCTCCGATGGTGCGATGCGCGCGGCCGAATCTGGAGAAACCACATGTACCCGGAAGCCAGTCGTGGCCGATGGGCCGTGCAGGACCGGTCCTGCAATGGTGTGACGTTTTTCAGACTTGCCTTGAAGAAGTCAGGCCCGATCAGCTTCGATGCCAGGCATTCAACCACCCGGATCGATTCGACTTGGAACTCTCAGACGAATCGAAATGGGCGATATGATTTCGACCTGCATCGCCTCCCCCTCATTGAAATTGGCCTGAATCCAACGCTGCAAAGCTACTCCCCCCATGATCCGGGGATTGTTGCCACGATTGCAGCGCCTGTTGATTGTGCCAAGAATGGTAGGCATCTCTTCGCTCAGATCGATTTCGACTTTTTCACTGTCTGAGCCGAAAAGCTTCTGGGCTCTTGCAGGAACATTGAAGAACCCCTGATTGCGGTATGTAGGACCGATAACAATGTCAAAATTCGGCGGAGTTTTTTGTACCGCTTCCGCTGTCGCAAGGGCATCATTTGCCTCGAGCAATGCTGACTCTTTTCTACCTCCATTCCACAGAGGATCCAATTGACGGATGATATCGTCTTCGAGAGCAGCAGCCAGATTTAGATGAAAGACACCGTAATGCATGAGACCGCTGTCCGGTAATGCAAGAATATCGACTGCCTGACCTGCCTGCATGACAGCCCGTATTTTTTCGTTGACGCGCATGTTGGTAATCTGTGCTGGCACTGGTCTTGAATATCCACTCATTCTCCTTGCCAATGTTTGTACGGTCTTTCCAACATACATGACAGCACCATCGCACACGAATGCATAAAGGATATTTATTTGTCTCGCATGCTTGATTATTTCCGGTTGAATGCGATCGACGCCTTCTTCCCATCTCCAATGACCGGCAACCTCAAATCCGATTTTTAATAGACGATCCATTTTGGCCTCATTGATTTTTCTGACGAAGCACGAGCGATCTTAAAGACATCAGATGAATTTCAGCGAGTCAAACTGCTGACGAAGGCACGCACTGCGCAGCTTCATTGCGATTCAGATCAAGGCAGCGAACACACGCTCACCACCGCCCGGCACGGCTCGGTGGGCAGGTGGGCGTCGCACTGGGCGACGGCGGCCTTCGTGGCGGCGGACTTGTCGGCGCCGACGGCGGCGCCCCATTCGCCGAAGTTGCCCGTCGCCAGCGCGCCGCAGCTGCGTTCGAACCAGACGCGCACCTCGCACGCGCCGTCGGCCGGCATTCCCACGGGTGGCGACGACGATCCCGGCGCGCGCGCGGTGCCGGGCGTCGCCGGGGGTCCGGCCGGGCGTTCGCACTGGGCGCGCGCCGCCTGCTCGGCGGCAGCGCGCGAGGGCTGGTTGAACGCGTAGCCGTAGCCGCCCGGCCGGGCGGCGATCGCGCCCCAGAGGGCGTCCGCGTGGCGCGGTGCGGACGCGGCGGTCGATGTGGTCACCGACGTGGACGTCGGCATCGCCGCCGACGTGCCGGCCGATGCGGCCGCCGGCGAGCCGGTCGACGGTGCGGCGAAGCTCGCCACCGCGACGGCGCCCAGCAGGAGGGCCGTCGCCGCGGCACGGGCGGTGGACCGGCGCGACAGGGGGTTTTCTGACGGCGACGCCATGTCGGCGGAGGGCGCGGAGGGCGCGGCGGATTCGTTCATCTCGAAGAAGCAAGGGTTCAGGCAGGCGACGTTCAGGGAAAGGCGACACCCGGCCCGTCGGCCGCCCGCCACGGCGCATGGCGGCGCATGACGGTGGCGAAGGCCTCGGAATCCTGCCAGGCGGCCAGCGTGGCGCGCAGCCGGGGCCAGGGCCGGGTCGCGAACCAGGCGGGATCGACGCCGGCGAACTGCCGCACGAAGGGCAGGATGGCGGCGTCGGCCAGTGTGGCGTGGTCGCCGGCCAGGTGCGGATGGCGCGCGAGTCGGTCTTCGAGCCGCAGCAGGAATACGGCGCCCCGGTCCCGGTGGACGTGCGCCACCGTGCGGGCGTCGCCGTCGCCGTCGCCGTCGCCGGCATCCGCAGCCGTGGATTCGTCCACCTCGCGATCCGGCGTCGCCGGGTATCGGTCGGGATACTTGTAGCGGTCGAGATCGGCCTTGAAGCCGGCGTCGCAGTCGGCGACGAGCGCCAGCAGGTCGGCCAGCGTGCCGGCGCCGGGGGTCAGCCAGCCGAGCGGGTCGTGGCGGCGCAGGGTCCACCGCATGATGTCCAGGCTGTGGACGATCACCCGGTCCCCGGCGGCGGCGACCGCGACACCCCCGGACGCGCCGGGCAGCACCAGTACCGGCACGGTCGCCGTGGGGGAGACGGCCAGCAGCTCGGGCGGCTTGTCGCGCAGCACCACCTCGCGCAGCTCGCAGCGCTGGCCGCTCGCGAGCAGCGCCAGCCGCGCCCGCATCGCATAGGGACAGCGGCGGAACGAATAGAGGACCGGCAGCGGTTCGGACATGCGCTCGGACCGCCTCAGTCCGGCACGAACTTCGACTGGAACTTCGCCTCGTCGGCGGCGTCCTCGAATGTCGCGAGCTGGCCGGCCTTGTTGTCGGCCAGGCGATGCGCGGCGAACAGGCTGTAGCGGCCCTTGAGGTGATAGCTCTCCATGTCGATGAGCATGTACGGATGAGGCACGAAGACCTGGTGCTCGAAGACGACGCGGTGGACGTTGCGCGGCGACGGGAAGAGCTTGTAGTCGGGCGTGGTGAGGGCTTGGGCGAGGGCCATGGGGATGGGATTCCGGGTGGGATGGAAGGTGCGGGAGAAGGCGGGAGGCGGCGCGGTGCAGCGGGCAGGCGGAGCGGTGGAGGGACGGGTGGACGGTCGACGCGCGTTCAGACCGTGGCCCGGTCGGCCGCGAGTCCCGCGACGGCCGAGCTGCGCAGCGCCGCCGGGTCGAGCACGCGCAGGCCGCCGTACTCGACGCGGATCGTGCCGGCCGCCTGCAGCCGCAGCAGCGCCTGGTTCACGCGCTGGCGCGACAGGCCCACGAGGTAGGCCAGCTCCTGCTGCGTGATGCGCAGCAGGTCGCCCACACCGGGGAACAGCACCGGGTTGAACAGCGCGGCCAGGTTGCGCGCCACGCGCACGTCGGGGTCGTTGAGGCGGTCGGCCTCGCGCGCGGCGATGAACTGCGCCAGGCGCTCGTTGAGCTGGTCCATGACGAAGCGGTTGAAGCCGATCGAGTGGTCGAGCAGCCAGTGGAATTCCTCGGTCGGCAAGCCGGCGACGACGCTGCGCCGCAGGGCCTGGATGTTGTAGCGGTAGGGCTCGCGCTTGAGCACCGTGCCCTCGCCGAACCAGCCGCCCGGGGGCAGGCCGCTGTAGGTCATGGAGGTGCCGTCGGCGTTGTCCTTGCTCATCTTGAGCAGCCCCTGGACGACGCCGAACCAGTAGGTGGGCGCGCGGCCGACCCGGCAGACCAGGTCGCCGGGCTCGGCCTCGCCGACGACCACCACCGCCTCGGCGCGGCGGCGCTCGGGCGGCTGCAGGGCGTCGAGCCAGGGGATGTTGCGCAGCTCCTCGGACGTGGCGGGACGCACGCGGTCGCGGATCGACAGAGGGCGCGGGGCGGAAGTCATGGCTTGCAGGAAGCGCGGGCGGGGCGTGGATGGATCGCGTCCGGCGGGCAGCACGTGGACGATGCGCATCCGCGGGGCCGGGAAAGTCCGGGGAGTGGTGTCCCTAGGATTGTCGTTGGAACGACAGATGGGCGTCAAAGCCGGTCCTACAGTCATCGCACCGTGACCCCCGACACCGACCGCCCTCCTCCCCGCCGCGCCGCCGCCGCCATCGGCGACGCGCTGCCGCCGGCCCTGCGCGAGGCCACCTTCCCGCGCCTGCTGCAGGGCCACGCCGCCACGCGCCCCGACGCGCCGGCCGTGCGCGAGAAGGACCTGGGCATCTGGCAGACCTGGACCTGGCGCGACGCGGCGCGGGAGGTGCGCGAGATCGCCTGCGGGCTGGCGAGCCTGGGTTTCGCGGCCGGCGACCACCTGGCCATCGTCGGCGCCAACCGGCCGCGCCTGTATTTCGCCGTGCTGGCGGCGCAGAGCCTGGGCGGCGTGCCGGTGCCGCTCTACCAGGACGCGGTGGCCGCCGAGATGGTCTTCATGCTCGACGACGCGCGCATCGGCTTCGTGATCGCCGAGGACCAGGAACAGGTCGACAAGCTGCTCGAATGCCGCGAGCTGCAGCGCGCGCAGTCCGACGGCGCCTCCGCCATCCGCCACATCGTCTACGACGACCCGCGCGGCCTGCGCCACTACGACGCGCCGGGCCTGCAGGGCTGCGACGCGCTGCGCGAGCTCGGCCGGGCCTGGGACGCGGCGCACCCGGGCGCCTTCGACGCGGCCGTCGCGGCGGGCCGGCCGGAGGACGTCGGCGTGATCCTCTACACCTCCGGCACCACCGGGCGGCCCAAGGGCGTGTGCCAGACGCACGCGAGCTTCGTCGCCTCGGCCCACGGCGGCGTGGCGACCGACCGGCTCGGCCCGGGCGACGACATCATGAGCTACCTGCCGATGGCCTGGGTCGGCGACCACCTGTTCTCGGTGGCGCAGTGGCTGGTGGGCGGCTTCACGCTCAACTGCCCGGAGTCGGCCGCGACGGTGATGAACGACATGCGCGAGATCGGGCCGAGCTACTACTTCGGCCCGCCGCGCACCTTCGAGGGCCTGCTGACGGCCGTGTCGATCCGCATGGAGGACGCGGCCCGCCCGAAGCGCTGGATGTACGCGCGCTGCATGGCGCTGGCGCGCCGCGTGGGCGCGGACATCCTCAATGGCGCGCCGGTGGGCGCGCTCGACCGGCTCGCCTACCGCATCGGCGACCTGCTGGTTTACGGACCGCTGCGCAACGTGCTGGGCATGAGCCGCATCCGCGTGGCCTACACGGCGGGCGCGGCGATCGGGCCGGACTTGTTCCGCTTCTACCGCTCCATCGGCGTCAACCTCAAGCAGTTCTACGGCCAGACCGAGACCTGCGCGTACGTCTGCCTGCAGCGCGACGGCCAGGTCCGGCTGCAGACGGTGGGCACCGCCGCGCCGGGCATCGAGCTGAAGATCGCCGCCGACGGCGAGGTGCTGGTGCGCGGCGTGTCGGTGCTTCAGGGCTATCACAACCGGCCCGACGCGACCGCCGAGGTGCTCGACGCCGAGGGCTACTTCCACACCGGCGACGCCGGCGTGCTCGACGCCGAGGGCCACCTGCGCATCATCGACCGCGCCAAGGACGTCGGGCGCATGGCCGGCGGCGCGATGTTCGCGCCCAACTACATCGAGAACAAGCTGAAGTTCTTCCCGCAGATCAAGGAGGCGGTGTGCTTCGGCGACGCGCGCGACGAGGTCTGCGCCTTCGTCAACATCGACTTCGAGGCCGTGGGCAACTGGGCCGAGCGGCGCGGCCTGGCCTACGGCGGCTACGTCGACCTGGCCGGCAAGCCCGAGGTGCTGGCGCTGGTGGCCGAGTGCATCGGCCAGGTCAACGCCGACCTCGCCGCCGAGCCCGGCATGGCCGACACGCAGATCGCGCGCTTCGTCGTGCTGCACAAGGAACTCGACCCCGACGACGACGAGCTCACCCGCACGCGCAAGGTGCGCCGCGGCTTCATCGCGCAGAAGTACGCGGTGCTGGTCGACGCCCTCTACGGCGGGCGCACCGAGCAGTTCGTCGAGACGCAGGTGAAGTTCGAGGACGGCCGCACGGGCACGGTCAGCGCGACGCTGGGCGTGGTCGAGGCGAAGCGTTTCCCGGCCGCGGCGGAGGTGGCGGCATGAGCGCGCGCCGCACCGGCGACGTCATCCTCGACGTGCGCAACATCTCGCTGGGCTTCGGCGGCGTCAAGGCGCTAACCGACATCAGCTTCGACGTGCGCGAGCACGAGGTGCGCGCCATCATCGGCCCCAACGGCGCCGGCAAGAGCTCGATGCTCAACTGCATCAACGGCGTCTACGCGCCCCAGCAGGGCGCGATCACCTTCCGCGGCCAGACCTTCAGGCACATGAACTCGCGTCAGGTCGCGGAGATGGGCGTGGCGCGCACCTTCCAGAACCTGGCCCTGTTCAAGGGCATGAGCGTGCTCGACAACCTGATGGCCGGGCGCAACCTGAAGATGAGGAGCGGCATCCTGGCGCAGGCTTTCCGCAACCCCTTCGGCTGGGGCGGCGCCGAGCGCGAGGAGATCGCGCAGCGCGAGGTGGTCGAGCGCATCATCGATTTCCTGGAGATCCAGCCGCAGCGCAAGACGCCCGTGGGCCAGCTGCCCTACGGCCTGCAGAAGCGCGTGGACCTCGGCCGCGCCCTGGCGATGGAGCCGCAGGTGCTGCTGCTCGACGAGCCCATGGCCGGCATGAACGTCGAGGAGAAGCAGGACATGAGCCGCTTCATCCTGGACGTCAACGACGAGTTCGGCACCACCATCGTGCTCATCGAGCACGACATGGGCGTGGTGATGGACATCTCCGACCGCATCGTCGTGCTCGACTACGGCAAGAAGATCGGCGACGGCACGCCCGACGAGGTGCGCAACAACGAGGACGTGATCCGGGCCTACCTCGGGGCGGAACACTGAATGGCCACCCACGCACGCGTCCTGTCTTGCACCCTCTCCCTCCGGGAGAGGGTGGGGGTGAGGGCCGACGGCCTCATCGACCGCCACGGCATCGCCAGGGCCGCCGGCCCCCACCCCTGCCCTCCCCCGATGGGGGAGGGAGAAAGACAGAGACGCTGACCATGGGCTTCTTCCTCGAAACCGTCTTCGGCGGCCTCATGGCCGGGATGCTCTACGCGCTGGTGGCGCTGGGCTTCGTGCTGATCTTCAAGGCCTCGGGCGTCTTCAACTTCGCGCAGGGGGCGATGGTGCTGTTCGCGGCGCTGGCGATGGCGCGGTTCTCCGAATGGATCCCGCGCTGGCTGGGCTTCGACAGCCTGCTGCTGGCCAACCTGCTGGCCTTCGTCGCGGCCGGCGCGTGCATGGTGGCGGTGGCGTGGCTGGTCGAGCGCCTCGCGTTGCGCCACCTGGTCAACCAGGAGGGGATCACGCTGCTGATGGCGACGCTGGGCATCGCCCACGTGCTCGACGGCGCCGGGCAGCTGCTCTTCGGCAGCGCGACCTACAAGATCGACGTCGGCATGCCCAAGGACCCGTTCATCGTGCTGGAGGACACCTTCCCGGGCGGCCTGCTGCTGAGCAAGGAGGACCTCTACGCCGCCGTCGCCGCCGGGGCGCTGGTCGCCCTGCTGACCCTGTTCTTCCAGAAGACGCGCACCGGCCGGGCCCTGCGCGCGGTGGCCGACGACCACCAGGCGGCGCAGTCGATCGGCATCCCGCTCGGGCGCATCTGGGTCGTGGTGTGGTCGGTCGGCGGGCTGGTGGCGCTGGTCGCGGGCGTGATCTGGGGCAGCAAGCTGGGCGTGCAGTTCTCGATCTCGCTGGTCGCGCTCAAGGCCTTCCCGGTGGTGATCCTGGGCGGCCTGACGTCGGTGCCCGGCGCCATCCTGGGCGGCCTGATCATCGGCGTGGGCGAGAAGCTCTCGGAGATCTACCTGGGGCCCTTCCTCGGCGGCGGCATCGAGAACTGGTTCGCCTACGCGCTGGCGCTGGCCGTGCTGCTCATCAGGCCCCAAGGCCTGTTCGGCGACAAGATCATCGACCGGGTCTGACGGAGCCGACACCATGTTCTATCGCGAAAACGGTCAGTTCAAGAGCAGCTACCGCGCCGACCTCGGGCTGTTCCCGGTCGCGCAGGACCGCTGGGCGATGGCGGCGCTGGCGGTGGTCGCCTTCGTCGCGGTGCCGCTGCTGGCGAGCGACTACGCCTTCCGCGCGGTGCTCATCCCGTTCCTGATCCTGTCGCTGGCGGCCATCGGGCTGAACATCCTGGTGGGCTACTGCGGGCAGATCTCGCTGGGCACGGGCGCCTTCATGGCCATCGGCGCCTATGCGGCCTACAACCTGCAGGTGCGCGTCGAGGGCATGCCGCTGCTGCTGTCGATCCTCGGCGGCGGGCTGGCGGCGACGGTGCTGGGCGTGCTGTTCGGCATCCCGAGCCTGCGCATCCGCGGCCTCTACCTGGCCGTGGCGACATTGGCGGCGCAGTTCTTCACCGACTGGTTCACCAACCGCGTGAAGTGGGTGACCAACGATTCGTCCTCGGGCTCGGTGAGCGTGAATTCGCTGCAGATCCTGGGCTACACCTTCGCCTCGCCGGCCGAGCGCTACCTGCTGTGCCTGGCGCTGGTGGTGATCTTCGGCCTGCTGGCCAAGAACCTGGTGCGCGGGGCCATCGGCCGCGAGTGGATGGCGATCCGCGACATGGACGTCGCCGCCGCCGTGATCGGCATCCGCCCGGTCTACGCCAAGCTCACGGCCTTCGCGGTCAGCAGCTTCATCGTCGGCATCGCCGGGGCGCTGTGGGGTTTCGTGCACCTGGGCGCCTGGGAGCCGGCGGCCTTCGGCATCGACAAGTCGCTGCAGCTGCTGTTCATGATCATCATCGGCGGGCTGGGCTCGATCGCCGGCGCGTTCTTCGGCGCCGCCTTCATCGTGCTGCTGCCGCTGCTGCTCAACCACGTGCCGCACTGGCTGGGCCTGCCGCTGTCGACCGCCACCGCGTCGCACCTGGAGCACATGATCTTCGGCGCGCTGATCGTGTTCTTCCTGATCGTCGAGCCGCACGGCCTGGCCAAGCTGTGGTCGACCGCGCGCCAGAAGCTGCGCCTCTGGCCCTTCCCGCACTAGACATGGCTCGCCCCCAGTCTTCGCGCACTTCGTGTCGCTGCGCCAACCCCCTGCCGGGGGCAACACTGGCGGACTGGCGGAGCCAGTTCCGCGGTGTTCCCGGCAAAGGCGATCACGTCGTCGACCTGCCATTGACTTTCTGTTTTCCGTGATCCGATCAACCGAAGGAGACAAGAGAATGAAATTCCAGATGCAATGCGCCGCCATGGCGATGGCCGTGGCTTCCGTCGTCGGGGGCGCGTCGGTCGCGACGGCCCAGACGGCCGAGCAGTTCGTGCCGCTGCTGGTCTACCGCACCGGCCAGTTCGCGCCGCTGGGCATTCCGTGGGCCGACGGCAAGCAGGACTACCTCAAGCTGGTGAACGCGCGCGACGGCGGCGTCAACGGCGTCAAGCTGACCTACGAGGAATGCGAGACGGCCTACGACGCGGCCAAGGGCGTGGAGTGCTACGAGCGCCTCAAGGGCAAGGGCTCGGGCGCCTCGGGCTTCGACACGCAGTCCACCGGCATCACCTTCGCCGTGACCGACAAGGCCTTCGTCGACAAGGTGGTGGTGGAGACGCCCGGCTACGGCCTGTCGCAGTCGGTCGACGGCACGGTGTTCGAGTGGAACTTCCCGCTGCTGGGCACCTACTGGACCGCCGCCGACGTGATGATCCAGGACATCGCGAAGAAGGAGAAGGGCAGCCTCAAGGGCAAGAAGATCGCGCTGGTCTATCACGACTCGCCCTACGGCAAGGAGCCGATCCCGCTGCTGCAGAAGCGCGCGGCGGCCGACGGCTTCGAGCTGTCGCTGTTTCCCGTCACGCCCCCGGGCGTCGAGCAGAAGTCGACCTGGCTGCAGATCCGCCAGCAGAAGCCCGACTACGTGCTGTTCTGGTCGGCCGGCGTGATGACGCCCGCGGGCATCCGCGAGGCGCAGGCCAGCGGCTATCCGCGCGAGAAGCTCTACGCGATCTGGTGGGCCGGCTCGGACCACGACGTCAAGGACATCGGCGCCGGCGCCAAGGGCTACAACGCCATCACCATCCACAACAGCGCCGCCAAGGACCGGGTCCACGACGACCTGCGGAAGTTCGTCTACGACAAGGGCCAGGGCACCGGCGCGCCGACCGGCATCGGCTCGCTCGCGCACACGCGCGGGATGATGATCTCGATGCTGCAGGTCGAGGCCATCCGCGCCGCGCAGGACAAGTACGGCAAGGGCAAGGCGCTCACGCCCGAGCAGGTGCGCTGGGGCTTCGAGAACCTCGACCTGAGCGCCGACAAGCTCAAGGCGCTGGGCTTCGGCGAGGTCATGCGGCCGGTGAAGACCTCCTGCGCCAACCACATGGGCGACGACTGGGCGCGCATCGTGCAGTGGGACGGCGGCAAGTGGGAGGTGAAGTCGGACTGGTACCAGTCGGACAAGAAGTTCATCGATCCGCTGGTCAAGGAGTACGCGGCGAAGTACGCGAAGGACAAGAACATCAAGACGAGAAATTGTTGAACTCCCCCCGTCTTCGCGCACTTCGTGTCGCTTCGCCAACCCCCCTCGCCGGGGGCAACACCAGCGGCCCGGCGAAGCCGGTGCCGCGGTGTTTCCCGAAGGCGAGTGACAGCCACCGTTTCATGAATACGTCCAAAATCCTTCTCGACGTCAACGGCATCGAGGTCATCTACAACCACGTGATCCTGGTGCTCAAGGGCGTGTCGCTGTCGGTGCCCGAGGGCGGCATCGTGGCGCTGCTGGGCGGCAATGGCGCGGGCAAGACGACCACGCTGCGCGCGATCAGCAACCTGCTCGCGGGCGAGCGCGGCGCGGTCACCAAGGGAACGATCGAGCTGCGCGGCGAACGCATCGAGGCGCTCACGCCCTCGGCGCTGGTGCGGCGCGGGCTGGTGCAGGTGATGGAGGGCCGCCACTGCTTCGCTCACCTGAGCATCGAGGACAACCTCATGACCGGCGCCTACACCCGCACCGACGGCAAGGCCGCCATCGCCCGCACGCTGGAGAAGGTCTACGCCTATTTCCCGCGCCTGAAGACGCGGCGCACCTCGCAGGCCGCCTACACCTCCGGCGGCGAGCAGCAGATGTGCGCCATCGGCCGCGCCCTGATGGCCGAGCCGACGATGGTGCTGCTCGACGAGCCCTCGATGGGCCTGGCGCCGCAGATCGTCGAGGAGGTCTTCGCCATCGTGAAGGACCTCAACGAGAAGGAGCGCGTCACCTTCCTGCTCGCCGAGCAGAACACCGCCATGGCGCTGCGCTTCGCCGACCACGGCTACATCCTGGAGAGCGGCCGCGTGGTGCTCGACGGCCCGGCCGCCGGCCTGCGCGAGAACGAGG
This sequence comes from Variovorax sp. PvP013, assembly GCF_050435945.1. Lineage (NCBI taxonomy): Bacteria > Pseudomonadati > Pseudomonadota > Betaproteobacteria > Burkholderiales > Comamonadaceae > Variovorax > Variovorax sp. PvP013. The sequence goes on from NZ_JBNDLF010000009.1 coordinate 43,065, forward strand.
ACGTCAAGGAGTTCTACCTCGGCATGGGCGGCGCCGACCGCAAGAGCTTCCGCGACGTCAAGAGCTACAAGCGCAGGAAGCGGTGGCTGGCATGAGCGATTTCTACGACGCCCTCGAGACGCGCGATCCCGCCGCGCGCGAGGCCGCCCTGCTCGACGCCCTGCCCGCGCAGCTGGCGCATGCGCGGTCGGCCACGTCGGCCTTCGCGGAGATCCTGGCCGGCGTCGACGCCGCCGCCGTCACCACGCGCGCGGCGCTCGCCGCCGTGCCGGTCACGCGCAAGTCCGACCTGCTGGCGCGGCAGCAGCGGCTGCGCGCGAGCGACCCCTTCGGCGGCTTCGCCGCCGTCGCGCGCGGCCCGTCGATGCCGCGCGTGTTCGCCAGTCCCGGCACGATCTACGAGCCCGAGGGCGCCGGTCGCGACCCCTGGCGCACCGCCCGCGCGCTGCACGCGGCGGGCTTCCGCGCCGGCGACCTGATCCACAACGGCTTCAGCTACCACCTCACGCCCGCCGGCTCGATCATGGAGAGCGGCGCCCACGCCCTGGGCTGCAGCGTCTTTCCCGGCGGCACCGGTCAGACCGAGCAGCAGCTTGAGGCCATGGCCGACCTCCATCCGGCCGGCTACATGGGCACGCCGAGCCTGCTGCGCATCCTGATCGAGAAGGCCGCCGCCGCGCACCTCGCGCTGTCGGGCCTGACCAAGGCGCTGGTGTCGGGCGAGGCCTTCCCGCCGAGCCTGCGCGACTGGCTCGCCGGGCACGGCGTGACGGCCCTGCAGTGCTACGCCACGGCCGACCTGGGCCTCGTCGCCTACGAGACCCTCGCGCGCGAGGGCTTGGTGCTCGACGAGGGCGTGCTGCTGGAGATCGTGCGCCCTGGCACCGGCGACCCGGTGCCCGACGGCGAGGTCGGCGAGGTCGTCGTCACCACCTTCGGCCGCGCCTATCCGCTGGTGCGCTTCGGCACCGGCGACCTGTCGGCCGTGCTGCCCGGCCCCTGCCCCACGGGACGGACCAACACACGCATCCGCGGCTGGCTCGGTCGCGCCGACCAGACCACCAAGGTGCGCGGCATGTTCGTGCACCCGGGCCAGGTCGCCGCCGTGCTGCGGCGCTTCCCGGAACTGGTGACGGCCCGGGCACGCCTAGTGGTCGAGGGCGAGATGGCCGACGACCGCATGACGCTGAAGGTCGAGGCGATGGACGATCCGGCATTGGCCGGGCGCATCGCCGACGCCGTGCGCGACGTCACGCGCCTGCGCTGCGCGGTCGAATGCGTCGCGCCGGGCAGCCTGCCCAACGACGGCCGGGTGATCGAGGACGCGCGCAGCTACCAGTGAAACGGCCCTCGCGCCCTGCGTGACGGAGCACCGGGCGCTTCGCCTGCCGGCCGATCCTCAGATCGCGCCGATGTCGCCCGTCACCGGCAGCACGATGCCGGTGATGTAGCTGGCGCAGGCCGGCGAGGCCAGGAACACGTAGGCCGGGGACAGCTCCTCCGGCTGCGCGACGCGCTTGAACGCGGTCTCGCGACCGAACTTCTTCACGTCGGCGGGCTTCTTGTCGGCCGGGTTCAGCGGCGTCCAGACCGGTCCCGGTGCCACGGCGTTCACGCGGATGCCCTGGTCGATCAGGTTGATCGCCAAGGCCTTGGTGAACGCATGGATCGCGCCCTTGGTGGCCGAGTAGTCCAGCAAATTCCTGCTGCCGCTCAGGCCGGTGCGCGAGCCGGTGTTGATGATCGAGCTGCCGCGCTTCAGGTGCGGCACGGCGGCCTGGGCCATGCGGATGTAGCCGCCGACGTTGGTCTGCAGCGTGAGGTCGATGCGCTCGTCGGTCAGGTCCTCGATCGAATCCGCATGCATCTGGAACGCCGCGTTGTTGACCAGGATGTCGAGCTTGCCGAAGGCCTTCACCGTGCGCTCGACGGCCTTCCTGCAGAACGCCGAGCGGCGCACGTCGCCGGGAATCAGCAGGCAGCGCCGGCCTTCGGCCTCGACCGCGGCGCGGGTGTCTTCGGCATCGGCCTTCTCGTTCAGGTAGACGATGGCGACGTCGGCGCCCTCGCGCGCGAACAGCACCGCGACCGCGCGGCCGATGCCCGAATCGCCGCCGGTGACGATGGCGCTCATGCCCTGCAGCTTCTGGCTCCCTTGGTAGCCGGGCGCCGTGAAACGGGGACGCAATGCCATGTCGCGCTCGTCGCCGGGCTTGGTCTGGTGCTCGGGTGGCAGCTCGACCGGCTGGACGCGCGCGCCGGTTTGTACGGCGCGTTTGCTCTTCTTCGCAGGCGCGGCGGCGCGGTCCTTGGCGTCCTGGCGGCGCTGGATGGCGGTCTGCTTCTCGACGAGGGCCTTCGTGTCGCCGTCCTTCGAGGCCGGCGTGATGGGGCGCTTGGAAGCGGTGGAGGAGGATCGGGCCATTCAGGGGCTCCTTGGAGAGATGTCGTCGGCAAGCCGCGCGCTTCTCTGGCCCAGGCGGGCAAGACACGGCGGAAAGAGCACATCACACTAGGCGGAACGAGATCCTCGCCCTGTCGTCCGGGACCGATGAAGGACCGTCGGATCGGATGCCAGACCCCACGGCGCCGGGGGTCTTCATAGGGGCTTATCAGGAGCTTCGCGGATCGGATCGACCTCTAAGATCGCGGCCTTTTGACCTCCGGGAATGCCATGAAGAAACTGTTCGCCCTCGCCGCCATCGCTGCCGCTGCCGCTGCCGTCGGCGCCCATGCCCAGGATTTCCCGGGCAAGGACAAGATCATCACCATCGTCGTGCCCTTCGCTGCCGGCGGCCCCACCGACCGTGTGGCGCGTGATCTGGCCGAGGCGATCCGCAAGCCGCTCGGCGGCATCAGCATCGTGGTCGACAACGCGGCCGGCGCCGGCAGCACGATCGGCAATGCCAAGGTCGCTCGCGCGCGCAACGACGGCTACACGCTGCTGCTCACGCACGTCGGCATGGCCACCACGCCCGTGCTGTTCCGCAAGCTGCCCTACAACTACGAGACGGACTTCGAATACCTCGGCATGATCAACGACGTGCCGATGACGCTCATCGGCAAACCGACGCTCGAAGCGAAGAACATGACCGAGCTGCGCGACTGGATCGGCAAGAACGGCTCCAAGGTGAACCTTGGCAACGCCGGCGTGGGCTCGGCATCGCACCTGTGCGGTCTGCTGTTCCAGAGCGAACTCAAGACCGAGATGACGACGGTGCCGTACAAGGGCACCGCACCGGCCATCGCCGACCTGCTCGGCGGTCAGATCGACCTGCTGTGCGATCAGACCACCAATACCACCAGCCAGATCGAGGGCAAGAAGGTCAAGCCCTACGCGGTCACGACCCTCAAGCGCCTGACGACGCCGGCACTCAAGGACATCCCGACGCTGGACGAGTCGGGCATGAAGAACTTCCAGGTCACCATCTGGCACGGTCTGTACGCGCCCAAGGGAACGCCGCCGGCCGTGCTCAAGACCCTCAACGACGCGCTCAAGGTGGCCCTCAAGGATCCGGAATTCATCAAGAAGGAAGAAGCGCTCGGCGCGGTCGTCGTGACCGACAAGCGCATGGAACCGGCCGAGCACAAGAAGTTCGTGCAGGCCGAGGTCGCCCGCTTCGGTCCGGTGGTGAAGGCCGCCGGCGCCTACGCCGATTGACACGGCGCCCCACGCGGCGGTGCCGGCCTCCAGGCCGGGGGAGACGGGAGACCGTTTCCCCCGGCTTTTGTTCGAGCGCCCGGTTCAGACGCCCCAGACCACGTCCCGCCCTTCGGCATGCGAGCGCTTGAGCATGTCGAGGAACGGCGCGGCGCGTTGGTGCAGGCCCACGTGCTCGCGCTCGGCGACCTCGTCGTGGTCCTCGGCGGCCAGGGCGTCGTGGTTGTGCTTGCCGTTGTCGAGTTCCCGGCGGATGGCGGTCTCGAGCGCGGAAATGGCGGCCGGCATCTGGTCCACCGTGACGATGCCCTGGGCCCCAGGGGTCTTGCCGATCACGTCGAGCAACTGGCGGGCATTGGGTTCGAGCATGACCACGTCGGCGGTCGCCTGGGATTTGAATCGGTAGAGCATGTCTGATGGTTCTTCGAGAAAAGATCGAAAACCGAGCGTACACGCATTGAGCGTCGGTCCATGCAGGCACAGACCGGGTCTTGCTGACCTGCCGCAGAGACAGACATCGACGGAAAAACAACCGCCCTCGCCCATCGGCGTATCGGGCGTCGCGGATGCAGGCGATGCATCGGCTCGAATGGCTCGAGGAACGACCAAAGAAAAAGGGCCCTGTCAAAAACAGGGCCCTTCGATTGGTTGCGCGAGCAAGATTTGAACTTGCGACCTTTGGGTTATGAGCCCAACGAGCTACCAGGCTGCTCCATCGCGCGGCAAGATGGAATTATATCTTATTCTGCAGCGTCTTGCTGATTATTTTCTTCTTCCGACACTTCAGGGCGATCCACCAGTTCGACGAGCGCCATCGGGGCGTTGTCGCCCACGCGGAAACCCATCTTCAGGATGCGGGTGTAGCCACCTGGACGCGCCTGGTAGCGCGGGCCGAGTTCGCCGAAGAGCTTGACGACGCTGTCGCGGCTGCGCAGGCGGTCGAACGCGAGACGCTTGTTCGCGAGCGTCGGGTTCTTGGCCAACGTGATCATCGGTTCGATGACGCGGCGCAGTTCCTTGGCCTTGGGAACGGTGGTCTTGATGACTTCGTGCTCGATGAGCGAGTTCATCATGTTCTGCAGCATCGCGAGACGGTGCGAGCTGGTGCGGTTGAGTTTGCGGAGTCCGTGTCCGTGACGCATGGTGCTTTCCTTTACTTTATAAAAACAGGCAGCCGTGTCAGGTACTGCCCGGTGCACTGCGGCTCCTGCGAGCCGCCGAAAAAATCAACGCTTGTCGAGGCCGGCCGGCGGCCAGCTTTCGAGCTTCATGCCCAGGGTCAGGCCGCGCGAGGCGAGCACTTCCTTGATCTCGTTGAGCGACTTGCGACCCAGGTTGGGGGTCTTGAGCAGCTCGTTCTCGGTACGCTGGATCAGATCGCCGATGTAGTAGATGTTCTCGGCCTTCAGGCAGTTCGCAGAGCGGACCGTGAGTTCGAGTTCGTCGACCGGACGCAGCAGGATCGGATCGAACTGCTGGGCGCTGCGCGGTGCCGGTGCATCGAACGCGGCGAGTTCGCCACCCTCGAGCTGCGCGAACACGGCGAGCTGTTCCACCAGGATCTTGGCCGAGGCACGGACCGCGTCTTCCGCGGTGATGGCGCCGTTGGTCTCGATCTCGATGAGCAGCTTGTCCAGGTCGGTGCGCTGCTCGACGCGGGCGCTCTCGACCGTGTAGCTCACGCGCTTGACCGGCGAGAACGAGGCATCGAGGACGATGCGGCCGATCGACTTGGTCGGTTCGTCCGCATAGCGACGCATCGTGCCCGGCACGTAGCCACGGCCCTTCTCGACCTTGATCTGCATGTCGAGCTTGCCGCCTTGCGACAGGTGCGCGATCACGTGGTCGGGATTGATGATCTCGACGTCGTGCGGCGTCTGGATGTCGGATGCCGTGACGGCGCCTTCACCGTCCTTGCGCAGGCTCAACGTCACTTCGTCGCGGTTGTGGAGCTTGAACACCACGCCCTTGAGGTTCAGCAGGATGTTGACGACGTCTTCCTGGACACCGTCGATCGACGAGTACTCGTGGAGCACGCCGGCGATGGTCACTTCGGTGGCGGAATAACCCACCATCGACGACAGCAGCACGCGACGCAGCGCGTTGCCGAGCGTGTGGCCGTAACCGCGCTCGAACGGTTCCAGCGTCACCTTGGCCTTGTTGGCGGCAAGTTGCTCGACCTGGATGGTCTTGGGTTTCAGCAGGGTGGTTTGCATGCGGACTTCCTCTCAATACCCCCGGTTCGTTACACCGGTAAGGCTGGCGAAGCGCCCGGCGCACGGCTCGCATGCGCCAGGAACGAAACAGAAACAAAAACATGACGCACCGGGAGGTGCGTGCTGCAGCAAATCAACGCGAATACAGTTCGACGATCAGCGATTCGTTGATGTCGGCGCCGAATTCGTCGCGATCCGGGACCTTCTTGAAGGTGCCTTCGCCCTTGTCGGCGTTGACTTCGACCCAGGCCGGAATGCCGACCTGCTGTGCCAGCTGGAGCGCTTCGACGATGCGGTTCTGCTTCTTCGACTTGTCGCGCACGGCGACGACGTCACCGGTCTTGACCAGGTAAGAAGGAATGTTCACCGACTGGCCGTTGACCGTGATGGCCTTGTGCGAGACGAGCTGGCGCGCTTCGGCGCGGGTGGAACCGAAGCCCATGCGGAAGACGACGTTGTCCAGGCGCGATTCCAGCAGGAACAGCAGGTTGGCGCCGGTGTTGCCACGACGACGATCGGCTTCCTCGAAGTAACGACGGAACTGCTTCTCGAGCACGCCGTACATGCGCTTGACCTTCTGCTTCTCGCGCAGCTGCAGGCCGTAGTCGGACGTGCGCTGACCGGAGGTGCGGCCGTGCTGGCCGGGCTTCGAGTCGAACTTGGCCTTGTCCTGGATGGAGCGGCGGGCGCTCTTCAGGAACAGGTCGGTGCCTTCGCGGCGGGAGAGTTTGGCCTTGGGGCCGAGATAGCGTGCCACTTGATCTTCCTTTTATGTCATCTGCCGCGGGAGGGCCGCGGGAGCCATCCGGCGCGTTGCCGATGGCGGTGGGCTTGTTGTTGAAAACAAAATGCGCAGCCGCGATGAAGCGGACTGCGCGTTGCGTCCGACGCCTTAGATGCGGCGGCGCTTCTGCGGGCGGCAACCGTTGTGCGGCACGGGCGTCACGTCGGCGATCGAATTGATCCGGATGCCGAGCGCGGCCAGGGCGCGCACCGACGATTCGCGACCCGGGCCGGGGCCCTTGATCTCGACGTCGAGGTTCTTGATGCCCTGTTCAACAGCGGCACGACCTGCCACTTCCGAAGCGACCTGGGCTGCGAAAGGCGTCGACTTGCGCGAGCCCTTGAAACCCTGGCCACCCGACGACGCCCACGACAGCGCATTGCCCTGACGGTCCGTGATCGTGATGATCGTGTTGTTGAACGAGGCATGCACGTGGGCGATGCCGTCCGCGACGTTCTTGCGAACCTTCTTGCGGACGCGCTGTGCGGCGTTGTTGGCAGGAGCTTTAGCCATGCTGTTTCAATCCTTATTTCTTCAGGGACTGCGCAGCCTTGCGCGGACCCTTGCGGGTGCGGGCGTTGGTGCGCGTGCGCTGGCCGCGCATCGGCAGGCCACGGCGATGACGGAAACCACGATAGCAGCCGATGTCCATCAAGCGCTTGATGTTCATCGTCGTCTCGCGGCGCAGGTCGCCTTCGATCGTGAAGAGAGCGATCTGGTCGCGGATCTTCTCGAGATCGGCGTCCGTCAGATCCTTGATCTTCTTGGAATATTCGATGCCGCTCGCTTCGCAGATCTGACGGGCGCGGGTGCGACCGATGCCGAAGATGGCCGTCAGGCCGATCTCAGCGTGCTTGTGCGGCGGGATGTTGATGCCAGCAATACGTGCCATGTTCGTCCTCTAATACTCTCAATCAACCCTGGCGCTGCTTATGGCGCGGGTCGGTGCAAATCACACGCACCACGCCCTTACGACGGATGACCTTGCAATTACGGCAGATGGGTTTGACCGAAGCCGAAACTCTCATTTCATTCTCCTAAAACTGTTTAATGTGGCCGCCTGTCCGCAGCCTCGGAATCGATACCGACAATCGGTCCTACGATGACTTGAAGTTCGCCTTCTTGAGCAGCGATTCATATTGCTGCGACATCATGTAGTTCTGCACTTGGGCCATGAAATCCATCGTGACGACCACGATGATCAACAAGGACGTTCCACCGAAATAGAACGGCACGTTGTATTTCAGGATCAGGAACTCGGGCAGCAGGCAGACGAAGGTGATGTACACCGCACCCGCCAGCGTCAGCCGGACCAGGATCTTGTCGATGTAGCGCGCGGTCTGGTCACCCGGACGGATGCCCGGAATGAACGCACCGCTCTTCTTCAGGTTGTCCGCCGTCTCCTTGCTGTTAAACACGAGCGCCGTGTAGAAGAAGCAGAAGAAGACGATGGCTGCCGCGTAGAGGAGCACGTAGATCGGTTGTCCCGGCGTCAGGGCACTGGCGATGTCCTTGATCCAGCGCATGCTCTCGCCGGCGCTGAACCAGCCCACCACCGTCGCCGGCAGCAGGATGATCGACGACGCGAAGATCGGCGGGATCACGCCAGCCATGTTCAGCTTCAGCGGCAGGTGCGACGACTGGCCGCCGTACACCTTGTTGCCCACTTGGCGACGCGCATAGTTCACGAGGATCTTGCGCTGGCCACGTTCGACGAACACCACGAAGTACGTCACCAGAACGACCACCGCCACGATGAACATCGCCACGAGCACGTTCATCGCACCCGTGCGGACCAGCTCCAGCAATCCACCGATGGCATTGGGAAGGCCGGCGGCGATGCCCGAGAAGATCAGGATCGAAATGCCGTTGCCCAAGCCACGCTCGGTGATCTGCTCACCCAGCCACATCAGGAAGATGGAACCGGCCGTCAGGCTGATCATCGCGGTGATGCGGAAACCGAAGCCCGGAGCGATCACCAGTCCGGCCGACGACTCCAATGCCACGGCGATGCTGAACGACTGGAACAAGGCCAGACCCAGTGCACCGTAACGCGTGTATTGCGTGATCTTGCGCCGTCCGGACTCGCCTTCCTTCTTCAATTGCTCGAAGGTGGGAAGCACATAGGTCATCAATTGCATGATGATCGATGCGGAGATGTACGGCATGATGCCCAACGCGAACACCGTGAAGCGCGACAGCGCGCCACCGGAGAACATGTTGAACAGGCTCAGGATGCCGCCCTGCTGGCCCTGGAACAACTGAGCGAGCTGGTCCGGATTGATGCCGGGCACGGGAATGTGCGCACCGATCCGATAGACCACGAGCGCGAGCAGCAAGAAGACCAGCCGGCGACGGAGGTCACCGAACTTGCCTGTCTTTGCGAGCGTTGCTGCGTTGGTTGCCACAGAAGCCTTCTTTCAGTCCGGGTTCAGGCGACGCTGCCGCCGGCAGCTTCGATCACGGCCTTGGCGCCGGCGGTGGCGCCGATGCCCGTCAGCTTGACGGCCTTGGTCAGCTCGCCCGTCTTGATGATCTTGACGACCTTGGCCATCTGGCCGACCAGACCGGCCTGCTTCAGCGCCAGCATGTCGACTTCGGCCAGGCCGAGGTTTTCCAGCGACGTCAGCGTGACTTCGGCGTTGTACTTGAGCGTCTGCGACTTGAAACCGCGCTTGGGCAGGCGGCGCTGCAGCGGCATCTGACCGCCTTCGAAGCCGACCTTGTGGAAGCCGCCCGAACGCGACTTCTGACCCTTGTGACCGCGACCGGCGGTCTTGCCCAGACCCGAACCGATGCCGCGGCCGACGCGGCGCTTGGCGTGCTTGGCGCCGGCTGCCGGCTTGATGCCATTGAGTTCCATATGCGTCTTTCCGGTGACTCTTGTCAGAGCACTTTGACCAGGTAACTGATCTTGTTGATCATGCCGCGCACGGCGGGGGTGTCCTGCAGTTCGCTCACGCTGTTGAGCTTGCGCAGACCCAGGCCGCGCACCGTCGCGCGATGCGATTCCTTAGTGCCGATCGGGCTCTTCACGAGCTGCACCTTGAGGGTTTGTTCTTGCGTCGTCATTTCGATGCTTCCGTGTACGTGATCGCCGATCAGGCGAAGATCTCTTCGACGGTGAGGCCGCGCTTGGCAGCGACTTCGGAGGCCGTCGTGGAGTTCTTCAAGCCGTCGAGCGTGGCGCGAACCATGTTGTAGGGATTCGACGAACCATGGCTCTTGGCCACGATGTCGGTGATGCCCATGACTTCGAACACGGCGCGCATCGGGCCGCCGGCGATGATGCCGGTGCCCTTGGGAGCCGGGATCATGACGACCGAAGCGGCGCCATGATGGCCCGTCACGCGATGGTGCAGCGTGCCGTTCTTGATGGAGATCTTCGCCAAGTTGCGGCGGGCCTCTTCCATCGCCTTCTGCACGGCGGCGGGCACCTCCTTGGACTTGCCCTTGCCCATGCCGACGCGGCCGTCGCCGTCGCCGACGACCGTCAGCGCCGCGAAACCGAGGATACGACCACCCTTCACCACCTTGGTGACGCGGTTGATCGCGATCATCTTCTCGCGAAGACCGTCTTCGGGGCCTTCGTTCTGCGTTCTTGCCTGAATCTTTGCCATTTTGTATCTCGTGTCCGGTTAGAACTGCAGGCCGGCTTCGCGAGCCGCTTCGGCCAGGGCCTTGACACGGCCGTGGTAGGCGAAACCTGCGCGGTCGAACGCCACCTTCTCGACGCCGGCGGCCTTGGCCTTCTCGGCGATGCGCTTGCCCACCGCAGTGGCGGCAGCGGCGTTGCCGCCCTTGCCCGAACCACCCAGCGACGTACGCAGTTCGGCTTCGGCCGTCGATGCCGTGGCGATCACCTTGGTGCCGTCGTCGGAGATGACGGTGGCGTAGATGTGCAGGTTGGTACGGTTCACCGTGAGACGGGCCACGCCCTGCGTCGCGATGCGGATGCGGGTCTGACGCGAGCGGCGCAGACGCTGTGCTTTTTTGGTCAACGTTGTCATGGCTGCCCTTACTTCTTCTTGGTCTCTTTGATCACGATCTTCTCGTCCGAATACCGGATGCCCTTGCCCTTGTAGGGCTCGGGCGGACGGACGGCGCGAATCTCGGCGGCGATCTGACCGACACGTTGACGGTCCGCACCCTTGATCACGACTTCGGTCGCGGTCGGCGTGGTCACCGTGATGCCTTGCGGCATGTCGATGTTGACCGGGTGGGAGTAACCCACTTGCAGGTTCAGCTTGGTGCCTTGCGCAGCAGCCTTGTAGCCGACGCCCACGAGGTTGAGCTTCTTCTCGAAGCCCTTCGTGACACCGACCACCATGTTGTTGACCAGCTGGCGCAGGGTACCGCTCATCGCATTCGCTTCACGCGAATCGTTGGCGGGCTCGAAGCTCAGCTTGCCGTCGTTGCTGACGACCTTGACCAGGGCATTGCGGGCCAGGTTGAGCGTGCCGCCCGTACCCTTGACGCTGATCTGGTCGTCCTTGACCGACACATCCACGCCTGCGGGGATGGCGACCGGCATTTTTCCTACTCGGGACATTTCAGTTTCTCCTCGATGTCTCGGTCAGGCGACGTAGCACAGGACTTCGCCGCCGACGCCGTTGGCGCGGGCCTTGCGATCCGTCATCACGCCTTGCGGGGTCGTGACGATAGCGACGCCGAGTCCGTTCTGGACCTGCGGGATCGTCGTGCTGGACTTGTAGACGCGCAGGCCGGGACGGCTCACGCGTTCGATGCGTTCGATGACGGGGCGGCCGGCGTAGTACTTCAGTTCGATGACGAGTTCGGACTTGCCGTCTTCGGTCTTGACCTGGAATCCGTCGATGTAACCTTCGTCCTTCAACACCTGTGCGATCGCGACCTTCACCTTGGAAGACGGGATCGACACCGTGGGCTTCGCCACCATCTGCGCATTGCGGATGCGCGTCAGCAGGTCGGCAATGGGATCACTCATGCTCATGTTGTTTGCTCCTGCCTGGCTTACCAGCTGGCCTTGGTGACACCGGGGATGTCGCCGTTGAAAGCCAGTTCGCGGATCTTGGCGCGGGCCAGACCGAATTGACGGAACGTGCCGCGCGGGCGACCGGTGATCTCGCAGCGGTTGCGCTGACGGGTCGGGTTCGCGTTGCGGGGCAGCTTCTGCAGGCCGAGGCGGGCCTGGGCACGCTCTTCGTCGCTCTTGCTCATGTCGTTGGAAGCGGCCTTGAGCTCGGCGTGCTTGGCGGCGTACTTGGCGACGAGCTTGTCGCGCTTGAGTTCGCGCTGGATCAGGGATTGTTTAGCCACGGTTCGCCTCAGTTCTTGAACGGAAAACGGAAGCCGGCGAGAAGCGCCTTGGCTTCCTCGTCGTTCTTGGCCGTCGTCGTGATGCTGATGTTGAGACCGCGCAGGGCATCGACCTTGTCGTATTCGATCTCGGGGAAAATGATCTGCTCTTTGACGCCGATGTTGTAGTTGCCACGGCCGTCGAAGGCGCGGCCGGAGATGCCGCGGAAGTCGCGCACGCGCGGCAGGGCCACGGTCACGAAGCGATCGAGGAACTCGTACATCTGGACGCCGCGCAGCGTGACCATGCAGCCGATGGGCTGGTTCTCGCGGATCTTGAAACCGGCGATGGCCTTCTTCGACTTGGTGACCACGGGCTTCTGACCGGCGATCTTCGTGAGGTCGGCGACGGCGTTGTCGAGGACCTTCTTGTCGGCGACCGCTTCGCCCACACCCATGTTGAGCGTGATCTTGGTCAGGCGCGGGACCTGCATCGGCGAGGTGTAGCCGAACTTTTCGGTCAGGTCTTTCGCGATCTTCTCGCGGTAGATTTGTTGGAGACGTGCCATGTGAATCTTTCCTTAGGCGGTCTTGATTTCGTCGCCGCTGGACTTGAAGACGCGCACGCGCTTGCCGTCCGTGATCTTGATGCCCACGCGATCGGCCTTGCCGGTCGCGGCATTGAAGATCGCCACGTTCGATTGATGGATCGGCATGGTCTTCTCGACGATGCCACCGGTCGTGCCCTTGAGGGGGTTCGGCTTGGTGTGCTTCTTGACGGTGTTGATGCCGTCGACGATCAGGTGCGAATCGTCCTTGCGCAGCGAGACGGTGCCGCGCTTGCCCTTGTCGCGGCCGGTCAACACGATGACCTGGTCGCCCTTGCGAATCTTGTTCATGACGATGTTGTCCTTACAGAACTTCGGGTGCCAGCGACACGATCTTCATGAACTTCTCGGTGCGCAGTTCGCGCGTGACCGGTCCGAAGATGCGGGTGCCGATCGGCTCCAGCTTGGCGTTGAGCAGGACGGCGGCGTTGCCGTCGAACTTGACGAGCGAACCGTCGGCGCGACGGATGCCCTTGGCGGTGCGGACCACCACTGCGCTGTAGATCTCGCCCTTCTTGACGCGACCCCGCGGAGCGGCTTCCTTGATGCTCACCTTGATGACGTCGCCCACGCTGGCGTAGCGCCGCTTGGAACCGCCGAGCACCTTGATGCACAGGACGGATTTCGCGCCTGTGTTGTCGGCCACTTCGAGCCTGGATTCAGTTTGGATCATTTCGATTGGTTCCCAACTTGTACCGGGCGGCGCCTGCTGGACAGCAAGCGAGAACCCCGATCAGTCTTGGGCCCGTCGTCCGCACCCCGAACCACTCGGGGCGCTTCCGCTGGGCAGAAGCTTCGCCTTTTTGAAGCGAAGCCCGCGATTGTGGCAGACCCTTCTACGCTTGTCAACCTCGGTCTTGGGGCCGACGCCGACGCCGCGGCGGCGAAGCGACAATCGCGCGACGTCCTTTCCGCCTTCGTCGCCCTCCCAGGAGCCCTGTCATGCCGTCCATCCCGTCGTCCGTCTCGTCCGGAACCTCCGTGTCGCCCGCCGCCTCGCTGCCGCCGATCGCCTTCATCGGCGGCGGCAACATGGCCGGCGCGATCCTCGGCGGACTGATCCGCCAGGGCCTGCCCGCCGGGGCGGTCGAGGTCGTCGAGCCGTTCGAGGAAGCCCGGGCGCGGCTGGCCCAGCAGTTCGGCGTCACCGCGCAGGCCGCCGCCGGCGCGGCGCTCGGGCGCTGCGCGCTGGTGGTGTGGGCCGTGAAGCCGCAGACCTTCGCCGAGGCCGCCGCCGCCGTGGGATCGCATGCGCGCGATGCGCTGCACCTGAGCGTGGCGGCGGGCATTCCGTCGGCGAGCATCGCGCGCTGGCTGGGCACCGAGGCCGTCGTGCGCGCCATGCCCAACACGCCGGCGCTGGTCGGCCAGGGCATGACCGGTCTGTTCGCTCGTGCCGGCGTGCCGGACGAGGGACGGGCGCTGGTCGAGCGCGTGCTGCGCCCCACGGGCGAACTGCTGTGGGTCGATGCCGAAGCGGCGCTCGACGCCGTGACGGCGATGTCGGGTTCGGGCCCGGCCTACGTCTTCTATTTCATCGAGGCCATGACCGAGGCCGGCATCGAGATGGGCCTGCCGCCCGAGCAGGCGCAGCGCCTGGCCATCGGCACGTTCACCGGCGCCTCGGCGCTGGCGCGCTCGGCCGACGAGCCGCCCTCGGTGCTGCGCGCGCGCGTGACGTCCAAGGGCGGGACGACCCACGCGGCACTGCAGTCGATGGAGGCGGCCGACGTCAAGGCGCGCTTCAAGACGGCGATCCGCGCCGCCGAACGGCGGGCCGGGGAACTGGCCGACGAGTTCGGCCGCGCCTGAGTCGGTGGGAACGAGGACCGGCGCCACGCCATCCGACGGCGTGGCCGCGTGTCCAGGCCGGCCGGTCCGTCGGGACGACGGTTCCCGTGGTCAGCGCAGCGCGAAGCCGGCCACGACGCCCGCGAAGACCGCGAATCCCAGCCAGTGGTTGAGGCGGAAGGCCTTGAAGCAGCCCTCGCGCGTGCGGTCGCGGATCAGCCGCCAGTGCCAGATCGCCTGGAACGCCGCGACGCCGATCCCGATCAGCAGCGGCACGCCCAGCCCGGCGCGCAGCCCGCAAACGCCCCAGAGCAGCAGGAACGCGGCGTAGCACAGCATCACCGCCGCCACGTCGAAACGGCCGAAGGTGATGGCCGAGGTCTTCATGCCGATCCGCAGGTCGTCGTCGCGGTCGACCATCGCGTACTCGGTGTCGTAGGCCAGCACCCAGGCCAGGTTGCCGACCAAGAGGGCCCAGCCGTACGCCGGCACCCGCGCCAGGGCCTCGCGCATCGGCACGTCCGGCCCGCCCGCGGCGCAGAAGGCCATCGGGATGCCGATCGAGAACGCCACCCCCAGCACCGCCTGCGGCAGCGACACGAACCGCTTGGCGAAGGGATAGGCCAGCGTCACCGCCAGCCCGGCGAAGGACCAGGCGATCACCGCCGCGTTCGTCGTCAGCGCGAGGCCGAAGGCCGCCAGCGCGAGCACGGCGCCCAGTCCCAGCGCCTCGCGGGTGGAGACGGCGCCGCTCGTCACCGGCCGCTGCGCCGTGCGCTTGACGTGCCGGTCGAAGTCGCGGTCGGCGACGTCGTTGACGCAGCACCCGGCGCTGCGCATCAGGATCGTGCCGAGCACGAACACCGCCAGCAGGTGCCAGCCCGGCCACCCGCCCGCCGCGAACCACAGCGCCCCCAGCGTCGGCCACAGCAGCAGCAGCCACCCGGCCGGCCGGTTCCAGCGGATCAGATCGAGGTACAGCGCGACGCGACCGCGGGCCATGGTCGAAGCTCCAAACGAAAAGAGCGGCATTGTGCCGCTCGGTGTGGAAGTCGCACCGGAGGTCATCGGCTGCTCCGCCGGAGCATCGATGCAAGCACCCGACCCACCTTCAGCGACGCGAAGCGAGCCACCCCGCGCCAGGGACACCGTGGAACCGGCTCCGCCGGGCCACCGGTGTCGCCCCCTGCAAGGGGGTTGGCGAAGCGACACGCAGTGCGCGAAGACTGGGGGTGTGCTTACTCCTCCAGAAGCGAGCGCAGCATCCAGGCCGTCTGGTCGTGCACCGTGCAGCGCGCGGTCAGCATGTCGGCCGTCGGGTCGTCGCCGGCCTCCTCCGCCACGGGGATGAACTCGCGCGCGATGCGCGAGACGGTCTCGTGGCCCTTGACCAGGATGCGCACCATCTCCATCGCCTTGGGCGGGCTCTGGGGGACGTCGGGCACGGTGGCGATCTTGCTGAACTCGGCGTACGAGCCGGGCGCGTAGTGGCCCAGGGCGCGGATGCGCTCGGCGATGACGTCGGTCGAGTTCCACAGCTCGGTGTACTGGTCCATGAACATCGCGTGGAGCGAGTTGAAATGCGGACCGGTGACGTTCCAGTGGAAGTTGTGGGTCGTGAGGTAGAGCGTGTAGGTGTCGGCCAGCACGCGGCTGAGGCCCTCGGCGATGGCGGCGCGGTCCTGGCGCTCGATGCCGATGTTGATGATGGGCGAGTTGCGGCCGCCGGACTCCTGCGAGACCGGCACCTCGCCCTTGGTGGGCACGGTGCCTTCGCCGGCGCTGGGCGCCTCGAAGGTCGACTTGATTTTCTTCACGGATTTACCGTTTTCCTTGGCCATGACGAGGAGTCCTTCAGACAGGGGTTGATGAGGTTGAACGGGGAGGATCGGGGATCGGCGCCGCACCACGCGGGCGAGCGATCCCGGGGATCGGACGCTGGATGGTGGCAGCTTCGGCGCGCGATGCGTGTCGGCCAATCACGAAAGCCGCAGCACGCCCGGCAGCTCGCAGGCATAGATCGCGTTGCGCAGGGCCGCGATGGCCTCGTAGCGGGTGAAACTGCGGCGCCAGGCCAGCACGACGCGCCGGGTCGGTGGCGCGCGCCCCTGGCCGTCGTCGACGGGGAGGTAACGCACCATCGCCGGCTCGGCCTCGCCGCGCCCCTTGGCCCGGGGCTTCATGGCCTCGGGCGGCACCGACAGCCGCGGCACCAGCGTCACGCCCATGCCCGAGGCGACCATGTGCTTGATGGTCTCCAGCGACGAGCCCTCGAAGCTCTTGCGGATGCCCTCGGCGTTGCTGGAGAAGCGCGCGAACTCGGGGCACACCTCGAGCACGTGGTCGCGGAAGCAGTGGCCGGTGCCCAGCAGCAGCATGGTCTCGCTCTTGAGCTCGTCGGACGTGATGGACTCGCGCGCCGCCAGCGGATGGTTCGCGGGCACCACGGCGATGAAGGGCTCGTCGTAGAGCGGGGCGAGCGCCAGATTGGTGTCGGGGAAGGGCTCGGCCATGATGGCGCAGTCGATCTCGCCGGCGCGCAGCATCTCCAGCAGCTTGGCGGTGAAGTGCTCCTGCAGCATCAAGGGCATCTGCGGCGTGCGCGCGATGTTCTGGCGCACCAGGTCGGGCAGCAGGTACGGACCGATGGTGTAGATGATCCCGAGGTTCAGGGCGCCCGAGAGCGGGTCCTTGCCGCGCTTGGCGATCTCCTTGATGCTGGCCGCCTGTTCGAGCACGCTCTGGGCCTGCTGCACGATCTGGCCCCCCAGCGGCGTGACCGTGACCTCGGTGGCGCTGCGCTCGAACAGCTTCACCTCCAGCTCGTCCTCCAGCTTCTTGATCGCCACCGACAGCGTCGGCTGCGAGACGTGGCAGGCTTCCGCCGCCTTGCCGAAATGCCGCTCCCGGGCGACCGCGACGATGTATTTGAGTTCGGTGAGGGTCATGTCTCGGCAGAATTATGCGCAGTCCGGGATCGCCCCTTCGCGCTTTCCGTCTCTTCCGTGAACGGCTTCGCCGCCCATCCCGCCATGACCCTGTCCGCCTACCTGCTCTACCTGCCGGCCTGCTTCGCGCTGAACATGGCCTTCGGCCCCAACAACCTGCTGTCCGTCACCAACTGCGCGCGCCACGGCGTGGGCGTCGCGGTGCTGGCGGCGAGCGGCCGCCTGGCGGCCTTCGCGCTGATGATCGCCATCGCCGGGCTGGGCATGGGCGCCGTGCTGGCGGCCTCCGAGATCGCGTTCAACGCCCTCAAGTGGTTGGGCGCGGCCTATCTGGTGTGGATCGGCGTGCGGCTGCTGCGCGCGCCGGCCCCGGCGATGGGGGCCGCCGCCACGGCCGGCGCGGCGCCGCCCTCGCCCCGGACGCTGGCCCGGCAGGAGTTCACCGTGGCCATCGGCAACCCCAAGGCGATCCTGATCTTCACCGCCTTCCTGCCGCAGTTCGTCGCACCCGGGGCCTATGCCGCGAGCTACCTGCTGCTGGGCGCGACCTTCCTCGTGCTGGAGACGGTCGCGATCGCGCTGTACGCGCTGCTCGGCGCGCGCATGCGCACGCTGGCGCGGGGCGGCCGCGCGATGCGCTGGTTCAACCGCGCGAGCGGCGGCACGATGATCGGCTTCGGCCTGCTCCTGGCTTTCGCCCGCCGGCCGGCCTGAGGTTTTCAGGCCTTGAGGTACTGCGCCTTGCCGCCGAGCCAGCGCTCGACGTGGCGCTGCGCCAGCTCGGGGTCGCGGTCGAGCATCCTCGGCGCGAGTTCGCGTGCCCAGTCGAGCAGCAGCGCGTCGTCGTCGAGATCGGCGAAGCGCAGCAGCGGCGCGCCGGACTGCTTGGCGCCGAGGAATTCGCCGGGGCCGCGGATCTCCAGGTCGCGCCGGGCGATCTCGAAGCCGTCGCCGGTCTCGGCCATCGCCTTGAGGCGCGCGCGCGCCGTCTCGCCGACGCGGCCGGCCTCGTTGGGCGCGTAGAGCAGCACGCAGGCCGACGCCGCCGCGCCGCGCCCGACGCGCCCGCGCAGCTGGTGGAGCTGCGACAGGCCGAAGCGCTCGGCATGCTCGATCACCATCAGCGAGGCGTTGGGCACGTCCACGCCGACCTCGATCACGGTGGTGCTCACCAGCACCTGGACCGCGTTGACGGTGAAGCGCGCCATCACCTCCTGCTTCTCGGGCGTGGGCATGCGCGAGTGCAGCAGGCCGACCTCGACGCCCTCCCCCAGCATCCCGGCGAGTTCGTCGCGCGTCTCGGTGGCGTTACGCAGGTCGACGGCCTCGCTCTCCTCGATCAGCGGACAGACCCAGTAGACCTGTCGGCCCTGCGCGAGCTGCGAGCGGATGCGCCCGACGACCTCGTCGCGCCGGTGCTCGGCCACCAGCTTGGTGACGATGGGCGTGCGCCCGGGCGGCAGCTCGTCGAGCGTGGAGACGTCGAGGTCGGCGTAGTAGCTCATCGCCAGGGTGCGCGGGATGGGCGTGGCGCTCATCATCAGCAGGTGCGGCTCCAGCGCGACGGCGGCGGCCCCCGGGGTGGCACCGGGCGCGGGTTCGAGCGCCGCCTTGCCGCGCAAGGCCAGGCGCTGCGCGACGCCGAAGCGGTGCTGCTCGTCGATGATCGCCAGCCCCAGGCGGGCGAAGCGCGTCTTCTCCGAGATGACGGCGTGCGTGCCGATCACCAGGGCCGCCTCGCCGCTCTCGACGGCGGCCGACATGTGGTCGCGCTCCTTCTTCTTCTGGCTGCCGGTGAGCCAGGCCACGCGCCGGCCGCGCGCGGCCAGCAGCGGGTCGAGCCAGCCGACGAGCTTGCCGAAGTGCTGGGCCGCGAGGATCTCGGTGGGCGCCATCAGCGCGCACTGGAAGCCGGCGTCGATGGCGCGCGCCGCCGCCAGCGCCGCCACCACCGTCTTGCCGGAGCCGACGTCGCCCTGCAGCAGGCGGTGCATCGGCACCTCGCGCGCCAGGTCGGCCGTGATCTCCGCGCCGACGCGCCGCTGCGCGCCCGTCAGGCCGAACGGCAGCACGGCCAGCAGCTGCGCATGCAGCGAATCGCCGGCCGCCGACGGCGCCAGTGCCGGCGCGCGCTGCGCGGCCCGCTCGCGCCGGGCCTGCCACTGCGACAGCTGCTGGGCCAGCAGTTCCTCGGCCTTCAGTCGCTGCCAGGCCGGATGGCTGCGGTCCTCCAGCGCGGCGATGGAGACGTCGGGCGCCGGATAGTGCAGGAAGTGCAGGGCCTGACTCAGGTCCCAGGCGTTCTCCAGCGCGGCCCAGGACGGCACGGTCTCGTCGAGCCGCGCGCGCGCCAGACCGGCGCGCACCTCGCGCCGGAGCATCGGCTGGGCGAGGCCGGCGACCGTCGGATAGACCGGCGTGAGCGCCTCGGGCAGCGCGGTGCCGGCGGCCTTGACGGCCGGATGCATCATCTGCCGCCCGAGGAAGCCGCCGCGCACCTCGCCGCGCACCCGCACCCGGGCGCCGACGGCAAGCTGGGCCTGCAGCGACGGGTAGAAGTTGAAGAAGCGCAACTGGCAGGTGTCGCTGCCGTCGTCGACCATCACGATCAGCTGCCGGCGCGGCCGCCAGCTGACCTCGCTGTGGGTCACCACGGCCTCGATCTGGGCCACGTCGCCGTCGTGCACGTCGGCCAGGCGGACGATGCGCGTCTCGTCCTCGTAGCGCATCGGCAGGTAGAGGGCGAAGTCGATGTCGCGCACCAGGCCGAGCTTGCGCAGCGCGCGCTGGGCCGGGCTCGGTCCGGTACCGGGCGGTGTCGGGCGCGCGGCGGGCGCCGGAGCACCTGGCGGAGCGACGGCCGGGCCGGTGGCCGGCGCCGAGGCCCGGGGGGGAGAGGAAGCGGACGCGGGCGGCACGTTCAGCAGAGGTCCTGCAGGGCGCTGCGCGCATCGGGGAAGCGGAAGCGGAAGCCGGTGGCCAGCAGATGCGCCGGCGCGACGCGCTGGCCTTCGAGCAGGATGTCGGCCTGCTCGCCGAGCGCCAGGCGCACCGGCGCGGCCGGCGTCGGCAGCCAGAACGGCCGGTGCAGCACGGCCGCGGCGGTGCGCATGAAATCCTCCTGCGACAGCGCTCCCGGGGCCGTGAAGTTGTAGACCTGCGGCGACGCCGCGCCGCCCGCCGGCACGGCGGCGAGGTTCCACACGTGCGCCATGCCGCGCACGACGTCCCGCACGTGCACCCACGACAGCGTCTGCCGGCCGGTGCCCAGGCGCCCGCCCACGCCCAGGCGCACCGGCAGCAGCAATCTGGGCAGCGAGCCCCCGTGGCCCATGACGAAGCCGAAGCGCGTGAGCGCCACGCGCACGCCCAGCCGGGCGGCGGTGCCGGCGGCGGCCTCCCAGCGCTGGCACAGCCGCGACATGAAGATCGTCTGCGGCGGACTCGCCTCGGTCAGCACCGCCGGATCGTCCTGCCGCTGCACGCCGTAGTAGCCGATGGCCGAGCCGGAGATCAGCAGCCACGGCCGCTTCGGCAGCGTCTCGATCCACGCCACCAGCGTGGTCGTCAGGCCCTCGCGGCTGCGCAGCAGTTCGGCCTTGCGGCGCTCGCTCCAGCGCGGCCCGACGATCGGCGCGCCGGCCAGGTTGACCACCACGTCGACGGCCGGCGCGGCGCCCAGTTCCTCCAGCCGCGCCACGCGGCGCACGGCCGGATCGAAACGCGCGGCGGCGGGGTCGCGCGTCCACACGCTCACCAGGTGGCCGTCGGCGCGCAGTGCGGCGATGAGTTCGCGGCCGATGAAGCCGGTGCCGCCGGTCACCAGCACGTGCTGCGCCCGGGTGCCGAAGCGCGGCGGCGCGTCCGGGTCCTGCGGCGAAAAGGCCGGCGCGGCGGCCGGACGGGGGTCGGAGGGCGGAGGCATGGACCGATTCTGCCGCCATGGGAGAATCCCGAGCGCTTTTCCATCGCTTCCGGCCCTTGCCGGAACCCTCCTTTTCCCGTCCTTCCCATGCCTCCTTGGCACGGGCCCGTCCGGCCCTCAAGCACCATGCGCGCCTTCACGCTCTCCGATTTCGACTTCGCCCTGCCGCCCGACCTGGTGGCGCAGCATCCCGCCGCCGAACGCACGTCGTCCCGCCTGCTCGACGGCACGCGCGACGCGCCGGTCGACCGCGTCTTCCGCGACCTGCCCGACCTGCTGCGCGCGGGCGACCTGCTGGTCTTCAACGACACCCGCGTGGTCAAGGCGCGGCTCTTCGGCGAGAAGCCCACCGGCGGCCGGCTCGAGCTGCTGGTCGAGCGCGTGCTCGCCGACGGCGAGGTCGTCGCCCACATGAAGGTCAGCAAGAAGCCGCCCGTGGGCACCGTGCTGCGCATGGTCGGCGGCTTCACGGCCACGCTGCTCGGGCGCTGGCCGACGGACGACGGCGCCCTGTTCCGCTTCGCCTTCGCGAGCGATGCCGGCGAGGACGCCTACGCGCTCATGGCGCGCTGCGGCCACGTGCCGCTGCCGCCCTACATCGCGCACACCGACTCGGCCGACGACGAGCGCCGCTACCAGACCGTGTTCGCCCGCGTGCCCGGCGCCGTGGCGGCGCCCACCGCCGCCCTGCACTTCGACGAGGCCCTGCTGGCGCGGCTCGAGGCCGGCGGCGTGCGGCGCGCCAGCGTCACGCTGCACGTGGGCGCGGGCACCTTCCAGCCGGTGAAGACCGAGAACATCGCCGAGCACACCATGCACGCCGAGCGCTACGACGTGCCCGAGGCCACGCAGCGCGCCATCGCCGAGTGCCGGGCGCGCGGCGGCCGCGTCGTCGCCGTCGGCACGACCACCGTGCGCACCCTGGAGTCGTGGGCCGCGAGCGGCGAGGCCGCCGGCGACACGCGCATCTTCATCACCCCGGGCTTCGCGTTCCGCCACGTCGACCTGCTGCTGACCAACTTCCACCTGCCCAAGAGCACCTTGATGATGCTGGTCAGCGCCCTGGCGGGGTACGAGCGCGTGATGGCGCTCTACGCCCACGCCATCGCCCACCGCTACCGGTTCTTCAGCTATGGCGATGCCATGCTGCTGGAACGCACCTCCCGAGACGCCACATGCTGAATTTCGACCTCCTCGCCACCGACCCCACGAGCCACGCCCGGCGCGGCACGCTCACGCTCAACCACGGCGTGGTGCAGACGCCGATCTTCATGCCCGTGGGCACCTACGGCACCGTCAAGGGCGTGATGCCGCGCAGCCTCGAGGAGATGGGCGCGCAGATCATCCTGGGCAACACCTTCCACCTCTGGATGCGCCCCGGCCTCGACGTCATGGCGGGCTTCGGCGGGCTGCACGCGTTCGAGAAATGGGACAAGCCCATCCTCACCGACTCGGGCGGCTTCCAAGTCTGGTCGCTCGGGGCGATGCGCAAGATCAGCGAGGAAGGCGTGAAGTTCGCCTCGCCGGTCAACGGCGACAAGCTCTTCCTCACGCCCGAGGTCTCGATGCAGATCCAGACCATCCTCGACAGCGACATCGTCATGCAGTTCGACGAATGCACGCCCTACGACACCGCCGGCCACATCACCACCGAGGCCGAGGCGCGCACGTCGATGGAACTCAGCCTGCGCTGGGCGAAGCGCTGCCGCACGGAGTTCGCGCGCCTCGCGAACCGCAACGCGCTCTTCGGCATCGTGCAGGGCGGCATGTTCGAGGGCCTGCGCGAGGAGTCGCTGGCCGCGCTGGTCGAGATGGACTTCCCCGGCTACGCCATCGGCGGCGTCAGCGTGGGCGAGCCCAAGGACGAGATGCTGCGCATCATGGCCCACACGCCGCACCGGCTGCCGGCGCACAAGCCGCGCTACCTGATGGGCGTGGGCACGCCCGAGGACCTGGTGCAGGGCGTGGCCGACGGCGTCGACATGTTCGACTGCGTGATGCCGACCCGCAACGCGCGCAACGGCACGATGTTCACGCGCTTCGGCGACCTGAAGATGCGCAACGCCCGCCACAAGACCGACCCGCGGCCGGTCGACCCCAGCTGCACCTGCCACGCCTGCGCGGGCACCTCCGGCACGAGCTGGGACGACGGCGGCCGCGAGGGCTTCAGCCGCGCCTACCTGCACCACCTCGACCGCTGCGGCGAGATGCTCGGGCCGATGCTGTGCACCATCCACAACCTGCACTACTACCTCAACCTGATGCGCGAGGTCCGCGAGGCGCTCGACGCCGGGCGCTTCGCCGAGTTCCGGCTGCGCTTCAGACAGGACCGGGCGCGCGGGGTCTGACGCCGGCCGCGGCCTCGTCGTCCTCGCGCGGCACGGCCTGG
The DNA here is from genome assembly GCF_050435945.1 of Variovorax sp. PvP013. Taxonomy (NCBI): domain Bacteria; kingdom Pseudomonadati; phylum Pseudomonadota; class Betaproteobacteria; order Burkholderiales; family Comamonadaceae; genus Variovorax; species Variovorax sp. PvP013. The sequence goes on from NZ_JBNDLF010000009.1 coordinate 66,664, forward strand.
GCGGCGGTGCCGCAGGCGTGGCAGAACTTCGAGAACGCGCTCTTGCGCGTGCCGCACACGCCGCAGCGGTCGTGCAGGCCGATACCGCAGTGCGGGCAGAAGTCGATCGCCGGGTTCTTCAGGTCGACCGGCCGTTCGCAGCCCGGGCACATGCCCTGGCCCAGCCGCACCAGCGCGGTGTCGTAGCTCAGTTCCTCGCGCCGGACGACGTCGGGCCGGGTCTCGGCCAGCTTCTGGCGCTCCAGGTAGCGGTTGAGCGCCACGATGGCGTAGCGCCCGACCAGCACCGTGACCACGATGCCGACGGCGTAGCGCACGTAGCCGCCGTAGCTCGGCAGGTAGGGCACCAGCTCGACGAAGAAGGCGAACAATGCGAAGAAGACGAAGCCCCAGACGAAGGGCCAGTACGTGCTCCGGCGGTGGCGGGCGAACAGCCAGCCGGCGACGACCAGCAACGGCAGCGTCAGCGCGAGCCGGTAGCCGAACACGCGCAGCTCGGCGCGGCGCTGGGCGTCGTCGAGCTGTTTCTGCGCCGCCTGCTCCAGCACGTCGAGACGTTGCCGGGCGTCCTCCTGCGCCTGCCGGGCGTCGAGCGCGGCTTGGCGCGGCGCGGCGACGCGCTGCTGGGCGGCCTCCTCGGCGTCCTTCAGCGCATCGAGCGCGCGGGTGCGCTCGATCAGCTCCGCGTCCTGCGCGGGCAGCGCGGTGGCGCGCCGCGTCGCGAGCCAGTTGCCGAAGGTCTCGCGCGCGTTGGCGCTGGCCCGCGCGGCGGCGTCGTGGGCGAGCTGCGCCTGTTCCTCCTCGCGCGCCGCGCGGCGCTCGACGGCCTCGGCCCGCTGGATCGCGGCGCGCAGCGGCACGGCGGCGGCGCGATCGACGAAGTCGTCGAGCTGCAGCGTGCGCTCGACCTGCGGCAGGTCGCCCACCACGGTGCCGCCCAGGCCGATCAGGAAACCGGCGAACACCACCGCCACCGCCCACAGGCCGCGGCGGAACCATTTCTCCGACAGTCGCAAGGACTTGCTCATCGGTCGTCACCTCCCCTTTCGAATGTCCGGCCGGCTCGACGTCGTCCGGCTTCAGCCGCCAGGCAGCGCCGGGACGCGTGGCGGTCCCGCGCGGGGCGCGTCGACGCTGCCGCGCGTGCCGCCGCGCTCGGGGCCGAACAGGTCCATGCGCTTGAACGGCCGGTCGATGCCGGCCAGGCGCATCGCGATGCGTTCGAGCAGCTGGTGCGTGGGCGCCGGCGCGTCCGGCCCGAAGAAGGCCAGCGGCACCAGCAGGACCAGCAACAGCGCCGGATGCGCGCGCGGCGGCCGCGTCCGGCGCCAGACGAGGGCCAGGAACACCGTGCTCGCGACGAGGCCGACCAGGAAGCCGGTCGCCACTTCCGAGATCGAATGCGCGCGCAGCGCCAGGCGCGAGATGCCGATGGCGCCGCCCAGCGCCCAGCCGGCCAGCACGGCGACACGGCGCAGCCGCTCTTCGCCCCGGTCCGCGACGGTGCCGCCGACACCGGGCTGCGCGCCCCCTGGCACCGCACCGACCGGCCGCGGATGACGCCGCTGCCAGGCCGTCGCCATCAGCCACAGCGCGACCGGCCACAGCGCGGTGCCGATCGCGGTGTGGCCGCTGAAGCCCGTGAAGTTGAAGCGCGCGCTGCCGATGCCCCACCCCATGAAGGCCAGCTTCGAGGCCATCACCGCCAGCCCGCACGCCCCGAACACCACGCACCACGTCAGCGCCGGCCGGCGCAGGCCGTGGCCCACGCGCAGCAGCACCAGCGCGACGAACACCGCCACCGGCAGCAGCAGGCCGCTGTCGCCCAGCCACGTGAGCATCCGCCAGGCCTCCAGCGGCACCCGACCCCATACACCCTGCAAAGCATTGCCCAAACTCATCCGTCCTTTTCCGTCATGTCGCGAGCAGGCGGCTCACGCGATCGCGCAGCGATTCCGGCCGCACGTCCTGGGCGCGCACGGGCGCACCGACGTGGAGCCCGACGCGGTTGAAGAGGCCGCGCCGGAACGGCCGGGCCATGGCGACGTGCCGGCCGTCGCGCACCTCGATGCGGCTGAAATACGAGCCCCACAGGTCGGTGAGCGCCATCGGCACCACCGGCACGTCCAGGCCGTCGGCGCGCGCCGCGGCCAGGATCTTCATCACGCCGCCCTTGAAAGGCTGCAGCGTGCCGTCGGAGGTGATGGCGCCCTCGGGGAAGATGGCCAGCAGATCGCCCGCGCGCAGCACCTGGGCGGCCTGGACGAAGGCGCGCTCGTAGGCCGCGGCGTCCTCGTGCCGGGAGGCCACCGGGATGGCCTTGGCCAGCCGGAACAGTGCGCCCAGCACCGGCACGTTGAAGATGCGGTGGTCCATGACGAAGCGGATCGGCCGCGGGCTCGCCGCCATCAGCAGCACGGCGTCGACGAAACTCACGTGGTTGCACACCAGCACCGCCGGGCCCTCGGCCGGGATGTGCTGAGCGCCGCGGATGCGGAAGCGGTAGACCCCGCGCGAGGCCACCCACGAGACGAAGCGCAGCAGGTATTCCGGCACCAGCAGGAAGATGTAGAGCGCCACCGCCGCGTTGGCGATGCCGGTGAACAGGAACACCTGCGTGATGCCGAAGCCCGCCGCGAGCAGCGCGCCGGCGATGAGCGCGCTGGCGATCATGAACAGCGCGTTGAGGATGTTGTTGGCCGCGATGACGCGCGCGCGGTGCGTCGGCGGGCTGCGCAGCTGGATCAGCGCGTACATCGGCACGCTGTAGAGCCCGGCGAACAGCGACAGCAGCGACAGGTCGGCCATCACGCGCCAATGCGCCGGCCGGGCGACGAAGTCGAGCAGGCCGAAGGTGCCGTGCGGCGGCAGGCCGCGCGCGGCGAAGTAGAGGTCGATGGCGAACACGCTCATGCCGATGGCGCCCAGCGGCACCAGGCCGATCTCCACCTGCCTGCGGCCCAGGACCTCGCACAGCAGGGCGCCGGTGCCGATGCCCACCGAGAACAGCACCAGCAGCAGCGAGGCGACCCGCTCGTCGCCGTGCAGGACGTCCTTGGCGAAGCTGGGGAACTGGGCGAGGAAGACGGCGCCGAAGAACCACATCCAGGAGATGCCCAGCAGAGAGCGGAACACCACCACGTTGCGCCGCGCGAGCGCCAGGTTGCGCCAGGTCTCGACGAACGGATTCCAGTTGACCACCAGCCCGGGATCGGTCGCCGTCGATCGCGGGATGCGTTGCGCCACCGCGCGGCCGGCCAGCGCCAGCAGCACGCAGGCCGCCGCCACGGCGCCGTGGCCGATCTGCGGCAGCGCCACCAGCAGGCCGCCGGCGACCTGGCCGAGCAGGATGGCGACGAAGGTGCCCATCTCCACCATGCCGTTGCCGCCGGTGAGTTCGCGCGCGTCGAGCACCTGCGGCAGGTAGGCGAACTTGACCGGGCCGAACAATGTCGAGTGCAGCCCCATCAGGAACACGCAGCCCAGCAGCACGGCCGCGTCGGCGCGCAGGAAGCCCCAGGCGGCCAGGGCCATCACGGCGATCTCCAGGTCCTTCACGCGCCGCATCAGGCGGGTCTTGTCGTGCTTGTCGGCGAGCTGGCCGGCGGTGGCCGAGAACAGCAAGAACGGCAGGATGAACACGGCACCGATGGCCAGCCCCGCCATCGCCGGCGGCATCCAGGACAGCCGGAGCTGGTAGGTCACCATCACGGTGAAGGCGAACTTGAACAGGTTGTCGTTGGCCGCGCCGGCGAACTGGGTCCAGAAGAACGGGGCGAAGCGCCGCTCGCGCAGGAGCGCGAACTGGCCGGCGTGCGGCACGGGGTCGACGGACGCCGAGAGGCCCGGCGCCGCATGGGAAGGCACGCGTTCGGAACGGTCGGCGGAAGCCAGGCGGGAGGAGTCGGGCGGCATCATGGCAATGTCGTTCCGGAGCGGGGAAGGCGGAGGGGAAGCGCCGGCAGCGGCGCCGACGGCCGCTGGATTCTGCCGGTCGCCGGAACGCCTCAATCGCCGACGAACACCGTCAGAACGCCCGTGTAGCCATAAATGTGGTGGCGCGCGATCTCGCCGGCGGCGAAGAAGCCCACCAGCGGCACGTCGCCCAGGGCGTGGCGCACGATCTGCATCTCGGCGTTGGGCGCGCCGAAATGCGGCCCGCCGCGCCCGGAGCAGCTCACGTAGACCGCGCCGGCGATGCGCCGCGCCGGGTGGGGCGCCGCCTCGGCCTCGCCGGCGGCGACGGCGCGCGCCGTCGCCAGGGTCTGCTCCTCGGGCTCGAGTTCCTCGCGGATCTCGGCGCAGATGCGCATCAGGTCGGCGCGCGCGGCCTGCGCGCTGCGGCGCACGAAGCTCAGGCGCATGCCGGCCTCCGCGACGTTGGCGATAGCCACGCCGTGGCGGTTCGGGTCCAGGCCGATGATGTGGCGCACCAGCACGTCGGCGCCCAGGTCGCCCGTGCGGCGGATGCCGTCGCTGCCGGCGTCGACCAGGCCCACCAGCGTCGCGCGCACGGCGTCGACCGCCTGCTGCGGCTCGTCGAGGCTGACGCCCAGGTCGGCCAGCAGCACGTCGAGCGCGGGTTCGCCGTCGAGCCCGAGCAGCAGGTTGCCGTCGGCCTCGGTGATGGTGCGCTCGCGCGAGACCGGCTGGCAGCCCTGCGTGACGCGCGAGACCAGCCGCACCCCCTCGCCGAAGACCACGCCCGACAGGCCGCCGGAGAACACCCCGCCGGCCGCGCCGTGGCCGCGGATGTTGCCGTTGCCGCCGACGGCGAACTGCAACGTCCGGCCCCGGCTGGAGGACAGGCCGCCGAACAGGTAGCCGGTGTCGGTGCGCGCGGCCATCTCGCCGACCAGCTCGGCCAGCTCGGGCGTGGCCGGGTCGGCGTGGACCAGCGCGGTGTGCGACTCGAAGCCCGTCATCTCGGAATTGCCCAGCGGCGCGACGCCGGAGAACACGCGGTACTGGTCGCTCGGCAGCGCGCACAGCATCAGGGTCAGGGCCGGCTCGTCGAAGTACTCGGCGTTGTTGGCCGCCACGCCGACGCCGACGGTGCCCGACCAGTCGGTGATCTCGGGCAGCTCGGCGCCCAGGTGGTCGAGGATCTCCTGCGCGTCGGCGGCGTAGTGGTCGGTGATGTAGAGCAGGCCCAGCGTGGGCGCGTGGGCGTAGTCGGCCAGCGCCATCTGCGCGCGCAGCTGCGCGAGGACGAGGCCGGCGGCCATGCGCCATTGCGGATGGGTGGCGTGGCCGGTGGGGAAAAGCTTCATGCGCGGGCGGGTCCGTGGAGGGCGAGGGAGGCGGTGGAAGGAAGGGATCGGCCGGGCGGCGGATGCGGCGTCCGGCGTATCGGCCCCGGGTCAGCCGCGCGACCGGCGCCCGGACGCGGGCGCGGCGGCGGACTTGCGTGGTGCCGTCTTGGCCGCGGGGCTCGCGGATCGGGCGCTCGCCGATGCCGGGGCCGCCTTGGCGCGCGAAGTGCCCGCACCGCTCGCGGAGGCGGTCTTCTTCGCGGCCGGGGACGGGCTTGCGGACGCCGCGGCCTTCGCCGTCTTGGCGGTCCCCGTCGACCCGCCGGACTTCGCGGCTCTCGGGGTCTTCGCCGGGCCGGGAGCGCTCGGCATCTGCGGCATGGCCGGCATCTGGATCTGGGCCGCGTCCCTCATGGCGGACTCGGCGATCTGCTGGAACTGCTGCGTGAGCGAACCCCACCACTGCAGCGGATCGATCACGCCGGCCATCGCGCCTGCTGCGGCGTCCTGCGCGCCGCGCGATTCCTCGGACGGCGCACCGTCGGCGCGGTCGCCGGCCGGGGCCGCGCGAGCATCGACGACGGGCTCGGCGGGTTCGGGCTCGGGCGCCTCCTCCTCGGCCTCGGCGGCGGGCGGCTGCATGGCCTCGGCCATGCGGTTGAAGAACGACGTCATGGGCGTCGCGGGCGCGGGTGCGGGCGCCTCGGGCGGCGGCGCGACCGGCGGCGTCGGCGCCGACGGCATCACGGCGGCGGTGGCCGCGTTGGCATTGCGCGTGAAGGCGTTGGCCAGGTCCTCCATGCGCACGTTCATCCCGCGCAGCGTGGACAGCGTCATCTTCTGCACCTCCAGCGCCTGGATGGTGGCCTTGAGCGCGTGGCCGTTCTGCTCGAGCCAGTACTGCACGGTCTTGAGTTCCTGGATGCGCTTGTCGACCTCCTCGACGCTGAGCGTCGGCGCCACCCAGTTCGACAGGCTCGGCAGGCCGGACACCGGACCCGCGCCCTGGCCCGGCGCGGCGGCGCCGGCCGCGAGGTTCTTCAGGAAATCGAAGCCAGGCACGAACTGGCTGAAGTCGAAGGCGGGGGTGGCGTCGCTCATGGGCATATCTCCATCGGAATTGTGTCGCCAGCTTACTCCAGGGATCGCCGCGCCGAGGATGCGGCGCCCCTGCCGGCGAGGCAGATAATCCGGCGCCATGCACAGCCTCTTCCACCTCGCCATCCACGTCCCCGACCTCGACGTCGCCCGCCGCTTCTACGGCGGCACGCTCGGCTGCGCCGAAGGGCGCAGCACCGACACCTGGGTCGACTTCGACTTCTTCGGCCACCAGATCTCGCTGCACCTGGGAGAGCCCTTCCCGACCGCGCGCACCGGCCGCGTGGACGACGTCATGGTGCCGATGCCGCACTTCGGCGTGGTGCTCGAACTGCCCGACTGGCAGGCCCTGGCCGAGCGCCTGCGCGCGGCCGGCACCGAGTTCCTGCTGGCGCCGCAGGTGCGCTTCGAGGGCCGTCCCGGCGAGCAGTGGACGATGTTCTTCCTCGACCCGTTCGGCAACCCGATCGAGGTCAAGGGCCTGCGCTCCTTCGACGCCGCCTACGCGAAGCAGGACTGAGCGACACGGCGCGGCGGCGCGCCCGCCCGCCCGTCTCCCCTCCCCGTCCCGTTCCTCCCTTTCCCGCCGTGACCTACACCTTCGCCTCGGCGACCATCCTGCTGCTGCTCATCTGCGATCCGCTGGGCAACATCCCGATCTTCGCCAACGCCCTGCGCCACGTGGCGCCCGAGCGGCGCGCGCGGGTGATCCTGCGCGAGGTGTCGATCGCCTTCGGCCTGCTGCTGGCCTTCATGTTCGTGGGCGACCGCTTCCTGCGCGTGATGGGGCTCTCGGGGCTGTCGCTGCAGATCGCCGGCGCGGTGGTGCTGTTCCTGATCGCGCTGCGGATGATCTTCCCGAACCGCGCGGCCTATCAGAACGACGACGAGCGCGAGCCATTGATCGTGCCGCTGGCGATCCCCGCGCTGGCCGGCCCGTCGGCATTGGCGACCGTGATGCTGCTGGTCTCGCAGGCCCCCGAGCGCCGCCTCGAATGGATCGCCGCCCTGAGCGTGACGATGGCCGTCTGCGCCCTGGTGCTGGTGCTCGCCGACCGCATCCAGCGCGTGATCGGCGACCGCGTGGTGCTGGCGCTGGAGCGCCTGATGGGGCTGATCCTGGTGGCGGTGTCGGTGGAGATGATGATCCGGGGGGTCAAGTCGCTCGTGATCGACCTGGGGCGCTGACGGCCCCGCCCGTCAGGCCTCCGGCAGCGGCACCTGGCCCGGGCCGGGCGCCGCGTCCGTGCCCACCACCTCCTGCTCGATCGCCCCGAACACCGAGCGCCCGTCCGGCCCCTTCGCCTCGATGCGGACGGTGTCGCCGAAGCGCATGAATTCGGTCGTCGGCCGGCCGTCGCGCAGGGTCTCGGCGGCGCGGCGCTCGGCGATGCCGGCGTGGCCGCGCGGCCAGTCGGTGCGGCCGTCCTTGCGCACGACGCCGGGGTGGCCGACCGTGCCGCCGCCCACCAGCGTGCCCGCGCGCACGGGACGCGTCGCCGCCAGCTGCGCGACGAGTTCGCCGAAGTGCCGGCGCATGTCCTCGCCGGTGTCGCACTGGCCGACCTTGCGGCCGTTCCAGACCGTCTGCAGCGTCAGGTGCGCGCGGCCGTCGCGCCAGGCGCCGCCCAGTTCGTCGGGCGTGACGGCGACCGGGCCGAAGGCCGTGGCCGGACGGCCCTGCAGTTGCAGCGCCGCGCCCCGGTCGCTCCCGGCGGCCAGCACGCGATGCAGGCGGAGGTCGTTGACCAGCAGGACGAGACGGACGCCCTCGAGCGCCTGGGCGGGCGTCGCGCCGCGCCGCACGTCGCCGGTGACGACCGCGAGCCCGGCGCCGAAATCGATGCCCATGGCCTCGCTCGCGACCTCGATCGGATGGCACGGGCCGAGCAGTTCGCCGGCGCGGGCATGCAGCATCGGCACGGCACCGTCCACGGCGCCTGTGACGTCGCCGGGCGACGGCCAGGCGCGGCCGTCGACCCGCTCGAAGGCGCGTGGCAGCGGCGCCAGGCACTGCGCGGGATCGAAGGCGAAGGCGTGGCGCGCGCGGCCGGCGTCGAGCCGGTCGGCCAGGTCCTGGAGCTGCGGGGCCATGAAGCCCCAGTCGTCGAGCACCTGCTGCAACCGGTGGGCGATGCCGGTGGCGTAGTGCGCGGTGGCGAGGTCGCGCGAGACGACGACCAGCTGGCCGTCGCGCGAGCCGTCCTGGAGGGTGGCGAGTTTCATGCGGGATGGGAAAGGGAAGCGGGAGGCGGCGACCGGGCCGGACGGACCGTGTCGGGCCAGGCGATGTCGTCGAAGCCGACCCGGGTGGCGGAGCGCCGCTGACTAAACTGGCAGCGCCGGGGAACGGGCGGCAGTGTAGCGAGATCGATCGCCATGACCGCGTCCCTCGTCGAACCGCCCATGCCACCGACCGCCCCACCCCCTTCCGACTTGGACCCGCCCGTCGACCCGGCGTCCGCCGCGACATCGGAGCGTGCGCGGCGGCGGGCCTCGTGGGGGGCGCTCGCGGCGCTGACGGCGGCGGTGGGCGCCGCGCACCTGGTGCTGCTCGGCGCGGTGCCGCTCAACGGTGGCACGGCACCGTCGCCGGTGACCGCGCGCTTCGTCGTGCGGACGATCGAGGCGCCACCCGCACCGGATGCGGTGCCGGCAGCGGCGCCCGTGGCCGAAGTGCCGCGTCCGGCCGCCGCTGCGCCGTCGCGCGAGCCGGCGCGCAAGGCGCCGACACCACCGCCCCGGGTCCGGACGCCCGCGCCGGCCGCACCGGCCCCAGCGCCGCCTCCCACGCCGTCCGTCGCCATACCCGCGTCGTCCGCCCCGGCCCCCGAGGCCACACCGTCGCCCGACGCGCCGGTCGCCGTGATCGCGGCCGCTCCCGTGCCTGGAGCGACATCGCCGGACGATGCCGCCCCGATCGCGCCGGACGCCGCCATGCCACCGAGCGCATCGGACGTCCCGGTCGATGCGTCGGCGACCCCGGCAACGACGACAGCGCCCGCGCCGGCCCTCGCGGCACCCACAGGCACGCCCGCCTCGGGCCCGCCGCCGCCCGCCGCGCCCGCCGCCTCGTCCGGGCCGACACCGGAGACCGTGCCGCTGCGCGTGCCGGCCTCCGTGCGCCTGAAGTTCGCGGTCACCGGCCAGCAGGGCGCGGTGCCGCTGCAGGGGGTGTTCGGCGAACTCGCGTGGACGCAGGAGGGCGGCGCCTACGACGCCCACCTCACGCTGCGCTTCCTGTTCAAGACCCTGCGCACGCAGCACAGCAGCGGCGTCATCGGGCCGACGGGCATCGAGCCGCTGCGCTTCTCCGACACCCGCAAGACCGAAATGGCCTCGCACTTCGTGCGCGATCGCGGCGAGGTGGTGTTCAGCAACAACGCGCCGAGCGTCGCACTGCTGCCCGGCGCGCAGGATCGCCTGAGCGTGATGCTGCAGCTCGGCGCCCTGCTCGCGGGCGACCCGGCGCGCTATCCGCAGGACGGCGCCATCGCCGTGCAGACCGTGGGATCGCGCGACGCCGACATCTGGCTCTTCAAGGTCGGTCCCGAGGAGACGCTGGTCCTGCCGATGGGCGAGATCGCGGCGCGCCGGCTGACGCGCAACGCCCGCCAGCCCTTCGACGACACCGTCGAGCTCTGGCTGGCCCCGGCCCTGGGCCACCTGCCGGTACGGATCAAGTTGACACAGCCCAACGGCGACTTCGCCGACATGCAGTTGCGCGAAGCGCCGCCAAGCGCCCTCGCGCGCTGAGGCGCACGGTGAATCTGTGTCGTTTCCTGCGCGATATCCATTGCGCGATGGCACGGCGCCTTGAAACCGGCGCATCGACAGCCACCTACATCGTCATGAACGCCATCGACATCCTCACCGGTCCCGCCATGAACATGCTCTACGACTCCGATTCGTACGTCGTCGTGCATGTGCAGCCCACCGAGGGCGAAGCGCCGATCGCGCCGCACCTGCCGGTGCTCGCGCGCCACGGCTTCGAGATCGTGGACAAGCGCTCCGGCAAGGAGGTCTACCTCGACGGCTCCTGGGCCGAACTGTTCCAGCAGCAGATCGTCGCCTGGCAGCTCAACACACCGACGCAGGAAGAGGTCGAGGACACGCTCGAGGGTTATGCCGAGTTGGCCCAGAACCCGGTGCGGGTCCACTGACCGTCGCCCGGTGCGGTCCGTCGCGCGTCCGGCCGGAGCCGGTCGGCTCCTCGCCCTGGCGATCGCGCTGGGCGGTTGCGCTTCTTCCGGTCCCGCGCCATCCGCCTTCGACGGTACGGGCGACGTCGCGCAGTTCGCACGCAGCCTGCCGGCCCTGCTGCCCACCGACATCCTGCTGATCGGCGAGCAGCACGACGCGCCGCAGCACCACGGGCTCGAACTCGCCGCCGTCGAGTCGTTGGTCGCGCGCTCGCGGCTCGCCGCCCTGGCCGTCGAGATGGCGGAGGAAGGCCATGACACCGCCGGACTCCCGCCCGCCGCGACCGAGGCGCAGGTGCGCGTCGCGCTGCGCTGGGACGAGGCCGCCTGGCCCTGGAGCGACTACGCGGCGACCGTGATGGCCGCCGTCCGCGCGGGCGTGCCGGTCGTCGGCGCCAACCTGCCGCGCTCGCGCATGAAGGACGCCATGGCCGACGTCTCGCTCGACGCGCAGCTGCCCGATGCCGCGCTCCGCGCCCAGCAGGACGCCGTGCGCGACGGCCACTGCGGTCTGCTGCCGGAGGCGCGGATCGTGCCCATGACGCGCATCCAGGTCGCGCGCGACCGCGCCATGGCGCAGGCCGCCGCCAAGGCACGCCGCCCCGGCCGCACGGTGCTGCTGATCGCCGGCGCCGCGCACGTCGACCGGCGCCAGGGCGTGCCGCAGCACCTGCCAGTCGACGTCACGGTGCGCAGCCTGCGCCTGCTCGCCGCGGCGGCCGGCGACGAAGGCGCCGCCGCGTCGACGGACCGCCACGACGCCACCTGGCGGACCCCGCCGCTGCCGGCGAAGGACTACTGCGCCGGGGTCCGGCGGCCGGGCTGACGGCGCCGCGTCTCGGAATCCGGGATCAGGCGAACTTCCGGATGGCGTCGGCCAGCGTGCCCACCAGCGTGTCGATGTGCGACTTCTCGACGATGTAGGGCGGCGCGAGGACGATCACGTCGCCGGCCGGGCGCACCAGGGCGCCGCGATGGAAGCAGTCCACGAAGATGTCGTAGGCGCGCTTGCCCGGTGCCCCGGGAATCGGCGCCAGCTCCACCGCCGCCGCCAGGCCCAGGCTGCGGATGCCGATGACGTTGGGCAGGCCGGTGAGGGCGCCGTGGAAGGCGTCGCCCAGCACCGGGCCCATCTCGCCGGCACGGGCGAACAGCTGTTCCTTCTCGAACAGGTCGAGCGTGGCGACGGCCGCCGCGCACGCCACCGGATGGCCCGAGTAGGTGTAGCCGTGGAAGAACTCCACCACGTGCTCGGGCGCGTCGGTCTTCATCATCGCGTCGTAGAGCTTGTCGCGGCAGATCACGCCGCCCAGCGGGATCACGCCGTTGGTCACGCACTTGGCGAAGTTCAGCATGTCGGGCACGACGCCGTAGAAGTCGGCGGCGAAGTTGGTGCCCATGCGGCCGAAGCCGGTGATGACCTCGTCGAAGATCAGCAGGATGCCGTGCTTGTCGCAGATCTCGCGCAGGCGCTGGAGATAGCCCTGCGGCGGCAGGTACCAGCCGGCCGAGCCGGCGATGGGCTCGACGATGATCGCGGCCACGTTGCTCGGGTCGTGCAGCGGCAGGATGCGGCTCTCCAGCTCGACCAGCGGGTCCTCGGCCCAGACCGGCTCCCGGTTGTGGATGTAGGCGTGATTCACCGGATCGTGGATGAAACGCATGTGGTCCACGCGCGGCAGGAAGGCCGAGCCGAAGGCCTTGCGGTTGCCCGGGATGCCCCCCACCGACATGCCGCCGAAGCCCACGCCGTGGTAGCCGCGCTCGCGGCCGATGAAGACGTTGCGGTGGCCCTCGCCGCGCGCGCGGTGGTAGGCCAGCGCCACCTTCAGCGAGGTGTCCGCGGCCTCGCTGCCGGAGTTGCAGAACAGCACCTTGTTGAGGTCGCCCGGCGCCAGCGCGGCGATGCGCGCGGCGGCCTCGAAGGCGCGGTCGTTGCTGACCTGGAAGGCGGTGGCGTAGTCGAGCGTGTCGAGCTGGGTCTTGATCGCGTCGTTGATCGAGCGCCGGTTGTGGCCCGCGCCCACGCACCACAGGGACGAGATGCCGTCGACGACCGTGCGGCCGTCGTGGGTGGTGAACTCCATGCCGTCGGCGGCGACGAAGACGCGCGGGTCCTTGCGGAAGGCGCGGTTGGGCGTGAAGGGCAACCACTGGTTGTCCAGGTTAAAGTCGTGGGCCATGGCGGCGTTCCTCTGCGGATGATGGGGTCGGGAAGGTCGGGCGAACGGTCATTCTGGCATCCGCGACAATCGGCCGCGCCATGACATCCGCCTACATCCTGACCCTCTCCTGCCCCGACCGCACCGGCATCGTGCACGCCGTCTCGGGCTTCCTGCTCGAACGCGGCGGCAACATCGAGGAGGCCGCGCAGTACAACGACCACGGCACCGGCCTGTTCTTCATGCGCGTGCGCTTCGCCTGCGACGCCCACGACCACGCGCAGCTGAGCGCCCAGATGGCCGAGCTCGGCCGCACCTTCGGCATGGACTGGAAGCTGCACGACGCCGCCCAGCCGATGAAGACGGTGATCCTGGTGAGCCGCGACGGCCATTGCCTGAACGACCTGCTGTTCCGCTGGAAGAGCGGCCTGCTGGCCATCGACGTGCGCGCCATCGTGTCGAACCACCGCGACTTCTACCAGCTCGCCGCCAGCTACAACGTGCCCTTCCACCACATCCCGGTGACGGCGCAGACCAAGCCCCAGGCCGAGGCCAGGCAGCTGGAGATCGTCGAGGCCGAGGGTGCCGAGCTGGTCGTGCTGGCGCGTTACATGCAGGTGCTGAGCAACGACCTGTGCGCGAAGCTGGCCGGCCGCGCCATCAACATCCACCATTCGTTCCTGCCCAGCTTCAAGGGCGCCAAGCCCTACTATCAGGCGCACGACCGCGGCGTGAAGCTGATCGGCGCCACGGCGCACTACGTGACGGCCGACCTCGACGAGGGCCCGATCATCGAGCAGGACGTGGCGCGCGCCGACCACACCGACACGGTCGAGGACCTCACCGCCCGCGGCCGCGACACCGAGAGCCAGGTGCTCGCCCGCGCCGTCAAGTGGCACAGCGAACGCCGCGTGCTGATGAACGGCCACAAGACGGTGATCTTCAAATAACACCACCGATGGCGGAGCGGCGCGCCGGGGCTTAAAGTGCGTCCACCATGAACGCCCCCGCCCTGCCCGATCAGTACGCGCTGCTGCAGCGCTCCGAACGCCAGTCGCAGATCGTCGCCGCCTTGCGATCGCACCTGCCCGCGCATGCGCTGATCTGGCACGAGGAGGACACCACGCCCTACGAGTGCGACGGCCTCACGGCCTACCGCGCGCGGCCGCTGGTGGTCGCCCTGCCCGAGACCGAGGCGCAGGTCGCCGCCGTGCTGGCGACCTGCCACGGCCTGGGCGTGCCGGTGGTGGCGCGCGGTGCCGGCACGGGCCTCTCCGGCGGCGCGATGCCCGACCCGACGGGCGTGACCATGTCGCTGGCCAAGTTCAACAAGATCCTAAAGGTCGACCCCGTCAGCCGCACGGCGGTGGTCCAGTGCGGCGTGCGCAACCTCGCCATCAGCGAGGCGGCGGCGCCCTTCAACCTCTACTACGCGCCCGACCCGTCGAGCCAGATCGCCTGCACCATCGGCGGCAACGTGGCGGAGAACTCCGGCGGCGTGCACTGCCTGAAGTACGGCCTGACGCTGCACAACGTGATGCGCGTGCGCGGCTTCACGGCCGAGGGCGAGCCGATCGAGTTCGGCGGCGAGGCGCTCGACGGCCCCGGGCTCGACCTGCTGGCGCTGGTGGTGGGCAGCGAGGGCATGCTGGCCGTCACGCTGGAGGTCACGGTCAAGCTGGTGCCCAAGCCGCAGCTCGCGCGCTGCATCATGGCCAGCTTCGACGACGTGCGGAAGGCCGGCGACGCGGTCGCCGCCGTGATCGCCGCGGGCATCATTCCGGCCGGCCTGGAGATGATGGACAAGCCCATGACGGCCGCCGTCGAAGACTTCGTGCGCGCCGGCTACGACCTCACCGCCGCGGCCATCCTGCTGTGCGAATCCGACGGCACGCCCGAGGAGGTCGAGGAGGAGATCGGCCGCATGACCGCCGTGCTGCGCGGCTGCGGCGCCACCGCCATCGCGGTCAGCCGGAACGAGGACGAGCGCCTGAAGTTCTGGAGCGGGCGCAAGAACGCGTTTCCCGCCTCGGGCCGCATCAGCCCCGACTACATGTGCCTGGACTCAACCATCCCCCGGAAGCGCCTGGCCGACATCCTGCTGGCCATCCAGCAGATGGAGATCAAGTACGACCTGCGCTGCTGCAACGTCTTCCACGCCGGCGACGGCAACCTGCACCCGCTGGTGCTGTTCGACGCCAACGACCCCGACGAGCTGCATCGCTGCGAACTCTTCGGCGCCGACATCCTGGAGACCAGCGTCGCGATGGGCGGCACCGTCTCGGGCGAGCACGGCGTGGGCGTGGAGAAGCTCAACAGCATGTGCGTGCAGTTCACGGCGGCCGAGAACGAGCTGATGTTCGGCGTCAAGCGCGCCTTCGATCCGGCCGGGATGCTCAACCCCGGCAAGGTGATCCCGACCCTGCAGCGCTGCGCCGAATACGGCCGGCAGGTCTTCCGCGCCGGCGCGCCGCAGCCCTTCGCCGACCTCCCGCGCTTCTGAACCGGCGACGCAGGCGATGAAGGGACTGCGCGGGCTGGCCTGGCTGTTGATCTTCCAGTCGATCGGCGAGCTGCTCTCGCGCGGCTTCTCGTTGCCGCTGCCCGGGCCGGTGCTGGGGCTGGTGCTGCTGCTGGTGGCGCTGCGCTTTCCGGTCGTGCGCGACCCGGTGGGCGAATGCGCGCAGTTTCTGCTCGCGCACCTGTCGCTGCTGTTCATCCCGGTGGGCGTGGGCGTGATGACGCACCTGACGCTGCTGGGCCGGTACGGCGGCCGCATGCTGCTGGTGATCGTGCTGTCGACCTGGATCGGGCTGGGCGTGACGGCGCTGGTGCTCTACGGCACGGCACGCGGCCGCGCCGGCTCCGACGACGGCGCCTGACCCCATGCCGCGCTTCGTCGAACTCTGGGTCTACCTCTCCGCCACGCCGCTGTTCGGCCTGACGGCGACCTTGGTGGTCTACATCGTCGCGCAGGCGCTCTACGCGCGGCTGGGCAACGCGCCGTGGGCCAATCCGGTGATGTGGTCGGTGATCGCCATCGCGGGCGGGCTGCTGGCCACCGGCGTCGACTACCCGACCTACTTCGCCGGAGCGCAGTTCATCCACTTCCTGCTCGGGCCGGCGGTGGTGGCGCTGGCCTGGCCGCTGTGGCTGCGCCGCGCGGAACTGCGCCGGCGCCTGGGGCGGGTGCTGCTGGCCTCGCTGCTGGGCGGGGCGGCGGCGTCGCTCTCGGCATTGGGGCTGGCCTGGGCGCTCGGGCTGCCGCACGACGTGGTGCTGTCGCTCGCGCCCAAGTCGGTGACGGCGCCGGTGGCGATGGGCATCGCCGAGAAGATCGGCGGCATCCCGGCACTGTCGGCCGTGTTCGCGGTGCTCACCGGCATGGTCGGCGCGCTGTCGGGCAAGTACCTGTTCGACCTGCTGCGCATCGGCACCACGCCCGGGGGCTGGGCCGCGCGCGGTTTCGCGCTGGGCACGGCCGCGCACGGCATCGGCGCGGCGCGCGCCCTGCACGTGAACGCCGACGCCGGCGCCTACGCCGGTCTGGCGCTGGGCCTGCAGGTGGTGCTGGCGGCATTGCTGATGCCGCTGGTCTTCCGGCTGTTCTGAGGCTCGACGCGGGCGCCGATCCGACCCGCCGTGTCGCGACCGGCTGTTAGGCTCGCCGCATGACGACACCGCCCTCGCCCCCGCCCGCCGTGACCGCGATGCCCGCCACCCTCGAACTCATCGGCGCGCCGACCGACATCGGCGCCAGCGTGCGCGGCGCCGGCATGGGCCCCGACGCGCTGCGCGTGGCCGACATCGCCGGCACCCTGGCCCGGCTGGGTTTCGGCGTCGTCGACGCGGGCAACCTCGCCGGTCCGGCCACGCCGTGGGCCAAGCCGGCCGCCGGCCTGCGCCACCTCGAGGAGACCGTGGCCTGGAACCGCGCGGTGTACGACGCGGTCGACGCCGCGCTGGGCGCCGGGCATCTGCCGGTCATGATGGGCGGCGACCACTGCCTGGCCGTGGGCTCGATCAGCGCGGTGGCCTGGCACGCGCGCCAGCGCGGCCAGAAGCTGCGCGTGCTCTGGCTCGACGCCCACACCGACGTCAACACCGAGACCACCAGCCCCAGCGGCAACCTGCACGGCATGCCGGTGGCCTGCCTGCTGGGCCACGGCCCGGCCGCGCTCACCGGCTGGAGCGGCCCGCGCGCCGCGCTGGCGCCCGAGGACATCCGCTTCATCGGCATCCGCAGCGTCGACGCCGAGGAGAAGCTGGCCATCCGCCGGCTCGGCCTAACGGTCTTCGACATGCGCCACATCGACGAGCACGGCATGCGCAACACCCTGACCGAGGCCCTGCAGGACATCGACGAGGACACCCACCTGCACGTGAGCTTCGACGTCGACTGCCTCGACCCGGCCGACGCCCCCGGCGTGGGCACCGGCGTGCGCGGCGGGCCGACCTACCGCGAGATGCAGCTATGCATGGAGATGATCGCCGACACCGGGCGGCTGCGCTCGCTCGACGTGGTGGAGGTCAACCCGGCGCTCGACGTGCGCAACCGCACCGGCGAGGTGGCGGTGGAGCTGATCGAGAGCATGCTGGGCAAGTCGACGCTGCAGCGGTGAAGGGGCGCTTCCTACGCCCGGAGTTGACCGGGCGGACAACGCACCCCGTCCATGGCGAGTAGATTCCGGACCATGGCAACCACGACCCTCCCCCTTCCGGAAGAACACGAGGACTCCTCGGCCCAGGCGCTGCGCGTGCTGGTCGTCGAGGACGATCCGGCCGTGCTCGCCGCCACGGTGGACATGCTGCAGGTCCTCGGCCACTGGGCCGCCGGCGTCAAGAGCGCCGAGGTGGCGCGCGACCGCTTCATCGACGGCGCCTTCGACGTGCTCATGACCGACATCGGCCTGCCCGCCCTCTCGGGCATCGACCTGGTGGAGATCCTGCAGGCCCGGCGCAAGCTGCGCGTGATCTTCGCCACCGGCCGGCCGCGCCCCGCCGAACCGATGCCCGGCACGTTCTGGCTGCAGAAGCCCTTCGGCATCGACGAGCTCAGCGACGCGCTCCAGGGCGTCGAGCGCCAGGACACCTGATCCCTCGCCGACGGCCTACGGCGCCACGGGGCCGGTGGGCGCGACCGGCGCGGCGGGCACGGCCGGCGTGGCGATCGGGCCGGCGCCCTCCGATGACGACGGGGCCGAAGGCGAGGCCGCCGAGGTCTCGAGCGGCCGGGTCACGGGCTCGACGGGCGCCGCGACGGGCGCCGTCACCGCCAGGCCCGAGGCCGGCGCCACCACCGGCGCCTCGCGCTGCGGCTCGACGGCCTCGACCGCGTCGGTGCCGACGCCGGCGCCGCGCACCAGGAAGCGGTCGAGCAGCGCGAAGAAGCGGTCGTAGAAGCGCTCGTCGGTCAATGTTTCGCTCGCCAGCTTGACCATCGCGTCGTCGCTCGAGGAGAACGGCAGCGACACCGAGCCCAGCACGCCGACGCCCAGCGTGGCCGAGTTGTTGGTCTTCTTGATGCCGTAGCGGTCCTGCAGGGCGGTGACGAAGGCGATCGAACGCGGTGCCACGCCCTTGCCGCGCGCGCCCGATGCCGACTTCGCCGTGCCGTCTGAGGCGCCCTCGTGCGCGCAGACCACGCGGAACTCGACCTCGACGTGGACTTCGGGCGTGGGCTGGAAGCTCTTGCGCCCGGTCACGAGGTCGGCGTTGGCCGCGCTGATGAGGTAGCCCTGGCTGAGCAGCGCCCGGCGCGCGGCCTCGCAGGTCTGCGCCTCGGTGGCCGGGTAGCTGCGCGCGTGGGTGGTGGTGGAGTCGAACTCCTCCGGGTCGTAGTTCACGCGCTTGGCCGTGGCGCCGCAGCCGGCCAGGACGAGGGCGGCGGCGATGGCGACGGCGGCCCCGCGCCGCGGCATCGGCGAGCGGATCGCGCGCGAGGGAACGAGAGAAGGGCGAAGGGGAAGGAGGAAAGCCATCGACGGTGAATGCGGTCCAGGTGCGACGTTGGGAAGGCCCGGCGGAATCCGGACCTCTCTGCAGAGCCGGCCGCCGCGCCAATGTTCCCATGCACGACGTGCCGCCCGTGCCGTCCCCACCGGCCGCCCGTCCCTTCCGGTGCCGGAAGGGACCCGGCGCCTCAGGGGTAGAGGCCGCGCTCGGCCCGCGCCGTCAGGATGCGTTCGCAGGCGACCGCGTAGGTGGCCGTGCGCAGGCTGATCCTGTGCTTGTCGGCGGTGTCCCAGATCTGGTTGAGGGCGTTCATCATGATGCGGTCGAGCCGCACGTTGATCTCGTCCTCGTCCCAGAAGAAGGACGAGAAGTCCTGCACCCATTCGAAGTAGCTCACCGTCACGCCGCCGGCGTTGCAGATCACGTCGGGCACCACCAGCACGCCGCGCTCGGCGAGGATGTCGTCGGCCGTGGGCACGGTCGGGCCGTTGGCGCCCTCGAGCACCAGGCGCGCCGTCGTGCGCCGGGCACGCTCGGCGGTGAGCTGGCCCTCGAGCGCGGCCGGGATCAGGATGTCGCAGGCGACGTCCCAGAAGTCCTCGTTGTCGATCACCTCGCCGTCGCTGAAGCCGACCACGCCGTCGGTGCGCGACAGCGGGATCAGGGTCTCCAGGTTCAGGCCGTTCTCGTTGACGATGGTGCCGGTGTGGTCCTGCACGGCGACGATCTTCGCACCCGCCTCGGCGAACAGCTCGGCCGCCACCGAGCCGACGTTGCCGAAGCCCTGCACTGCCACCCGCGCGCCGCGCAGGTCGAGCCCCAGGCGGCGCGCCGCCTCGCGGCCGGTGACGAACACGCCGCGCCCGGTGGCCTTCACGCGCCCGAGCGAGCCGCCCAGGTGCAGCGGCTTGCCGGTGACGACGCCGGTGGCGGTGCCGCCGACGTTCATCGAGTAGGTGTCCATCATCCAGGCCATGATCTGGCCGTTGGTGTTGACGTCGGGCGCCGGGATGTCCTGCTGCGGGCCGATGATGATGCCGATCTCGCTGGTGTAGCGGCGCGTGATCTTCTCCAGCTCCTTCTGCGAGAGCTGCTTGGGGTCGACGCGGATGCCGCCCTTGGCGCCGCCGTAGGGCAGGTTCACCGCCGCGCACTTGACGGTCATCCAGGCCGACAGCGCCATCACCTCCTCCAGCGTCACGTCCGGGTGGAAGCGCACGCCGCCCTTGCCGGGACCGCGCGAGAGGTTGTGCTGCACGCGGTAGCCCTCGTAGTGGGCGATGCGGCCGTCGTCCATCTCGATGGGCACGTCGACGATCAGCGCGCGCTTGGGGCGCTTGAGGGTCTCGGCCCAGCGCGCCAGGTTGCCCAGGTAGGGGATCACCCGGTCGACCTGCGACAGGTAGGTGCCCCAGGGGCTGTCGGCGGTGGGGTGGACGAAGGACAGCTTCTCGCTCATGACGGTGTTCCCGTGTTGGTGGTGGGACCGACGATAGTCCCGGGCGCCGACCGGCGCCACCCGTCATGCGCGCCGCGGCGCAGGTTATGCGCTCGCGGCAACGTCCGATCTGGGCGGCCGGCCGCCGAAGAGCGCCGTGCCCACGCGCACCATCGTGCTGCCCGCCGCGATGGCCGCCTCCAGGTCGGCGCTCATGCCCATCGACAGCGTGTCGAGCGCGAGCCCCTCGGCGCGCAGCGACTCGTACACCGCCGTCGCGCGCAGGAAGAGCGCGCGCTGGGCCTCGAAGTCCGGCGCCGGCTCGGGGATCGCCATGATCCCGCGCAGCACGAGCCGGGGCAGCGCCGCCACCGCGCGCGCCAGCGCCGGCGCCTCCGCCACGCCGACGCCCGACTTATTGGCCCCGCCGTCGACGTCGACCTGCAGGCACACCTGCAGGGGCGGCAGGTGCGCCGGGCGCTGCTCGGACAGCCGCTGGGCGATCTTGAGGCGGTCGATGCCGTGGACCCAGTCGAAATGCTCGGCCACGGGGCGCGTCTTGTTGCTCTGCAGCGGGCCGATGCAGTGCCACTCGATGCGCTCGCGCAGGTCGGCCAGCGCCTCGATCTTGGCCACGCCCTCCTGCACGTAGTTCTCGCCGAAGGCCCCGAGGCCGGCTTCGAAAGCCGCGCGCACCGCCGGGGCGTCGAAAGTCTTGGACACTGCCAGCAGGCGCACGCTGTCGTCGGGCCGGCCGGCCCGACGGGTCGCCGTGGCGATGCGAGCGCGCACTTGGTGGAGGTGATCGGCAATCATCGTCATAATCTGTCAACTCGTATCAAAACGTCACAAGGAATCTCGTGGACATCACCCAGCTGCTGGCTTTCAGCGTGAAGAACAAGGCCTCCGACCTGCACCTGTCAGCCGGCCTGCCGCCGATGATCCGGGTCCACGGCGACGTCCGGCGCATCAACGTGGAGCCGCTGGACCACAAGCAGGTGCACGCCATGGTGTACGACATCATGAGCGACACCCACCGCAAGCATTACGAGGAATTCCTGGAGGTCGACTTCTCCTTCGAGATCGACGGCCTGGCGCGCTTCCGCGTCAACGCCTTCAACCAGGGACGCGGCGCGGCGGCGGTGTTCCGCACCATCCCCTCGAAGATCCTGACGCTGGAGCAGCTCGGCGCGCCGCGCATCTTCGCCGACCTCGCCCTGCGCCCGCGCGGGCTGGTGCTGGTGACCGGGCCGACCGGCTCGGGCAAGTCGACCACGCTGGCGGCGATGGTCAACTACCTCAACGAGACCGAGTACGGCCACATCCTGACGGTGGAGGACCCGATCGAGTTCGTCCACGAATCCAAGAAGTGCCTCATCAACCAGCGCGAGGTCGGGCCGATGACGCTGTCCTTCGCCGCCGCGCTGCGCTCGGCCCTGCGCGAGGACCCCGACGCCATCCTGGTGGGCGAGATGCGCGACCTGGAGACCATCCGCCTGGCCATGACGGCGGCCGAGACCGGCCACCTGGTCTTCGGCACCCTGCACACCTCCTCGGCCGCCAAGACCATCGACCGGATCATCGACGTGTTCCCGGGCGAGGAAAAGGACATGATCCGGGCCATGCTGTCCGAATCGCTGCAGGCCGTGATCTCCCAGACGCTGTGCAAGACCAAGGACGGCCAGGGCCGCGTGGCGGCGCACGAGATCATGCTGGGCACCGCCGCCATCCGCAACCTGATCCGCGAGGGCAAGGTCGCGCAGATGTACTCGACGATCCAGACCGGCCAGGGCCAGGGCATGCAGACGCTCGACCAGAACCTCGCCGACCTCGTGCGCCGCGGCCTGATCACCGCGGCCGAGGCGCGCGGCAAGGCCAAGACGCCGGAAAACTTCCCCGGCTGAAGTCCCGCCCACCCCACCACCCCCTGCCCCGACACCCCCGGAGACCCGCATGGAACGCGATCAAGCCAGCCAGTTCATCAACGACCTGCTGCGCCTCATGGTGAGCCGCAAGGGCAGCGACATGTTCATCACCGCCGACTTCCCGCCGGCGATCAAGGTCGACGGCCGCATCGTGAAGGTGTCGGCGCAGTCGCTGGGGGCCAACCACACGCTGGCCCTGACGCGGGCGATCATGAACGACCGCCAGATGGCCGAGTTCGAGCGCACCAAGGAGTGCAACTTCGCCATCTCGCCCACGGGCATCGGGCGCTTCCGCGTCAACGCCTTCGTGCAGCAGGGCCGCGTGGGCATGGTGCTGCGGACCATCCCGGGCACCATCCCGACGGTCGACGACATGGGCATGCCGCAGGTGTTGAAGGACGTCGCGATGACCAAGCGCGGTCTGGTGATCCTGGCCGGCGCCACCGGCTCGGGCAAGTCGACCACGCTGGCGGCGATGGTCGACTGGCGCAACCAGAACTCCTACGGCCACATCGTGACGGTCGAGGACCCGATCGAGTTCGTGCACCCGCACAAGAACTGCGTGGTGACCCAGCGCGAGGTCGGCATCGACACCGACAGCTGGGAGGCGGCGCTGAAGAACACGCTGCGCCAGGCGCCCGACGTGATCCTGATGGGCGAGATCCGCGACCGCGAGACCATGGAGCACGCCGTCGCCTTCGCCGAGACCGGCCACCTGTGCATGGCCACGCTGCACGCCAACAGCGCCAACCAGGCGCTCGACCGCATCATCAACTTCTTCCCCGAGGAACGCCGCACGCAGCTGCTGATGGACCTGTCGCTCAACCTGCGCTCGATGGTCTCGCAGCGCCTGATCCCCACCGAGGACGGCCTGGGCCGGGTGGCGGCGTACGAGGTGCTGCTCAACACGCCGCTGATCTCCGACCTGGTCATGAAGGCCGAGGTCGGCGAGATCAAGGAGATCATGAAGAAGAGCCGCAACCTGGGCATGCAGACCTTCGACCAGGCGCTGTTCGACCTGTTCGAGGCCGAGTCGATCTCGCTCGACGAGGCGATCCGCAACGCCGACTCCGCCAACGACCTGCGCCTGCAGGTCAAGCTCAACAGCCGCCGCGCGCGCTCCAAGGACCTGTGCGCGGGCACCGAGCATTTCTCGATCGTCTAGTGCCGCCGTCGCCGACCCTCTCCCCCGCCTCCGACCGCATCGTGGCGGCCCCGCGCGCCTGCCGCGCCGAATGGGCCGGCGAGGCCGTCGAGCTGCTGCCCGAGCGCGCCCTGTGGTGGCCCGCGCACGGCCTGCTGTTCGTGGCCGACCTGCACATCGGCAAGGCCGCGACGTACCGCGCGCTCGGCCAGCCCGTGCCGGGCGGCACCACGCAGGAGAACCTGGCGCGCCTGGACGCCCTGATCGCGCGCCACGCGCCCGCGGGCATCGTCTTCCTGGGCGACTTCCTGCACGCCGCGCAGGCGCGCACGCCGCAGGTGCTGGCGGCGCTGGACGCCTGGCGGGCGCGCCACGCGGCGCTGGCCCTGACGCTGGTGCGCGGCAACCACGACGACCGCGCGGGCGACCCGCCGGCGTCGCTGGACATCGAGGTGGTCGACGAGCCGCACCGCATCGGCCCCTTCGCCTGCTGCCACCATCCGCAGACGCGCCCGGGCCTGTTCGTGCTGGCCGGCCACGTGCATCCGGTGTGCAGCCTGAACGGCCCGGGCCGCGACCGGTTGCGGCTGCCGTGCTTCGTGCAGGACGGCGACCAAGCCATCCTGCCGGCCTTCGGCGAGTTCACCGGCGGCTGGCACGTGCCGCCGGGCGGCGGGCGGCGCTTCCACGCCGTGGGCGGCGACGCGGTCTGGCGGTTGCCGCCGGGCTGAGAAGGTGAGTCCGGCGGCCCGGCCGTCGTCTACTTCGCTACGTGCCCGTAGCAGGTCTTGAGGGCCGCGTAGTCGTAGAAGGAGCGTGTGCCCGCCGCCCGGGCGCCGTCGCAGGCGGCCTTGAAGTCGGTCTCCTTCTCGTTGTAGAGCATCTTCACCAGCAGCCGGCCGCTGCCGTCGCGGTAGACGTCCCACTGCATGTTGGCCGCCATCGGCGAGACGTACTCGCCGCGCCAGGGATTGCCGTCGTAGCCGAAGGCGGCGGCGCGGGGCACCTGCTGCGTCACGCCCTTGAGGCCCATGCGCACGGCGAAGGGCATCAGGATCTCGGCATGCGCGAAGCGCAGCTTGGCCGCGTGCGAGAGGTCGCCGCGCGCGATGGCGTCGACCTCGCCGAACAGGTCGTCGACCAGCACCTGCGCCATGCGGGAGGTGACGTCGCCCTTCTCCGTCATGCCCGGGCCCTTGTCGTAGAAGTCCGAGCCGTCGTTGAGCGCGGCGAAGAAGCGCGCCTGCGCCGCCGGCACGTAGGGCGTGAAGTCGACGCCCGCCTCGGCCCGCAGGGCCGGCGCGATCGCGTAGAGCTCGTAGAGCAGCGAGCCCGCATCGCCCAACCCCTTGATGGTGGTCTTGCCGTCGCCGCTCAGGGTGGGCGCGAACCGGCCGTCGTCGCTGGCGAAGGAGAGCGTGCCGGTGTTGGCGAAGGCGTAGGTGCCGTCGGCCACCTTGTCGACGAAGGCGGGGGTGAACAGCCGCTCGAGAAGCACGCGGCCGGCGGCCGTGGCCTCGGGGGTGAGCGTGAGACCGCCCTGCCTGGCCAGCACGTCGGCGTCGGCGGCCTTGTAGGCCTGGTAGGCCTGGCTGTCCTGGTAGGTGACCAGGAGCGGATCGCCGGCCTTGGTCACTCCGTCGGTCGCCTTCACCAGCTTGTGGAAGTACAGCAGGAAGCGGTTGGTGCCCGCCGGCTGCGCCACCGCCGCGCCGGTGTCCGGGTACGGCCCGGGCGCGGCGGGCTGGACCACCAGCGGCGCCAGCGCGGGCTGCGCGCGCTGGAGCGACTGCACGAAGAAGCTGCCGCTGTCGACCGCGCGGTCGACGCCCGAGGTCACCGTCACGATCCGGCGCGGCGCGCTGCCGGCGGTGGCCGCCACGCCCTGCCAGTACGCCGGCAGGCGCTGCAGCAGGCGCGCGGCGAGCTGCGTGTGCTCGGCGATGCCGACCTGGGTCTCGTTGCCGTAGCCCGGCGTCGAGATGCCGGGCACGCCGTAGCCCAGCAGGAAGTTGGCCTTCATCAGCTTCAGCACGTCGGGGCCGAGGCGCGCGCCCAGCGGCGTGAGCGCGCCTTCGTCCTGCGCCTTCTTCCACAGGTTGTGGATCGCCAGGTCGTACTTGAGGCTGGAGAGCCCGCGCGAGCCGTGACGCGCCACCAGCTGGGTGAAGACCGGCGCGAAGCCGGCCGGCGCCGCCTCGTAGGTGGCGGGGTCCTGCTGCGCGCGGTAGGGCGCCTTGGTCTGGTAGTGGCGGTCGGTCAGCGCGGCGGCGGCGAGCAGCGCGCGCACGTCGGCGCCGCCGTCCACGGCGGCCAGGACGGTACGGATGCGCTGCAGGCCGTCGTCGGAAGCGGCCTTCAGCGCGGCTTTGGCGGTGGCGTCGGCCTCGGTGTTGAAGTCGCCCAGCAGCTTCGCCGCCGGCACGCCGACCGCGATCGCGACCTTGCGCAGCGCGGCGTCGAAGGCGAGGCCGCCGGCCTCCATCTCCTGCGCCACCGAGGTCGAGTGGAAGCCGACGACGCCCGGCGCCTCCTTCGGCGCGCGCAGCACCAGGCGCTGCGTCACCGCGCGGCTGGCGCGGGTGTCGGCGTCAAGCTCCAGCGCGTCGGTGCCGATCTCCGCGACCAGCGGCGCGCCGGTGCCCTGCAGGGTGAAGCGGCCCTGCGCGTCGGTGCGCGTGGCGGTCTCGCCGGCGTCGCAGCGGGCGTTGGCGTCGATGTCCAGGCAGACCCGGGCATTGACGAAGTAGCTGCCCACCACCCGGCCGCTGGTGGTCGCGGTCGTGATGGACGTGCCGGCGGAGGTCGTGGCGACGGAGGTGCCCGCCGGTGCCGCCGGCGTGGCGGCGGCGGGTGCCGCGTCGTCGGACGATCCGCCGCAACCGGCGAGGACGAGGGTGCCGGCGCACAGCGCGAGGAACGAGCGGGCGCGGACGCCGCCGGGGCGCGACGGGGCGCCGAAGGAAGTTGTCATGGACGGGAGAGCGAAGGAAAAGCGAGGGACGACGGCGGCCCCGGACAGGAGCGCGGACGTGGGACGCGCAGTGTCCCGGCACCGCGTGACAGGCCCGTGAAACGCTCCGGCGCCGTGCCGCGTTCCCGCCCCTCGGACCCTGTGCCCCGCCCCCGCCCGCTCAGGCCTAGACGACCACGGGCGCGTCGGGCAGTTCGTTGCGCTCGGGCTCGCCCTCGGCGCGCGGGAAGTGCGCCACCAGCAGGGCCGACACCTCCTCCAGCGCCTGGGTCAGCCCGTCCTCGAAGCGCCCTTCCCTGAAGGCCGACGCCATGCGCGCGGCCATCGCGGCCCATTCGGCGGCGTCGACGTGGCGGTCGATGCCGCGGTCGGCCACGATCTCGATGGCGTGTTCGGCCAGCAGCAGGTAGACCAGCACGCCGTTGTTGTGCTCGGTGTCCCAGACGCGCAGCTTGCCGAACATCGACAGCGCCCGTTCGCGCACCGGAGCGCCGCGCCACAGGTAGCTCGACGGCAATGCGGCCTCCACGCAGATGCGGACCTCGCCGTGGTGGCGCCGCTCGCTGGCGCCGACGCGGCGTCCGAGCCGCTCCAGCGCGTCGTCGCTCAGCACGCGGCGCACCGCCGCCTCGTCGGTCCAGCGATGGCGCCACAGGCGCGCGAGGCGGGCGAACAATCCGGATCGATCCTGCATCGCTACCACCCTCCCGAGGCGCCGCCGCCGCCGAAATTCCCGCCGCCGCCGGAGCTGAATCCTCCGCCGCCGCCGCCCGACGAGCCGCCCCGCCAGCCACCGCCGCCGAAGCCGCCACCGAGCGCGCCGCCCAGGCCACCGCCCAGCCCGCCGCCGAAGCCACCGCCCCGGCCGCCGCGACCGCCACCACCCCCGCCTCCGAAGCCGCCCAGTCCCCCCAGCAGGGTCACCACCAGCGCCACCACGCCCGCCAGCACGGCGATCAGCAGCGTCGCCGTGACCGCCATGGCGATCGCGCCGGCACCCACCCCCATCACCACCGGTGCCAGCTTGGCGCCGAAGATGCGGCGCGCGACGGGCGCGCCCACCAGCACGCCGAAGAACAGGAAGATCGCCAGGCTCTCCCAGTCGAAACCGAAGCCGCCCTGGGCGCCCCGCGTCGGGCGCGGCGCCTCGACCACCGGCAGCGCCTCGCCATCGATGCGCGCGATCAGCTGGTCGGCCGCGCCGTCGAGCCCGCCGGCGAAGTCGTTCTCGCGGAAGCGCGGCTTCATGACGTCGTCGACGATGCGCGCCGCCGCCAGGTCGGGCACCGCGCCCTCGAGCGTCTTGGCGACCTCGATGCGCATGCGCCGGTCGTCCTTGGCGACGATCACCAGCACGCCGTCGCCCACCGCCCTGCGCCCGATCTTCCATTCGTTGGCGACGCGGTTGGCATAGCCCTCGATGTCCTCGGGCTGGGTCGTGGGCACCATCAGCACGACGATCTGGCTGCCCTTCTTCTGCTCGAAGGCGGCCAGCTTGGCCTCCAGCGCCTGGCGCCGCGCGGCGTCGAGCGTGCCGGTGGTGTCGATCACGCGGGCGCTCAGGGGCGGCACGGGCAGCAGGCCCTGGGCCTGCGCGCTGAACGCCAGCCAGGCCAGACCCATGAACAGCCACATCGCCAGCCGGGCGGCGATGCCGCGCGGCCGCCACGGGGCATTCATGGCGAAACGGCCCGGTCGGCCGCGTCCGGTCCGCGCGAGCAGGAGGAGGCGGTCATTTCTTGTTGAAGTCGACCGCCGGCGGCGTCGAGATCTGCGCTTCGTTCTGCACGCTGAAGTTGGACTTGGCCGGGTAGCCGAAGACCTTCGCGGTCAGGTTGGTCGGGAAGCTGCGGGCGAGCACGTTGTACTCCTGCACCGTCTGGATGTAGCGGTTGCGCGCCACGGTGATGCGGTTCTCAGTGCCCTCGAGCGTCACACGCAGGTCGCGGAAGCCCTGGTTGGCCTGCAGGTTCGGGTAGCGCTCGGACACCACCAGCAGCCGCGACAGCGCGCTCGAGAGCTCGCCCTGGGCCTGCTGGAACTTGGCGAAGGCCTCGGGGTTGTTGAGCGTCTCGGGCGTGACCTGGATCGACGTCGCCTTGGCGCGCGCCTCAACCACGCGGGTCAGCGTGTCCTGCTCGAAGGCGGCCTCGCCCTTGACCGTGGCCACGATGTTGGGCACCAGGTCGGCGCGGCGCTGGTACTGGTTGAGCACCTCGCTCCAGGCCGACTTGCTACTCTCGTCGAGACGCTGGAAGTCGTTGTAGCCGCAGCCGGTCAGCGAGACCAGGGAGAAAGCGGTGAGGAGCGAGAGGAGCCAGCGTTTCATGGTGAGGAGTTTCCCTGGGGTTGCACAGTGACAAAGGGCAGCATAGTCCCCGCGCCGCCGGCATGGAGAGGCAGAATCCGATTTCCGTGCCGGACATGCCCTTGCCTTTCACCCGCCCCGGCGATCCCCCGGACGCCTTTCCCGACCTGCGCTACGCCGCGCCGCGCTGGCTGCCCGGCGGCCACCTGCAGACGATCTGGCCGGCCCTCTTCTCGCGCCGCACCGCCGGCGCGCCGGTCGCCTTCCGGCGCGAACGCTGGAACGCGCCGGACGGCGATTTCATCGACGTGGACTTCCTGGCGCGTGCCGACGACAGTCCCGCCGCCTCTTGCGCCACGAGTACCGCCGCCGCCGATGCCGATGCCGCCGGCGACCCACGGCCGCTGCTGGTGCTGTTCCACGGCCTGGAGGGCTCGTCGGCCAGCCACTACGCGCAGGCGATGGCCGAATGGGCCGCGGCGCGCGGCTGGGACTTCGCGGTGCCGCACTTCCGCGGCTGCAGCGGCGAGATCAACCTGGCGCCGCGCGCCTACCACTCGGGCGACCACGAGGAGATCGGCTGGATCCTGGAACGCTTCGCCGCGCGGCTGCCCCGCCCCGACGGCGGCTCGGCGCCGCCCCTGCGGGCGCTGGGCGTGTCCCTGGGCGGCAACGCGCTGCTGCGCTGGGCCGAGGAGGCCGGCGCCACGGCGCGTCGCACGGTGCGCGCGCTGGCCGCCGTCTCGGCGCCGCTGGACCTGCTGGCCGGCGGCGCGGCGATGGGGCGCGGCTTCAACCGGCAGGTCTACACGCGCATGTTCCTCGCCACCATGAAGCCCAAGGCGCTGGCCAAGCTGGCCCAGCACCCCGGGCTGTTCGACCGCGACCGCCTGCTGGCCGCGCGCGACCTGCGCGACTTCGACAACGTCTTCACCGCGCCCCTGCACGGCTTCCGCGACACCGACGACTACTGGTCGCGGGGCTCGGCCGGGCCGCGCCTGCACGCCATCCGCGTGCCGACGCTGGTGGTCAACGCGGCCAATGACCCCTTCGTGCCGGCGGCGAGCCTGCCGCGCGCGGACGCGGTCGGCCCGTGCGTCACGCTGTGGCAGCCGCGCCAGGGCGGCCACGTCGGCTTTCCGCTGGGCCCGCCGCCGGGCCACGTGAGAGGCCTGCCCGAGCGCGTGGGCGACTGGCTCGCCCGGCAGGGCGCGCCATCGGGCGGCGCGCACAATGGCCGCCATGGATGACATCGTCAAGCAGGCCCTCGCGAAGTGGCCCAACGTCCCGCACTGCCACGGCTGGCTCGGCCTCGACGCGCGCGGCAACTGGTTCCTGCGCGACGACCGCACCCAGGCCGCCGGCCCCTTCCCGGCCGAGAAGGGCTCGATGCTGCGGCACGACAAGCTGATCGACTTCATCCACCGCAACTACGCGCCCGACGACGAGGGCCGGTGGTTCTTCCAGAACGGACCGCAGCGCGTCTACGTCGAGCTGGAGGCCGCGCCCTGGATCTGGCGCGTGGACGAGGACTTCCGGATCGTCTCGCACACCGGCGTGGCGGTGGCGGGGCCGGCGGTGGCCGGCGCGGCCGGCGACGCGGAGAAGGCCGGCGCGATCGGCGCGTCCGGAACGGACGAGGCGCCCGCCCCCGCCGTCACGGTCCTGCTCGACGAGGCCGGCCGGCTCTACGTGGCCACTTCGATCGGCCTGGGGCTGGTGCACAGCCAGGACGTCGGCCTGGCCGCCGACGCCATCGAGCAGGGCCGCTGGCCCGCGCCCGAGGAGGTGAAGGCGGCCGACCTGCCGATGCGCTTCGGCCACGTCCTGAGTCCGGCCGCGCATCACGCCGCCACGCGGGCCTGAAACGACGAAGCCGGCGCGAGGCCGGCTTTCGGGGGTCGGTTCCGGGCGGTCCCGGAGGAAGGAGCGATTGCGCGAAGGTCCCGGGTGACTTCGCCCTACTTCGCCGGGGCAGTGGACGCAGCGGGCGTCGCGGCCGTGGTGGGTACGGACGAAGTCGACGCCGCCGTCGGCGCCGTCCCGGCCGCCGCGGGCACGGGGGCCGCCGCGCCCGGTGCCGCCGCGGCCGCGGCGTCCGGAGCCGCGCCCTGCGCCGGCGCCATGGCGCCGTCGGCCGGGGCGGCACCGGCGGCCGGGCGCTCGGGCACCGCGAACTTGGCGCCGCCCGCGTTGGCCAGGTAGACCACCGCGCGGCCGATCTCCAGGTCCTCGTAGTCGCCGCCGCCCTGGGGCGGCATCGCGCCCTTGCCCTTGAGCGCGTGTTCGAGCAGCGTCGCGTAGCCCTGGCCGATGCGCGGGCTCCAGGCGGCGGCGTCGTTCAGGTGCGGCGCGCCGGGAATGCCGGGGCTGCCGTGGCAGGCGATGCACTGGCCCTTGAAGACGGTCTCGCCGGTGGCCAGGGCGCGGTTGGCGTCGCGGATCTCGATGCTGCCGACGCGCTGGAGGCGCCCGGCGAGTTCGCGGTCGCGCGCGTCCTGCGACACGCCGTAGAGCGCCATGCCGTCGCCCGTGGCCGAGCCGGCGGGCTTGTTGCCGGAAGTCACGTAGGCGACCAGGGCGACGATGACGAGGATGGGAACGATGAACGAGACGCCGACGGCGAGCAGGAGCTGCTTCGGGTTCTTGATCGGGCCGGTGTGGGCTTCTTGTGCGGCCTGGTAGTGCGGTTCTGCGCTCATGGCGTCCTCAAATCAAGCGTGGGGGCTGCTGGGGCTGTGCCGGGACCAGACGCCTGGGCCGGAAGCACCGTCGAATCGACCGGCGATTATAGGGAGCCCCCCGCCGCCTGCGGTCGCGCGAGCGCAGGCGCGGAGACCCTCAACGGCCGGTCCAGCCGCCGCCCAGCGCCTGGTAGAGCGCGACCTGGTTCTGCAGCTCCAGCAGCCGCGCCTGCACCGCCAGTTGCTGCGCCGAGAACAGCGAGCGCTGCGCGTCGAGCAGGTCGAGCGCGCTGGAGATGCCGTTGCGGTAGCGCAGGTCCTGCAGCCGGAAGCGCGCGGCCTCGGCCTCGGACTGCGCCCGCTGCGCGCGCACCTGCTCGCCCAGCGTCTGGCGCCCGGCCAGCGCGTTGGCGACGTCGCGGAAGGCCGACTGGATCGACTTCTCGTACTGCGCCACGGCGATGTCGCGGCCGGCGACGGCCGAGTCGAGCCCGGCCCGGTTGGCGCCGGCGTTGAAGATCGGCAGCACCAGCTGCGGCGCGAAGGTGAAGGCGTTGGTGCCCGACTTGAACAGTCCGGAGAGCTCGTTGCTCACCGTGCCCGCCGTCGCGGTCAGCGAGATGCGCGGGAAGAAGGCCGCGCGCGCCGCGCCGATGTTGGCGTTGGCCGCGATCAGCTGCTGCTCGGCGGCGCGGATGTCGGGGCGCTCGGCGAGCAGGTCCGAGGGCAGGCCCACGGGCAGGTCGGGCAGCGCGCGGGCGTTGTCCAGGCGCCCCAGGCCCTGCGGCGCGGCCAGCGCCGAGGCCGGCACCGGCGCGCCCAGCAGCAGCGCCAGCGCGTTCTCGTCCTGCAGCCGCGTGCGCTGCTGCTGGGCGTACGACGCCCGCGCGGTCTCGGCCAGCGAGTTGGCGAGCTGGAAATCGATCTCCGAGGAGACGCCGTTCTCCAGCCGCAGCTTGGTCAGGCGCACCGAGTCGTCGCGCGTGGCGAGCGTCTGGCGCGTGATCTCCAGCAGCTCGTCGTCGGCCAGCAGCGTGTACCAGCCGGAGGCGACGGCGCCGATCAGGCTGATCTGCGCGCTGCGCCGGGCCTCCTCGGTGGCGAGGTAGCGCGCCAGGGCGGTCTGCTTGAGGCTGTCGAGGCGGCCGAAGAAGTCGATCTCCCAGGCCGAGACGCCCAGGCCGACCTGGAAGCTGTTGTAGAGCTCGCCGTTGAGCACCGACGGCTGGCGCGTGCCTGTCACGATGCCGTTGAGCGCCGGGAACTGGGCCGCGCGGCTGATCTGGAACTGGGCGCGCGCCTGCTCGATGTTGAGCGCGGTGACGCGCAGGTCCCGGTTGTTGGCCAGCGCCGTCGACAGCAGGTCCTGCAGCCGCGGGTCGCCGAAGAAGTCCTGCCACGGCACCGTCGCCGCCGCCGGCCCGGCGGGCTGCGCCGGGTCGCCGGGGAAGGTGGTGGGCACGGGCGCGGCGGGGCGCTCGTAGGTCGGGATCAGCGAGCATCCGGCCAGCGCGAGGCTGGCGGCCAGCGCGCCGAGCGTGGCGCGCAGCGGATCGACGAACGTCATCGGTGACTTATTTGTCATGGTTTTCCTCGATCCCGGCCGCCTCGGCATGGCGGCGGTTGACTTCCTGCTGACGCGCGCTGCCCTTGAAGAGGCCGCGCACGACGACGAAGAACACCGGCACGAAGAACACGGCCAGCACGGTGCCTGTCACCATGCCGCCGAGCACGCCGGTGCCGATGGCGCGCTGGCTGGCCGAGCCCGCGCCCGAGGCGAGCACCAGCGGCAGCACGCCCAGGCCGAAGGCCAGCGAGGTCATGATGATCGGGCGGAAGCGCAGGTGGGCCGCCTCGAGGGCCGCCTGGACGACGCCCTTGCCCTGGGCCTGCAGGTCCTTGGCGAACTCGATGATCAGGATCGCGTTCTTCGCCGAGAGGCCGATGATGGTGATCAGCCCGACCTGGAAGTACACGTCGTTGGAGTAGGAGCGCAGCATCGTCGCCAGCAGCACGCCCAGCACCCCGCAGGGCACCACCAGGATCACCGCCAGCGGGATCGACCAGCTCTCGTAGAGCGCGGCCAGGCACAGGAACACCGCCAGGATGGCGAAGCCGTACAGGATGATGGCCTGCGAGCCGGCGAGCTTCTCCTCGCGCGACTGGCCGGTCCACTCGAAGCCGAAGCCCGCGGGCAGCTGCGAGGCCAGCTTCTCCATCTCGGCCATCGCGGCGCCCGAGCTGGAGCCCGGCGCGGCCGAGCCGGAGATGCGCACCGCGCCGTAGCCGTTGTAGCGCACCGTCTGCTGCGCGCCGGTGATCCAGCGCGTCGACGCGAAGGTCGACAGCGGCACCGGCACGCCCTGCGTGTTCGTGGCGTTGAGCTTGAGCAGGTCCTGCGGCTGCATGCGCGCGGGCGCGTCGGCCTGCACCACCACTCGCTGCAGGCGACCTTGGTTGGGGAAGTCGTTGATGTAGCTCGAACCCAGCGCCGTCGACAGCGTCGTGTTGATGGCGTCGAAGGTCACGCCCAGGGCGCTGGCCTTCTCGCGGTCGATGTCGATGCGCAGCTGCGGCGCGTCCTCCAGACCGTCGGGGCGCACCTGCGCGAGCAGCGGGCTCTTGGACGCCAGCCCCAGGAGCTGGTTGCGCGCGGCGATGAGCGCCTCGTGCCCGGCGCCGGCGCGGTCCTGCAGGCGGAAGGTGAAGCCGCTGGCGTTGCCCAGCTCGGGGATCGGCGGCGGGCTCAGCGGATAGATGAAGGCGTCGCGCACGCCCGAGAGCGCGCCGAAGGCCCGGCCGGCCAGCCCCTCGGCGTTGCTGCCGGGTTCCTTGCGCTCGTCCCAGTCCTTGAGCGTGACGAAGGCGAGGCCCGCGTTCTGGCCCTGGCCGGAGAAGCTGAAGCCCAGCACGCCGACCATGCTCTGCACCTCGGGCTGCTTCAGGATGAAGCCCTCGACCTGCTGCATGACCGACAGCGTGCGCTCCTGCGTCGCGCCCGGGGGCAGCTGCACGTTGACGATGATGTTGCCCTGGTCCTCCTGCGGCAGGAAGGAGGTCGGCAGGCCGCGGAACAGCACCACCACCGCGGCGCAGATCGCCACGTAGATGATCAGCCAGCGCGCGGCGCGCTTGAGCATGCGCGAGACGAAGCTCTCGTAGCCCTTGGCGGTGCGCGTGAAGCGGCGGTTGAACCAGCCGAAGAAGCCGCGCTTCTCGTGGTGGCCCTCGTCCACCGGCTTGAGCAGCGTCGCGCACAGCGCCGGCGTGAGCGACAGCGCCAGGAAGGCCGAGAAGGCGATCGACGACACCATCACGGCGGAGAACTGGCGGTAGATGTTGCCGGTCGAGCCGGCGAAGAACGCGAGCGGCACGAACACCGAGATCAGCACCACGGTCACGCCGATGATGGCGCCCGAGATCTGCTTCATCGCCTTGCGCGTGGCGTCCAGCGGCGAGAGCTTCTCCTCGACCATGATGCGCTCGACGTTCTCCACCACCACGATGGCGTCGTCCACCACGATGCCGATCACCAGCACCATGCCGAACATGGTGAGCACGTTGATCGAGAAGCCGAGCGCCGACAGCACGGCGAAGGTGCCCAGCAGCGCGATGGGCACCACGATGGTCGGGATGACCGTGTAGCGCCAGTTCTGCAGGAACACGAACATCACGATGAACACCAGCGCCACCGCCTCGAACAGCGTCTTGACCACCTCGGTGATGGAGATCTTCACGAAGCGCGAGCTGTCGTACGGGATGTCCCACTTCACGCCCTGCGGGAAGTACTTCGCGAGGTCGGTCATCTTGGCGCGCACGGCCTGGGCCGCCTGCAGCGCGTTGCCCGAGGGCGAGAGCTGGACGCCGATGCCCACGGCCGGCTGGCCGTTCAGGCGCGCCGAGGTCGCATAGGACTGGCCGCCGAGCTCGATGCGCGCGACGTCCTTCAGGCGCACGGTGGAGCCGTCGACGTTGGCGCGCAGCACGATGTTGCCGAACTGCTCGACGCTGCTGAGCTGGCCCGTGACGACCACCGTGGCGGCGATGCTCTGGCCCGTGATGTTGGGCAGGTCGCCGATCGAGCCGGAGGAGACCTGGGCGTTCTGCGCCCGGATGGCCGCGCTGACCTCGGCCGGCGACAGGTTGTAGCCCTGCAGCTTGGTCGGGTCGATCCAGATGCGCATCGCGCTCTCGGTGCCGAAGAGCTGCGCCTGGCCGATGCCGGGCACGCGCTGGAGTTCGGGCAGCACGTTGCGCGAAGCGTAGTCGCCGAGCTTGACGGTGCTGATCGACGGGTCGTCCGAGGACAGGATCGCGAACAGCAGGAAGTTGTTGCGCGACTTGTCCACGCGCACGCCCTGCTGCGTCACCGCCGCGGGCAGGCGCGGGGTGGCGCGCGAGAGCCGGTTCTGCACGTCGACCTGGGCCAGGTCGGGGTTGGTGCCGGTCTCGAAGGTCACCGTGATGGTGCCGGTGCCGTCGGCCTGCGCGACCGACTCGACGTAGATGAGGCCGGGCGAGCCGTTCATCTCGCGCTCGATCACGGACAGCACGCTGTCCTCCAGCGTCTGGGCCGAGGCGCCGGGGTAGGCGGTGTTGATGACGATGGCGGGCGGCGCCACCGGCGGGTACTGCGCGATGGGCAGCTGCGTGATCGCCAGCCCTCCCATCACGATGATGAACAGCGCGATCACCCACGCGAAGATGGGTCGATCGATGAAGAACTTGGCCATGCGGGGGCGCTCCTTACTTGGCGGCCGACGCGGCGGGTGCGGCGGCCGTCGCCGGCGCGGGGGCCGCCGGCGCCGAGGCGGCAGCGGCGGGGGCCGCGGGCGCGGTGACCGGCTTGGTCCACGGCACGGCCTTCACCGGGCTGCCCGGGGGCATCATCTGCAGCTTCTGGAAGCCGTCGACCATCACCTGCTCGCCGGCCTTGAGGCCCTCGAGCACCACCCACTGGTTGTCCTTGGCGGTGCCGACCTTGACGTTGCGCTTGCTCAGCTTGCCGTCGGCGCCGACCACCGTGACGGTGTCGCCCTGCTGGGTGCGCGTGACCGCCTGCTGCGGCAGCGCGATGGCGTTGTCGACCTGGGCCTGCTCGATGCGCACCCGCACGTACAGGCCCGGCAGCAGTTCGCCCCTGGGGTTGGGCACCTCGGCGCGCAGGGTGACCTGGCCGGTGGTCGGATCGACCGTGAGGTCGGTGAACAGCAGCTTGCCCGGCAGGGCGTATTCGCTGCCGCCCTCGAGCACCACGCGCACGCTGGCCGCGCCGGCGCCGTCGGCGCGCTTGAGCTTGCCCTCGGCCATCGCGCGGCGCAGCGCCAATGCGTCGTTGGCCGACTGGGTGAAGTTGACGTAGAGCGGGTTGATCTGCTGGATGACCGCCAGCTGCGTGACGTCGCCCTGCCCCACCAGGGCGCCTTCGGTCACCAGCGAGCGGCCGATGCGTCCGGAGATCGGCGCCGTCACGGTGGCGTAGCCGAGGTTGATCCGCGAGGTCGCGACCGAGGCGCGGCCCACGGCCACGTCGGCCTCGGCCGCCTTCTGCGCGGCCACCGCGTTGGCGTACTCCTGCTTGCTCACCGCGTTGGCCTCGACCAGCGGCTTGTAGCGCTCGGCCAGGGCCTTGGCCTGGGCGGCGTTGGCCTCGGCGCGCGCCAGGCCGGCCTGGGCGCTCTGCGCGGCGGCGGTGTAGGGAGCGGCGTCGATGCGGTAGAGCGCCTGGCCGGCCTTGACGTCGCTGCCCTCGCGGAACAGGCGCTCCTGCAGGATGCCGGCGGCGCGGGCGCGCACCTGGGCGATGCGCGAGGCCTCCAGCCGGCCGGGCAGCTCGGTCACCAGGCCGACGTCGCCGGGCGTGGCGACCACCACGCCGACTTCGGGCGGCGGCGGCGCGGCGCCCGCCGGGGCGGCGGCGGCCTTCTCCTGGCCCTTGCCGCAACCCGCGAGGATGACGGCCGCCATCACGGCGGCGAGAACGGCGCTGCCGGCGACGCGGCGGGAAGCCGGCGAACGGCCACGAGAAGAGACATGCGATTGCGGCATGTGATTCCTTAGAAAACGACGAACTCGGAAGGCCGAAGGTGCGACACGGGGCACCGCCGGAGCGGCACGGTCGCAAAGGCCATGCAAAGGCGGCTAGTTTACATACATTCGTGAATGTATGGGGGTATATTCGGATTCTCACGAATTCATAACCGCCGTAGACACCGACACCGGCAGGAGACCCGCACAGTGGCCCGTTCCACGAAACAGGAAGCGCTCGCGACACGCAACCGGCTGCTCGACGCGGCCGAGGTGCTGTTCCAGGCGCAGGGCGTCTCGCAGACCTCGCTGCAGCAGATCGCCCAGCAGGCCGGCGCGACGCGCGGCGCCATCTACTGGCACTTCAAGGACAAGGCCGACCTCTTCAACGCCATGATGGAGCGCGTCAAGCTCCCGCTGGAGGCCGCCGGCCAGGCCGCCGTCGCCACGCCGGGCGACCCGATCGGCGAGATCGTGCATCGCCTGGTGGCGGCGCTCGACCTCATGACCTCCGACGCGCAGGTCCGGCGCGTGCTGGAGGTGGCGACTCACCAGGTCGAGTACACGTCGGAGATGGCGTCGGTGCGGCAGCGCCACCTGAGCGTGCGCAACGAGTGCATCCACGATTTCCAGAAGGCCTTCCGGCTCGCCGCGCGGCGCGAGCGCGTGCGCCTGCCGGTGCCCGCGAGCGTGGCGGCGCAGGGCCTGCACGCCCTCATCACCGGCGTGATCCAGAACTGGCTGCTCGACCCGACGGCCTTCGACCTGGTGCGCACCGGGCGGCAGGCCTTCGAGGTCTACGTGGCGGGGCTGGGCTTCCGGATCGCCGACGCGGCATCGGCCGGGACGGCGGCCGCCGGCGCGAACGCGGGCACGTCCGGGACCGCCGACGCCGCGTCCGCGGCGGCCATCGCGGCGGTCACGTCCTGAACGCGGCCGGATGGGTGATAATCGCGGGCTGCCGGCGTCCCCGGCACCCCCTCCCTCGCTGTATTTCAACGGATAGAATTCGGCCCTCCGAAGGCTGAGATCCAGGTTCGATTCCTGGCGGCGGGACCAGACACCGTTCCCGGGCAGGCCCGGAACTCCCCCCAGAACCCGCACGCCGCAAGGCATGGCGGGTTTTTTGTCGCCCCGTCCACGCCCCACACCCACCCCCCGTCGCCCGCCATGTCCACCTCCCAGCATCCGTGGGCCACCCCGTGGAAGGCCATCCGGCGCGCCGTCCTGGCCGCCCCCGTCCTGCGCGTCCTGGCGCCGGCCATCCGCAACTACGTCCTCCACCAGAGCGCCAACCAGGCCGGCAGCCTGGCGTTCTCGTCGGTGCTGGCCATGTTCCCGCTGCTGCTCCTGCTGTCGGCCGTGGCGGGCTACGTCGGCAGTCCGGGCGACGTCGCGGCGCTCGTCGCCCGGGTGCTGGCGTACGCGCCGCAGGTGGTGCGCGACGCGATGCAGCCGGTCGTCGACGAGGTGCTGGCGCGGCGCAGCCAGGCCCTGCTCACGATCGGCCTGCTGACCACGCTCTGGACCTCGTCCTCCGGCCTGCAGGCGGTGCGTTCGGCGCTCAATCGCGCCTACGGCATCGAGCGCGGCCTGCCGTTCTGGAAGGCGCGCATCAAGGTGACGCTGTTCACCGTGGTCGTCGGCGTCGGCGTGATGGCGGTCTTCGGCTCGGTCATCGTCCTGCCGCACCTGTGGCGTTTCCTGGAGGTCCACTTCGACCTGGACCGCGACGCCTTCTGGCTGCGCAACAGCGTGCGCTACGGCCTGGCGTTCACCGTGCTCTTCGCGCTCTACGCCCTGATGTACGGCTGGCTGCCCGACGTCCGCCAGCGCCTGTCGACGGTGCTGCCGGGCGCGCTGGTGGGGGCCGCGTTCTGGGTCGGCGCCGCCGCCACGCTGTCGTACACGTTGCGCACCGTCGGCAAGCTGGCCCTGCTCTACGGGAGCTTCGCGGGGGTCGTGGCGACGCTGGTCTTCCTCTACGTCAGCGCCACGACGCTGATCTTCGGCGCCGAGGTCAACGGGGTGCTGCGCGCCGGCGACGGGCGGTCGGACGCCGAGGCGCGCTGACCCGCCATGGCGAAGACATCGGCCGGTGGGCCTGGGCCGACCGGCCGCGTGCCTCGACGAGGCCGGACCGGGGAGGCGGTTTTCTCGATTGGCAGCGTCGCCGTGTCTGCCTAGACTCGTTCCTGCGCCGCCGGGCCTTCCGGTCGCCTTGCCTTCCACCGCCCCCACGCCCCCTCCATCCCTTCGCCACGCCCATGACCACCACCCCCGCCGCCATCCCCCACTTCATCGCCGGCCGCCGCGCCGACGGCGCCTCCGACCGCACGCAGGACGTGACCAACCCCGCCACCGGCGCGGTCACGGGCCGGGTGCACCTGGCAGGCGCGGCCGACGTCGACGCCGCCGTGGCCGCCGCCCAGGCCGCCTTCCCGGCCTGGGCCGACACGCCGCCGATCCGCCGCGCGCGGGTGATGTTCAGGTTCCTCGAACTGCTCAACCGCCACAAGGACGAGCTCGCCCACCTCATCACCGCCGAGCACGGCAAGGTCTTCACCGACGCCCAGGGCGAGGTCAGCCGGGGCATCGACATCGTGGAGTTCGCCTGCGGCATCCCGCAGCTGCTCAAGGGCGACTTCACCGACCAGGTCTCCACCGGCATCGACAACTGGACCCTGCGCCAGCCGCTGGGCGTGGTCGCGGGCATCACGCCGTTCAACTTCCCCGTCATGGTGCCGATGTGGATGTTCCCGGTGGCCATCGCCGCGGGCAACGCCTTCGTCCTCAAGCCCAGCCCGACCGACCCGAGCCCGTCGCTGCGCATCGCCGAACTGCTCAGGGAAGCCGGCCTGCCCGACGGCGTCTTCAGCGTCGTCCAGGGCGACAAGGTCGCCGTCGACGCCCTGCTGGAGCACCCGGACGTCAAGGCGATCAGCTTCGTCGGCTCGACGCCGATCGCCAACTACATCTACGAGACGGGCGCGCGCCACGGCAAGCGCGTGCAGGCCCTCGGCGGCGCCAAGAACCACATGGTGGTGATGCCCGACGCCGACATCGACCAGGCGGTGGACGCGCTCATCGGCGCGGGCTACGGCTCGGCCGGCGAGCGCTGCATGGCGATCTCGGTGGCGGTGCTGGTGGGCGACGCGGCCGACCGGCTGATCCCGAAGCTGGTCGAGCGCGCGAGGACGCTCAAGGTGCTCGACGGCGAGAACCTCGACGCCGAGATGGGCCCGATCGTCACGCGCGCGGCGCACGAGCGCATCACCGGCTACATCGCGCTGGGCGAGCAGGAGGGCGCGCAGCTGCTGGTCGACGGCCGGGGCTTCGACGGCGCGACGGCGGGCAAGGCCAACGGCACCGACACCGCCGGCGGCTTCTGGATGGGCGGCACGCTGTTCGACCACGTCACGCCGGAGATGCGCATCTACAAGGAGGAGATCTTCGGCCCGGTGCTCGGCTGCGTGCGGGTGCCGGACCTGGCGGCGGCGGTCGACCTGATCAACGCGCACGAGTTCGGCAACGGCGTGAGCTGCTTCACGCGCGACGGCCACGTGGCGCGCGAGTTCGGCCGGCGCGTCGAGGTCGGCATGGTGGGCATCAACGTGCCGATCCCGGTGCCCATGGCCTGGCACGGCTTCGGCGGCTGGAAGCGCTCGCTGTTCGGCGACATGCACGCCTACGGCGAGGAGGGCGTGCGCTTCTACACCAAGCAGAAGTCGATCATGCAGCGCTGGCCCGAGAGCATCGGCAAGGGCGCCGAGTTCGTCATGCCGACCGCGAAGTGAGGCGGCGGGTCGCGGCCCGACCGATGGCCGCCGGAGCGGCCCGGCGGGGCTCCCATCCACATCGATCATCGAGGACTTCCGCATGACGACCTACCAGCTCCACTACTGGCCCACGATCCAGGGCCGCGGCGAGTTCGTCCGCCTCGCGCTGGAGGCGGCCGGCGCCGACTACGTCGACGTCGCGCGCCAGCCACCGGACCGGGGCGGCGGCGAGGCGGCGCTCGGCCAGCGATTGCACGACGCGCGCGACCCGCGCCCGCCCTTCGCGCCGCCGTTCCTGGTCGACGGCGACCTCGTCGTCGGCCAGACGGCGGCGATCCTGCTGCACCTCGGCGCGCGCCTGGGCCTGGCGGGCGCCGGCGAGGCCGACGCGCTGTGGACGCACCAGCTCCAGCTGACCGTCGCCGACGCCGTCGCCGAGGCGCACGACACGCACCACCCGATTTCCGTCGGCCTCGCCTACGAGGACCAGCGCGAGCCGGCCCTGCGGCGCGCCGAGGCGTTCCGCGACGAGCGCATCCCGAAGTTCCTCGGCTGGTTCGAGACGGTGCTGCGACGCAACCCGGCCGGCGACACGCACCTGGTGGGCGACGCGCTCACCTATGCCGACCTGTCGCTGTTCCAGCTGGTCGCCGGCCTGCGCCATGCCTTTCCCAAGGCCACGGCCCGCGCCCTGACCGACACGCCGGCGGTGGTCCGGCTGCACGCCGACGTCGCGCGCCGCCAGCGCATCCACGACTACCTCCACAGCCCCCGCCGCATCGCCTTCAACGAGGAGGGCATCTTCCGCCACTACCCCGAGCTCGACGCCTGAGGGCGCCGGGCGGGCTCAGGCGTTCCGGATGGCGAGGGCGGCGTCGTAGAGCGCGTTGCGCGAGGCGCCGGTGATCTCGGCGGCCAGGCGCACGGCGCCCTTCACCGGCAGTCCCTCGGCCAGCAGCAGGCGCAGCACGCGGTCGGACTCGGCGCCGTCGTCGCCGGCCGCGGCGACCGGATGCAGCGCCAAGGCGAACTCGCCGCGCGTGCGGTCGCGCCCGGCGGCGAACCACTCGGACAGCGCGCGAGCCTCGACGGTGGCGATCTCCTCGAACTGCTTGGTGAGCTCGCGCCCGACGGTCACGCGGCGCCCGCCCAGCACCGCCAGGGCGCGCGCCAGGGCCTCGATGCGGTGCGGCGCCTCCAGCAGCACCACGCTGCGCGGCTCCGCCGCCAGGGCCTGCACGGCGATGTCGCGCTCGCCGGCCTTGCTCGGCAGGAAGCCGGCGAAGACGAAGGCGCTGCCCTCGTCGCCCGGCGCGGCCACCAGCCCGGCCGCGCCCAGCAGCGTGGTGACGCTGCTCGCGCCCGGCAGGGGCAGCACGCGGTGGCCGGCCTCGCGCACCGCCGCCACCAGCCGCGCGCCGGGGTCGCTCACGCCGGGCGTGCCGGCGTCGCTCACGTAGGCCACGCGCTGGCCCTGCGCGAGCCGCGCGACCACCGCCTGCGCCGCCTCGGCCTCGTTGTGCTGGTGCACCGCCATCAGCTGCGCGCCGGGGCGGTCGATGCCGTAGGCGCGCAGCAGGCCCTGCGTGTGGCGCGTGTCCTCGCAGGCGACGACGTCGGCCAGCTGCAGCACGTGCAGGGCGCGCAGGGTGATGTCGGCCAGATTGCCGATGGGCGTGGCGACGACGTAGAGGGTGGCCTGCGGATAATGCTGCGCGCCCGCGGCATCGCGCGCGGCCGACAGGGCGGCGCCGAAAGCGGCCGGGGCGAGGGAATTGGACAAGCGGGTTCTCCAGTGCGACGGACACACAGACCAAGGGACGGGACGGGGCGACGGTGACGACGACGACCATCACCACCAGGACGACCAAGCAGCGCGGCGACGCGGCCGAGGACGCGGCGCTGGCGCACCTGGAGGCGGCCGGCCTGCGGCTGGTGACGCGCAATTATCGGACGCCCGGTCGCGGCGGCGGCGAGATCGACCTGATCGTGAGCGACCCGCGCGATCCGCGCGAGTCCACGCTGGTCTTCGTCGAGGTGCGCCAGCGCGCGAGCGACACGCACGGCGGCGCCGGCGGCAGCATCACCCACGGCAAGCGGCGGCGCATCGTGTTCGCCGCCCGCCACTACCTGTCGGGCCTGCGCGCGCCGCCGCCGTGCCGCTTCGACGTCGTGCTGGTCGAGGCCGGCGGCATCGAATGGCTCCAGGGCGCCTTCGACGCCGGCTGAGACGCGGTGGGCGGGGCGCCGAAGCCCTTGCGGCGCGCTGGCGCCGGAAGCCGGGGCCGTATCATCGCCAGCCCATGCTCGAGCAACGAATCCAGCAGCACTTCATCGACAGTGCCGACCTCAAGTACCAGGCCGGCCCGGCGCTGAGCAAACCGATCTCCCAGGCCATGCAGGCGCTGCTGGCCTGCGTGACCAGCGGCGGCAAGATCCTGGCCTGCGGCGCCGGCGTCTCCGGCCTGCTGGCGCAGCAGTTCGCGGCGCAGTTCGTCGGCCGCTTCGAGCGCGAGCGCCCCGGCCTCGCCGCGCTGGCGCTCGCGGGCGGCGACGCCAGCGATCCGGCCGCCGACACGCCCGAGGCCACCGACGCCGGCCACTTCGCGCGCCAGGTGCACGCCCTCGGCCAGGCCGGCGACGTGCTGCTGGCGCTGAGCGCGAGCGGCCAGTCGGCCGGCGTGCTCGCCGCCATCGAGGCCGCCCATGCGCGCGAGATGACCGTCGTCGCGCTGCTGGGCGCCAGCGGCGGGGCCGCCGGCCGCGCGCTGCGCGAGACCGACGTCCAGGTCCGCGTGCCGCACGAGCGCGCCGCCCGCATCCATGAAGTCCACCTCGTCGCGCTGCACTGCCTGTGCGACGGCGTGGACACCCAGCTACTCGGAGAACAGGAAGCCTTCACATGACGACCCCCACCCATCCCCTCGCCGTCCTGCGCCGCTTCGCGCTGGCCCTCACCGCGGGCGCCGCGCTGGCGGCCTCGCTCACGGCCTGCGTGCCGCTGGTGGTCGGCGGCGCGGCCGCCGGCGCCGGCCTGGTCGCGACCGACCGCCGTACCTCGGGCGCGCAGCTCGACGACCAGGGCATCGAGCTGCGCGGCGCCGCCCGCATCCGCGACATCGCCAACGACCAGATGTACGTCAGCATCACCAGCTTCAACCGCCAGGTGCTGCTGACCGGCACGGTGGGCGCCGAGGCCGACCGCCGGCGCGTCGAGGAGATCGCGCGCGGCCTGGACAACGTGCGTGGCGTCGTCAACGAGACCGTGGTCGGCCCGGCCAGCGGCTTCCAGCAGCGCTCCAACGACACCTTCATCACCGGCAAGGTGAAAGCCTCGCTGCTCGACGCCAAGGACATCTTCGCCACCTCGTTCAAAGTGGTGACCGAGCGCAACGTGGTCTACCTGATGGGCCTGGCGACGCGCCGCGAGACCGACCGCGCCACCGACATCACGCGCGGCGTGGCCGGCGTCGACAAGGTCGTGCGCGTGGTCGAGATCCTCAGCGAGGCCGAACTCGCCAGCCAGACCCGCCAGGGCGGCACCGGCCCCTCCCCCAACACCGTCAACAGCGTCGCCCCCGCCGCCCGCTCCAGCGTCCCCCTGCCCCCCATGGAGCCCCTGCCCGCCGCCGGCGGCGCGACCGTCACCCCGGTCAGATAAGGCACGGCCAAGGCCAGGGACACCGCGGAACCGGCTCCGCCGGGCCGCCGGTGTCGCCCCCTGGAAGGGGGTTGGCGCTGCTACGCGAAGCGAGCAAGCCTGGGGG
Organism: Variovorax sp. PvP013; assembly: GCF_050435945.1. Lineage (NCBI taxonomy): Bacteria > Pseudomonadati > Pseudomonadota > Betaproteobacteria > Burkholderiales > Comamonadaceae > Variovorax > Variovorax sp. PvP013. The sequence goes on from NZ_JBNDLF010000009.1 coordinate 111,382, forward strand.
TGAGCCCATTCCTCCCCTGGAAGGGGGTGGGCGCTGCTACGCGCAGCGAGCAAGCCTGGGGGTCAGCCCAGTCTCTTGATCAGGCTCGACGTATCCCACCGCGCCCCGCCGGCCTGCTGCACGTCGGCGTAGAACTGGTCGACCAGCGCCGTCACCGGCAGCCGGGCGCCGTTGCGCTTGGCCTCGTCGAGCACCAGTCCCAGGTCCTTGCGCATCCAATCGACCGCGAAGCCGAAGTCGAACTTGCCTTCGACCATCGTCTTGCCGCGGTTCTCCATCTGCCAGCTCTGCGCCGCGCCCTTGGAGATGACGCCCAGCACGGCGTTCATGTCCAGCCCGGCGCGCTGGCCGAAGGCGATCGCCTCGCTCAGGCCCTGCACCAAGCCGGCGATGCAGATCTGGTTGACCATCTTCGCCAGCTGGCCCGACCCGCTCTCGCCCAGCAGCGTGATGGCGCGCGAGAACGCGGCGGCCACCGGCCGGATCGACTCGAAGGTGGCCGCGTCGCCGCCGCACATCACGGTCAGGGCGCCGTTCTGCGCGCCGGCCTGGCCGCCGGAGACCGGGGCGTCGATGAACTGCAGGCCGCGCGCCAGCGCCAGCGCCGACAGCTCGCGCGCCACGTCGGCCGAGGCGGTCGTGTGGTCGACGAACACGGCGCCGGCCGCCATGCCGGCGAAGGCGCCGTCGTCGCCCAGCACCACCGAGCGCAGGTCGTCGTCGTTGCCGACGCAGCAGAAGACGATCTCGGCGCCGGCGGCGGCCTCGCGCGGCGTCGCGGCATGGGCCAGGGTGCCATCGCCGCCGTCGGCGGCGAATTCGGCCGTCCAGGCTGCCGACTTGGCCGGCGAGCGGTTGTAGACCGTGACGTGGTGGCCGGCCTTGGCCAGGTGGCCGGCCATCGGATAGCCCATCACGCCGAGGCCGAGGAAGGCCACCTTGCGGGAGGGAACGGAGTCGTAGGTGCGGGGGTTGATGCTGCTCATGGCGGGCAGCTTAAACGACGCGTCCGGCGCGCTGTGTGTCGATCTGCTGCGCGGCGCGGCGGGGCCGGGGCTCACAGCGGCGGCAGCGGCCGCGAGGGCCTGCGCTCGCGGCGACGCGACCTGCCGCCGCGCGCCTCGCGGGCCGCCGCCGCGGCGCCGGGCGTGCCGGGAGCGGGCGCCGGCTCGTCGCCAACGCCGTCCGAAGACGCCGCCGGCCGCCGGTCGTCGCCGCCCTCCTGCCCGAACGCCAGGCCGGCCTTCACGCGGTCCGCGCGGCCCACGGCGTCCAGCGCGATGGGCGAGTCCATCACCGCGCGCGACCCCGCGTCGCCCACGCCGGCCTCGCCGCCGCCCGCATCGCCGCCGGCGGCCAGCTCCAGCTGCTCGACCATGCGCGCGATGCGGTCGGCCACGCTCTCGCTGGAGAGCTGCTCGCGGTAGCGCTCGATCATCAGCGGGAAGGCGAAGGGCGTCGGCCGTGCCAGGGCGTGGAGCGACAGCGTCTGCGCGTTCATGCGCGCCAAGCTGGCGCGCAGGCGGCCGATCTCCAGTTCCTGCGCCAGCAGCTCCTGCTCGGCCTGCAGCAGCAGCCGGTTCTGGGGGTCGTACTTGCGGAACACCTCCCAGAACAGCGACGACGAGGCCTGCAGCTGCTTGTTGCTGCGCTTCTCGCCGGGATAACCCTGGAAGATCAGGCCGGAGACGCGCGCGATCTCGCGGAAGCGCCGCCGCGCCAGCTCGCCCGCGTTCAGGCTCTCCAGCACCTCGTGCAGCAGGGCTTGGCGCTCGCCGGCCTCGACGTCGGGTTGCGCGAGGGCCTGCCGGGCGAGGTCGTCGTGGCCGGCGTGCAGCATGCGCGGCAGCATGTCGGCCCAATCGACCTCGGTCGCGCTCAGCAGCTCGAAGCCGTAGTCGTTGACCGCGATGGAGAAGGTGCGCGGCGCGTGCTGGGCGACGCGCCAAGCCAGCAGGCTGGCCAGCCCCAGGTGGACGTGGCGGCCGGCGAACGGATAGAGGAACAGGTGCCAGCCCTCGCGCGTCTTCAGCGTCTCGGCCAGCAGCGTGCGCGGCGTGGGCAGGGCCGACCAGCGCTGCTGCACGTCGAGCAGCGGGCGCACGCAGCGCAGCTCGGGCGTGTCGTAGCGGCCGGCCTCGGCATCGGCGAGCTGGTCGAGCACGGCGGCGGCCAGGGTCACCGACAGCGGCACGCGCGTGCCGGCCCAGCGCGGCACGGCGTGGCGCCGGCCGGTCGCGCGCTTCACCCAGGCCGTCATCTCGCGGATGCGCACCAGCTCCAGCAACCGGCCGCCGAAGAGGAAGCACTCGCCCGGCTTCATGCGCGCGACGAAGCCCTCGTCGACATGGCCCACGCGCGCGCCGCCGACGTACTGCACGCTCATGCTGGACTCGCTGACGATGGTGCCGATGTTGATGCGATGCCGCCGCGCGAGGCGCGCGTCGGGTACGCGCCAGACGCCGTGCTCGTCGGGCACCGCGCGCCGGTAGTCCGGGTAGGCCTCCAGCGAGCGCCCGCCCTGGCGCACGAAGTCCAGGCACCATTCCCAACTGTCGCGGGAGAGGTGGACGAAGGCGGCGGTGCCGCGCACCTCGTCGTAGAGATCGTCGGCGACGAAACCGCCGCCCAGCGCCACCGTGACCAGGTGCTGCACCAGCACGTCGAGCGGCTGGTCGGGCGTGGCGCGCGACTCGATGTGGCCGGCCGCCACGGCCACCCGCGCCGCCGCGCCCTCGACGATCTCCAGGCTGTGCGTGGGCACCAGCGTGATGCGCGACGGCCGCCCCGGCGCGTGACCCGAGCGCCCGGCGCGCTGCAGCAGCCGCGCCACGCCCTTGGGCGAGCCGATCTGCAGCACGCGCTCCACCGGCAGGAAGTCCACGCCCAGGTCGAGGCTGGAGGTGCAGACCACCGCGCGCAGCTCGCCGCTCTTCAGGCCCGCTTCGACCCACTCGCGCACCGCGCGGTCGAGCGAGCCGTGGTGCAGGGCGATGACGCCGGCCCACTCCGGCCGCGCCTCCAGCAGGGCGCGATACCAGATCTCCGACTGGGCGCGCGTGTTGGCGAAGACCAGCGTGGTGGCGCTCGACTCGATCTCGCGCACCACCTGCGGCAGCATCGCCATGCCGAGGTGGCCGCCCCACGGAAAGCGCTCGGTGTAGGCGGGCAGCAGCGAATCGACCACCAGGTCCTTCTTCACCTGGCCCTGGACCATCGTGCCGCCGTCGTGGCCCAGCAGGGTGCGCATGCCCTCGGCCAGGTTGCCCAGCGTGGCCGACATGCCCCAGACGCACAGCGCCGGGTTCCAGCGCTTGAGGCGCGCGATGGCCAGCTGCACCTGCACGCCGCGCTTGTTGCCCATGAGCTCGTGCCACTCGTCGACCACCACCATCCGCACCGTGCCCAGCACCTCGGCCGCGTCGGCGCGCGAGAGCAGCACCGACAGGCTCTCGGGCGTGGTGACCAGCACGGTGGGCAGCTGGCGGTTCTGCGCGCTGCGCTCGGCCGCGGCGGTGTCGCCGCTGCGCGCGCCCGAGGTCCAGTCGGGCGCCAGGGTCTCCAGCGGCTGGCGCAGGGCGCGCAGCGTGTCGGCGGCGAGCGCGCGCATCGGCGTGATCCACAGCACCGTGAGCGGCGGCGCGACCAGCTTCGCGTTGGCGCGCGCGCTCGACGGCGTCGCCTTCAGCGGAAAGGCCCGCAGCGCGCCCAGCCAGACGGCGTAGGTCTTGCCCGATCCGGTGGTGGCGTGCAGCAGGCCGGACTCCCCATCGGCGATGGCCTTCCAGACCTCCTTCTGGAACCTGAAGGGCTTCCAGCCGCGGTCGGCGAACCAGCCGGCGAGGTCGGCCAGCGTCAGCTTCATGGCGAGGCCGGCAGCAAGGCCGCCAGCGTCTCCAGCGAATCGGCCTCCTCCACCGGCTTGTCCTCGCGCCAGCGCAGCATGCGCGGGAAGCGCACGGCGATGCCGCTCTTGTGGCGCGCGCTGCGGGCGATGCCCTCGAAGCCGAGTTCGAAGACCAGGGTCGGCCTGACGCTGCGCACCGGGCCGAAGCTCTCGATGGTGGTCTTGCGCACGACGGCGTCGACGCGGCCCATCTCGGCGTCGGTGAGGCCGGAATACGCCTTGGCGAAGGGCACCAGCTTGCGCTCGGCGGCCCCGGGCGGGCCGTCCCAGACGGCGAAGGTGTAGTCGCTGTAGAGGCTGGCGCGGCGGCCGTGGCCGCGCTGGGCGTAGATCAGCACGGCGTCGATCGACAGCGGGTCGATCTTCCACTTCCACCAGGTGCCGACGTCCTTGGTGCGGCCGACGCCGTAGTGGGCGTCGCGCTGCTTGAGCATCATCCCTTCGACGCCCATCGAGCGCGCGGCCTCGCGCTGGCGGGCCAGGTCGGCCCAGTCGGTGCCGGTGAGCATCGGACTCTCCAGCAGGCTCGGATGGCGCAGGTCGAGGATCAGCCGGTCGAGCAGCGCGCGGCGCGCGTGCTGCGGCGTCGTGCGCAGGTCGCGACCCTCCCACTCCAGCAGGTCGTAGCCCAGCAGCACGACCGGGATCTCGCGCAGCAGCTTCGGCCCCAGGGTCTTGCGCCCGAGCCGGCGCTGCAGCTCGGCGAAGGGCTGCACGCGGCCCTCGCCGATGCCTTCCTTCATCTCCTCGTTGAATTCCGAGCGGGCCTCGTCGAGCGCCGATGCGTCCTCGTCGGGAGCGCCGTCGGCCACCGGGGCGTCGCCCCGCCAGACGACGATCTCGCCGTCGATCACCGTGCCCTCGGGCAGGGCCTCGCCCATGGCCGCGAGTTCGGGAAAGCGGTCGGTCACCAGTTCCTCGCCGCGCGACCACACCGACACGACCCCGGCGCGGCGCACGACCTGCGCGCGGATGCCGTCCCACTTCCACTCGATGAGCCAGTCGGCGGGCGGGCCCAGCACGGCGTCGAACTGCTCGACCGGCAGCGCGAACGGATGCGCCAGGAAGAACGGATAGGGCTGGCCGCTGGTCTTGCGGTCGAGCTCGCCCTCGCTCTCCGGCGCGATCAGCAGGGCGTAGTCGGCCGCCGTGGGCTGCCCGGCGATGTGCGTGTAGCCCATGAGCCGCTGCGCCACGCGCTTGGCGTCGACCTCGCCGACGGCCGCCAGCGCCTGCGTCACCTGCAGACGCGAGACGCCGACGCGGAAGCTGCCGGTCATGAGCTTGAAGTACACCAGACGCTCGTCGGCGGCGAGCTGGCGCCACTGGGCGCGCAGCACGTCGGGCAGCGTCTCCGGCGCGGTCTTGCCGAGCGCGCGCAGCGGCAGCAGGTGCCGCTCGATCCAGACGGCCAAGCCGAGCTCGTGCCCCTCGGTGGGCGGCGGCAGCAGCAGCGCGAGCGTCTCGGCCAGGTCGCCGACGGCGTCGTAGCTCTCGTCGAACAGCCATTCGGGCAGGCCGGCGGCCTCCTGCGCCAATGCGCGCAGCAGCTTGGTGGGCACCAGCTGGCGCGGCTTGCCGCCGGCGAGGAAGTACACCGCCCAGGCGGCGTCGGCCGGCGCGGCGGCGCGCAGGTAGGCACGCAGGGCGGACTGCTTGGCGAGGTTGGACGTCGTCGAATCCAGCTCGCGGTACAGCGCGGCGAAGGCCTTCATGGCGTGGCTCCACAGGACGTGCGCCGCCGAGACCGGCACCGATCGCAAGGCGCTGCGAGGGCCCTCATGACATTGCTCCTCCCCCTTCCGGGGGGAGGCCAAGAGGGGGGTCGACGGCCTCCTCGCCGGACGCCGCTGGTCCCCTCCCCTGCCCTCCCCCGGAAGGGGAGGGAGCCACGTCCGCCACGTCGTCGTCGCCGTACTCGGTCCTGAAGCCCTGCGCCTCCAGCCCGTTCTCCTGCAGCCAGCGCACCAGGATCGCCACGCTGCCGTGGGTGACGAAGATGCGCTCGGCGCCGGTGCCGGCGATGGCCTTCTGCAGGCCGGGCCAGTCGGCGTGGTCGGACATCACGAAGCCGCGGTCGACGCCACGCCGCCGGCGCGTGCCGCGCAACTGCATCCAGCCGCTGGCGAAGGCGTCGACGTAGTTGCCGAAGCGCTTCATCCACGGCGTGCCCTGCGCGGACGGCGGCGCCAGCACCAGGGCGCGTCGGAGCATCTGGGCGTCGACGCCGGGGTCGCTCACCCGGAAGGTCGGCGGCAGCGCCACGCCGGCGGCGCGGTAGACGGCGTTGAGCGGCTCAACCGCGCCGTGGACCACGATCGGCCCGATGGAGGCGTCGACGCCGTGCAGGATGCGCTGCGCCTTGCCGAAGGCATAGCACAGCAGCACCGAGGCGCGGCCCTCGTCGGCGTTGCGCCGCCACCAGGCGTCGATGTCGGCGATCAATTCGGCCTGGGTCGGCCAGCGGTAGATCGGCAGGCCGAAGGTGGATTCGGTGATGAAGGTGTCGCAGCGCACCGGCTCGAAGGGCGCGCAGGTGCCGTCGGCATCGGTCTTGTAGTCGCCCGAGGCGACCCACACGCGCCCGCCGTGCTCGAGCCGCACCTGCGCCGAGCCCAGCACGTGGCCGGCCGGGTGCAGCGAGACGCGCACGCCGTTCTGCTCGATGGCCTCGCCATAGGCCAGGGTCTGCAGGTCGATGCCCGCGCCCAGGCGCGTGCGCAGGGTGCCTTCGCTGTCGGTGTGGGCCAGGTAGTGGGTGTGGCCGGTGCGCGCGTGGTCCGAGTGCGCGTGGGTGATGACGGCGCGCTCCACCGGTCGCCAGGGATCGATGTAGAAGTCGCCGGGCGGGCAGTACAGACCCTCCGGGCGGGCGACGACGAGGTCGCCGGGGCGCGACGCGGTGGAGACGGGAGGCGCTTCGGTCATGACCGAGCATCCTAGGTGGCGCCGACGTGCGCCATGCCCGATGCGTGGTCGCGAACCACTGTGGGCTCCGGCCTACGGCGCCGGCGGGCACTTTGTCGTTTAAACGAAGAATCGCTTCAGAATACGGCTTCCGCGCTCCGTCCACGTCGCAAGACATCCGCTCGCTGCCGATGCATCCGAGCCTCCCTCCGGGCCTTCGATGAACCCCCAGGATTCACCGCTTCCATCACGGCCCACGATGTCGCAACGGCTGCGCGACGCCCTCGGCTCGCTCAAGCTGCGCATCACGCTCGGCGGCCTCGCGGCCCTGGTCCTGGGCATCACCCTCACGTCGCTGCTGCTGGTGAACCGGGCCGAGCGCGCCACGCTCGCGACCGAGCGCGAGCACGAGCTGGCCGAGTCGGTGCGCACGGCGGCGCTGCTGTCGCGCCGCGTGGTCGAACTCCAGCGGGCGCTGGCGTCCCTGACGCCGCGGCTCGACGTCGCCACCCTGGCGGACACGTCGGCGCTGATCCGGTTCGCCGAAGGGCAGCCCTTCCTGCGCAGTCTTTTTCCCATGCTGTCGGTCGCCGACCGTCAGGGCCGGATCCTGCTGTACGCCGACGAGAAGGGCATCGGTCCCTTGGACGCGAACGTGTCCGATCGCGAATACTTCCGGCGCACCCTGACCGAGCAGCGGCCGCAGATGTCCGAGGCGGTGCGCAACCGGTTCAGCGGCGAGCCGGTGGTCGTCTTCACGCAGCCGGTGATCGAGGACGGCCGCGTGCGCGCCGTGCTGGGCGGCATCCTTCGCCTGGCCGACCGCGACCTGCTCGACGGCCTGGTGCAGGACCGGGGCGACGACGCCACGTCGGTCATGCTGATCGTGACCGACGCCCGTGGCCTGGTGCTGGCGCATCCCGATCGCTCCCGCGTCATGGGCCACATCGCGCAGGAACCCCGGCTGGCCAGCGCCTTCGCCACCTGGCAGGCGATCGGCTCGCCGATCGAGCCGCAGGGCCTGGTGGTCGCGCAGCCCGGCGAGCTGGTCAGCGTCAGCGGCGTGCCCGGGCCCGACTGGCTGGTCTGGCGGGTGCGCAGCGAGGCCGTCCTGCTCGCGCCGCTGCGCGACGCGCGCCAGGCCGCATTGCGCGCCGCGGCCGGCCTGGTCGCGCTGTTCTCCATCGGTCTGCTGCTGCTGCTGGGCTGGCTGCTGCGGCCGCTGAGCCAGTTGCAGCACCGCGCGCTGCACCTGTTCGACGGCACGATGGCACCCCAGGACGGCTGGCCCGTGGCCGGCGGCGAGATCGGCAGCCTGGGTTGCGTGCTGCAGCGCGTGGGCACCGAGCGCGCCCGGCTGGAATTGCGCAACGCCGAGGTGCTGGGCCAGTTGCGTTCGGTCATGAGCGCGGCGCCCGCGGGCATCGCCATCGTGCGCGAGGGACGCTTCGAACTGGTGGGTGCGGCCTTTCGCCGGCTGCTCGGCTTCGACGGCACTCCGTCGGCGGACGCGCCCGGCGATCCGCTGCTGGGACGGCCCGTCCAGCACCTCTTTCCGTCGCCGGTCGACCATCCGCACTTCGCCGCCCTCGAACTGCAGGCCTTCGTCGAGCGTCGCGCCTACATGGGCGAGTGGCGACTGCGGCGCGGCGACGGCACCTGCTTCTGGGCGCGGGTCCACAGCAAGCCGGTCGACCCCGACGACCTCTCGCGCGGCGCGATCTGGATCGTCGACGACATCGAGGAGGCGCGAGCCGCGCACGAGCGCCTGAAGTGGACGGCGACGCACGATCCGCTCACCGGCCTGGCCAACCGCAGCGTCTTCGTGCAGCGCGCCGACGAACTGGTCGCGACCCTGCCCGACGCCCGTCCCGCGGCCATCGTGTTCATCGACCTCGACCATTTCAAGCCGGTCAACGATCGCGCCGGCCATGGGGCCGGGGACCTCATGCTGCTGGCCGTGGCCAAGGCCATGACGTCGCGCGTGCGCGCCAGCGACCTGGTGGCGCGCATGGGCGGCGACGAATTCGCGCTGCTCCTCGAAGGGTGCAGCCACGACACCGCCTTGCGCATCGCGCGCAACGTCCGCGACGGCATCCTCCAGATCGAGATGCCCTGGGACCAGGGCACACTCACCGTCGGCGCCAGCCTGGGCGTCGCGAGCCTGACGCCGCAGACCCACGACACGGCGCAGTGGCTCGAGGCGGCCGATGCCGCCTGTTACGCGGCCAAGAACGGCGGTCGCGGCGCCGTGCATTCGGCGGCCACCGGCCGCGAATCGCGCACCGGCTCGGTCACCGATCCCGACCGGGTCTGAAGGCGGTCCGCAGCGCCGCCTTCGCGCCGGATCAGCCGGCGTCCTTCAAGGCCTTCTTGGCCTTGTCGGCCGAACTCTGCGAGCGGTTCTTGTGATAGCCGGACTTGACGTTGTTGACCGCCTTGCCGACCGGCCCGCTCTTCTTGGCTTCGCTGTCGGCGCGCTTCTCGTCGATCTTGTGCTTGGCCGCGTCGGTGGCTTCGGAGGCCGCCTTGCCGATCTGGGCACTGGCGGTCACGACGGCGAGCGAGGCGACGAGCGCCATCAGGATCTTGTGCATGCGGTCTTCCTTCCTGTCGATGGGATTGAATGGAAAACCATGGTGGCAGCACCAGGCCGGGTGCATCGTCAGCCGTCGCCGCGTGACGCGCTCGCCGTCCGTGTCGCCAAGAAAAAACCGCCCGAAGGCGGTTCTTTCACGAGCTGTCGATGCGGCGGGCGGACGGATCCGTCGACCGCTGCCGATCACTTCTTCTGGCGGAACTTGCGCAGCGCCGCCAGCTGGGCGGCCATCACGGCCAGCTCGGACTGGGCCATCGCGATGTCGATGTCGTTCTTGGCGTTCTTCAGGGCTTCCTCGGCGGCCGCCTTGGCCTTGCTCGCCTTCTCGTCGTCGAGGTCCTTGCCGCGGATGGCGGTGTCGGACAGCACGGTGACGGTGTTGGGCTGCACCTCCAGGATGCCGCCGGCCACGAAGACGAATTCCTCGCCGCCGTCGGCCATCTCGATGCGCACGGCACCGGGACGGATGCGCGTGATGAGCGGCGTGTGGCGCGGGTAGATGCCCAGTTCGCCGGCTTCGCCGGGCAGCGCAACGAATTTGGCCTCGCCGGAGAAGATTGACTCCTCGGCACTGACCACGTCGACGTGAATGGTGTTGGCCATCAGGCGACCTTCTTGGCCTTCTCGAAGGCTTCGTCGATGGTGCCGACCATGTAGAACGCCTGCTCGGGCAGGTGGTCGGCTTCGCCGTTGACGATCATCTTGAAGCCGCGGATGGTCTCGGCCAGCGGCACGTACTTGCCGGGCGAACCGGTGAAAACCTCGGCGACGTGGAACGGCTGCGACAGGAAGCGCTGGATCTTGCGGGCGCGGGCCACGGCGAGCTTGTCGTCGGGCGCCAGTTCGTCCATGCCCAGGATGGCGATGATGTCGCGCAGTTCCTTGTAGCGCTGCAGCGTGTTCTGCACCGAGCGGGCCACGTTGTAGTGCTCCTCGCCGACCACGTTCGGGTCGAGCTGGCGCGAGGTCGAGTCTAGCGGGTCCACGGCGGGGTAGATGCCCAGCGAGGCGATGTCGCGCGACAGCACCACGGTCGAGTCCAGGTGGGCGAAGGTCGTGGCGGGCGACGGGTCGGTCAGGTCGTCCGCCGGGACGTACACGGCCTGGATCGAGGTGATCGAGCCGACCTTGGTCGACGTGATGCGCTCCTGCAGGCGGCCCATCTCCTCGGCCAGCGTGGGCTGGTAACCCACGGCGGAAGGCATGCGACCCAGCAGTGCGGACACTTCGGTGCCGGCGAGCGTGTAGCGGTAGATGTTGTCGACGAAGAACAGCACGTCGCGGCCTTCGTCGCGGAACGACTCGGCGATGGTCAGGCCGGTCAGGGCCACGCGCAGGCGGTTGCCCGGGGGCTCGTTCATCTGGCCGTAGACCATGGCGACCTTCGAGTCCTCGAGCTTCTCGAGGTTCACGACGCCGGAGTCGGCCATCTCGTGATAGAAGTCGTTGCCTTCGCGGGTCCGTTCGCCCACGCCAGCGAACACCGACAGACCCGAGTGGGCCTTGGCGATGTTGTTGATGAGTTCCATCATGTTCACGGTCTTGCCCACGCCGGCGCCGCCGAACAGGCCCACCTTGCCGCCCTTGGCGAACGGGCACACCAGGTCGATCACCTTGATGCCGGTCTCCAGCAGGTCGGTCGACGGCGAGAGTTCGTCGTAGGCCGGTGCCTTGCGGTGGATCGACGCGGTGAGCTCCTGGCCGACGGGACCGCGCTCGTCGATGGGCGCGCCCAGCACGTCCATGATGCGGCCGAGCGTCGCCTTGCCCACGGGCACGGTGATCGGCGCCTGGGTGTTGGTGACCATCAGGCCGCGGCGCAGGCCGTCGGACGAGCCCAGCGCGATGGTGCGCACGACGCCGTCGCCGAGCTGCTGCTGCACCTCGAGCGTCAGCGCGCTGCCTTCGAACTTCAAGGCGTCATAGATCTTGGGCATGTGGTCGCGCGGGAATTCCACGTCGACCACGGCACCGATGCATTGAACGATCCTGCCTTGCACTGCATTGTCTTGAGCCATCATCTGCTCCAATTGATTTTTGAATCTGGTTGAGGTCGTCTGGACTTCAGACGCCGGCGGCCGCCGCGGCGCCCGACACGATTTCCGACAGCTCTTTGGTGATGCCGGCCTGACGGGTCTTGTTGTAGATCAGCTTCAATTCGCTGATCACGTTGCCGGCGTTGTCGGTGGCCGACTTCATCGCCACCATGCGCGCCGACTGCTCCGAGGCCATGTTCTCCGCCACGGCCTGGTAGACCAGCGATTCGACGTAGCGCACGAGCAACTCGTCGATCACGCTCGGCGCGTCGGGTTCGTAGATGTAGTCCCACGACATCTGGCCGGCCTCGACCTTCATCGAGTCCGCCGCGAGCGGCAACAGCTGCTCGACCACCGATTCCTGCTTCATCGTGTTGATGAACTTGGTGTAGCAGATGTAGACGGCGCTGAGCTTGCCTTCGGCATAGGCGTCGAGCAGCACCTTGACCGGCCCGATGAGCTTGTCGAGGTGCGGCGTGTCGCCCAGCTGCGTGACGTGCGAGACGACGCGGGCGCCGATGCGGTTGAGGAAGCCCAGGCCCTTATTGCCGATCGCCACCGCCTCGATGCCCGTGCCGGCCGCCTGGTGCTCGCGCAGCTTGGTGGTCAGCGCGCGCAGCACGTTGGTGTTCATGCCGCCGCACAGGCCCTTGTCGGTCGTCACCAGGATGAAGCCCGCGGCCTTCGCCTCGTTGGTCTTCATGAAGGCGTGCGTGTACTCGGGATTCGCCTGGCCGAGGTTGGCCGCCACGTGGCGGATCTTCTCGCTGTACGGACGGGCGGCGCGCATGCGCTCCTGCGCCTTGCGCATCTTCGACGCGGCCACCATTTCCATGGCCTTGGTGATCTTCTTGGTGTTCTCCACCGATTTGATCTTGCCGCGAATTTCCTTGCCGGCTGCCATAGAGGTTCCTTAGACGGGGGTGGTCACGAATGCCATCGACGATGCCGACGGCATCAGGCGAACGACTTCTTGAAGGTCGTGATGGCGGCGGTCAGTTCGGCTTCGGCGTCCTTGTCGAGCGCCTTGGCCTTCTCGATCTTGTCGAGCAGCGCGGCATGGCTGGTCTTCAGGAACTGATGCAGGCCGTGCTCGAAGGCCAGGACCTTCTTGACTTCCAGATCGTCCATGAAGCCCTTGTTCACCGCGAACAGCGTGGCGCCCATCAGCGAGATCGGCAGCGGGCTGTACTGGGCCTGCTTGAGCAGTTCGGTCACGCGGGCACCGCGGTCGAGCTGCTTGCGGGTGGCTTCGTCCAGGTCCGAAGCGAACTGCGCGAACGCGGCCAGCTCGCGGTACTGGGCCAGGTCGGTACGGATGCCGCCCGACAGGCTCTTGATGATCTTCGTCTGCGCCGACGAACCCACGCGCGACACCGAGATACCGGCGTTGATGGCGGGGCGAATGCCGGCGTTGAACAGCGAGGTCTCCAGGAAAATCTGGCCGTCGGTGATCGAGATCACGTTGGTCGGCACGAAGGCGGACACGTCGCCGGCCTGCGTCTCGATGATCGGCAGCGCGGTCAGCGAGCCGGTCTTGCCCTTGACTTCGCCCTTGGTGAAGGCTTCGACGTAGTCGGCGTTCACGCGCGCGGCACGCTCGAGCAGGCGGCTGTGGAGATAGAACACGTCGCCGGGATAGGCTTCGCGGCCCGGCGGGCGGCGCAGCAGCAGCGAGACCTGGCGGTAGGCGACGGCCTGCTTGGACAGGTCGTCGTAGACGATCAGCGCGTCCTCGCCGCGATCGCGGAAGTACTCGCCCATCGTGCAGCCGGAGTAGGCCGACACGTACTGCATGGCGGCCGACTCGGAGGCCGAGGCGGCGACGACGATGGTGTAGTCCATCGCGCCGGCCTGCTCCAGCGCGCGCACGACGTTCTTGATCGACGAGGCCTTCTGGCCGATGGCGACGTAGACGCAGGTGACGCCCTGGCCCTTCTGGTTGATGATGGCGTCGATCGCGACGGCGGTCTTGCCGGTCTGGCGGTCACCGATGATCAGTTCGCGCTGGCCGCGGCCGACCGGCACCATCGAGTCGATGGACTTCAGGCCGGTCTGCAGGGGCTGGTCGACGGACTTCCGTGCGATCACGCCCGGGGCGACCTTCTCGATCACGTCGGTCATCTTGGCGTTGATCGGACCCTTGCCGTCGATCGGCTGGCCCAGCGCGTTGACCACGCGGCCGATGAGCTCGGGGCCCACGGGCACTTCCAGGATGCGACCCGTGCACTTGACGGTCGAGCCTTCGGAGATGTGCTCGTACTCGCCCAGGATCACGGCGCCGACGGAGTCGCGCTCGAGGTTCAGCGCCAGGCCGTACGACGGCGTGCCGTCGGCGGTGGCCGTGAACTCCAGCATTTCACCCTGCATCGCGTCCGACAGGCCGTGCACGCGCACGATGCCGTCGGTCACGGACACCACGGTGCCCTGGTTGCGGATGTCGGAGCTGACGCCGAGGCCTTCGATGCGGCTCTTGATGAGTTCGGAAATCTCTGCGGGATTGAGTTGCATGACTCTTTCCTTCTTTCAATAAATGGGGCCGACCGCCTCGCCGCATCAAGCGGTGAGCGCTGCTTTCATTTGCTCGAGACGCGCCTTCACGGAGGTGTCGAGGACTTCGTCGCCCACGACGACACGGATGCCGCCGATGAGCGAGGGATCGCTTTCCACCCGGGTGGTCAGCTTGCGGCCGAAGCGGCGTTCGAGCGCGACGCCAATGTCGCGCAGGGTGGCGTCGTCGATCGGGAAGGCGCTGTGGATCACCGCGTCCGACGAACCGCTCTTCGCATTCTGGAGCATGCGGTACTGGGCGGCGACTTCGGGCAGGGCGGCGATCCGGCCGTTGTCGATCACGGTGCGCAGGAAATTCTTGCCCGCGTCGGGCAGCACGTGGGACGTGAGGCCGGAGACGAGATCGAAGACCTGTTCGGAGGAGACCTTCGGATCGGACGCGAACTGCAGCAGCTGCGGCGTCGCGGCGATCGTCGCGAGTTGCTCTAGCCAGCCGGCCGTGCCTTCGAGGTCGTTCGAGGACGCCTGGAAGAGCGCATCGGCATACGGACGGGCGATGGTGGCGAGTTCGGCCATGTCGTCCTCAGAGCTCGGTCTTCAGGCGGGCGAGCAGGTCGGCATGGACACCGGCGTCGACTTCCTTGCGGAGAATCTGCTCGGCGCCCTTGACGGCCAGCGCGGCGACCTGCTCGCGCAGGACCTCGCGGGCGCGCACGGACTGCTGCTCGGCTTCGGCGTGGGCGGCGGTCACGATCTTGTTGGCTTCGAGCGTCGCGCGGCCCTTGGCCTCCTCGACGATCTGCTGGGCCCGGCGCTCGGCGTCGGCCAGCAGGCTGGTCGTCTCGTTGCGGGACTTCACCAGTTCTTGCTCGACGCGCTGGTTAGCCGAGGCGAGTTCCGCCTTGGCCTTGTCGGAGGCCGCCAGGCCCGCGGCGATCTTTTGTGCGCGTTCGTCCAGCGCCTTTGCGATGGGCGGCCACACGAACTTCATCGTGAACAGCACCAGCAGCAGGAAGACGATGGCCTGAACGAACAGGGTCGCGTTGATACTCACGGCAACACCTTTCTAGAGTGGCGTTGAACGGGGCTTAACGGGGCAGGTTGGCCAGGAAGGTCGCGGCGAACGGGTTGGCGAAAGCGAACAGCAGGGCGATGGCCACACCGATCAGGAACGCGGCGTCGATCAGACCGGCCAAGATGAACATCTTGGTTTGCAGGTCGTTCATGAGTTCGGGCTGACGCGCCGAAGCCTCGAGGAACTTGCCGCCCATCAGAGCGATGCCGATGGAAGCACCGATCGCGCCGAGGCCGACGATCAAACCACTAGCCAGAGCGACGAGACCGAGAATGTTTTCCATGATGACTCCTTAGATTACAGATTGAAAGCGAAAGAAAAAACGAAAGCAGGCAAAGGGAACGGGCGAGCAGCGAAGCTCAGTGACCTTCATGCGCCTGGCCCAGATAGATGAGCGTCAGCATCATGAAAATGAACGCCTGAAGCGTGATCACCAGGATGTGGAAGATCGCCCAGACAGTTCCGGCAATGATGTGCCCGATGGGCAGCAGCACTCCCGAGAACGAAGCCGCCATCGCACCGCCCATGAGCGCGATCAGCATGAAGACCAGTTCGCCGGCATACATGTTGCCGAACAGCCGCATGCCGTGCGAGACGGTCTTGGCCAGATATTCGATGACCTGCATCAGGAAGTTGATGGGCCAGAGCACGGGATGCGCGCCGAAGGGTGCCGTGATGAGTTCGTGGCCCCAGCCGCCCAGACCCTTGATCTTGACGCTGTAGAACAGGCACAGGAGCAGGACGGAGGTCGACAGGCCCAGCGTGGTAGAGAGGTCGGCCGTGGGCACGACGCGCATGTAGGCGTGGTGCGGATCGCCGCCGGAGGCTTCGTGGAACTTGGCCCACAGCGCCGGCAGCAGGTCGACCGGCAGCATGTCCATGGCGTTGAGCAGGAAGATCCAGACGAACACGGTGAGCGCCAGCGGCGCGATGAACTTGCGGCTGGTGGCGTTGTGGATGTTGGCGCGGGCTTGGTTGTCGACCATCTCGACGAGGATCTCGACGGCCGCCTGGAAGCGGCCCGGCACGCCGGCGGTCGCCTTGCGCGCGGCCAACCAAAGCACGAAGCAGCCGATCACGCCGATCGCCAACGCATAGAGCACGGAGTCGAGGTTGATGACGTTAAAGTCGACGATCGCCTTCTGGGTGACGGGTTCGAGGCCCCAGTTCACCTGCCAGTGCTGCAAATGGTGAACGATGTATTCACTCGCGGTCGGTGCGTGTCCTTCAGCGGCCATCTTTACGCGTCTCTCTAAAGAATCAAATACGGTTCAACAACTTGGGCCGCACCACGAGGGCGACCCAATACATTTTCATCGCGGCCACGACACCGGCCAGCAACGCCAGCCAGCTCAGGCCGCCGACCACCCAGGGCGCCGCCGCCAGCAAGGCCACGGTCAACACGAGTTTGGTCATCTCCCAGACGGCGAACCTCAGCATGGCGGCAGCGGGAGCACCCGCCTGCGAACCTGCCTTCGTTCCCCTGACGAGGCCCCGGACGAACAACGCCGCCGGGATCGCCACTGCCAGCGCTCCGTAGAGTGCCGACGCACCGGCCACCGGCCGACCCGTCCAGACCCACGCGATTCCCGCCACGACCAATCCTGCGGCCACCTGGGCCACGATCACCCACCAGGGCGACGGTTCGGGATGGGCTTCGCGGAGCTGTTGCGCCTCCTGGGCGCTCAGCGGCTTGAAATCGGAGTCTTCGACATCCACTTCAGGATTCATCTGGTTTTCGAGGGTGCTGGTTGTCATTGGAATGCGCACCGCAGGTTGACAGAGAACCGCTGAATTTTACAAAGCCATTGATTATAAGTAAAAACCCCCGCGATTCGACCATGACCGAGCGGGTCCGTGGGGAACTTTATACCTTCATGCTTACACCGCCATGACTCAGACGCCTCCGCCCCCCTCCGCAGACACGACGCCGCCAGCACCGTCGCTGATCGAATATCCCTCGCTCTTCCCCATCAAGGTGATGGGTGCCAAGGTGGATGGCTTCGTCCACGCGGTGACCCAGATCGCCGAGCGCTTCGACCCGACGTTCGATGCCGGAAGCATCGAATTGCGGCCCAGCAAGGGAGGCAACTACCTGGGTGTGACGATCACCGTGACGGCCACGAGCCGCGAGCAGCTCGACGAACTCTACCGCACGCTGTCCTCGCACCCGATGGTCAAGGTGGTGCTTTGACGGCATCGGCCGGCGCGGTCGTGGCGGCGCCGGTCGCCATCGTGCGCGGCCGCGTCGACTACCGCGCGACCTACGACGCCATGCGCGCCTTCGCCGCCGACCGCACCCCCGACACGCCCGACGAACTCTGGCTGTGCGAGCACCCGCCGGTGTACACGCAAGGCCTCGCGGGCAAGACCGAACACGTGCTGAATCCGGGCGACATCCCGGTGGTGCAGACCGACCGTGGCGGGCAGGTCACCTTCCACGGGCCGGGCCAGGTCGTCGCCTATCCATTGCTGGACCTGCGCCGCGCCGGCTACTTCGTCAAGGAATACGTCTTCCGCATCGAATCGTCGGTGATCGCCACGCTCGCCCACTTCGGCGTGACGGGGCACCGCGTGCCGGGCTCGCCGGGCATCTACGTGCGGCTCGACGACCCGTTCTCCCACGCGGCGCTGACCGGTCCGTTCCCGGCCCTGGATCCCTTCAGGGGGCTCGGCAAGATCGCCGCGCTCGGCATCAAGGTCGCTCGCCACGGCACCTACCACGGCGTGTCGCTCAACGTGGCGATGGACCTGGAACCCTTCTCGCGCATCAACCCCTGTGGCTATGCGAGCCTGAAAACGGTCGATCTTTCTACAATCGACGTCCACATCCCCTGGGAAGAAGCCGCACGCGTGCTGGGCGACAAGCTCGGCGCGTACCTGGCGCCTTGAAAGTCCGAGCCCCATGAATCCCTCCGAAGCCGTCCTCGCCCCCGTCCCGTCCCCGGTCACGCCGTCGCCCGTCGTGCGCGAGAGCCAGAGTGCCGAGAACTACAACCCGCTGGCCAAGCAGAAGGCCGCCGCCAAGCTCTCGCGCATCCCGGTGAAGGTCGTGCAGGGCGAGACGCTGAAGAAACCCGAATGGATCCGCGTGAAGGCCGGCTCGCCGACCACGCGCTTCTACGAGATCAAACAGATCCTACGCGAGAACAACCTGCACACGGTGTGCGAGGAAGCCTCGTGCCCGAACATCGGCGAGTGCTTCGGCAAGGGCACCGCGACCTTCATGATCATGGGCGACAAGTGCACGCGGCGCTGCCCGTTCTGCGACGTCGGCCACGGCCGGCCCGACCCGCTCGACAAGGACGAGCCGCTCAATCTGGCGCGCACCATCGCCAAGCTGCGCCTGAAGTACGTGGTGATCACCAGCGTCGACCGCGACGACCTGCGCGACGGCGGCAGCGGCCATTTCGTCGAGTGCATCCGCAACATCCGCGAGCTCTCTCCCACGACGCAGATCGAGATCCTGGTGCCCGACTTCCGCGGCCGCGACGACCGCGCGCTGGAGATCCTCAAGGCCGCGCCGCCGGACGTGATGAACCACAACCTCGAGACCGCTCCGCGCCTCTACAAGGAAGCGCGTCCCGGCAGCGACTACCAGTTCAGCCTCAACCTGCTCAAGAAGTTCAAGGCGCTGCACCCGAACGTGCCGACCAAGAGCGGCATCATGGTCGGCCTGGGCGAGACCGACGAGGAGATCCTGCAGGTGATGCGCGACATGCGCGCGCACGACATCGACATGCTGACCATCGGTCAGTACCTGTCGCCGTCGAACTCGCACCTGCCGGTGCGCCGCTACGTGCATCCCGACACCTTCAGGATGTTCGAGGAGAAGGCCTACGAGATGGGCTTCAGTCACGCGGCGGTCGGCGCCATGGTGCGCAGCAGCTACCACGCCGACGAGCAGGCGCACGCCGCGGGCGTCTGAATCCTCGGGCGCTGCGGCGCCGCGGAGTCCGGTCAAGCGGGCGACCGGCATCCGCGTCGGGCTGCGGCACACTGACAGGCGGCGCACGGACACGGCGCCGCCCGTTCCACCCACCGTCGCTCGCCCATGACCGCCTCCCTCCCCTTCCTGCAAGACGTGCTGGCACAGGACTTCGGCACGATCTCCGACCTGATCCGCATCCATGCGCGCGAGCGGCCCGCCGATCCCGCCCTGCGCGATCCCGGCACCACGCTTACCTACGCCCAACTCGATGCCGCGATGGACCGCATCGCGGCCGCCCTGCAGCGCGACGGCCTGGAGACCGGCGACGCCATCGCGATCTGCGCGGCGTCCTCCGCCGCCTACGCCAGCGTCTTCCTGGGCGCCCTGCGCGCCGGCGTCGCGGTCGCGCCGCTCGCACCCGGTTCGACCTCGACGAGCCTGCGTCGGATGCAGCAGGACGCCGACGCGCGCCTGCTGTTCGTCGACGCCGCGGCGGCGGAGACCTTCGGCCCGGCGCTCCCGGGCGATCCGCCGCGCATCGCGCTGGACGGTTCCCCGGCCGGCACCGGGCTCGGGACGTGGCTGGCGCTCTCCGGGGCACGGCCCGCTGCGGTCACACTGGCCCCGGCTTCGCCGTTCAACATCATCTATTCCTCCGGCACCACGGGCGAGCCCAAGGGTATCGTGCAGGGCCACGGCATGCGCTGGTCGCACGTCAAGCGCGGCGCGCGCTACGACTACGGCCCGGACACGGTCACGCTGCTGTCGACGCCGCTCTACTCCAACACCACGCTGGTCGTGTTCTTCCCGACGATCGCCTTCGGCGGCTGCGTGATCCTGATGCCGAAGTTCGACGCCGCCGGCTACCTGGCGCTGGCGCAGACGCACCGCGTCACGCACACGATGCTGGTGCCGGTGCAGTACCAGCGGCTCATGGCGCATCCGGCCTTCGGCGCGCACGACTTGGCGTCGTTCCGCTTCAAGTTCAGCACCAGCGCACCCTTCCACGCCGCGCTCAAGGCCGACGTGCTGGCGCGCTGGCCGGGCGGGCTGGTCGAGTTCTACGGCATGACCGAGGGCGGCGGCACCTGCATCCTGGAGGCGCATCGGCATCCGGACAAGCTCCACACCGTCGGCCAGCCGGCCGAGGGCAGCGACATCCGGCTGATCGACGAGGACGGCCGCGAGGTCGCGCGCGGCGAGGCCGGCGAGGTGGTGGGGCACTCGGCCGGGATGATGGTCGGCTACCACCGCCAGCCGGAGAAGACGCGCGAGGCCGAGTGGTTCGCACCCGACGGCCGACGCTTCATCCGCACCGGCGACGTCGGCCGCTTCGACGACGACGGCTTCCTCACGCTGTTCGACCGCCGCAAGGACCTGGTCATCAGCGGCGGCTTCAACATCTATCCGAGCGACCTGGAAGCGGTGCTGCGCGCGCACCCGGGCGTGGCGGACGCGGCGGTGGTCGGTGTGCCCTCGGCCGAGTGGGGCGAGACGCCGGTCGCCTTCGTGGTGCCGGCCGCGGGCGACGCGACCGCCGGCGACGCGCTGCTGCAGTGGGCCAACGCGCAACTGGGCAAGACGCAGCGCCTGGCGCAGCTGCACTTCATCGACGAGCTGCCGCGCAGCGCCATCGGCAAGGTGCTCAAGCGCGAGCTGCGCGACCTGCTGCGCCGCTGAGCGGCTGGCACCGAAATCGCTTGTCCCGTCATCCTTCCACTTTCCGATGACCACCATGGCCAAGATCCCTCCCGGCGTCGGTCCGCGCTTTCCCCAGGCCGTGGTGCTGGTGGGCGCCACCGGCGACCTGGCGCGGCGCAAGCTGCTGCCCGGCCTGTTCCACCTCTGCAGCACCGGCTTCATCCCGGCCTGCCGGATCATCGGCGTGTCGCTCGACGAACTCGACGCCGACGGCTTCCGCGCCGTCGCCCGCTCGTCGCTCGACGAGTTCGGCAGCCGCAAGGTCACGCAGGAGGCCTGGGACGCCTTCGCCGCCACGCTCGACTACGTGCCGCTGTCGGGCGGCGCCGAGGCCCTGCGGGCGGCCGTCGATCGGGCCGAGGCCTCGCTGGGCACCGAATGCCGGCGACTGCACTACCTGAGCGTGCCGCCCAACGCGGCGCTGCCGGTGGTGCGCATGCTCGGCGAGGCCGGGCTGGTGGAGCGCGCGCGCATCGTCATGGAGAAGCCCTTCGGCACCGACCTGGCCAGTGCCGTGGCGCTCAACCGCCGGCTGCACGAGGTGTTCCAGGAGGAGCAGATCTTCCGCATCGACCACTTCCTGGGCAAGGAGGCGGCGCAGAACATCCTGGCCTTCCGCTTCGCCAACGGTCTGTTCGAGCCGATCTGGAACCGCAACTTCATCGACCACGTGCAGATCGACGTGCCCGAGACGCTCGGTCTGGGCAAGCGCGCGGGCTTCTACGAGCAGACCGGCGCCTACCGCGACATGGTGGTGACGCACCTGTTCCAGATCGTCGGCTTCATGGCGATGGAGCCGCCGACCTCGCTCGATCCGCAGCCCATCGGCGAGGAGAAGAACAAGGTGTTCCGCAGCATGGTGCCGATCCAGTCGGGCGACGTGGTGCGCGGCCAGTACAGCGGCTACCGCAACGAGGAGGGCGTCGACCCGGATTCGGACACCGAGACCTTCATCGCGCTGAAGTGCCACATCGACAACTGGCGCTGGGCCGGCGTGCCGTTCTACCTGCGCACCGGCAAGCGCCTGGCCGAGGGCCAGCGGATCATCTCGATCGCTTTCCGGGAGCCGCCCAAGAGCATGTTCCCGGCCGGTTCGGGCGTCGGCGCGCAGGGACCGGACCACCTGACCTTCGACTTGGCCGACGCCTCGAAGATGTCGCTGTCGTTCTACGGCAAGCGCCCCGGCCCCGGCATGCGGCTGGACAAGCTCAGCCTGCAGTTCGCCATGCACGACACCGGCCTGGCCGGCGAGGTGCTCGAGGCCTACGAGCGCCTGATCCTCGACGCGATGCGCGGCGACAGCACGCTCTTCACCACGGCAGAGGGCATCGAGCGGCTGTGGCAGGTGTCGTCCCAGCTGCTCGAGGCGCCGCCGCCCGTGCGCCTGTACGAGCCCGGCTCCTGGGGCCCGAAGGCGGTGCATCAGCTGATCGCGCCGCACGCGTGGCGCCTGCCGTTCGAACGGGCCTGGCGCTCGCCGAACAAGGTCGGCGGCTGACGCCGCGGCGGCTCAGGCCTGGACGCTCGGCAGCAGCGCCTCGGCCGGATCGTCCGCCCTCAGCACCTCCTGCGCCCAGGATGCGAGCTTGGACGTGTCGGCGCGCAGCACCTCCTGCTTGACGGCCAGGATGCGCGAGGGATGCATGGAGAAGCTGCGCAGGCCCAGCCCCAGCAGCAGGCGCGTGAAGGTCACGTCGCCGGCCATCTCGCCGCACACGCTCACGCTCTTGCCCTGACGGCGGCACTCGGCGATGGTGTCGGCCACCAGGCGCAGCACGGCCGGATGCGCGGGGTCGTAGAGGTGCGCGACGGACTCGTCGGTGCGGTCGATGGCCAGCGTGTACTGGATCAGGTCGTTGGTGCCGATCGACAGGAAATCGAAATGCTTGAGGAAGGTGCCGACCATCAGCGCCGCGGCCGGGATCTCGATCATGGCGCCGAGCTTCACCGGCCCGTGCGCCATGCCCCGGCGGTCGAGCTGGGCGCGCGCCTCGTCGATGAGCGCGAGCGTCTGGCGGATCTCGAAGGTGTGCGCGAGCATCGGGATCAGCAGGTGGACCCCGCCGTGCGCGGCCGCGCGCAGGATGGCGCGCAGCTGCGTCAGGAACATCGCCGGGTCGGCCAGGCTCCAGCGGATGGCGCGCAGGCCCAGCGCGGGATTGAGGTGCTCCTGGCGCGTCGCCTTGCCGTCGAGCGGCTTGTCGGCGCCGATGTCGATGGTGCGGATCGTGACCGGCATGCCCTGCATGCCTTCGACCGCGCGCCGGTAGGCGAGGTACTGCTCCTCCTCGTCGGGCAGCCGCGCGAGGTGCTGCGCCTCGCGTCCCATGAACAGGAACTCGCTGCGGAACAGGCCGACGCCGGCGGCACCGGCCTTGACCGCGCCGACCGTGTCGTCGGGCAGTTCGATGTTGGCCAGCAGCTCGACGCGCTCGCCGTCGAGCGTGACGGCGGGCTTGTGGCGCAGGCGCGAGAGCCGGCCGCGCTCGAGATCGCCCTGGCGCTGCTTGAAGCCGTATTCGGCCAGGATGATGGGCGAGGGGTCGACGATCATCACGCCGGCGTCGCCGTCGATGATGACCCAGTCGTCCTGGCGCACCAGCTGGCTCGCCGTGCGCGCGCCCACCACGGCCGGGATGTCCATGCTGCGCGCGACGATCGCCGTGTGCGAGGTGCGTCCGCCCACGTCGGTGACGAAGCCCGCGAACACGCTCTTCTTGAACTGCAGCATGTCGGCCGGCGAGAGGTCGTGCGCGATCAGCACCAGCGGCACGTCGACGCCGTCGACCGAGGTCGGGTCGTGCGGGGCGTCGTCGTCGTCCTCGCTCGCGGCCATGGCCGCGCGCTTCCTGCGCGGCGGCGGCGACGGCGCCAGCACCGCGGCGGTGCCCTTCATGCGGTGCAGCATGCGCTCGACCACCTGCTCGAGGTCGGCCTTGCGTTCGCGCAGGTACTCGTCCTCCATCTCGTCGAACTGGCGCGCGATGACCTCGAGCTGGGTCGTCAGGGCCCACTCGGCGTTGTAAAGGCGCCCCGTGATCCACTGCTTGACGCCGCCGGCGAGGGCCTCGTCCTGCAGCAGCATCTGGTGGACCTCGAGCAGCGCGGCGAGCTCGTGCGGCGCGTCGTTCGGCCCCATCAGCGCGACGCTGGCCTGCAGCCGCGTCAGTTCATCGGCGACGGCGTTGCGCGCGGACCGCACGCGATCGATCTCGGCATCGACCTCCTCGGGCTTGATGAAGTAGTGGGCGACGTCGATGCGGCTCGACACCACCAGCACCGCGCGCCCGATGGCGATGCCTCGCGCGACCGGGAGGCCGTGGATGGAGAACGTCATGCGCGCACCGGGGAGGCGTCCGGACGGCAACGGTCGGCCATCACTCGCCTTCGCCGAACTTGTCGTTGATGAGGGCCACCAGCGCGTCCATGGCCTGCTGGGCCTGGTCGCCTTCGGTGTCGAGCTGCACCACGGTGCCGATGCCCGCGGCCAGCATCATCACGCCCATGATGCTCTTGGCGTTGACGCGTCGCTCGCCGCGCGAGATCCAGACCTCGCACGGGAAGCTGCCGGCGAGCTTGGTGAGCT
Organism: Variovorax sp. PvP013; assembly: GCF_050435945.1. NCBI lineage: Bacteria > Pseudomonadati > Pseudomonadota > Betaproteobacteria > Burkholderiales > Comamonadaceae > Variovorax > Variovorax sp. PvP013. Next base: position 135,635 of record NZ_JBNDLF010000009.1, read on the forward strand.
TGGCCGACGCGCGGGCATGCAGGCCCAGCTTATTGCTGATCGTCACTGTGGTCTTTATCACTGGGTTTTCTCTTCGACTGGTTTTGAGGCGCGGCCACCGCGACCTGCATGACGCCGGCCCCGCCGCCGACCACGGCGCGTTCGGCCAGCGTGTGCAGCGGCTCCCGGCGGTAGCTCAGCACGCGGATGAGCATCGGCAGGTTGACACCGGCCACCAGCCGCGAGTTCACGCCGTCGACCAGCTTGTGCGCCACGTTGCAGGGCGTCGCGCCGAACATGTCGCCCAGCACCAGCACCTTGTCGTCCGGAGTGCGCTGCATCTGTTCGAGCGTGATGCGGGCGACGGCGAGCGTTTCCTCGGCCGACACGTTGGGCAGGACGTCGAGCGCGAACACCGTGGATTCGCTTTCGGGAAAGACATGCAGCGCGCACTGCCGCAGGGCATTGGCCAAGGGCGCGTGGGCGATGATGAGGATGCTGTTCATGCAGAGCGGGAGAGTGGGGATCGATTATGCGAGCTTGCTCCGGGCGAACGGCCCGGCGCCGTTCTCATGGCAGGCGCAGGCCTTCGAAGAAGGTTTCCAGAGCCTCGGTCGACGAAGGCTGGCCGATGGCCGTCGCCTGGTAGAGCGACACGCCGCGCGGGTGCTGTCGCGCGAACCACAGGACCCGCATGGGCGGGGCCCGATCGTCGCCCGTGCCCATCGGGGCGTCGAGCCGCAGCGGCGCCGGCGCGGCGGCGGCACGCGGCAGCGCGCCTGCCGCCTCGGTCGATGCGCGGCCCGCGAGCCGGGCGCGCGTCGCCCGGCGCCAGGCATCGAGCCAGGCCGATGCCTGCGCCGGCCCCGAGGCCTCGGCATGCGCGACCGCGAAGGTGACGCCGCCGGCCTCGCAGCCGGCCATGTCGACGCGCACCGAGTCGGTTCCCAGGGGCAGCATCCGCTCGGCGCGATCGGGCTTGCAGGGCAGCAGCGCGACCAGGTCGCCGTCGCCCACCGGCACCTCGCGCCAGTTGAAGGTGGGCGTGCAGGCGACGAGCAGGATCGCCAGGCTGGCCGGGACGATGTCGAAGCGGCGACGCATGGGCATCCGGGACGACGGAATGGAAACGGGGAACGCCGTTCAGCGCAGCGCGCCGAAGACCTTCTGCAGGATCGCGCTGCCGCTGCCCACCGGGTCCTGCCGGATCTTGCGTTCCTCGTCGCCGATCACGAGGTAGAGCCCGTCGAGGGACTTGCCCGTGACGTAGCGCTGGATGTTGGCGTCCTCCGACTTCATCAGGCCCAGGCCGGACGCCTTGGCGGCGATCGCGTTGTACTTGTCGGCCAGCTGCACGCGGGCGGTGGCCGTGGTGACGATCGGCAGGAAGCGCTCGGTCAGCGGCGCACGCGTCTTGCCGACGAAGAACTCGGTGACCGAGGTGTCGCCGCCCGTCAGGATGCCCTTGGCGTCGGACACGCTCATGCCGCGCACGGCGGAGATCAGCAGGTCCTTCGACGCCGGCACCGCCTGCTCGGCCGCGCGGTTCATGGCGGTCACGAGTTCGTCGATGCGCCCGCTCTGCCCCACCATCCGGAGCATCTGGGTGGCTTTTTCCAGATAGCCCGGCAGCGGGATCCGCACACGCGGATTGTTCAGGAAGCCGTCGGGCCGGCCCAGCAGGCCGACCGCCACCGTGGCGCCCTTCTCCAGCGCGGCCTTGACGCCGCTCGCGGCGTCGCCGCTGCTGAGGTCGCCCAGCGAGAGCGCGTGAGCCTGCTGCATGGCCATCCATGCCAGTCCCGCTGGAAGGGCCAGGCAGGCGGAATTAAAATTTCTGCGCTTCATCGATCGATCTCCCATGAAAAAACTCCTCCCTGTCGCCGCTCTCGCGATCGCCCTGGCGGCTGGAGCGGCCGTCTACATGAACACCGGGGCGTCGGCGGCGCCGGCCTCGACCTTCGTGCTGCTCGACGGCCGCAAGACGTCGACCGAGGACCTGAAGGGCAAGGTCACCCTGGTGAATTTCTGGGCCACCAGCTGCGTCACCTGCGTGGCCGAGATGCCCCGCATTATTGCCACCCACGACAAGTACAAGGCCCGAGGCTATGACACGCTGGCCGTCGCCATGAGCTACGACCCGCCGAGCTACGTGGTGAACTTCGCCCAGACGCGCAAGCTGCCCTTCGACGTCGCCATCGACAACACCGGTGCTGTCGCCAAGGCCTGGGGCGACGTGGCGCTCACACCGACCACCTACATCGTCGACAAGCGCGGCCGGATCGTGAAGCGCTATGTCGGCGAACCCGACTTCGCGGAACTGCATCGGCTCATCGAGAAGCTGCTGGCCGAAGCGTGAAGGTCGCACGGTGATGGCTCCGCGCATCGACCCACCGATGGCTCCGCGTTCGACATGAATGCCGCTTCCTCCAGGCCGCTGCCCTTGGTGGGCGCATCGTCGGTGCTGCTGTTCCAGCCTTCGGAAACCCACGAACTGGCAGCGACCCGCGCCCTGTTCGAGGACTATGCGCAGGCGCTGGGCATCGACCTGGGTTTTCAGGATTTCGAGCGCGAACTGGCACTGTTGCCGGGCGACTATGCCGAGCCACGCGGCAAGCTGCTGCTGGCGCTGGTCGCGCCCGATGTTGGCGATGACGCAGCGGCCGACGTATCCCGGGCCGAAACGGCGGACGACCGAGGCCTGTTGCGCCATGGCGGCCGCAGCGTAAGGATCGCGGGTTGCTGCGCATTGCGCCCGCTCGACACGGTCGACTACCCAAACGCGGCCGAGATGAAGCGGCTCTACGTCCGTCCGGCATTCCGTGGTCTGGGCGTGGGGCGTCAACTAGCGGAAGCCATCCTCGACGCGGCGCGCCATGCCGGGTATGCGTGCGTCCTGCTCGACACGCTGGACGACATGGAATCCGCGCGCGCGCTCTACGAGGACCTCGGTTTCGAGGCCGTGCCGCCCTACTACCACAACCCGATCGCGGGCTCGCACTACCTGAAGGTCGACCTGTAGACAGGCTTCGGCTCGGCGGGGATCGCCTGCGGCGACAGCATCCGGCCGGTCAGGCCTTGGCCTGAGCGAGCAGGGTTTCGGCGTTGCTGACCTCGAACTTGCCGGGCGACTCGATGTTGAGCGTCACGACCTTTCCATCCCTCACCAGCATCGAATAGCGGGTGCTGCGCACGCCCATGCCGCGTGCCGAGAGATCGAGCGTGAGGCCCGTCGCACGCGCGAAGTCGCCGCTGCCATCGGCCAGCATGCGGACCTTCGTGCCGGTCTGCTGGTCGCGCGCCCAGGCACCCATCACGAATGCGTCGTTCACGCTCACGCACCAGATCTCGTCCACGCCGGCGGCCTTGAGGTCGTCGAAATGCTCGACATAGCCCGGCACGTGCTTGGCCGAGCAGGTCGGCGTGAAAGCGCCCGGCAGGGCGAACAGCGCGATGGTCTTGCCTGCAGCGGCTTTCGTGACATCGACCGGGTTCGGTCCGATGCTGCACGCCTCGCCTTCGATGTCCGAATATTCTTGCAGCGTGACGGAGGGAAGGGATTCGCCGATCTTGATCATGATGTGACTCCGGAAAAGGGAAAGGTGGAAGCGGAAACGAAAACGGCCCACATTGTGGGCCGTTTGCGAAGGGGCGACGTGCGCCGGAGATCAGACCAGGGCGGCCTTCTCGACCAGACGGGTCACGACCCAGTTCTTGGTCTTCGAGATCGGACGGCTCTCGGTGATCTCGATGGTGTCGCCGAGATGGTATTCACCGTTCTCGTCGTGCGCGTGGTACTTGCTCGTCTTGGCCACGATCTTGCCGTAGAGCTCGTGCTTCACACGACGCTCGACCAGCACGGTCACGGTCTTGGCACGCTTGTCGCTGACCACCTTGCCGATCAAGGTGCGCTTGAGGGATTTTTTAGCTTCCGTCATGTTCACTCCTTACTTGGCGGCTTGGGTTTCTTGCTGCTTCTGAGCAAGAACGGTCTTGGCGCGCGCGATGTCGCGGCGCGTGACGCGCAGCGTCGACGTGTTCGTCAGCTGCTGCGTGGCCTTCTGCATGCGCAGGCCGAAATGGGCCTTCTGCAGATCCTTGATTTCCGTCGCGAGACCGGCGACATCCTTGTCGCGCAGCGCGGCGGCCTTCGACACCTTGGCCGGCTGGGCCGCGGCGTCCTTCTTCTTACGTAGTGCCATGAGTGTTCTCCTCGATCAGGTGCCGAGCTGGCGCGCGACGAAGGTGGTACGCAGCGGCAGCTTGGCAGCCGCCAGACGGAAGGCTTCGCGAGCGAGTTCTTCGGGGACGCCGACGATCTCGAACACGATCTTGCCCGGCTGGATTTCCGCGACGTAGTACTCGGGGTTGCCCTTGCCGTTACCCATCCGCACTTCGGCGGGCTTGGTGGAGATCGGCTTGTCGGGGAACACCCGGATCCAGATGCGGCCACCGCGCTTGACGTGACGCGAGATCGCACGACGTGCGGCTTCGAGCTGGCGCGCCGTCAGACGGCCGCGGTCGGTGCATTTCAGGCCGAAGTCGCCGAAGGCGACCGAATTGCCCGTGGTCGCGACACCGGTGTTGCGACCCTTTTGTTCCTTGCGGAACTTTCTGCGTGCAGGTTGCAGCATGTTGTTTACTCCGTAGTTCTAAGACCGATCACTCGGTCTTGGCACCGTCAGCTGCTGCAGCTGGCGCGGCTTTGCGGACGCGCTTAACGGCGGGTTTCGAGTCACCGGCACCGCCGGTCGCTTCTGCGGGCTTGTCGCTGCCATCGGCCGGTGCGGTGTTGCCACCGATCGGGCCACGGGCACCGGCGCGCGGGCCGGAGCTCGGACCACGACGGTCCGAACCCGGACGGTCGCCACCCGGGCGGCCATCGCGGCGCGGGCCACGGGGACGGCGCTCGTCGTCGGGACGCGGCGTCTCGACGGCCGGCAGGTCGTTGCGACCCAGCGTGTCGCCCTTGTAGACCCAGACCTTAACGCCGATGACGCCGTAGGTCGTCTTGGCTTCCGAGGTGCCGTAGTCGATGTCGGCGCGCAGGGTGTGGAGGGGCACGCGACCTTCACGGTACCACTCGCAGCGTGCGATCTCGATGCCGTTCAGGCGGCCCGACGACATAATCTTGATGCCTTGGGCACCCAGACGCATGGCGTTCTGCATCGCGCGCTTCATGGCGCGGCGGAACATGATGCGCTTCTCGAGCTGCTGCGTGATGCTGTCTGCGATCAGCTTGGCATCGATCTCGGGCTTGCGCACTTCCTCGATGTTGACCGCGACCGGCACACCCAGCTGCTTGCCGAGCTCGCGCTTGAGGTTTTCGATGTCTTCACCCTTCTTGCCGATCACGACACCCGGACGTGCCGAGTAGATCGTGATGCGTGCGTTCTTGGCGGGACGCTCGATCAGCACGCGCGAAACGGATGCGTTCTTGAGCTTCTTCTTCAGGTACTCGCGCACCTTGATGTCTTCGGCCAGCATGCCGGCGAAGTCCTTGTTGCTGGCGTACCAGCGGCTGGACCAGTTGCGGCTGACCGCAAGGCGGAAGCCGGTGGGGTGGATTTTCTGTCCCATAGTCTTCCGGCCTCTTAGTTGCCAACCGTCACGTACACATGGCACGTGGGCTTGCTGATGCGGTTGCCGCGGCCCTTGGCACGCGCGGTGAAGCGCTTGAGCGTGGCGCCTTGTTCGACGTAGATGGTCTTGACCTTCAGTTCGTCGATGTCGGCACCGTCGTTGTGCTCGGCGTTGGCGATGGCCGACTCGAGCACCTTCTTGATGATCACAGCGGCCTTCTTCTGCGTGAACTGCAGGACGTTGAGCGCTTGATCGACCTTCTTGCCGCGGATCAGATCGGCCACCAGACGGCCCTTGTCGACCGAGAGGCGGACACCGCGGAGGACTGCACGTGTTTCAGACATGGTCGTTCCTTACTTCTTCTGGACTTTCTTGTCCGCGGGGTGCCCCTTGAACGTGCGCGTGAGCGCAAATTCGCCGAGCTTGTGGCCAACCATCTGGTCGGTGATGTACACGGGCACGTGCTGCTTGCCGTTGTGCACGGCGATGGTCAGTCCGATGAATTCGGGCAGGACCATCGAGCGACGCGACCAGGTCTTGATCGGCTTCTTGTCCTTGTTCGTCACGGCCTTGTCGGCCTTGGCCACCAGGTGGTGATCGACGAAGGGACCCTTCTTGAGAGAGCGTGTCATTGGCTATCCCCTTATTTCTTGCGACGCGACACGATGAAGACTTGCGTGCGCTTGTTGTTACGGGTGCGATAGCCCTTGGTCAGGTTGCCCCATGGGTCGACAGGATGACGGCCTTCGCCGGTCTTGCCTTCGCCGCCACCGTGCGGGTGGTCGACCGGGTTCATCACCACGCCGCGGACGGTCGGGCGTATGCCCATGTGACGCTTCACACCGGCCTTGCCGAGCTGGCGCAGGCTGTGCTCTTCGTTGGCGACTTCGCCGATCGTGGCGCGGCATTCGACGTGGATGCGACGCACTTCGCCCGAGCGCATGCGCACCTGGGCGTAGACGCCTTCACGTGCCAGCAGCGTCGCCGACGTGCCGGCCGAGCGTGCGATCTGCGCGCCCTTGCCGGGCTGCAGTTCGATGCAGTGGATCGTCGAGCCGACCGGAATGTTGCGGATGGGCAGCGTGTTGCCGGCGCGGATCGGGGCTTCCGAGCCGCTCAGCAGCGTCGCACCGGCTTCCAGACCGCGCGGGGCGATGATGTAGCGGCGTTCGCCATCGGCGTAGCACACCAGCGCGATGTGCGCGGTGCGGTTCGGGTCGTATTCGATGCGCTCGACCTTGGCCGGGATCCCGTCCTTGTTGCGCACGAAGTCGACCACACGATAGTGGTGCTTGTGGCCGCCGCCCCGGTGACGGGTCGTGATGTGGCCGTTGTTGTTGCGGCCGGCCTTCTGGAACTGGGGTTCCAGCAGCGCCGCGTGCGGAGCACCCTTGAACAGGTGATCGCGCGAGACCTTCACCGTGCCGCGTTGGCCCGGCGAGGTGGGTTTCAGCTTGATGACGGCCATGATTAAGCGCCTTCCCCGACGAGGTTGAGCTCCTGGCCCGGCTTCAGCGTGACATAGGCCTTGCGAACGTTGTCGCGACGACCCATGGACTTGCCGAAACGCTTGGCCTTGCCCTTGGTGTTGAGCACCGAGACGCCCTGGACTTCGACCTTGAACATCAGTTCGACGGCGGCCTTGATCTCGGGCTTGGTGGCGTCCTGCAGCACCTTGAAGGTGACGGCATTGGACTTCTCGCCGACCATCGTGGCCTTCTCGGACACGATCGGCGCGACCAGCACGGCCATCAGACGCCCTTCGGCGAACTGCGAGCGGAAGGCCGGCGTAGGATTCATGCGGCTCATGCGAACATCTCCTTGAGCTTGTCGACGGCACCCTTGGTGACGATCACCTTCTTGTAGTGCACCAGCGACACCGGATCGGCGTAGCGCGGCTCGACCACCAGAACGTTCACCAGGTTGCGCGAGGCGAGGTACAGGTTCTCGTCGACTTCCTCGGCGATCACGAGCACGGACTCGAGATTGAGCGCCTTGAACTTGGCTGCGAGCGACTTGGTCTTGGGCGAATCCACCTTGAAGGAATCGACCACGGCCAGACGGCCTTCGCGAGCGAGCTGCGAGAAGATGGCGGCCATGCCGGCGCGGTACATCTTCTTGTTGATCTTCTGCGTGAAGTTCTCGTCGGGCATGTTCGGGAAGATCCGGCCGCCGCCGCGCCACAGGGGCGAAGACGTCATACCGGCGCGGGCGCGGCCCGTTCCCTTTTGCTTGAAAGGCTTCTTGGTCGAGTGGTGGACCTGCTCGCGGTCCTTCTGGGCGCGAGTGCCTTGACGGGCATTGGCCTGGAACGCGACGACGATCTGGTGGACCAAGTCCTCGTTGTAGTCACGACCGAACACGGTTTCGGGGGCGTCGTACTTGGACGCGGCCTGGCCTTGGTCGTTCAGGAGTTCGAGTTCCATTACTTCGCTCCTTCAGCCGCTTGCGGCTTGGCCTTGACAGCGGGGCGAACGGTGACGAAGCCACCCTTCGAGCCCGGAATCGCGCCCTTAATCAACAGCAGTTGACGTGCTTCGTCGATGCGGAAGACGTCAAGGTTCTGCGTGGTCACGGTGACGTCGCCGAGGTGGCCCGTCATCCGCTTGCCCGGGAACACGCGACCCGGATCCTGCGCCATGCCGATGGAGCCCGGCACGTTGTGCGAACGGCTGTTGCCGTGCGACGCGCGCTGCGAGCTCATGTTGTGGCGCTTGATGGTGCCCGCGAAGCCCTTGCCGATGGAAGTGCCCTGCACGTCCACCTTCTGGCCGACCGCGAACACGCTGCCCGCGGCGATCACGCCACCGGCCTTGTGCTGACCGGCCGTGTCGGCGGTCACGCGGAATTCCTGGATGATCTCACCGGCTTCCACACCCGCCTTGGCGAGGTGGCCTGCCTGCGGCTTGGTCACGCGCGATGCCTTGCGCGAGCCGAACGTCACCTGAAGTGCGTCGTAGCCGTCGGTTTCTTGCGACTTGATCTGGGTCACGCGGTTGTTGGACACATCCACCACCGTGACAGGAACTGCGTCCCCGTCATCGGTGAAGAGACGCATCATCCCCACCTTGCGGCCCAGCAACCCGAGGGAGTTGCTCAGACTCATTTGTTTTCTCCAAAGAATGGAAGACTTTCCTCGCCGCTGCCACTTCAATTGGCGACAGCGTTTGGCGTACGGGGAAAGGTTGATTTAAGACCCAGCCGAAAAAGCGCCATGGAGGCGCAAATCGGGCGGAGCCGACGATTATATCCCGCGACTCGCTCAAGACGCAAGGCAACAAAAAGCCCGCCAGCTTGGAAGCCGGCGGGCTCGGGGTCGGCGTTGCTCGCCGGCTGCGATTACTGCAGCTTGATCTCGACGTCGACGCCGGCCGGCAGGTCGAGCTTCATCAGCGCGTCCACGGTCTTGTCGGTCGGATCGACGATGTCCATCAGGCGCTGGTGCGTGCGGATCTCGAGCTGGTCGCGCGACGTCTTGTTGACGTGCGGCGAACGCAGGATGTCGAAGCGCTTCATGCGCGTCGGCAGGGGCACGGGACCCTTGACGATGGCACCGGTGCGCTTGGCGGTGTCGACGATCTCGGCGGCCGACTGATCGATCAGCTTGTAATCGAAGGCCTTGAGGCGGATGCGGATCTTTTGCTTGGTTGCCATGGTGTGTGTCCTTCGCGATGTGATCAGGCGAGGATCTTGGCGACGACGCCCGAGCCCACGGTACGGCCGCCTTCGCGGATGGCGAAGCGCAGGCCTTCTTCCATGGCGATGGGGTTGATCAGCTTGACGGTGATGCTGACGTTGTCGCCGGGCATGACCATCTCCTTGTCCTTGGGCAGCTCGATCGCGCCGGTCACGTCCGTCGTGCGGAA
>NZ_JBNDLF010000010.1:0-140797 GCF_050435945.1 Variovorax sp. PvP013
TTCTACGGCGCCCTCATCTTCGCCCTCGGCCTCGTCACCTTCGTCCCCGCCTTCTCCACCTGGCTGCCAAGCATGTTCATGGTGGTGCGGTAGGCACGACGGTGGCGGGCGCGCCGGACACCGCTTTCGGATTTCAAACGCAGGAGACCAACCATGAAGCAGAACGAATCGTCGATCCCCACCGGTGCACGCGCACCTTCGATCCCGTCCCGCCGGCCCCCGACCCTGGCATTGGCCACGGTCTTCGGCATGACGGCCCTGACCCTCGCGGCCTGCGGCGGTGGCGACGGCGGCACGGTGGAGGTCGCCCAGCCCGCGCTCGGCACGCGCTCCAAGCCGATCCTCGCGGTGGACGGCCGCCAGTTCAAGGACCTCAACGGCAACGGCCGGCTCGACGTCTACGAGGACTGGCGGCGCGGCCTCGACGAGCGCATCGCCGACCTGGTCGCGCAGATGACGCTGGAGGAGAAGGCCGGCCTGATGCTGATCGACACGATGAACGCCGGCACCGACGGCGCGCCGCCGGCCAGCGCCGGCACGTTCATCAACGACAACAAGATGCGGCGCTTCATCTTCCGCAGCGTCGTGACCGCGACGCCCGCGTCGGGCCAGGTGACGCCGTTGCAGGCGGCGAACTTCATGAATTCGGTGCAGGCCCTGTCGGAGGCGTCGCGCCTGGGCATCCCGTCGGTCTTCAAGTCCAATGCCCGCAACCATTACGAGAAGGACGCCCGCGTCGGCATCAACGAGGCCGCCGGCGCCTTCACCGAGTTTCCGAAGGAAGCCGGCATCGCCTCGGCCGCGCTCGGCGAAGAGGCCCTGAAGACCGGCGCGGCGCCGACGGCGGGCGACATGTCGATCGTGCGCACCTTCGCGCAAACCATGGGCGACGAGTGGAAGTCCATCGGCCTGCGCGGCATGTACGGCTACATGGCCGACATGTCGACCGAGCCGCGCTGGTACCGCGTCCACGAGACCTTCACGGAGAACGCCGACCTCAATTCGAACATCATCAGGACGCTGGTCGAGACGTTGCAGGGGCCGATGGTCGACGGCAGCTCGGTCAGCCCGAACTCGGCGGTGGCGTTGACGATGAAGCATTTCCCGGGCGGCGGGCCGCAGGAGCTGGGACTCGATCCGCACTACACCTTCGGCAAGACCCAGGTCTACCCGGGCGGCAACTTCGGCTATCACCTCAAGCCGTTCATGGCGGCGATCGACGCCGGGGTCTCGGCCATCATGCCGTACTACGGCGTGCCCATCGAGGTCACCTACGAGGGCGTCAAGTACGACCAGCTCGGCATGGCCTTCTCCAGGCAGATCGTGACCGACCTGCTGCGCGGCAAGCTCGGCTTCAAGGGCTACGTCAATTCCGACACCGGCGTCATCAACGACCGCGCCTGGGGCCTGGAGAGCAAGAGCGTGCCCGAGCGCGTGGCCACGGCCATCAACGGCGGCACCGAGACGCTGTCGGGCTTCAACCAGGTCAAGACCATCGTCGACCTGGTCAACGCCGGCCTGCTCACCACCGCCCGCATCGACGAGGCGGCGAAGCGCCTGCTCAAGGAGCAGTTCCAGCTCGGCCTGTTCGAGAACCCGTACGTCGACGCGAGCCGGGCCACGGCGGCGATCGGCAGCGACGCCAACCGCGCCAAGGGCCTGGAGGTCCAGCGCAAGTCGGTCACCCTGCTGCAGAACCAGGACCGGACCCTGCCGCTGAGGGCCGGCGCCCGCGTCTACGCCATGGGCATGGCCAAGAGCGACGTCGAGAAGTACGGCTTCACCGTCGTCGACGGCGAGGCGCTGGTCAACGGCGTACGGCCCAGCGCCGCCGGGGCCGACTACGCGGTGATCCGCGTCGAGGTCTCCAACCCGCGCGCGGCCACGGCGCTCTACCGCAGCGGCGACGCCGCGACCGGCGCCAGCACGGCGCGCACCAGCCCGATCACCGGCCGGGCCTGGGGCGCCGACGACCCGACCGGGCTGGACAACGGCCTCGGCTTCGGCGGCGCCTACCCCTGGGAGGCGAGCAACCTGTCGTTCACGACCATGGCGGCCTCGCAGTCCTGGCAGATCTCGCCCAAGCTGGCCGACATCCAGGCCGTGATGAACGAGGTCGGGCCGAAGAAGACCGTGCTGAGCATCTACTTCCGCCAGCCCTACGTGCTCGACGACGCCAGCGGCCTGAAGAACGCCGGCGCCATCGTGGCCGGCTTCGGCGTGAGCAACACGGCCTTGCTCGACGTCCTCAGCGGCCGCTTCAAGCCCCAGGGCCGGATGCCGTTCGCGCTGGCCAGCAACCTGCAGGCCGTCGTCGACAACCAGCCCGACGTGCCCGGCTACCCGGCCAAGGACACGCTGTTCCCGTTCGGCTTCGGACTGAGCTACTGAGGCGCGTCGCCACGACACCCCGACCACCAATACGGAGACAGACATGGAATTCACACATCTCGGCATCGCCAGGACCGCCGTCGCCATCGCCGTCGCCGCCTTCCTGGCCGTGGGCTGCGGCGGCAGCGACGACGGCGGCGCGGCCACGCCCCCCGCGACGACGCCGCCCGCCACCACCGCGCCGGTGACGACCGACGCGATCCGCACCACCACGGCGCTGAACAAGGACTGGCGCTTCGTCCTCGACGAGAACCTCACCGAAGCCCAGGCGCTCGCCGCCGGTCTGCCCAACGCGGCGCCGGTGACGCTGCCCCACACCTGGAACACGGCCGACGCCGCGACCACCGCGCAGTCGACGCCGGCCACGCCGTCGTACAAGCGCAGCGTCGGCTGGTACCGGCTGGCGTTCGACGACGCGGGGGCGGGCGCCGGCCGCAAGTGGCTCCAGTTCGACGCCGCCAGCATCACCGCCGACGTCTGGCTCAACGGCGTCAAGCTGGGACAGCATCGCGGCGCCTTCACGGCCTTCCGCTTCGACGTCACCGGGCTGCTCAAGCCCGGCGGCAACGTGCTGGTCGTGAAGACGGACAACCGGCAGGCCACGCGCGACGGCGACGTCAACGCCATCGCGCCGCTCAGCGGCGACTTCAACATGTCCGGCGGCCTCTACCGCGGCGTCTCGCTGGTCTCGACCACCGCTGCGCTGCACGTCGCGCTGGGCGACCTCGGCGGCCCCGGCGTCTATGCGAAGACCACCAGCGTCAGCGGCACCGACGCGGTCGTCAACGTCGTGACCAAGCTGGAGAACGCGCTGCCGGCGGCCGGCAGCTACACCGTCACGGCGTCGTTGCTCGACGCCGAGGGCAAGACGGTGCGGCAGACGGCGACCAGCCGGGTCGACGTCAAGCCGGGCGAACCGATCGCGGTGACGCAGGACCTGAGGCTCGCCGGCGTCCGGCTGTGGCAGGGCCTGGCCGACCCCTACCTGCACCGGCTGGTGGTCGAGGTCAAGGACGCCGGCGGCGCGGTGCTGGACAAGGTGGTGCGCGAGTTCGGCGTGCGCCAGATGCGCTTCGACCCCAACCAGGGTTTCTTCCTCAACGGCCGCAGCGTGCCGCTGCGCGGCGTCAACATGCACCAGGACACGCTGGGCAAGGCCTGGGCGGTGTCCGAGCAGGACGTCGACCAGTCCTTCGCGCTGATCCGGGAGGTCGGCGCCAACACGCTGCGCATGGCGCATTACCCGCATTCGGACTACGCCGTGCGGCAGGCCGACAAGCTCGGCCTCGTCGTGATGGCCGAACTGCCTTTCGTCAACGCGAGCTCCGTGACCCGCCTGGCCGATCCCGAGGCGACCGGCTTCGCCGAGAACGCGCGGCTGCAGCTGCGCGAGCTGATCCGCCAGAAATTCGACAACGCCTCGGTCGGCATCTGGTCGGTGGGCAACGAGGTGCAGGGCGGCGACGACACCCAGAACAACGTGAAGGCCCTGTTCAAGAGCCTGCACGACACGGCCAAGGCGGAGGACCCGAGCCGGATCACCACCCTGGCCAACCAGATCAACCGCAGCGGCGACGTGGTGCGGCCCGACGCCATCACCCTGACCGGCGTGACCGACAGCTTCAGCGTCAACCGCTACTTCCAGTGGTACTACGGCCAGTCGGAGACGCAGCTGGGCGACAACCTCGACGCCATCCACGCTGCCAGCCCGGCCCAGCCCATCGGCGTGACCGAGTACGGCGCCGGCAGCGGCCTCACGCACCACACCGACGACGTGCGCGGCGGGCGCGTGTGCTCCAGCGACACCAGCGGCTCGACCCGCATCTGCTACCAGCCCGAGGGCTACGCCAACTACGTGCACGAGAAGGCCTACGCGCAGATGAACCCGCGCGCCTACCTGATGGGCACCTGGATCTGGAACATGTTCGACTTCGGCTCGGGCAACCGCCACGAGGGCGACATCGGGCAGACCAACACCAAGGGCATCGTCACCTTCGGGCGCGACGCGAGGAAGGACGTGTTCTTCTTCTACAAGGCCAACTGGACGCAGACGCCGGTGACCTACATCGCCGAGCGCCGGCACACCCAGCGCGTCTACCGCACGGCGCCGGTCAAGGTCTACAGCAACGCGGCGTCGACCGCGCTGCGGGTCAACGGCGTCGAGGTCGCGCGCAGATCGGCCCTCGAATGCCCGCTGCGCGTGTGCGACTTCGGCGAGGTGCCCCTGGTCGCCGGCGCCAACGCGATCTCCGCCGTGGGCGAACACGCCGGTCAGAGCGTCACCGACGCCGTCACCTGGACGCTGTCGCCCCGCAACGCCGACAACGTCTACATCGCCGCCGGCCAGCTCACCAGCGGCTTCGTTTCCAGCGACCCGCTGCTGGGCAGCAACACCTACGGCTCGGACAAGTACTTCGTCAACGGCGAGCTGCCGCCGCTGTCGGGCCGCAGCACGGTGGGCTTCTCCGGTGCCGTGGCCATCTCCGGACTCGGCACGACGGCGATTCCCGAGGCCGGCCGGGTCTGGGACATGTGGCGCGAGGGGACCGACTTCGCCTACGAGGTGCCGGTCGCCAACGGCACCTACAAGGTCACGCTGGGCTTCGTCGAGCCGACGGCGACGGCCGCCGGCGCCCGCGTCTTCGACGTGAGTGCCGAGGGCGTCGGCAGGCTGGCGAACCTGGACCTCTTCGCCGCGACCGGGGCGATCCGGACCGCGACGGCCCGCTCCTTCGACGTCACGGTGGCCGACGGCAGATTGACGCTGAACTTCGTCGGCGTGACCGGGCGGGCGATCGTCTCGAACATCGCCATCGAGCGCCGATAGTCCTTGCGGGGCGGGCGTGCATCGCCATGCGCGCCCGGAGGAATCAGGGTAAACCCTTAGAATCCGGAGACCGTCTTCAGTCCCCGGAATCCAAGGAAATCGCCATGAACCATTCCTCCGTCAACACCCTCGGCGACGCCGCCGCCTCCCGGCGTCCGCGTTCCGCGTTCTGGCGCGCGGTCGAGCGCGTCGCCGCCGCCTGCACGACCGGCGAGCTGGGCGCGCTGGCCGATCACTACCAGGTCGGCCAGCCCGCCCTGGCGGCCCGCTTCCGGGCGGCGGTGCCCGCGGCGCAGGGCCACCGCGCCTGACGTGAGCGGTGGCCGGCCGGGCCCGGGACGCTCAGTTCCGCTCGGCCAGCTGTTCGAGGATGGCCGGGTTCTCCAGGGTGGAGGTGTCCTGGGTGATGGGTTCGTCCTTGGCCACCGAGCGCAGCAGGCGGCGCATGATCTTGCCGCTGCGCGTCTTGGGCAGGTTGTCGCCGAAGCGGATGTCCTTGGGCTTGGCGATCGGCCCGATCTCCTTGCCCACCCAGGCGCGCAGCTGCGCGGCGATCTGCTTGGCCTCCTCGCCCGTGGGGCGGGATCGCTTGAGCACCACGAAGGCGCAGATCGCCTCGCCGGTCGTGTCGTCCGGGCGGCCCACCACCGCCGCCTCGGCCACCAGGTCGGTCATCGACACCAGCGCCGACTCGATCTCCATCGTGCCCATGCGGTGGCCCGAGACGTTGAGCACGTCGTCGATGCGCCCGGTGATAGTGAAGTAGCCGGTCTTCTCGTCGCGGATCGCACCGTCGCCCGCGAGGTAGTAGCCCTTGAGCTCGGCGGGGAAGTAGCTCGACTTGAAGCGCTCGGGGTCGCCCCAGATGGTGCGGATCATGCTCGGCCAGGGCTTCTTCACCACCAGGATGCCGCCCTGGCCGTGGGGCACGTCGGCGCCCGCCTCGTCCACGATGGCCGCGGTGATGCCGGGGAAGGGCAGCGTGCACGAGCCCGGCACCATCGGCGTGGCCCCGGGAAGCGGCGTGATCATGTGGCCGCCCGTCTCGGTCTGCCAGAAGGTGTCCACGATCGGGCAGCGCCCGCCGCCCACGTGCCGGTGGTACCACTCCCAGGCGGCCGGGTTGATCGGCTCGCCCACCGAGCCCAGGATGCGCAGGCTCGTGAGGTCGTAGCGGTCGGGGTGCACCGCCGCGTTGCCTTCTGCCGCCTTGATCAGCGAGCGGATCGCCGTCGGGGCCGTGTAGAAGACGGTGACCTGGTGGTCCTGGATCATCTTCCAGAAGCGCCCGGCGTCCGGGTACGTGGGCACGCCCTCGAAGACCACCTGCGTCGCCCCGAGCGCGAGCGGGCCGTAGGCGATGTAGGTGTGGCCGGTGACCCAGCCGATGTCGGCGGTGCACCAGAAGACGTCGTCGTCGTGGAGGTCGAAGGTCCACTTGGTGGTGAGCGCCGCGTGCAGCAGATAGCCGCCGCTCGAATGCTGCACGCCCTTGGGCTTGCCGGTGGAGCCGGAGGTGTAGAGCAGGAACAGCGGGTGCTCGGCGCCCACCCACTCGGGCTCGCAGGTCTCGGCCTGGGCCGCCGTCTCCTCGTGCAGCCAGCGGTCGCGCTCGGGGTGCCAGGCGATGTTCCCGCCGGTGCGGCGGTAGACGATCACGTCACGCACGGACTCGCACCCGCCCAGGGCGATGGCCTCGTCGACGATGGCCTTGAGCGGGAGCTGCTTGCCGCCTCGCAGCTGCTCGTCGGCGGTGAGGACCATGACCGCGCCGGCGCCCTCGATGCGGTCGCGCAGGCTCTGGGCGGAGAAGCCGCCGAAGACCACCGAGTGGGTCGCGCCGATGCGCGCGCACGCCTGCATCGCCACGATGCCCTCCACGCTCATGGACATGTAGATGACGACACGGTCGCCTTTCTTCACGCCCCGCGCGCGCAGGGCGTTGGCCAGGCGGCAGGTGCGGGACAGCAGCTCGGCGTAGGTCACGCGGCTGACCTGGCCGTCGTCGGCCTCGAAGACGATGGCGGTCTTGCCGCCCAGGCCGCGCTCGACCTGGCGGTCCAGGCAGTTGTAGGAGACGTTCAGGGTGCCGTCGTCGAACCACTTGAAGAACGGCGCGGCGCTGTCGTCGAGGGTGCGCGTGAAGGGCGTGCGCCAGGCGACGAACTCGCGCGCCAGACGGCCCCAGTAGGCCCCGTGGTCGGCCTCGGCCTCGGCCACCAGCGCCTCGTAGGCGGCGAAGTCGCGCACGTGCGCGTCGGGGATGTCGGGGGCGGCGATCACGTTCGTCGTCGTTTCGGTTCGGTCGGTCATGGGGTTCTCCTGCGATGGCTGTGTCGATGTCGATGTCTCGACGGTGGTTGTCGTCAATCCTCGGCGTGGCCCGCCAGCCAGGCCGCGACGGCGGCGATGCTGCGGAACTCGTCGCAGGCGCGCGCAGGGACGTCGGGATGGCGCTGGTTCCACAGGCGCGCCAGGCCCTGCCCGGGGCCGATCTCCAGCACGCACCGGACCTGCCGCGCCATCACGTTGTCCATGCATTCGTCCCAGCGCACGGTGGTGGCGATCTGCGTGGCCAATGCCTGCCGGGCGGAGGCGGCGTCGCGGACGCGGTCGGCGGCGTTGCTGAACAGCGGCACGCGGGGAGCGCGGAAGGGCACGTCCGCCAGCAGCCCGGCGAAGCGGTCCGCCGCCGCGCGCATCCAGGGCGTGTGCGAGGCCACGCCGACGGGCAGGCGTTGGCATTGCGCGCCTTCGCGCGTGCCCCGATCGAGCGCCTGGTCCAGCGCCGCGACCGGCCCGCCCAGGATCACGGCGTCCTCGCCGTTGCGTATGGCCAGCGCCAGGCCCGTGTCCGCGATCAGCCGGTCCAGCCGCGCGCCCGACAGGCCGGTGACGGCCAGCAGCCCGCCCGGCGTCGTCGCGGCGGCGGCGTCCATGGCGGCCGCGCGGCGCGGCGCGAGGTCGAGCGCCGCCTCGGCGGAGATGACGCCGGCGGCGGCGAAGGCCGCCAGTTCGCCGACGCTGTAGCCCGCGACGGCGGCCGGCGGCATCGCGACGAGCGGCGCCAGTTGGCCCCACGCCGCCAGCGCGAGGCCGGTCAGCAGGACCTGCGCGTGGTCGTTGCGGCTCGCCCAGTCCGCATCGGCCAGCGCGGCGCGCCAGTCGGCCACGCCCAGCCGCGTGCGTACGCCATCGACCAGCGCATCGTCGGCCAGCCACGGCAGCATGGCGGGATGCTGGGCGCCCTGGCCGGAGAACAGCAGGGCGAAGCTCATCGGCCGACCGCCATGCCGCTCACGCGCCGCCTCCCACGCGCAGCAGCCAGCAGGCCGCCGCCAGCGTGTCGGCCGCGCCGCCGGGCGACAGCCGCCGCGCGACGCAGTGGTCGGCGATGGCGTGCGCCTCGCGCAGCCCCCCGGGCCGGGCGATGCCGCCGCGCTCGACGAAGCCCCGCGCCAGCGCCTGCACGTCGCGCAGGCCGGCGAGACCGCCCCGGTGCGCGAGGTTGCTGTCGTCGAGCACCGCCATGACCTGGAACAGGGCGTCGAGCCGGGCCTGCCGCACCGTCAGGCCGCGCGCCAGGGCCGATGTCAGGGCCGGCAGGGCGGTCTCGAACACCACCGGAAAGGCCAGCGCCGCTTCCTGCGAGGCGCCGCGCAGGCCCAGGCGCCGCGTCGCGATGCCGCCGGGCAGGGTGGATGCCCGCTCGCCGCGCCGGGTCAGCGCTTCGCCCCAGTGGCGGCGCAGGGCGTCGCGGATCAGGCCCGGGTGCGCGATGGCGCCGTCATCGCGCACCATCGCGCCGGCCGCCGCGCACAGCAGCCCGAGCATGAAGATCGCGCCCCGGTGCGTGTTGACGCCGCCCGTCGCGGCCAGCATGCGGGCCTCCGCCGCGATGCCCAGGCGCTCCAGGGCCTCGAACGCCGCGCCGTCGAAGCCGGCCCCGGCGATCCCGGCGAAGTAGTGGCGCAGGGCGAACAGGCTGCGCATGAAGGTGTGCGCGTCCATGTCGTCGTGGCTGCCCGGGTCGATCGGGGTCACCAGGCCCGGCTTGGGGGCGAGCGACAGCTCGTCGTGCAGCGCCAGCACGGCGGCGCGGCCGATCTCGGCCGGCGTGAGGCCGCGCGGCGCGGGTCGTCGGCGTGCCGATGCGTTCATGGGCCCGGCTCCCGCGACGGCGATGCCACGCACCACGCCGTGTCGTGCCGCAGGGCGACGCCGTCGATGCGCTTGACCATCACGGCGCGCGCGCGGCCGGCGCGCCAGTCGGTCCATTCGCGCCAGGCCACCGCCGCGCCGTCGGCGAAGACGAGTTCGCCGTCCAGGCGGGGTCGCGCGCCCTCGAAGGCCTGGAGCGCCCGCGCGACCTCGTCCGCGTGCGCGATGCCGTCGACGGCGATCCACAGGTCGAGGTCGGACGACGGGCGCACGTGGACCAGCCGGCTGAGCGCCTGCCAGCCGTGGCTGCCGAAGACATGCGCCGTGGCGTGTCGTCCGGCGAGCGCGTCGACGACCTCGCGCGCCACGCCCCGCGCCTGCGCGTCCAGCAGGCACCACGCGTCGGCCAAGCGCGGGAACTCGTCGAAGCCGTCGACCTCGGCGTGCGGCACGTGCAGCGCCAGCCGGCGCCGGTCCCAGCGCGGCGGCGCGGGCAGGCCCAGGGCGATCCAGCCCCCGACCGCCGCGTCGGCCGGCTGGCGCGTGACCACCAGGGGCAGGCCGTGCGAGGCCCAGTGCGCCAGGCACGCGCGCGCCTGCGCGTCCCAGGGCTGGCGCAGCACGCCGCGCCAGCCGGCCGGCGTGAGCCGGGCGAGCCGGTGGCGTCGCGGGAGCGGGCGATGGGGCAGGTCGGGCACGGCGCCTCCGGTCCTCAGGCGGCGTCGAGCACGCGTTGCGCGACCTCGGCGGCGAGCCGGCGTCCGCCGCGTTCGGCGCCGTCGCGCGCGCGCAGGTCCTCGGTCGGCGTGCCGGTCAGCGCCTCGCGCAGCGCGGCGGGCAGGTCGCCCTCCCACAGCGCGCGCACGCCGCCCATCGCCACGTAGTTGCCCACGCCGGGGGCGAACACCGGGTTCGATTCGGACAGCGCCGTCAGCATCGCCTCCGGCAGCTTGGTCACGCGCGCCATGGCGGGAATCCGCATGACCCGGATCTCGGCTTCCGGCAGGGCGAAGCAGGCGTCGGCGATCAGGCCGGAGGTGATGAAGCCGCCCGAAAGCGCCTGGTCGTACACCAGGCCGATCACCGGATGCCCCCGGCGCCGCGCCAGGTCGATGCAGGTGCCCAGGTGCGCCATCGCGCGGTTGATGCCCAGCAGTTCGTCGCGCCGGCGCAGTTGCTGGCCCTGGGTGTCGACGAGCAGCAGGATCGGCCGGCCGGGATGGCGCCCGAGGGTGTCGAGCACGCCGCGCGCCTGCGCCAGGGCCAGCCGCACGCCGATGGGCGCGTGGTTCGTGGTGCCGACGACCGCCAGCGGCGCGCCGTCGAAGGCGACGTCGCCGCGGATGAAGTCGCCCTCGGCGACGAGGCCGTGGTCGGGGCCGAAGAGCCGGGTGGCGAGATCGTTCCAGTGCATGGGGTGTTCCAGGTTCCTCAGGGGGTGCGCAGCGCGCGCACGGCGTCGACCGGCAGGTCCGGCACGCGTTGGGCATCGGCGATGCCCAGCGCGCGCCACAGCGCGACGGCGTCGTCGGTGCCGGGCTGGGCGTCGTCGCGCGGCGGCAGGGCGTGCAGGCGGCGGTCGAGCAAGGCGTGCTCGGCTTCCAGCGACGCCGGGGTCGGCGGCCGCGAGCAGTCCGGCAGCGCCAGCAGCGCGACGGCGGCGGCGCGGAAGGCGGCGACGTCGTCCTCGACCAGCGCGTCGCAGTCGCCGGTCAGCCAGCGGTGCTTGCCGCCGGTGGTGCGCCAGACCTGCGCGCGGTCGCGGGAGTCGAACTCCTCGACGCCGTGCGAGGCCTCGATGACCTCCGGCCCGGACATCGCCAGCCGGCCGACGTCGCTCATCACGATGCGGTCGGCGCAGCGCGCCACGATGCCCATGCCGCCGAAGCAGCCGTTGGCGCCGCCGATCAGCACCACCACCGGCACGCCGGCGGCGCGCACGTCGAGCAGGGCGCGCATCACCTCCGACACCGCGATCAGCCCGGCGTTGGCCTCGTGCAGCCGCACGCCGCCGGACTCGGCCAGCAGCAGCACGGCGGCCGGCCGGTCGCGCAGCGCGCGGCGCAGCAGGCCGACCAGCTTGGCGCCGTGCACCTCGCCGACGCCGCCGCCCATGAACTCGCCCTCCTGCGCGGCGACGAAGACCGCTCGGCCGTCAAGCGTCGCGCGGCCGACCGCCACGCCGTCGTCGAAGGCCGAGGGCACGCCCAGCTGCGCCAGGTGCGGGCTGGTCACGCGCTCGCTCGGCGGCAACCACTCGTGGAAGCTGCCGGCGTCCAGCAGCAGCGCCAGGCGCTCGCGCGCCGAGCATTCGGCATAGCTGACGGTCATGGCCGGCCTCCCGCGCGCTCGGCGATCTCGGCCACCGCCTGGTCCAGCCGCAGGCTGACCACGGCCGGCGTGGCGCCCATGTCGTTGATCGACACGCGCAGGCCGCCCAGCGGGTGGCGCGCGTGGAAGTCGTCCATCACGGCCTGCCAGATGGCGCCGAAGCCGCGCGCCGAGGTCTCGACGCGCACGGCGCAGTCGTCGCGGCCGGCGTCGGACTCCAGCATCACCTCCAGGTTGCCGGAGCCGACGACGCCGACGAGCACCGGCGCGAAGGGGGCCACGGCCGTGCGGCCGGGGTAGAGGAACTGCAGGGTCTCGAGCCCTGCGGGAACGTCGCTCATGGGGGTATCTCCTTGGGTTTCGGGCCGGCGGCTCACCAGTTTCTGAAGCGCTTGGGCGGCTGGTAGAGCCCGCCCGAGGCGCGCACCAGGTCGCGCATGCTGCGCGCGGCCAGCAGGTTGCGCGTGGCCTGGCGCGGGTCGATGCCCAGGTCCTGCGGACGGCGGATCACGCCACGGTCGCGCAGGTTCTCCACCGCGCGGCGGTCGCGCGCCAGGCCGACGGCGGTGTAGCCGGCGACGCCGCGGATGGCCTGCTCGCGCTCGGCGTCGCTGCGGCACAGCAGCAGGTTGGCGATGCCTTCCTCGGTCAGGACGTGGGTCACGTCGTCGCCGTAGATCATGATCGGCGGCAGGTCCATGCCGGCCTGCTCCTGCAGGGTCCAGGCGTCGAGCCGGTCGACGAAGGCGGGCTGCATGTGCTCGCGGAAGGTCTCGACCATCTGCACCACCAGCTTCTGCCCGCGCGGCGTGCCGGCCGCGCCGGTGCGCCCGGCGCGCGCCTCGCGCCCGGCCTTGAGCCAGGCCGGGCTGGCATGGCGCCGGCCGCGCGCGTCGGCCCCCATGTTGGGCGCGCCGCCGAAGCCGGCGATGCGGCCCAGCGTGGCCGTCGAGCTGTTGCCGTCGAGGTCGATCTGCAACGTGGAGCCGATGAACATGTCGCAGGCGTAGTGGCCGGCGGCCTGGCAGAAGGCCCGGTTGCTGCGCAGGTTGCCGTCCGGGCCGGTGAAGAAGACGTCGGAGCGCGCGCGGATGTAGTCCTCCATGCCCAGCTCCGAGCCGAAGGAATGCACCGACTCGACCCAGCCGGCCTCGATCGCCGGGATCAGCGCCGGGTGCGGGTTGAGCGCCCAGTGCTTGCCGATCTTCCCCTTCAGGCCCAGCGATTCGCCGTAGGTCGGCAGCAGCAATTCGATGGCCGCCGTGTCGAAGCCGATGCCGTGGTTCAGGCGCTGCACGCCGTACTCGGCGTAGATGCCCTTGATGGCCATCATCGCCATCAGCACCTGGATCTCGCTGATCTGCGCCGGGTCGCGGGTGAACAGCGGCTCGATGAAGTTGGGCTTGGGCGCCTTGACGACGAAGCCGACCCAGTCGGCCGGGATGTCGATGCGCGGCAGGGTGGTGGTCTTGCCGTCGACCAGCTCGTTGACCTGCGCGATCACGATGCCGCCGGAGAAGGCCGTGGCCTCGACGATGACCGGCGTGTCCTCGGTGTTGGGGCCGGTGTAGAGGTTGCCTTCGGCGTCCGCCGCGTGGGCCGCGACCAGCGCCACCTGCGGCGTCAGGTCGATGAAGTAGCGCGCGAACAGCTCCAGGTAGGTGTGGATGGCGCCGATGGCGATGCGCCCGCCCGAGACCAGCCTGGCCAGCCGCGCGCCCTGCGGCCCGGAGAAGCTGAAGTCCAGCCGCGAGGCGATGCCGTTCTCGAACACGTCCAGGTGTTCCGGCAGCGCCAGCACCGACTGCACCATGTGCAGGTCGTGGACCTTGGCCGGATCGACCTGCACCAGGGCGCGGGCGAGGAAGTCGGCCTGCTTCTGGTTGTTGCCCTCGAGGCAGACGCGGTCGCCGGGCACGAGCACGGCTTCCAGCAGCGCGCCGATGGCGTCGGCGTCGACGCGCTTGCCGGCGAGCCGGGGGCCGAGCGCGGCGGCCGCGCGCGCCAGGCGCGCGGCCCGGTCGTCGGCCTTGGTGGTCCAGGATCTGGAGTTCATGGTGGGAGTGGGTTGAGGGATGTCGATGAGGTCGATGACGGGCGGATCGGGGCGGTCACAGCACGACGAAGAGGAACCACACCACCACCGGCGCCACCACCGTGACGATGGCGCCGTAGACCATCAGCTGGCGGAAGAACACGTCGCGGTCGATCCCCTTCGCGTTGGCCAGCACCAGGGCGCCGTTGGTGGAGAAGGGGCTGACGTCGACGATGGTGGAGGACACCGCCATCGCCGCGATGAAGCCGATGGCGCTGACGCCGGCGTCGCCCTGCAGGAAGGGCACGGCCAGCGGGATCAGCGAGCCCAGCACGGCGGTCGAGGAGGCGAAGGCCGACACCACGGCGCCGACGAAGCACAGCAGCAGGGCCGCCACCAGCGGCGAGGTCAGCCCGGCGACGCTGTGGCCGACGAAGTCGATCGTGCCCATCTTGTCCATCACGCCGACGTAGGTGCTGACGCCGACGATCAGCATGATCTCCGGCCACGACACCTGGCCGAGCGCGCGCTTCTGCAGGTTGGGCGCCATCAGCGTGAGCACGAGGCCGATGGTGATCGAGACGAAGCCGATGTCCTGCTTGAAGAACAGCGTCAGGACCGCCAGGGCGATCAGGCCGGCGACGGTGGCCATCCGGTAGAGCCGCGAGCCCTCGGCGGCGGGATCGACGGCCGGGGCGTCCATGAGCGAGGCCGCATCGGGCGAGGCGGTGCGGCGCTCCTCGCCGAAGGACTCGCCCTCGGCGTCGCCGTAGATCTGGGCGCCGCCCTGGCCGTGGGCGACGCGGCGCACCGGGGCCATGGCGCCGCCGGCATCGGCGCGCTGGCGCATCAGCTTGGCGCCGCCGAACATGAAGAACAGCAGCAGCGCCACGCTCAGGTTGACGCCCAGGCTGGCCAGCATGGTGGCCGTCTCGTTCAGGGGCAGGCCGGCCTTGGCGACGATCTTGTTGGTGATGCCGCCGTAGATGCTGATCGGCGAGAAGCCGCCGCCCTGGGCGCCGTGCACCACCATCAGGCCCATCATCAGCGGGTTGATGCCGTACTTGGCGGCGAAGCCCAGCGCGATGGGCGCGATGATCGCCACCGCCGCCGGGCTGACCGCGCCGACCGCCGTCAGCAGCGCGGCGATGAAGAACATGATCCACGGGATGGCGGCGATGCGCCCGCGCACCGCGCGCACGGCCAGCCTGACCAGCCAGTCGATGGTGCCGTTGTTCTGCGCCAGCGCGAACAGGTAGGTGATGCCCACCAGCGTGAGGAACAGGTCGGCCGGGAAGCCGCCCATGATCGCCTTGGCGTTCATGCCGGCGACCAGCGTGCCCACCAGGAAGGCGCCGACGAAGGCGATCACGCCCATGTTGATGGGCAGGGCGGTGGCCAGCACGAACATGCCGATCAGCGCGTAGATCGAGATCCAGTGGGGGGTCATTCGGTCGTCTCCGGGTTTTTATGGTTCGCGACGCGCGATGGTCGGGCGTCTGGGGGCGAACGATAGGCACCCGGTTCCTTCCGATCAATGAAGCGCGCGGCCGGACCCTTACGCCCGGCGAAACGATCGAGGGTTAACCCGGGACGCGTCCCGGCGCGGTCCTCAGGCCAGCTCGCGCCGCACCGTGCGGCACACCGCCAGCAAGGCCAGCAGGTTGGGATCGCGCTCGCGCGTGCGCAGGAAGCTCAGCGCGATGGTCTGGCGCATCAGGTAACGCGGCTGCAGCGGGATCAGCTGCACCTTCTGCGGCATCGTGCCGCGCACGCGCCCGGGCAGCAGCGTGCAGCCGACGCCGCCGCCCACCAGGTTCATGAGCGAGAAGATGTCGCCGGTGCGCATGACCACGTTGGGCGTGAAGCCGGCGACCCGGAAGGCGTCGACGAAGCCGCCGTAGGTGACGAAGCCCTCGGTGAGGGTGACGAAGCGCTCCCGGGCGCAGTCGGCCAGGTCGACCTCGGCCAGCGCCGCGTAGCGCGAGCCCACCGGCGCCGCGAAGTGGATGTCGTCCTCGAACAGGGGCTCGGACTCGACGTCGGCCGCGTCCTGCGGCCGGCCCATCAGGGCGGCGTCGATGGCGCCGTCGCGCAGCTTCTGCAGCAGGTCGGCGTTCGAGCCCAGGACCAGCTCGGTCTGCAGGTCGGGCTTGCGCAGCTTCATGGCCATCACCAGCGCCGGCACGGTGCGGTCGGTCAGCGAGTAGAGCGAGCCGATGCGCACGCGGTCGGCCGAGTAGCCGGCCAGCTCGCGCGTGGCGCGCACGCCCTCGACCATGGTGTGGAGCACCTCGCGCGCCACCTCGGCCAGCGCCTGCGCGGCGTCGGTCGGGTGCAGGTTGCGGCCCTCGTGGCGGAACAGGGTGCAGCGCAGGCCCGTCTCCAGCGCGTGCAGCGCGCGGTGCACGCTGACCGGGCTGATCTGCAGCAGCTCCGCCGCGCGCGTGAGGTTGCCGGTCTCCATGAAGGCCAGCAGGATCTCCAGCCTGCGGAAGGTGATGGCTTCGTCGATGTGGAGGGGCATGGGGGTCGAGGCGGGGCGGGCCGGGTGTCAGCCGATCGTAGTACCGTCCTGCGAAGTGGCGATGCGCTTCCTCATCTCGTCGCCGATCGCCCGGAAGCGCGCATCGGGCGAGTCCGACAGCAGCCGGCCGACCTCGTCGAGGAAGCCCGGCGTCGCCGTCGCCGGCACGCGCCGCAGCCACCGCAGGGCCTCGTCGACGCGGCCGCGCCCGGCCAGCAGGCGGGCGAGGTGGTACTGGCCCCGGAAGTCGCCGCCCTCGGCGCCCTGGCGGTAGCGCTCGAAGGCCGCCTCGGCGTCGGGCGCGGTGCCCCGGCCCTCTTCGTGATGGCGCCCGGCCTTGGTCGCCGACTTGGCGTGCCCCCTGCGCGCCGCCCGCTCGTACAGCGCCAGCGCCCGCGCGTCGTCGCGCGGCAGGCCCTCGCCCGAGGCGAGCTGGTTGGCCAGGTTGTAGAGCCCGGCGTCGAGGTCCTTGTCCGCCGCGCGCCGGTACCAGCGGATGGCCGCGCCCAGGTCGCGCGCCACGCCCCAGGCGTTCTCGTAGCAGCGCCCGGCCATGTTCATGCCCATGGCGTCGCCCTGCTGCGCCGCCTTCAGGAACCAGGCGAAGGCGTCGCGCGGTCGCGGCTCCGACCCCGCCGTGCCCCGGCCGTCGAGCAGCCACTGCCCCAGCAGCGCCTGCGCGCCGGCATGGCCCTCGCGCGCCGCCGTGGTCAGCCAGGCCAGGGCCTGCGGCGCCGGGGCGTCGAGGACCGTGCGCCATTGCGCGGCGGTCATGCGGCGCAGGGCGGGGAGGTCGGTGGGAAGGTCGATGGGCGGGGGAGGCGGGGAGGTCACGGGAAGGGCGTCGGAGCGATCGGGCCGTCGGGCGCGGGGCGCGGTCGGGGATTATGGCGACGGGGCGGGGCGGATCGACGCGGGCGTGGCGTCGTCCATCTCCCCGGTGCCGCTCACGGCCATCCCGCCCCGCGACTACGATCCGGACCATGACTCGCGCGACCTCCTTTTCCTTCCCGGGCCCCGACGTGAACCCGCCCGGGCTCGTCGAGTCGACCGCTCCCGCATTTCCGACGCACGCCTCCACGATCCGCACCGCCACCCGCCAGATGCCCCCGCCGGACGGCCCGCTCTCCCGCGCCCGCCCGGGCCGCGAGCGCATCCTGGGCGCCATCCGCGCCGCCGCCATCGCCGAGTTCAGCCTGCACGGCCTGCGCGGCACCTCGACCCAGGCCATCGCCGCGCGGGCCGGGCTGACCAAGCCGCAGCTGCACTATTACATCACCGGCAAGGAGGAGCTCTACGAGGAGCTGCTGATGCAGTGCCTGCACGACTGGAAGGTGACCTTCGCCTTCGAGGGGCCGGCCGACGAACCGGCCACGGTGCTCGCCGGCTATGTCCGCAAGAAGCTCGCGCACGCCTTCGACGCGCCGGAGATCTCGCGCATCTTCACGCGCGAGGTGCTCGACGGCGGGCGCAACCTGGCGCGCTACTGGCCCAACGCGCGGGCCTGGACGCAGGCCAAGGTCGACGTCGTCGACGGCTGGATCGCGCGCGGGCTGATGCGCCCGCTCGACGCCCGCATCCTGCTGATGCACGTCTGGGCCATGACGCAGAGCTACGCCGACTACGCCCTGCAGACGCGCGTGATGCTCGACGTGGCGCCGGACGCGCCGCTCGACCGGGCGCCGATCGAACGCGAGCTGGTGGCCTTCGTGCTCGCGGGCTGCGGCTTGGCGCCGCCGGCCGCCTGATCGGCGGGTCGCCCGAAGGTCCCGCATGCGCCAGCGCGGTGCGCGCGCGCTGGCACACCGCTTGCTTAATCTGACCAGTTGCTCTGATTAAGCGGTCAAGCCCATGCGTGTCCTCGTCGTCTACTGCCATCCGGTCGAAACCAGCTTCCACGCGGCGCTGCATGCCGACGTGGTGCGCCACCTGCGCCGGGCCGGCCACGAGGTCGACGACTGCGACCTCTACGCCGAGGGCTTCGACCCGGTGCTCTCGCGCGCCGAGCGCCTGGGCTACCACGACGTGCCGTCCAACCAGATGCCGCTGCAGGCGCACGTCGCGCGGCTGCAATGGGCCGAGGCGCTGGTGCTGTGCTTCCCGACCTGGTGCTTCGGACCGCCGGCCATGCTCAAGGGCTGGTTCGACCGCCTGCTGATGCCCGGCGTCGCCTTCGACATCAGCGACCCGGCCGACGTCCGGCCGATGCTCACGCACATCCGCCGCATCGCCGCCGTGGTCACCTACGGCCGGCCGCGCTGGATGGCGCTCTACATGGGCGACCCGCCGCGCAAGCTGGTCACGCGCTACCTGCGGCGCCTGACCGGCCAGCGCGCGAAGGTCGACTACCACGCCTGCTACCACATGAACACGGCCACGCCCGAGCGCCGCCGGCGCTTCAAGGAACGCGTCGGCCAGGCGATGGCGCGCTTCGCCTGAGCCGGGAGCCGCTGCCGTGACGTCCTCGCTCTCCACCCCGTCCCCCATGACCACCACCCCCGCGACCGCCTTCCCGACGTCGGACGCGAGGGCCGCCGCGCCGGCGACGATCGACCGCCTGCGTCTGCCGCGCTGGCTGCTGCCGACCGACTGGCCCGTGCGGGACGGCGCCGCCGCGCTGGCGCACCTGACGCTGGAGCGGGGCCGCATCGTCGCGCTGCGTCCGGCCGGGCAGGGCGGACCGGACGGCGAGGGCGCCGCGCCGTCGCCGGACGCCTGGGACGTCGCCGGCGCGCTGGCGCTGCCGGGCCTGGTCGACGCCCACACGCACCTGGACAAGAGCTTCACCTTCGGCCGCATGGCGCACGTCGAGCCGGGCCTGCTGGGGGCCATCGACGCCATGCTGGCCGACCGCGCCCACTGGACCCCGGACGACGTGCGCGAGCGCGCCGGGCGCGGCCTGCGCTGGGCCTGGGAGAGCGGCACGACGCGCCTGCGCAGCCACGTCGACTGGTGGGAGCCCGACGCCGTGCCGGTCGCCTGGGGCGTGCTGCGCGAGCTGGCCGAGGCCTGGCGCGGCCGCGTGCGGCTGGAGCGCGTCGCGCTGGTCAAGCTGCCGCTGTTCGAGGACCGGGCGCAGGCGCGGCGGCTGGCGCGCACCATCGCGGCGACCGGGCCGGACGCCTTGCTCGGCGGTTTCGTCCACTCGACCAACTGGAGCGAGAACGCATTGCGCAACCTGCTGCTGGCGGCGCAGGAATGCGACCTCGACGTCGACCTGCACGTCGACGAGGAGCTGGAGGCCTCGGCCACCGGACTGGCCGCGACGGCGCGGCTGCTCGGCGACATCGGCTTCGAGGGCCGGGTGGTCTGCGGCCACGCCTGCGCATTGGCGGCGCAATCCGAGGCGCTGGCGCTGGCCACGCTCGACGCCGTGGCGCGCGCGCCCATCACGCTGGTCTCGCTGCCGGCCACCAACCTGCTGCTGCAGGACGCCACCACCGGCCGCACGCCGCGCCGGCGCGGGCTGACATTGGTCAAGGAGGCGCGCGAGCGCGGCATCCCGCTGCTGTTCGCCAGCGACAACGTGCAGGACCCGTTCTGCCGCTCGGGCAGCTTCGACCCGGTCGAGGCGCTGGGCCTGGCGGCGCTGGTGGCGCAGCTCGACGAACCCTTCGACGCTTGGTCCGACACGGTCTGCCGCGCCGACTGGCTCGACCGGGGCCGTCCCGGCGCCGCGTCGATCGTCGGCGCCCCGGCCGACCTGGTGCTGTTCACGCAGGCGGACCGCCACGGCTGGCCCTCGCGCGCCGGCGCGCGCGTGGTGCTGCGCGACGGCGCCGTCACGCAGGGCGAGGTGCCGCCGGCCTGGCGCGCGCCGATGCGCTGACCGACCCATCGACCCATCCGTTTCTCCCGACCACCCCGAGGCTCCCCCATGCTGCACGGCTACATCCCGCCCCACCGCTTCATGCCCTACCTGAGCTGGACCCAGATCGCGGCCCTGCCGGACCGCGCGGACACCGTCGTCGTGCTGCCCTGCGGCGCCATCGAGCAGCACGGACCGCACCTGCCGTGCTCGGTCGACAGCGTGATCGCCTCGGGCGTCATGGGCCGGGCGCTGGAGAAGCTGCCGGCGTCGGTGCCGGCCTTCGCGATGGCGCCCATCACGTATGGCAAGTCGGAAGAGCACCTGCACTTCCCCGGCACCATGACGCTCACCGGCACCACCTTGCTGGCGACGGTGACGGAGATCGGCGAGTCGGTCTACCGCTCGGGTTTCCGCAAGCTGCTGCTGGCCAACGGCCACGGCGGCCAACCGCAGGTGCTGGAGATGGCGGCGCGCGAGCTGCGGCTGCGGCACGGGGATTTCGTGGTGGTGCCGCACGGCGTTTCGCGCCTGCCCAACGCGTCGGGCCGGCAGATCACCGAGCGTGAGAAGAAGCTCGCCATGCATGCCGGCCACGCCGAGACGGCCCTGATGCTGGCCCTGGCGCCGGAGACGGTGCGCATGGCGCACGCCGTCGCCAACTACCCGCCGCCGTTCCCGATCGCGCTGCTCTCGCCCGACGGCCGCCCGGCCTGCGCCTGGACGGCGCGCGACTTCGGCCCCTCGGGCGTCATCGGCGACCCGACCGCCGCCACGCGCGCGCAGGGCATCGAGATCCTGGAGACGCTCTCCGACAGCTGGGTGCAGGTCCTGACCGAGCTGCACGCGCTGCGCTGGGTGGTGCGCGAGGAAGCGACCTGGGAGCGTGGCCATCAGCAGGGCCATGTCGAGTCCGCGCCCGGTGCCGCCTGAGGCGCGTTCCTTGCATTCCGATTCCGTCCTCCTCCCTTCGAAAGGCTCCTCCATGCGTCCGCATTCCGCCCTCCGTTCCCTCTCGCTCGCCGCGCTCGTGGCCGCCGCTTTCGCCGGACCGGCCCACGCCCAGGCCAACCCGCCCGTGGAGCCCTTCACCTACATGACCAACTGGTACGCGCAGGCCGAGCACGGCGGCTTCTACCAGGCGGTGGCGCAGGGCATCTACAGGAAGCACGGCCTCGACGTCACCATCCGCATGGGCGGCCCGCAGGTCAACATCACGCAGATGATGGCCGCCGGCCAGGCCGACTGCGTGATGGGCTCGAGCGACATCCAGATGATGCAGGTGCGCGAGGGCGGCGTGCCGGTGGTCAACGTCGCGGCCTTCTTCCAGAAGGACCCGCAGGTGCTCATCGCCCACGACGACGTGAAGAAGTTCGAGGACCTCAAGGGCAAGACGATCCTGATCGCCGCCCAGGCCCACCGCGGCTACTGGCCGTGGCTGAAGTCGCGCTTCGGCCTCGTCGACGAGCAGACGCGTCCCTACACCTTCAACATCCAGCCTTTCGTCGCCGACAAGAACGCCGCGCAGCAGGGCTACCTGACCTCCGAGCCTTTCGCGATCCAGAAGGCCGGCGTGAAGAGCACCGTGCTGATGTTCAGCGACCACGGCTACCCGGCCTACGCCACCACCGTCTCGTGCATGGACAAGACGCTCAAGGCGCGCAGCCGTCAGGTCGCCGCCTTCGTGAAGGCCTCGGCCGAGGGCTGGAAGAGCTACCTGGCCGATCCGGCGCCGGGCAACGCGCTCATCAAGAAGGAGAACCCCAACATGAGCGACGAACAGCTCGCCTACAGCGTCGCCAAGCTCAAGGAGATGGGCATGATCACCGGCGGCGACGCCGCCACGCTGGGCATCGGGTCGCTGACCGACGCGCGCGCCAAGGCGAGCTACGACTTCCTCGTCGCCTCCAAGCTGATCGACCCGGCCAAGGTGGCGCTGGCCGCCACCTACAGCACCGAGTTCGTCAAGGACGCGAAGGTGCTGCCGTGACGCTCGCCGCCCCGACGGCCGTCCACGCCACGCCCGCGGTCGAGGTGCTCTCGGCCGAGAAGACCTACCCCAACGGCACGCAGGCCCTGCTGCCGGTGGACCTGACGATCGCCGAGGGCGAGTTCGTCACGCTGCTCGGGCCCTCGGGCTGCGGCAAGAGCACGCTGCTCAAGATGGTCGCCGGCATGCTGGAGCCCTCCGACGGGCGCCTGCTGGTCTGGCGCAAGCCGGTGGCGCAGCTGCACGACTGCCCGCACAGGCTGTCCTTCGTGTTCCAGTCGGCGACGCTGATGCCCTGGGCCAGCGTGCGCACCAACGTGCGCCTGCCGCTGGACCTGGCCGGCGTGCCGCGCGGTGAAGGCGACGCGCGCGTGGCCGAGGTGCTGGCGCTGGTCGGGCTCGACCGCTTCGCCGACGCGCTGCCCGGCGCGCTGTCGGGCGGCATGCAGATGCGGGTGTCGATCGCGCGCGGGCTGGTGACGAAACCCGACCTGCTGCTGATGGACGAGCCCTTCGGCGCGCTCGACGAGATCACGCGCCACAAGCTCGACGCCGACCTGCTGGCCCTGTGGCGCGAGAAGAAGCTCACCGTGATCTTCGTGACGCACTCGATCCACGAGGCGGTGTTCCTGTCGACCCGCGTGGTGATGATGGCCGCGCGGCCCGGCCGCGTGGTGGAGCAGTTCGTCATCGACGAGCCGCATCCGCGCACGGCCGACTTCATGGTGTCGCCCCGGTTCGCGCAGCATGCGCGCCGGCTGCAGGACAGCCTGCTGCGCGCCAGCGCGGAGACCGTGTCGTGAACGCGCTGGCGGAGTCCGCGCCGTCGACATCGGCATCGACGACGTCGTCGAAGGCCGCGACACCGGCGGCGCCGGCGCCCGTCGCGGCGGCGAAGGCGAGACCGCCCGCGCGCGTCCGCGTGCCGCTGATGGCGCAGCCGCGCGTGCAGCGCGTGGTCTACCCGGCGCTGGTCGGCCTGGTGCTGGTGGCGATCTGGCAGGTCGCGGTCACGGCGCTGGAGCTGCCGCCGTACCTCGTGCCCTCGCCGCTGCTGATGATGCAGACGCTCGTCACCGACTGGGTGCCGCTGGGCAACGCCCTGCTGGTGACGCTGAAGATCACCTTGCTGTCCTTCGCCGTCGCCACGGTGGCGGGCGTGCTGATCTCGTTCCTGTTCGTGCAGAGCAAGCGCATCGAGACGGCGCTGTTCCCCTACGCCGTGCTGCTGCAGGTGACGCCGATCGTCGCCGTCGCGCCGCTGATCATCATCTGGGTGCGCAACCCGACGGGCGCCATGACGATCTGCGCCGCGCTGGTCGCGCTGTTCCCGATCATCAGCAACACCACGCTCGGCCTGCGCAGCGTCGACCCCGACCTGCAGGCCTACTTTCGGCTAAACCGGGCGACGCGCTGGCAGCAGCTGGTGCGCCTGCGCATCCCGAGCGCGCTGCCGTACTTCTTCGGCGGCCTGCGCATCTCCAGCGGGCTGGCGCTGATCGGCGCGGTGGTGGCGGAGTTCGTCGCCGGCACCGGCGGCTCGGGCGCGGGCCTGGCCTACCAGATCCTGCAGGCCGGCTTCCAGCTCAACATCCCGCGCATGTTCGCCGCGCTGCTGCTGATCTCGCTGACCGGCGTCGCGCTGTTCGCGGCCATGGCCTGGCTCACGAAGCGCGCGCTCGGCGGCTGGCACGCCAGCGAGCTGTCGCAGGACTGACGACGAGACCCCGCCTTCCGCCTTCCTTCCGATGGACGCCACGACCGCCATGACCGCCACGAATGCCATGACCGCCACGAACGACGCCTCCACCTCCGCCGCCCTCCCGGGCGCCGTCGCCGCGCTGATGGCCGAGCTGCCCGACCTCGACTGGATCACCGACGCCGTCCGCGTCGCCCGGCTGTCGCAGGACTTCGCCTGGTTCAGCCCGGTGCTCGATCGCCAGCTGAAGGACAAGCGCGCCGACGCCGTGGCGCGACCGCGCACCGAGGACGAGATCCGCGCGCTGGTGGGCGCCTGCGCGCGCCACGCCGTGCCGATCACCATCCGCGGCAGCGGCACCGGCAACTACGGCCAGACCACGCCCCTGGCCGGCGGCGTGGTGCTCGACATGAGCGGCTACCACGCGCTGCAATGGGTGCGTCCCGGCGTGGCGCGGGCGCAGGCCGGCATCCGGCTGGGCGAGCTGGAGAAGCAGGCCCGGGCCACGGGGCAGGAACTGCGCTGCCTGCCCTCGACCTACCGCAGCGCCACGCTCGGCGGGCTGTTCGGCGGCGGTTTCGGCGGCGTCGGCTCGATCAACTACGGACCGCTGGCCGCGCCGGGCAACGTGCTCGGGCTGCGTGCCATGACTATCGAGGCCGAACCCCGGATGGTCGAATTGCGCGGCGCCGAGGCGATGCGCATGCACCATCTCTGGGGCACCAACGGCCTGGTGCTGGAGCTGGAGATCGGCCTGGCGCCGGCCCATCCGTGGCTGGAGACGCTGGTCACCTTCGACGACTTCGCGCCGGCGCTGGCGTTCGCGGACGCGCTCGCGCACGCGCCCGGCCTGGTCAAGCGCGAGGTGGCCTTCCTCGCCAGCCCGGTGCCCGACCACCTGGCGCAGCTGGCCGAGCACCTGCCGGTCGGCTGCCACGCCGTGCTGTCGCTGGTGGCCGAGCCGGGCGAGGAGGCGCTGCGCGCGCTGGTCGAGACGCACGGCGGCACGCTCGGCTACCGCCGCACCGCCGAGGAGGTCCGGAAGAGCAACCGCACGCTGATGGAGTTCACCTGGAACCACACGACCCTGCACGCGCTCAAGGTCGACAAGTCGCTGACCTACCTGCAGAGCAGCTTCGTGCCCGGCCGGCACGTCGAGCAGATCACCGAGATGGAAGGCCTGCTCGGCGGCGAGGTGCTGATGCACGCCGAGTTCCTGCGCAATCTCGACGGGCTCGTCACCTGCAGCGCGCTGCAGCTGGTGCGCTTCACGACCGAGGCGCGCCTGGACGAGATCATGCGGATCCACCGCGACCGGGGCGTGCGCATCAACAACCCGCACGTCTTCATCGTCGAGGACGGCAAGGCCGGCGGTCCGCTGCCGGCGGAGGTGGTGGCGACGAAGCGGCGCTTCGACCCGCACGGGTTGCTCAACCCGGGCAAGCTGCGCGACTGGCCGGTGCGTCCCCCGGCGTCGCCGGACACCGCGCCGGTGGAGCCGGCCGGAGCGGTGGCGTGAGCGGCGAGGGCGCCGCCGTCGTCGGCGCGCCGATGGCCAACTACGCCGCCTTCCGCCGCGCGGGCGATTTCGTCTTCATGAGCGGCGTGGTGGCGGTCGATCCGGCCAGCCGCCGGGCCGTCGCGGCCTACGACGACCTGCCCGACGCGGCCCGCGCCGCCCTGCGCACGCTGGGCTACGACACCGGCCAGATGTCGGTCGACGTGTTCGAGGCGCCGGCCGTGGCGCAGAGCTGGTTCGTGCTGGCGCGCGTCCGCCAGCTCGCCGAGGAGGCCGGCGGCGGCATGGCCGACGTCGTGAAGCTGGTGCAGTACTTCCGCGACCTGCGCCACTACCCGGCCTACAACCGCGTGCGCGGCCTGTTCTACCCGGACGCGCCGCCGGTCAGCACGGTGGTGGAGGTGGCGCGCTTCCTGCCGGGGGACGACCTGGTGATCGAGGTCGAGGCGACGATGTACCTGCCCACCCCCCGGCTTGCTCGCTGCGCGTAGCAGCGCCCACCCCCTTCCGGGGGCGACACCGGCGGCCCGGCGAAGCCGGTTCCGCGGTGTCCTGGGTCCGGGTCGTGGCTGTCTCAAGAGGCAGGGGGCTCGGGCAGCGTCGTCGTGCCGACGCGGAAGACGTGCCGCTCCGGATCGCTCAGCACGGCCTGCCACTGGCCGTAGTAGGTCGGGCAGGGCGGCTTGACGACGCGGCCGCCGAGCTGCGCGACGCGCGCCGCCGCGTCGTCGACCTCGGCGGGCGTGGCGAGCATGAAGGTCGCGTAGGCGGTGACGGGGGCCGGCGACGCCTCGGGCCGGCGGTCGTCGAGACCGAGCAGGGCGTAGGCCGGGAGTGCGTTGAAGCCGAACTGCACGCCGTCGTGTTCCAGCGCGCGGTAGATCGGCGAGCGGGCGTGCACCGCCTCGGGCCAGCGCAGCAGGCGGGCGTAGAAGTCCAGCTGCGCCTCGACGTCGCGGCACAGCAGGTTGAACCAGAGCTTCATGCGGCGACGGCGTCCGTGGCCGCGGTCGCCTTCTTCATGCCGTAGGTGGTGCGGTACATCTCCTCCAGGTGCTCGCCGGCGGTGCACGGCGCGTAGCGCGGCGCCTCGCCGGCCGGCACGGTGCCGGGCACCGGCACGATGCGGGCGTGGTACTCGGGCTCGTAGAAGAAGGGAATCGAGTGGCGCGCCGCGCCGCCGGAGAAGGTGTTGCGCACGCGGTGCGGATTGGAGTGGTAGAGGCCGTTGGTCCAGCGCGGGATCATGTCGCCCAGGTTGACGACGAAGGTGCCGGCCATCGGCGTCGCGGCGACCCAGTCGCCGTCGGGCATGCGCACTTCCAGGCCGCCGTGCGCGTCCTGCGCCAGCACCGTGATGGCGCCCCAGTCGGTGTGCGCGCCGGCGCCGAAGGTGCGCTCGTCCGCGCCTTCGGGGTGGGGCGGGTAGCGCACCATGCGCAGCGTCACCATCGGATCGGCGCAGGCGGCGTCGAAGTGGTCCTCCGGCAGGCCGAGCGACAGCGCCATGAGCTGCATGAGGCGCAGCGAGAGGGCGTTCATCGCCGCGATGTAGGCCTCGCACGCCGGCCGGACGTCGGGCAGTTCGTCGGGCCACTGGCTCGGGCCGTAGGTCTGGTGGCCGGCCTTCACGTACGGGTGGTCGGCCGGCCAGTCCATGCCGCAGTAGAAGCTCTCCTTGAGGTCGGGCTTCATGGCCGCGTCGAGCGTCTGCGCGCCCAGGCCCTCGAAGCCGCGCAGGATCGGCGAACGGCGGATCGACAGCGCCTCGCGCCGCTCGGGCGGCAGGTCCATCAGGCGGCGGGCGATGTCGAACTGGCGCGCGACCCGGTCGGCGTCGACGCCGTGATGGCGCACGTAGAAGAAGCCCGAGGCCATGGCCGCCGCGCGGAACTCGCGCGCCACCTCGGCGCTGCGCGGGGCGCCCGGCGTCAGGGCGTCGGTCAGGTCGATCACTGGAATGCCCATGGCGCGCGTCCCCTCAGACCTTCAGCTTGCGATCGGCCATCGCGGGCAGGAAGCGGTCGGTGAAGAAGTCCGCCACCGTGGGCGTGGCCTTCAGGCCGAAGGCCGCCACGGTCTCGTCGATGGTGGCCTGCAGGCGCGCGGGCGTCGCCGCGCCCCAGCCGTTGGCGCGCACGTCGGCGGTCTTCATGGTGCCGTCGACGATGAGCTGCAGGCGCTCGGTCTCCAGCGCCTGGTTGGCCAATGGCTCGCGCGCCTTGACGGCGGCGCCGCCGGCGGCGGGGTCGGCGATGCAGTCGATCCAGCCGCGCGTGGTGGCCTTCACGAAGGCGCGCATCGTCTCGGTCTGCTGCATGGCCTTCGGGTTGGCGACCAGGCCGTTGCCGTACGACTTCATGCCGTGGTCGGAGAAGCGGAACACGGTCAGCTGCTCCGGGCCCATGCCGCGCGCCTTGAGGTTGAGCAGGCCGGTGAAATAGAAGTACGCGGAAGCGTCGAAGTCGCCCTTGACGAAGCGCGTGTCGCCGATGTCGGGCGTCACGTTCTCCCATTTCACGCCGGAAGGGTCGAAGCCCTGCGCCTTGGCGAACACCGGGAACAGCTTGCGCGAGGCGTTGAAGGGCTGG
This sequence comes from Variovorax sp. PvP013, assembly GCF_050435945.1. NCBI lineage: Bacteria > Pseudomonadati > Pseudomonadota > Betaproteobacteria > Burkholderiales > Comamonadaceae > Variovorax > Variovorax sp. PvP013. The sequence continues at coordinate 27,880 of NZ_JBNDLF010000010.1, forward strand.
CCCAGGATGGTCTTGCCGGCGAGGTCGGCCGGCTTCTTGATGGCGCCGTCCCGGCGCACGATGATGGCGTTGGGGTTGAGGTCGTACTGGATCGCCACCGCCTTGAGCAGCACCGTGGGGTTGGCGACGTTGAACTCGATCATCGACGACAGGTCGGCCGACGCCGCGTCGTAGGCGCCGCTGCCCACCAGGCCGATGGCGGCCGTCGAGCCGTTGCCGGTGTCGATGGTGACGTCGAGGCCGGCGTCCTTGTAGTAGCCGCGCTGCTGCGCGAGCAGGAAGCCGGCGCCGGAGGCCTCGACCTTCCAGCCGAGGTTGAACTTGAAGGGCGCGAGCGCGCCCTGGGCGCGCAGCAGGGGCGGGGCGGCGACCAGCGCGGTGGCGGCGCCGGCGGTGCGAAGGAGGGAACGGCGTTGCATGGGAAGTCTCCGGAAAAGAGGAAGGGACCGGCGCGGGGCGCCGACTTCAGGAGCAATTTCCGGGCGGTCCGACCGCTGAACGCTTCTACTCGCTGCGCGCGATGCGAAGCACGGTCCGTGCCAGCACCGGTCCTCCGGCTGGATCGATTTGGCGGTTTCTAGCCGGATCGACTAATCAGCCGGTTCGACTGAAATCGATCAAATGGAACTCTTCCACCGTCCCGCCCTGGCCGAGCAGATGGCCAGGCAACTGCTGCGCCCCGGCCTGCTCGACCAGCGATCCGACCGCGCTGGTCCACGCCGCCGTCCGCAGCACCCTGGCCGAGCTGGAAACGCCGGCCTCGACCCTGCTGGGACGGCTCGAACGCCGCGAGGGCATCGACGTCGGCGCCGGCGGCTTCAAGTTCGGCTTCCAGCTCGACGACGTCGGCGCGAAGGGCGGCGCCACCTTGGCGCAGGCGCTGACCGAGCTGATCGACCGGGCCCGCACCGACGTCGTGCCGATCGTCGACGAGGTGCAGCAGGCCCTCGCCGGCGACGACGGCACCCAGATGCTGCTGGCCATCAAGGCGGCGCGCGACGCGATCAGCCCGCGCCCCGGCATGCCCGGCCACTTCCTCTTCATGGGCACCGGCTCGCACCGCGCGCAGGTGGTGGGCATGACGCTGCAGAAGGAAGACCCGGCCGAGGCCGACCGCTTCCTGCCGGTGATCGCGGCCACGCTCGAGGGCGCCGCCGCCGACGTCGAGCTGCGCAAGATCGAGGACCTGGGCGCCCTGGCCGGCGCGGTGTTCGACCGCGTCGCGCGCGTGGATGGAGACACCACCGGCCTGTTCACCGCCGACGCCCTGGCCGAGTACGCGGCCGTGGCGCGGCGCGACGTCACGGTGGACCCGATGCAGCGCATCGCCGAGGCGCTGCGCGACGCCAACCTGATCCTGCGCAAGGGCCACGGCGTCCATGCCGTGGCGGACCCGTCCGTTCAGGAGGCCTGGCGCGGGCGCAGGCCGCCGTCGGCGCTGCAGTAGCGGATCAGCGCCTCCAGGTCGCACGTCTTGTCGAACACGGCGTCGGCCCCCAGCAGTTCGCAGGAGGCGCGCGCCTGGGGCGTGGCGAAGCCGGTGAAGATGGCGATGCGCCGGCCCGCCGGCCGGTGGCGGTGCGCGCCGAGCAGCCGGATGCCGTTGCCGGCCTGGATGAAGACGTCGACGATGGCCACGTCCCAGTCGGCGTAGTGCTCGCCGAGCCAGCGGTCGGCCTCCGCCTCGACGGCCGTGCTCAGGACGATCTCCACGTCCGCGCATTCGCCCAGCATTGCGGCGAGCGTCTCCCGCAGGGCGGGGTCGTCCTCGACGATGGCGATGCGCTGGCGGGGCCTCGGCGAGCGGGTGGGAGCGGTGTCGGCTTCGGCTGGGGGCGCGACGGCGGTGGCGGTAATGGGCGAGGTCATGGGCGGTGGTTCCTGACGGGTGTCTCCGGGCGGTCGCGGGGTGTTCAGGGCGCGGCGGCGAGTTCGCGCAGGTCCTGCGCGTAGGCCTGCAGCCGGCGCGCCGCGCGCTCGCGCTGCTCGGGCCGCGTCGCCTCGTGCAGCGCGGCGACCTTGCGGCAGTTCTCCTGCTGCAGCGTCTCCTGGTGATCGCGCCAGGCGCCCGGGGCGGGCTGGAGGAAGTCGCGGGCGTAGGTGTCGATGGCGGCACGCATCTCGGCCTCGGGCATGGCGCGGTGCGCCGGATCGCGCAGCCAGGCCAGCACTTCCCGCTGCCGGCGCCGACGCTCGGCGTCGACGCGGCGCGGATCGAAGACCGAGCGGTCGGCGAACTCGCGCAGCAGGGCGCGCTGCGCCTCGTCCAGCCGGCCGTAGAAATCCTCGAAGCGCTCCAGGTCCTTGTCGTAGCGCTTGCGGTGCTGCTTCTCGGGGCCGGGCGCCAGCCAGTCCTTGGCGTAGGCGGCGTTGTTCTTGGCGAACTTCTCCTCCAGCCGCTGCAGCTGCGCGTCGTCCAGGCCCGCGACCAGCTCGGCCGTCGGTGCCGCCGCCTGCCGGGCCGTCGCGACGAGGCGCTGGCGCAGGGCGTCGCCGACGGCGCAGACCTCGGACGGAGCGACCCCGTCCGGCGCCCGGCGCGCGGCGTCCTCCAGCAGGGCGACCAGCGTCGGCAGCTCGTTGGCGCGGTGCCAGGCCAGCAGCTCGGCCAGCCGCGCGCGCACCACGGGCGTCTGGTCGTCGCGGAAGTCCACGTAGCTGTCGAGCCACCAGTAGCCCACGGTGGGCGCGTTGTCGTAGGTCAGCTTGACGGCGCTGCATCCGCACAGCGCCGCGCCCAGGACCAGCGCGGCGGCGAACCGCCCCGCGCCGGCGCGCAAGGCGCGGGCGAGGGCGAAGGTGGGCGACAGCTGCATGGCGATCCGATCCGTGGGCGCCCGGCGGGGAGGGGCGATGCCACGACCATGACGCATGCGACCGGGGGCGGGCCATCGACCGTCGCAGCCATCGGGTGTCAGCCAACAGCCAACACCGCCTTCGATGTTTCCGAAAAACACGGTGGCAGGCGCGTCCGGCCGGAGAAATCGGCCAAGTCCGATGCATCGTCACCTCCCGGAGTGATGACCGCGCGCCCGGCCGAATCTAGTCTCCTCCTGCGGTCGACAACGACGACCACGACCCCCACCGAGGAGAAGGACGATGCGGCTTCTGATGCACAAGGGCGACGCGGGCGAGGACGTGGACGCGCTGGCGCGCTCGCTCCGGCGCGAGCTCGGCGCCGACGCGGCGCCGTTCGACGTGCTCGGGCGGACCGGCGCCGCCATCGACGCCGACTTCGACGCCGCCATCCGCCGCTGGCAGGCCGGCGTCGGCCTCGTCGCCGACGGCATCGTCGGACCGCGCTGCCAGGTGCTGCTGGCGCTGATCGATCCGCCGGGCGACGCGTTCGGGCCGTACAAGCTGAACGTCGGCCGCGTCAGCCGACTGTTCCCGGCCACCAAGCCGGCCAACATCGCGCGCTACCTGCCGTATGTCGAAGCGGCGCTGGGCGTCGCGGGGCTGACCGACGCGCCGCTGGTGCTGGGTGCCCTGGCCACCATCCGCGCCGAGACCGAGGGTTTCGTGCCGATCTCCGAGTTCCCCTCCGGGTTCAACACGCGTCCCGGCGACCCGCCCTTCAGCGCCTACGACAAGCGGCTGGGCAATCGGGCCGGCGAGGGCGGGCGCTTCCGGGGCCGGGGCTTCGTGCAGCTCACCGGCCGGACCAACTACGAGAAGTACGGCCAGCGCATCGGCCTGCCGCTGATCGACCAGCCCGAGCTGGCGAACGCGCCGGAGGTCGCGGCCGTGCTGCTGGCGGAATTCCTGGCCGACCACGCCGCGTCGCTCCGCGACGCGGTGGCGCAGCGGGACCACCGGGCGGCGCGCAGGCTGGTCAACGGCGGCGCCCACGGGCTGGAGCGCTTCCGCGACGTGTTCGACCGGGCGGGCGCGGTCTTCGAGCCGCCGCCTTCCCCGGCGCTCGCCGGCGCGGGGGCCGGTGTCGCGGCGTCGCGCCGGCCGGCCGAGAGCAGGTCGCGGCTCTCCCACACCCGCCGGGACAGCGCCGACCTGCGCGACCGGCCCTTCATGCCGCAGGCGCTCGGCCTGCCCGCCGAGCATCCGTCGCAGGAGGTGGTCCGCACGCACCTGCCGGCCTACGCCGCCGCCGGGCTGATCCTGAACCAGGGCCGGGAGGGCGCCTGCACCGGCTTCGGCCTGACCTGCGTCATCAACTACCTGCGCTGGATCCGGCCCGACCGGCCGGCCGGCTTCGCGTCGGTGAGTCCGCGCATGCTCTACACGCTGGCGCGCCGTCACGACGAGTACGAGGGCGAGGACTACGAGGGATCGAGCTGCCGGGGCGCCCTCAAGGGCTGGTTCCACAACGGCGTCTGCCTGGAGGAGGACTGGCCCTATGCGCCGGAGTCGTCGAATCCGGCGAGGTACGGCTTCGCCACCCGCGCGACGCAGATCACCCTGGGCGTCTACTACCGCATCGACACCGCCTCGATCACCGACCTGCAGGCGGCGATCGCCCAGCACGGCGCGATCTTCGTCTCGGCCTTCACGCACGACGGCTGGGACCGCGTCGCCAGCGTCGACACCGACGCGCCCGACCACGCGAGCCTGCCGCGCATCGCCTTCGACGGCCGGCCCTCGACCGACGGCGGCCACGCCTTCGCGCTGGTCGGCTTCAACGCCGACGGCTTCCTGCTGCAGAACTCGTGGGGCCGGGAATGGGGCGCCGGCGGCTTCGCCGTGCTGACCTACCTGGACTGGCTGGCCAACGGCATGGACGCCTGGGTCGTCGCGCTGGGCGTGCCGGGAGTCGTCGGCGGGCGGCTGGCGGTGGCGCGCAACGCCCAGGGCGCGCGCGCCGGCGCCGACCGCGGCAAGTGGTGGGACGCCGGGCTGGCCTACCAGCACAGCGTGGTGCTGGGCAACGACGGCCGCGTCGCCCGCTACCTCACGGAGGACGAACAGCCGCGCAAGCTCCAGCAGCAGGCGTACGTGCTGCCCGACCAGTGGTTCCGCAGCCAGCCGGCGGACGAGCCGAAGCGGCTGGTGATCTATGCCCACGGCGGCCTGAACGACGAGGCCGCCGCCATCCGCCGCGTCAGCGCCATGGGCCGCTTCTTCATCGGCAACGGTTGCTATCCGATCTTCCTGGTCTGGAAGACCGGCTTGCTGGAGTCGATCCGCGACATCCTCGCCGACGCCGGTGGCCGGCGCCCGGCGGCGGTCGGCGCGGGCGAGCGGCTCTCCGATCTCTCCGACCTGGCGATCGAGCGGACCATCGGCCGGCCGCTGGCGCGGCCGATCTGGAGCGAGATGAAGGAGAACGCCGGCCTCGCCTTCGCACCGCGCCATGGCGGCGAACTGCTGCTCGACGCGATCACGGCGCTCGCCGCCACCTGGGGACCGAGGTTCGAGCTGCACCTGGTGGGCCACTCGGCCGGCTCGATCCTGCTGGGCCACATGATCACGGCGATGTCCGCCCGGGGCGACGCCGTCGCGAAGCGCTCGCTGGCCTCGGTCGGCCTGTTCGCGCCGGCCTGCACCGTCGCCTTCGCCAACCAGCACTACGCCCGCGACGACGCGGTGATGAAGCGCCTGTCGCTGGACGTGCTCTCCGACGAGGTCGAGCGCGCCGACACGGTGGCGCGGATCTACCGCAAGTCGCTGCTCTACCTGGTCTCCAACGCCCTGGAGGCCGACCTGCGCACGCCGATCCTGGGCCTGCAGCGCATCGACGACCCCGACTTCGGCGGCTGGGACGGCTCGTCCGACACCGGCGAGGCCCTGGCCAACTGGCGCCGCGCCGCCGTCGACGCCAGGCTGGCGCGGCGCACCCGCGTGGTGACGGCCCCGCGCATCCGCGTCGCCACCGACCCCGGCACGGGCGACGTGCTGCAGCCGTCGGCGCACGGCGGCTTCGACAACGACATCGACGTCCTCGCGCGCACGCTGATGCGTATCACGGGGGCGGGGGAGCTGGCGACGAAGGTGGACGACCTGCGGGGGTATTGAGGGGTGGGGGCGGGGGCGGGTGCGGCGGCGCGCGGCCGACAGCGGCTACGCTCGCGCCTCGTCCCCCGATCCGGAAACCACCCACCCATCCATGAACATCACCGACTCCACCGCCACCTACGACGCCTGGCTGCACCGCCAACTGCCCGGCGAGGTGGTCGAGGCCGACCTGAGGAAGAAGCACGCGCGCATGCGCAGCGGCCGGTTCGTCTTCCTGCGCGCGACCTACTGGCGCTGGGCGGAAGTGATGCCGGCGCTGGTGCCCGAACTGGCGGCGGCGCCGGCGGTGCTGGCCGTGGGCGACGTCCACGTGGAGAACTTCGGCACCTGGCGCGACGCCGACGGCCGGCTGGTCTGGGGGCTCAACGACTTCGACGAGGCCTTCGGGATGCCCTACGGCTTCGACCTGCTGCGGCTGGCGGTGAGCGGCTGGCTCGCGATGCGGGAGCTGGGCGATCCGCCGCCGGCCACGCTGGCGTCGATCTGCGGGAGCGTGCTCGAAGGCTATCGCGCCGGCCTGGCGAAGCCTCGGCCCTACGTGCTCGATCGCGACCACACTCGCCTGCGCGCCAAGTTCGTCGCCACCGAGGAGGACCGCGCCGCCTTCTGGCGGAAGATGGAGAAGAACGCGGCGGCGGCGCACGACCCCGTGCCGGCGCGCTTCCGGGCCGCGCTGGACCGCGCCCTGCCCGAGGGCGCCACCGACGTCAGCTACTGGCCGCGCACGGCGGGCGTCGGCAGCCTCGGACGGCCCCGGTGAGTGGCCTCGGCGGAATGGCAGGGCGGTCCGGTCGTGCGCGAGGCCAAGGGCATCGTGACCTCGGGCTGGGCCTACGCGCGCGGGCTGGAGCGCCCCGCGCCGCGGATCGCCGACATCGTCGCGGGCCGGCATCGCGCGCCGGACCCGTGGTACCGGGTCGACGCCGAGGACGGCGGCGTGCTGGTGCGCCGGCTCTCGCCCAACAACCACAAGATCGAGATGGACGTGATGGGCCGGTGGATCTTCGAGCACGACCTGCTCGCCGCCATGGGCCGCGAGGTCGCGAACGTTCACCTGTCGGGCGCGGCCGACGACGGCGTCGCCGCCACGATCGGCGCCGACCTGGACCGCCGCGGCGCGCGCTGGTGGACCGAGGCCGCGACCCGGGCGGTGGCGTCCATCGAGACCGACTTCGCCGACTGGTGCCGCCAGCCGGAAGCGGCGCGCCGGCCCTGAGGCCCGGCCGCGCCCGGCGTCGTCAGACCGAGGCCTCCCGGATGTGGAGGTGCGTCGAGTTCTTGACCTCCTCCATCACCGCGTAGGTGCGCGTCTCCCGCACCCCCGGCAATTGCCACAGCACGTCGCCGGCGAAGCGGCGGTAGGCGTTCATGTCGGCGCTGCGCGTCTTGAGCAGGTAGTCGAAGCCGCCGGCGACCATGTGGCATTCCATGATCTCCGGCCGCACCTGCACCGCGACCTTGAACTGCTCGAAGACGTTGGGCGTGGTGCGGTCGAGCAGCACCTCCACGAAGACCAGCATGCCGGCGTCGAGCTTGAGCGGATCGAGCCGCGCCTCGTAGCCCAGGATGAAGCCGTCGCGCGTCAGGCGCTGCACGCGCGCGAGCGTCGCCGTGGGCGAGAGGCTCACCGCCTCGGCCAGCTTGAGGTTGGCGATGCGGCCGTCGGCCTGCAGCAGCGCGAGGATGCGCAGGTCGATGCGGTCGGGCGGCGTCTGCGGATGATCGATGGCCATGGCGTAGTGATTCGTTTCGTGGAACGACCGAATTTCGAAGGAATATCCGGTCGATGGTGGAAGATGATAGGGCCATCCACTACCGATCCGCCGCCATGCCGAACCTCCCTGTCGACATCACCGCACCCGCCTTCGCCGATGGACCCACCGAGGCGCGCGGCGCGCTGCGACGCGCCGTCACGGCCGCGACGCGCATGCCGGAGGCCGAGGCCGTGGCGGCCCTGCTGCCGCAGGCGCGGCAGGCGCCGGCGGACGCCGAGGCGTCCGGTCGGCTCGCGCTGAAGCTGGCCCAGACCCTGCGCGAACGCAAGGGTGCCGGCGGCCGCTCGGGGCTGGTGCAGGGCCTGCTGCAGGAGTATTCGCTGTCCTCCGGCGAGGGCGTGGCATTGATGTGCCTGGCCGAGGCCCTGCTGCGCATCCCCGACGCGGCCACGCGCGACGCCCTGATCCGCGACAAGATCGCCGACGGCGACTGGCAGCGCCACGTCGGCCGCAGCCCGTCGCTGTTCGTCAACGCCGCGACCTGGGGCCTGATGCTCACCGGCCGCCTGGTCGCCACGCACAGCGAGACCGGCCTGTCGGCCACGCTGTCCCGCCTGGTCGGCAAGGGCGGCGAGCCCCTGATCCGCAAGGGCGTGGACATGGCGATGCGCGTGATGGGCGAGCAGTTCGTCGCCGGCGAGACCATCGCCGACGCGTTGCGGCACGCCAGGGCGCAGGAGGCGCGGGGCTTCCGCTACTCCTACGACATGCTGGGCGAGGCCGCGCTGACCGCGCAGGACGCCGGGCGCTACCTGGACGACTACCGCCACGCCATCGACGCCATCGGCCGCGCCGCGGCCGGCGCCGGCGTGCAGGACGGCCCCGGCATCTCCATCAAGCTGTCGGCCCTGCACCCGCGCTACGTCCGCGCGCAGCGCGCGCGGGTGATGGAAGAGCTGTATCCGCGCGTGCTGGAGCTCGTGCTGCAGGCCAAGGGCCACGACATCGGCCTGAACATCGACGCCGAGGAGGCCGACCGGCTGGAACTGTCGCTCGACCTGCTCGAACGCCTGTGCTTCGAGCCCGCGCTGGCCGGCTGGGACGGCATCGGCTTCGTCATCCAGGCCTACCAGAAGCGCTGCCCGCGGGTGGTCGACGTCATCGTCGACCTGGCGCGCCGCAGCGGCCACCGGCTGATGATCCGCCTGGTCAAGGGCGCCTACTGGGACAGCGAGATCAAGCGCGCCCAGGTCGACGGCCAGGCCGGCTACCCGGTCTACACGCGCAAGCCGCACACCGACCTCGCCTACCTGGCCTGCGCCCGCCGGCTGCTGGCGGCGCCCGACGCGGTGTATCCGCAGTTCGCCACCCACAACGCCCACACCGTCGCGGCCATCCACCGGATGGCCGACCCGTCGGCCTGGGCGCCGGGCCAGTACGAGTTCCAGTGCCTGCACGGCATGGGCGAACCGCTGTACGAGCAGGTCGTGGGCGACCCGGCCACGGGCGGCCTGGGCCGGCCGTGCCGCATCTACGCGCCGGTGGGCACTCACGAGACCCTGCTGGCCTACCTGGTGCGCCGGCTGCTGGAGAACGGCGCCAACACCTCCTTCGTCAACCGCATCGCCGACCCGGACCTGCCGCTGGAATCGCTGGTCGAGGACCCGGTCGCGACCGTGGATCGCCTGGCGCGCGAGGAGGGCGGCGTCGGCCTGCCGCATCCGTCGATCCCGCTGCCGGCGGACCTGTACGGCCCGGCCCGGCGCAACTCGCGCGGCCTGGACCTGTCCGACGAGGACGCCCTGCAGGCCATCGCGACCGGCATGGCCGAGGCGGCGGCGACGGACTGGTCGGCCGGCCCGATGGTCGCGGAGCCGTCGGCCGGCGGCGCCTCCGCCACGACCATCGCCACCGCCGATGCGTCGGTTCCCGCGTTCGACGGCGCCGAGGTCGGCATCCGCAACCCGGCCCGCCTGACCGATCTCGTCGGTCACGTCCGCGAATCGTCGTCCCGGGACGTCGAGGCCGCGCTGGCCGCCGCCGATGCCGCCGCCGGGGACTGGGCCGCGACGCCGCCCGCCGTCCGCGCCGACGCCCTCGAGCGGGCGGCCGACGCGCTGCAGGCCGACCTGCCGCCGCTGATCGGCCTGCTCGCGCGCGAGGCCGGCAAGACGGCGTCGAACGCCATCGCCGAGGTGCGCGAGGCGGTCGATTTCCTGCGCTTCTACGCCGCCCAGGTGCGCCACGATTTCGGCGTGGACACGCACCGGCCGCTCGGGCCGGTGGTGTGCATCAGCCCGTGGAACTTCCCGCTGGCGATCTTCGTCGGCCAGGTCGGCGCCGCGCTGGCGGCCGGCAATCCGGTGCTGGCCAAGCCGGCCGAGCAGACGCCGCTGGTGGCCGCGCACGCCGTGCGCCGCCTGCGCGAGGCCGGCATTCCGCCGGCGGTGCTGCAGCTGCTGCCCGGCCGGGGCGAGACCGTGGGCGCCATGCTCGTCGGCGACGCCCGGGTGCAGGGCGTGCTGTTCACCGGCTCGACCGACGTCGCCCGGCTGCTGCAGAAGGCGCTGGCCGGCCGGCTCGGCCGCGATGGCGCGCCGGTGCCGCTGATCGCCGAGACCGGCGGCCAGAACGCGATGGTGGTCGATTCGTCGGCGCTCGCCGAGCAGGTTGTCGCCGACGTCATGGCGTCGGCCTTCGACAGCGCGGGCCAGCGCTGCTCGGCATTGCGCGTGCTGTGCCTGCAGGAGGAGGCGGCCGAGCGCATCGTCGGCATGCTCCGGGGCGCGATGGCCGAGGCCCGCGTCGGCGACCCGGCCCGCTTGGCCGTAGACGTCGGCCCGGTCATCGACGCCGAGGCGCGCGAGGGCATCGAGCGGCACGTCGAGGCGATGCGCGCCAGGGGCCGCCGGGTCTTCCGCACCGCCTGGAACGACGGCGGCGACGCCACGGCGTGCGGCACCTTCGTCCTGCCGACGCTGATCGAGCTCGACGACGTCGCCGAGCTGACGCGCGAGGTCTTCGGGCCGGTGCTGCACGTCGTGCGCTACCGCCGCGCCGACCTCGACCGGCTGATGGAACGGATCGCCGCGACCGGCTACGGCCTGACGCTGGGCCTGCACACCCGCATCGACGAGACCATCGCCCGGGTCGCGGGCGCCGCCAGGGCCGGCAACGTCTACGTGAACCGGAACATGGTGGGCGCGGTGGTCGGCGTCCAGCCCTTCGGCGGCGAGGGGCTGTCGGGCACGGGGCCGAAGGCGGGCGGACCGCTCTACCTGTACCGGCTGCTGTCGCGGCGGCCGGACGACGTGCTGGCGCGGGCGGTCGGGACGGGCGGCGACGCGGGAGCCCCGTCCGGGGCACCGGCGCCCACGCGGCCGGACGACCGGACCGGGGGTCGCCCCGCCTTCGATGCGCTGCGCGCCTGGGCATCGGACGCCGACGCGCCCGAACTCGCCGCGCTGTGCGCTCGCCTGGCGGGCCAGCCCGGCCCCGGCGCCGCGCGCGAGCTGCCCGGTCCGACCGGCGAGCGCAACGTCTACACGCTGGTGCCGCGCGAGGCCGTGCTGTGCCTGGCCGACGCGGACGACGACCGGCTCGCCCAGCTGGCGTCGGTCCTGGCGGTGGGGGGACGGGCGGTCTGGCCGGCGGCGGCGAGACCGTCCTTCGACCGGCTGCCGCCGGCCGTGCGGGACGCGATCGCCCTGGCGGTCGACTGGCGCGCCGACGAGGTGCGTTTCGACGCCGTGCTGCACCAGGGCGACGCCGCGTCGCTGCGGGAGGTCAATCGGACGATGGCGGCGCGGCCGGGTCCGATCGTCGGCGTCCACGGCGCGTCGGCCGGCGGGGAGGGGGAACGAGGGGGGCGGTCGTGGCCGCTGGAGCGGCTGGTCCTCGAAAGGGCGTCGAGCGTGAACACCGCGGCGGCGGGTGGCAACGCGAGCCTGATGACCATCGCCTGACCCGGTGCCGGGCCGGCGGGAAGACGGGTGGCGCGGACCCGACCGGTGCCGGGACCGGGTCGCGCGATGCCGCGTCGTTCGAACGAGCGACGCGGGCGGAGGACGTCAGTGCTGGTCGGCGGGCGCCACGAAATCGCGGGTCTGGAAAGCCACGTCGAACAGCTTGGCCTTGCCGGCGTAATAGCGCTCCAGGCGCCATTCCTTCAGGATCGAGATCGCCATCTGGAAGGAATCGATGTCCAGCGCGTAGAGGCTGGACATGTCGAAGTCGCCCTCCGACTCCAGCGCCAGCACGAGCCGGGCCAGGGTCTTCGCGGTGGGGGTCGAGGGGTCTTGAGTGATCAGACGGCGCGCGGATTTGATGGCGTTCATGGGAGGTTGCTTCGAGTTGAGGATGACTTGGTGTCCGGAAAAGTCCTGAAGGCAATCAAAACTGCAATAGGACAAGGCCGATTTCCGATGATTCTAGGATCAGTATAGACCCTAGGTTTCGCGCCGCCACCGGCTTCCGGCGCGTCGAGCACGGCGAGACGGATGCATCGTTGCACAGAGAACTTCCGATGTACAGCCATGCGACATCGAAGCGGCAGGCCACGAGGCGTCGTCGGACTGCGACCGCCCACCCGGCGCCATGCGCGCCGGACAGCCCCGGATCCTGCGCCGGCCGGGGTGCTTACACGAAGCTTTCACACACGGCGCGAAGACTCCCGCTCTTTCCCCGACCCGAGCGCGCCATGCCACGTCCTTCGATCCCCTTCGTCCACCTGTGCCTGTCCACCGCCCTGGCCGCCGGCCTGTCGGCATGCGGCGGCGGTGACGACACCCCGTCCACCCCGGCGACCCCGGCCGCCACGGCACCGACGACGGCGCCGGCGACGGCCGCATCGGCCGCCGCCGGCACCCGCGCCACGCTGGCCATCCTGGAGACCACCGACCTGCACGCCAACGTGCGCAGCTACGACTACTTCAAGCTGGCCGACGACCCCTCCTACGGCTACGAGCGCACCGCCACGCTCATCGAGGCCGCGCGCGCCGAATTCCCCAACACCTTCCTGGTCGACAACGGCGACACCGTGCAGGGCACGGCGCTGGCCGACTACGAGGCCACCGTCGCGCCGCTGCCCTGCGGCCAGGCGCCGTCGATCTACCGCGCCATGAACGCCACCGGCTTCGACGCCGGCACCCTGGGCAACCACGAGTTCAACTACGGCCTGGCCTACCTCGACCGGATCGTCGGCGGCGGCCTGGACGTCGAGGGCGTCGACGCCGGCCTGCGCTGCGCCGGGGCCAACTTCCCGCTGGTGCTGGCCAACGTCACCAGCACGCGCACCGGGCGGACGCTGTTCAAGCCCTACACCATCGTCACCAAGCAGATCGCCGCGACCGGTCCGGACGGCCGCGCCGTCAACGTGCCGTTGAAGGTCGGCGTGATCGGCTTCACCACGCCCGGCATCCTCAACTGGGACAAGCGCTGGCTCGACGGCAAGGTCGCCACCGAGGGCGCCGTCGAGGCGGCGCAGAAGTACGTGCCGCGCCTGAAGGCCGAGGGCGCCGACATCGTCGTGGCGCTGCAGCACGGCGGCCTCGACGGCACCGCCTACTCGCCGACCATGGAGAACCCCGGCCTCCACCTGTCGAAGGTCGCCGGCATCGACGCCATGGTCATGGGCCACCAGCACGGCCTGTTCCCCGATCGCGGCACCCGGCCGGCCTACACCCAGGCCGGCGTCGACAACGCGGCGGGCACCGTCAACGGCGTGCCGGCGGTCATGGCCAGCTCGTGGGGCAAGGCGCTGGGCGTGATCCGCCTGGGCCTGGTGTGGGACGGCAAGGCCTGGTCGGTCGACAAGACGCGGACGACGGTCGAGGCGCGCCTGACCGAGACCGGCAAGGACGCCGCCGGCAAGACCACCTACGTCGCGGCCGACGCCAGCGTCGCGCCGCTGGTGGCGACCCAGCACCAGGCCGCCATCGCCTACGTGAGGACGCCCATCGGCCGCACCGACTTCCGCATGAGCACGTACTTCGCCGACGTCGGCGACCCGGGCGCGATCCAGATCGTCAACGCGGCGCAGGCCGACCACGTGGCGCGCTACGTCCGGGCCAACCTGCCGCAGTACGCGAATCTGCCGGTGCTGTCGGTCAGCGCGCCCTTCAAGTCGGGCTACGAGGGCGGACGCGACTTCACGGACGTGGCCGCCGGCGACCTGGCGATCTTCAACGCGGCCGACCTCTACCTCTACCCCAACACGGTCTACGCCGTGAAGGTCACGGGCGCCGAGGTGCAGGCCTGGCTCGAGGCCGCGGCCAAGCGCTTCAACCGCATCGACCCGACCCGCACGGCCGACCAGCAGCTCGTCGGCACCTTCCCGGGCTACAACTTCGACATGTTCACCACGCCCGACGTCCGGTACGAGATCGACGTCACCCAGCCCGTGGGCGGCCGCATCCGCAACCTGACGTACAAGGGCCTGCCGATCGACGCCAGGCAGGATTTCGTGATCGCCACGAACAACTACCGCGCCACCAGCGGCGGCGCCAGCTTCATCGCCGCGCTGGACGGCCGCTCGACCATCTACGCCTCGCCCGACGCCAACCGCGACGTGCTGATCGACTTCATCAAGGCGAACCCGAACGTCGCGCGCGCGCAGTACGGCGCCGCGCGCAGCTGGCGCTTCACGCCCGTGGCGACCGCCGGGCGCGTGCTGTTCACCTCCGGCCAGGGCGTGGCCGGCGTGGCGGCGGCGGCGGGCCTGACCGGCGTGTCGCTGGTGGCGGACGACGACGGGTCGGGCAAGGGCCGGGCGCTGTACCGGATCGATCTGAGGGATTGACCACGCCCCCCCAGTCTTCGCGCACTACGGGCACTTCGCGTCGCTTCGCCAACCCCCTTGCAGGGGCGACACCGGCGGCCCGGCGAAGCCGGTTCCGCGGTGTCCTGACGATGAGAAGCGAGGCGGGACGAGGCGGACCGAGTCCGGGAGTTGCGACGCCTGGACAATGCGGCGCCCGACCTTCGAACCGCCCGCACGACACCATGACGACACCCGACCACGATCCGCGTTCCACCCTGCTCCCGCCCGGATCCGCCGCCCCCGACCTGCTCGACCCCGTCCTCCACGCCGGCCTCAAGGGCTTCCCGCTCGCCGCCGCCCCGGTGCGCCGCCGCGCCATCGGCGAGCGGGGCTGGAACGTGCTGGCCGGCGACCTGCCGCTGCCGGTGGCGCTGCTGCGGCGCGAGGCGCTCGAACACAACCTGGCCTGGCTGCAGGCGCGCGTCGACGAATGGGGCGTCGACCTGGCGCCGCACGGCAAGACGACCATGTCGCCCCAGCTGTTCCGCCGCCAGCTTGACGGCGGCGCCTGGGGCATCACCTTTGCCACGGTGGGGCAGCTGGCCGTCGGCGTCGCGGCGGGCACGCGGCGCGCGCTGATCGCCAACCAGGTCGTGTCCGACGCGGACCTGGCGGGCCTCCAGCACCTGCTGCGATCGCATGCCGACCTGCGCGTGGTCTTCCTGGTCGACTCGGCGGCGCAGCTCGACCTGATCGAGGACTTCGCATGCCGCCATCCGCTGGCGCGGCCCTTCGAGGCGATGGTCGAGATCGGCGTCGAGGGCGCGCGCACCGGCTGCCGCACGCACGAGCAGGCCGTCGCGCTGGCGGCGCGGCTGCGCGCGAGCCCGGCGGCGCGGCTGGTGGGCATCGAGTGCTACGAGGGGCAGGGCGCCACCGGCGAGAGCGGTCCCGACGCCGCCTACACCGACGCGCTGATGGACCGCGTCGAGGCCGTCGCCCGCCACGGCGCCGCGCACGACCTGTTCGAGGGCGACGAGGTGCTGGTCTCGGCCGGCGGCTCGGCGCTGTACGACCTGGTCGCGCGGCGGCTGCGGCCCGCTCTGGGGCGTCCGGTGCGCGGCCTGCTGCGCTCGGGCTGCTACGTCACGCACGATCACGGCACCTACCGCCGGCTGCAGGTCGCGATCGACGCCCGCCTGCATTGCGCCGCCGGCGAGAGCCTGCGCCCGGCGCTGGAGGTCTGGGCGACGGTGCAGTCGCGCCCCGAGCCGCGCCTGGCGATCGTCGCCATGGGCAAGCGCGACGTCTCCTTCGACCTGTCGATGCCCGTGCCGATCGCGCGTGCGGCCCTCGGCGCGCGCCGGACCTCGGCCGTACCGGCGAGCTGGGAGATCGGCGCGCTCAACGACCAGCACGCCTACCTGCGCTGGCGCGAGGCCGACGACGCCCTGGCGCCGGGGGTGGGCGAGCGCGTCGGCTTCGGCATCTCGCACCCGTGCACGACCTTCGACAAGTGGCATTGGATGCCCGTCGTCGAGGACGACTACACCGTCGGCGATGCAGTCACGATGCACTTCTGAGAGGGGTTACCCGCCCTGGCGCACCTGAACTGTGCGCGCTTGTATAGTACGAAGGTACTCTAAACTGATGCCATGGGCCTTCGATGTTCCGTCCCGATCCCCCAGAGAACCGGCCCATGACGAAGGCCCGAACGTCCCTCGGCACGCCGGCCGAGGCCTCCAATGGGACGACCCGGGTGCCCGCTGCCCCGGTCGTCGGCCTGGCGATCAAGCGGGCCGTCGACATCGTCGGTGCCCTGACCTTCTTCCTCGTCTTCGGACCGCTGTACGTGGCCGTGGCCCTGTGCGTGTGGCTCGGCGGCGGCCATCCGGTCCACTACTGCCAGACGCGCCTGGGCCGCCGGGGCCGGCCGTTCCGCTTCTACAAGTTCCGCTCGATGGTGCTGGATTCCGACCGGGTGCTCGACGAGCACCTGGCGCGCGACCCCGCCGCGCGGGCCGAGTGGGACACCTTCCAGAAGCTGGAGAACGACCCGCGCATCCTGCCGGTCGGACGCTTCATCCGCCAGCTCAGCCTCGACGAACTGCCGCAGTTCTGGAACGTGCTCAAGGGCGACATGAGCCTGGTCGGCCCCCGGCCGTGCATGGAGCGCCAGCGCTCGCTCTACGGTGCCGCCTGGTCGCACTACGCGGCGATGCGCCCGGGTCTGACCGGCCTGTGGCAGGTGAGTCGGCGCAACGAGCTGACCTTCGTGCAGCGCGCGGAACTCGACGTCGAGTACGTCGAGCACTGGTCGTTGTGGCTGGACTGCAAGATCCTGCTGCGGACGGTGCGCGCGGTGATCTTCGACGGCGAGTGACGAGGGTCGGTCCGGCCACGGTCCCGCGTCGGCGGGGCGATCGCGGCGGCGACGACTTCGGTTCGGCTTACACGCAGGAGTGCGCACTTCGCACGTCGGGCGGTCCGCGTTCACCGGACATTGCCCGCATGCTCAGTCGGATTCTCTATACCAGCCGGTCGCTTTGCAGCACGCCCGAAGCCTTGGCGCTGCTCGATCACGCGCGCATCGCGAACGCGCGCCTGGATGTCACCGGTGCCCTGTACCTGGCCGACGGCCGCTTCCTGCAGTGCCTGGAAGGCGAGGAAGGCGTCATCGCCGCGCTGCTCGAACGCATCGAGCACGATCCGCGCCACTGCGACTGCCAGGTGCTGGACCGGCGTTCGATCTCGCGCCGCGTCTACACGGGCTGGGCCATGGCTTGGCTGCCCGCGTCGCCGAACGCGTCGCTGATGATGAAGACGATCGTGGCGCAGACCGCGCCCGCCTGCGGTCCGGACGCCCGCGCGGTCGGCGCGTTCTTCTATGCGATGGCGCAGATGGGCGAGTGCCAGTAGACGCGTTGGATGCGGGAATGGTCAGGGCGCAGTCGTTTCCGTGCAGCCGATGCGTCCATCGCGGATCTCCGCCGACCGCCGGGCGATGCCCTCGCGCCGATCGCCGGTCAGCGTGTCCAGGCGCCGGAGCTGGTGAACGAGCCGGGGTTGCCTGGCCAGCAGGGTCTTGTGGCGGATCAGGAAATCCCAGTACAGCGTGGTGAACGGGCAGGCGGTCGGTCCGTCGGACCGGCCGGGGTCGTAGCGGCAATCGGCGCACGGCCCGCCCATGCGCTCGATGTACCGGCCCGTGGCCACGTAGGGCTTGCTGCCCATCAGGCCGCCGTCGGCGAACTGGCTCATGCCCAGCGTGTTGGGCAGTTCGACCCATTCGACCGCGTCCACGTAGACCGCCAGGTACCACGCGTGCACCGCGCGCGGTCGCACGCCCAGCAGCAGCGCGAACAGACCGGTGACCATCAGGCGCTGGATGTGATGCGCGTAGCCGTGGCGCAGGGTCTGGCCGATGGCGTCGCGCAGGCAGGCGAAGTCGGTCTCGCCGTTCCAGTACCAGGCGGGCAGGTCGGCCGTCGCTTCCAGCGCGTTGCGTTCCAGGTAGCCCGGCATCTGCGTCCAGTAGACGCCGCGCACGTACTCGCGCCAGCCCAGGATCTGGCGCACGAAGCCTTCCACGCTGGCCAGCGGCGCGCGTCCCGCGCGGTAGGCGGCCTCGGCGGCGGCCACCGCCTCGCGCGGGTGCAGCAGCTTCAGGTTGAGCGCGGCGGAGAGCTGCGAGTGATGGAGCCACGGTTCTCCGGGCCACATCGCGTCCTGCCAGGGACCGAAGGTCGGCAGCCGGTGGTCGACGAAGTCGGCGAGCGCCCGCAGGGCGTCCGCGCGCGTCACGGGCCAGGCGAAGTCGTCGAGCTCGCCCGGATGGTCGGCGAAGCGTTCCGACACCAGCCGCAGCACCTCGAGCGTCGTCGCGTCCGGCTCGAAGCGGACGCGCGGCGGCAACAGGCCCGGACCCGCGCGCCCGAACGAGCGGCGGTTGGCCCTGTCGTGGTTCCATTCGCCGCCCTCGGGCCGGCCGTCCGCCGTCATCAGCACGCCATGGCGGCGGCGCAGTTCACGGTAGAAGTATTCGAGCCGCAACGGCCGGCCCGCCAGACTGCGCACATGGGCCGCGAAATCGCGGACCGTCACGAAGAAGTGGCGATCGGGCCGGACGTCGAGCGGCACGCCGGCCGTACGCGCGGCGCCCGACAGGGCCTTCCACACCCGCCAGTCGCCGGGTGCCGTCATGACCAGTCCGGCCGGGGAGAGCGTGCGGATCGCATGCGCCAGCTCGTCGGCCAGCGTGCCGGCGTTGCGTTCGTCGTCCAGGCGCACGCGATGCACGCGCCGGCCACGCTCGGCCGACGCCTGCGCGAAATGCCGCATGGCGGCGAGGAACACGGCGATGCGCGGTTTCGACGACCAGACATGCGTCGATTCCTCCGCCACCTCGGCCATCCAGACCGCGTCGCGCGCCGGATCGAAGTCGTCGAAGGCGGCCGCGTCGAGATCGAGCTGGTCGCCCAGCACGACGACGAGGTGGCGCAGGGGCGGGGTGGCCGCGCCTCCCGGCGTCAGTGGCCGCCCTTGCGCGACTGCGTCTGGTTGCCGCTGCCCACGTGCGATTCACGGTCGCTGCGGCTCTCGGGCGTGCGGCGCGGCTCGTTGGTCTGGGTGAGCTGCGCGTTCTCCTTGGCCTTGTTGTGCTCGGTGTGGTCGGGCTGGGCCTGCGGGGCATCCTGGCCCTGCTGGAGATCCTTGGAGTTCTGCGAGTTGGACATGGCATGGCCTTTCGAAGTGCGACGTGGACGGAGGCCGGCAGGTGCAGACCCGTCGTGACGACGGACTCCGTGCCTGCCGGACCCTCAAGCTAGCGGCATCGCGGTCCGGTCGTGTGGGAAGGCGCCGCGACGCGCGTAGGAAACGCCGCGTCCGGCCGGGCGCCTGCTTCAAGTCTCCTCGGCATCTCGGGATCGGTGGATGTCAGTCTGGGCTTTTCGAACCGATGAGCGAAGAATGGGAAGGTCGCGATGGATCGTCTTCCAGACGATCTCCAGATCGACCTTGTCGTAGCCGTGCGAAATGCGGTTTCGCATCGTGTACATGACTTGCCAGGGAATGCTGGCATGCCGCGACGCGAATTCCGGAGCCGTGCGCTGGATGTTGTTGGATGCTTCGCCGACGATCTCGATGTTCCGCAGCACGGCGTCCTGCACCAGCTCGCTGTTCAGGAATGCGGCTTCATCGAGGCCGGCCGTGTATCGGTCGATGCGCTCCATCGCCCGAAGGATATGACCGAGGTAGTCCGAAACACGCGATGTCTTCGTCACACCGGAACAGCCTCCGACAGAACCTGCTGACGGAAGGCATCGGGCAATGCCCTGGGCGTCAGCACATCCACCGGAATTCCCAGCAGGTGCTGAAGTTCGACCTGGATGGCCGCCACGTCCATCAGGGTCGTCTCCGATGTCGTGTCGATGAGGATGTCCAGGTCGCTGCCGTCCATGTCCTCGCCGTGCAGGACCGAGCCGAAGACCCGGGCATTGCACGCATGGTGGGACGCGACGACGCGGCGGATCGCGACCCGGTTCGACCGCAGTGCGTCCGAAGGTTTCAAGTGCCTCTCCATCGATGGAAATCCGATCGATGGTAGTTGAACGTTTCGGTCGATTCAACGCAGCCGCCGGGCCGGATCGATCCGCCGCGTCGACCCGGTCCCGCCACCCGCCTCAGGCCACGTTCACCGGGATGCGCCGCGGCTGCGCGTGCCCGGCCTTGGGGATCGTCAGCTTCAGCACGCCCTGCGCCAGCTCGGCCGAGACCTTGTCGGCGTCGAGTTCCTTGCTCAGCGTGAACACGCGGCGGAAGCGCGCCAGGCCCACCTCGGTGTGCTGCGAGTTCAGTCCCTCGGGCAGGGTCAGGTCCGCCTCGGCCTCGATGGTCAGCGTGTCGGCCTCGACCTGCAGATCGAGCCTGTCGCGGCTCACGCCGGGCAGGTCGGCGTACAGGGTGATGCCCTGGGCGTCCTCGATTACGTCGACCGCCGGGGTCAGCGCCGCGTCGCCGTAGCGGGGGCGCTGCGATGCCTCGGGGCCGGCGGCGGCGGGGGACGAGGGGTTGCGCGTGGCCTGGATGTCGTTGCTCATGGTGTGGTCCTTCGTGGTTCGTGCGGTCGTCGATCGTCGATCGGTGGTTCTCACTGGACGGTGATGCGGCGCGGCTGCGCCGAGGCGCGGCGCTGCACGGTGATGTGCAGCACGCCGTCGCGCAGCCGGGCGTCGACCGCTTCGGGGTCGGCGTCGTCCGGCAGTGTCAGCACGCGGCGGAAGCGGCCGTCGAAGCGCTCGTTGATGTGCAGGGTGGCCTTCTTCGCGTCCTGGCCGGGCAGGGACGTGCGGCGCTCGCCGGCGATGGTCAGCAGGCCGCGTTCGAGGTTCACTTCGAGCGACGCCGGATCGACGCCCGGCGCGAAGGCGTAGATCTCGATGGTGCGCGGCGTGCCGCCGACGTTGAGCGCCGGGAAGCCGTTGCGGGCGACGCCGCGGATGGTGGGAGACAGGTCGAAGGCCTGCTGCACGTCGCGCTGCAGGCGATCGATCTCGGCGAAGACGTCGCGCGGATTGAGGGATCGGTACATGGTGAACATCTCCTGAAGAAAGGTTGACGATGCGGCGCCGGAAGCGGTCTCCGGGAAGGGCTCCGGCGGCCTCGTCGGAAAGCTAGGAGCGCCGGAAAATTTTTCAAGGGCTTCTTCTTCGACGGTCCGCGCGAGCGCGTTTCATCGCCGCGTCATGCGCCGACGTCAGCATCCGGCGCGCTCCGACAACCACATTCGAGAAGAGAGTTCCCCGATGCGACATACCCCCTTTCGCGCCACGCCGGTGCTGCTGGCACTGACGGCGGTCGCCGCCGCCGCGATCCTCGCGTCCTGCGGCGGCGATGGCGGCGGCGATCCGGCCTGGCCGCCGGCCGCCACGGCCGATGCCCGGGTCAAGGCGGCCTGGGTCGAGGTCGGCGCCGGCGGCCAGGCGATCGTGCGGGCCGTCACGTCGGCCGACGCCTGTCCGGCGATCTCGATCGACGGCGTCGTCGCGCCCATGACCCTGCGCGCCGCCGCCGGCACCGCCGCCCAGCGCACCACGGCCAGCGACGCCGCCGATTCCAAGCCCTCGGAGTTCCCCGTCGCCACCTGCGAGAGCCGGCCGGCGTCCGGCGCGCTGGCCGTCAGCGTCGCCGGTCGCGCGCTGCCGCTGCCCAAGGCGCAGCCGCGTCGCATCGCCGTGCTGGCCGACACCGGCTGTCGCATGAAGAAGGCCGACAACGCCTTCCAGGCCTGCAACGACGCCACAGCCTGGCCCTTCGCGACCATCGCCGCCACCATCGCGTCGATGCAGCCCGACCTGGTCGTGCACATCGGCGACTACCACTACCGCGAGAACGCCTGCCCGAAGGACATCGCCGGCTGCAGGGACAGCCCCTGGGGCTACGGCTGGGACACCTGGGAGGCCGACCTGTTCAAACCGGCGGCGCCGCTGCTGGCCGCCGCGCCCTGGGTGATGGCGCGCGGCAACCACGAGGAGTGCGCGCGCGGCGGCCAGGGCTGGATGCGCTTCCTGGACACGCGCGCCTACGGCGCCACGCTCAGCTGCGACAGCCCGGCGAACGACAACGCCGCCAACTTCAGCGACCCCTACGCCGTGCCGCTGGGGGATGACACGCAGATCGTGATCTTCGATTCGGCCAAGGCCGGCACGGCGGCCTTCGGCGCCTCGGACTTCAAGTTCCCGATCTACCAGGCCCAGTTCCGCCAGGTGGCCGCGCTCGTCGCCGATGCGGCGAAGACCTCGCTGTTCGCCAACCACCACCCGATCCTGGCCTTCGCGCCCATCGCCGGCGGCGCGCCCGCGCCGGGCAACCAGGGCCTGCAGGCGGTGATGAGGACGCTGAACCCGGTGGCCTACTACCCCGAGGGCGTGAAGATCGCGCTGCACGGCCACGTGCACGACTTCCAGGCCATCAACTTCGCCAGCGCCCACCCGGCGACCTTCGTCACGGGCAACGGCGGCGACAACGTCGACGTCAACCTGCCCGATCCGTTCCCGGCCGGCCTCGCGCCCGCGCCCGGCACGGTGCTCGATCGCATCACGCACACCAACACCTTCGGCTTCATGATGATGGCGCGCGGCGCCGAGGCCGGGTCGACCTGGCGCTACGAGGCCTACACGAAGGACGGCAAGCTGCTCGCCACCTGCGTGCCGACGGGCGCGAAGATCGCCTGCGACAAGACCGGCTTCCTCGCGCCGTGACGCGCCGCACCGCGATCGCCGGGGCGGCGGCGCTGTTCGCCGTCGTCGTCGCGCTGGCGGGCGCGCCGGTGCGTGCCGGCACGTCGCCAGGTCCGGCACCCGCCGCTCCCGCCACCCCGGGCGCCATCCCGGCCGCCATCCCGCCCGACGTCCCGCGCGTGGTCGGCCGTGTCGGCGCCACGCCGCAGTACGCGGCCATCGTGCCGGCGGCGCGGCCCCTCGTGCCGCCCGCATCGGAGGACGTCGCGCTGGGCCGCCGGCTGTTCGCCGACGCGCGCCTGTCGCAGCCGCGCGGCACCAGCTGCGCGAGCTGCCACGACCCGGCCAAGGCCTTCACCGGTTTCAACGGCGGACGCGACGGCGTGGCCGGGGGCAGCCTGCGCGGCCGCCTGGGCACGCGCAACCCGCCCTCGCTGACCTACGCGCGCTACCTGCCGCCGCTCTACTTCTATCAGGACGACGACGCCCAGGTGCCCGCGCCCTTCGGCGGCCTGATGCTCGACGGCCGCGCCGACACCCTGGCCGCGCAGGCGCGCGAGCCGCTGCTCGCGCGCCACGAGATGAACCTCGGCACGCCCCGGGCGGCGGCCCGGCGTCTGCGCGAGGCCGGCTACGAGGCCGCGTTCGAGGCCCGCCACGGCCCCGGCGTGCTGCGCGATCCGCGGCGGGCCCTGGAGGCCTTCGGCCATGCCCTGGAGGCCTACCTGCGCAGCGACGAGCTCGCGCCCTTCGACTCGCGCTTCGACGACGAACTGCGCGGCAGGCCCTCCCTGAGCGCGCAGGAACGGCGCGGGCTGGCGATCTTCCGCAACCCCGACCAGGGCAACTGCGCCTCCTGCCACAGCGTCAGCGCGACGTCGAGCAATCCGGCGCGCTCGCTGTTCACCGACTTCGGCTACGAGGCGCTGGGCGTGCCGCGCAACCGCGCGCTGCCGGCCGACGCCCGCGCCGGTGCCCACGACCTCGGCCTGTGCCGCACCGCCCGGGCGCGCCAATGGCCCGACGCCGATGCCTGGTGCGGCTACTTCCGCACGCCCAGCCTGCGCAACGTGGCGGTGCGCCAGCGCTTCATGCACAACGGCGTGTTCGATTCGCTGCGCGACGCGGTGCGCTTCTACGCCACCCGCTCGACCGACCCGGCCGCCTGGTACGGCCGGCACCCGGTCTTCGACGACCTGCCCGCGGCGCTGCGCGGCAACGTCAACACGGTGAGCACGCCGCTCAACCGGCGCGCGGGCGCCACGCCGGCCCTGAGCGAGGACGACATCGACGCGCTCGTCGCGTTCCTGGGCACGCTGACGGACCGGCGCTACGCGGTGGGCGCGCCCGCGACGCCGGTGTCGCGACCCTGAGACGGCGGCGGGCGTCGATCGGGCGATCTGGCGGCGGGAACCCGGTTTATTCCGGGGAAGGGCGGGCGCCCGGGCGGCGAGACTTCCGGGTTCGGGCGCGAAGCGGAACGCGAGGAACGCCGGCCCACCGTTCATCAGCCAGGAACCGTCCCTTGACCCTCTCCACCATCGCCACCCCCGTCGACGACCCGGAAGAGCACGACCGCCTGCGCGCCCTCGACGCGCTCCAGATCCTCGACACGCTGCCCGAGGCGGTCTTCGACGACCTGGCCTGGCTGGCGGGCCGGCTCTGCGACACGCCGATCAGTCTCGTCACCCTGGTGGCGGCCGAGCACCTGTGGTTCAAGGCCCGGTGCGGGCTCGACCCCGACCGGATGCCGCGCAAGGAGGCCTTCTGCGCCTACGCGCTGGAGCAGGACGACATCCTCGAGATCTCTGACACGCTGCTCGACGAGCGCTTCGTGCATTCGCCCTCGGTGACCGGGGCGCCGCACGTGCGCTTCTACGCCGGCGCGCTGGTGCGCGGCGTGGGCGGCCAGCGCTTCGGCACCCTCTGCGTGCTCGACACCCGGCCGCGCACGCTGACGGACGACCAGCGCGAGGGCCTGCGGCGCCTGGCCCGGCGGGCCAGCGAGGCCCTGGAGACGCGGCGCCAGCGGCTGCTGGCGCAGAGCCGCGAGGCGGCCATCGCCGACCTGCTCGACGTGCTGCCCGACGGCGTGGTCACCTGCGACGCGGCGGGCGCGCTGCGCGAGTTCAATGCCACCTCGCGCGACTGGCACGGCGTCGACGCGCGCCGCTGCCCGCCGCAGGACTGGGCGCGCCACTTCGGGCTGTACGACGAGCGCGGCGAGACCCTGCTCGAACCGGAGCGCATCCCGCTGGCGCGGGCGTGGACGGGCGAGCGCGTGCGCGGCCAGACCATCGTCATCCGCACCCCGAACCGGCCGCCGCGCACGGTCAGCTGCAACGCCACGCCGCTCTTGGGCGGCGACGGCGGCATCCTGGGCGCCGTCTGCACCATGCACGACGTCACGGTCCAGATCCGGTTCGCCCAGCTCATGGAGAAGATGGCGCTGACCGACGAGCTCACCGGCCTGCCCAACCGCACGGCCTGGGTCGCCGAACTCGACCGCGCGGTGGCCTGGGTGCGGCGCAGCGACCAGGCCGTGGCCGTCATGTTCATGGACCTCGACAACTTCAAGCAGATCAACGACGCCTTCGGCCACGCGGCGGGCGACGAGGTGCTGCGCCAGTTCAGCCAGCGGCTCAAGGCCACCTGCCGCAAGGGCGACTTCATCGCGCGCCTGTCGGGCGACGAGTTCGTGGTCTGCTCGCACGGGCTGGGCGCCGACAACCTGGACCCGGAGCCGATCGCCCGGCGGATCCACCAGGCCATGGTCGACGGCGTGCGCTGGGAGGGCCGGCACATCCCGCTGGCCTGCAGCATCGGCTTCGCGATGGAGTGGGGGCCGGAGATCGACGCCGGCCGCCTGATGGACAAGGCCGACCGGGCGATGTACGTCGCCAAGCGCGACCCCTCGCTGGCGTTCTCGGCCACGCTGGAGGCGCAGCCGGGCGGGTGACTGGCTACGGCGTGCGCGTCGCCGCCTGCGCCCGGCGCTGCGCGCCCAGCCGGTCGTTGTCCAGGTACTGCGCCATCACGTCCAGGTCGGTGGCCTTCGCGCCGCAGGCCTCGTAGGCATCGAGCCTCCGGCTGACCCCGAGCGCGCGGTAGCGGTCGGGACCGGCGAACGGCAGGAATTCCAGCAGCGACATCCGGGGCGACCGCTCGAACCTGTGGATGACGCGCTCGCCCCAGCGGCCTGGCCGCGCGTCCTCGACGGCCCCGGCCGCTTCCTGCCTGCGGGTCGGCACGAACAGGTCGTCGACCAGCGGCAGGTCCTCGCTGAGCGCGTACCCGCGACGCAACTACTGCGGGTCGTACCGGAGCGCCCAGGCCTGACCGTTCAGCGCCAGCGAGATCACGCCCACGCGCACCGGATGCGCGGGCGCGGTCAGCATCCAGAGCGACAGCGCGTCGCACGGCATGGGGCGGTCGTGCCCGCTGGTGGTCATCCGATCAGATCGACGTCCGAGCCGGGTCGAACGGGATCGAGTCGGATCGGGGCGGAAAGGGGCTCGTCGTCCAGCACCCGCTCCCGCAGCCAGCGGTCGAAGCTGCCCGTGGGATGCGGCGCCCGCGCGGCGCGGCGCTCGGCGAAGAAGGCCGCCAGCAGCGCGATGGCGTCCTCGGCCGTGGGCACCAGGCGCGCCGAGCAGCCCAGCATCAGGTTCAGCGGCATGCCGAAGTCCTCGACGGCCATGCCGCCGTCGCGTTCGCGCAGCATGCCGACGGCGTCGCGCTCGCAGGGCCGGGTGCGCGACACCCGCTCGGCATAGGCCTCGGCGGACGCGCCGTAGCCGACGATGGGCAGTTCCAGGGCGGCGGCGAAGCCGACCTCGAACGCGGTGCCCGAATCGGGCTCGTGGCCGCGCCACTCCTGCAGGTCGGCCAGCACGCCGTCGGCCTCGCGCAGCATGCGGGTGTTGGCGGCGTAGATGCGGTGGGCGAGCGGCGTGTCGGCCGCGCCGCCGCAGTCGTCGGTGGGCAGCAGGGCCTGCAGGCCGTGGCGCGCGCACAGCGCGGCCAGACGGCCCAGGTGCTCGCGCGCGTCGGGGCGGAAGACGGCGGGGCCGGCGAGGTAGACCCGGGGGCGTTCGGGATGCGGAAGGGGTGTGGCGGGGGCGGGCACTGCGATCGTCAAGCGGGGGCTCCTCGGGACGGAAGGTCGAGCCCGCATGCTAACGGTCGGCCGCCGCCCTCAATACAGCCGCTGGGCGATCACGATCTCGTGGATGAACTGCAGCTTGGCCACGGCGCGGAAGGGCAGCACGAAGGGGTAGGCGTCGGGCTGGCCCATGCTGCGCGAGAGTTCGTTCATGACCTGGGTCAGCTGCACCCAGGCGTTGAGCATCTCCAGGAAGCCGGCGGCGCCCGGCAGGTCGCGGCGCCAGAGGTAGTTGCCGTCGAGCGGGTCGGACTCGGTGGCGGCCTCGTCGAGCGCGATGCCGAAGCTCGCCGCGGTGTCGACCGTGTCGGCGATGTGCAGGTAGTGCGACCAGGTCTCGGCCCAGTCCTCCCACGGATGGGCCGAGGCGTAGCTGCTGAGGTAGGTCGCGCCCCAGGCCGGCGGCGGGCCGTCGCGGTAGTACTGCTCCAGGGCCTTGGCGTAGTCCATGCGCTCGTCGCCGAACAGGGCGCGGAAATGCTCCAGGCGCAGCATGTCGTGGCGCACCAGGCGGTCCCAGTAGTAGTGGCCGATCTCGTGGCGGAAATGCCCGAGCAGCGTGCGGTAGGGCTCGCCCATCGCCGTGCGGATGGCCTCGCGCTGGGCGTCGTCGGCCTCCACCACGTTCAGGGTGATGACGCCGTCGAGGTGGCCGGTCATCACCGGCGGGCCGCCCACGCGCTGCTCGAGCATGTCGAAGGCGATGCCCGGGGACGTCGGCGTCTTCACCTCCACCGGCAGCCGCAATGCCAGCAGCTGCGTGAGCAGGCGGCGCTTGGCGGTCTCCAGCTCGCGCCAGCGGTAGCGGTTGAGCGGCGTGTCGACGTCGAACATGCGGCGGTTGAGCCGGCAGGCCAGGCAGGGCGTCTCCATGTGGCCGATCCAGTCGTGCGGCTCGGGCGAGGGCACCAGCCAGTTGCAGCCCGACGCGCTCTGGCGGTTGACGCAGAAGCGGAAGAGGCCGCCGGCGGGCTCGCCGACGATGCGCCACAGCGCGGGCGCGGGACCGGGCGTCAGCGCCACCATGGTCAGCCGGCCGGTCTCGTAGCCAAGCTGGCTGCCGCAGTTGACGCACTGCGTGTTGCGCAGGAACACCGGGCGCCCGCACTGGCACTTGTAGGCGCGTCGGACGACGGGGGACTTGAGGTGCGGCATGGCGGCGGATCCGGGGAGGCGAGGAAGGTGCGGCCGATGTCGATCGGGCCGTTCGGGTCACCGTGTCGATGCCGGCGTCCGCACTATCGCCGCGCCGGACGCGCGGCCGTGCAGGACCGGGGCTCTTTCGGTGCCCGGAACGGCGCCGCGCCGCGCTCCGGAACACGCACCTTTCCATCTAAACTTCCGCGACTTCTTCGACGGAAAAGCCAGCCCCATGAACCTGCCCGCCCACCAGTTGACGATGACCGTCCTCATGACGCCCGACATGGCGAACTTCGCCGGCAACGTGCACGGCGGGACGATCCTCAAGTTCCTCGACCAGGTGGCCTACGCCTGCGCCAGCCGCTATGCCGGCCGCTACGTCGTCACGCTGTCGGTCGACCAGGTCATGTTCCGCGAGCCGATCAACGTCGGCGAGCTGGTGACCTTCAACGCCTCGATCAACCACACCGGCACCTCGTCGATGGAGGTCGGCATCAAGGTGCTGGCCGAGAACATCCGCACGCAGGAGACGCGCCACGCCAACAGCTGCTTCTTCACCATGGTGGCGGTGGACGACGAGCGCAAGCCGACGCCGGTGCCGCCGCTGCGGCCGTTCTCGCCGGAGGAACGCCGGCGCTACGCGGCGGCCGAGTTGCGCAAGCAATTGCGCCAGGAGTACCGCAGCCGCTTCGAGGCCGCCCGCAACGTCGCGCCCCCGCCGCCCCCGCCGCGCCTGCCGGGCATCGACAAGGCCAAGGGCACCGCCCCGGCCCCGGCCGGCAAGGCCTGATCAGGCCCCGGCGATCCGAAGGCCCAGCAGCCCGATCGCCAGCGCGCCCGACAGCACGGTCGCGCACTTCCAGAACAGCACCGGATCGCGCTCGATCAGCGGCGTCGCGCGTCGCTCCAGGAACTCGCGCCCCGGCGCGCGCAGGTCGTGGACGAATTCCGACACCACCTGCTGGCGCTTGGCCGGCTGCGGATGCAGGGCCTTCTGCAGCACCGCGTCGAGCCACGCCGGCAAGGTCGGCCGGAAGTGGCGCACCGGCACGTAGCGCAGCCGCGCCGCGTCCGCCGGCGTGCGCACGCGCGTGACCTGCAGGCCGTAGGGCAGGTGGCCGGTGAGCATCCGGTAGGCGATGACGGCCAGCGCGAACAGGTCGGAGCGCTCGTCCGCGCCGGCGCCGGTGAAGTACTCCGGCGCGGTGTACTGCAGCGTGCCGACGATGGCGCGGGCCGGGTCGCCGCGCCCGCCGTCGGCCAGCCCGGCCACGTGCGCCGAGGCCAGGTCGATGATCCGCACGGTGCCGGCGCGGTCGATCATCACGTTCTCCGGCCGCAGGTCCTGGTGCAGCATCTCCTTGCCGTGCAGCGCCTGCAGGCCGCGCGCGAGCTGCTCGACGATGCGGCGCACGGCGTCGAGCGCGGGCTCGGGGTGGTCGACCATCCACTGCGCCAGCGTCTGCCCCTCGACGTACTCCATCGCCACGAACAGGTGGCCGCGCGCGCGTTCGACCGGCGCGGCCTTCAGGACGTGCGGGCTGTCGATGCGGCGCGCCACCCATTCCTCCAGCACGAAGCGGTCGAGGTGGTCGGCGTCCTCGTGCATGTCGACGGCGGGGAACTTCAGCACCACCTGCGCGCCGGTGGCGTCGTCCACCGCCAGATGGACGTGGCTGCGCGAGCTGGCGTGCAGCTCGCGCACCAGCGTGAAGCCCTCGAAGCGCGCGCGCGGCCCCAGCGGCGGCGGCAGGGCCAGGCCCTCGCGCGGCAGGGGCAGGCGGGCCGTCTCGGCGGGATCGGGCAGGGCGTCGACGCGCACGATCTGCACGGTGGCGTCGTCGTCGCTGCCGTGCGCGCGGGCCCGTTCGGCCAGCCGGCGCGCGGCGGCGTCGAGGTCGTCGGCGTGCAGCGCCAGCGCCTCGTGCACCGACGGGGCGTCGAGGTGGACGCACGCGCCGTCGGTGGCCAGCACGTAGACGTCGCCGACCGCCGTGTCCCAGCGGCGGTAGTCGATCTCCACGTGCGAGCCCGCGCCCAGCGCCCGCGCCAAGTACGACTCCAGCGAGGAGACGTGGACCCGGTGGTCCTCGGTGAGCTGCTCCAGCGCGTGGGCGTGCAGGCGGTGGACGCGGGCGTCGCCCACGTGCAGCAGGTGGGCGTCGCGGCCCTTGAGGATCAGGGCGCTGAAGGTGCAGACGTGGCCGCTGTCCTTGTCGAAGCGCGCGTCGCCGCGCATCGTCTGCGCGTGCAGCCAGGCGTTGGTGGCGTCGATCACCCGCTGGGCCGAGCGGCGCACCGACCAGGCGTCGGAGGTGGCGTAGTAGTCGTCGAGGAAGCCGCGCACCGCCGCCGCGCTGGCGATCTGGCTGACGCGGCTCGAGCCGATGCCGTCGGCGATGGCGATGGCGATGCCCTTGGCGTCGCGCAGCGCCCCCTCGGGCAGCATCGCGCCGTGGAAGTCCTGGTTGACCGCCTTGCCGGGGCCGGCCAGCGAGTGCTGGCCCAGGCTCACGCGCAGCGGGGTCCGCATCGCGCCGGTGTCCGGTCGGCGCCCGTTCAGCGCACGACGCGCTTGGGCGCCGTCTTGTAGTGCGTCGAGTAGAGCGTCAGGCCGACGAAGGTCAGGCCGCCGACCAGATTGCCCAGCACGGTCGGGATCTCGTTCCAGATCAGGTAGTCCATCAGCGTGAACTGGCCGCCCAGCAGCAGGCCGGTGGGGAACAGGAACATGTTGACGATCGAGTGTTCGAATCCCATGTAGAAGAAGATCATGACCGGCATCCACATGCCGATGGCCTTGCCCGAGACGGTGGTCGACATCATGGCGGCGACCACGCCGGTGGACACCATCCAGTTGCACATCACGCCGCGCACGAACAAGGTGAGCATGCCGGCCGCGCCGTGCGCCTGGTAGCCCAGCGTGCGGCCCTCGCCGATGTGGCCCAGGCGTTGGCCGATGGCGTTGGGCGCCTCGCTGAAGCCGAAGGTGAAGATGATCGCCATGAGCACGGCCACGGTCAGCGCGCCGGCGAAGTTGCCGCAGAACACCAGCCCCCAGTTGCGCAGCACGCCGGCCCAGGTGGCGCCGGGGCGCTTGTCGAGCACCGCCAGCGGCGCCAGCGTGAAGACGCCGGTCAGCAGGTCGAAGCCCATCAGGTACAGCATGATGAAGCCGACCGGGAACAGCATCGCGCCGACGAGCGCGTTGCCGGTGTTGACGGTCACGGTGACGGCGAAGGCCGCCGCCAGCGCCAGGATGGCGCCGGCCATGTAGGAGCGGATCAGGGTGTCGCGCGTCGACATCAGCAGCTTGGATTCGCCGGAGTCGACCATCTTGGTCACGAATTCGGCGGGGGCGAGATAGGCCATGGGGTTCCTTGGGGAGAAGAGGGAATGCGGGGAGGGCCGGGCTCAGGCCAGCGCGACCTGCACGCGGCCCTCGTGCACGCGCACGGCGTGGGCGCGCACCGAATGCTCGGGCGCCTCCAGGCATTCGCCGCTGTAGAGGTCGAAGTGGTTCTTGTAGAGCGGCGAGGCGACGACGACGCGCTCGCCCAGGTTGCCCACCAGCCCGCGCGAGAGCACGCTGGCGCGCGACTTGGGGTCGACGTTGTCGATGGCCAGGAAGGCCTGCTTCGCCGCGACGTGGAAGATCGCGACGTGCACGCCCTCGACCAGGGCGCAGACGCCGGTGTCGGGCAGGATGTCCTCGGGCGCGCACACGGCGGTCCAGCGCGGGGCGTCGTCGGTGGTGGGGGTGGTCATGGGGTGTTCCTCGATCTCGTTCATGCGGTGGCGGTGGCGGTCGCGGCGGCGCGCTCGTCGGCGTTGGCCGGGCGGATCTGCCCGCGCTCGCCGACGAAGACGATGTGCTCGTCGGGCTTGTCGCTGTTGACGAAGGAGCGGAAGCGCTGGCGCACGGCCGGGTCGGTGATGGCGGTCTTCCACTCGCACTGGTAGGTGTCCACCACGTGCTGCATCTGCGCCTCCAGTTCGGCGGCCAGGCCCAGGGTGTCGTCGATGACCACGCCCTTGAGGTAGTCGAGGCCGCCCTCGAGGTTGTCGCGCCAGGTGCTAGTGCGCTGCAGGCGGTCGGCCGTGCGCACGTAGAACATCAGGAAGCGGTCGATCAGGCGGATCAGCTCCGTCTTGGTCAGGTCGGTGGCGATCAGCTCGGCATGGCGCGGCTTCATGCCGCCGTTGCCGCAGACGTAGAGGTTCCAGCCCTTCTCGGTGGCGATGATGCCGACGTCCTTGCCCTGCGCCTCGGCGCACTCGCGGGTGCAGCCGGAGACGCCGAACTTGATCTTGTGCGGCGCGCGCAGGCCCTTGTAGCGGTTCTCCAGCTCGACGGCGAGGCCGACCGAGTCGTCTACGCCGTAGCGGCACCAGGTCGAGCCGACGCAGCTCTTGACGGTGCGCAGCGACTTGCCGTACGCGTGGCCGGACTCGAAGCCCGCCGCGATCAGCTCCTCCCAGATCGCCGGCAATTGCTCGACGCGGGCGCCGAACATGTCCACGCGCTGGCCGCCGGTGATCTTGGTGTAGAGGCCGTACTTCTTGGCGATCTGGCCGCAGGCGATCAGGCCGTCGGGCGTGACCTCGCCGCCGGTCATGCGCGGCACGACGGAGTAGGTGCCGTCCTTCTGGATGTTGCCGAGGAAGTAGTCGTTGCTGTCCTGCAGGCTGGCGAGGTCCTTGCGCAGGACGAAGTCGTTCCAGCACGAGGCCATGATGCTGGCGGCGGTCGGCTTGCAGATGTCGCAGCCCAGGCCGTGGCCGTGCCTGGCGAGCAGGTCGGCGAAGGTGCGGATCTCGCCGACGCGCACCAGGTGGTAGAGCTCCTGGCGCGAGTAGGGGAAGTGCTCGCACAGGTGGTTGTCGACGGCCATGCCGCGCTTGGCCATCGACACCTTCATCACCTGCGTGACCAGCGGGACGCAGCCGCCGCAGGTGGCGCCGGCCTTGGTGCAGGCCTTTATCTCGGCGATGGTGCAGGCGCCGGTACCCACGGCAGCGTCGATCGCGCCCTTGGAGACGTCGTTGCACGAGCAGATCTGGGCGGTGTCGGGCAGCGCCTCGACGCCGATGCCCGCCGGCGAGTGGCCGTCGCTCGAAGGCAGGATCAGGAACTCCGGCTCGGCCGGCAGCGGGATGCCGTTGAGCGCGATCTGCAGCAGCGTGCCGTACTCGGCGGCGTCGCCCACCAGCACCGCGCCCAGCAACTGCTTGTTGTCCTCGCTGACGACGATCTTCTTGTAGATGCCCTTGTGCTCGTTGACGTAGCGGTAGGCGCGCGACTTCGGCGTGCGGCCGTGGGCGTCACCGATGCTCGCGACGTCCACGCCCATCAGCTTGAGCTTGGTGCTCATGTCGGCGCCGGCGAAGGCGGCGTCGGTCTGGCCGGCGATGTGCCGGGCGGCCACGCGGGCCATCTCGTAGCCCGGCGCCACCAGGCCGAAGGTCTGGTCGTTCCAGGCCGCGCACTCGCCGATGGCGTAGATGTCGCGGTCGCTGGTGCGGCAGTGGGTGTCCACCGCCACGCCGCCGCGCGCCCCCACGGCCAGCACGCTCTGGCGCGCGAGCTCGTCGCGCGGGCGGATGCCGGCGGAGAACACGATCATGTCGGTCTCCAGCCAGGTGCCGTCGGCGAACACCATGCGGTGGCGCGCCGTCGCGCCGTCGACGATCTCCACCGTGTTGCGCCCGGTGTGCACGTGCAGGCCCAGGGCCTCGATGCTGCCGCGCAGGGCGGCGCCGCCGCCCTCGTCGACCTGCACCGCCATCAGGCGCGGCGAGAACTCCACCACGTGCGTGTCCAGGCCCATGTCGCGCAGGGCCTTGGCGCATTCCAGGCCCAGCAGGCCGCCGCCGACGACCACGCCGCTCTTGGAGCGCGCGCCGCATTCCTTCATCGCCACCAGGTCCTCGATGGTGCGGTAGACGAAGCAGTTGGGGCGGTCGCGGCCGGGCACCGGCGGCACGAAGGGCACCGAGCCCGTGGCCAGCACCAGCTTGTCGTAGTGCAGCACCTCGCCGTCGGCGGTGGTGACGGTGTTGTCGCGCCGCTCGATGGCGACCGCGCGCGCGGCCAGCCGCAGCGAGAAGCCGCTGCGGTCGAAGAAGCCGTCCTCGACCATCGTCAGGTCCTCGGCGCTCTTGCCGGCGAAGAACTCGGAGAGATGCACGCGGTCGTAGGCCGCGCGCGGCTCCTCGCACAGGATGGTGACCTGGACGTCGGGCACGCCGAGGTCGTGGAGCTGTTCGAGGAACTTGTGGCCGACCATGCCGTGGCCGATGACTGCGATTTTCATGTGGGGTCCTGCGTGCGATCGATGCCGGGGCGGGGGTCGAGGCGCGTGGCGTGCCGGGAGGCAGCGCGCATGCAGGGGACTCCCGCCAGGGAATGGATGCGAATCGGGTTGGAACGGGCGGAACGTCGGCCGGGGCCTCGGATCCGCTTCAATCCCGCCTTCGTTAGCGGAAGCACCGCGGACCGGAGGCAGCAATGCCCTGGTCGCAGTGACCGCAGAGCAAGCACGTTGCGTGCCAGCGTTTTCGGGGGCTTCGGGGCGGTCCGCCGGGGTCGCGGCGCCCGGCGGCGGCCCATCCTGGCGCACGGCCCCCGGAATTGGTGCGTCCGTGCACTCGCCTATGCTGCGGCGCATGTCCGAAAAGCTGCTCTATCTCATCCAGCGCACGATGCGCAAGACCTGGTGGCGCTGCGCGCTGTTCTCGCTCTTCGCGGTGCTGGCCGTGGTGCTCTCGACCGTGCTGGGGCCATGGATCCCGGCGCACGTCGCCCTCCGGATGGGATCGGACTCGATCGACAGCCTGCTCAACATCCTGGCCTCCAGCATGCTGACCGTGGCCATCTTCTCGGCCAGCACCATGGTCGGCTCGTTCACCGCCGTGTCCAACAGCGCCACGCCGCGCGCCTCGCAGCTGCTGATCGAGGACAGCACCGTGCAGACCACGCTGGCCGTCTTCATCGGTGCCTTCCTCTACAGCGTGATCGCGCTGATCGGCCTGCACGCCCACGTCTACGGCGACGGCGGGCGGCTGGTGTTGTTCGGCTTCACCATCGTGATCCTGCTGGTGGTGGTGGTCGTGCTGCTGCGCTGGATCGACTACCTGTCGGTGCTCGGCCGGCTGGGCGAGACCATCCGGCGCGTCGAGGCGGCCACGCGCGCGGCCATGGACCAGCGGTTGGCCAAGCCCTACCTCGGCGGGCTGCCGCAGGAGGACGGAGCGGATGGCGGGGAGGGCGCGCGCGGCGCCCATGCCGTCGACGCGCCGGACACCGGCTTCGTCCAGCACGTGTCGATGGACCTGCTGCAGAAGTGCGCCGAGCGGCTCGACGCCCGGCTGCGCCTGCACGTGCTGCCCGGCGCCTTCGTCGACCCCGGCACCGCCATCGTCAGCAGCGACACGATGCTCGACGACGCGGCCCGCCGGGCGATCGCCGACGCCGTGCTGATCGGTCCGGGACGCAGTTTCGACCACGACCCGCGCTTCGGGCTGGTGGTGCTCGGCGAGATCGCGGCGCGCGCGCTGTCGGCCTCGGTCAACGACCCCGGCACGGCGACCGACGTGATGACCGCGATGGTGAAGTCGCTCGCCCACTGGTCGCAGGCCCGGCACGCGCGCGACGCCGAGGGCCGGCCCGAAGTGGTCTTCGACCGCGTCAGCGCCCCGGCGATCGACGAGGCCGGGATGGTCGACGACGCCTTCCTGCCGGTCGCGCGCTACGGCGCGCCGGCGGTGGACATCGGCATCGCGTTGCAGCGCTCGCTGGCGTCGGTGCGGCGGCTGCGCGGCACCTTGCCGGCGTCGGCGGCGGCGCTGTCGGCCTATGCGCTGGAGCGCGCGCGACACGCGGGACTGGCGCAGGTGGACGTCGAATTGCTGGAGCGGGCGGCCTCGAAGGAGGGATCGAAGCCGGTGCGGGCGGGAAACGACGACGGCCCGCGGCAATCCATCGGATCGACGACGGCGGATTGACGAGGATTCGCCATCTGGCGTAAAGTTAACGCCATATGGCATACAGCGACCTCTCCACCGTCAGCGATGCCCTGCGTCGCACCCTGGGCTACTTTTCCAGCGAGTCCGGCGCCGACGTCGACGCCGATCCTGCCGGCGGTCCGTCGGCCACCGGCTCCGCCCTGCCGACCGGCCGGCGCTCGCGCGGCGCGGCGACGAACCTGTTCTTCTCCATGTCGGCGGACGCCGAACTCCTGCTGGAACCTGCGGCCATCGATCTCCTGGCGCGCCGGCTGCAGGTCGATGCGAACTCGCTGCTGCAGGTCTCGCGCATTCCGGCGCGCACCTTCCACCGGCGCCAGGCCGAGGGCAAGTCGCTGTCGGGCACGGAAACGGACCGGGTGCTGCGCATCGCGCGGGTCGCGAGCCTGGCCGAACGCGTCTTCGAGGACGCCGACAAGGCGCGGCGCTGGCTGTCCAAGGACCATCGCCTGCTGGGCGCGAAGCCGCTGGACCTGCTCTCGAGCGACCAGGGCACGCACGAGGTGGAGGCCGAACTCCATCGCATCGAGTGGGGCGACTTCGCCTGATGCGGGTCTACCGCATCAGCAAGCCGGCCCACGTCGCCACGTCGCTCTCCGGGCTCGGCTCGGCGGCGTACCCGGGCCGCTGGAATTCACAGGGCGTTCGCCTGGCGTACACGGCGGGTTCGTCCGCGCTCGCCATGCTGGAGCTGCTGGTTCACCTGGACAAGGAGGACGTGCCCGCCGGCCTGCGACTGCTGAGTTTCGAGCTGCCCGACGACGCGGTCGACACCCTGGACCCCCTGCCGCCGGGCTGGGACCGCCTGCCGTACGCCGCCGCCGTGCGTGCCGCGGGCGACGCGTGGATCGCCTCGACGGCCTCGCTGGCGCTGCGTGTTCCCAGCGCCGTGGCGCACGACGAGTCCAACCTGCTGGTCAACCCCGCGCACCCGAGGTTCGCGGAGGTCCGGCTGCTCGACGACCGTCCGCTGGCCCTCGATCCGCGACTCTTCATGCCGCCGTGAGGCAGAGCAGCCCGATGCACAGAGCTTGTTCTGAAAGAAAAAACGGAAAAATCGCGAAGCGCGGTGCGCGAAGCGGTGAATCGTTGTCGCACGGGAATCTGCGCGTCTTCGGTTCGGTCCTGCATGGCACCGACCAGGATGGCAGCGATCTCGATCGACCAAGTCCGTCTTCCTGACCGACAGGCGCACCCAGCAGGCCGTCGTCATGAGCCTCGTCATCATCGGCGAGGCGGCTGCGAAGGTGATGGAAGGTCATGCCGCATTCACCCGGGCGCACTCCGAGGTGCCATGGCGCGGCATGCGCAACGCATGGCCCACGGTGACTTCGACATCGACCTCGACGTGGTGTGGGAGACGGTCAGGGAGTGGTCGCCGCAGTTGCTGAGGCAACCGTCCGCCTTGCGCCCGGATGCCGACGATCGAGGCGGCGACGACCGTGCGTGAGACACGCCACGCCGACCCGCGCGGCACCCGTAGCGTCTTCATGAACGACCCCACTCGGCGTCGGCAGCCGAGCGAAGGCCGCGCTCGGTTGTTCACTGGCAGCTGAAACTCGCCGCGTTCTCCACGTCGCCCGTGCCCCGGTAGCGCGCCACCTGCGGGTAGGGGCACAGCGGCCGGGTGCGGGTGGGCGACCAGTTGGCGGGGAGCTCGGTGTTGACGCCGCCGGCGTTGCCCGCGCCGCGCGCCGAGGCGATCACCCGGTCGGGCGCCCGGCCCTGCTCGACCCAGGCGACCAGCGCGCCGACCATGTCGAACTGGTCGGTGGCCGGGCCGGCGCTGCAGTGGTTCATGCCGGGCACCAGGTAGAGCCGGGCGAAGTCGGCCGCGTTGCCGCCGTAGCCGTCGCGCAGTCGGTCGTACCAGGCGGCGGTGTCGTCGGGGGAGAACACGCCGTCGCTCACGCCGTGGTAGATCATCATCTTGGCGCCCCGGTTGCGCAGGGCCGACAGGTTGTCGGCGTTCGGCGGCGTCATGAAGGACAGCGAGGATTCGGTGTAGAGCGCGTTGGTGGCGGCGATCTTCGGCGCGTCGGTGTCCATGCTGAAGCCGAGCGCGAAGGCCCGGGTGTCGGCCAGGATCGACGTCGGCGCCGGCGGCACCTGGAAGATGAAGCCGACGGCCACCGGGTCGCGCGCCGCGCCGATCGAGGAGGTGAACTTCCAGCCGGCCCAGTTGGTGCTGGTGATGCCGGCGTCCCACGGGAAGGAGGCGTAGATCGCCTCGCCCCGGCTGTTGCGCGCGCCGGTGAAGATGTTGCCCAGGGCGGTCTTCTGCGCGCCGCTCAGGCAGCTGCCGTCGC
Source organism: Variovorax sp. PvP013 (assembly GCF_050435945.1). NCBI lineage: Bacteria > Pseudomonadati > Pseudomonadota > Betaproteobacteria > Burkholderiales > Comamonadaceae > Variovorax > Variovorax sp. PvP013. Next base: position 66,210 of record NZ_JBNDLF010000010.1, read on the forward strand.
GCGCGCCGGCGCAGGTGGGCACGTCGCGCTCGAGCGAGAACGCGGCCTTGCAGGCCTGCACGTCCTGCACTTGACCGTCGGTGGCACCGTCGAGGGCGTCGCAGCGGCCGAGCACCCGGCCGGCGACCAGCGCACGCTCGGCGACGGTGAAGGAGGTCGACAGGTCGGTGGTGCTGGTGGCCACCGTGTTGAGCTGCTGCGCGCCGTAGAGCTGGGCGACGGCGGCCTTGGGCAGGTTGAAGCCCGGATTGCCGGCCAGGATGCCGTCGTACTGGTCGGCGTAGCGCGCCGCGCCCACCATCGCGTGGCGCCCGCCGTTGGAGCAGCCCACCAGGTAGGAGCGGTCCGGGGCCTTGCCGTAGGCGGCGGCGATCACGGCCTTGGCCATCGGCGTGAGCTTGCCGACGGCCTGGTAGCCGTAGTCCAGCCGCGCCTGCGGGTCGAGGCCGAACAGCGGGTTCTGCGCCGCGCTGTGGCCGGCGTCCGAGGTGATGACCGCGAAGCCCTGCTGCAGCCCGTTGGTCAGCGGCCCGCCGCCGCCGATGCCGCCGGTGGCGGTGCCGACGACGCCGTCGGTGCCGCCGTTGACCTGGTGGAAGAAGCGCCCGTTCCAGTTGCGCGGCAGGCGCATCTCGAAGCCGATGGCGTAGGTCTGGCCGTCGACCGGACTGGTGCGGCTGAACATGCGGCCGGTGACCTGGCAGTGCTCGCCCACGGGCTGGCCGGCGACGCTCAGGGTGCCGGCGGGGACCAGCGTGGCGGCCGTGTAGGTGGTGTTGGCGTAGGCGGCGCGACCGGCGAGGTCGGTGCACGACTGCAGCGTGGCCGGCGTGGCGGCGGCGAGGCGGGGCGGCGTCGGGAAGGGCGGCGCGTCGTCGTCGGAGCCGCCGCCGCAGGCGGACAGCAGCAGGGCGGACGCGGCGAGGGCCAGCGCCCGGCCCGGCAGCGGGCGATCGAAGAGGGATCGGGACATGGGTGGGAGTCTCCTGTTGTGCTTGATCGGGGGAGCAGGGAAGCAAGGCCGGCGCGGGACCGGACCCGGTCCGAAGATAGTGGCCGCTTCCCGTTTTGAACATCGCGCTTGCCCGTAGAGACGACGTCGTACCGGGCGAAGCCAGCGCATCAATTCCTACGAGCAAACGCGCCCGCTCCCACGGAGCCGGCCGACCGCGCTTTCCATACTGGGTCCACGGATTGCCCATGGGCGCTCCGGCCACGTGCCGGGTCGCACACGCGGGTGGTGACCGACCCCACGAACAAGGAAGAAACCCATGGACCTCAATCGACAACTGCCGATGACCCGGCGCGGCGTCCTGGCCGCCGCCGGTGCCGGCGCCTCGACCGCGCTCTGCGCGGCCCCCGCCGCCGCCCAGAACAGCGGCGCCGCCAACGCCGCCGCCCGCCCGATGGACGCCTCGATGTCGCGCATCTCGATCACCGTGAACGGCCAGGTCCAGCAGATGGAACTGGACACCCGCACCACGCTGCTCGACGCCCTGCGCGAGCACCTGCACCTCACCGGCACCAAGAAGGGCTGCGACCACGGCCAGTGCGGCGCCTGCACGGTCATGGCCGACGGCCAGCGCATCAATTCCTGCCTGACGCTCGCGGTCATGCACGACGGCGGCTCGGTCACCACCATCGAGGGCATGGGCACGCCCCAGAAGCTCCACCCGCTGCAGGCGGCCTTCGTCAAGCACGACGGCTACCAGTGCGGCTACTGCACCCCCGGCCAGATCTGCTCGGCCGCCGGTGCCCTCCAGGAGATGCAGCAGGGCATCCCCAGCCACGTGACGGGGGACCTCACGGCCAAGCCGATGCTCTCGGCGGCCGAGCTGCGCGAGCGCATGAGCGGCAACATCTGCCGCTGCGGCGCCTACAGCAACATCGTCGACGCCATCGCCGAGGTCGCGGGCATCCCCGCCATCCCGAAGATGGCCGGCGCCGCGGGAGCCAAGGCATGAAGACCTTCACCTACGAGCGCGCCACCACGCCCGCCGACGCCCTGGCCAAGGCCGCCAGGTCCCCCGAGACCCGCTTCATCGCCGGCGGCACCAACCTGCTGGACCTGATGAAGCTGGAGATCGAGACCCCGGCCCACCTGGTCGACCTCAACCGCCTGAACCTCAAGGCCATCGAGCCCACGCCCGAAGGCGGCATCCGCATCGGCGCCATGGTCAGCAACACCCAGCTCGCGGCCGACGAGCGCGTGCGCCGCGACTACGGCGTGCTCTCGCGGGCGCTGCTCGCGGGCGCCTCCGGCCAGCTGCGCAACAAGGCGAGCACGGCCGGCAACCTGCTGCAGCGCACGCGCTGCCCGTACTTCTACGACACCAACCAGGCCTGCAACAAGCGCCAGCCCGGAGCCGGCTGCGCGGCCATCGGCGGCTTCAGCAAGCAGCTGGCGGTGGTGGGCGCAAGCGACGCCTGCATCGCCACTCACCCGAGCGACATGGCCGTGGCCATGCGGGTGCTCGACGCCCAGGTGGAGACGCTGCGTCCGGACGGATCGAAGCGCGTGATCCCGATCGCGGACTTCCACCGGCTGCCCGGCAGCACGCCGCACATCGAGACCGAGCTGCAGCGTGGCGAGCTGATCACCGCCGTGACCCTGCCCGCGCCGATCGGCGGCACGCACATCTACCGCAAGGTGCGCGACCGGGCGAGCTACGCCTTCGCGCTGGTGTCGGTGGCCGCGGTCCTGCAGAAGGACGGCAAGGGCCGCGTCGCCATCGGCGGCGTGGCGCACAAGCCCTGGCGCATGGAGAGCGCGGACGCGCTGCTGCCGCGCGGCTCGAAGGCGGTGGCCGACGCGCTGTTCGCCGAGGCGAAGCCGACCGAACACAACGCCTACAAGCTGCCGCTGGTGGAGCGCACGCTCGCGGCGACGCTGGCCCAAGCGAGGACCTGAGGACCATCATGAAATTCGACACCCCCGCCACCACCAACCCGATCGACCAGATGAAGGTCGTGGGCCAGCCGCTCGACCGCGTCGACGGGCGCCTCAAGACCACCGGCACGGCCCGCTACGCCTACGAACACCACGACGTCGCGCCACGTCAGGCCTACGGCTACGTCGTCGGCGCCGGCATCGCCAAGGGCCGCGTCGTCTCGATGGACCAGGCGGCCGCCAAGGCCGCGCCCGGCGTGATCGCCATCGTCACCGCCGCCAACGCCGGCAAGCTCGGCAAGGGATCGATGAACACGGCGCGCCTGCTGGGCGGCCCGACCGTCGAGCACTACCACCAGGCCATCGCGCTGGTGGTCGCCGAGACCTTCGAGCAGGCCCGCGCCGCCGCGCAGCTGCTGAAGGTCACGTACGACAAGGCGCCCGGCACCTACGACCTGTCGAAGGCCCGCGACACGCAGCGCCGCACGGTCGACAAGGACAAGAAGGTCGGCGACTTCGCCACCGCCTTCGACCAGGCCGGCATGCGCATGGACGTCACCTACACGACGCCCGACCACTCGCACGCCATGATGGAACCGCACGCCACCACGGCGGTCTGGAACGGCGACCAGCTCACCGTCTGGACCAGCAGCCAGATGGTCGACTGGTTCACCGGCGACCTGGCCAAGACCCTGGACATCCCGAAGTCGAAGGTGCGGATCGTCTCGCCCTTCGTCGGCGGCGGCTTCGGCGGCAAGCTGTTCCTGCGCGCCGACACGCTGCTCGCGGCGCTGGGCGCGCGCGCCGCGGGCCGGCCCGTCAAGGTCACGCTGCAGCGGCCGCTGATCGCCAACAACACGACGCACCGGCCGGCGACCATCCAGCGCATCCGCCTGGGCACCACGCCGCAGGGGAAGATCACGGCCGTCGCGCACGAGACCTGGTCGGGCAACCTGTCGGGCGGCGATCCGGAGGACGGCTCGGCCCAGACGGCGATGCTGTATGCCGGCGAACACCGCCTGACCGGCACGCGCCTGACCTCGCTCGACCTGCCCGAGGGCAACGCCATGCGCGCGCCCGGCGAGGCGCCCGGCCTGATGGCGCTGGAAGCGCTGATGGACGAGGCCGCCGAGCGCCTGAAGCTGGACCCGATCGAGTTCCGCGTCATGAACGACACGCAGGTCGATCCGGCCAAGCCGGAGCGCCGGTTCTCGCAGCGCCAGCTGGTGCAGTGCCTGCGCCTGGGCGCCGAGCGCTTCGGCTGGAACCGCCGCAGCGCCGTGCCCGGCAAGGTGCGCGACGGCGAATGGCTGGTCGGCATGGGCGTCGCGTCGGCCTACCGCGAGAACGCGGTGAAGAAGTCGGCGGCGCGGGTCCGGCTCGATGCACGCGGCACCGTCACGGTCGAAACCGACATGACCGACATCGGCACCGGCAGCTACACCATCATCGCCCAGACCGCCGCCGAGATGATGGGCGTGCCCATCGAGCGCGTGGTGGTCAAGCTGGGCGACTCGACCTTTCCGGTGTCCGCCGGCTCGGGCGGCCAGTGGGGCGCCAACAGCTCGACCTCGGGCGTCTACGCGGCCTGCGCGAAGCTGCGCGACCTGGTCGCGCAACGCGCCGGCGTCGACGCCAAGACGGCCGTCTTCGCCGACGGCAAGGTGACGGGCGGCGGCAAGAGCGTCGCGTTGACCGAGGTCGGCGGCGGCCAGGAGCTGATGGCCGAGGACACGCTGGAGTTCGGCAAGCTGGACAAGGAATACCAGCAGTCGACCTTCGGCGCGCACTTCGTCGAGGTCGGCGTGCACGCGTACACCGGTGAGGTGCGGGTGCGGCGGATGCTGGCGGTCTGCGCCGCCGGCCGGATCCTGAATCCGAAGACCGCGCGCAGCCAGGTGATCGGCGCCATGACCATGGGCGCCGGCGCGGCGCTGATGGAGGAACTGGCCATCGACGAGCGTCTGGGCTTCTTCGTCAACCACGACCTGGCGGGCTACGAGGTGCCGGTGCACGCCGACATGCCGCACCAGGACGTGATCTTCATGGACGAGACCGATCCGATCTCCTCGCCCATGAAGGCCAAGGGCGTGGGCGAGCTGGGCATCTGCGGCGTCGGCGCGGCGGTCGGCAACGCGGTCTACAACGCCACCGGCATCCGGGTGCGCGACTATCCGATCACGGTCGACAAGCTGATCGAGAAGCTGCCCGCGATCGAGGCCTGATCGGCCGCGCTCCTGCCGGAGCGGGCCGACACGCCGCGCGGCCCGCGCGCGGCGTGCGAATGCTGACTTTCTTCACGGGCCGAGGGACTTCGTGCCCGGTCCGGACGACACGTCAGGACACATTTCAGTGACGCTTGGTGCACCGCGAACCGCTCCATTCCGGAGCGGTTCCGCCTTCCACCCCCGTCACCCAGGACCCCACCATGAATCCGTCCGCACACCTTTCCTCCGCCCAGCCGGTGCCCTTCGACGCCTCGCAGATCCACCTCGTGCTCGAGCTGCTGGACATGCGCACGCTGGCGCCCAAGGAGACCGCCGCGCGCTTCTTCCAGCTCGGCAACGAGGCGGTCTTCTCCGCCGGCCAGCAGGAAGCGGTCGAATGGCTGTTCGAGCTCGAGGACGACCAGATCGCCGACGTGCTGATGGAATTCGCCGACGACGAGGCGCGCGACATCGTGCGCGACCAGCTGGCGCACGAAGCCCGGCTGGACTACGTGATCGCCTGATCCGGGTCCGGGTCTCGGCCCCGCAGCAAGCGGCCGGACGCCGGGCACAGCCGGGCCGGCGCGCCGTCCCACCGAAGTCCTTCTTCTTCGATCCCGGTCGGCGCCACGTCGTCGACCACGATGCCCAGGACCTCCGCCACGCGCGGGTCTCCGATGGGCAGCTCCCAGGTCAGGAACACCTGATCGCGGTCCCGGCCCGACGCGAAATCGGCGGCGTCGAACCGGTCCGCGCCGCGCGGCACGACGGCGTGCGGTTGGCCCGTGTCGAAGAGCAGCATCGTCCCGCGCGTCAGCGCGATCCGGCGGCTCGCCATCGGGAAACGCACCTCCAGCCCCCGGTCCTCGCTCAGGAAGAGGTTGCAGAAGACCGAGCCGCCGTACTGCGCGGCGTCGTGGTGGTGGCGCGCGCCCCGGCACGCCATCAAGGCGATCTCGCCGGTGGCGAGCACGTCGGGCAGGCCGAGCGTCCCCATCCAGTCCGATGCCGCCTGGACACAGCGCCTGAAATCCGGCCAGCGCATCCGCGCGCGCGGCAGCGACAGGGGCTCGACGTCGCCGGGTTCCAGTCGCAGGTTCGTCGCGATCTCGCGCGTCCAGTCCGCCACGAGCCGTGTCGGCGGCGCCGGGACGTCGACCACGCCCGACCGCACGATGCCGCCCACGCTCCGGCCGCGCATCGTCTCGCCGTCGTGGAAACGGACGACGAGCCGTCCGCTCGCGTCCTGCCCGGCCACCGGCGAGCGGCCGGCCGGCTTCGACGGTTCGACGGCGAGGCGATCGGCCATCGGGCTACCGGTCCGTCCGCAGCACCAGCGATTCCTTCAGTTCCTCCATCACCACGTAGCTGTGCGACTGCGCGGCCACCGGCAGCTTCTTGAGGAGGTCGCCGAGCAGGGCGCGGTACTCGTCCATGCCGGCCAGCCGGGCCTTGACCAGGTAGTCGAAGCTGCCGGAGACCAGGTGGCATTCCTGCACGTCGGGCATGTTCAGCAGTTCGTCGCGCACGCGGTCGAAGACCTCGCCGGATTTCGACGCCAGCGTGATCTCGATGAACACCAGCAGGGTCCTGCCCAGCGCGCGCGGCGCCACCCGGGCGTGATAGCCGGCGATGACGCCGTCGCGCTCCATGCGCCGCACGCGTTCTGCGCAGGGCGAGGTCGACAGGCCGATGCGCTGGGCCAGGTCGGTCATCGAAAGGCGGCCCTCGCGCTGCAGGATGTCGAGGATCTTGCGGTCGATGCGGTCGAGTTCTGGCATTTCACTCCCGGGGCCGGGCTGGGGGCTCCAGTTCGGCAGCATTCACTGCCGGAGCCTGGAAAAACGAAGGAATTTGCCGAGGATAAGGCCATAGATTAGGGGAATCCCTCAGCAATTCCAGGTCCTGCCATGAAAGTCCTAGTCCTCGGCGGCGGCGTCATCGGCGTCACCACCGCCTACTACCTCGCGAAATCCGGCGCCGAGGTCACCGTGCTCGACCGGCAGCCCGGTCCGGCGCTGGAGACCAGCTTCGCCAACGCCGGCCAGGTCTCGCCCGGCTACTCGACGCCCTGGGCCGCGCCGGGCATCCCGCTCAAGGCGCTGAAGTGGATGTTCCAGAAGCACGCGCCGCTGGCCGTGCGCCCGGACGGCACGTGGTTCCAGCTGCAGTGGATGGCGCGGATGCTGCGCAACTGCTCGCCGGAGCGCTACGCCGTCAACAAGGAACGCATGATGCGCGTGGCCGAGTACAGCCGCGGCTGCCTGCAGCAGCTGCGCGCCGAGACCGGCATCGCCTACGAGGAGCGCACCGGCGGCACGCTGCAGCTGTTCCGCACCCAGGCGCAGGTCGACGCCGTGCAGCGCGACATCGCCGTGCTCGCCGAGTGCGGCGTGCCCTACGAACTGCTCGCGGCCGACCGGCTGGCCACCGTCGAACCGGCCCTGGCCCGGGCGCGCGACCGGCTCGCGGGCGGCCTGCGCCTGCCGCGCGACGAGACCGGCGACTGCCACCTCTTCACGACCGCGCTGTGCCGGCGCGCCGAGGCGCTGGGCGTCGACTTCCGCTTCGGCCGGACGGTGGACGGCCTGGTGCGCGAGGGTGACCGCATCGCCGGTGTGCGCGTCGGCGGCGAGGTGCTGAAGGCGGACCGCTACGTGCTGGCGCTGGGCAGCTACTCCCGGGCGCTGCTCGAACCGCTGGAACTCGACCTGCCGGTGTACCCGGTCAAGGGCTACTCGCTGACCGTGCCGCTGGTCGACCCGGCCTTGGCACCGAAGTCCACGGTGCTCGACGAGACCTACAAGATCGCCGTCACGCGCTTCGACGATCGCATCCGCGTGGGCGGCATGGCCGAACTGGGCGGCTTCGACCTGCGGCTGGACCCGCGCCGGCGCGCCACGCTGGAGATGGTGGTGAACGACCTGTTCCCGGGCGGCGACGTCGCGCGCGCCACCTTCTGGACCGGCCTGCGCCCGATGACGCCGGACGGCACGCCGGTCGTCGGCGCGACGAGGTACGCCAACCTGTTCCTCAACACCGGCCACGGCACCCTGGGCTGGACCATGGCCTGCGGCTCCGGGCGGCTGGTGGCCGACCTGGTGACGGGACGGCGCCCGGAGATCAGCCCGGTCGGCCTGGGCATCGACCGCTACGCCGCCAGCGGCGCGCGCGCTCGCCCGCACCGGCCGGCGAGCAGCCCGGCCTGACGCGTCCTCAGTCCAGCAGGTCCGAGTAGTCGCCGCGGTCGAAGGCCGCGCTGGCCTTCCACGGCGCGGCCAGGGGACCGGCCACGCGCGTGGCGGTCACCACGTCGCGCGAGGTGCCGTGCGCGTCGCTGCGTTCGATGCGCCTCGGGTACTGGCCGGCGACGTCCCAGTCCACCTGCAGGGTGCGCTCGCCCTGGCTCAGCCGGTATCGCTGCACGCCCGCCCTGGGGGCGCCCACCGCTTCCATCTTCCGCAGGCTCGCCGGCGGGATCAGCCAGTACACGGCATCCCACGACCCGCCGTAGCCGACGTTGCCGTGGTGCGCCCGATCGACCTCGATCACGCGGCGCGTCCTGGCCAGCACCACCTCGACGAGCTCGGTGCCGTCGGCACGCCGCGTCACGCGCAGCGGCGCGCCCTGCGCCTCGTCGTGCGCGTGCCCCGCCTGCGGCCCGTGCCCGTGGTCGTGCCCGTGCGACGCGCTCTCCCGCACGTTCGCCGGCAGCTCCCGCTCGGTCCACACCGATCCCTTGCGGCGGTACACCCGGTTCACGTGGTGCGTCTCCCGCCGCACCCCGTCGCTGCCGACCGTGCGGCTGTCGTACGCCACCCGCAGATCCACCTCCGGCGCCGCATCGACCGCCGCCGTCGTCGCCGCGACCGTCGCGGTGCCGGCATCCGGCGCGGAGGAAGCGCCGGATGCAGCAGAGACAGCCGACGCTGCATGCGCTGCATGCGCTGCATGCGCTGCAGGCGCAGCCGCAGCAGACACCGTCCCCATCGAAACAGCCGTCAGGACCGCCGCAGCCCAAGGCCAGCGGACACCGCGGAACCGGCTTCGCCGGGCCGCCGGTGTCGCCCCCTGCAAGGGGGTTGGCGAAGCGACACGCAGTGCGCGAAGACTGGGGGTGTTCATAGTCCCGCTGCCTCCCTGACTTTCGAAAACACCTTCGTGTTGTCCATCGTCCCCTTGAAGATCCTCGCGCCCGCGCCGCCGGCGAACAGCATCACGTCGCCGCCGCCGTGCGTCTCCGAGCCCGGCGTGCCCAGGTTGACGCCCACTTCCTGCAGGAAGTTGTCCTGCGTCGTGTCGACGTTGGTGAGGTCGTCGCGCGTGGCACCGCGCGCCGGGGCGACCCAGGGCTTGTTGGCGTCCTCGGTGTTGATCTGGCTGGCGGCGGTGGCGTTGGGCCGGCCGCCGTTGCCGAACACCAGCGTCGTGTAGGGCTTGCCGTCGGCGGCCTTGGCCAGCTCGTTGGTCTGGTAGTCGCGTACCTTGCCCAGGATCGGGTTGCCGATGCGGGTGTAGCCGTTGAAGGCGATCGCGTGGTCGTGGTCGGCGGTGACGACCACCAGCGTGTTCTTCAGGCCCGGGTCCTTCTTCTCCATGTAGGCCAGCGCGGCGTCGATGGCCTGGTCCAGCGCCAGGGTGTCCTCCAGCGCGCGCTTGGCGTTGGTGCCGTGCAGGGCGTGGTCGATGCGCCCGCCCTCGACCATCAGGAAGAAGCCCTTGTCGTTGCGGCTGAGCACGTCGAGCGCCTTCTGCGTCATCTGCGACAGGCTGGGCTGGTCGAGCTTCTGGTTCACGCGGTCGAGCTCGTAGGCCATCTCGCTCTGCGAGAACAGGCCCAGCAGCTTGCCCGCCTTGGTCGCGTCCAGCGCGGCGAGCTGGGTGCCCGTGTCGACGTAGCTGTAGCCCTTGGCCTGCATCGCGGCCACGAGGTTGGCGCCGTCGGTGCGCCGGCTGCCGGCGTTGACCGACTTGGGCAGGTAGTTGCGCTGGCCGCCGCCGAGCAGCACGTCGACGCCGTCGCCCAGCAGGGTGTTGTAGCGCGGGTGGCCGGGCACCGACTGCTCGGCGATGGTGTTGTAGGCGTTGCGGTTGCAGACGTGGGCGTAGGTCGCCGCCGGGGTGGCGTGGCCGACGCGGGTGGTCGAGACGGCGCCGACGGCGCGGCCCTGCGCCTTGGCCAGCTCCAGCAGGGTCTGCGTTGGCTTTCCGTTGGTGGCGGCGCAGGTGGTGTCCTCGCCGTTGATGTACTGCGAGCCGTCGGCGGCGTAGGCCAGCGTGTCGGAGGACATCGAGATGACCTCGTTGTTGGCCTTCACGCCGGTCATGTACGCCGACATGGACGGCGCGCTGTCGGTGGTCTGGCCGTCGTGCGAGAAGGTCTTGATGCGCGCGGCGTGGCCGAGCGACTGCATCGTCAGCTCGGCGCGCTCGCTGGTGGGCAGCGAGCCCGGCGCGGCGGCGAGCTGCTTCTCGCCCTTGTAGATGCGCGCGGCCGTCACCGTGACCGGGCCCATGCCGTCGCCCAGGAAGAAGATGACGTTCTTCGCTTCGCCGGCGGCCTGCGCCGTGCCGCCGAGGGTGAAGAGCGCGCCGGCCAGGACCAGCGAGAGGGAGAGCGAGCGGGCGGGCGGGGTGCCGCGGAGGGGGGAGGAGGTCATGTCGTTGTTCCTTGAACTGGCGCTTCTTGCGGTGTCGCGGGGGGCGGTCACAGACCGACGGCCTTCCTGATCAGGCCGTACACCTCGTTGTTGGTCAGCGAACCGGCGAAGTTCTCGGCGCCCAGGCCCTGCGCGCCCAGGAAGACGTCGCCGCCGCCGTGCGTCTCGGTGGCCAGCGGCACCACGGCCTCCTGCAGGAAGTCCGCGCCCTCCAGCGTGCTGGCGTCGATCGGGCCGCGCGTGGCCAGGCGCCGCGGGCCGTTGCCGAAGCCCAGGATCGTGTAGGGGTTGCCGTCGACGTCCTTCGACGGCGTGCCGTCGACGTAGTTGTTCACCAGGCCCAGCACGCCGGGCTTGCCGGGCTCCGTCCTGCCGGTGCGCTTGGCGTAGCCGTTCATCTGCAGCGTGTGATCGTGGTCGGCGGTGACGACGACCAAGGTGTTCTTCAGGCCCGGATCGATGGCCTGCATGCGGTCGAGCGCGGTCCTCACGGCGTCGTCGAAGGCCACGGTGTCCTGCAGCGCGCGGCGCGCGTTGGTGGCGTGCAGGGCGTGGTCGATGCGGCCGCCCTCGACCATCAGGAAGAAGCCTTTCTTCCGCGCGGCCAGGGCGTCGATGGCCTTGGCGGTCATCTCGGCCAAGCTCGGCTCCTGCGTCGCGACGCGGTCGAGGTCGTAGGCCATGTGGCTCTTGGTGAAGAGGCCGGCGATCTTGGTCGCGCCGTCGACCGGCAGCTTGTCGAATTCGCCCTTGTTGGCCGCGAAGCCGTATTTCCCCGCCTTCAGTTCGTCGACGAGGTTGCGCTTGTCGTTGCGCAGGCCGCCGCTCTCCTTGGGCAGGAAGTAGCTGCTGCCGCCGCCGAGCACGACGTCGATGCCGTCGCCGAGCCGGGCGTTGTAGCCGGCGCCGCCGGGCACCAGGGTCGCGGCGATGGTGTTCTCGGCGTCGCGGTGGCAGACGTGCGAGTAGGTCGCCGCCGGCGTGGCGTGCGTGATGCGCGCGGTGCTGACGACGCCGGTGGCGTAGTTGGCGGCCTTCATCTGTTCCAGCAGCGTCGCCACGGGCGTGCCGTTGCCGGTGGCCGGACAGGTGCTGTCGTAGTCGAGGTGGTAGGGCTTGCCGGCGGCGTCGGTCGCCCGGGTCTCGGGCGACATGGAGATGACCTCGTTGTTCATCTTCACGCCGGTCATGTAGGCGGCCATCGAGGGTGCGCTGTCGGTGACCTGGCCGTCGTTGGAGTACGTGTGGACGAAGGCCGTCTCGGGCAGCTGGTCCATCGTCAGCTCGCCGTCCTCGCCGACCTTGTAGATGCGCGCGGCGGTCATCGTCGTGATGCCCATGCCGTCGCCCAGGAAGAAGACGACGTTCTTGTTGGCGACGGGCGCGGCCGTGCCGGGCGTCGTCGTCGTGGGCGTCGCCGGCGTGGCGACGGTGTCGTCGTCGCCGCTGCCGTTGCAGCCGGCGAGCGCCAGCGACAGGGCCAGCAGCGATGAGTGGATCAGTTTGTCTTTCATGCGATTCCTCGTCGCGCGGCCATCGCCGCGCGCTCTCGTTGATGTGTCGGGATTCGTCCGGAGCCGACGCAATCTAGGCGGGCCGCGTGACGCCCCGATGACGCCCGCCGGACGTCGTTTCCCGATCGATCGTCGCGGCCTATCCCGGCGATGTAATTTGATGACAGCGCGGCCGCGACGCCGCTGCTACATTGCGCCGCGCTCCAACCCACAACATCCAGAAGAAGCCCACCGATGAATCCGCGAAAAACACCTTCCGCCGGCGCCAGTCCGGGCCGGCTGGTCCTCATTGCCGTCGTGGTCGCCGGCGTCGCCGGCGCCTTCGCGTACACCGCCGGCTGGCTTTCGCCGCAGCGCGTCACGCCGGACAAGGTCGTCGACATCCTGGCGCCGCCGGGCGGCCCGGTCGCCGGCTACCGCCGCAACCACGCCAAGGGCATCTGCTTCACCGGTACCTTCGACGCCAACGGCGCCGGCGTCGCGCTGTCGAAGGCGCAGCTGTTCGCCGCCGGCAGCCATCCGGTGACCGGCCGCTTCAACCTCGCCGTGCCGACGCCCACGGCCGACGACGGCGCCGCCCGCGTGCGCGGCCTGAGCCTGCGCGTCCGGACGGCCGACGGCCAGGAGTGGCGCACGGCCATGATCAGCGCGCCGTTCTTCCCGGTGGCGACGACGCAGGCCTTCTACGAGCTGCAGACGGCCTCGAAGTCCGCCGATCCCGGCGCCATGAAGGCCTTCGCGGCGGCGCACCCCGAGCTCGCGGCGTTCGGCGCCTGGGCCGGCAGCGCGCCTTTCACGGGTTCGTACGCCGACACCGCCTTCAACGGCCTCAACGCCTTCGTCTTCACCAACGCGCAGGGCCAGGACGCGGCGGTGCGCTGGTCCTTCGTGCCGGCCGCCGCGCCGGTGGCGGTGCCGGCGGCCGAGCTCAAGCAGCGCGGCACCGACTTCCTCGACAAGGACATCGCCGATCGCGTGGCGCAGGGACCGCAGCGCTGGACCCTGTCGGTCACCGTCGCCGACCCGGGCGATCCGACCGCCGATCCCAGCAAGGCCTGGCCGGACGACCGTCGCAAAGTCGGCACCCTCGTCGTCACGAAGGTCGAACCCGAGGCCGACGGCCCCTGCCGCGACCTCAACTTCGACCCGACCGTGCTGCCGGCCGGCATGCGCACCTCGGACGATCCGTTCCCGGCCGCGCGGTCGGCCGCCTATTCGGTCTCCTACAACCGGCGCACCGCCGAGGAGAAGAGCTACCCCCGCACCGCCGCCGCTTCCGGAGCCAAGCCATGACCACCGCCCCCCGACGCCGATTCACCGCGCTGCAGCGCACCCTGCACTGGCTCATGGCGATCTGCATCCTGGCGATGCTGTTCATCGGCGTGGGCATGGTCTCCACCATCAGCCCGAACTACCTGACGCTGGTGTCGATCCACAAACCGCTGGGCATCGCGATCCTGCTTCTGGCGCTGCTGCGGCTCGTCGTGCGGCTGCGCGACGGCGCGCCGCCGCTGCCGCGCGACATGCCCGAGCCGATGAAGCTGGCGGCGCGGCTGTCGCACGTCGCGTTCTACGCGCTGATGGTCGCGATGCCGCTGCTCGGCTGGGCCATGCTGTCGGCGGCCGACTATCCGGTCGTGGTCGCGGGCATCCATCTGCCGGCCATCGTGGCGCCCGACGCATCGCTGCACAGCACGCTGTGGAACGCCCACCGCTTCCTGGCCTTCGCCTTCTTCGCGCTGATCCTGCTGCACCTGGCCGCCGCGCTGTTCCATGCGCTGGTGCGGCGCGACGGCGTGTACGAGGCGATGGCACCGTACCCGGTCGAGATGCCGGCACCGGCGGTCTCGACCCTGAGCCAGCGCGCCCGCAGCTGACGGCCGCGGCGGCGGCGCCCGGACGGGCGCCACGTCTTGATCGACCGACCGACCTACTTGGTCGCCGCGCGGGCGGCGTCGGCCTTCGCCTTGGCCTCGTCGGCCTTGCGCTGAAGTTCCTTGGCTTCCTTCTCGTGGGCCTCGGCTTCCTTGGCCTTGGCTTCCTTTTCCTTGTCGGCCGACGACGGGCCGGCGATGGCGTTGCCGGCCATGGTGCCGATCAGGCCGCCGGCGGCGACGGCGCCCATCGTGCCCATCAGGCCCGGACCAGCGGCGGCGGGTGCGGCGGCGGCGGCCGCCGGGGCGGCGGTGTTGGCGGCGGCGGGTGCGGCCGGCGTCGTGGCCGGGGCGCGGGCCGCGGGCGTGGGTGTCGCCGGCGTGGCCACCGGACGTGCCGCGGTGGTGGAGCGGCTGCCGAAGCGCTTGGCGTGCGCCACGCTGGGGATCGTCATGGAGGCGATCGTCAAGGCGATGACGGCGGCGGCGGTGGAGCGGAAGGAAGCTGAATGACGCATGGGGTGTCCCTTGGAAGTTGGTTCGAGAGCGCGGGGCCGACGACGGCACGCGGTGGCCCCATGATGCGCAGTGTTCGGGGCCGCATGCACCAGAGTCCCCAGGACCCGGGAGGTTTCGGGGTCATCGCGCGGGATCGCTGCGGCCCCGTGGGACGTCGAGGACGACGACGGCTTCACGGCCGCCCGGCCGCGACGATCTCGTAGTCGATCGGCTTGAACGTCCCGTTGTTCGACTGCTCGGCCGAGCACGACGTCAGCGCGCACACCAGGTCCATCTCGGCGCGCAGTTCGATGGCGTCGCCCGGCTTCGACGTCGGCGGCAGCACGGCCACCCTGCCCTGGGGGTCCACGGTCACGTTCATGAAGATGTTGAAGGTGGTGTGGATCTGCTCCGGCCGGATGCCGAACTCGGCGAAGGCCGTGTAGAGGTTCTCGAAGCAGCTCGGGTGGTGCCCGACGTGCCGGTACAGGATCTCGAACATCTCCTGGCTGCAAGGCGTCAGCAGGAAATCGTGGCGGCCGACGTCGTCGGCGACGATGGTGAACATCCGCTGGCTGTCGTTGGCGTAGAGCACGTCGCCGGTCGAGAGGTAGATCTTCGAGGCGTAGTCGATGCTGCGGCCCGACGACAGGGCGCAGGCGTGGTTGCCGTCCTGGAAGGCGTAGAGGTCGGCGACCTGCTCGCCTTCGGGGTCGGTGATGCGCAGGATGTCGCCCTTCTTCAGTCGGAAGCCCCGGCCGGACTGCGGCGGGATGCGGCACGAGACGCCATGGACGTGCGGATGGGCGTGCGAACGGTCGTGCTCAGACATCCTGCGACTCCCGGCGATGGAAGGGACAGGCCCAGTCCGACTCGACCGCGCGGCCGGAGTATTGACGCGCCTCCGACGCATCGCCGAAGCGCGAGAGCACCGGGTTCACCGAGCCCTGCAGTGCCACGTCGCGCTTGCGGATGGCTTCCTGCATCGTCTGGTACTTGCCCGAGGCCTTGAGGGCCTCGAACTGGTCGTGGAAGTTGAAGACCAGACAGGGCGCCGGCGAGCGCCGGGCCAGTCGCGAGGCCCCGGGATGCAGGCCGACGACGAAGAACGCCCGTCCGCCGATGCTGAAGGAGAACTCCTCGCGCGCCGGGTCGTTGGACACCGTCGCGTCCCAGGTCGAGCCCAGCGAGGCGTCGTAGGCGTGCATGTCGCTCAGCTGGCGCCAGAGCAGCTGCTCGAAGCCGAGTTCGTCGAGCGCTACCGGGTCGAACAGGGCGATGAAGCTGACCGGCGTCGTGCCGGGCTTCTCGAACTCCTGCGAGAAGGCGTGCAGGGCGTGCACGAGCCGGCGCGACGCCGCCTCGCTGCCGAGCACGCCGGCCGGCGCGAAGCGCAGCCGGTCCTTGTGCAGGGCGGATTTGGCGCCGACGCAGGGAAACGAGGCGCCGGCGACGAAGTCGGAGAAGGACTGCCGGGCGGGAACCGGCGCCGGGGACGAAGCGGTGGAAGGATGCATGGGGTGGCCTGATAACTGGATATACGTCCAGGGTAGGCGGCGCCGGTTTCGTCCTTGACGGTCATCGGAGCCACCTCGAGTGGGCGTGCGCGAGGCGGGGCGTAAGGGAAAGCGCTGCCGCTCACCTGCGCGTTGGCCGACACTCGGCCATCGACATTCCCGGACTTCAGGGCTTCCGCATGACCAGACATCCGCTCCTGCTTCCGCTCCTGCTGGGCGCCACGGTCTGGCTCGGCGGCTGTGCCAGCGGCCCGCGCGCCCCGGCGCCGCGGCCGACCGTCGTGCCGTCGGCGATCACGCCGGAGCAGGCGCAGGACCTCGCCATCCACGCGCTGGGCCTGGTCGGCACGCCCTATCGCTACGGCGGCAACACGGTGGAGGGCGGCTTCGACTGCAGTGGACTGATCGCGCACGTCTACCGCACCCGCGTGGGCGTGACGCCGCCGCGCACCGTGGCGCAGCTGGCGGGCTTCGGGCGGGCGGTCGATGCGGGCGAACTGCGTACCGGCGACCTGGTGCTGTTCGGCGGCGCACGGCCCACGCACGCGGGCATCTACGTGGGCGACGGCCGCTTCGTGCACGCCCCGTCCTCGGGCGGCGACGTGCGCCTCGACCGGCTCGACGGGCCGTACTGGTCGCGCCAGCGCTTCGAGGTGCGGCGGATCTGAGGGGCACGGCCGGACTCGTCGCCATGCCGGGCGCCCATGCTGCGCATAAACCCGCTTTTTGAGGGGCGCGGGCGTGGGTGATACTCGGCGCGATCACAGATCCCCACGGCATGCGCGCCCCGCGCTCGAGAAAGTTGTTGAACACATGGTGAATCTGGCCGATCAGGACACGTCGTTCCTCGTCCCGTGCCGACATTGCGGCGACCTGCTGCCCGAACAGGAGCGGATCTGCCCGCACTGCGGCAAGGACCAGACGGTCGCGCCGGCCAAGGGCGGCGCGGGCGCCGCCCCGTTCGTTTCACCCGCCTCGCCCGGCATGCCCTCGGACGACGACGGCGCGACGGATCCCTTCGCGGCGGCGCGCGGCCCGAACGACTTCACCGCCGCCGGACTCGGTCCGCACGCGGTGGACGACGGCGCGGCGCGGCGGCGTCGCAAGGCGATCGGCATCGTGGCGCTGATCGCCGGCGTGCTGCTGCTGGGCATGGCCTACGACCGCTACACGAAGCAGAACGCGGCGACCCCGCCGTCGCCCGCGCTCGCGCAGGAAGCGCCGGCGACGGCCACCGGCCCCGTCGTGCGCACCCCGTCCGCCGCCACGCCGTCGACCACCCCCGCCGCCCCGGCGACGCCGCCGGCGGCGACCTCCGGGACGACCCCGCCCGCCACGTCGCCCGCCGCGCCCGCCGGCGCCGACGACCCCGCGTCGCCGTGCAACGAGGCCCTGGCCGCGCTGTCGCTGTGCGCCCGGCCCTGAATCCGCATCCCGAAGGAGCCTCCAATGTCCATCCGATCCCTGCTCGCGGCACTGCTGCTCGCCGCCACCGCCTGCTCGGTCGCCGCCGCCCCGACGCCGGCGCCGCCTTTCAAGATCGTCACCGCGTCGAAGACCGGCACGTACATCCAGATCGGCAACGACCTGGCCAAGTGGGTCGCCGAACCGGCGGGCATCCCCCTGGAGGTGCTGGAGTCCAAGGGCTCGGCGGAGAACGTGCAGCGCATGCGCTTCGAGCCCGGCGTGCGGATGGCGCTGGTGCAGTCGGACGTCTACCAGGCCTTCCTCGACGAGGCCAAGGCCGGCAACGCGGAGGCCGGCAACATCATCCGGCCGTTGCGCCTGATCATGCCGCTCTACGACGAGGAGATCTATTTCGTCGCCCGTGCCGATTCGCCGATCAACGCCATCCACGAGATCAAGGACAAGAAGATCGGCGTCGGGCCGATCGGCAGCGGCACGGCGCTGACCTCGCGCACGGTCTACCAGCTGATGTTCGGCGAGCCGCTGCCCCCGGCCAACGCCAGCTACCTCACCAACGAGGAGGCGCTGACCAAGCTCACGGTCGACAAGTCGATCGACGTCGCCATCGTCGTGGCCGGCCAGCCCGCCAAGCTGTTCGCCGACATGAAGCCCGAGGCGCGCAAGTACATCAAGATCCTCAGGTTCGAGGATGCCGCGCCCGAGAGCGCACGGGCGAAGAAGACCTACTTCCCCGTGACCCTGCGCAAGGAGAGCTACCCGACCTGGCTCACGGCCGACGTGCCGACCCTGAGCGTGAAGGCCTACCTGGTCACCTACGACTACGGCCTGAACTCGACCGTGGACGGCCTCAACCGCTTCGCCGAGTCGCTGTGCACGAACTTCGACAAGCTGCAGGCCAGCGGCCATCCGAAGTGGAAGCAGGTCAAGCTCGACCTCCCGCCCCTCGGCCAGGGCTGGCGCTACTACGCGCCGATGGAGCGGCGTCTGCGCAAGTGCATCGCCTCGCAGCCGGTCCCCGAGGCGGGCGCGACGGCCCGCTCGCAGCCCAAGGCGCGCGCCTGCACCGAGCAGGAGCGGGTGCTGGGGCTCTGCAAGGGCTGATCCGCCGCGATCCGGGCGTCGCCGTCGCCGCCGCGTGCCGTGGCGCCCGTTCCCTCGCGGGCGCGGCGAGGCCGGCGTGGCGATTCCGACGGGGGTTGAGGCGGTGTGAGGCTTGTCCGGGCCGCGACCGGAGGTCGCTCCTACAAGTCGGGTGGAAGTCGGTCGTTAGTTTGCATGCGACGGTGGGTTGTCCTGCCGCATCAGAACGAACCCCACGACCCGCCCCACAAGGATTCCCCATGGACGACACAGTTCACCCCGCCACCCTCGCCGCGACGCAGGACACGGCTTCGCGCGACGCCACGTTCCCCATCACGCTCCATCTCAACGGCACGGCCCATCCGACCCGCGTCGCTCCCTGGGTCACGCTGCTCGACCTGCTGCGCGAGGAAGCGCACCTCACCGGCACCAAGAAGGGCTGCGACCACGGCCAGTGCGGCGCCTGCACGGTGCTGCTCGACGGCAAGCGCGTCAACAGCTGCCTGGTGCTGGCGGTGTCGGCCGACGGCGCGAAGGTGCAGACCATCGAGGGCCTGGCCGGCGGCGCCGACGGCTGCGAACTCGACCCGCTGCAGCAGGCCTTCATGGACCACGACGCCTTCCAGTGCGGCTACTGCACGCCGGGCCAGATCTGTTCCGCGCGCGGCCTGATTTCCGAGGGCAAGGCCAGGACCCGCGAAGAGGTGCGCGAACTCATGAGCGGCAACCTGTGCCGCTGCGGCGCCTACACCAACATCGCCGACGCCGTGATGCACGTGCTCCAGCGCGAAGGAGCCACGTCATGAACCGCTTCGACTACGCCCAGGCCCACGACAGCGCGGAAGCGGTCCGCCTCGGCGGCGCCGCCGGCGCGCGCTTCCTGGCCGGGGGCACCAACCTGGTCGACCTGATGAAGGAGAACGTCGAGCGGCCGGTCTCGGTCATCGACATCCAGCGCCTGCCCTTCGCCGCCATCGAGGAGACCGACGGCGGCGGACTGCGCCTGGGCGCCCTGGCGACCAACGCCGACACCGCCTACGACGAGCGCGTCGCCGAGCGCTATCCGCTGCTGGCCTCGGCCATCCTCGCCGGCGCCAGCCCGCAGTTGCGCAACCGCGCCACCAACGGCGGCAACCTGAACCAGCGCACGCGCTGCTACTACTTCTACGACACCGCCACGGCCTGCAACAAGCGCGAGCCCGGATCGGGCTGCGGCGCCCTGGGCGGCGTCACGCGCATCCACGCCATCCTGGGATCGAGCGAGCAGTGCATCGCGACGCATCCCTCCGACATGTGCGTGGCCCTGGCCGCGCTGGAGGCCACGGTGCGCGTCGAGGGTCCGGACGGCGAACGCACCATCCCCTTCGCCGACTACCACCGCCTGCCGGGCGACGACCCGGCGCGCGACAACACGTTGGAGCCCGGCGAGCTGGTCACCGGCATCGACCTGCCGGCCGAGGGTTTTCCGACCCACTACACCTACCTGAAGCTGCGCGACCGGCTGTCCTACGCCTTCGCGCTGGTGTCGGTCGCCGTGGCGCTCAAGCTGGGCGACGACGGCCGCATCGAGACCGCGCGCATCGCCCTGGGCGGCGTCGCGCACAAGCCCTGGCGCGTGCCGGAGGCCGAGGCGGCGCTGGTGGGCGCCACGCCCTCGCACGAGGCCTTCGCGGGCGCGGCGCAGCGTCTGCTGCAGGGCGCCGTCGGCCGTGGCGACAACGAATTCAAGATCGAACTGGCCCGGCGCGCCATCGTGCGCGCGCTCCAGCAGGCGGCCGACGGCACGCCCCAATCCCAAACCGACAAGCGGGTGGTCTGATGAACACGACGACGACAGAAAAGACAGCCCCGACGACCTCCAGCGTGCGCATCGGCGACGCCTTCAACCGCGTCGACGGCCTGGCCAAAGTGACCGGCCGCGCCCGCTACGCCGCCGAGTACGCGGCGAGCGACCTGCTCTACGGCTGGGTCGTCTCCAGCGACATCGCCAAAGGCCGCATCGTGGCCTTCGACGAGACGAAGGCGCGCGCCGTGCCGGGCGTGGTGGAGATCATCACGCACGCCAACCGGCCCCACCTGCCGCTGCGCGACGGCAGCTACACGGACATGGTCTCGGTGCCGGGCTCGCCGTTCCGCGCGCTCTACGACGACAAGATCGCCTTCAGCGCCCAGCCGATCGCGCTGGTGGTGGCCGACTCGCTCGAGGCCGCGCGCGACGCCGCCGCGCTGCTGCGCGTGGAGTACGACGTCGAGGCGCACAACACCGACTTCAACGCCGCCATGCGCGAGAAGTTCGAGCCCTCGAAGAAGCGCAGCACCTTCATCCCGCCCAAGCCGCGCGGCGACGCCAAGGCCGCCTTCGAGGCCGCGCCGGTCCAGCACGTGGGCGCCTACCGGATCTCCCCGCACTTCCACAACCCGATGGAGATGCACGCCGCCACGGTCGTCTGGGAGGGCGAGGGCAAGATCACCGTCTACGACAAGACGCAGGGCTCGCAGAACGTGCAGGCCTACCTGTCCTCGGTCTTCGGCTTCTCCAAGGAGGACGTCCGTGTGGTCAACGCCTACGTCGGCGGCGCCTTCGGCTCCGGCCTGCGGCCGCAGTACCACGTCTACCTGGCGACGCTGGCGGCCAAGAAGCTGGAGCGCTCGGTGCGGGTCGCGCTGACGCGCCAGCAGATGTTCAGCCACGTGCACCGGCCCGAGGCCATCCAGTCGGTGTCGCTCGCGACCGACGAGGACGGACACCTGCAGGCCATCATGAACGACGCCACCACCGCCACGTCCCGCTTCGAGAACTACATGGAAGTGGTGTGCAACTGGGGCTTGATGAACTACGCCTGCGAGAACGCCTCGGCGGCCTACACCATCGCGCCAGTCGACACGTACACGCCCGGCGACATGCGCGCCCCCGGCGCCGCCACCGGCATGACGCTGTTCGAGATGGCGATCGACGAGATGGCCTACGCCGTGAAGCAGGACCCACTCGCATTCCGCCGCCTCAATTACTCCGAGGTCGACGCGATGAACGACAAGCCCTACACGTCGAAGGCGCTGCGCGAGGCCTACGACGAGGGCGCGGCACGCTTCGGCTGGTCGGCCCGTTCGCACGAACCGCGCTCGATGAAGGAAGGCCGCGACCTGGTCGGCTGGGGCATGGCCACCGGCATGTGGGACGCGCTGTTCATGAAGACCGCCGCCAAGGCGCGGCTGACGAAGGACGGCGCGCTGGAGATCTCCAGCGCCGGTTCGGACATCGGCACCGGCACCTACACCGTGATGTCGCAGATCGCCTCGGAGACGCTGGGCGTGCCGCTCGACCGCATCACCGCCAAGCTCGGCGACAGCGACCTGTCGGCCTCGCCGCCCGAGGGCGGCTCCTGGGGCGCGGCCTCGTCGGGCGCCGCCACGCAGCTGGCCTGCCGGATGATCGCGCTGAAGCTGCACGACGCGGCCCTGGAGATCGAGGGCGCGCCGCTGGGCAAGGTCAAGTTCGACGAGGTCGAGTTCAAGGACGGCCGCATCACGGTCAAGGCCGATCCGTCGCGCTCGGTCAGCCTCGCCGAGGCCATGGCCGCCACCGGCAAGGACGTGCTGGAGGAGGAGCAGACCGCCAAGCCCGGCGTCGGCGACATGGTCAGCATGATGGTCAAGGCGCGCAACACGCACAGTGCGGTCTTCGTGGAAGTGAAGGTCGACGAGGAACTCGGCGTGGTGCGCGTGACCCGCGTGGTTTGCGCCGTGGCGGCCGGCCGCATCATCAACCCCAAGACGGCGCGCAGCCAGATCCTGGGCGGCGTGGTGATGGGCATCGGCATGGCGCTGCACGAGGAGGGCATGACCGACCACCGCCTGGGCCGCGTCATGAACCACAGCTTCGCCGAGTACCACGTGCCGGTGAACGCCGACATCGACGACATCGAGGTGATCTTCGTCGACGAGCCCGATCCGGACGTGACGCCCCTGGGCGTCAAGGGCCTGGGCGAGATCGGCATCGTCGGTACGGCGGGCGCGGTGGCGAACGCGATCTTCCATGCGACGGGAAAGCGGCAGCGGAGTCTGCCGGTGACGATCGACAAGCTGCTTTGAGGACGGCGGCGACGTCGTCGCGCATCGGGAGCGTGCGCGGTGTCGTCGCCTGCCGGTGCTCCCGTCAGCCGGCGGTGGGCGGCGGGTGGCGGCGCGATGTCCGATGACTTTCGCGCGTCCAGCCAATTCCTCACCATCCCATTGGTCCATCTCTCGGACGCGGCGAAGCCGCCGGGCGCCAGCAGCCGCCGGCGCACGGTCGCGGCGAGGGCGTTCGCCTGATCGGGCGTGGCGGTGTGGATGAAGAGCGAGGCGACGGTGGCGGCGTTCAAGTGCCGCAGGCGGTGCCGGTGGTCCGGGAAGCGCCGGTCTCCGCACACCAAAGAGATGTCGGTCATGGCACCTCGATAGGCTTCGCGCAGTCTTGTAACTCCCGCGTGGTCGCACCTTCACTCCCGTCGTGAGGGAGCCGGACGATGGTCAATTTCAATTCGACCAACCTTTTGGCATGCGAACCGGGAATGATTGTTTCCGGGGATCGAGCCTTTCTCTTAGATACAAGTCGCTCGAATCGGCATCTGCTTATCGACCCATCTAGCATGCAGTTACGCGATGCATGATCGAGTCGGAAAATCGTCATGAGAACGTATGCAATACCTGGTCGAAATTCATCAACTCATGCGGAATTACTAGCTGGTCTTCCTTTGCTTCGGTCTGCTTGATATTTTATCAACCCAGTATTGTTCAGATCATTCCTAGAGGTGATGCGGCATATGATCCAGAAAAATAGAAATCTTTTTTGATGGCGTGCGAAAGGAGTTGGATGTGTGCGTATACGGGCGATCATTCATTCGCGAAGGCGATACCACGACTCCAGCAGGAGGACGGGTCGAACCGAGACCGCAGAGATATCCTTCCCATATTCACGGGAAACTTGCCTGCTACGAAGGCGACCCCGTGTATTGCAACGCTTGCAAGAGTTGGGGTATCACCAAGTGCGTGCCTCCTTATCGCCCGAATACCGATCCGATCGGCAGGCAGGCAAATCTGGATGGCGATCTGTGCATCTGCAAGTGTTCGAACCCACCACGCCTGAAAGCGTTGTTCGATGATTATCGAATGCATTTTCAGGCGCACGAGATCGCCGGGATGGCAGGTTCCGATGCATGGCTCATCCACGCCGGACATGCTCCTCTTTCAAAGGCACGGGAAAAGCACGGGAAAGTCTTCGAATTCAAGGACAGCGAGACGGGAAAATTACTTGCAAATCGCACTTTCGTCGTGAACGACAATGGCGCGATACGCAAGGCAAAGACCGATCAAGACGGCCGGGCCATCATCGAAGCACCTGCAGGGCACTCGATCACCATCCATCTGGTTTTCGAAGCGCCGGCTGGCGAAATGAATTTCGAAACATGATATGACCCGACCGGCATACAAAGTCGAGCATTGGACAGTCGCACTGGCGGAGCAGAATTACCGGGTGCAAACGCCTCAGACAGTCACGGTCAACGATCGCGCTGCGACGAGGCAGGCCATCATCGACGGGGTGCGACATGCGGGGACCGAGTTCGTGGAGCGCTCGGACTGGGCGGCTCACAAGAACAGAGCCACACAGATGGAGGACGACTGGAATTATTCGATGATCGCCATCCATCATGCGGGACGCAGCGTGTCCTGCGGGCCTGCTGCGTTGCAGTTGCAAAGCATCCAGGAAGAGCACATGAATCGGAAAAAATGGCCCGACATCGCCTATCACTATGCGATCGATTGTTTCGGCAACATCTACGAAGGCCGGGACATAAGGTTCAAGGGCTCGCATTTGAACAGGTACAACACAGGGGTGGTCGGAATCGTGCTTCTCGAAAATCTGGCAGAACCCGAAGACTCCAGTGACGTAATCAGCAACGGCCTGTCGTTTTTCAAGGCGATCGGCATGGGTAGATCGATCGTCCTGCCTGAAAGCCAGAAAAAATCCATCACCGACCTGATCAAGGTCATCGGAAATCTATTTGCCATAAAAAAGCTTGGAGGCCATCAAGAATTTCCGAATCAAAACCTGAGCGAAGCGAGATTGTGCCCCGGATCGCACGGAATGAAGTTGGTCAAAGAATTGCGAGGGCTGACCGGCTTGCAGAAGCCATGAAAGTGAAGATTTTCTTTGCGATCGCTTTGGCGATTGCATCGTGGTTGAAAACCGGTGTGTTGGTCGTGGCCAGAATGGAAGGCGAGGATCACGTCGAATTCTTTGTGAAGACACATCCGACATGGAAAATTATTTTCAATGATCCTTATCGATCGGATGTCGTCGGCGAAGAACATGAATACCGCAGTCGAATGGACGGCAAGGGCGATTGGCTTCCCGGTACGAAAGAGTCCAGCGATTACCTGACATATTGCAAATACAGGTACGACATCGCCGATGTCGAGAAGACGGAAGCCATGGTCAAATGCAGGGATCGCCAAGAGTATTGAATGACGCTTTTCCCTTCGCATGCGGATCGGAGATCAAGGCTGCAGCGTCAAGACGCATTTCCCGGAATTTCGTTTGAGCGCCTCGACATGTCGGCCAAGTCAATTCGCCGGTCTCGGTGATTCGTCGCCAGTGTCGAGTGTTGAATCGGCAGCGCGCCGTCCCTCCAGCCAATTTCTCACCACCCCGTTGGTCCACCCGAACCCGTCCTGCAGCGGGTACTCGCCACCCCCGCCGCCGCAGGGCGCCTCGTGCGCCGAGTCGCGCAGGGCGTACTTCTCGACCAGCTTGCCTTCCTTCGCGTAGACCTGTTCCACCGTGTCGAGCCAGCGCGCGCGGATGTCGCGCGCCAGGTCGTGATGGCCGTAGGCCTCGAAGCCTTTCACCGCCAGCCATTGCAGGGGTGCCCAGCCGTTGGGGCGGTCCCATTGCTGGCCGCTCTCGACCTCGGACGTGGCGAAGCCGCCGGGTGCCAGCAGGCGCCGGCGCACTGTCGTGGCCAGGGCGTTCGCCTGATCGGGCGTGGCGGTGCGGGTGAAGAGCGGGGCGACGGTGGCGGCGTTCAGGTGCCGGCGGGCGGTGCCGGTCGTCCAGTCGTGGTCCAGGAAGGCGCCGGTCTCCGCGCACCAGAAGACCGCCGTCATGGCGCGTCGACGGGCCTCGGCGCGGTCCTCGAACGCCCGTGCGGTCGCGCCGTCCCCGGCGGCGCGCGAGAGCCGGGCGATGGTCGACTCCAGCCTGTGCATCAGGGCGTTGAGGTCGACCGGCAGGATCGACGTGGTGCGGATCGTCGCCAGCGCGTCGGCCGGCGACGCGTCCGCTGCCGCCGCCTCGTCCAGCCAGCGCGAGCCGAAGTCCCAGCCCGACTCGGCCGCCGCCCGCAGGTCGCGCCAGACCTGCGCCTTCGGCCGGTCCGAGCGCGCGGCGGTCGCGACGTCCTCGCGCCAGGACTCCTCGCGTGGCGTGTCGCGGTCGTCCCAGTAGCGGTTGAGCAGCGCGCCGTCGGGCAGCCGCACCACGCGGCGGTGCGCCGTGCCGGGCTCCAGGCCGTCGGCGCCGTCCATCCAGTAGGCGTGCTCGCGCCGCATCTGCGGCAGGTAGCGCCCGGCGCCGCAGCCCCGTTGCGACTCGCACAGCTCGGCCATGAGCGCGAAGACCGGCGGCTGCGAGCGGCTGAGGTAGTAGGTGCGGGTGCCGTTGGGCACGTGGCCGTGGGTGTCGATGAGGTAGGCGAAGTTGTCGGTCATCGCGTGGAGTAGCGCGTGACGGCCGCTCGCCGACAGGCCCAGCATCGTGAAGTACGAATCCCAGTAGTACATCTCGACGAAGCGGCCGCCCGGCACCACGTAGGCGTGCGGCAGCGCCAGCAGCGAGCCGCGCCGGGGATGGCGCGCCGGATGCCGGGTCAGCTCGTCCCACAGCGCGTCGATGTGCGCCGCGATCGGCAGCCCGGGGGCTACGCCTTCGCGATGCTGCGCGGCGCGATGTTCCGGCGCGAAATGCGCGTGCACGAAGGCGCGCAGGTCGAAGCCCGGCGCGCGGCACTGCGCGCGGTAGGCCGCCAGGATGGCTTCGGGCGCCTGCCGGGGCGCGCAGTCCACGAAGGTCTTGGAGTCGTCGAAGACGTCCGAGCGCTGCACGGCGACGAACAGCTCGGCATAACGGTCGGCGGGGGAGTGGGTGTCGGCCGGGGGCGCGGCCGTCGCGGCGGCGTGGCGGGCGGTGGCGTCGGAAGGTGTGCGCTGCTGCATGCGCCGACTGTGCCGCAAGCGCGATCGGCCGGCGCGCGGGCGGAGGCCGACGCGGGCCGGACGGACGCCCGACGCGCCGTCGGCCGTCGGCGGTTCCCGCCGGTCCTTGGGTCTTGTCTGGCGGCGCCTGGCAGCGACGGCTGGCAGCGCGCGACCGGGGCGATGCGGCAAGTTGAGGCTCGTTCCGTCGCCATCCGGCATCCGTCAACCCCGGTGGCCCTTCACCCGGCCGCTCCTCGCTCCCATCATGAACACCTCGTCCCGATCGCCCGACACCGCTCCATCGTCCCCGTCACCGGCCGTGCCCGTGGCTCAGGTGCTGAAGGGCCAGCCGGCCCTGGTCACCGGCGCCAGCTCCGGCATCGGCCGCGCGGTGGCACTGGCGCTGGCCCGCGCGGGCGCCGACGTGGTGGTGAACTACGCCCACGACGAGGACGGCGCCAGGGCCTCCGCGGCCGACATCGAGGCCTGCGGCCGGCGCGCCGTCGTCGTGCAGGCCGACGTCGGCGACGAGGGGGAGGTCGAGGCGATGTTCGCGCGCGCCATCGAGGCCTTCGGCACGCTGCACGTCGTGGTCTGCAACGCCGGTCTGCAGAAGGACGCGCCGTTCCACGAGATGACGCTCGACCAGTGGAACCGGGTCATCGGCATCAACCTCACCGGCCAGTTCCTGTGCGCGCGCGCCGCGGTGCGCGAGTTCGACCGCCGGGGCGTGCAGCAGGGCGTGTCGCGCGCGGCGGGCAAGATCATCCACATGAGTTCGGTCCACGAGGTCATCCCCTGGGCCGGCCACGCCAACTACGCGGCGTCCAAGGGCGGCGTGATGATGCTGATGAAGACGCTGGCGCAGGAGGTGGCGCCGCGGCGCATCCGCGTGAACTCGATCGCGCCCGGCGCCATCCGGACGCCCATCAACACCGAGGCCTGGGAGACGCCCGAGGCCTATGCCGACCTGATGAAGCTGGTCCCCTACCAGCGCATCGGCGAGCCCGACGACATCGGCCAGGCGGCGGTGTGGCTGGCCTCCGACGCGTCGGACTACGTGACGGGCACCTCGCTGTTCGTCGACGGCGGCATGTCGCTCTACCCCGAGTTCGCGCACGGAGGCTGAGCGGCGGGGTCCGCCCCAGGCGCGGCCATCGGCGACGTCGGCGGCGCGCCGAAGTCCCGAAAAGCCGTGGGGCCACGGCCTTTTTCGGGACTTCGGCGGTGCCCGGAATCCGTATGCTGGCGCTCGATCCGAGGCCGAGGTGGCCCTCGTCGCCCCGTCCTCTTCATGAACCCCAGTCTGCCGCCGGACCCCGTCACCGTCATCGCCCCCATCGACGAGGAGTCGCTCTCGCACATGGTGCGGCGCGACCAGCTCGTCATGCTGCGCGCCAGCGTGCGCGAGGCCATCCCCATCAACCTGGTGCTCAGCGTCACGGCGATGCTGGTGGCGGTCTACGCGGGCCTGGTCGTCGAGGGATTGCTCTGGCTGGCGCTCTCGGTGGTGGTGAACGTGCTGCGCCACGCCCTGTGCGGCCAGGCGTTCGAGGACTCGGCCGCCGGCGTCGAGCGGCAACTGCGGCGCATGGTCGTCGCGGCCGTGGCGTCGGGGTCGGTCTGGGCGCTGGTGTCGCTGCTGTGCGCCGGCTACACGGCGCCGCAGACGCTGTTCTACGTGGCGATGGTGTGCGGCATCTGCGCGGGCGCGGTGAGCTACGGCATCGCCTACGCCGCGGTGCCGATCGGGTTCATCACGCCGCCGCTGCTGTCGGCGGCCGTCTGCTTCGCGGCGACGGGCGGCTTCGACCGGCTGTGCCTGGCGGCCATGGTGGTGGTGTATTTCACCGGGCTGCTGCGCGCGGCGGTGCAGAGCGAGCGCGGCATGCGCAGCGGCTGCCGCCTGAAGAACGAGGCCACCGCCATGGCGGCGCAGCTGGGCGCCGCGCACCGGGCGCTGCAGAAGTCGACCGAGCGTCTGGCCGTGCGGGCCTCGCTGGACGCGCTCACGGGCCTGCTCAACCGCGAGGGTTTCACCCAGGCCGCCACGCGCCGCATCGCCGAGCGGCCCGGCCGGCCGCACTGCCTGTTCCTGTTCGACCTCGACGGCTTCAAGGGCGTCAACGACGCCTTCGGGCACCAGACCGGCGACCGGGTGCTGCGCGACGTGGCGCGCTGGCTCGAGCGCGAACTCGACGGCCTGGGCGCGACCGTCGGGCGCTGGGGCGGCGACGAGTTCGTGGTGTTCTGCGACCACGACGACGAGCGCGCGCAGGCGCCCGCCGCCCTGGCGCAGGTCCTCATCGCCTCGCTGCCCGGGGCCATGGCCGCGAGCGGCAGCCACATGGGCATGAGCGTGGGCATCGCCGTGGCCCGCGACGCCGACGTCGTCGACATGATCAGCCTGGCCGACGAGGCGCTCTACGAGGCCAAGCACGCCGGACGCAACCGCTGGCGGCTCGTCGACGACGCCCTCAACAAGCGCCTGGCCGTGCGCCGCGACGTCGAGCGCGACCTGCTGGACGCGATCGAGGCGCGTGCCATCCGGCTGTGGTACCAGCCGATCGTGGCGCTCGACTCGCAGCGCGTCCACAGCCTGGAGGCGCTGCTGCGCTGGGACCATCCGAGCCACGGCCGCATGCCGCCCGAGCAGGTGGTCTTCGCCGCCGCCGGAACCGGCCTGGCCGAGGCGCTGCTGCGCTACATCGTCGAGGAGGTCTGCATCGCGCTGCGCGAGCTGGAGGCGCTCGGCGGCGAACTGGCGTCGGTGCCGATCGCGCTGAACGTCTCGCCGCGCGAGATGGCCCAGCTGGGCGTCGACCGGCTGGTGCTGGGGCTGCTGGAGGAGGAGGGCATCGACGCGCGGCGGCTGAAGATCGAGATCACCGAGGAGGTCGCGCTCGACACCCCGGCCGCGCGCGGGTGCCTCAACGGGCTGGCGGCGGCGGGCGTGACGATCGTGGTGGACGACTTCGGCGTCGGCTATTCGTCGCTGGCGTCGCTGCGCGAACACTACGTGCGGCAGGTCAAGATCGACCGCAGCTTCGTCGCCGGCCTGAGTGGTTCGTCGGGCAACCGGGTGCTGGTCAATGCCATCCTGCAGCTGGGGCGGGCGCTGGACATCGAGGTCGTGGCCGAGGGCGTGGAGACGGTCGACGAGCTCGACGTGCTGCGCGCGCTCGGCTGCCGGCTCGGCCAGGGCTACCACTTCGCCCGGCCGGCGCCGTTGGCCGAGGTCGTCGCCTGGGCCGGGCGGCGGCGGGTCCCGGCGGGCTGACGCCGGGACGATGGATTGACCTTTCCATGATGGAAGGGTTGAGACTGGGTCCCGCGCCCGCATGTCCGGGGCGAGGAAGCATTCGATGAACACCACCACCGTCGCCGACGCCACCGCGTCCCGACCACCCGCCCGTCCGCCGGCCCCCGCTCCCGCGACGCCGTCGCCGATGTCGCCCGGGTCCACCGCCGGGTCCGAATGGAACCTGCCGATCGACGGCATGAGCTGCGCGGCCTGCGCCGGCCGCGTCGAGAAGGCGCTGCGGGCCGTGCCGGGCGTCGCCGAGGCGTCCGTGAACCTGGCCACCGAGGTGGCGACCGTGCGCGCCGGCGGCGACGTCGGTGCCGACCGCCTGCATGCCGCCGTCCGCAAGGCCGGCTATGCCGTGATCGAGCCGCCGGCGCCGACCGCCGACGCGCCACCGGCCGGCGCCGGGGTGGAAGCCGCGCGCCCGACGACCGTGCCGGCGCGATCGCGCGACGCGGTCTGGCCGATCGCCGTCGCGGCGGCGTTGTCGCTGCCGCTGGTCGCGCCGATGCTGGGCATGCCCTTCGGTGCCGACTGGGCGCTGCCGGGCCTGTGGCAGCTGGCGCTGGCGACGCCGGTGCAGTTCTGGCTGGGCGCGCGCTTCTACCGCGCGGGCTGGAAGGCCCTGAGGGCGCGCGCCGGCAACATGGACCTGCTGGTCGCGCTGGGCACCTCGGCGGCCTACGGCCTGAGCGTGTTCCAGCTGTTCTTCGCCGGCGACGGTCACGGCGCGCCGGGTGGCCACGGCGCCGCGCCGCACCTGTACTTCGAGGCCTCGGCCGTCGTCGTCACGCTGGTGCTGCTGGGCAAGTGGCTGGAGGCGCGCGCCAAGCGCCAGACCACCGACGCCCTGCGGGCCCTGAACGCCCTGCGGCCCGAGACGGCCCGCGTGCGGCGCGGCGGCCGGGACGTCGAGCTGCCGCTGGCCGACGTGGCGCCCGGCGACCTCGTCGTGGTGCGCCCGGGCGACCGCGTGGCGGTCGACGGCATCGTGGTCGAGGGCGCGAGCCACGTCGACGAGTCCCTGCTGACCGGCGAGAGCCTGCCCGTGGCGCGCGCCGTGGGCGACGCGGTCACCGGCGGTGCCGTCAACGCCGACGGCCTGCTGCTGGTGCGCGCGACCGCCGTCGGCGCCGAGTCGACGCTGGCGCGCATCGTGCGGCTGGTGGAATCGGCGCAGGCGAGAAAGGCGCCGGTGCAGCGGCTGGTCGACCGCGTCAGCGCAGTCTTCGTGCCGGTGGTGGTGGGCATCGCCGTGGCGACGCTGCTGGGCTGGGGCCTGGCCACCGGCGACTGGACGCGCGCCGTCCTGAACGCGGCGGCGGTGCTGGTCATCGCCTGCCCCTGCGCGCTGGGCCTGGCGACGCCGACGGCGATCATGGCCGGCACCGGGGCCGCCGCGCGGCGCGGCATCCTGATCAAGGACGCGGAGGTGCTGGAGGTGGCGCACCGCATCGACGTGGTGGCCTTCGACAAGACCGGCACGCTGACCGAGGGTCGCGCGACGCTGGTGGCGGCCGAGCCGGCGGAGCGCGTCGATGCCGACGCCGCCGCCGGCCGGCTTGCCCTGCTGGCGGCGAGCGCCGCGATCCAGGCCGGCAGCGCGCACCCGCTGGCCCGCGCGGTGCTCGAAGCGGCAGGGCGGGAGGGCGTGCCGCCGGCGGGCGTGGCCACGGACGTCCGCGCCGTGCCCGGACTGGGCGTCGCGGCGACGGTCGAGGGCCGCGAACTGCGCCTGGGCAGCACGCGCTGGATGCGCGAGTCGGGCGTCGCCATCCCGCCGGCACTGGCCGAACGGGCGGCGCGGCTCGAGGCCGAGGGCCGCACCGTGTCCTGGCTGGCCGCGTCGGGAGACGGCGCGATACCACTGGTGCTGCGCGGGCTGCTGGCCTTCGGCGACGCCGTCAAGCCGACCGCGCGCGTCGCCGTCGACGCCCTGCGCGCCCAGGGCGTGCGCACGGTGCTGGTCAGCGGCGACAACACCGGCGCCGCGCGGGCGGTCGCGAACGCGCTCGGCATCGACGAGGTGCATGCCGAGGTCCTGCCGGCCGACAAGGCGGCGCGGGTCGAGGGCCTGCGCGCGGGCGGCCGCACCGTGGCGATGGTGGGCGACGGCATCAACGACGCGCCGGCGCTGGCGGCGGCCGACGTCGGCATCGCCATGTCCACCGGCACCGACGTCGCCATGCACGCCGCCGGCGTCACGCTCATGCGCGGCAACCCGGCGCTGGTGGCCGACGCCATCGACATCTCGCGCCGCACCTGGGCCAAGATCCGCCAGAACCTGTTCTGGGCCTTCGTCTACAACGTGGTGGGCCTCCCGCTGGCGGCGGCGGGCCTGCTCGATCCGATGCTCGCCGGCGCCGCGATGGCCTTCAGCAGCGTCAGCGTGGTGGCCAACGCCTTGCTGCTGCGGCGCTGGAAGGGGACCGGGACATGACGACGACGACCGCGCACTTCAACATCGGCGTCGCCGCGTCGCGCTCGGGCGTGTCGGCCAAGATGGTGCGTCACTACGAGTCTCTGGGCCTGCTGCCGGCGATCGACCGCACCGAGGCCGGCTACCGGCGCTACACCGACCGCGAGGTCCACACGCTGCGCTTCATCCGCCGCGCGCGCGACCTGGGCTTCTCGATGGCGGAGATCGCCGAACTGCTCAGGCTCTGGCAGGACCGCGGCCGCACCAGCGCCGGCGTGCGCCGCATCGCCCAGCGTCACGTCGAGGACCTGGAACGCAAGATCGCCGAACTCACCGCCATGCGCCGCACGCTGGAACGACTGGTGGACTGCTGTCACGGCGACGGCCGGCCGGAGTGCCCGATCCTGGAGGAACTGGAGGGTGGGGCGGCGCCACCGGCTCCCGGTCCCGGGTGAATCGCGCTGACCCGCCGACCCGGCGCCATCAGACAAGATGTCGGCGACAAACTGGCATCATCCGGAATCCTTTCAAAAGCTTTCAAGATGGCGTCGCTCCGGATGCCCCGACCGTGCCGACGCCGAACGATTCCCTGCCCCGTGATGCCTTGACGATCGCACCGCCCGCGATGGCGGCCACGACCGCCGACCTGACGGCCTGCGACCTCGAACCGATCCGCGTCCCCGGCGCCATCCAGCCGCACGGGCGGATGCTGGTGCTCGCCGCCGATGCCGCGCCGCTCGCCCACAGCGCGAACTGGCCGGCGGACGCGTTGCGCGAGGCGTGGACGGTCGTGCCTTCCGATGCCCTGGCGTCGCTGGTGGACGGTCAGGCGCCGGTCGCGCTGGAGGACGTACGGGTGGGGGGCGTTGCCTGGGCGCTGTCCGGCCACCGCTGCGGCGAGCACCTGATCCTGGAGTTCGAGGACGCGCCGCCGGCGCCGCCGCAGGCCCAGGCGCCGATCCACTCGCTCACGCGCGTGTTCCTGCCACGGCTGCAGGAGGCCGGTTCGCTCGATGCCCTGACGGCGCTGGTCGCCGCCGAGATGAAGCGCCTGAGCGGCTTCGGCCGCTGCCTGGTCTACCGCTTCGACGCCGCCGGCCACGGCGAGGTGCTGGCCGAGCGCATCGACCCCGGCTACACCAGCTACGCCGGCCACCATTTCCCGGCCGGCGACATCCCGAAGCAGGCGCGCGAGCTGTACGTGCTCAATCCGTTCCGGCTGATCGCCGACGCCACCTACGACCCGGTGCCGCTGGTGGCCGCCGACGCGCGCGCCGCCGACCCGGTGGCGCCACCGCGCATCGACCTCTCGCAGGCCCAGCTGCGCAGCGTCTCGCCGGTGCACCTGGAGTACATGCGCAACATGGGCACGCTGGCGTCGATGTCGGTGTCGATCGTCATCGGCGGGCGGCTCTGGGGCCTCGTCTCCTGCCACGACCATCATCCGCGCCGCCTGGCGCCGCCCACGCGCCTGGCCTGCGAGCACCTGGGCCAGCTGTTGGCGCTGCAGATCCAGGCCGTGGAGGCCAACCGCGCGGTGGCCGAGCGGCTCGACCTGCGCCAGCTGACGCTGGAGATCGTCGCCCGGCTGGCCGACAGCGACGCCACGCTAGCGCGGCTGGTCGAGCACCCCGGGCCGATGCTCGCCCTGGCGGGCGCCACCGGCGCCGCCGTGGTGCTGGACGACCGCATCTGGACCGTCGGCGAGGTGCCCGCGCACGACGACGTCCGGCCGCTCGCGGACTGGATCTGGGGCCTCGGCCGGGAGGTCTTCGAGACCGCGTCGCTCGCCGCGCACCACGCGACCGGGCACGACCTGCGGCACGTCGCCGCGGGCGTGCTGGCGATCTCGATCTCGCAGGTCCACCGGCACCTGGTGCTGTGGTTCCGCCCGGAGATCCTGCAGACCGTGACCTGGGCCGGCGATCCGCGCAAGGCCCACGCGTCGGCCGACGGCCGCATCCATCCGCGCCGCAGCTTCGAGAGCTGGGTCGAGACCATCCGCGACCGGGCCACGCCCTGGACTCCCGCGCAGGTCGGCGCCGCCGGCGAACTGCGCCAGGCGCTCATCGGCATCGTGCTGCGGCGCGCCGAGGAGATGGCCCAGGTCGCCGCCGAACTCGGCCGCGTCAACAAGGAACTCGAAGCCTTCTCGTACACCGTCTCGCACGACCTGCGCGCGCCGATGCGCCACATCGCGGGCTATGTCGACCTGGTGGTCGAGTCCGAGGGCGATCGGCTGGGCGAGCGCACCCTGCGCTACCTGGCGCACGCCAAGGAAGCCGCCGCGTTCGCCGGCCAGCTGGTCGACGGACTGCTCGACTTCTCCCGCATGGGTCGCGCCGCGCTCAAAGTCCGCGCGATCGACACCGGCGCGCTGGTGGAGGAGCTGGTCGGTGAACTCGTCCGCCTGGAACCCGGGCGCGAGATCGTCTGGTCGGTCGCGCCGGACCTGCCCGTGCTGCAGGCCGACGCGCTGCTGCTGCAGGTGGCGGTGCGCAACCTGCTGGGCAACGCCGTCAAGTACACGCGCGGACGCCGGCCCGCGCACATCGCCGTGCGGGCCGTGCGGCGCGACGACGGCGAGGGCCTGGAGGTGGAGGACGACGGCGTGGGCTTCCAGATGAAGTACGCCGGCAAGCTCTTCGGCGTGTTCCAGCGCCTGCACGCGGCCGAGGAGTTCGAGGGCACCGGCATCGGCCTGGCCAACGTGCGGCGCATCGTGGAGCGCCATGGCGGCAGCGTCTGGGCGCGCGGCGAGATCAGACAGGGGGCGTGCTTCGGCTTCGTGCTGCCCCGCCGGACGCCCGCCGACGGGCCGTCCGCAGAAGCGGGAGAACCTCATGCTTAAACCGATTCTGCTGGTGGAGGACGACAAGCGCGACCTCGAACTGACCCTCATCGCCCTGGAGCGCAGCCAGCTGGCCAACGAGGTCGTGGTGCTGCGCGACGGCGCCCAGGCCCTGGACTACCTGCTGCGCGAGGGCGAACACGCCGGGCGGCCCGAGGG
The DNA here is from genome assembly GCF_050435945.1 of Variovorax sp. PvP013. Lineage (NCBI taxonomy): Bacteria > Pseudomonadati > Pseudomonadota > Betaproteobacteria > Burkholderiales > Comamonadaceae > Variovorax > Variovorax sp. PvP013. The sequence goes on from NZ_JBNDLF010000010.1 coordinate 101,849, forward strand.
CAATCCGGCGGTCATCCTGCTCGACCTGAAATTGCCCAAGGTCACCGGGCTGGAGGTGCTGGAGAAGCTCAAGGCCACGCCGTCGCTGCGCAGCGTCCCGGTGGTGATGCTGACCTCCTCCCAGGAGGAGTCCGACGTGGTGCGCAGCTACCAGCTCGGCGTGAACGCCTATGTCGTGAAGCCGGTGGCCTTCGACCGCTTCGTCTCCGCCATCTGCGAGCTGGGCGTGTTCTGGGCCGTGCTCAACGAGCCGCCGCCGGGCTCGCTCAGGACCGCGCGCCACGATGAGTGACACCCGGACCGTCGCCCCGGCGTCCCGCGCCGCGCCGGTGGCGTCACCGGAGGCGCCCCTGCGCGTGCTGCTGCTGGAGGACTCGCGCTTCGACGCCGAGCTGGTGCTCGAGGCGCTCGCCCGGGTCCATCCGCGGGCGCGGCCGACCTGGGTGCGCGACGAGGACGGCTTCGTCGCGGCGTTGTCGGAGCAGCCCTTCGACCTGATCCTGTCGGACGTCGAACTGCCGGGCTTCTCCGGCGCGCAGGCGCTGGACTTCGCGCGGGCGCAGCATCCGGCGGTGCCCTTCGTCTTCGTCTCCGGCGTGATCGGCGAGGACAACGCGGTCGAACTGCTCAAGCGCGGCGCGACGGACTTCGTCAGCAAGGGCCGCATGGCGCGCCTGCCGGTGGTGCTGGACCGGGCGCTGCGCGAGGCGGCCGAGCAGGCGGCGCGCCGGACGGCCGAGAAACGCCTGCGCGAGGCCGACGACGTCTTCACCCGGGTCGAATCCCGCCGCATGGCGCTCGTCGAGCTGAGCGACCGCATCCGCGACCTCGACGACCCCGGCGACCTGGCCTACGCCGCCGCCGAGATCCTGGGCCGGCAGTTGGGCGTCGACCGCGCCGGCTACGGCATCGTGGACACCACCGCCGAGACCATCACCATCGACCGCGACTGGACCGCGCCGGGCGTGCCGAGCCTGGCGGGCATGCTGCGCTTCCGCGAGTACGGCTCCTACATCGACGACCTGCGCCGCGGCGTGACGGTGGTCATCGGCGACGCCTACGTCGACGTCCGCACGGCGGCCACCGCGGCGGCGCTGACGTCCATCCAGGCGCGCGCGTTCGTCAACATGCCGATGACGGAGAAGGGCGGTCTGGTCGGCCTGCTCTACGCCAACCACGGCGCCGTGCGCGGCTGGTCGGTCGAGGACCTGGCCTTCATCCGCGAGATCGGCGAGCGCGTGCGCGCGGCCATCGCGCGGCGCGAGGCGCAGATCGAACTGGCCGCCTTCGCCGCCTCGCTGGAACGCCAGGTCGAGGAACGCACCTACGAGCGCGACCGGACCTGGAAGCTCAACCAGGACCTGCTGGGCGTGGCCAATCCGCAGGGCTTCTTCGAGAGCGTGAATCCGGCCTGGGAGGCCACGCTCGGCTGGAGCAGCGACGAGATCCGCCGCATGCCGTTCCGCGACCTGATCCATCCCGACGACCTGGCCGCCACCGAGGCGGAAATCGAGCGCCTGACGCAGGGCCAGCGCACCCAGCGTTTCGTCAACCGCTACCGCACCAAGGCCGGCGGCTGGCGCTGGCTGGCCTGGACGGCGGTGCCCGATCGCGGCCTGGTCTACACCGCCGCGCGCGACATCACCGATGAGAAGGAGCGCGAGGCCGAGCTGGAGGCCGCCAAGGAGCAGCTGCGCCAGAGCCAGAAGCTCGAGGCGGTCGGCCAGCTCACCGGCGGGCTGGCGCACGACTTCAACAACCTGCTCGCGGCCATCACCGGCAGCCTGGAGCTAATGCGGCGACGCCACGCAGCGGGCCAGACGGCCGAGCTGGAGCGCTACATCGGCGTCGCCCAGGGCGCGGCGCAGCGCGCGGCGGCGCTCACGCACCGGCTGCTGGCGTTCTCGCGCCGCCAGACGCTCGAGCCCAAGGCGCTCGACGTCAACCGCCTGGTGGCCGGCATGGAGGACCTGCTGCGCCGCACGATCGGCCCGGAGATCCGCCTGGAGACGGTCGCCGCCGTCGGCCTGTGGAGCGTGCTGGTCGACCCCAGCCAGCTGGAGAACGCGCTGCTCAACCTGTGCATCAACGCGCGCGACGCCATGCCCGGCGGCGGGCGGCTGGTCGTCGAGACCGCCAACCGCTGGATCGACGAGCGCACCGCGCGCGAGCGCGAGCTCGAACCCGGCCAGTACGTCTCGCTGTGCGTGAGCGACGACGGCGTGGGCATGAGCGCCGACGTCGCCGCGCGCGCCTTCGACCCCTTCTTCACCACCAAGCCGATCGGCATGGGCACCGGGCTGGGGCTGTCGATGATCTACGGCTTCGCCAAGCAGTCCGGCGGGCTGGTGCGCATCTACTCGGAGGTCGGGCAGGGCACGATGGTCTGCATCTACCTGCCGCGCCACGCCGCCCTCGCGCCGCCCGTCGAGGCCGCCGCGCCGGCCGCCGCCGTGCCCCGGGCCGACCAGGGCCAGACGGTGCTGGTGGTGGACGACGAGCCGGCCCTGCGCATGCTCATCGTCGAGGTCATGCAGGACCTGGGCTACGCCACGCTGGAGGCCGCCGACGGCACCGAGGCCCTGGTCCACCTGCGCTCGGCCGCGCGCATCGACCTGCTGGTCACCGACGTCGGCCTGCCCGGCGGCATGAACGGGCGCCAGGTGGCCGACGCCGCGCGCGGCGTGCGCCCCGGCCTGCGCGTGCTCTTCATCACGGGCTATGCCGAGAACGCGGTGCTCAGCCACGGCCACCTCGACCCCGGCATGCACGTCATGACCAAGCCCTTCGACATGGACGTGCTGGCGCGGCGGGCGAAGGAACTGATCGAGAGCGACTGAGCGCCAGCGACTGCATCCTCCTACGCCGCGCCGCGCCGCCGTGCCTTTCAATCGGAGGCTTCACTTTCCGACGAGACCCACGCATCCATGGACACCACGACCCCCACCCTCCAGACCCTCTTCGACCAGCTCGGCCTGCCCAGCGAGGCCGCCGACATCGACCGCTTCGTGGCCGAGAACCGTCCCGTGCCCCAGGAGGTCGCGCTGCCCGACGCGCCGTTCTGGACCCCGGCCCAGGCCCAGTTCCTGCGCGAGGAGTGGAAGGACGACGCCGAGTGGATCCCGGTGGTGGACCAGCTCAACGTGATGCTGCGCGATTGAGGGCGGCCACGTCGGCGTCCGCAGCCGTGGCCGTGGCCGGCGCCGGACGGCGAGGATCGCGGCCGATGGCGGCCTGGGCGCTGGCCGCCGCACTGCTGGTCGGCGCGGCCGGCACGGCCGGCCTGCCGTCCGACGCCGTCGCGCAGGAACTGCCGGCCGGCGTCCAGCTGGGCATGAGCGCCGAGGCCCTGCGCGCGGCCGTCCCCGACGCCACGCGCGTCGCCCGGCCCCAGCGGCTGGCCGGCGGCGTCGCCGGCACGTGGCGTGCGCCTGCGGTGCGACTCGTCGACGCGCTGGACGCCGAGCCCGTCTTCTTCTTCGGCGGCGGCCGGCTGGTCCGCGTCGAGTACGTGGCCGCCGGCATCGACGCCCCGGACCGTGGCGAAGCCGCCTTCGCCGCGCTGCGCGACTGGGGCCGCGCCCGCTTCGGCGCCGAACTCGCCACGCGCGACCCCGGCAGCGAGATCGCCGCCTGGGTCGACGGCGACACCGACGTCTATGCGCAGCGCACCGTCGATGCCCGGGGCGCGACCGTGCGGCTGGTGCACAAGGCGCGGGTGGTGAAGGACGGCCGGGCGCTCTGACGTGACTGGATCAGCCTGCAGCCCAAGGATCGAGGACGGCCACGCCGGTGGGCTTGAAATCGTCGACGTTGCGTGTCACCACCGTCATGCCATGCACCAGGGCCGTGGCCGCGATGAGTGCGTCGCGCTCACCACGCTTGTCGGGAACGTGCAGACGGGCACAGCGCCGTGCCACGGCAGTGTCGACGGGAAGCGTGCGATCGGCGAACTCGGGCAGCACGTGCCGCTCCAGCCATGCGCGGAGCATGGCGCCCTGAGCGGCATCCTTTCTCTCGATCGACAGGACGCCGAGTTCCAGTTCCATGATGGTGATGGACGAGACGAAGAGTTCAGTGGCCGCCACGCTGTCCGACCACGCCGTCACGTTGCGGTCGGCTTTGCCGGAGTGCGCCTTGCGCAGCTCCGACACGACATTGGTGTCCAGAACGAAGGTCATGAGAAGTCGACCGGCCGGACCTCGACGGTCATGGGTGGCGGATCGAACTCGATGTCGTCCGGTCCCGGCATGGCCAGCGCATCGGCGATGTTGCGTCGTTGTTTCGTCAACCGCTGATAGTCCTCGAATGTCAGCAGCACGTGGGCGGGTCGTCCCCGGTCGGTGATGAACACCGGTCCATGGCTGGCGGCTCGTTTGGCCTCGCTGGTCGCTTGGTTGAACTCTCGGCTGGAAAGGGTGGTGATGGTCATGACGGCACCTCGTCGGATCGGAAATGTAGTGACGTTACTACACGATACGAGAAGGAAGAAGACCTCGCTTCTCACCCCGCCAGCAGCGGCTGCCCGACCGTCGCGGAAGCGGGCGGGCCGAACGGGTCGCCACCGGCGGGCAGCGGGTCGCCCCACTGGGCGCGGTTCTGGCGCAGCAGCGTCATGACGTCGTCGGCCATGGCCTCGAGCAGCTTGACCTCGCGCTGGCTCAGCACGCGCGGCTCGACGTCGAGCAGGCACAGCGTGCCCAGGACGTGGCCGGCGGCGTCGCGCAGGGGCGCGCCGGCGTAGAAGCGCACGCCCTTGGCGCCCATGGCCGGGTTGCCGGCGAAGCGCAGGTCGCGGCTGATGTCGGGCACGACCATCGTCTGCGCGTTGGCCACCACGTGGCCGCACATCGACAGCGGGCGCGGCAGGTTCAGCTCGTCGGCCGTCACCGGCGCCACGCCGGAGGCGTCGGGCGTGACCAGCGGGCCGTGGGCGGCGCGCACGTTCTGCCGGTCCTCCTCGATCAGCGAGACCATCGCCAGCGGCACGTCGAAGATGTCCGCCGCGCGCTTGGAGGCGGCCTCGAACAGCGGCATCGCGCGGGTGTCGAGCGCGCCGCTGGTGCGCAGCGCCTCCATCCGGATGCCGTCGTCGGCCGGCGTCTCCGGCACCAGGAAACCCTGGTCGAGCCGGGCGCCGGTCAGGGCGACGATGCGGATGACGGCCTCCGTGACGGAGGTGACCACGGCGTCGGCGCCGAGCGACTTGCAGGCCGCCTCGCCCAGCAGGTCGGCCGGGGCGTTCCACAGGCCCAGGATGATGTGGATGTCGGGCCAGCGCCGGCGCAGGCGGCGGCAGAAGTGGCGCGCCGGCACCTGCGGGTCGCGGCTGAAGTACGACAGCAGCACCACCTGCGCGCCCTTGAGGTCGAGCCGGGCGATGTAGTCGGCGCTGATGGTGGCCGCCGGCCGGTGCTCCGCCGGCAGGCCCTCCAGCGACAGCGCGTGGGCCAGCATGCGCGCGGCCAGGGTGTCGATCTCCCACTTGGCGCCGATGCACACCGTGGTCGGCCGGGCGCCCACCGTGGCGCCGGGATGCTGCTCGGCCACGTCGTCGATGAGCGTCTCCATGCCGATGACGATGCGGTGGCGGTGGTGCGCGGTCGACGCGCTGCCCTGGTCCTGACTGGCCATGCGCAGCACCGGCAGGCCGACCTGGTCGTAGAAGGCCGTGACCTTGACGTTGCTGGTCTGCTCGTGCGCCAGCTCGATCGCCTCCTCGACGTCGCCGGCGATCAGGCGCTGGTAGATGCGCGTCGGGGCGTCGAGCGCCGGCTGGCTGCCCAGCAGCACGTCGAGGAACTGCAGGCGCGGCAGGTAGCGCCCGATCACCAGCAGGCACACCGTCAGCGGCGTCGACATCACCAGGCCGACGGGCCCCCACAGCGCGGTCCAGAAGATCGCCGAGGCCATCAGTGAGATCGCCGACAGCCCGGTGCTCGCGCCGTAGAGCCAGGGCGCGACGAAGTTGCTGCTGACCATCTGCAGCACGCCGATGAGCGCCACCGTCCACAGCACCATGTGCCAGCCGGGGTCGATGGCGAAGGCCAGGGTCAGCGGGAACACCGACGAGATCATCGGCCCGATGTAGGGCACGAAGCGCATGACGATGGCCGTCGCGCCCCACAGCAGTGCCCCCGGGATGCCGATCACCCACAGCCCCAGGGCCAACGGCAGCCCGTAGCTGGCGTTGACCACCAGCTGCATCGTCAGGTACTTGCTGATGCGCGCGCCGGCCTCGTCCATGGCGTCGGTCGAGCGGTGCAGGCTGCCGCCCCACAGGCGCAGCATGCGGTCGCGCAGGTCCAGCCGGTCGAGCAGGATCAGCACCACGAAGACCATCACGATGCCCGCCGTGGCGAGCGGGCCGCTGCCCAGCTTGAGCCATTCGGTCGCGGTCTCGAAAGCGGAGGGTGGCGTCTCCTCGATGACCACGCGCCGCGGCGTCAGGTCGCGCGCGCCCGGGCGCGTCGCGTCCGCCGCCGGCGCGGGCGGCGTCGCCGGGAGGTTGATCTCGCGCCGCAGGGTCTCGAAGGTCTTGGACACGCCGTCGAACATGCCGGGCTTGTCGGCGTCCTCGCGCAGGTCGCGCAGCTTGTCGACGATGTTGTTCTGGTAGGTCGGCAGGCGCGCGCTCAGCGTGCTGACCTGGTTGGCCAGGAACAGGCCGGTCAGGCCGATGAGCACCAGCGTGGCGACGGCCACCACCGCCACGGCCGGCATGCGCGGCAGGCCCAGGCGCTTGAGCCGCACCACCAGCGGATCGAGCACGAAACCCAGGAAGATGGCCAGCGCCAGCGGGATGAGGATGTCGCGGCCGAAGTAGAGCGCCGCGATGATGATGGCGGCGGTCGCCAGGCCCATCACCAGCCGAAGCTCGGGCAGCAGCGTCAGCAGCACGTTGCCGGGATCGTTCATCTGCCGCAGCGAGGCCAGGTGGACCTGCTCGGCGGGGTCCTCCACGGGCTCGCGCGGGCGGGGGGGCGCCATGTCCTGGGCCGTCTTCTCGAAATCTGTCACTGCGGAACTCCGGTGGGGGTGCGCGAGGCGAGGGCGCCGGGGGGCGAGGATGGGAAAGCCGGTGCAACCGGCGGCTTCGAATTCACAATGCGATCACTTCTCAACCAACCGACGAACAGGAGACACGGATGCAGACACAGCAAGAACGACACCCGCAGCGCATCGGCTTGATCGGCGTGGGCCTCATGGGCCACGGCATCGCCTTCAACATCCAGAAGCACGGTCATCCGCTCGCGGTGCTGGCGCACGCAGGCAACCAGCCGATCGACGACCTCGTGGCGGCCGGCGCCACGGTCCTCGACACCCCCGCCGACCTGGCCGCGACGGTCGACGTGCTGCTGCTGTGCGTCACCGGCTCGCCGCAGGTGGAGGCCGTGCTGCTGGGCGAGGGCGGCGCGCTGACGACGCTGCGCCCCGGCAGCGTGGTCATCGACTGCTCGACCGCCATCCCGACGTCGACCGAACGCCTGGCCGCGCGCGTGGCCGAGGCCGGCGGACGCTTCATGGACGCGGCCATGACGCGCACGCCCAAGGAAGCCGCCGAGGGCCGGCTCAACCTGCTGGTGGGCGCCGACGAGGCGCTGTTCGCCCAGTGCCTGCCGCTGCTGAAGTGCTTCGCCGAGAACATCACGCACGTCGGTCCGGTGGGCGCGGGCCACCGCATGAAGCTGCTGCACAACTACGTGTCGCTCGGCTCGGTGGCGCTGATCGCGGAAGCCGCGGCCTGCGCCGCCCGCGCGGGCGTGGCGCCGGAAGTGTTCGTCGACGTGCTGGCCAAGGGCGGCGGCGGCGGCATGGCACTGGAGCGGCTCAAGCCCTTCCTGCTCGCGGGCGACGCGAGCGGCCTGCGCTTCGCGATGTCGAACGCGGTCAAGGACCTGGGCTACTACGCCACCATGGCCGAGGACGGCCACGCCGCGCGCGCCATCGCCGAGGGCGTGCGCCGCACCTTCGACGACGCCGTGGCGCACGGCGACCCGCAGGCGCTGGTGCCCGAGCTGGTCGCGCTGCTCACCCGGCGCGGCGACGGCCGCTGAAGAGGCCGCGAGGACGGCGTCGCGCCGCTTCACGCGAGCACGTCGGCGATGCGGCCGCGCCAGAAGGCCGCATCGGGCAGCGGGCCCGTGCCCGCGCGGGCGTTGTCGGCCATGTGCTCCGGCCGGCTGGTGCCGGGGATCACGCAGGTCACGGCCGGATGGGCGAGCGTGAACTTGAGCAGCACCTGCGCCCAGCTGGTCGCGCCGATCTCCGCCGCCCAGCCCGGCAGCGGCCGCCCGTGCAGCCGGCGCAGCAGGCCGCCGCCGCCGAAGGGCTGGTTGACGATCACCGCCACGCCGCGTTCGGCGGCCAGCGGCAGCAGGCGGCGCTCGACCTCGCGGTCGTCGATGGCGTAGTTGATCTGCAGGAAATCCAGGGGCTCGGCGCGCAGCACGGCTTCCACCTCGTCGAAGGCCGCCGTGGTGTAGTGCGTGATGCCGGCATATCGGATGCGGCCCTGCGCCTGCCAGGCGCGCACCGTGGCGAGCTGGGTGCGCCAATCGACCAGGTTGTGCACCTGCATCAGGTCGATGCGCCGGGTGCGCAGCAGCTCGAAGGAACGCTCCATCTGCGCGATGCCGGCCTGGCGCCCGCGCGTCCACACCTTGGTCGCCAGGAAGGCCGGCGGCTGCGGCGCCGGCGCGGCGGCCAGCAGCTCGCCGGTGGTCTGTTCGGAGCGGCCGTACATGGGCGAGCCGTCGATGACGCGGCCGCCGGCGTCGAACAGCGCGCGCAGCACGCCCGGCAGTCGCCGATGCTCGGCGCTGCCGGGCGCGTGGTCGAAGCCGATCCAGGTGCCGCAGCCGACGACCGGCAGGGCCTCGCCGGAGGAGGGGATGGGACGGGTGTGCATCGGGGAGGCGGACGGCGGCGCGACGGCGGGTCCGGCGGGCGTGGCGGAACCGCCGGGCGCCGGGATCTGGCCGTGGACGGCGGGCGGCAGCAGCGCGGCCAGCGACAGGCCGGCGGCGCGGCGCAGCAGCTGCGCGCGGGTCGGGCCGGGCGCACGGGGCGAGGGGTCGGGCGGAGCGGAATCTGTCATGCCTGCGGGCTGCGGGGTCGAGCGGTGGAAGGGATGCTCCGGTCTACCGGAATTTGTCCCGCCGGTCTGCAAGCCGAAAGGGCCGGATCGCAGCGACGAAGCGACCTTCATGGCAAATTCCGGCCCGGACTTTTCATCCACGCCGGCCCGGCCGGCGACAACGACCCGGAGACACCCCCCATGAGATTCCCGATGCCCCTGACCCGGCGGCTGGCCCTGCCATTGATCGCGACCCTGTTCGCCGCGCCCGTGCTGGCGCAGGGCGCCTATCCCGACAAACCGATCACCGTCGTCGTGCCCCAGGGCGCGGGCGGCGCCAACGACGCCATCGCGCGCATCGTGGTGCAGAAGCTGGCGACGGTCCTCAAGCAGAGCGTCGTCATCGACAACCGCCCCGGCGCCGGCGGCAACATCGGCACCGCCTACGTCGCCAAGGCCAAGCCCGACGGCTACACGCTGGTGCTCACCACCAACAGCGCGCACGTCGTCAATCCGTGGCTCTACAAGAACATCGGCTTCGACCCGGTCAAGGACTTCGCGCCGATCGGCACCGTGGCCACGGCGGGCTACGTGCTGGTGGCCAACCCGGCCTTCCCGGCCAACTCGGTCAAGGAGCTGATCGCGCGCGTGAAGGCCGCGCCGCCGGGCTCGATCAGCTACGCGTCGGCCGGCAACGGCACGCTCAACCACCTGATCGGCGAGATGATCAAGAAGCAGGCCGGCATCGACATGGTCCACGTGCCCTACCGCACCTCGGCGGCGGCGGTGACCGACGTGGTGGGCGGCCAACTGCCGCTGTCGGTGCAGAGCCTGCCCTCGTCGATCGCCTTCATCAAGGGCGGCAAGCTCAAGGTGCTGGCGGTGGCCAACGAGAAACGCATCGCCGCGCTGCCCGACGTGCCGACCCTCGGCGAGACCCTGCCGGGCCTGGGCACCACGCCCTGGTACGGCCTGCTCGCCCCGGCCGGCACGCCGCAGCCGGTGATCGACCGGCTGCAGGCCGCGCTCGCGCAGGCGCTCGACGGCAAGGACGTGCAGGAGCAGCTCGCCGCGCAGGGCTGCGAGGTCTTCAAGGGCACGCCGGCCGCCTTCGCGACATTGATCCGCACCGAGCTGCCGCAATGGGAGCGGGTGGTGAAGGCCTCGGGCGCGACGCTGGACTGAGCGCCGGGCGCCGGCCGCGACGGGAGCCGTCGTCTACCATGCGGCGTTCTGTCCGTCCGGTTGCCCCCGAATGAAATTCCCCCTGCGGCGTCTGTACGAACGCGTCGTCTCCCTCCTTCGCCGGCATCTGCCGTCGCGCCGTGCCCCGGCCGCCCTCGTCACGCTCGTGCCCGAGCGCTGGACCGAGGAGCAGGCCACCCACGAGGGCCGGCGCATCGACTACCGGCTCTACGTACCGCCGCTGCTCTCGGGTCCGGCGTCGCCGCGCGCCCTGGTGCTGATGCTCCACGGCTGCGGCCAGGACCCGCTCGACTTCGCTACCGGCACCGGCATGAACGCGCTGGCGCGCACGCGCAACGTCGTGGTCGTCTACCCCGAGCAGAAGAAGGCCTCCAACTCGCACGGCTGCTGGAACTGGTTCAAGCCCCAGCACCAGCAGCGCGACCGCGGCGAGCCGGCGATGCTCGCCGGCCTGGTGCGCGCGGTGGTGCAGGCCCACGGCGTCGATCCGGCGCGCGTCTACGTCGCCGGGCTGTCGGCGGGGGGCTCGATGGCGGCCATCCTCGCCGACTGCCACGCCGACCTGTTCGCCGCCGCCGGGATCCACTCGGGCCTGCCGCGCGGCGCGGCCGGCGACGCCATGGCGGCGCTGTCGGCGATGCGCCACGGCGTCCGGCCCACCGTCGGTCGCAACGGCGGGTTGCCGACGATCGTCTTCCAGGGCGATGCCGACGAGGTCGTGCATCCGTCCAACGGCGTGGCGATGGTCGAGGCCGCGCGCGGCCTCGACCTGCTCGGGGGTACGCCGGCTCGGCGCCTCCAGGGCGTCTCGGCGCAGGGCAAGCGCTTCACGCGCACCTGCCACGCCGCCACGGCGGTGGCCGGGCCGGTCGAGCACTGGGAGCTGCACGGCATCGGCCACGCCTGGTCGGGCGGCGACGCGCAGGGCAGCTACACCGATGCCGCCGGGGTCTCGGCCAGCGCCGAGATGCTGCGCTTCTTCCTGGAGAACCCGCGCCGGTCGTGAACGAGCCGGCCGGTGGCGTCCTCAGTCGGCCTCGATCTTCGCCGCCTTGATGACCTCCGCCCAGCGCCCGGTCTCGGCCTTGACCAGCGCGTCCATCTGCTGCGGATTGAGGTAGTCGGCCGTCGCGCCCTGGTCCTGCGCCTTCTGCTTGAAGGCCGGCGTCGAGACCACTTTGGCGATCTCGGCGGAGAGCCTGTCGACGATCGGACGGGGGGTCTTCGCCGGAGCGAAGACGCCGAACCACGAGGTGGCGTCGAGCCGGGGCAGGCCGGCCTCGGCGGTGGTCGGCACGTCGGGCAGGCTGGCCAGCCGGGTCTTGCCGGTGGTCGCCAGCACGCGCAGCTTGCCCGACTGGATGTGCGGCACGAAGGGCGGCGCGGTGCCGAAGGTCAGGTCGACCTGGCCGCCGAGCAGGTCCTGCAGCGCCGGACCGGTGCCCTTGTAGGGGATGTGCGTGAGCCGGATGCCGGCCTGCTGCTCCAGCATGGCGCCGGTGGCGTGCTGCAGCGAGCCGTTGCCCGACGAGGCGTAGTTGAGCTTGCCCGGGTTGGCCTTGGCGTAGGCGACGAGTTCGGCCATGGTCTTGAAGGGCAGGTCGGCGCGCACGACGACGATCTGCGGCGCCGACAGCACGTTGGCCACCGGCGTCAGGTCCTTGGCGTCCCACTGCGGCGCCTGCTTGCTGACCAGCGGCGTGATGACGTGGTAGCCCGAGTACTGCATCAGCAGCGTGTAGCCGTCGGGCTCGGCGCGCTTGGCCGCCACCGCCGCGATGCCGCCGTTGGCGCCGCCCCGGTTGTCGACCACCACCGTCTGGCCGAGCGCCGTGCCCAGCGGCACGCCGAGCATGCGCGCGGCGAGGTCGGTGGTGCCGCCGGCGGCGGTGGGCACCAGCATCAGCACCGGCTTGTTCGGGTAGTCGGCCGCGCCGCCCTGCGCCCGCGCACCGGGCGCGGCGATGCCCAGGCCGGCGACCAGCAGGCCGGCGAGCGCGAGCGTGCCGAGCGCGCGCCGGGGCACGGCCGGCGCGACGGTCGTGCCGGGACCGGCGTGGAGCCCCGCACGGCCGTGGGCGTGCGTCGGGAGCGAGGTGTGCGTGGAATCGGTCATCTGGAAGCGGTCCCTGGTCGTGTCTCTGTCGGTAAAGCGCCGGACGGAATCCGGTCGCGGGAAGGTCGAAGCGCGGTGCGGTGCGGTGCGGCCTCAGGTCTCGATCGGCGTGCCGGCGTCGCGCGCGTGCGCCCGGTCGCGCCAGGTCGCGAAATCCGCCGGCGGCACGTGCAGGTCGAGCCGGCGGCCGGCCTTGGCGATCTGGCTGGGGATCTCGTGGCCGATGAGCGCCGGCAGGCGGTGCGCCGCCGCCAGCAGCAGCGTCAGGTCGCAACCGGTGTCGTAGTCCATCAGTTCGAGCGCGTGCACGATCTCCTCGGTGCAGACGTTGCCGCTCGCCCCCGGCGCGTAGGGGCAGCCGCCCAGGCCGCCGAGCGAGGCGTCGAAGCGGTCGGCGCCGGCGTCGATCGAGGCCAGCACGTTGGCCAGGCCCATGCCGCGCGTGTTGTGGAAGTGCAGCGTGAGTTCGCTGCCGGGCAGGCGCGCCCGGAACGCGCGCACCAGCGCCGCGACCTGCGTCGGGTAGGCCATGCCGGTGGTGTCGCACAGGGTGATGCCGCGCGCGCCGGCCTCGACGAAGCGGCTGGCCCAGTCCAGCACCACGGCCGGCGCGACGTCGCCCTCCATCGGACAGCCGAAGGCGCAGGAGAGCGAGACGTTGACCGGCACCCGCGCCTCCTCGGCCATCGCGATCACGCCCGAGAGCGCGGCGAAGGACTGCGCGCGCGTCATGCGCAGGTTGGCGAGGTTGTGCGTCTCGCTGGCCGACATCACCAGGTTGAGCTCGTCGGCACGGGCCTCGATGGCGCGCTCGGCGCCGCGCCGGTTGGGTACCAGGCAGGTGTAGACCACGCCCGGCGCGCGCTCGATCTCGCGCAGCACGACCTCGGCGTCGCGCAGGGCGGGAATGGCCTGCGGCGAGACGAAGGCCGTGGCCTCGATCTTGGCCAGCCCGGCGGCCGAGAGGGCGTCCACCAGCGCGATCTTGTCGGCCGTCGGCACGAAGGCGGCCTCCATCTGCAGGCCGTCGCGCGGGCCGACCTCCTGCAGGTGGAGCCGGCGGCGGGCGCCGCGCCAGACGTCGGCGGCGTCGGCCGTGCCGGGGATGGGGGAGAGGTCGGTGGTCATGCGATGGCTCCTTTGGCGCGCAGCAGGGTGATCTGTTCGGGGGTGAGGCCGGCCTCGCGCAGCACGGCGTCGGTGTCCTCGCCCAGGCGCGGCGCGGCCGAGCGCACGGTGCCCGGCGTCAGCGACAGCTTGGGCACGATGCCGGGCACGTCGATGTCGTGGCCGTCGCGCGTGGTCTGGCGCAGGATCATGTCGCGCGCGCGGTAGTGCGGGTCCTCGTGGATGTCGCGCGCGGTGTAGACCTTGCCGGCCGGCACGCGGGCCTCGCCCAGTCGCGCCAGCACCTCGGCGATGGGGCGCGACAGCGTCCAGGCGCCGATGGCCGCGTCGAGCTCCTCGACGCGTGCCACGCGCCCGGCGTTGTCCTGCAGGTCGGCGGCCGCGGCGAGGTCGGCGCGGCCGACCACCTGCATCAGCCGGCGGAAGATGCTGTCGCCGTTGCCGGCGATGAGCACGTAGCCGTCGGCGCAGCGGTAGGCGTTCGACGGCGCGATGCCCGGCAGGGCGCTGCCGGCGGCCTCGCGCACGGCACCGAAGGCGCTGTACTCGGGCAGCAGGCTCTCCATGACGTTGAACACCGCCTCGTGCAGCGCGACGTCGATCACCTGGCCCGGCCCGCCGTGGGCCTTGCGGTGGTAGAGCGCCAGCAGCACGCCGATGGTGCCGTGCAGGGCCGCGAGCGTGTCGCCGATCGACACGCCCACCCGCACCGGCACGCGGCCGGGCTCGCCGGTGAGGTGGCGCAGCCCGCCCATCGCCTCGCCGATGGCGCCGAAGCCCGGCAGGTCGCGGTACGGGCCGGTCTGGCCGTAGCCGGAGATGCGCAGCATGACCAGTCCGGGGTTGAGCGCGCGCAGGTCGTCCCAGCCCATGCCCCAGCCTTCGAGCGTGCCGGGACGGAAGTTCTCGATCAGCACGTCGGCCTCGGCGATGAGCGCGCGGGCGATGTCCTGGCCCTCCTTGGCGCGGAGGTCGAGCGCCACGGAGCGCTTGTTGCGCGACTGCACCTGCCACCAGACGGAGGTGCCGTCCTGCAGCAGGCGCCAGTTGCGCAGCGGGTCGCCGGTGGCGGGGGCCTCGATCTTGACGACGTCGGCGCCGAACTCGCCCAGGGTCTTGCCGCAGAAGGGGCCGGCGATGAGCTGGCCCATCTCGACCACGCGCAGGCCGGCGAGCGCGCCGGGGGACGCGGCGGCGCCCGGTGCGGAGGAAGCATTGGAATCGGTCATGGAGCGCGATGATGGCCATCCCGTCGCCCGGTGCAAAGCGGCCATTGGCGACGCTGCCATCGCCATCCGCGATGGCGGCACTTCGACCACGCGGTGCGCGGTGTGTAATGGGCCGCCATGAGACTCGACCCCGTTTCGCTGCGCCTGTTCGTCGCCGTCATGGAGGAGGGCACCATCGCCGCGGCGGCGCGGCGCGAGCACCTCGCGCCGGCGGCCGTCAGCCACCGCCTCAGCGAGCTGGAAGGCACCCTGGGCACCGCGCTGTTCCAGCGCAGCAACAAGGGCACCCAGGCGACGGCGGCGGCGCACACCCTGCTGGGGCTGGCGCGCGGCGTGCTCCACGGCCTGGACGACATCGCCGAGCAGATGGCCGGCCACGCCGGCGGCCTGCGCGGTCACGTGCGCGTGTTCGCCAACATCTCGGCCATCACGCAGTTCCTGCCCGACGACCTGCGCAGCTTCCTGGACGCGGCGCCGCAGGTGCAGGTGCACCTGCAGGAGCGCATCAGCAGCGCCATCGCGCGCGCCGTGGCCGACAGCCGCGCCGACATCGGCATCCTGAACGCCGGCGCCCACGGCGAGGCGCTGACCGTGCTGCCCTACCGCGAGGACGAACTGGTGCTGATCGTGCCGCGCGGACATCCGCTGGCCTCGCGCCGCAAGGCGACGCTGCGCGAGGCCCTGGCCCACGACTTCGTCGGCGCGCACCCGGGCAGCGCGGTCAACGACCGGCTGCACCGGGCGGCCGGCGAGCTGGGCCTGCCGCTGCGGCTGCGCATCCAGGTCAGCGGCTACGACGCCATGTCGCTGATGGTGGCCGCCGGCCTGGGGATCGGCGTGCTGCCGCGCCTGAGCGCGCGGCTGTATCTTTCAGCGCTGAATGTCCGCGCCGTGACGCTGGACGAGCCCTGGGCCCGGCGCCAATTGGTGGTGGCCGTGCGCTCGCTGGAGGCCCTGTCGCCGGCCGCGCGCGGCCTGGTCGATCACCTGTGCGGGGCCCGGCCGCCGGTCACTTGACCGGAACGACGATGAGCTTCTCGCCCTCGGGCGTGGTCTTCAGGTTCGCGGCGGGCGCGGGTGCGGCGGCGGCGCCCGCGCCGACCGGTACCCGGATCGACGTCGCGCTGCCCATGCCGTTCTGCGTGGTGAAGACGCTCAGGTAGCCCGGGGCCGTGCCCTGCAGCGTCACGTCGGCCTCGATCGTGGTCGTCCGGCCGGCCGGCAGCGCGCGCGCCGCGCCGTCCTGCAGCAGCGTCAGGCCGCCGTCGGCGGCCAGGCGCACCGAGGCGCCGGTCGGATCGGTCACGCCGTCGAGGACCAGCGTCACGCGCACCGTCTGACCGGGCGCCGTCGCGGGTTCGACCTGGTAGCGCACCTCGATGCCCGAACCGTTGGCCTTGCGCGGCGCGGTCTCCAGGCGCAGCGGCGCCTTGGCGGGGACGACGCCGGCGGACCGGGGCGCGGTGTCGGCGCAGGCCGCGAGCGGCAGCGTCAGGGCGGCCATCAGCAGGCCGGTCGCGATGCAGGCCGGAGGACGTTTCATTGGATGGTGACGTTGAAGCATGGCGAGGCCGTCGAGTTGTTGTAGTCGTGGAGCGCGACGACGACGTCGCCCGCCGGCAGGGTCGCGGTCACGGAGTCCGCGACACCGGCGGCGCGGGCCGTGGACACCAGGCCGACGCCGGTGCCCCAGACCGCGAGGTCGGGATCGGTCCCCGCGCCGCCGTTGACGCCGATGACGTAGCTGCGCGTCGTCGGCGCGGTGAAGCGCAGGTAGGCGTAGTTGCCCAGCCGGTTGAGGGTGCCGGCCTGGTAGTTGACGCAGACCTGGGTGTTGACCCCCACCGTCGCGCCCAGGTAGAGCGGCAGCGCCGAGGCGACGCCGCCGTTGTTGGCCTCGCCCGTGCCGAAGGGGTCGGTCGTCGAGGCGGAGATGCCCTGGCCGCCGAGCAACCCGGCCAGCACCGGGGCGCTGGTGGGCGAGGCGCTGCCGAGGGCGGCCGCGAACGAATGGATCGACGTCACCGCGGCGCCGCGCCGCAGGGAACCCGTGAACGCGTCGTGGATCGGCTTGAAGCCGACCTGGTGGTTGAGGTTCCAGAGGATCGACTGGATCGAGTCCTCGCGGAACCAGCCGGGGTTCGACGTCGGCGGCGTGCCCAGCACGACGCGCGCGCCCTGCTTCTGTCCGGGGCCGAAGGAGTCGGTGTAGTCGGCGCGGTCGAGGGCGATGCCGGACCAGGCATTGCCCCAGCCTTCGGAGAAGGCCAGGCGGCGGTCGAGCAGGTTGGCGGCGGCGTGCGGTCCGCCGGGCGAGTCGTCCCGGCTGAAGCTGGTCTGGTAGTAGTGGCCCCATTCGTGCGCGATGACCGGGGCGTCGTACTCCTCGGTGTCGACGTTCTCGCGGCCCACCAGGTAGATGGCGGAGCCGGAGGCGTTGGTGACGAAGGCGGTGCTGCCGATCTCGCCCTGGGCGATGTCGCCGTTGGCCGCCCGGTTGTTCACGCTCCAGTACACCCGCAGCGGCGGGAACACGGTCGACGGCGCCACCGACAGCACCTTCGCCTGCGTGGTGTAGATCGTGTCGAGGATGGCGAAGGGCGCGGCGGCGCGCGAGGCGCCGTAGGAGCTCCCGGTCCAGCCCGAGGGCGCCGTGACGTTGCGCACGACGGCGTCGGTGCCGACTTGGAAGGCGGGCGTCTCCAGGGTGTAGAGCGCGTTGCCCTGGGTGTTGTCGCGCACCGACACGTCCCATCTCGCGCTGCCGGCGGTCTCCACCATCTGCGCCTTGACGCGCACCGACAACGACGTGCCGGCGGGCACCTGCGCGCCGTAGGCGCCGTTCGCGTCGGTGCGCGCGCTGGCCACCACGGCGCCGGCGCCGTCGACGATGTCGACGGACGCGCCCCGGATCGGCCGCTGCGCGGTCGAGGCGTAGGCGAGCTCGCCGGTGACGTTGGGGACGTAGTCGTAGGTGGCCACGCCGCGCAGCGACACCATGGCCGCCGCCGGGGCGGGTGCCGTCGGTGTCGTCGTCCCACCGGCCGGCGCGGCGCTGTCGCCGCCCCCGCCGCCGCCGCACGCACCGACCATCAGCGATGCCAGCGCGGGCATCCAGAAGCGGCCCAGCCGGGCGAGTGAGGGGCGTCCGGAACGCCGGCGGGCGTTCGGAACGTCGGGATCGTGAGGGAGTGCTTTCATGGGGCGTCGATTGTCTTAGGAATGTTCAGGATAGTCAGGCCGGCGGGAAAGTCCCGACGTCCCGCGGTGGCGCGCCGTGGCGGCGTCGCCACGGGCCGAGGACGGCGCTCAGCGGTCGAGGCGCTCGGCCCAGGCCAGCGCGTCCCCGTGCGAGCGCATGGCGTGGTCCATCGGAATGCCGAAGCGCTCGGCCAGGATCGCCAGCGTCGCCATGTCGTTCTTCTCGCAGGCCCGGGCGATCTGCAGGTAGCGGGCGAGCGGGCCCCGGTCGCGCAGCACGGTGTCGGTCACCGCCGCGGGCAGGTTGAGCATGCCGAGCGCCTGGTCGAGCGGGACCTGCAGCAGCACGTCGAGCATCGAGAACATGCCGGCGATGAAGGCGAGGTCGGCGTCGGCCGGCGGCAGCGATTCGCGCACCAGCAGTTCCATCAACCGGCCCCGCACGACCGCCAGGGTGCTGGCCGCCGGCGCGACGTCGTCCACGCGCGTGCGCGCCAGCAGCAGGGCGGTCCAGCGCAGCAGCCGGGCCATGCCGATGGTCATGACGGCGTGCCGGAACGAGGTCACTTCGCCACGGCGGCCGAAGCCGGCGGTGTTGATGTGCCGCAGCAGTTCGTAGCTGGTGGTCGGCTGCAGCTGGAGCACGGCCTCGATCTCGGTGACCTCGGCATCGCGCGCGACCATGTTCATGAGTTCGAGCAGGCCCGCGTGGCCCACGGGGGTCGCTGCCGCACGGCGTGTCGGTTCGGCGAACCACAGGCCCTCGTACAGCGTTACGCCGGCATCGGCGAGAGCCTTGAAGACGGCCGGCGTGCGCACCTGGACGGCGACCGTCGCCGCCTGCTGCCGGCTCCTGAGCGCCCGCGCGACCGTGGCCGCCCGATCGACCTCCAGCGCCCCCATGTCGAGGACGACGAAGGACGTCAGCGGCATGAAGGCCGCATGGGTGGTCTGCAGCAGCTTGGCGTCGAAGGCCAGCCTGAAGCCCTGGCTCCTGGCCGCCTCGAGCGCGGCGCGCTCCTGCAGCAGGCTGGGGGAGGACATGCCCGCGCTCTCGCGCACGTCGAACACCGTGGTCGCCGGATCGAGGTCGGCGAAATCGCCCGCCGCCAGTTCGGCGCAGGTGCAGCGGACGAAGGTCGGCTTGGCGAAGACGGCGCAGCCGTCCGCGTCCTCGCACCCCTCGTCGTCCCACGGTGCCGCGGGGCCGACGGCCATCGTCCCGTCGCCGGTCGAGCGCAGCGGCGAGGTCCGGTAGCCCGCGACCTGACCATCCGCATCCACCAGGATGCGGCGCATGGCGAGCGGGCGTGCCGGCCGGGGCGTTTGCGTCTGCAGCGGTGGCGCCATGTTCGGTGGAGGGAAGGGAGAAGGGTGGGCGATGGGAAGGCTAGAACTTTCCCCTTGCTTTCCTCTTCGGCCGATCGGCGCCGGGCTTTAGGCCAGTCCGTTGAGGTGTTCGTGAAGGATTGCACAGCCGATGCCGATCAATAGCACGCCGCCCAAGCCTTCGGCCCAGCGTCCGGCGATGTTGCCCAGCACCCGGCCCACCATCACGCCGAGCGTGACCATCACGAAGGTGGTGAAACCGATCGCCAGCGCGACCGGCACGATGCTCACGTCCAGGAAGGCCAGGCCGACGCCGACGGCCATCGCGTCGATGCTGGTGGCGAAGCCGGTGATCGCCAGCAGCCAGAAGCCGTGGCGCGTCGGTTTCTCGCTGTCCTCCTCCGGCGAGGAGTTCAGCGCCGCGAGCACCATGCGCAGCCCGAGCAGACTCAGCAGGGAGAAGGCGATCCAGTGGTCCCAGGACTTGACGTAGCTCGCGGCGGCATAGCCGAGGCACCAGCCGATGAGCGGCGTGAGACCCTCGATGACGCCGAAGATGCCACCCGTTCGCAGGGCCTCGGACCAGCGGGGTTTCTGCAGGGCCGTGCCCTTGATGACGGCGGCGGCGAAGGCGTCGGTGGACATCGCCAGGGCGAGCACGGCGGTGGAAGCGAGATTCATGTGGGAACGTTTTCGGCCGGGCGAGCGCACGGGCACGCCCCGCTGCCCGACCTGCGTCGCGGTGGCATGCCGATGGTCTCGCCGACCGTCGAACGGCTACCCGCGCCACGGCATGCGAAATGCCGAGCATGTTGACGCGAGCGCTTCCAGAAGATGGAAGCTGGCTACTCCCCAAGGGAAGGGAGAGTCTAACGGGTCACCGCCTCCACCGATCCCGTCGCGTCGGTCGACGGCTTCTCGAGCTGTCCGAGTTCAGGCCGCCGAAGGCAGCGATGCCCGGCGGTTGCCGTCCAGCGAGTAGAGGGGCGCCTGCTTTTCCGGGCCGGCGGGTTCGACGACCTTGTCCTCGGTCTCGACACGCTGCGGCCGATAGACCTCGGCCTCCAGACGCTGCACGCGCTCGGCGTACATCCGCGCCAGTGCGCCGTGATGCTCCGCCGCCGCTTCGTGTTCGAGCCGCGCCATCTGGGCTTCATGCAGCATGAGCACGGCCCGTTTGAGGTGCGCGCTCGGGTGGGCGCTGAACAGATTGAAGAACATCGCAGACCTCTTGACCAAGAATCGATGAATGGATCATCTACAACTTTCCCACATACGGCGTGTCAGATGATTGCTATTGGCAGAACAAAGTACTAATTGATTACATCGGCGAAATGAGGTACCCATGCGCCGCCATCAGCGCCGTGTCTGGAGAATCCGGGGTCAACACGTGCGCCGTGCGCGTTCCAGATGGCGGTAGACGGTGCTGCGGTGGACGCCCAGGCGCGCGGCGGCCCGTGCCACGTTGCCGGCCGTCGCGGCGAGCGCCTGCGCGATCTCCTGCTGGGTGACGTCGGCGAGCGGCAGGGGCCGCCCGTCGTCGACGGCCGGCTGCGCGGCGTCGACCCGTCGAATCGATTTCTGTGGCGACGGCGCCACAGCCAGGAGGCGCGCGGGCAGGGCGTCGACGGTGACCTCGGAGCCCGGATCGGCCAGCGCGACCAGCGTCCGCAGCACGCCGACGAGTTCGCGCACGTTGCCGGGCCAGGCATGGCGCTCCAGGGCGTCGAAGGCGTCGTCGCCCAGCGCGAGCCGCTTGTCGCGGCCGCCGGCCTCGGCGAACAGGCGCCGCACCAGCGCGCCGCGGTCGCAGCGCTCGCGCAGGCCCGGCAGGTGCGCCTCGTGGCCGTTGACCCGGAACATCAGGTCGGCGCGGAAGCGTCCGGCGTCCACCAGCGCGGCGAGGTCGCGGTGCGTCGCGCAGACGAGCTGGAAGTCGACCCGCACCGCCCGGCCGCCGCCCAGCGGCTGCACGGTGCGGTCCTCCAGCACGCGCAGCAGGCGGGTCTGCAGGAGCGGCGGCATGTCGCCGATCTCGTCGAGCATCAGGGTGCCGCCGGCGGCCTCGCGGATGCGTCCGATCGTGCCCTGGCGACGGGCGCCGGTGAAGGCGCCCTCGTCGTAGCCGAAGAGCTCGGACTCGATCAGGCTCTCCGGCAGCGCGGCGCAGTTGACGATCACCAGCGGGCCGTCGCGATGCCGGCTCGCCGCGTGGAGCCGGCGGGCGAAGACCTCCTTGCCGACGCCGGTCTCGCCGGTCACCAGCACGGCGACGCCGGCGTCGATCACCTTCACGGCCTGCGCGAGCGCGCGCGCGACCCGCGGATCCTCGTGGGTCGCTGCGGGGTCGGCGTCCTCGATGCCTTCGGGTCGGGCGGGCCGCGACGCCCGGGCGGGGCGGGCCGTCACGGCGGGCGGCACCCGGCAGTCGGCGCCGCGCTGCCGGCGCGCCACCACCGGCCGACCGCCGGGCAGCGCGATCCCGAAGGCATCGCCGCCACCGTCGCGCCAGGCCCGGCCGAACCAGCGGTCGAGCGGCTGGTCCAGGATCTCGTCCATCGACCGCTCCAGCAGCGCCAGCGCGATGCGGTTGGCCGCGACGATCCGGCCGTCGACGACCGTGAGCAGTCCCTCGCGCGGGCTGCCCAGCACCGCCGGCTTGACGTGGAAGCGCAGCACGTCGCCGGTGGCCTGCGCCAGCATCATCCGGTGCTCGATCTGCTGCGAGGCCATGCGCACCAGGCCCAGGGTGTGGCCGTCGATGCGGATGGCGTCGCCGGAGATGTCCAGCACGCCGGCGATCTCGCCGCGCCCGCCGAAGATCGGCGCCGCCGCGCAGCCCAGGGCGCCGTGGCCCGCCAGGAAGTGTTCGCCGCCCAGGATGGCCAGCGGCCGCCGCTCGACCAGCACCGTGCCGATGGCGTTGGTGCCGCACCTCCGCTCCGACCACTCCACGCCCGGCAGCAGCGCGGCGCGCTCGGCCTTGGGCAGGAAGTCGGGACTGCCGATCTCGTCGAGGATGACGCCGGCCGCGTCGGTGACGATGACGACGCAGCCCTGGCCGATGGCGTGCTCGGCCAGCGCGTCGAGTTCGGGCTGGGCGCTCGCGAGCAGCAGGCGGGAGGCCTCGCGGCGTTCGCGCAGGCCGGCCGCGTCCAGCGGCGTCGCCGCCATCGCCAGCACGCCGGCACCGCGCGACCGCGCCCAGGACCGGGCGATGTGCGAGGCGATGTCCTCCTCGGGCACGCGGCCCTGGTTGAAGAACACCTCGCGTGCCCGGTCGGTCCGTCGCACCATGCCCGTCGCATTCGTCATCGGTCGTCTCCTGCGTGTCGCGGTCGCTTGTCGGTTGTCGCATGCCGTCGCATGGCGCGACGGTTGTCGCGCACTGTGTCGCAGTTCGCGACACGGGGCAATGCGGGTTGCAGCCGGTTTCGCACGCGCCGCGCCGCTTCCGGCCCGCGGGCCGCTCCGCCGCCAGGGGAGGCGCCGCAGCGCTCAGGGATAGTCCCTAGGGATTCCGGTACGCCGGTTGCATGGATGGCCATGTCGCGCCGCGTGGCCGACCTTCACCAACGACGACACCACCCTCTCAGGAGACACGACCATGGACATGCTGGAACCCGGCAAATTCGGCACCGAGGTGCCCTTCCGCAAGCGCTACGACAACTTCATCGGCGGCCAGTGGGTGGCGCCGGCGGACGGCCGGTACTTCGAGAACGTCACGCCGGTGACCGGCAAGCCGTTCTGCGAGATCGCCCGCTCGAGCGCCGTCGACGTGGACCGCGCGCTCGACGCCGCGCACGCGGCCAAGGCCGCCTGGGGCCGGACCTCGCCGACCGAGCGTGCCAACGCGCTGCTCAAGATCGCCGACCGCATGGAGCAGAACCTGCCGATGCTGGCCATGGCCGAGACCTGGGACAACGGCAAGCCGATCCGCGAGACCACGCTGGCCGACATGCCGCTGGCGGTCGACCATTTCCGCTACTTCGCCTCCTGCATCCGCTCGCAGGAAGGCGGCATCAGCGAGATCGACGCCAAGACCTACGCCTACCACTTCCACGAGCCGCTGGGCGTCGTCGGCCAGATCATCCCGTGGAACTTCCCGATCCTGATGGCGGTGTGGAAGCTCGCGCCGGCGCTGGCCGCGGGCAACTGCGTGGTGCTCAAGCCGGCCGAGCAGACGCCGGCGTCGATCCTGGTGCTGATGGAGCTCATCGGCGACCTGCTGCCGCCGGGCGTGGTCAACGTCGTCAACGGCTTCGGGCTGGAGTGCGGCAAGCCGCTGGCGTCGAGCAACCGCATCGCCAAGATCGCCTTCACGGGCGAGACCACGACCGGCCGGCTGATCATGCAGTACGCGAGCCAGAACATCATCCCGGTGACATTGGAGCTCGGCGGCAAGTCGCCCAACGTCTTCTTCGACGACGTGATGGCGCGCGACGACAGCTTCCTCGACAAGGCGCTCGAAGGCTTCGCGATGTTCGCGCTCAACCAGGGCGAGGTCTGCACCTGCCCGAGCCGCGCGCTGGTGCAGGAGTCGATCTACGAGCGCTTCATGGAGAAGGCCGTCAAGCGCGTCGAGGCGATCAAGCAGGGCAGTCCGCTGGACATGTCCACCATGATCGGCGCGCAGGCCTCCAGCGAGCAGCTGGAGAAGATCCTGTCGTACCTCGACATCGGCCGCCAGGAGGGCGCCAAGGCGCTGACCGGCGGCGAGCGCAACGTGATGGAGGGCGAGCTCAAGGACGGCTACTACGTCAAGCCGACGATCTTCGCCGGCCACAACAAGATGCGCATCTTCCAGGAGGAGATCTTCGGCCCGGTGGTGTCGGTCACCACCTTCAAGACCGAGGAGGAGGCGCTGGAGATCGCCAACGACACGCTCTACGGCCTGGGCGCGGGCGTCTGGAGCCGCGACGCCAACCGCGCCTTCCGCATGGGGCGCGGCATCCAGGCCGGCCGCGTGTGGACCAACTGCTACCACCACTACCCGGCGCACGCCGCGTTCGGCGGCTACAAGTCATCCGGCATCGGCCGCGAGAACCACAAGATGATGCTCGACCACTACCAGCAGACCAAGAACCTGCTGGTGAGCTACGACGAGTCGCCGATGGGGTTCTTTTGACCAACGACGACGACGACGAACTCGACCTGCGCCGCGTGGTGTGCACGCCGGCGGCGGTGGACCTCATCCGCGCGGTGCGCGCCAGGCACGGGCCGGTGATGTTCCACCAGTCGGGCGGCTGCTGCGACGGCAGCGCGCCGATGTGCTATCCGCAGGGCGAGTTCATCATCGGCGACCACGACCGGCTGCTCGGCGAGATCGACGGCGCGCCGTTCTACATCAGCGGGCCGCAGTTCGCGTACTGGCGCCACACGCAGCTGATCATCGACGTGGTGCCGGGGCGCGGCGGGATGTTCTCGCTGGAAGGGCCGGAGGGCCTGCGCTTCCTGACGCGCTCGCGGCTGTTCACGGACGCGGAGTCGGTCCGGCTCGAAGCGCTGGAGGACGCCCGGCGCGGCGCCCCCGCCGGCTGAGGCCGGGGCTCAGTCGAGAAAGCGCAGCAGGTGGTCGTTGACCGCCGCCGCGCGCTCGAACTGCGCCCAGTGGCCGGCGCCGTCGATGACCACGCCCTGGCGCTGCGGCTGGCCGTCGACGAGCCCCGCGACGAGCGGGCGCGGATCGGCCGTGACGTCGAATTCGCCCCACAGCAGCAGCTGCGGGCCGCCGAGCGCGTCGAGCGCCTGCTGCAGCCCGCTGGCGAGCGAGACCTCCTTGCTGCGAAAGCGCGTGGCGTGGCAGGAGAGGTCGTGGATGGCGAAGGCCAGCGGATCGATCGCCGCTTTGTCGTGCAGCATCAGCGCCGCGAGGTTGTGCAGCAGCGCCGCGCGCTCGGCGTCGCGGTCGGCGGCGGCGCGCCAGTTGACCATCTCCACCGTGAGGCGCCGCAGGGTGCCGTGGCCGCCGCTACCGACCAGCGCCAGGCGGCGGATCGCGCCGCGGCGCAGGGCGAACTGCGAGGCGACGAAGCCGCCGAAGGAGAAGCCGCCGAGGTCGATCGGCGTCGCGCGGTCGACCAGCGTGTCGAAGCTGCCGGCGAGGGCGTCGAGCAGGGGCTCGAGCGCGGGTCGTCCGGGCGCCGGCGCGGCGGGAGCGTCGGACTCGTGGTAGCCCGGCAGGTCGGGAATCCAGACGGCCCGCGTGGTTGCGAGCGCCTCGACGTTGCGTACCCAGTGCATCCAGCTGCCGTGCCCGCCGTGCAGCAGCACGAGCGGGGGCCGCGTGCCGGCGTCGGCCGCCGGGCCGAAACGGCGCCAGCGGATCCGGATGCCCTGCCAGCTGGCGTCGTGGTGGGTCGACAGGGCGTCGATGCGCCGGAGTTCGGACTGCGCGCGCGCGTCGTCCTGGGGATCGAAGGTCTGGAAGTAGGGCACTCCGGCATTGTGCCCAAGGCGCTCGAGCGAGCCGCACTCTCTCGACGGACGACCGGTGAGCCGACCCGTTCGCTCCGACGCCGGTCGCCATGGCCCACGATGTTGCTGTCGGACATCAGCGCACGGATTTCGTAGGCGAATGCGAGTGATTCACATCAACATCGCCTTACACTCGCTGCACATTTCCGGCAAGCCAAGGCGCATCCAGCAGCATCAGCCAGCCGAGTCTGATTTCCGATCTGCAATCTGGAGTTACACCTTGGCCCAAAGAACCGCTCGCCGGCGCGCTGCCGCGCGTCGCGTCGCATCCTCTCCCTCCGCGAGCGTCACGGCGCTGCCCTTGCCCATCGCCGCGTCCGGCACCGGACTTCGCGACGGCGCCGCGCTGCCGCTCGGCGCGTTGATGCTGGCCGCTTCGGTCGGCAGCTGGGCCCAGTCGGCTCCGGCGGACGTCGGCGCCAACCGCACGCTCGACACCGTCACCGTCACCGACCAGGCGGAAGCGCAGGGCAAGGATCAGGTGCAGACCAAGCGCACCAGCATCGGCAAGGGCACGCAGGACATCCGTGACATCCCGCAGTCGATCAACGTCATCACCGAGAAGCTGATCGACGACGTCAAGCTCGACACGCTCAAGGACGCGCTGCACTACTCGGCGGGCATCACCTTCGCGGCGACCGAGAACGGCACCGACCAGGACATCCGCCTGCGCGGCTTCCCGGTCGCCAGCACCGGCGACCTGCTGATCGACGGCATGCGCGACCCCTCGCAGTACGAGCGCGACACCTTCAACCTCGACCGCATCGAGGTGCTTCGCGGCTCGGCCTCGATGATCTTCGGCCGGGGTTCCACCGGCGGCGTGATCAACCAGGTCACCAAGAAGCCGGTGCTGGCCGACCAGACCGACGTCGTCGGCACGGTGGGCTCGCGCGGCTACTACCGCGGTACGGCCGACCTCAACAAGCGCCTGAGCGAGGACTCCGCGTTCCGCCTGAACGCGATGTGGAACAAGGCCGACAACGGCGGTGCCAAGGTCGACAAGTACGGCATCGCGCCCTCGTACAGCTGGGGCATCGGCTCGCGCGACGAATTCAACGTCGGTCTCTACCACCTCAACGTCGACAACGTGCCGCAGTCGGCGGTGCGCTGGGTGGCGAACGGGCAGCGTGGCGTGACCGGCTACGACGCGACGACGCGCGCACCGACCATCGGCAACTTCGGTACCTTGGCACCGGTGCGGCCGGGCACGTTCTACGGCACCTCGGCCGATCGGCTCACGGGCAAGGCGAGCTACGTGAACGGCGCGTGGAACCACATCTTCGACGACGGCAGCGAGCTGCGCACGCAGATCCGTAGCGGCACCTTCGACCGCAACCAGTGGTCGACCGCCGCCGGCGCCGGCACCACGCTCGGCCAGCCGACCACCACCGCCAACTTCGGCGACGCGACGATCCTCACGCGCGCCGGCCTGACGCCGCGCAAGGACCGCTACCAGGGCACCTACGTCCAGAGCGACTACAGCAAGCAGCTCGACTGGGGCAGCACCAAGCACCAGATCCTGGCCGGCATCGACGCCTCCAGGGAGTCGGCCGACCGCTATCAGAACGACGCCTTCACCAACAACGCCATCCTGGGCCGCGGCCTGGGCACGCGGCCCAACACCTTCGTCGGCAATCCGAACGACGGCGCCGGCCTCGTCGGCACGGGCATCGAACCGCTCTATCGCCAGTCGAGCGGCTACTCGGCCAAGTCCTTCGGCGCCTACTTCCAGGACCTGGTGCAGGTCGCGCCGTACTGGAAGGTGCTCGGCGGCATCCGCTACGACCGGCTCAACGGCGATTTCGACCAGTACGGCTACACGAACCCCTCGTGCGTCACCCGCGTGGCGACACCGACCGTCCCCGCGAACACGAACATCGGCACGCCGGTGAACAACTGCGTCGGCGGCAACCAGCTCTATCGTCCGGGCAGTCCGTTGCCGACCATCGCCAGCACCAACCTGTCGCAGGGCGCCTGGAGCTATCGCACCGGCGTGCTGTTCCAGCCCTCGGCCACGCAGTCCTACCACGTCTCCTACAGCACCTCGTTCAACGCGTCGGCCGACACCTATCAGTACGTCAACCAGCAGACCGCCAACACGCCGCCGGAGAAGAGCCGCAACGTCGAGATCGGCGCCAAGCTCGACTGGCTCGACGGCAAGCTGTCCACGCGCGCCGCGCTGTTCCGCACCGAGAAGACCAACGAACGCACCACCGACTCCGACTTCGCGGGGAGTTCCTACCTGCTGTCGGGCAAGCGCCACTCGCAGGGCCTGGAACTCGACGTCGTCGGCCGGCTCACGCCGCAATGGGAGATCTATGCCTCTTACTCGTTCATTCCCAAGGCCACCATCGACGCGGCCGGCAGCACCGTCACGCCCGGCACGGTCGGCTCGCGCGTGGGCCTGACGCCGCGCCAGACCGGCGCGCTGTGGCTGAGCTACCAGGCCACGCCCAAGCTGCGCCTGGCCGGCGGCCTGCGCGGCGCTTCCGAGAACCGGCCGCTGTCCGGCGGCTCCGGTGCGGCCAGCCTGGCCAACAGCACGCCCGGCTATGTCGTCAGCGACCTGATGGCCGAGTACAAGTTCACGCCCGACCTGTACGCGCAGATCAACGTGACCAACGCGACCAACAAGCTCTACGGCGACCAGCTCTATCCGGGCTTCGCGATCGCCGGCGTGCCGCGCACCTTCCTGTTCACGGTCGGCGCCCGGTTCTGACGGACCGCGACCAACCAGCGGCTGTCACCCGATGCTCGTGCACATCCAGGGCCTGCTGCAGGCCGACGAAGTCCGGCAGGCGCGCCAGATCCTGGACGGCGCGCCGTGGCAGGACGGCCGGCTGACGGCGGGCGAGCAGTCCGCGCGTGCCAAGCGCAACGAGCAGCTGCGCGAGGATTGCGAGGAGACGCGCGCCGCGCAGCGCCTGCTGCTGGCCGGGCTCGAACGGCATGCGCTGTTCTTCTCGGCGGCGCTGCCCAAGCAGATCTCGCCGCCGCTGTTCAACCGCTACGGCGGCAGCGCCAACAGCTTCGGCAACCACGTCGACAGCGCCGTGCGCTTCCTGCGCGACGGGTCGGGGAGGGTGCGCACCGACATCTCGTGCACGGTGTTCCTGTCGCCGCCGGAGTCGTACGACGGTGGCGAACTCGTCATCGAGGACACCTTCGGCGAGAAGCGCGTGAAGCTCGAAGCCGGCGACATGGTGCTCTACCCGGGCACCAGCGTGCACCGCGTGCTGCCGGTCACGCGCGGGCAGCGCGTGGCGAGCTACTTCTGGATCCAGAGCATGGTGCGCAGCGACGAGCAGCGGCGCCTGCTCTTCGACATGGACAACCACCTGCGCGACCTGCGCTCGCGCCTGGGCGAGACCGATCCGGCCTGCATCGGCCTGACGAGCACCTATCACAACCTGTTGCGCATGTGGCTCGACGTCTGAACGCCGGGCCGATCGTGCGCAGCACCTTTCCTCTTCGCAACATGAACAAGACACCGATTCTCCTGGCCCTCGTGGCCGCCCTGGGCTTCTCCATCGACGCCGCCGCGCAGCAGCAACCGCAACAGCCGTACGTCGATCACGACAAGGTGCGCTGCGAGGCGGTCGTCAAGGAAGAGATGCGCCCGCAGATGGAGCTGCAGCGCAAGCTGTCCGGCGAAGGCTGGAAGGTGCGCCAGGTCAAGAATTTCAACGGCTGCTACGAGGTCTACGGCTTCGACGACAAGGGCCAGCGCACCGAGGCGTTCTTCCATCCGAAGAGCTTCGAGATGGTCGGTCGGGTCAAGCAGGGTGACTGAGACGCCGCCGCCGGCACCCCCACGGCGGATCGTCCGCGTGTGGGATCGGCCGGTGCGCGTGCTGCACTGGAGCCTCGCGGCGGCGATCGCCGTCGCGTGGTTCAGCGGCGAGGAGGAACTGAAGCGCCACGAGTGGGCCGGCTACGCGGCGCTGGCGGTGGTCGCGCTGCGCAGCGTCTGGGGCTTCGTCGGCACGCGGTACGCACGCTTCGCGGATTTCGTCAGGCGTCCGGGGGCCGTCATGGCCTATGCGGCGGCGGTGGCCCGGCGTGCCGAGCCGCGCCACCTGGGCCACAACCCGCTGGGTGGCTGGATGATCGTCGCGCTGCTCGCGATGGTGGCGGGTGTCGGCGTCACCGGGTGGATGTACACGCTGGATGCGTTCTGGGGCCTGGCATGGCTCGAATGGACGCACCGCACACTGGCATGGAGCCTCGTCGGACTCGTGGCGCTGCACGTGGCCGGCGTCGTCTTTTCCAGCCTGCGCCATCGCGAGAATCTGGTCGTCGCGATGCTGACCGGATTCAAGCGTGGGGATTGAGGCGGGGGTCGATCCACTCGGTCGCTTCAATTAGTTAGTTAACATAACTATTCTTGTATTGATTGCACAGCAGATTTCGAATGGAGATGCAGCAACCGTTCCCGGATCCGGTCATCGTCCCGGGATCTGCCATGCAGCGTCAACCCCACAGCCGGGCGCGCACGGCCTCGGGCCACCGGTCGACCGCGAGCCCGTGCGTGGCCAGCAGGGCCAGCGCGACGCGCTCAAGCCCGAATCCGAGGCACGCGGTGTGGGCCGTGTCGCCGTTGGATTGGCGGATGCGGTATTTGGCCGAGAAATGCTCCTGGTGCCAGTTGAACGAACAGATGGCGGTGGGTTCCTTGCCGGCGTTGACGGCGCACAGGATCTCGAATTTCAGCTTCTGCTCGCGCTGCGTCGCGCTCAGCAGCCGCCCCGCGCGGCCGAAGAACGGGTCGTTCGCCACGTCGCTCTCGGCCGGCAGGCCCAGCTCGCGCAGCAGCGCCAGGCTGCGCTCGAGCCATTCGTCGCGCCAGCGCTCGACCTGATCGGGACTGCCCGCGCAGATCAGCTCGCGCATCTGGAACGACTGCAGCCGCGTCGGCTCGTCGGAGGGCTCGTGGCGGTAGCACCAGCCGCGCACCGTCACGACGCGCCGGCGATCCGGCAGCAGCCCGCTGAAGGTCGGATAGACCGGATAGCACGCCGCCGGCAGCAGCATGACGTCGCTGGGCTCCAGCACCTCCTCCCAGCGCTCGCCGGCACCCGCCTTGGCGGCCATGTCGCGGGCCTGCGCGTCCGTGCCCCGGAAACCGTGCACGCTGCCGATGAGCTGCGGAAAGCTCTCCAGGTAGCCCATGCGCTCGATCAGGCCACGCGCCACGACGGGCGGGAACGACAGCCGCTGCGCGTCCGAGGCGCCTTCGAGGCCCATGACCAGGGCATCGAAGCGTTCGACGATGTCCTGGAACACGGCGCCCCGACCGTAGACGCCCCGGGCCTCGGTGGCGATCAGGAGGCCCGCGGACAGCAGCCGGTCGATGAAGGAAGCCGATGCGCCGGACGCGTCGTCGGCGATGGAGGACGTGTCGCGCACGTCGCTGGCGAGGTGGAGGTCCATGTCGTTCAAACTTTCTTGACCATGAGCAAGGTGGAAGCGTTGGCCGCCCGCAGGCGGGAGTTGGAGATCATCAGCGCCGCCGACAGCGAATCCCGGTAGGCGCGGCCCATGCTGAAGCGCCCTTCGTTGGCATAGCCCGCCATGCCGACGAGCTGGAGCGCGCCGTGGACGATTTCCGGCGCCATCTCGGAATTGAAGATCTTGAGGTTGTTCAGCCGCAGCGACCAGCGCATGCTCTCCAGCGTCCGGTGGCCGTCGGTGGTGTCGGCTAGAGCGTCGAAATCGAGGGCGGCGGATTCCCAGTTCTGGCGCATCGACTGCAGCCGGGTGCCAAGCGCGGCCAGTTCGGCGGCCTGTGGCGGGACCTTGCCGGGGGTCTGTCGGGCCTGCTGGCGAATGAATTCGCCGGCCTTCGCGCAGGCACCGGCGGCGATGCCGGTCCAGAGTGCGGCCCACAGGATGTGCGAGTACGGCACCATCGTGACGGCCGCCACGGTCGCGAACGGGTCGTCCACGATCTGTTCGACCGGAACCGACGCGGAGCGCAGCTCGAAACCCGGACTGCAGGTGCCACGCATGCCCAGCATGTTCCACGTCGTGGTCTGCTTGAGCGTGAGCTGGTCCTTGCGCAGCAGCACCAGCACCTGGTCGTTCGACGGCGAATCGACCCGGTTGCGCGCGGTCACGAGGATCGCATCGGCCTGGGCGCAGTACGACCCGACGGTGCCGTTCTTGTCCAGGGTGAAACGTCCTTCGTGGCGCTGCACGAAGCAGATGCTGCTTCGCGTGTCGCCCGACGTGCCGACCTCGGACGTGATCGAGGCCACCAGCCATTGATGGCGCACCAGGTCCTGAAGGAAGTCGCGGATCGCCGGCTGCCCGGCGCCGTGCCGCATCAGGCAGGCGACCTGGTTGTAGTGCATGGCCAGCACCATCGCGCTCGACGCGCACGCCTCGGCCAGCACGGCCACCAGCCGACCCAGTTCATGCAGGCCCAGCCCTGCCCCGCCCCACGCACGGGGCAGCAGGGCCGAGAGCAGGTGCGCGTCGCGCAGCGCCTCGAGGGTCTCGGCGGGAAAACGGGCGTTCGCATCGACGTCGCTCGCGTGCGGGGCGGCGACGTCCCGCGCGATGCGGGCGACGGCCTCGGACAGCATCGCGAAATCGCGGGCGACGGGTTGCATCAGGGTCGGGGATCTCATTTCCAGCAGCTTCCTTGTGTTTGTTTTCGACTGAAACCCGAGCTTCGCCGCATCGTCCGGCCTCAGGAACACACACCCTTGCACATTTTTCCAAAGTAATGAAAAAGTATGCAATCGAGGGGATTTTCTCGATTTTATGAAGGAGAAAGACTACATAATAGCCCTCGACTTCACTTCTATTACCTAAAGATACAAATGAAATCAAGACATGCCGTCGTCATCGGTGATGGAAATCATCGTCCGTCCAGTCCGGCGAAACGCGTCGAGGCGAGGGACATGGCGTTCGGCATCTTCTCCACCCCCGGTTACACGAAGGAGGCATGACCATGCCCTTGCACGCTCCCCTCACCTCGGACGTCGAGATCGACGCCCGGGTCCGCGCCCTGCTCGCCCGCTTCGGCCGTCTGGACGTCGACGTCCAGACGCTGTCGGACGACGATCGACTGAACGAAGCGGGCATGACCTCGCACGCCAGCGTCGACCTGATGCTCGCGCTCGAGGACGTGTTCGGCGAGATCCCCGAATCCATGCTGACCCGCAGCACGTTCGAGAGCATCGGCGCCATCAAGACGGCCATGCGGTCGTTGATCGCCGCCTGATCCGGATGTCGCGCCGCGGCGAACGGCTCGCGGACCGCGCTGCCGCCCTCGCGCGATGCGTGCCGACGATCGGCGCGCCCCGACAGCGCCCACCCTGCCCGACGCCGCCATGAAAATCCTCCATCTGGATCCCGACGACATCGACAACCCCCTGTCCGGGGGCGGTCCGGTGCGCACGCTGGAGATCTATCGCCGGCTCGCCCGGCATCACGAGATCACGGTGCTGACGCCGACCTTCGAAGGCTCGACCTCGGAAAAAGTCCGCGACGGCATCCGCTACGTGCGCCTGGGCCGCAAGATCCGCGACCACGGCTCGTCGCACCACATCACCTTCCTGGCCGCGCTGCCGTCGGCGGTGAGGCGCTTCGAGCACGACCTGCTGGTCGAGGACTTCATGCCGCCGTGCTCGGCGACGTGGACGCCGTTCTTCCGCCACCGCGATCGCCCCATGGTCGCATCGGTCCAGTGGTTCTTCGCCCGCGACTACACGCGGCGGCTGAAACTGCCGTTCCACTGGGGCGAGGAGTACGGCGTGCGGCTCTACCGGAACTTCGTGGTGCTGACCGACGCCATGCGCCAGCGCATCACGGAACGCCATCCGCGCGCCGACTGCCGGGTGATCGGCAACGGCGTGGACGACGACCTGTTCCAGGTCAGCGCGCGGCCCGGCACGGGCATCCTGTTCCTCGGCCGGCTGGAGGTCGTCGCCAAGGGCATCGACCTGCTGCTGGCCGCCTACGCCCGCATCCCGGAAGCCGAGCGCGAACCCCTGACGCTCGCCGGCACGCTGCAGCAGCCGCAGGTCGTGCAGGCGCTGATCGATCGCTTCGGTCTCGGCCGCTGGGTGCGCATGACCGGCTCCTACGACGCCGCCGAGCGCTCGCGGCTGCTGGCGGCCTGCCGTTTCGTCGTCATGCCCTCGCGGCTGGAGACCTTCGGCATGACCATCGCCGAGGCCAACGCGGCGGCCCGCCAGGTCGTCGTCTGGGACCGCGCGCCGATGAACGAGGTGGCTTCGCCCGGCTGTCCACGGGTGCCGCCCGACGACATCGCCGCCTATGCCGAGGCGATGCGCCGGCTGCTCGCGACGCCCGTCGAGTCGCTCGCCGCGCAGGGCGAGCTCTCCCGCGCCCATGCGCAGCGCTGGAACTGGCGCACGGTGGCCGACGCGCAGGAGCAGTACTACTTCGACGTCATGCACCGCCATCGCGTCGGCCGCCTCACCAACCCATAAGCAAGCGTACCCATCCATGGATTCACCACTCGCACCCGCACGCCTGAGCTGGGCCGAGACGCGCGCGCTCATCGGCTCCGACCTGCAGCGCCTGGCCACCCATCTGAACCAGCCGGACTCGTTCGTCCACCGGGTCTACTTCTTCCTGCTGCCCGGCTTCCTGGCCCTGCTCTTCCATCGGCTCTCGCGGTACGCCTACCTGCGCAACTGGCGCTGGGTCGCCCGGCTGCTGGCCCTGGTGGGCCTGTACGTCACGCGCGCCGAGATTCCGCCGA
Source organism: Variovorax sp. PvP013 (assembly GCF_050435945.1). NCBI lineage: Bacteria > Pseudomonadati > Pseudomonadota > Betaproteobacteria > Burkholderiales > Comamonadaceae > Variovorax > Variovorax sp. PvP013. Next base: position 136,357 of record NZ_JBNDLF010000010.1, read on the forward strand.
CCACGTCGATCGGTCCCGGCGCGCTGATCTCGCACGCGACCTGCGTGAGCCTGTTCGGCACCATCGGCGCGCGCATCACGGTCACCGGCAACGCCGCCATCGGCGGCGGCATGGGCGTCCAGGACATCGGCGGCGGACCGGGCTATCCGGTGCTCGGCGACGACGTCCTGCTGGCCTACGGATCGCACGTGCTGGGCGCCGTGCGCATCGGCGACGGCGTGCACGTCGGCCCTGGCACCCTGGTCACTTTCGACGTCCCGGCCGGCGGGCTGGTCCTTTGGGACCGCCCCCGCGTCATCCGCGGCGGCGCCCATCGCACGCAAGGCACCTCATGAACACACCCCTCGTCAGCATCATCATCGTCAACTGGAACGTGCGCGAGATGCTGCGCGCCTGCCTGCATTCGGTCTTCGACGCCGGCGGCCTCGCGCCCGACCGAATGCGCGTCATCGTGGTGGACAACGCCTCGGGCGACGGCAGCGTCGAGATGGTGCGGTCGAGCTTCCCGCAGGTCGTGCTGATCGCCAACGACGACAACGTCGGTTTCGGCCGCGCCAACAACCAAGCGCTCGCGCACTGCGCCGGCCCCTTCGTGCTGCTGCTCAACCCCGACACGGTCGTCGAGGACGGCGGCCTCGCCAAGTTGGTGGCGCACATGGAGGCCCGGCCCGACGTCGCCGTCACCGGCTGCCGGCTCCTGAACGCCGACCGTTCGCTGCAGCGCTGGACCGGCGGCGCCTATCCGAGGCTGCTCAACGTCGCCACCCACTACCTGTTCCTCGACCGCCTGCTGCCCCCGAGCTGGCGGCCGATGCCGCTCTACCTCGATCGCGACGCGACCACCGACCGCGAGGTCGACTGGGTTTCGGGTGCGGTGATGCTGCTGCGCGCCGACCGGCTCGACGGCCAGCTCTTCAACCCGAAATACTTCATGTACGGCGAGGACATGGAGTTGTGCCACCGGCTCAAGCGCGCCGGCGGGCGCGTCGTCTACACGCCGGCGGTCTCGATCATCCACTACCAGGGCGCGAGCATGAAGCAGCAGCAGGGCGACGTGCTGCTGTCCTCGCTCAAGGGGCCGCGCCAGTTCTATCGGCAGATGCGCGGCGGTCGCGGGCTGTGGCTCTACGACGTGTTCACGGTGGGCGGCTTCGGGCTGCGCTGGATCCTGTTCGGCGTCGCCGGCGTGTTGCGACCCCGCTCGGACCTCGGCGCCAAGGCGCGGTCGAGCCGCGACATGGCGTTGCGCGCCTGGGCCATCCTGCGCAGCAGCTGAGGCGCGATGAACCACCCGCATCCCGTCTTGCCGCGCCCACGGATCGGCATCGATTTCCACACCTTCGGCGGGATCTTCCAGGGCAGCCGCAGCCACATCCTGGGGCTCTACCAGGAAGCGATCGCCCTGGCGCCGGACCTGCAGTTCGTCTTCCTGGTGGACGATCCGGAGCGCCTGGGCCGGGAGCATCCGGCCTTCGGTGCCGCCCACGTGGAGCGGGTGGCGCTGCCGCACGGTGGCGGTCTCGCCCGGCTGGGCTGGCAACTCGCCGCGGCGCGCCGGCGCCACCGCATCGATCTGCTGCACGTGCAGTACCGTCTGCCGTTGGTGCCGTTGGGGCCGTGCGCCTGCACCATCCACGACACGCTGTTCGAGACCCATCCGCAGTTCTTCAAGCCGGGGTTCGTGCGCATGTCGCGCCTGACCAGCCGGCTCGCGATGCGGCAGGCGGCGCTGCTGTTCACCGTCAGCGAGTTCTCGCGCGGCGAGATGGCGCGTCTCTACGGCGTCGATCCCGGCCGCATCGCCATCACCCACAACGCCATCGACGCTCGACGCTTCCACCCGGTCCGTGCGGGCGATGGACAGGTCGACGGCACCGGGGCGGTCCGCGCCCTCGGGCTCGTGCCGGGGGAGTACATCTGCACCGTCGGTCGGCTGGAGCCGCGCAAGAACCACGTGAACCTGCTGCGCGCCCACGCGATGCTGCCGGCCGGCCGCCCGCCGCTGGTCATCGTCGGCCAGCGGGATTTCGACAGCGAGCCGATCCATGCGGCCGCGCGCGATCTCGGCCTCGAGGCCGAAGTGCGTTTCCTGGACGACGTGCCCGACGACGCGCTGCCCGCGCTCGTGCGGCACTGCCGGGTCTTCGCCTACCCCAGCTTCGCCGAAGGCTTCGGCATGCCGGTGCTCGAGGCCATGGCCAGCGGCGTGCCGGTCGTCACGTCGAGCACGACCTCGCTGCCCGAAGTCGCCGGTGACGCGGCCATCACCGCCGACCCGCATTCCCCGGCCGACATCGCCCGCGCGCTGAGCCTGCTGGCCTTCGACGAGACGGCACGCGAGCACGCCGTGGCCGCGGGACTCGCCCAGGCGGCCCGGTTCAGCTGGCGGGCATCGGCCGAAGTGCTGGTCGAGCGTTTTCGCACGCACTTCTTCCGGCATTCCGGCATCGCCGGACAGGAAGTCCGTGGTCCCGGTTCTCCGATGCCCGTCGAGGATGGCATTCGCTCGAAGTGAAATTCGAACTAATTACTTAATTGAACAATAAATCAGTCCACTAATAGAAATTTACTAATTATTTAGAATAGATACTTTCTAATACTGATGTTCAATTCAGTCTGTCCAAATCACGCGACGAAATAACCTTATTTCTTCGAACGCTGACCGGATTTGAGGCGGAATGCATTGTTTCGTAGGAACAATCTGACATAAAACAGGTTTTTATGACAAAGGATTGGTTCCCGACATGCATTCATTCACCTCGAAATCGTTTCTCCTGACCGCACTGTCGTGCCTGGCCGCGTGCGGTGGGGGAAGCGATTCCTCGTCGGTCGCATCGACGTCCGACGCCTTCGGCGCTGCGCTCAAGACGAGGACGTCGTCCACCGCTACCACCCAGGCCGCGACCGCCCAGAAGGACCCGTTGCTGGCCACCATCGAGGCCGCCGTCGCGGTCCCGGGCTCGCAGATCGTGGTCGTCGGCGGATCCGTGGGCACGGCGATCAAGGGTGCGCGCCGTTATGCCGAACTCACCGACGTTCCCTGGTCCGGCCTGGCCGCCGGCACGCGTGTGATGGTGTTGCCGGGGAGTTTCGCCGGCCCCATCGCGATGACCGCCAACGGCAGTGCGGCCGCCCCCATCCGTGTCGAGCCCGTCGACCCGGCGCAGGTGCCGGTCGTGCGCAACAGCATCGACATCCGTGGCGCCAGCTATCTGACGGTGACGGGGTTGCAGGTGCAATCCCCGGTCTGGGGCGGTTTCGTGATCCGTCAGGGCAGCCGCCAGATCACGCTGGACCGCAACGTCGTGAGGAACGCGCCGATCGGCATCGACATCACCGAGGGTGCCGGACTGGGACTGGTCATCAGTCAGAACGTGATCGAGGATTCGACCACCCACGCGATCAACGTCGCGACCAATGCGACATCGGCGCAACGCAATGCGATCACCGGCAACACGCTGCGCCGGAGCGGACACCACGGCATCGAGTTGCGCGGCTCGTTCTGGCGCGTGGAACGCAACGACGTGAGCGGCAGCGGACGCAGCATTCCGGGCACGTCGGGCATCCATGTCTACAGTCCCGGCCCCGACGACAACAGCGGCGACGACAACATCGTGCGCTACAACACCAGCCATGCCAATGCCGACACGGCCGCGAGCGACGGCAACGGCATCCAGATCGATCACTGGTGCGACCGCAACACCGTCGCCTTCAACCTCGTCTGGGGCAACGACGGCTCGGGCATCAACATCTACGAAGCGACCGACAACCTCGTCTATGCCAACACGTCGCTGATCAACAACCTCGACCCCAACAAGACGCACGGGGCTTTGGGCGAGATCGTGATCGGCGCCTCGCCATCGAACAACCGCACGACGAGGAACCGTGTGTTCGACAACATCGCCGTCTCGACGCGGGCCAACGTGCCGGCCATCTATGTCGATGGCCGGGCCTACCTCAATGCCAATCAGGTGGGTCCGAACCTGCCCTACAACGCGGCCGGCGGGACCGTCGTTCGCTGGAGCGATTCGACGTTCCTGAAGGACGTCGCGTCCATCGACGCCATCACCGGAATCCGGGGCAACGTCGTCGAATTGCCGGCCTTCGTCGACTACACGAACCCCCTGCAGGGAGGTCTCAGGTTGACCCGTGCGCCCGGTGGTCGCGGGACGGCGTTGAGCAACGAGATCGATTTCGGCAACGCGTCTTCCCAGTCCGGGCAGGTCAATTTCGGTGCCTATTTCTTCGCAGGGCAATGAACGCGTCTAATCCGAGCAGTTAAATAGGCTAACGCGCAATCTGACCGATACTGCTAATTCTAAGAAAACAAAAATAAAATCCTGGGGTCCTGGGGTCCTGGGGTCCTGGGGTCCTGGGGTCCTGGGGTCCTGGGGTCCTGGGGTCCTGGGGTCCTGGGGTCCTGGGGTCCTGGGGTCCTGGG
>NZ_JBNDLF010000011.1:0-129618 GCF_050435945.1 Variovorax sp. PvP013
GCGCACAGCGGGTTGACCATCACGATCTCGCCGTCGGCGCGCAGCTGCGCCAGACCGATCGGCGCGATGTAGAGGAACTGCAGCAGCGCCTCGTATTCCTTCTCGACGGCTTGCGACATCGCCCGGACTTCCCTCAGGTCCGCCGGTCGATCGCGACGAACCGGCCGGTGACTCCCGGCCCGGCCAGCATCCGCAGCCGGACCTTCACCGGGCGCATGCGCAGGGTCAGCACGTAGTCGATGGTGGCGTCGAGCTCGCTGCCGTCGGCCGCCGCGTCCTCGAAGCGCTGCGCCACCATGTAGTTGTTCATGCAGACGGCGACCTCGTCGAACAGGGGCAGACCCACGACGCGGTTTCGCGACAGGCCGGAAGCCTTCGATTCGTGGGCGCTGTAGCGCCGCACCACGCGCTCGGCGTCGAAACCGATGACGCCGAAAGCCAGCGTGTCCAGCTCGGCATCGGACATGGCATCGAGGCGGCGCAGGAGGCCGGAGTCGTCGAAAGAAGGGTTGGAACTCATGGGCCGGAAGAATACCGACCCGCCCGGCGACGCAGCGCCGGAAATCGAAAACCAAAGACCTCACCAATTCACGCCATAGTCTTTAATCATCAAAAAAAGTCAGGGCACGACGCCGCGAAACCACGCGTAAACCGATTTCGGCTGCCGCCGGAACGCCTCGCCGGCATCGACCTGGATGGCGTCGAAGGGCACCGCGGCGAAGTGCGCGGCCGAGCAGTGGACGACCTTGGCCGTCCGGCCGTCGGCGCCGACCCCGGTCACCAGGCCGACGTGACCGTAGCGCTCGCCGCTGCCCTGCTGCGGATAGACCACCAGGCCGCCGCGCACCGGCGCGTCGAGCCGGCGGAACTGCGCGCCGCCGCCGGTGGCGTCGGCCCAGATCGTGTCGGTGTTGATCCACTGGTCGTGGCCGCCGATGCCGCCGCCCCGGATGCGGCGCGAGATGCCCAGCGCCCAGCACACGAAGCCCGAGCAGTCGCAGGCCGGCACGACCAGCGCGGGATCGTCGAGGTCCAGTCCGGCCGCCTCGGCGAGCGGCCGCAGCGCTGCCTGGCGGTCGGCCGGCAGCCCGGGCCACTCGCGGCCGACCGCCAGCGGCTCGGCCGGCGACGCGGCGCGGGGGTCGTGGCCGCCGCTGCCGGCCCAGTAGAGCGTGCCGCGCCCGGGCATGGACAGGGCGCGGGACAGGACTTCTTCCACGGTGATCATGGCGGCTCCGGATGCGACGAAGCGCACGACGATACGGCGCACGGGCGTCCCCGGCCATCGCGTCAAGACGTGATGGCCGGCGCGCAGGGGCGGTGCCAGAATGGCCGGTCGCCGCCAGGAGGAAAGATGCCGACCAGGGTGCTGATCGTCGAGGACGAGCCGGAATTCATGCACCGCTTCTCCAGCGCGGTGCTCGCCGATCCGGCGCTCTGCCTGACGGCGGCCGTCAGCACGGGCGCAGCCGGCATCGCGATGCTGGACCTGCAGACGCCGGAGGTCCTGCTGGTGGACCTGGGCCTGCCCGACATGAAGGGTGTGGCGGTCATTGAGCACGCCGCGCGGCACCATCCGGACTGCGACGTGCTGGTGGTCACCATGTTCGCCGACGACGACCACGTGGTCGCCTCCATCGAGGCCGGGGCCAGCGGCTACCTGCTCAAGGACGCGTCGGCCGAGCGGATCGCGGCCAGCATCCACGAATTGCGCGCCGGCGGCGCGCCGATCAGCCCGGGCATCGCGCGGCGGGTCCTGGCGCGTTTCCGGGCGCGGTCCGCGACCCCGGCGGTCCCGGCCGCGACGCCGACGGCGCCCGCGGCCGAGGCGTCGCCGCTGACCCCGCGCGAGAGCGAGCTGCTGCGGATGATCGCCAAGGGCTTCACCTTCGAGACCATCGGTACGCTGCTGGACATCTCGCCGCACACCGTGGTGGCCCACGTCAAGAAGATCTACCGCAAGCTCGCCGTCCACTCGCGCAGCGAAGCGGTGTACGAAGCCGGGCAGCTGGGGCTGCTGTGACCCGGCGTGCCGGTGGCCGCCCCGGGCGGTGTGATCGGCACGGCTGGCGGCGGGTGCTGGCGGCGCTGCTGCTGGGCGCCTGGGTCGGCGCGGCCTGGCCGGCGGTGATCGAGTTCGCCCGCATGCAGCGGGCGATGCCGTCGGCGACGGCCACGACGGCGAGCGCGATGCCGCCGCCGCCGCCGGGGCAGGGGCAGGGCGATGCCGGCTCGGCGATCTGGACCGACGTCGCCCTGCCGGACTTCACCGCCTCGCCCGAACCGCCTTCGTCGCGCGCGCTCTGGTACCGGGGCGACTTCGACATCGGGCCGGACGCCGGGGCGCGCACCCCGTGGGTGCTGTGCCTGCCCTTCTTCCACGAGGGTGGCGAGGTCTGGATCAACGGGGTGCTCGCCGGCAGCGTGCCCGAGAGCACGCCCGCGCTGCGCGTGCGCTGGGAGCGTCCGCACCTGATCCCCCTGCCGCCCGGCCTGCTGCGGCCCGGCCGCAACGAGGTCGCGGTCCGCGTCGGCGACCTGCTGGAGCCGGGCCTGCGGCGCTTCCCGCGCCTGGTGATCGGGCCGGACGCGGAGGTGCGCCCGCGCGCCGACCGGCGCACCTTCTGGGTCCGGACCATGCCCCAGGTCACGGTGGTGGTCTGCCTGCTGGTCTCGGGCTTCGTGCTGTTCATCTACTGGCGCCGACCCAGCGAGCGGCTCTACGGCCTGTTCGGCCTGGCCAGCGCGCTGTGGGGCGTGCGGACCCTGACCTTCGTCGTCGAGCGCATGCCGGTGGAGAGCTGGTACCTCTGGCGCGTCGTCTACCACGCGGCCACGGGCGGGTTCATCGTCGTGCTGGCGCTGTTCGCGCTGCGTTTCGCCGCGATCCACCGGCCGATGCCCAAGCGGGTGCTGCTGGCGTACTGGTTCGTCGGCCCGCTGTGGCTGTGGTGGGCCGGTCCGGGGCAGGAGGATTGGGTCGGCCGCGTCTGGACGGCCGGCCTGATCCCGATCGGCCTGGCGATCCTGTGGCTGTCGGTGCGCACGATGTGGCGCCAGCGCACCTTCGCCGCGGCGGTCATGCCCGCCACGCTGGTGATCGCGGTGCTCGCGGGCGTGCACGACTACCTGCTGGCGTGGAACGCCGGGGCGCTGGCCCGGGTGCTGCCGCACGGGTGGGTCGACCAGCGCATCTTCCTGCTCCACCACGGCGCCAACCTCGTGCTGCTGGGCATGGGCGGGCTGCTGACCGCCCGGTTCCTGCAGGCGCTGTCGCTGCTGGAGTCGGCCAACGGGCGCCTGGCCGACCTCAACGACACCCTGGAGTCGCGCGTGGCGCAGCGCGAGCGGCGGCTGGCCGAGAACTTCGAGCGCATGGCCGAACTGCAGCGCGAGAGCGCCGCCGCGCAGGAGCGCCAGCTGATCATGCGCGAGATCCACGACGGCCTGGGCTCGCGCCTGTTCACCTCGCTGCTGCGGGTGGAGCGCGGCGACATGGACCCGCGCTCGGTCGCCGGCGCCTTCCGCGACTGCATCGCGGACATGCGGCTGGCGCTCGAGGTGCTGGCGCCCGACGACGATCTCCAGGCCGCGCTGAGCAACTTCCTGTTCCGCTGGCAGACGCAGCTGCGCGACGCCCGGGTGGTCTTCGACTGGTCGGTGGACGCCGAGCCCGAGCGCCTGGCGCTGTCGCGCCAGCAGGGCCTGCAGCTGCTGCGCATCGCGCAGGAGGCCCTGACCAACGTGCTCAAGCACGCCGACGCCCGTCACGTGCATGTCGAGCTGCGCCGCCGCGGCGACCGGCTGGAACTCGCGGTGAGCGACGACGGCCGCGGCACCGACGCGTCGGCGCGCCGGGTGGGGCGCGGCATCGTCAACATGCAGGCCCGTGCCCGGCAGCTGGGCGGCGAGCTGGAACTGCACTCGGACGCCGGCGGCACCGTCGTGCGGCTGCGCGTGCCGCTCGGCCGGACCGACTCGCCCGGCCAGGCGGGGACGGCGCGCGACGCGGTCTCGACCCCGGTCCCGGCCGCGACGCCGCCGTGACGGACGCCGCGTCGCGCGTCGCCGTCGCCATCCCGCGAACGCGCGATCGGCCCGACGCCCTCGCGGCATTCCCGGCGCGCGCCGTCCTTCCTAGAGTCCTCGATGCGCTTCCTGGAGAAGCGACCGTCTCGGGAAAGGAACGCCATCGTGACGCTCGACAACGACTGGCTCGGCGCCATCGCCTGGCTCTACCTCCTCACCAACGCCACGCGCCTGGTGACCTACCTGCCGCAGATCGTGGTGGTGTGGCGCTGCACCGACGGCGCCCGCTCGGTGTCGGTGCTGACCTGGGGCTCGTGGGTGCTGTCGCAGGGGACGGCGATGCTCTACGGCACGCTGGTGCTGCGCGACCTGCCGTTCGTGCTGATCTCGCTGATCAACTTCGTGGGCTGCGCCTGCGTCACCGTGATCGCCCTGCGGCGCCGCGCGGAATGGAAGCGTCGCGGCCGGCCGGAACCCTGCGCGGGCTGAGCGCGCATCGAGGCGACGTCAGCGCAGGCGGCCCGACCACAGCAGCGACAGCACCGCCGCCACCGACGCGAGCAGGGCAGCCGCCAGCGCCAGCACGCCGGCCAGCTCGGTCTCGCGCGTGAGCACCTGCAGGCGCGAGCCGAGCTGCTGGTAGACGACGCGCAGGTTCTCCGCCGTGCCGGCGTGGTGGTACTCGCCGCTGGTCATGCGGGCCACCTCGCGCAGGGTCGGCTCGTCGAGTTTCATGTAGATCGCCATGCCGTCGGGCGAACTCGCCTCGCCGTCGACCGTGCCCAGGCCGATGACGTAGATCCGCACGCCGCGATCGGCGGCCATCTTCGCGGCGGCCAGGGTGTCGATGCCCGCCGTGCGGCGGCCGTCGCTCAGCAGGATGATGGCCGCGGCGTCGTAGGAGCCGGGCGGCACGGGGTGGAGCCGGGGCGGCGGCGGCTGCGAACGCTCGTCGAGGCTGCGCCCCTTCCTCGGCGCGGTGCCCGTGAGGTCGCCCGCCATCATCCGGCCGAGGTCGATGCCGTGTTCAGGGAAGATCTCCGCCAGGCACTGCACGATGGCGTCGCCCACGGCGGTGCCCAGCTGCATCTGGAAGGCGTCGATGCTGGCCACCAGCGCGGCGCGGTCGAGCGTGGCGCGCTGGGCGACGTGGCTGCTGCCGGCGAAGGTGACCAGCCCGACCTCGATGCCCGGGGGCAGCTCGCGCAGGAAGGACTTGGCGGCCTCCTGCGCGGCCACCATGCGGGTGGGCTGGACGTCGCCGACGCGCATGCTCAGCGAGACGTCCATCGCCAGCAGGATCGAGGACCGGGCCCAGGGCAGCGGCACCCGGGCCACCGGCCGCGCCGCCGCCAGCAGCAGCAGCACGCAGGCCAGCAGGAACAGCGCCGGCGGCACGTGGCGCCGCCAGGTGCGCCGGGACGCCGCCCGGACGGCGTCGAGGTTGCTGTAGGCCAGCACGGCCCGCGTGCGTCGCCGCAGCAGCCAGAGATAGAACGCGGGCAGCAGCACCGGCAGCAGCAGGAGCCAGAGCGACTGGGGCCAGAGAAAGGTCATGGGCGGCACCTGGCAATTCCTGGTGGGGAGTCGGTCACCGCCGTCGCCGTGCCCCCGAGGGACACGCGGGAACACGGACGAGCCGGCGCGGTGCGGCACCATCGTGCCCGTCCGGCGGGCCGCATGCAATCGCCATGCCGATGGACCGCGCGAGCAGGCGGGTCACCGGGCGCCGGCGGGCGGCGCACGTCGCGCGCGCCCGTTCCGGCCGCTGCGGCTATTGCTTGACCGGCGCCGCGGGCGCGTTCGGTGCCGCGGACGCGGCGGCCTGCCGGTCCACCGCCTCCTGCCGGTCCTTCTTGTTGGCCTGGTGGCGGCCGACGACGCAGCCCGCCGCGGCGCCCAGCACGCCGTGCTTGCCGACCACGTGGCCGGCGACGCCGCCGACGGCGGCGCCCTTGATGCAACCCTTGGCGCTGGCGATGCCGCCGACCGAGATCAGGTCGACGAACGCGAGGGCGACGATGGACGTGCGCATGGAATTTCCTTGGAGTTGTTGTGGAAGGTCATTGGACGCGAACACGCCGGGCGTCGCGGACCCGGCACCGGCGAATCCGCCGCCGTCCTACGCGATCGGTCGAGCATCCCTCCGGAAAAGCGTCGTGGCGAGCCGCTCCGTGCCGGGTCGCCGATTCCGCCCATCCCGCCGCCGGCCGGGCACGCAACGTCGAAGAACGCATAAGCAAGCGCGCACGACGCATTCGACAGGCGCCCGGAGCGCCGCCTAAGCTTCCCGGCATTCGCCCGAACGGGTCGTCCAGGAGCCTTTCTTGCCCATCGCATCTTCGTCCGCCGGCCTGCGTCGCCGGCATCTCGCGGCCCTGCCGTTCGCACTCGGCCTCGCCGGTCTCGGCGGCGGCGTTCCGGCGCAGGGCGCGCCGCCCAGGGAGGTCCGCATCGGCTTCCAGAAGGGCTCGGCCATCCTGGTGCTGGCGCGCAGGCAGCAGGCCATCGAGAAGCGCCTGAAGGCCTCGGGCGTGCCGGGCGTCAAGTGGGTGGAGTTCCAGTTCGGCCCGCCCATGATGGAAGCGCTGGGCGCCGGGGCGATCGACCTCGGCTCGGTCGGCGACACGCCGCCGGTGTTCGCGCAGGCCGGCGGCGCCGACCTGGTCTACGCGGCGGCCAATCCCTCGGCCCAGCACGCGGTGCTGGTGCCCAGGGATTCGCCGCTGAAGACGCTGGCCGACCTGAAAGGGAAGAAGGTCGCCTTCGGCAAGGGGTCGAGCGCCCAGAACGTCACGATCAAGGCCCTGGCCACGGCCGGCCTCGCGTTCCAGGACATCGTGCCGATCTACCTGTCGCCGGCCGACGCCACCGCGGCCTTCAACGGCGGCAACGTCGACGCCTGGGTGGTCTGGGACCCGTACTACGCCATCGCCCAGCAGCGCTACGGGGCCCGCGCCATCGCCGACACCACCGACCGCCGCTTGGCCAGTTCCTCCTACTACGTCGCCAGCCGCGACTTCGCCACGCGCCATCCGGCCACGCTGGCGGCGGTGCTCGACGAGCTGGGCCAGGTCACGGCCCGGGCCGGCCGCCACCGCGAGGAACTGGCCGCGCTGGCGGCCGAGGCCACCGGCATCGACGTCAGATCGTGGTCGACCGCCTTCGCCCGCGCCGACTTCTCGCTCGGTCCGGTCACCGACGCCCACGTGGCGCAGCAGCAGCAGCTGGCCGACACCTTCCAGGCGCTGGGCATCATCCCGCGCAGGATCGACGTGCGCGACGTCGTCTGGCACGCGCCGTCGACGGGGCGCTGAAGGCTGGACCGGGCCCGTGTGGTTCGCGAAGGACGGGGCCGGCGCGTGCGAAGCGGCGGGGACGACGATCGATCGCTCCCGACCTCGGAGGCGTCGGGCTCGGACGAGGTCACGGCGGGGCTGCGCCGCCGTGTCGGTCCCGGCGACGGCCGAGCGCTTCGAGGCGCGTGCCCGGATCGCTCGAAGCCGCCCGCCGCGTCCGCGGTGTCCGAGGTGTCCGAGGTGTCCGCATCCCGCCGGCATAAGCTCAGACCCACAACGTCGTTGATTCCGTCACGGGGAGACGCCACACTCGCGGACCCGATGAACGCCGTCCCCGGTCCCCCGCACACGTCCGCCAGCGAATCCGAACGCGAGGCCGACCGCATCGTCGACTGGCTGCTCGGCGGCCTCGAATGGAACGCCAGCGTGTTCCACGTCGGCCAGTACTGCGGCCGCTGGCGCGCCTCGACGGCCGGCCACGCCTGCGCCAGCTTCCACCTGATCCTGGAGGGACGCTGCTGGCTGCACTTCCCCGGGCGCGCGGCCGTGCCGCTGTCGGCGCGCGACGGCGTCTTCCTGCGCAGCGACGTGCCGCACTTCCTGTCGCCCTACGACGACCCCGGCATCGACTGCGCGCCGCGTCCGATGCAGCCGCTGTCGGCCACGCCGGCGCTGGGCGAGACCGGCCTGGCCTGCGGTTTCTTCTCCTTCGACGGCCCGTTCCGCGACCTGGTGCTCGACGCCTTCCCCGATTGCCTGGTACTGCGCGCCGACGACCGCACGCTGGCCTCGGCGGCGATGCTGTTCGACCTGATGCGCGGCGAGGCGCACCGCGCCGGGTCGGCGCCGTCGGCCCTGATGGACCGCCTGGCGGGATTGCTGTTCTTCTACGGGCTGCGCCACGTCGCCCGCGACGACGCGCGCACGCGCGGGCTCTGGGCGCTGCTGCGCCGGCCGGGCTTCGCGCCCCTGGTCGCGCAGCTGCTGCAGGCCCCCGAGCGCGCCTGGACGGTCGACGTCATGGCGCGGCACGTCCATCTGTCGCGCGCGGCCTTCTTCCGGCAGTTCGCGCAGGCCTGCGGCCAGTCGCCCCTGCAGTTCCTGCAACTGCTGCGCATGCAGGTCGCCATGCGCCGGCTGGCCCAGGGCGAGTCGATCGCGCAGGTGGCGCAGGCGGTCGGCTACGATTCCTACGCGGCCTTCTCGCGCGCGTTCAAACGGCTGGTCGGCGCCCAGCCCGGGGCCTGGCAGCGCACGCGCACGATCGGGCACAAAGCCGCGACGCCCGGTCATTGAACCGCCGCCGTCGCGGGACAAGAATCACCCCTTTTCCCCGGACGCCACGCCATGACCCGCCTGACCCTCCACACCGAAGATTCCGCCCCCGAGGCCAGCCGCGCCTTCGTCGCGCGCGCCGCCGCCAACAACGGCTTCCTGCCCAACCTCATCGGCGTGCTGGCGAATTCGCCGCAGGCGCTGGAGACCTACCTCACGGTGTCGCAGATCGCCGCGCGGGGCACGCTGACGCTGGCCGAGCGCGAGGTGGTGCAGATCACCGCCGCGCGCATCCACGGCTGCGACTTCTGCGTCGCCGGCCACAGCGCCGCGGCGCTGAAGCAGGCGAAGCTCGACGCCGCCGCCGTGACGGCGCTGCAGCGCGGCGACGCCACCGGCGACGCCCGGCTCGACGCGGTGCGCGTCTTCGCCGAAGCCGTCATCGCCACGCGCGGCAACGTCGACGACGCGGCGCTGGAGGCCTTCCGCGCCGCCGGCCACGCCGATCAGCAGGCCCTCGAGGTGGTGCTGGGCGTGAGCCTGGCGACGCTGTGCAACTTCGCCAACAGCCTCGCGCGCAGTCCCGTCAACCCGCAGCTGCAGCCCTACCTGCCCGGGAACCTGCCGCGCGACGGAGGTGCCGCGCATGGCGCCTGAGACTCCCTGGGACTGGCTCGCGGCGCATGCCGAGGCGCTCGACGCCGACGCGACGCAGGCCGCGCAGGTGGTGCCGCGGCTGGCCGGGGCCGGCCTGTTCCGGCTCGGCGTGCCGCCCGAGGCCGGCGGCGAGGGCGGCATCGCCGACGCCATCGAGGCGATCGCGCGCGTGGCCGGGCATTCGCTGGCCGCCGCCTTCACCTTCTGGGGCCAGCGCGCCTTCATCGAGTACCTGCTGCAGTCGCCCAACGCGGCCCTGCGCGAGCGCTGGCTGCCGTCGCTGCTCGACGGCACGCGCTCGGGCGCGACGGGGCTGTCGAACGCGATGAAGTTCCTCGGCGGCATCGAGGCGCTGGCCATCCGCGCCCGCACGCGGCCCGACGGCGCGGGCTGGGTGCTCGACGGTGCCGTGCCCTGGTGCACCAACCTGCGCGCGGGCAATTTCGTCGTCGCCGCGGCGGTCCAGCGCGAGGACGGCCGACCGCCGCTGATCGTGGCCCTGCCGTCGGAGCGCGCGGGCGTGCTGCGCAGCGACGACCTCGACCTGATCGCCCTGCGCGGCAGCAACACGGCGGCCCTGCGCATCGACGGCGCCGCCATCGACGAGGCCGACCTCGTCCACGCCGACGGCCGGCAGTTCCTGCCGCGGGCGCGGCCGGCCTTCCTCGGCCTGCAATGCGGGATGTCGATCGGCCTGGCGCGCGTGGCGCTCGACCACGCCGCCCAGCGCAGCGGCGCCGGGCGCGAGGTGCTCGAAGGACCGATCGCCGCCCAGCGGCGGGCCCTGCGCGAGGCGACCGACGCGTTGCTCGCCGGCGTCGCCGACGGGCGCTTCCTGGCGCGGCCGGCCGAGCTGTTCCAACTGCGCCTGGCGCTGGCCGACGTCGCGCAGCGCGCGGTGCAGCTCGAACTCCAGGCCAGCGGCGGCCGGGCCTACCACCGCGACCAGCCGCTGGCCTTCGCGCGCCACTGGCGCGAGGCCGCCTTCATCCCCATCGTGACGCCCAGCGTGACCCAGCTGCAGGGCGAGCTCCTGAAGCACGCCGCCGCCGCGCGGACCGCCGCCGCATGAGCGGGGCGCCGCAGGACCACCCCCGCGACCGCGCCGGCGACGGCGCCGTGCTCGCGGCGGACGACCTGGCGTTCGCCCATGCCGGTGCGCCGCCGGTGTTCGAGGGCGTGTCGCTGCGCGTCGCGCCGCGCGAGATCGTCTGCCTGCTGGGCGGCAGCGGCTGCGGCAAGTCGACGCTGCTGCGCGTGCTCGCGCGGCTCGAACCCGCGCCGTCGTCCGCCGCCGGCCAGGCCCGGGGCCGCGTGGAGTTCCTCGGCGCGCCTCTCGCCGCGCCGCATCCGCGCGCCGCGCTGGTGTTCCAGCAGCCCAGCCTGCTGCCCTGGCTCGACGCCGCGCGCAACGTCGGCTTCGGCCTGGATTTCGCGCGCCAGCCGACGCTGTCGAAGGCGGCGCGCGAACGGCGCGTGGCCGAGGCCCTCGACGCCGTCGGACTCGCGGGGCAGGGCGGGCGCTACCCGTCGCAGCTCTCGGGCGGCATGGCGCAGCGCGTGGCGCTGGCCCGGGCCCTGGCGCGCGAGCCGCAGTTGCTGATGGCCGACGAGCCCTTCTCCGCGCTCGACGCCATCACCCGCGCCGGGATGCAGGACCTGCTGGTGACCCTGGTGCATCGCTGGCATACCGCCGCGCTGCTGGTGACGCACGACATCGACGAGGCGCTGCGGGTGGGCGACCGCATCCTGCTGATGGGCGGCCGGCCCGGGCGCATCCTGCGCGAGTGGCGCATCGACGTCGCCCGGCCGCGCGAGGCCGATCCGGCGGCGCTCACCGCGCTGCGGCTGGAGATCCTGGCCGCGCTGCACGCGGTGCGCAGCGACGCGCGCACCGATGCCGCGGCCTGATCGCCGCACCGGCCCGACATCCCGTCGTTCCCGACTTCCAACTTCCTTCCTTTCTTCCTTCCTGAAAGTCCTGCGCATGAACCCTCGCGCCTCCTCTCCCGAATCCGCCCCGGCCGCAGCGGCGGATGCGCCGCCGCACGTCTGCGCCTCGCCGGCCTGCGGCTGCGGCCTCACGCGGCGCGACCTGCTGCGGCTGTCGGCGCTGGCCGGGGCCGGCGTCGCCGCGCCGTTGCTGAGCGCCGGCGACGCCCGCGCGCAGGCCTTCAAGGGCGACGACCAGCCGGTGAGGATCGGCTACCTGCCGATCACCGACGCCACGCCGCTGCTGGTCGCGCACGGCCGCGGCCTGTTCGAGCGGGAAGGCCTCAAGGCCGAGGCGCCGCGCCTGTTCCGCTCGTGGGCGCAGATCGTCGAGGCCTTCGTCTCCGGCCAGGTCAACGTGGTGCACCTGCTCTCGCCGGCCACGCTGTGGGTGCGCTACGGCGCGAAGTTCCCGGCCAAGGTCGTGGCCTGGAACCACGTCAACGGCTCGGCGCTCACGGTGCTGCCGGAGATCGCCAAGGTCGCCGACCTCGGCGGGCGCACCGTCGCCGTGCCGTTCTGGTACTCGATCCACAACATCCTGCTGCAGGACGTGCTGAGGAAGGACGGCCTCGTCGCCGTGACGCGCCCGCGCGGCGCGGCGCTCGGACCGAAGGAGGTCAACCTTGTCGTGCTGGCGCCGGCCGAGATGGTGTCGGCCCTGGCGGCGAAGTCGATCGCCGGCTTCATCGTCGCCGAGCCCTTCAACGCCGCCGCCGAGATCGCCGGCGTCGGCAGGGTGCTGCGCTTCTCCGGCGACGTCTGGAAGGACCACGCCTGCTGCGTCACCTTCCTGGCCGAGCGCGACGTGGCGGACAAGCCGGAGTGGGCGCAGCGCGTGACCAACGCGCTGGTCAGGGCGCAGCTGTGGACGCGCGACAACCGCCTGGAGACCGCGCGACTGCTGTCGAACGCCGGCGAGCGCCGCTACACGCCGCACCCGCCGCAGACCCTGGCCAAGGTGCTGGCCGCCACCGACTACATCGACTACGAGAAGAGCGGCGTCGTGCAGCACAAGGGCTGGGCCCAGCGCCGCATCGACTTCCAGCCCTATCCGTACGCCTCGTACACCGAGCAGCTGGTGCGTTCCATCAAGGCGACCAAGGTGGAGGGCGACGCGGCCTTCCTCGACGCGCTCGACCCGAAGTTCGTCGCCGGGGACCTGGTGGAGACGCGCTTCGTGCGCAAGGCCATCGAGGGCGTCGGCGGGCCGCAGGTGTTCGGCATCCCGGCCGACTACACGCGGCGCGAGACGATCGGCGCTTGAAAGCGACCGCCAAGGCCGTCGCGGGCCGCTTCCTGCCGCCGGCCGCGGGCATCGGCCTGGTGCTGCTGCTGTGGTCGCTCGGCAGCCGGCTGCTGACGGCGCGCACGCCCGTCGCGGCGGCCTTCGCGCCGGGGCCGTCGCTGCAGGCGCTCGCCGGGCTGCTGGCCGGCGCCGACATCTGGCACCACACCTTCCTGAGCCTGCAGCGCGTGGGCGTCGGATTGCTGCTGGCCTTCGTGGTGGGCGTGCCGCTGGGCGTGCTCACGGGGCTGTCGCGCGGCTTCGCGCGGGCCAGCACGCCGGTGTTCCAGTTCCTGCGCATGATCTCGCCGCTGTCGTGGATGCCCATCGCGGTGATGGTGCTGGGCGTGGGCGACGCACCGGTCTATTTCCTGCTCGCCTTCGCGGCGGTCTGGCCGATCCTGCTGAGCACGGCCGCGGGCGTCGCGCAGCTCGACCCGCACTGGCGGCTGCTCGCCCGCAGCCTGTCGGCCACGCGCCGGGAGACCGTGCGGCACGTGATCCTGCCGGGCATCACGGCGCAGATCCTCACCGGGGTGCGCCTGTCGATCGGCATCATCTGGATCGTGCTGGTGCCCGCCGAGATGCTGGGCGTGTCGGCCGGGCTGGGCTACTTCATCCTCGACACGCGCGACCGGCTGGCGTACTCCGAACTCATGGCCGCCATCGTGCTCATCGGCGCGCTGGGCTACCTGCTGGACCACGGCGCGCGCTGGCTGCACGCGCGCTGGCTGCACGCCTAGGAGGTCCCCGGCGCATCCTCCGTCCCGAGGAGGCCGGGGCGCCCGGAGCGGGCGGACGCGGGGAGAATCGACCGCCGGGCGATCCGACGTCGGTCCTCGCACCGGATCGACGTCCGCGAAGAACGAGAACCACGTGGATCTCGGCCATCATCGATCCGGCGACGGGCGGAGGAGCGACGTCATGAGAGCACCGGTCCCGCATGCCCCCGGCGGACGCCGCCATCCGGTCGGTCCGAGGCACGGGGGCACGCCGGACGATCGGTCGCGCGCCTGCGAGGACGGCCACACCGACGGCCACGGCCATCCACCGCCGCGCCGGCCGCACGAGCGGCCTCGCCACGCCGACCACGACGATCGGCGGTAGGAAACGAAGGATGCGGGTCCCGGACGAAGCGCCCCCGGCGTCGGGCACGGCCTCAGCGGCCCGCAGGGTCGTCGTCGTCGCCGGGTCGGTCGAGGGCATCGACGCCCTGGCGCGCCTGATCAACGGCCTGCCCTCCACCTTTCCCGTGCAGGTGGTGGCCCACGTGCGCGGCCTGCGCAATGCGTCGATGACGCGACTGGTGCGCAACAAGCTCTATTTCCCCGCCACGCCGGAGGTCGTCTTCGCGCGCGACGGCGAGCCGGTGCGCGCGGGCGGCTTCTACGTCGCCCCGGCGGGCCGGGAGCCGATCTTCACGGACACGGGCATCCTGGGCATCGTCCGCGCGGGTCCGCACGCCGGCGCCGATCGGCTGTTCGAATCGGCCGCCTTCCGGTACGGGGCCGGAACGGTGGGCGTGGTGCTCAGCGGCCTGGGCGACGACGGCACGCGGGGCCTGCTGGCCATCACCGAGGTCCACGGCACGCGCGTGGTCCAGAGCCCGAGCGAGGCCTCCTTCACGGCCATGCCCGCCAACGCCCTGCTGGGCGACCACATCCAGCACGCGGTGGTGCTCGACCGGCTGGGCGTGCTGCTGCGGGAACTGGTCGAGGCGCCGCCGACCGGCGGCGCGGCCGCCCGGGGGCGCACCTGAAGCGGCGGCGAGCCGGCGCGATCGAGGGTCCGCGCCCCGACCAAGCGCGGTTTGCGCATACGCAGCCTCGGTTTCCTTCCTTGGACCGGTCCGGCCCGCGGGCTAAGGTGCGTCGTCCCGCTCGTTCGACGGGTGTCGCCTCTTCCGAAAGTCCGTTCTCCCGATGTCGCATGTGTTCGAACCTCTCTCTCCTCCGGCCACGGCCACGGCCACGGTCCGCGGGCGGCCGCGCGTGCCCGAGCCCGGCCCCCGGCCGGCCCGGCGGGCGCTCTCGCCGCGCCGGCTGCTGCTGATCTCCTGGCTGGTGCCGGCCCTGCTGGTGGCCGCGTGGGAGCTGGCCGCGCGCGCGGGCCACCTGTCGATCCACGTGCTGCCCGCGCCGAGCAAGGTCGTGGCCACCGCGTGGCGGCTGATCCAGGACGGGCGCCTGATCGGCGACATGGCCACCAGCCTGTTGCGCGCGGCGACCGGCTTCGCGATCGGCGGCACCATCGGCTTCTCGCTCGGCACGGTGGTGGGCTTCTCGCGCCTGGCCGAGGCGGTGCTCGACCGCAGCATCCAGATGGTTCGCGCCATCCCGTTCCTGGCCATGCTGCCGCTGGTGATCGTCTGGTTCGGCGTCGACGAGGGCGGCAAGATCTTCCTGGTGTCGCTGGGCGTCATGTTCCCGATCTACATCAACACCGTCCTGGGCATCCGCCAGGTCGATCCCAAGCTGATCGAACTCGGCCGCGTGACCGGACTGGGCACCGCCACGCTGATCCGCCGCATCGTGCTGCCCGGAGCGCTGCCCTCCATCCTGGCGGGGGTGCGCTACGCGCTGGCGGTGGCGTGGCTGGCGCTGGTGGTGGCCGAGACCATCGCCACCAGCTCGGGCCTGGGCTTCCTGGCGATGGACGCGCGCGAATTCCTGCGCACCGATGTCATCGTCCTGACCATCGTGATCTACGCGGCCATCGGTGTCGCTTCCGACGCCGTGGCGCGGCTGCTCGAGCGCCGGCTGCTCAAGTGGCATCCCAACTACGCCGCGGGAGGCCGCCGGTGAGCGCGGCGGCATCGCGGCACCGCGTCGCCGCCGGGCCGGACGAGGCCCCGGCGGTGGTGG
The DNA here is from genome assembly GCF_050435945.1 of Variovorax sp. PvP013. NCBI lineage: Bacteria > Pseudomonadati > Pseudomonadota > Betaproteobacteria > Burkholderiales > Comamonadaceae > Variovorax > Variovorax sp. PvP013. The sequence goes on from NZ_JBNDLF010000011.1 coordinate 15,405, forward strand.
TACGAGGCCTGCGCCGGCGCTACGGCGAGCGCATCGTCATCGGCGGCCTCGATCTGCGCATCGGCCGCGGTGAGTTCGTGGTGCTGCTCGGCGAGAGCGGCTGCGGCAAGACCACGCTGCTGCGCGCGCTCGCCGGACTCGACCCCATCGACGGCGGCCGCATCGAGGGCGCGCGTCAGCCGGCGGTGGTGTTCCAGGAGCACCGGCTGCTGCCGTGGGACTGCCTGTGGCGCAACGTCTCGCTCGGCCTGGACGACGCCGTCGGCCAGGCGCGGGCGCGGGAGGCGCTGGCCGAGGTCGGCCTGGGCGACCGGCTCGACGACTGGCCGCGCAACCTCTCGGGCGGCCAGGCGCAGCGCGTGGCGCTGGCGCGGGCCCTGGTGCGCGAGCCCCGGCTGCTGCTGCTCGACGAGCCCTTCGCCGCGCTCGACGCCCTCACGCGCATCCGCATGCACGGGCTGGTCAAGGCGCTGGTGCGGCGTCACCGGCCCGGCGTGCTGCTGGTGACGCACGACGTCGACGAGGCCATCGCGCTGGCCGACCGCGTGCTGGTGATGCGCGACGGCGCCATCGCCAGCGAGTACGCGGTCTCCAGCGCGGCCGGCGAGCGGCGCACGCACCCGGAGGCCGTCGCGCTGCGCGAGGCGCTGCTGGCGCAGCTGGGCGTGGCGGCCGAGGACCTCGCGGCCTGAGCGGCGTCGCGTCGACCGTCCGAACGTTCCGCCGCCCGGCCTCGGTCGTCCCCGTCCATTCCGCTTTTCCGTTCTTCCATTCCTTCTCCGTATCTTCGATGACCGACGCCGACCGCACGACCCATTCCGCGACCACTTCCGTCACCTCGCGCCGCGATTTCCTGCAGGCCGCCGTGCTCGGCGCCGGTACCCTGGCCTGCGGGCTGGCGCCGGCCCGGTCGGCGCCCGCGGCCAAAGCCGGCCGCAACACCGACACCGTGCGCCTGACCTGGGGCCGCGGCGGCCTGCCGGCGCTGGCGAAGACGCGCGGCGACTTCGAGAAGCTGCTGGCCAGGGACGGCATCAAGGTCCAGTGGATCGGACCGTTTCCCAACCATGCGCCGTCGCTGCAGGCCGTGACCGGCGGCAGCGCCGACTTCGGCTTCGGCGGCAGCACGACGCCGGCGCTCGCCGCCATGCTGGCGGGGTCGCCGCTAGTGTTCACGCAGTTCGCCATCGTGGAGCCGCGCAGCACGGCCATCATCGCCAAGGACGGCTCGGGGATCGATCGCGTGCAGGACCTGGTGGGCAAGTCGGTGGCCGTCAACCGCTCGGGCCTGGGCGAGTTCCTGCTGGTGGCGGCGCTGGAGAAGCACGGCATCGACCGCGCCAAGGTCAAGTTCGTCTACCTCAACCCGCCCGATGCCGGTCCGGCCTTCGCGCAGGGCAAGATCGACGCCTGGTCGATGTGGAGCCCGGGCGTGGACATCGCGCGCAGCGAGTACAAGGCCCACGACATCTTCTTCGAGGGCCGCGACCTGCCGTTCCTGATCGACTTCAACTCCTACGTCACGCACCGCCGCTTCGCCGAGGAGAATCCGGCCATCGTGCGTGCGGTCAACGCGGCCTACGCGGCGGAGGCCGGCTGGGTCGGGGCCCACCCGGTCGAGGCCGAGACGCTCAACCAGCAGGACGCCGGCTACAGCGACGCGGTGCGCGACAGCCTGATCAGGCTCAAGCGCCGCTGGGACGTGAAGGGCGTGCAGGACGCGAAGTTCATCCAGGAATTCCAGCAGGCGGCCGACTGGCTGTCCGAGCGCAGGATTCTGCCGGAGAAGGTCCGGGTCGCCGACCACCTCGCCCGCCTCCCGGCCTGACGCGACGTCGACCCGATGCCGGCGGCGCTGACCTCGACGCACTGGGGCGTCTACGAACCGGTCGTGGTGGACGGCCGGCTGCGCGAGATGCGCCCCGCGCCCTGGGACGCGGCGCCGTCGGCGATCGGCCGATCGATGCCCGGCGCCGTCGATTCGGCCACGCGGGTGCGGCGTCCGGCGGTGCGCCGAGGCTTCCTCGATCCGGCCACGCGGCATCGCAGCGGCGCCTCGCGCGGGCTGGAGCCCTTCGTCGAGGTGCCCTGGGACGAGGCGCTCGACCTGGTGGCCGGGGAGCTGCGGCGCGTGAAGGAGGCCCATGGCAACCGAGCGATCTTCGGCGGCAGCTACGGCTGGTCGAGCGCGGGGCGCTTCCATCACGCGCAGAGCCAGCTCCACCGCTTCCTCAACGGCTTCGGGGGCTACGTCGCCAGCCGCGACAGCTACAGCCTGGGGGCCGGCCGCGTCCTGATGCCGCACATCGTCGACGGCATGGACGCGCTGCTGCAGCACCACACCTCCTGGGACGTGCTGGAGGCGCACTGCGAGCTGTTCGTCGCCTTCGGCGGCCTGCCGGTGCGCAACACGCAGGTGAGCCCGGGCGGCGCCAGCGACCACGGCGCCGCGCCGGCCATCGCCCGCATGGCCGCGGCGGGGCGCACCGCCTTCGTCAACGTCAGCCCGGTGCGCGCCGACCTCGATGCCGTGGCCGGCGCCCGGTGGCTGCCGGTGCGCCCCGGCACCGACACGGCGCTGATGCTCGGCCTGGCCTTCGTGCTGATCGACGAGGGCCTGCACGACGAGGCCTTCTGCCGCAGCCACGCGGTCGGCTTCGACGCCGTGCGCGACCACGTCCTGGGCGTGGCGGACGGCGTTCCCAAGACCCCGGACTGGGCCGCCGAACGCTGCGGCATCGACGCGGCGGCCATCGCCGACCTGGCACGCCGCATGGCGAGCCGGCGCACGCTGATCAACTGCAGCTTCTCGCTGCAGCGCGCGCGGCACGGCGAGCAGCCCTTCTGGATGACGGTGACGCTGGCCGCGCAGCTCGGGCAGATCGGCCTGCCCGGCGGCGGCTTCGGCCTGGGCTACGGCTGCATGAACTACATCGGCAGCGGGCACGGCGACTTCTCCGGCGCGCGCCTGCCCCAGGGCGACAACCCGGTCGCCGACTTCATCCCGGTGGCGCGCGTGGCCGACATGCTGTTGCGGCCCGGCTGGGCCTTCGACTACGACGGCGCCTCGCATCGCTATCCCGACATCCGCCTGGTGTACTGGGCCGGGGGCAACGTGTTCCACCATCACCAGGACCTCAACCGCACCATCGAGGCCTGGCGGCGGCCCGAGACCGTCGTCACCCAGGAGCCCTACTGGACCGCGCAGGCCAGGTACTCGGACATCGTGCTGCCGGCCACCACGCCGCTGGAGCGCGACGACATCGGCAGCGCCGGCAGCGAGCGTTTCATGATCGCCATGCGCGCGGCCATCGCGCCGGTGGGCGAAGCGCTCGACGACCACGCCGTGTTCGCGCGGCTCGCCGGCCGCCTGGGCTTCGAGCGCGCCTTCACCGAGGAGCGCGACGCGGGGCAATGGCTGCGTCACCTGTACGAGGCGTCCCGTCCGCGCGCCGAGGCGGCCGGGATCGCGCTGCCCGATTTCGACGCGTTCTGGCGTGCCGGACGCGTCGACCTGGCGCAGGCGGCCCGCCGGCCGCGCGGACCGGTCGTCCTGCTCGATCGCTACCGGGCGGATCCGGTCGCCCATCCACTGCCCACGCCGTCGGGCCGTATCGAGCTTTTCTCGGAACGCATCCACGGCTTCGGTTGCGACGACTGCGCCGGCCATGCGCGCTGGTACGAGCCCGAGCCTGCCGACGGGCCGCTCCACCTGCTGTCGAACCAGCCGGCGACCCGGCTGCACAGCCAGTACGACCACGGCGGCGTGAGCCGCGCCTCGAAGATCGCCGGCCGCGAGCCCCTGACCCTGAACGCCGACGACGCCCGGGCACGCGGCATCGCCCCGGGCGACGTGGTGCGGGTCTTCAACGCCCGCGGCCAGTTCCTCGCGGGCGCGGTGGTCTCCGAGGACGTCCGGTCCGGCGTGGTCCACATGGCCACCGGCGCCTGGTACGACCCGATCGACCCCGCGACGCCGGGCAGCCTCGACAAGCACGGCAACCCCAACGTCGTGACGCGCGACGTCGGCAGCTCGCGCCTGAGCCAGGGCTGCGCCGCGCAGAGCACGCAGGTGGAGGTGGAGCGCTGGCGCGGCGCGTTGCCGGTCGTCACCGCCTTCGATCCGCCGGCGTTCGCGGCGAGGCGGACGGGCGCCGGCACGGCGGGTCATCCCGGTGGATCGATCTTCCCCGGCACGGGCGGTCCCGCATCCGGCCTCGATGGACCGAGCGGCAGGAACGTGCCGGACGCGGCCGCGCCGGGCGACGCGCCGGTGCCCGAGCCGTCGATCAGGACGGGCGTCGAGGCCATGGAGCGTGGCGGTGACGACGACGCTGGCGGCGAAGCGATCCGGAGAAGCCCCGGGGCGTGACGGCGTGTCCCGGCGCGGCGCGTGCCGCGTCGCGCGGCTGCTTCTAAGATGCGCGGCTCCTTTTCCCCGATCCCGCCGGGACGCGCGGGCGAACCGCCATGGCCACCACCCGCCGCAGACCGAACGCCGAGTTCGAGCACGACCTGATCCGTCACCCTAGCCTGGGCTACGAGGCGCCCGACACGGTCGAGTTCGTGCGCTGCGTCGAGCACGCGCGGCCGACCTCGCTGGAGCGCTGGCACTACCACGACGAGTACGAGCTGCAGCTGATCGTCGGGGCACGGGGCCGGGCCTTCGTCGGCGACCACGTGGGCCACTTCGAGCCGGGCCACCTGGTGCTCACCGGCCCGCGCCTGCCGCACAACTGGATCACGACCGAGGTCGTGTCCGAGGTCGCCGACGACGTCCGCAGCCTGGTGGTCCAGTTCCGCGGCGAGCCGCTGACCGCGGCCATGCAGTCGATCCGGGAGCTGGAGGAGCTGCGGCCCCTGCTGGAGCGCGCGCGCCGCGGCGTGGAGTTCTTCGGCATCAGCGAGGACGTGGCGGCGCGCTTCCACCGCATCAAGCGCAGCCGGGGCCTGCAGCGTTTCGCCGAGTTCGCGGCCCTGCTCTCGCTGCTCCAGCGCTGCGAGGACGTGCGGCTGCTGTCGTCCGATTCGGCCGTCGATCCGGGCGAGGGAACGGTCGGCGCCACGATCCAGAAGATCCTGCGCTACGTCCACGACAACCACGCCGAATCCCTGTCGCTCGCCGAGGTGGCGGCCCACGTGGGCCTGAGCAAGGGCAGCGTGTCGCGCTACTTCGGCAACACCACCGACGGCAACTTCACCGGCTTCGTCAACCGCGTGCGCGTGAACAAGGCCTGCGAGCTGCTCGCGCGCAGCGCCTCGCCCATCTCCAGCATCTGCTACGAGGTGGGATTCAACAACCTGGCGAACTTCAATCGGCGCTTCCGCGAGATCAAGCACGTCACGCCCAGCGAGTTCCGGCAGCAGGCGACGGCGCGTTCGGGCGGCCCGCGGTTCTGAGACCCGCGGCCGACGCGCCGGGGTCGTGCCGGGACCCGATGGTCGCAGCTTGCCCCGCGAGGCCGGGAGCGACGCAGACACCCTCTCGCCCGCACCTCGTCGACCGTCGCGACCCCTCGCGCGGCGTCGACGGATCCCTAGAGCGACGCTCCGCCGCAGATCACCAGCTCCTGCCCGGTGATCGCTGCGGCGGAGGGCGACAGCACGTAGGCCACCAGGTCGGCCACTTCCTGCGGCCGGATGTAGCGGCCCATCGGCGGCAGCTTCGGCGGCGAGCTGGCGCGGCCGGGCTGCAGCAGCATCGGCGTCTCGGTGGCGCCCGGCGCCACCACGTTGACCGTGATGCCATGCGGTGCGAGTTCCGCCGCCCAGCTGCGGGCCATGCCGACCATGGCGGCCTTGGTGGCGACGTACTGGCTGCGGCCGGCCGCGCCGCGCGAGGTGCGGCTGCCGATCAGCACGATGCGCCCGCCCGCGGCCATGCGCGGCGCGAAGGTGCCGGCGAGCAACTCGCTGGTCGCGACGTGGAGGTGCCACAGCCGGGCGCCGGCGGCGGGGTCGAGTTCCCCCAGCGGCGCCGCGTGCATCAGGCCGGCCGCGTGCACCAGGGCGTCGGGCACCGGCAGTTCCGCCAGGCAGGCCGCGACCCGGGCGTGGTCGGCCAGGTCGACGCGGTGGCCGTGGAAGCCGTCGCCCAGTCCGTCCACCGCCGAGCGGCTGATGCCGTCGACGATCCAGCCGGCGTCCAGCAGCGTGCGGGCGATCGCCTGTCCGATGCCGGAGCTCACGCCGGTGACCAGCGCGCGGCGGGGTCCGGACGCCGACGTCGTCCCGCTCATGCCTTGGCCCACGCTTCGTCCACGACCACGTACTTGATGGCCTGGCGGAAGTAGGTGTAGGACAGGTGCAGGCGGCCGTCGGCGGACTGCTTGACGCTGGGATAGGAGAACTCGCGGTTGAGCTTGGCCTCCGAGTTGTTGGTCATGCAGTAGCCGTCGCCCTCGTCGAGGTTGCGCCGCCACGGCCAGGTCCGGCCGCCGTCGGCCGAGATCGCCAGCGTCATCGGCGCGCGCGGAGCGCCCCAGAAGGCCGCGCGCTCGACCACCGGCGCCTCGGTCAGCACGTTCGATTCGTCGCCGTGGCGGTTCTCGTCCTCGATCTCGTCGTAGAGCGACTCGCGCCGCTCGGTGGCGTCGGCGGCGCTGCTGGCGTTGAAGATCAGCGCCAGGTCGCCGTTGGCGAGCGTCGCGACCTGGATCGACGAGTTGTTGTTCGGCAGCTCGGTCGGCACCGGCGCGGACCAGGTCTCGCCGTCGTCGCTGGAACGGCTTTCGTGGATGGCGTCGGCCCAGCGGCTGCGGAAGAGGGCGAGCAGGCTGCCGTCGGCCAGCGGCGCGATGCTCATGTGGACGCAGCCGGTGCTCTCGGGCACCGGCACCTCGCGCCAGGTGCGGCCCCGGTCCTCGGAGATCTTGACGGCGCTCACGTCGTGGTTGCCGCTCCATTTCTCGCCGGGCCGGGTGCGGCAGTAGTAGATCGGCAGCAGCCACCGGCCGCTGGCCGTGACCACCGGCGGCTGGCGCACGAAGGTGCCCGGGGTGGCGAACAGCGTGCCGATCGCGCCCCAGGTCCGGCCCAGGTCGGTCGATTGGCGGTAGCGCACCACGGCCGTGTCCTGGTTGCCCGAGGCCTGCGCGGTCCAGATCAGCCACAGCACGTCGTCGGCCAGGAACAGGATCGGGTTCTGCTCGGAGCGGTCCGGGTCGTCCGACAGCGGCACCGCCGGCGTCCACCGCGTGCCGCCGGCGGGCAGGCGCGACATGAAGATGGAGATGTCCGCCACGCCCTCCTGGGTGCCGGCGAACCAGACGCACAGCAGGTCGCCGTCGGGCAGGGGCAGCAGGTTGGAGGCGTGGTTCTGCGGCCGGTCGGTCGGCAGCATCGCCTGGCGGCGGGCGGCGTCGTCCGGGTGGGGGGCGAGGACGCCGTCGCGGCGGATGTCCTCGGTGCTCGTCTCGGTCATGATCTGGTTCTCCGGGGCTTCGGGCGGGTCGCGGGCGGCCGCGCTCAGGGCTGGATGGCGCAGTCGCGCAGCACCTGGCGGATGGCCTCGTCCTGCTCGGCCGACAGGCGCACCGGGTACTTGCTGTTGCCGACGTCGAAGCCCAGCAGGCGCACCGCGCGCTTGACGACCGCCGGCGCGAAGGCGACCTTGTAGAGCGCTTCGCGCAGGCGGGTCACGGCCTCCTGCGCCTGGCGCGAGGCGGCGACGTCGCCGGCCGCGAAGTGGCGCCAGATGGCGTTGATCTCGCGCGGCGCGACGTTCGCCAGGCCCGATACGGCGCCCGCGCAGCCCTCGACGAAGCCCTGGTGGATCAGGCTGTCGGGACCGTTGAAGACGGCGAAGTCCTCGGCCTGGCGCGCGGCGTCGATGAAGCCCTTGAGGCTCTCGTAGGTGCCCGCGCTGTCCTTGATGCCGACGATGCGGGGATGGGCCGCCAGGCGCAGCGCGGTCTCCGGCGCGATCGTGTTGCCGGTGCGCGCCGGGATGTTGTAGAGGTAGACCGGCACGTCCAGGGCGTCGGCGACGGCCGTGAAGTGCCAGACCAGGTCGTCCTGCGAGAGCGGCACGAAGTTGGGCGTGATGGCGGCGACCGCGTCCACGCCCATGGCCGCGATGCGCCGGCCCGTGCGGATGCATTCGGCGGTGGAGTTCTCGCCCACGTGGCCGACCACCGGCGCGCGGCCGCGCACCTGGTCGACGGAGACCTCCGCCACGGCCAGCCGCTCGGACTCGGTCAGGGCGAAGAACTCGCCGTTGGTGCCGCCGCAGAAGATGCCGTTGCCGGCGGCGAGCTGACGCTCGACCTGCTCGCGGAAGGACTTCTCGTGGAAACGGTCGTCGGCATCGACGGGCGTCACGATGGCGGTCAGCACGCCTTCGATCTTCTTGGACATGGGGTCTTCCTTGGGAGTCGGTGGGGGGAGGGACAGGCGGGGGCGTCAGGCGAACAGCTTGCGGTAGACCGCCTCGATGTCGGGCGCGGCCACCGGGCCGGGCACGTTCTTGATGAGGCGCTGCACGTCCAGCGCGCCCTGCACCAGCGTGGGCAGGTGGTCCGGGGCGATGCCCAGCTCCTGCAGGCTGGTGGGCAGCTTCAGGCGCCGCACCAGGTCGGCGAAGTACGCGACCAGCGCCTTGGACTTGGCCTCGGCGTCCAGGCCGGTGTCGGCGCCGGGCACCAGATCGTAGGCGCGGGCGAGCTTCTCGACCGCCAGCGGGCGCACGAACTCGAAGCAGGGCGCCAGCAGGATGGCGTTGGCCACGCCGTGGGCGATGTGGTACTTGCCGCCCAGCGGGTAGGACATGGCGTGGACCAGGTGCGTGCCGGCATGCGCGATGCAGGCGCCGCCGTGGTAGGAGGCCCAGAGCATGTCGAGCTTCGCCTGCAGGTCGTCCGGCTCGGCGACGGAGGTCTCGATGCTGGCGAACAGCTTCTTCAGGCCGATCAGGGCGTGGTCGTCGCAGACCGGGTTCGCGATGTTCGAGGTGAAGCACTCGATCAGGTGGCACAGCGCGTCCACCCCGGTGGAGGCGGCGATGCGGTGCGGCATCGAGGTGGTCAGCTCCGGCGCCAGCACCACGAAGTCGGGCAGCAGCACCGGCGAGATGATGCCGACCTTGGTCTCGCGCGCCGGGATGGCGAGGATGGCGTTGGGCGTCGCTTCCGAGCCGGTGCCGGCGGTGGTCGGCACCAGCATCGAGGCGATGCGGCGACCGACCTTGACGGTGCCCGACAGCAGCGCGTCGAGCGAGGGCGAATCGGGTGCGGCGAGGGCCGACAGCAGCTTGGCGACGTCGAGCACGCTGCCGCCGCCCACGCCGACGACCAGGTCCAGGCCGTCGAGGCGGTAGTCGCGCAGGATGGCGCGCACGTCCTCGTCGCTGGGCTCGGGCGGCACCGAATCGATCACCTGCACCTCGGCGGCCAGGCCGCGCAGCTGCTGCAGCAGGCGCTGCACGCCGTCGATGCGGATGATGTTGGCGTCGCTCACGAAGAGCACGCGGTTCCTGCCCTTCACGAGGTAGGCGATGTCGTCGAGGACACCGACGCCGGCGAGGACGGTGCTGTGGATGTGCATGGTGGGAGGCTCCGGAAGAGGGGGGATGAGGTGAGGATCAGCGGCGGGTGGCGAGCTCGGCGCCCTGGCGCAGGGCCTCGAGCAGGCTGCGCTCGTCGGCGATGCCCTTGCCGGCGATGTCGAAGGCGGTGCCGTGGTCGACCGAGGTGCGGATCACGTCCAGTCCCACGGTGATGTTCACGCCCGCTTCCAGGCCCATCACCTTGACCGGGCCGTGGCCCTGGTCGTGGTACATCGCCACCACCAGGTCGAAGTCGCCCCGGCCGGCGCGGAAGAACAGGGTGTCGGCCGGCAGCGGTCCCTCGATGTTCATGCCGCGCGCTCGCAACACCTCGATGGCCGGGAGGATCTTCTCCTCCTCCTCGCCGTAGCCGAACAGGCCGTTCTCGCCGGCGTGCGGATTGATGCCGCAGACGGCGATGCGCGGGTTCTCGATCTTCGCCTTGCGCAGGGTGTCGTAGCCGCGCTGGATGGTGCGCTCCACCAGGCCGGGCTCGATCTTGCGGATGGCGTCGATGATGCCGATGTGCGTCGTGACGTGGATCACGCGCAGGTTGGGCGCCACCAGCATCATCGAGACCTCCTCGACGCCGGTCAGGTGGGCCAGCATCTCGGTGTGGCCGGGGAACTTGTGGCCGCCCGCGTGCAGCGCTTCCTTGTTGAGCGGCGCGGTGCAGATGGCGTCGATCTTGCCCTCCTTGGCCAGTTCGACCGCCTTCTCGATGAAGCGGAAGGCCGCGTCGCCCGCCACCGCGGACAGCTTGCCGAACGGCAGGTCCTCGGGGATCAGCTGCAGGTCGAAGCAGTCGATGACGCCGCGCTCGAAGCGCGCCTCCTCCATCGAGGCGATGGGCCGCACGCGCACGTCGAGCCCCAGCAGGTCGGCCACCTTGCGCAGCCGGCCGGCGTCGCCGACGACCACGGCGCGGGCCATGGTCGAGAGGTCGTGGTTCGCGAAGCTCTTGGCGATGATCTCGGGGCCGATGCCCGCGGCATCGCCCAGGGTGATGCCGATGGTGGGGACGTAAGCAGTCATGAGGGTCTTTCGAACGGGGAACGTGGGATTCAGGGCGCCGGTGCGGCGGTCGAACGGGATCGGATGGCCTCGCGGGCCCGCGCCAGCGAGCCGGCGTCGCCGAAGGCGCCGGCCTTGGTGACGACGTACTGGGGACGGGTCGCCATGCTGCACGAAAGCGCCACGCCGGGCTCGGTCTCGCCGAGCACCCTCAGGCGAGCGATGCCCAGTTGCTCCAGCATGGCGCGCGCCGTCTCGCCCCCGGTCAGCACCAGGCCGGCCGCGTCGCGCATCGCCGGCGCGAGGTGGCGCGCCAGGCAGCGCGCCAGCAGCGGGCCTTCGGACGGATCGAGGTCGGCATCGGCGCCGATGCACGCCACCGGGTCCAGGCCCCGCGCGACGTCGGCACGGATCGCCTCGGCCCAGGGCTGCGCCACGGCGCCGGACACCGGCAGGTCGCGCAGGAGGCCGGGAGCGATCGTGTGGACCGGGGAGCCGGGCCGTTCGGCCAGGCAGGCGATCTGCCGTTCGGCGATCGGCGACAGGCTGCCGACGACCGTCAGCACCCCACGTCCCGCGGTCGACATTGCCTCCGCCGCGACGGCCGACGGTTCCAGGCGCGCGCAGCGGGCGATCTCGCGGGCGAGGCCCGCCGACGCCACCCAGAACACGTCCGGCAGGTCGCGCGTGGCCTCGGCGAGCATGCCGAGCTGCGCGGCGTGCGCGGTGTCGAACACCAGCGCCTGGCAGCCCCGGTCGCGGGCCTGCGCGATCGCGTGTCGCAGTGCGTCGGGCGCGCCGTCCAGCAGCGCCGCCGGCACCGTGTCGCAGCGCAGGCCGGCGGCTTCGAGCAGCCGCGCCGGACGCGATTCGCGATCGGCGTGCTCCAGCCGCCAGGTCGCGGTTTCCGCCAGGGGCGTGCCGTGGACGAGGACCGTGCCGTCGCGCACGGTGCGGCCCAGGTCGGGGAACGCCGGGGCGACCAGGGCCAGGCCGAGCGCGGGCTGCATCGCCGCGACCTCCGCCGCCCAGCCGCCGCGCAGCGTGGAATCGATCTTCTTGACGACGCGGCGCTCCGCCCCGTGGGCGTCGAGCGCCGCCAGCGCCTTGCCGGCCGCCACGGGAGCGGCGTCGCGCCGGCTGTCGGTGTCCACCGCCACCACCGCGGTCGAGGACAGGACGTCCCGGCTCCCGGTGCCGAGCATCACGACGCTGTCGAAGCCGGCCGCGACGAATCCCACGGCGCAATCGGCCGCACCCGAGAGATCGTCCGCGATGATGAGGAAGGCGTGGTTCACGAGGGTCGTTCGGTGAAGAAGGAAATCAGGAAGCAATCATTTTGATTGAACCAATCATAATTTACGACTGATTCGATCATCATCAGGGTTTGTACTGTCCATGGCATCCGATCGGCGCCTCCGCAGACGCAGGAAAGGCCGGGAACCCGGCCTTTCGCACTCGTAGACCGCGCCGCGCGAGGCGGCGCCCGTCGATGCCGTGCCTCACAGCTTGATGTCGGCCTCCGTCACGATCTTCTGATACTTGTCCGTCTCGGCCTTCTGGAACTTGACGAAGGCGTCGACCGACTGCGGGTCCAGCTCCAGCCCCTGGGCCGAGAACTTGGCCATCGCCTCCGACTTCAGGGCGATGTTCACCTCCTTGTTGAGGCGCGTCACGATGGCCGCCGGCGTGCCGGCGGGCGCCCACAGGCCGTACCAGCTGAAGAACTCGAAGCCGGGCAGGGTCTCGGCCACGGTCGGGACGTCGGGCAGCGACGCGACGCGGTTCTTCGCCGTGGTCGCGATGACCTTGAGCATGCCGGACTTGTGGTACTGCAGCGAGCCGAGCACCGGGTCGACGAAGGCGTCGATCTGTCCGCCGATCAGGTCCTGGAAGGCCGGCGCGGTGCCCTTGTACGGGACGATCAGCGTGTCGATGCCCGCCGTGCGCTTGAGCTGCTCGGTCGAGAGGTGGCCGGCCGAGGCGATCGAGCCGACGGCGAAGGTCATCTTGCCCGGATTGGCCTTGGCGTACCGGACCATGCCGGCGATGTCGCCGAACGGCAGGTTCTTGTTCACGGCCACCGACAGCGGCGCCTTGGCCACCAGGGCGATCGGCTGGAAGTCCTTGTCGATCCTGTAGGGCACCGCGTTGGAGATCATCGGGCCGCTGAGGAACGTGGAGGCGTTGAACAGCAGGGTGTAGCCGTCCGCCGGGGCGCGGGCCACGGCGCCGGCGCCGATGGTCGCGTTGCCGCCGGGGCGGTTGTCCACGATGACCGGCTGGCCCAGCTGCTCGGCCAGGCGCTGCGCCAGGGTGCGGCCGACGGCGTCGAGCGTGCCGCCCGGCGGGAAGGGAATGATGACCTTGATCGTCTGGGCCGGATAGGCCTCGGCGGCGGCCGCGAACGGGGCGGCCGCGCCCAGCGCGGCGGCCAGGGCGAACTGGAATCCCGCCGACAGGAGGCGGCGCTTCGAGGAGCGGATTGGAGTCATGGTGGATCGCTGGTGAAAAGGGTCTCGCAACACAGGCCCGCCATCCGCCCGAAGCGTTCACGGCCGAGCCACGGCTCATGGATCGTTCGCCAACCGCTGCGGGTTTCGATCAATCGATGATTGCACCGATCAGAACATGATCGGAAAATGCAAAAATCGGTACTTTCCCTTCCTCTGATGATCGAACCGATAGAAATGCGAAGATCTTGTCTTCCCGTGACTCGCCGGGTTCCGGCCGCCGGACCCACCTCGGCGTGCCGTGACAATGGCGCCTTCCGCGCTCCGCCGTTCCCCCGTCAACCCTTTCCATCCCCCGAAAAGCCCGAAGTATGAAAGTCGCCAATCGCCGCGAGGCCATCCTGGATGCCGTGCAGAAAGGCACCTCCGACCTGACGTCGCTGTGCGAGAAGTTCGGCGTCTCGGAAGCCACCGCGCGGCGCGACCTGCACGTCCTGCAGCAGGAAGGGCGCCTGCTGCGGACCTACGGCGGGGCGGTGGCCCATCCGATCCAGCACGAGCCGGAGGAGTCCCTGGAGTCGCGCCAGTCGCACCACCACGCGGCGAAGACGGACATCGCCCGCCAGGCGTCGCGCCTGGTGTCCGAGGGCGACACGGTCTTCATCGACGCCGGGACCACGACGCAGTTCCTCGCCATGGAACTGCCGGCCGACTCGACGGCGAAGGTCTTCACCAACAACCTGCTGGCGGTGCAGGTGTTCGCCTCCCGGGGCATGTCGGTGTCGCTGCTCGGCGGCGACCTGCGCGCGGGCAGCATGAGCGTGTTCGGGCCGCTGGCCGACCTGTCGCTGGAGCGGCTGACCTTCGACAAGGTCTTCACCAGCGCCGACGGCGTGGACGCGGACCTGGGCCTGTGCGAGGGATCGGCCGAGCAGGCCTGGTTCAAGGAGAAGGTGTTCCGCCGGGCCCGCGAGGTCGTGGTGCTGGCCACCGCCGAGAAGCTCAGCCGGCGTTCGCAGATGTACTGGACGCCCATGAACCGGGCCTGGACCCTGGTCACCGACGCGGCGGCGCAGCATCACGCGCTCAGGCCGTTCGCCGATCACGTCCTGATCCGGGTCCTTGCCGGCCAGGGACAGGGCGACGGCGTTCGGTCGTGATCCGCCGAGCCCTGCCGCCTGCGCATCGGCGGCGAGGCCCGAGCGCTTGGTCCGGACGGGTCGCGCGTCAGACCGCTTCGGGATCGGTCCGGATGCTCGTGCGGTCGCGGTGACGCTTCTCCTTGCCGAGCACGCTGTCCAGGGCGCTCAACGCCTTGGTCTCGGCGCCACGGAACGCCTGGTCCAGCGAGGGCGCCTGGTGCGAGACGGCCACCGGCGCGTGCTGCGGGATGTGGGCCTCGATCAGGCAGCGCTTGTCGGTCGCGCCGCCCTTGGTGCCGTTGACGTCGGACAGGTGCACCTCGACGCGCCTGACGTCCTCGGCGAAGCGCGCGAGGGTCAGGCGGATCTCGCCGTCGGCCCAGCGTTCGAGGTCCTCGCGGTTGTCCATGCCGTTGCCGGTGTTGATGTGGATTTCCATGCGCGTTCTCCGGGAGTTGTTGTCTGGGCAGCCAGTGGAACACCGACGCGATTGACCCGCGTCGCCGCGTGGGGAAGCCGGGCCGGCGTGCCGCGCCTCACCCGGGGCCGGCCTTCGGACCGGGCGCCGCGTCGGGCACCGGGCCGACGTAGCGCCCGCGCGGACGGATCACCTGCGCCGTGCCCAGCTGCTCCAGGCCGTGCGCCAGCAGCCCGACGCTGCGCGCCGTGGCGAACAGGCCGAAGGCCGCGTCGGCGGGCAGCCTGTGGTGGGCCGCCAGCGCCGCCAGGGCGACGTCGATCGAGGGCTGCAGGCCGGTCTGGTCGGCCACCTGGCGGATGAAGCGCGCGATCACCGGCGGCGGATCGAACAGCGCCAGCAGCGCCGCCGCGCGCGGATCGCCGTCGGGGTAGAGGTGGTGGCCGAAGCCGGCCAGGGGCGAGCCGGTCGAGAGGTAGTGCGCCAGCACCGCGTCCTCGCCCAGCCGCTCGACCTCGCCGAACAGTGCCTGCACCCGGCCCGAGGCGTCGCCGTGCAGGGGCCCGGACAGCGTGGCCAGCCCCGCCATGAGGCAGGCCGGCAGCGAGGCCCCGGTCGACGCGGCGATGCGGGTGGCGAAGGCCGAACTCGTCAGTTCGTGGTCGGCCAGCAGCACCATGGCCGTGCGCAGCAGCTCGGCGACCTCGTCGGGCTGCTTCCAGCCGCGCGCGAAGCGCCGGTGCAGCGCCTCGTCGCCCGGCGCGGCGCCGAAGGCCTCGGCCAGCGTGCCCACCAGGCTCTGGCCCTCCACGTGCAGCACGCGGGTCAGCCGCCCCCGGGTGGAATGCCCGACCGCCGCCAGCCCGGCCAGCGCCGTGAAGGCGGCCACGCGACCGGGCTCGGCGGCGCGCCGCGCCCGGGCCGGCCGGGCGACGGCGAAGTCGACCGCCTCCCGCGTGTCCCACAGCAGCCGCGCCGCGTCCTCCAGGCCGGCCGAGCGCGCCAGCTCGACGACGTCGCGGCCCCGGTAGCAGGGCCGGCCCCTGACGAACGCGCACAGCGCCGTCGGGATGCTGGGCTCGGCGCCGAACAGCGTGTTGGTGGCGACGGTCTCGTGCTTGCGGCCGGCCTGCTTGCGCCGGGCCAGGCCGGCGACGTCCTCGGCGCGGTAGAGGCTGCGTCGCGTGTCGGCCGGATCGGCCGCGACCTCCAGCTTGCCGCGGCTGACGTAGGCGTAGATCGTCTGCGGCCGCACCCCCAGGAGCCGGCAGGCCTCGTCCATCGACATCCACGCACCCATGACCGTCCTCCCATCGCGTTCTCGGATCTATATATATTGATTTTATACATCAATATTGACCGTTGAATCAACTGATACATACCATCGGGACACTTCGAGACAACCCCTTCCATCTCCCCATGAAACCCTCGGTCCTGCAACTCAACCCGATCCTGATCCCGGCGATCAACGACCAGCTCGCGGCGCTCTACGACGTCCACCGGTTCTACGAACTCACGGACCCGGAGGCCTGGCTGCGCGAGCACGCCGACGCGATCCAGGCCGTCATCACCGGCGGCCACACCGGCATCTCCCGCGTGCTGCTGGAGCGCCTGCCGGGCCTGAAGGTGGTGGCGGTCAACGGCGTGGGCACCGACGCCGTGGACCTGGCCTATTGCCGCGAGCGCGGCCTGCCCGTCACGGCCACCCTGGGCGCGCTGACCGAGGACGTCGCCGACCTGGCCATCGGCCTGCTGATCGCGGCCTGCCGCAACCTGTGCGCCGGCGACCGCTTCGTGCGCGACGGCCAGTGGGAGCTGCACCCGCAGCCGAGCGCGATCCCGCTGGCGCGGCGCTTCAGCGGCATGCGCGTGGGCATCGTCGGCATGGGCCGGGTCGGCCGCGCGGTGGCGGTGCGGGCGGCGGCCTTCGGCTGCCGGATCTCGTACACCGACCTGCGCGCGATGGAGGACGTCGCCCATCCGTTCGTCCCCGACCTGGTCGACCTGGCCCGGGGCGCGGATGCGCTGGTGCTGTGCGCGGCGGCGGACCAGGCCGAGGGCATCGTCGACGCGGCGGTGCTCGAGGCGCTCGGCCCGCGCGGCTTCCTGATCAACGTCGCGCGCGGCCGGTTGATCAACGAGGCCGACCTGACCGAGGCGCTGGCCGCCGGCCGCATCGCCGGCGCGGGGCTGGACGTGTTCGTCGACGAGCCGCGCGTACCCGAGGCCTTGCGCCGCTCGGAGCGCGCCACGCTCCAGGCCCACCGCGCCAGCGCCACCTGGGAGACCCGCACGGCGATGGGCGAGATGGTGCTCGCGGGCATCGCCCAGGCGCTGGCCGGCCAGCGCCCGGCGATGAGCCTGACCACCTGAGGCGCCGCCGACCATGACGGAATTCGTCCTCCCCCCGCCGGCGCCGACCACGCTGGCGGTGCGCGACACCCCGGCGCGGTTCCCCGTCGGCCGGGTGTTCTGCATCGGCCGCAACTACCCCTGGCGACCGGACGAGCCGCCGCCGCGCGCGCTGCCCGGCTGGTTCATGAAACCGGCCACCTCGGTGGTGCCGGCGAGCGGCGCCTTGCCCTATCCGCCGGGCACGGAAGACTTCTGCCACGAGATCGAGCTGGTCGTGGCGATCGGCGTCGGCGGCCGCGACATCGACGCGGCGCGGGTAGAGGCCGACCACGTCTGGGGCTATGCCGCCGGGCTGGACCTGACGCGGCGCGACCTACAGCAGGCGGCCAAGCGCGCGGGCGCTTCCTGGGAGGCCGCCAAGGCCTTCGACCGCTCGGCGCCCTGCACGCCGCTGGTGCCGGCCGCCGTGTGCGGACACCCGCGCGGCGGCGCGATCTGGCTCGCGGTCGACGGCGTCGAGCGCCAGCGCGCCGACCTGTCCGACCTGTCGTGGCCGGTGGCCGAACTGATCGCCATGCTGTCGCGCTCGGTGACGCTGGCGCCGGGCGACCTCGTCTACACCGGCACGCCCGCGGGCGTCGGCGCGCTGCGCCACGGCGAGCGCGTCACCGGCGGCGTGGCCGGCATCGGCGAGTTCGCCATGACCGTCGACGGCGCGCCGTCCCTCATCCCGTCGAACCCAGGAGACACCCCATGACGACCACCCCCCACGGAAAGATCGCGCTGGTCACCGGCGCCGGCAGCGGCATCGGCCGCGCCGTGGCGCTCGGCCTGCTCGACGACGGCTGGCGCGTCGTGCTGGCGGGCCGCCGCCTCGAGCCGCTGAAGGCGCTGGCCGACGAGGCCGAGGCCCGGGGCCGGAGCGCGCTCGCCGTGCCGACCGACGTCACCGTGCCCGGCAGCGTCGAGGCGCTGTTCGCCACCATCGAGGACCGTTTCGGGCGGCTCGACCTGCTGTTCAACAACGCCGGCGTCAACGCCCCGGCCGTGCCGATGGACGAGCTGCCGCTGGAGCGCTGGTTCAGCGTGCTCGACACCAACGTGACCGGCGTCTTCCTGTGCGCCCGCGCCGCCTTCGGCCTGATGCGCCGCCAGTCGCCGCAGGGCGGGCGCATCGTCAACAACGGCTCGATCTCGGCGCACGTGCCGCGACCGAACACCGCGCCCTACACCATGAGCAAGCACGCGGTCGCCGGCCTGACCAAGTCGCTGGCGCTCGACGGTCGCGCCTTTGGCATCGTGGCCAGCCAGATCGACATCGGCAACGCCCTGACCGAGCTGTCCGAGCGCATAACGCGCGGCGTGACGCAGGCCAACGGCACGGTGGCGGCCGAACCCATGATGGACGCGGTCCACGTGGCCGACGCGGTGCGCCACATCGCCGCGCTGCCCCTGTCGGCCAACGTGCTGACCATGACCGTCATGGCCAGCGCCATGCCCTTCGTCGGCCGCGGCTGACGGCCGGATCCTGATCTTTCACAACAAGGAGACTTCCATGCCCATCGCTTCCATGCTCAAGGTCCTCGCCGTCGCGGCGTCCCTGGCCGCCGTGCCGGTCGCCGCCTCGGCCCAGGCCTACCCGACGCGCGCCGTCAGGATCATCGTGCCGGCCCCGCCGGGCGGCGCCATCGACACCATCGCGCGCGTCGTCGGCGACAAGATCGGCGCGTCCATGGGGCAGCCCGTGATCGTCGACAACCGGCCGGGCGCCTCCAACAACCTCGGCACCGACGTGCTGGCCAAGGCGACGCCCGACGGCTACACGATCGGCATCGTCGGCGGCAGCCACAACATCAACAAGTTCCTGTTCAAGAACCTCGGCTGGGACCCGGAGAAGAGCTTCGAGCCGATCGTCTACACGCACGAGGTGCCGCTGGTGTTCGCCATCTCGCCGCAGATCCCGGCCAAGACCCTGCCCGAGTTCGTCGCCTGGATGAAGGCGCACCCGAACGACGCCAAGGTCGCCACATCCGGGCGCGGCAGTGCCCAGGAGATGGCCGCCGAGATGTTCCGCCTGGCCAGCGGCGCGCCGATGCTGCTGGTGCCCTACAAGGGCTCGTCGGCGGCGCACCCGGACCTGCTGGCCGGCCGCACCGCGCTCTACATCGACACCATCAGTGCGATCCAGTCGCAGGTGAAGGCCGGCAACGTGCGCGCCGTCGCGGTCTCGACGCTCAAGCGGACGAGTTCGCTGCCGGACGTGCCGACCGCCGACGAGCAGGGCCTCAAGGGCTACGACGCCAACACCAACGGCGGCTTCCTGGCGCCGGCCGGCACGCCCAAAGCGATCGTCGACAAGCTCAACGCCGAGATCAACGCCGCGCTCAAGCTGCCCGACGTGCGCGCCAAGCTGGAGGCCGCCGGCATCGAGGTCCAGGGCGGCACGCCGCAGGCCTACGCGGCGCTGATCAGGTCCGACCTCGCCAAGTGGGGCAAGGTCGTCAAGGCGGCGGGCATCGAGGCCGAGTGAGCGGGCGCCGGGGTCAGGGCAGGGCGGCGAAGCCCGGCTGCAGGCTCTGCGAGCGCGCCCGCGCGCGGTAGGCCACCGCGTCGTCGGCGCCGAAGCGGCCGTCGAGCATCAGGCCGCGCGCCACCAGGTCGGCGACCGCGCGGTCGACCGCGTCCACGTAGCCGGCCTTCGAGCCGTAGAGGCCCTGCACACTGCGGCGCGGATCGCCCGGCTGGCGCTGCGCGTCGGTGACGGCGAAGGCCAGCTGCGAGCCGTTCAGGCCGTACTGGTCGCCGGCCACGAAGCCCGGCCGGCGCAGGCTGTAGCCCTTGAAGGTGGCCAGCGGCACCGCCGAGTCGGGCATCTTCACGCCGGCGACGTCGTTGCCCTGCGCGTCCAGGGTCGGCAGCTGCACCACGTACAGCTTCGACGACACGGCCGACGGGATCACGCTCTCGTCGTTCAGGCTCAGGGTGTTGTACACGCCGTTGAAGCTCAGGCCCGGCGTGCCGGCCACACCGGTGAACGCGACGGCCGACAGGTCCGGTCCGCCCAGGCTGGCGACCGAGACGGTCGGCACGGCCAGCGTGCCGCCGCGCGCCGACGGCCAGACGCTGGGCAACGGCTGCGCCGTGCCCTGGACCCAGCCTTCCAGGTTCAGGTAGAGCGCGCGCACCAGGGCCGTGCTGGCGTTGAGCACGTTGGGCGCGTAGGTCGGCGCGGTCGCCGCGACGGCGCGGTTGGTCGTCATGTCGGGCTGCGTGCGCGCATTGGCGGACAGCGCCGAGGGGCTGTGCTGCGTGCCGTTGGCATAGAAGAGGCGCACGTTCTCCGGCACCGCGACGTCGTTGCCGGCGCCGTCCGTGGCCACCAGGGAGGCGCGCGCGCCGCCGAACTCGATCGGACTGTCGTACTGGACGACCTTGGGGCAGGTGGCGTCCCGCGTGCACTTGGCCAGCAGGCCGTCGGTGCGGCCGCTCACGGGATCGGTCAGTGTGGCGTAGCCGAAGGGGAACTGGTCGCCCGGGGTGTAGTGGGTCTCGTGCTGGCGCGCGTAGTCGCCGGGCTTGGACCAGCGGTAGTTGGTGTAGGTCTTGCGCGAGCCGCCCACCAGCGGGAACATGCCGTCGAACACGCGGCGGTTCTGCGCGTCGGCGTTGAAGCCCTGCCAGAGGTAGTCGCGCACGTAGCGCCCCGACTGCGAGATGCCGCCGAACAGCGTGGTCCGGACGCGGCCGGCCAGCGGGTTGCGGTTGCCCGCGGCGTCGACCGTGCCGTGGCGCAGGAAGCTCACCAAGTCGCGCGTCGCGAGGAAGCCCAGGCCCATGACCCGGGGCTCGACGGCGGTGTAGTCGAACTGGTAGATCGAGCCGTCGTCCCGTCCGGCGTCCAGCGCGGGGGCGTTCGCGGCGTCGGCGCGCACGGCGGCGCGGTCGATGGTCACGAAGCCGTAGCCGTCGGCTCCGGTGCCGCCGGCCGGCGCCGTGGCGGTGCCGGCGGTGTAGGTCCACAGCGACCGCGCCACGGTGACGGGGGCCGAGGTCGGCGTCCGGCGTACCGTGAGGGTGGCCGTGGCGAGCGTGCCGGGCGCCATCTTGTAGTAGGTGCCCAGCAGGTTGGCCGTGGCGCTGTCGGCGACCAGTTCGTCCTGCACCCGGCCGGTGATCGGCGCGTCGCCGTTGGCGCGGTCGACCGCGACCGGCAAGGTCATGCCCGGCGCGTACCAGCGCTGCGCGGCGGTGATGGCCGCCGAGGGGCCGGCGAGCGTCTGCGGCTGGTCGCCCTGCCAGCCGGCCCACACGATGCTCGCGCCCTGGTTCATCAGGAAGCCGTTGCCCGCGCCCATGCCGGCGACGTCGCCGCCCGACGCCGTGGCCACCACCTGCGGCCGCACGCCGGCGAACAGGTCGTTGGCGGAGCCCTCGTTGAGGGCCGGGACCAGCAGCGAGCGGGTGCGGTTGGTGACCTCGTAGAACAGCGTGCCGTTGGCGCGGGCGGGGTCGGTGGGCGCGAGCAGCACGATGTCGAAGCGGTAGCGCACGTTGCCGGCGGCGTCGGGCACGGCGTTCTTCAGGTCGACGATGGTGCCGGCGCACTCGTCGGCCGGTGCCACCGTGGCCGTGGCCTCGGCGAGGATGTAGGTGTAGGTGCCCGCATCGCCGAAGCTCGCGCCGCCGAAGGCGAGGCCGCTGCCCTTGACGTCGAAGCGCTCGATGGCCGAGCGCGTGATCGTGCAGGGCGAGGTGCTCTCCGGCGGTACCAGGGCGCTGCGCGCGGCGGGCAGGCGGGACGTGCCCGCCGGCCCGGTGGAGGTGTCGCCGCCGCCGTCGCCGCCGCCGCAGGCGGCCAGCAGCATCGCCACCAGCACGATGCCGCCGTGCGCGGCACCGCGAATCGTCCAATCCGAAATCCGAGTCATGTGTCTTGTCTCCAATCGTTGTTTGGCGACCGGATGATGGTCCCCGTCCGGCGCGCGATCCATTACGGCCGAAGCGCGACGTTTCCGCCAGCCGCAACGATCGAGGGATTACCCGGGCGCCATGGCCCGCTGTCGCGACCGCGTCAGGCGAGGAGGGGAAACCCGCTCCTGCGCGGCGGTCCTCACTGCCCAGAATCGCTTGTCCGACAAACCGACGGACCCACCTTTCCGCCGCGTCGCACGGCCACCGGACAGGAGACGATCCTTGGCAGCCAGCACCATCGAACCCGCGGACCCGACCGCGCCGACGCCGTCGCCCGACGCGGCCGGGCTGTTCGACCGGCTCAACCTGGCGCCGGCGTACAAGGTCGTGTCCTCGGAGATCGAACGCAGCATCCTCAGCGGCCAGATCAAGCCCGGCATGCCGCTGCCGACCGAGCAGAGCCTGGCCGAGCGCTTCGGCGTGCACCGCTCGACGGTGCGCGAGGCGATCCGGCAGGTCGAGCAGGAGGGACTGCTGCAGCGCCGCGAGGGCCGGCGGCTGTTCGTCACGCTGCCCGGCCTCTACGACCTGGCGCCGCGCGCGGCGCGCCTGCTGCTGCTGCAGCAGACCACCTTCGAGGAACTGTGGCAGGTCGCCATCACGCTGGAGCCGCTGGCCGCGCGGCTGGCGGCGGCGCACGCCACCGACGAGGACCTGGACGCGCTGGAGGCCAACACCGCGCTGACCCGGCAGCTGCAGGCCCGGGGCGCCGCCACCGTCGAGGACCACCGGCGCCTGGTCGACCTCGACGTCGAGTTCCACGCCCTGGTCGGCCGCGCCAGCCACAACCGCGCGCTGATGCTGGCGCGCGAGCCCATCAGCCTGCTCTACAACCCGACGCTGCTGCGGATCCACCTGCACCTGCCGCAGTCCAAGGCGCGCAACCTGGACGCGCACCGCGCCATCCTGGACGCGCTGCGGCGGCGCGACGCCGACGGTGCGGCCGAGTGGACGCGCCGGCACATGAACGACTTCCGCAAGGGTTTCGAGATGACCGGGCTCGACATGGGCACGCCGGTCCAGGCGGCCACGGCCGACCGGTCCGCCGGCGCGCCACCCTCGGGTCAATGAACACAACGAAGGAGACAAGCATGAAAGCACGCGCATCCCGCACGGTCCCGACCCTGGCCCTGGCCATCGCCGGACTCGCCGGCGCCATCGCCCCGGCCGCCCGGGCCCAGGCCCAGGCGCCCGCCACGGAGACCTTCAAGGTCGGCATCGTCAGTTTCCTGTCGGGGCAGGCGGCCGAGAGCTTCGGCATCCCGGCGGTCAACGGCGCCAAGGTGCTGGTCGACGCCTTCAACAAGGGCGAGGCGCCGGCGCCCTACAACAAGCCGGGCATCGGCGGCATGCGGATCGAGGCCGTCTACATCGACGAGAACGGCGGCGCGACCAAGCAGGTGCAGGAACTGCGCAACCTCTACGACCGCGAGAAGGTCGACGCGGTGGTCGGGTACGTGAGTTCCGGCGATTGCCTGGCGGTGGCGCCGGTGGCCGAGGAGATGAAGAAGTTCCTCATCCTCTACGACTGTGGCACGCCGCGCATCTTCGAGGACGCCAAGTACGCCTACGTCTTCCGCACCGCCTCGCACGCCACGATGGACAACGTGGCGCTGGCGCGCTATCTCAAGGCGCGCAACGTCAAGGCCGAGAGCTTCAACATGATCAACCAGGACTACGCCTGGGGCCAGGACTCGCGCAAGGACTTCACGCTGTCGATGGCGCAGCTCTATCCGCAGGCGAAGCTGGGCGAGGACCTGCTGCCGAAGTTCGGCGCCGGGCAGTACGGCACCGAGATCTCGGCGCTGATGTCCAAGCGCGCCGACGTCACGCATTCGAGCCTGTGGGGCGGCGACCTGCAGGCCTTCATCCTGCAGTCGGGGCCGCGCGGACTGTTCAAGCGCTCGCAGGTGGTGCTGTCGGCGGCCGACCACGTGCTGACCAACCTGGGCGACAAGATGCCCGACGGCGCCATCCTCGGCGCGCGCGGCGCCTACGGGCTGCTGTCCCCCAAGTCGGCCCTGAACGACTGGTGGTGGAGCGTCTACCAGAAGGGCTACCAGACCTACCCGGCGCAGGCGCCGTACCGGATGGCGCAGGCGCTCATGGGCCTGAAGATGGCCGCCGAGAAGGCGATGGCCGCCAACGGCGGCAAGAAGCCGACCACCGAGCAGCTCGCCGCCGCGCTGACCAATGCCGAATGGGACTCGCCCGGCGGGCGCATCCGCATGACGCTCGGCGGCGGCCACCAGGCCACGCAGGAGACGGCGATCGGCAGGACGCGCTACGACGCGGGCAAGAAGATGGTGGTGCTCGACGACATCCAGCGCTTCCCGGCCGAGTGCGTCAATCCGCCGGTCAACGTGAAGTCGGAGGACTGGATCAAGTCCGACTTCGCCGGCGCGAAGTGCAACTGAGTCCGCGATCGCCCTCATGGCCACCGCCCTCACCATCCTGATCGACGGCCTGAGCTACGCCTCGTGGCTGTTCATCGTCGCGCTCGGGCTGACCCTGGTCTTCGGCGTGCTGAAGATCCTGAACATCGCGCACGGCAGCTTCTACGCGCTGGGCGCGTACGCGGCGGCGAGCTTCGTCGGCTGGTTCGCCAGCATGAAGTTCGCGCCCGAGTGGTCGCTGGTGGCCATGCTGTTCGCGGCCGTCGCCGTGGCGGTGCTGGTGGCGCCCCTGACCGAGCGCGGCCTGATGCGCTTCTTCTACGGCCGCGACGAGGTGCTGCTGGTGCTGGTGACCTACGCGCTGTTCCTGGTGCTGGAGGACGTCACCAAGCTGCTGTGGGGCGCCAACCCGTACTACGTCTCGGAGCCCTACGCGATGTTCGGCAACGTCGAGATCGGCGATCAGGTCTACGTCGGCTACGACTTCATGCTCATGGGGCTGGCGGTGGCCGTCGGGCTGGCCGTGTGGTGGGGGCTGAACCGCACGCGCCAGGGCAAGATCGTGCTGGCCGTCATCCACAGCGAGGAGGTCGCCGCCAGCATGGGGGTGAACGTCTCGCGGGTCTACATGCTGGCCTTCGGCGTCGGCGTCTTCCTGGCGGCGCTGGGCGGCGCCTTCACCGCACCGCTGATCTCGGTGCAGCCGGGCGTGTCGGTGGGCGTGATCATCGTGTCCTTCGCCGTGGTGATCATCGGCGGGCTCGGCAGCATCGAGGGCGCGGCCATCGGCGCGCTGATCGTCGGGCTGGCGCGGTCCTTCGCCGTGCACGTGGTGCCGCAGGCCGAACTGTTCTCGATCTACATCGTGATGGCGCTGGTGCTGATGGTCCGACCCGAAGGCCTGTTCCAGCGCATCCAGGCAAGAAGAATATGAACACCCCCAGTCTTCGCGCACTTCGTGTCGCTTCGCCAACCCCCTTGCAGGGGGCAACACCAGAGGCCCGGCAAAGCCGGTTCCTCGGTGTTTCTGGCGCTTCGCCGCTTCGCGGCGTTTGGGTCATGGCGGGTGGTGTTGTCTTGATCGTGGCGCTGGTCGTCGCGGGGGCGTTCATGCCGAAGTGGCTGACCTTCCTGCTGACGATGGCGGCGTCGCACGGGCTGGTGTCGCTGGGGATCGTGCTGCTGATGCGTGGCGGGGTGGTGTCCTTCGGGCAGGGGCTGGTGTTCGCGGTGGGCGGGTACGCGGCGGCGCTGGCGTTCAACCGGCTGGGCTTCACCGACGCGCTGGGGCTGGCGGTCCTGGGCGGGGTGGCGGCGACGGCGGTGGCGGCGCCGTTCGCGCCGCTGCTCGCGCGCTACCGGGGCATCTTCTTCGCCATGCTGACGCTGGCGATGTCGATGGTGGCCTACGGCGTGCTGGTCAAGACCAGCGCGCTGGGCGGCTCGGACGGTTTCAACATGGGGCGGCCGACGCTGTTCGGCCAGGCGCTGCCGGACGCGCGCTCGGGCCACGTGCTCTACGGCGTGACGATCGTCGTCGCGGGCGTGCTGGCGCTGGCGGCGCGGACGTACTTCGATTCCACGCGCGGGCTGGTCACGCAGGCGGTGCGGGAGAACGAGCTGCGGGTCGAGTACCTGGGCGGCTCGGTGCGCCAGGCCATGAGCATCAACTTCCTGCTGGCGGCCTTCGCGGGCGGCTCGGGCGGCGCGCTCACGGTGATGTCGCTCGGCCACATCGACCCCAACTTCAGCTACTGGACGACCTCGGGCGAGTTCGTCTTCGTCGCCATCCTGGCCGGCTGGCAGAGCGTGCTGGCGGTGTTCGTGGCCTCGACGCTGCTGGAGGTCGTGCGCTCGTTCTCCAGCCTGTACTTCCCCAACACCTGGCAACTGTCGCTGGGCATCTTCCTGCTGCTGATGATCCGCTTCCTGCCGCGCGGCATCGGCTCGCTGTGGGTGGACCGCGGCGCCCGGGGGGACCGGTCGTGAGCGCGGTCGTCGACGAGCCGCCGGCGGCGGCGCGGCCGGTGTCGGCCGGCAACCGCGCCGCGCTGGCGGCCGCAGCGGGCCGCGAGGTCCTGCTGCGCGCCAGCGGCATCGAGAAGCGCTTCGGCGCCGTGGTCGCGGCCAGCGGCCTGGACGTGGCCGTGGCCGCCGGCGAGCGCGTGAGCCTGATCGGCAGCAACGGCGCGGGCAAGACCACCTTCGTCAACATGATCACCGGCTACCTCAAGCCCGACACCGGCTCGATCGTGCTGGGCGGGCGCGACATCACGCGCCTGGACCCGCGCGCGATCACGCGGCTGGGCGTGGCGCGCTCGTTCCAGATCCCGCAGCTGTTCGCCGGCATGTCGGTGCTGGAGAACATGCTGGTGGCGCTGGCCTGCCACGGCCAGCGGCTGTCGTTCTGGCGCACCGCCCGGCGCGCCGACGCGGTGGCGCGCGCCGACGCGCTGCTCGAGCGCTTCAACCTCGCCGAGCACCGCGAGCGCCGCGTCGCCGAGCTGCCCGGCGGCGTGCGCAAGCTGCTGGACATCGCGATGGCCCTGACC
Source organism: Variovorax sp. PvP013 (assembly GCF_050435945.1). Classification (NCBI taxonomy): domain Bacteria; kingdom Pseudomonadati; phylum Pseudomonadota; class Betaproteobacteria; order Burkholderiales; family Comamonadaceae; genus Variovorax; species Variovorax sp. PvP013. The sequence goes on from NZ_JBNDLF010000011.1 coordinate 42,250, forward strand.
GGCGAGCCGCGCCTGCTGCTGCTCGACGAGCCCACCAGCGGCGTCTCCGCCGAGGAGAAGTTCCCGATGATGGAGATCGTCATGCGCGCGCTCGGCCAGGAGCGCATGACGGTGCTGTTCGTCGAGCACGACATGGACATCGTCGCGCGCTACGCCGACCGCGTGATCGCCTTCTACGCCGGCCGCATCATCGCGGACGACGCGCCGGCCGTGGCGCTGGCGGCCGACGACGTGCGCCGCTACGTCACGGGCACGCTGCGCCCGGACGCCGAACCGCCGAGGGACTAGACACCATGCTCGCCATCGAATCGATCCATGTCGCCATCGGCGCCGTGCAGGTGCTGCGCGGCCTGTCGCTCGACGTCGCCGCCGGGCGCATGGCCGGGCTCATCGGGCGCAACGGCGCGGGCAAGACGACCCTGCTGCGCTCGGTCATGGGCCACCTCGCGCCGTCCCGGGGCCGCATCGCCTTCGACGGCCGTGACCTGGCGTCCTGCAGCCGCCACGAACGCGCCGCCATGGGCATCGGCTACATGCCGGAGGACCGCGGGCTGGTGCCCGAGCTGACGGTGGAGGAGAACATCCTGGTGCCGCTGTGGGCGACCAAGTCGCGCGCGGTCGCGCAGCGCCTGGACTTCGTCTACGGCGTGCTGCCCGAACTCGCGGCCATGCGCGAGCGCCGTGCCCTGCTGCTCTCGGGCGGGCAGCAGAAGCTGGTCGCGCTGGCCCGCGCCCTGGGCGTGGGCACGCGGCTGCTGCTGCTCGACGAGCCCTTCGAGGGCGTGGCGCCGGCCCTGTCGATGCGCCTGGGCGAGGTCATCGCCGGGCTGCGCGGCGGCGACCTGACGGTGCTGATCGCGCAGTCGGACCTCAACCATTCGCGCCGGCTGGTGGACGTGGAGTACGTGATCGAGCGCGGCGCCAACGTCGCGCCGCAAGCCGCGCACGACCCGGCCGCCGATGCCGACGCCATGCCGGAGGTGCCCGCATGACGCGTTCGCCCTGGGACGAGCTGCCGGGCGGCCTGCCGGCGATGCGCCGGGAGGGCGTCTACGGCGACCGCGTCGTGCGCTGCTTCGCCGAACGGCCCGCCAGCCTGCACGCGCTGCTCGAGCGCGCCGCGCGGATGCATCCGGAGGCCGACGCCGTGGTGTGCGGCGACGTGCGCTGGACCTACGCCCGGCTCGACGCCGAGGTCGCGCGCCTGGCCGGCGGCTTCGCGGCGCGGGGCGTGGCCGCCGGCGACCGCGTGGTCCTGTTCATGGGCAACCGGCCGGCCTTCATGGCCGTGCTGTTCGCCCTGCAGCGCCTGGGCGCCATCGCGGTGCCGGTGGGCGAGCGCGAGCAGCGCCCGGGCCTGGCCTACGTGCTGCGGCAATGCGACGCCCGCGCCATCGTGGTCGACGCCGCGCTGGCCGCTCGCGTGCCCGACGTCGCGGAAGCGCCCGGCCTGCGGCTGCGCGTGGTCGCGGGCGCGGCGGCCGGCCCGGGGTCGGCGGCGGGCGTTCCGGCCCGGGACGACGCCGCGACCGCGGGCTCGGCATTGGCATCGGCATCGGCAGCGGACGACGTCGTGACGCTGGAGGCGCTGGCCGCCACGGGCACGGCACGCGTCGAGGCGCAGGTCGTGCAGCCCGAGGACACGGCCGTCATCCTCTACACCTCCGGCACCACCGGCCGCCCCAAGGGGGCGATGCTCACGCACCTGAACATCGCGCATTCGGTGCGCCACTACGAGGTGGGCATGGGCCTGAGCGCGGGCGACCGCTCGGCGCTGGCGGTGCCGGCCAGCCACGTCACCGGGCTGGTCGCCATCGTCGCGGCGATGGTCCACGTGGGCGGCGCGGTCGTGATGCTGCCGGAGTTCAAGGCCGCCGCGTTCATCCGCGTCATGGAAGCCGAGCGCGTCACGCACACGCTGATGGTGCCGGCGATGTACACGCTGTGCCTCATGAGTCCGGAATTCGAGGGCGCCGACCTGTCGCGCTGGCGCATCGGCGGCTACGGGGGCGCGCCGATGCCGGTGGCCGCCATCGACCGGCTGGCGCGGCGCCTGCCGGGGCTGACGCTGCTCAACGCCTACGGCGCCACCGAGACCACCTCGCCCGCCACGCTCATGCCCCCGGGCCTGACGCGCGACCACGCCGACACCGTCGGCGTCCCGCTGCCCTGCGCCGACGTCCGCGCGATGGACGAGGCCGGGCGCGAGCTGCCCGCCGGCGAGACCGGCGAGCTGTGGATCGCCGGCCCGATGGTGGTGCGCGGCTACTGGGACGATCCTGCGGCGACGGCGGGCGCCTTCACCGGCGGGTACTGGCATTCCGGCGACCTGGGGAGCATCGACGCGGCCGGCTTCGTGCGCCTGGTCGATCGCAAGAAGGACATGCTCAATCGGGGCGGCTTCAAGATCTACTCGGTCGAGGTGGAGCACGCGCTGATGGCGCTGCCGGGCGTGGTCGAGGCGGCGGTGGTGGGCCGCCCCTGCCCGGTGCTGGGCGAGCGCGTGCACGCCTTCATCCACGCGCCCGGCGTGCCGCACGACGACGAGGCCGTGCGCGCCCACTGCCGCGCGCAGCTCACCGACTACAAGGTGCCCGAGACGATCACCTGGGCGGATGCGCCGCTGCCGCGCAACGCCGGCGGCAAGCTGCTCAAGCGGGAACTGCGCGAGCGGCTGGCCGCATAGCGATGCGCCGTCCTCAGACCCGCTCGAACACCGCCGCGATGCCCTGGCCGCCGCCGATACACATCGTCACCAGGGCGTAGCGCCCGCCCGTGCGGTGCAGCTCGGCGATGGCCTTGGTCGTGATGATGGCGCCGGTCGCGCCCACCGGGTGGCCCAGCGAGATGCCCGAGCCGTTGGGGTTGACCTTCTCCGGATCGAAGTCCAGTTCCTGCATCACCGCGCAGGCCTGCGCCGCGAAGGCCTCGTTCGACTCGACGACGTCGAAGTCGCCCACCTTCAGCCCGGTGCGCTCGAGCACCTTGCGCGTGGCCGGCACCGGACCGATCCCCATGTAGGCCGGCTCGACGCCCGCGTGCGCGTAGCCCACCAGGCGCGCGAGCGGCTTCAGGTCCAGCGCGCGCACGCGATCGGCGTTGGCCAGCACCACGGCGGCGGCGCCGTCGTTGATGCCCGAGGCGTTGCCCGCCGTCACGGCGCCGTCCTTCTTGAAAGCCGGCTTCATCCTGGCCAGCGATTCGACGGTGGTGTCCGCACGCACGTGCTCGTCGGTGTCGAAGAGGGTGACGCCCTTGCGCGTCTTCACCTCGACCGGGACGATCTGTTCCTTGAAACGCCCCGCCGCGATGGCCGCCGCCGCGCGCTGCTGGCTGGTCGCGGCCAGCGCGTCCATGCGCTCGCGCGAGATGCCGTAGCGCGCGGCCACGTTCTCCGCCGTGATGCCCATGTGGATCTTCTCCCAGGGGTCGTGCAGGATGCCCAGCATGTAGTCGAGCAGCACCGCGTCGCCCATGCGCGCGCCGTAGCGCGCCGCCGTGTCGAAGTACGGCCCCCGGCTCATCGACTCGGACCCGCCGCCGATGGCGATGTCGCAGTCGCCCAGGGCGATGGCCTGCGCGGCCGAGACGATCGCCTGCAGGCCCGAGCCGCACAGGCGGTTGACGTTGAAGGCCGGCGTCTCGATCGGGCAGCCGGCGTCGATGGCGGCCACGCGGCTCAGGTAGGCGTCCTTGACGTCGGTGGGGATCACGTTGCCCATCACGACGTGGCCGATGGCGTCGGCGGGCACGCCGCTGCGTTCGATGGCGGCCTTGACGGCGGTGGTGGCGAGTTGCGTGTTGGGTACGTCCTTGAGCGCGCCGCCGAAGGTGCCGATGGCGGTGCGGGCGGTGCCGATCACGAAGATGTCGGGCAGGGTCATGAAGCGGTCTCCAGAGGTTTTCAGAGAGGAAAAAAGAAGAGAAGCGAGGGAACGGTTCAGCGCCCGGTGAAGGCCGGCGGCCGGCGCTCGCGGAAGGCGTCCAGGCCGATGCGGAAGTCGTCGGTGGCCGCGCAGGCCTGGAAGGCGGCGGCTTCGGCGTCGAGTTGGCCGGCCAGGTCGCGGTCGAGCGCGCCGCGCATCAGGCGGCGCAGGTGGCCCAGCGCCACGGTCGGGCCGCGCGCCAGGCGCTGCGCCAATGCCATCGCCTCGGTCGCCAGGTCGGCGGCGGGCACCACGCGGTTGATGAGGCCCATGCGCTCGGCCGCCTCGGCGTCGTGCGTGTCGCCCAGCAGCGCGATCTCCAGCGCCCGGCGCAGGCCGACGCGCCGGGGCAGCGCCCACGAGGCGCCGACGTCGCAACTCGCGCCGATGTTGGCGTAGGCGAGGTTGAAGCGCGTGCCGGCGGCGGCGAGCACGAAGTCGGCCTGCAGCATCAGGCTGAGGCCCGCGCCGGCGGCCACGCCGTGCACCTGGGCGACCACGGGCGCGTCCATGGCGTCGAGCACGGTCAGGGCCTCGTGCAGCGGGCCGATCAGCCCGGCCGCGCCGATTTGCGGGTCGGCGCTCAGCACGGCCAGGTCGCCGCCGGCCATGAAGCCCTTGCCGGCGCCGCTCATGAGCACGGCGCGCACGCTCCGGTCGGCGGCCACCTCGCGCACGGCGGCGAGGAAGGCGCGCGCCATCGGCGGGTCGATGGCGTTGAGCGCCGCCGGCCGGTTGAAGCGGATCGTGGCCACGGCGCCGTCGCGGGCGAGCAGCAGGGGGGCATCGGTGGTCATGCGGGTCTCCGTTCCTCGATCGACGGGGCGAGGCATGGGTTTGTACGGTGGGGAGAAGTCCGGATGCCGCGCCGGGCGGCGCACCGGATATTCCTTCGTCGGCCGTGATTTGACGAGCCGAGCGCCTTGCCGGGTGTCGCGCACGAGGCACCCGGTCCTTTCCGCCTTGATGGCCCTTCCACGACCGAACGAACGGAGACCCGATCCATGAAGAAGCACGAGCACCCGCACCGCATCCCCGTCCTGGCCGTCGCCGCGCTGGCGTTGGCCGCCGGCGCCGCCCAGGCCCAGGACAAGCTGAAGATCGGCTTCATCACCGACATGTCGAGCCTGTACGCCGACGTCGAGGGCAAGAACGGCGCGCTGGCGATCCAGATGGCCATCGACGACTTCGGCGGCAAGGTCAACGGCATGCCCATCGAGCTGCTGACCGCCGACCACCAGAACAAGGCCGACATCGCCGCCTCCAAGGCGCGCGAGTGGATCGACACCCAGGGCCTGACGATGCTCTTCGGCGGCACCAGCTCGGGCACCGGCCTGGCCATGGCCAAGGTGGCGCAGGAGAAGAAGCGCGTCTTCGTGGTCAACGGCGCGGGCAGCTCGGCCCTGACCAACGAGCAGTGCAGCCCCTACACCGTGCACTACGCCTACGACACCGTCGCGCTGGCCAAGGGCACCGGCAGCGCGGTGATCGCGCGCGGCGACAAGAGCTGGTACTTCCTCACCGCCGACTACGCCTTCGGCCAGGCGCTGGAGGCCGACGCCACCAAGGTCATCAAGGAGAAGGGCGGCAGCGTGCTGGGCAGCGTCAAGCACCCGCTCAACACCTCCGACTTCTCGTCCTACCTGCTGCAGGCGCAGAACTCGAAGGCCCAGGTGCTGGCCCTGGCCAACGCCGGCGGCGACACCATCAACGCGATCAAGGCGGCGCGCGAGTTCGGCATCGCCAAGACGATGAAGATGGTCGGGCTGCTGGTGTTCGTGACCGACGTGCACAGCCTGGGCCTGAAGACCACCGAGGGCCTGCTGCTGACCACCAGCTGGGACTGGAACCTCGACGAGAAGACGCGCGCCTTCGGCCGCCGCTTCTTCGAGAAGACCAAGCGCATGCCCACCGACATCCAGGCCGCCGACTACTCGGCCACCACCACCTACCTCAAGGCCGTGCAGGCCGCCAAGACCGTCGATGCCGATCAGGTCATGGCGAAGATCAAGTCGACGCCGATCGACGACTTCTACGCCAAGGGCACGGTGCGCGCCGACGGCCGCTTCGTCCACGACATGTACCTGGTGCAGGTCAAGTCGCCGGCCGAGTCGAAGGAGCCCTGGGACTACTACAAGGTGGTGCAGAAGCTCAAGGGCGAGGAGGTCTTCACGACCAAGGCCGAGAGCCGCTGCGCGCTGTGGAAGTGAGCGTGGGGCGGTCCTACGGCGTCGACTCAGGACGTGTGGAGCTTCTCCTGCAACCAGACCTTGATCAGCGACTGGTAGGGCACATCACGTGCATTCGCCGCCACCTTGATGGAATCGAGCAGATGTTGCGGCAGTCGCAGCGAGATCGTCTTGGTCGTCGGCTTCAGGTTGGGGAGCGTCGCTTTCCTGGCTTTCGTCCAGTCGAGGTGATCGGTGGAGTCGTGCGTTTCCCAGTACGCGCGCTCCTGCGCTTCGGTGGCGAATTTCGGAATCGGTTTAGTCGGCTTGTTCATAGATGGCTCGTTCCTTGCGGTGCATGTCCCTGGCTGAAATCACGCGGATCGACAGCCCCGACCGGCGCAGGGTGAACGTGACGTGCAGCACACGTCCGGCGTCGGTCTTGCCCAAGGCGTGGAAGCGCACTTCCTGGAGGCTGTGCGCTGCATCTTCCAGAAGCAGCAGGGGGGCATTGAAGAAGACCTGCTCGGCCTCGGCGGTCGTAACGCCGTGCTTTTCGTTCTTGCGGGCGTTGCCGTCATCCCAGTCGAAACCCGTGATGGTGTCGAGATCGATCATGATATGTATATTACCATCATGTACATTTCCATCCGGAGAGGTACCGATGCGTTGATCGCAGCGCGACGGCGACGCGCTCACCGCAGCCCCAGTTCCTTCCGCATGGCCAGGTTCTTGGCGTCGGCGCGCCGGCTGGCGGGGCGCGCGTCCAGGCGCTCCACGTAGGCCGCGAGGGAGGGCGTGAGCTCGATGCGCCTGAAGCCGGCCATGAAGCGCAAGGTGCCGCCGAAGACGACGTCGGCCATCGAGAAGGCGTCGCCCAGCACGAAATCCCGGCCGGCGACGGCGCTCTCGGCGGCGGCCAGCATGGCGTCGCGGTTGCCCCAGCCGGCCGAGACCTCCTTGACCTCCCAGCCGGCCTCCGCGGCCATGACGGCGGGCTCGACGACGCTGGGCGCGAACACCGACCAGCGCAGGTAGGTGCCGCGCCGCGGGTCGTCCAGCGCCGGCGCCAGCCGCCCCGGCGCGTAGCGGTCGGCCAGGTACAGCGCGATGGCGGCGGCCTCGGTGACCACCGTCTCGCCGTCGACCAGCGTGGGCAGCTTGCCCATCGGGTTCCTGGCGATCAGCGCGGGGCCCTTCTGCTCGCCGCGCGCGATGTCGATCACCTCGAGTTCGTAGGGAACGCCGACCTCCTCGAGCGCCCAGACCGTGCCGGCCGCGCGGGAATAGGGGTGGTAGTACAGATGGATGGACATGGGAAGTGCTCCTTGGAATCGATCCGGGGACGGCGGCGTCGGTGGGCGGGGAATCGCCATTCGCGCGCCGTTCGCGGATTTCTACCGCCTTTTCGCGGGCTCGGCATCCCCCGGAATCACGGCGGACACGCCGCCGCGAGCCGACCGGCGTCCGGATCGCCAGGGACGGAGCGCGGTCTGCTCCTTAAATGGAAAGTGTTAGGCGGGAAGAGCGAGTCGACTTTCGCGGGTTCCGGGACCGGCGTGGGCGTCGGGACGCCGCACCAGCGCCTATGCTCGACAGCCGTCCAGTTCGCGAAGTTTCGAGTCGATTCTTCGTCCATCGATGAGACCGGCCTGCTTCCATGACCTCCCTGCCTGACGGTTCCGTGCCTCCCCCGATCGGCGGCGGCGCGATGGGCCGGCTGCTGCGCGAGACGGACTGGTCCCGCACGCCGCTGGGTGACTACCGGACTTGGCCGCAGTCGCTGCGGTCCTCGCTGTCGCTGGTCCTGAACGCCAAGGGCATCGCCGCCCTGTACTGGGGGCCGGAGCAGCGGCTGCTCTACAACGACGCCTATGCCGACGCGCTCGGCGACCGGCATCCCTGGGCCTTCGGACGCGCGATGTCGCAGGCGCTGCCCGACATCGCGCCGGTGCTCGGACCGCAGGTGGCGCAGGTGCTGCGCACCGGCGAGGGCTTCGCCATCGAGGACCTGCCGCTGGTGATGCGCCGGCACGGGCGGGACGAGAAGACCGTGTGGACCTACAGCTTCTCGCCGGTACAGGGCGAGAGCGGCGAGTTCGCGGGGGTCGTGCTGCTGGCCACCGAGACGACGCGACGGCTGGAGGCCGAACGGCTGGCCCGGCAGACCGGCACGCGGCTGGAGACGGCCCTCGGGTTGGCGCGCCTGGGCACCTTCGACTGGAACCTCGCCACCGGCGCCGTCGAGATCGACGCCCGGGGCCGGGAGATCTTCGCCTTCGCACCGGACGGCCCGGTGGAGGTCTCGGAGGTCTTCGCGCGCCTGGCGCCCGAGGACGTCGATCGCGTGCAGGCGGAGACCATGGCGACGATCGGGCTGGGCGTGGCCTTCGACGCCGGGGAACCCGGCGCCCGCATCGACTGCCGCTACGACGTCGTCCATCCGGGCGGCGCGCGGTGCTCGGTCAGGAGCACCGGCATCGTGATCCAGGGTCCGGACGGCGAGCGCCGGATGCTGGGCAGCTTCCAGGACGTGACGGACCTGGTGCGGGCCGAGGCGCGGTCGCACGCCCGCAGGGTCGCGCTGGAGCGACGGGTCCAGGCGCAGTCGGCCGAGCAGGACCGGATGTGGGACGCCTCGCCCGACCTGATGCTGGTGCTCGACTTCAAGGGCGTGTTCCGCCGGGTCAATCCGGCCTGGACGCGCGTGCTCGGCTATGCGCCTGACGAGCTGGTGGGGCACCACGTCAACGAGTTCGTCGTGCCGCAGGACCACACGGAGACGATCGAGGCCTACACCGAGGCGGCCACCGGCGGGCTGCCGCGCATCGTCAACCGCTACCGCCACCGGGACGGCTCGACGCGACAGATCGCCTGGACCGCCGCGCCCGCCGGCGACCTGACCTACGCCACCGGGCGCGACGTCACCGAGGAGCGCCGGCGGCAGGACGATCTGGCGCAGGCCCAGGAGGCCCTGCGCCAGTCGCAGAAGCTCGAGGCCATCGGCCAGCTCACGGGCGGGGTCGCCCACGACTTCAACAACCTGCTGACCGTCATCCGGTCGTCGACCGAGCTGCTCAAGCGTCCCGGCCTCCCGCACGAGCGGCGCGACCGCTACATCGCGGCGATCTCCGACACGGTCGACCGGGCCGCCAGGCTGACCGCGCAGCTGCTCGCGTTCGCGCGGCGGCAGGCGCTGCATCCGGAGGTGTTCGCGGCCTGCGACAGCGTGCGGTCGCTCGTGGGGATGCTGGCGACGCTGACCGGCACGCGCATCGAGATCGTCACCGAACTGCCCGCGCAGCCCTGCCACCTCCATGCCGACGCCAACCAGTTCGACACGGCGCTGGTCAACCTGGCCGTGAACGCGCGCGACGCCATGGACGGACAGGGTCGCATCACGATCGGCGTCCGCGCGGTCGACGGGATGCCCGCGGTCCGCGAGCACCCCGCCCGGGCCGGGGCGTTCGTCGCGGTCGCCATCGCCGACACGGGCGGCGGCATCCCGGCCGAGCGGCTGGAACGGATCTTCGAGCCGTTCTTCACCACCAAGGCCGTGGGACACGGCACCGGCCTCGGCCTCTCGCAGGTGTTCGGGTTCGCCCGGCAGTCCGGGGGCGAGGTGGTGGTCGAGAGCGAGGTCGGCCGGGGCAGCACCTTCACCCTCTACCTGCCGCGGGTGGTCGCGCCCGAGCGGTCGCCGCCGCGAGGCGAGCCCGAGCCCGCGTCGGACGGACACGGCACCTGCGTACTGGTCGTGGAGGACGACGCCGACGTCGGCGCCATCGCCGTGCAGACGCTCGAGGACCTGGGCTACGTGAGCGTGCTGGCCCGCGACGCCGAGGCGGCCCTGGCCGAGCTGGCGAAGGACGCGGACCGCTTCGACGTGGTGTTCTCCGACGTCCTGATGCCCGGGATGAACGGCATCGACCTGGCCCGCGAGATCCGGCGCCGGCATCCCGACCTGCCCGTGCTCCTGACCTCCGGCTACAGCCACGTGCTGGCGCAGGACGGCAGCCACGGGTTCGAACTGCTGCACAAGCCCTATTCGGTCGAGCAGCTCTCGCGGCTGCTGCGCCGGGTCGCCGCGCGGCGGCGAAGCGGGCGCGGCCTCCGGCGGTAGCGGCGTCGCCGGGCCGGGATGCCGGCGGGGGCGCGGATCGACGGGCACGGATCGTGCTGCACGACAGGCGCCGTCGCGGCGACGAAAAACCGATCTGCAAATTCGCATTCGTTCGTTGGCGGCGCCACCCTCCGTGCGCAGAATCCGCCGGATCGACGCCGACCGGACGTGCGCGCCACCGATGCCGATGCCCGCAGGAGATTCCCATGCCACTCGTTGCCACCGAAGACCTCGACCCCTCCGTCCCGCCCGGCGCCCGCTGGACGGTCTGGCGCGATCTGGCCCTCTGCGCGCTGGTGGTGTGCGCCGTGGCGCTGATCGTCGATTTCCTGGTCGTGGCCTCGCCGCGCGGGAAGGTCCGCATCGGCGCCGACGCCGCCGCCGTGGTGGTGGCGTCGTGACGATCGCCGCGTCGGTCCTGCCGCCGATGGCGCGGGTCTCCCCGGCCGTGCGGGCCCGCCGGGTGATCGTCCGCACGGCACGGGCCTGGCGGATCGAGCGGACCCCGGTCGGCCGGCCTCAGCGGCCGGCGGACCCGAGCATCCACATGACCGCGCTCAGCGTGAAGAACGAGGCCAGCGTCGTCACCAGCAGGGCCGGCGCGGCGATGCGCTCCTGACGGTAGGGCTGGGCCAGCGCGGGGTAGATGCTCAGCATGGGCGTGGCGGCCATCGGCACGAGGGCGTTACGCAGCATCGGCTCGAGCGGCGGCAGGCCCAGCCCCTGCACGGTCTACAGGGCGACCCCCACGGCCATCGGATGCAGCAGCAGCTTGCCCGCCGCGATCGGCGCGATCTCGCGCCCCAGCCCCTGGAGCGGCAGGCCCACCAGGCTGCCGCCGATGACGAACAGCGACAGCGCCGCGCTGGCCGCGGCGAACAACTCGATCGCTCGGGAGAGCGGCGAGGGCAGCCGGGCGCCGACCAGCGACACCGCCAGGCCCGCGAAGATCGCCAGGATCATCGGGTTGCGGCCGAGGCGCAGCAGCGACGCGCCGACCGCGCGCCAGCCCGGGGTCGCGCCGGCGCGCCCGCGCTCGGCCAGCACCAGCACCAGCGGGATCAGCACGACGTTCTCCACCAGCATGTTGAGCGCCAGCGAGACGCCGGCCACCGGTGCGAACAGCAGCAGCAGGATCGGATAGCCGACGAAGCCCGAATTGGCGCAGCCCATGCCCATGGCCCGGAAGGCGCTGGCGGCCTCGTCGAGCCGGCCGACGCGGCGATGCCAGAACCATGCCCCCGCCAGCACGGCCAGCGAGCCGCCGAGGTAGGCCAGCAGGTAGGTGGCGTTCAGGATCTCGGCCAGCGGCCGCGTCGCCATCAGGCGGAACAGCAGCGCCGGCAGCGCCAGGTGGACGACGAAGCGACCCAGCACCCGCATGTCGGCGCGCTCGAACAGTCCCGCGCGCGTGGTGAGGAAGCCCAGCGCGATGGCGATGAAGATGGGCGAGGTGATGGCGAGGACGTCGAGCATGCCGTGGGCGGGCGTCCCCGCGACGGGACGCCGGAGATGATCCGGAGAGGGGGGACTGTAGACGTCAGCCCGCGGCCTGCCGGACGGCCGAGACCGCCGCGCGCAGCGCCAGCAGGTAGCTGTCGACGCCGAAGCCGCAGATCTGGCCCTTCACGATCTCCGCGAACACCGAATGGTGCCGGAACGCCTCGCGCGCGTGGATGTTGGACATGTGCAGTTCCACCACCGGACAGGTCAGGATCGCCAGCGCGTCGCGGATGCCGTAGCTGTAGTGCGTCCAGGCGCCGGCGTTGATCAGCACCGCGTCGACGCCGTCGGTGAAGCCCCGGTGGATGCGCTCGCACATCGCGCCTTCCGCGTTGGTCTGGAAGCTTTCGACCTCGGCGTCGAGTTCGCGGCCCAGGGCCTGCAGTCGCGCGTCGATCTCGGCCAGCGTGACCGTGCCGTACTGGGCCGGGTCGCGCTTGCCGAACATGTCGTGGTTGATGCCGTGCAGCATCAGGATGCGGTGGGTCATGGATCGGCGCTCCGTGTCAGACCAGCGGGATCGTCATGCGCTCGATGACGGCGCGCGTGTCGGGTCGCACGCCGCGCCACCAGGCGAAGGCCTCGGCCGCCTGCTCGACCAGCATGCCCACGCCGTCGGCCCGCCGCGCGACGCCCGCGTCCCGCGCCAGGCGCAGGAAAGGCGTCAGGCCCTTGCCGTAGACCAGCTCGTAGGCCAGCTGCGCGCCGTGGAAGACACCGACCGGCACCGGCGGCAGTTCCGCCCTGAGGCTGGCCGAGGTGGCGTTGACGACGACGTCGAAACGCTCGCCGGCCAGGTCGGCACAGGCCGCCGCCGTCACGCGGCCGTGGGCGGCGAAGCGCTCGGCCAGCGCGGTGGCCGTCGCCGGCGTGCGGTTGGCCACGACCAGTTCGGTCGGACCTTGTGCCAGGAACGGCAGCAGCGCGCCACGCGCCGCGCCGCCGGCGCCCAGCAGCAGCACGCGCGCGCCCTTCATCGCCACGCCGAGGTTGCGCGTGATGTCGGCGACCAGCCCGACGCCGTCGAAGTTGTCGGCCAGGATGCGGTCGCCCTCGAACTTCAGCGCGTTGGTGGCGCCGGCGAGTTCGGCGCGTTCGAGCCGCTCGGTGGCGAGTTCGAGGGCCTGCAGCTTGAACGGCGCGGTCACGTTCATGCCGCGGCCGCCCGCGTCGCGGAAGGCGTGCACGGCGTGCGCGAAGCCGTCGAGCGGCCCTTCGATGGCGGTGTAGTCGATGTCCTGGCCGGTGGCCGCGGCGAAGCTGCCGTGGATCAGCGGGGATCTGGTGTGGCCGATGGGGTTGCCGATGACGGCGTAGCGGTCGCTCATGGGAAGTCTTCCGTTCTTTCGTTCACTTGCCGAAGAGCACGCCGTCGGCCTGCATGGCGGCGATCTCGGCCTCGTCGAAGCCCAGGCCGGCGGCGATCTCGGCGTTGTGCTGGCCCAGGTCGGGCGCGACCCGGGTCTCGGTGGTGTCGCAGCCGGAGAAGCGGAACGGCAGGTTGGGCAGGCGGATCGTTCCCAGCGCCGGATGCGCCTGCTCCAGCACCATGCCACGCGCCTGGATCTGCGGATCGGCCAGCACCTCGTCGATGCGCTGCACCTTGGCGCAGGGCACGTCGATGGCGTCGAGCAGGCGCAGCACCTCGGCCACCGGCCGCGCGGCCACCCACTCGCGCACCACCGGCAGGATCTCCAGCCGGTTCGCGTTGCGGCCGGCCGAGGTGTGGTAGCGCGCGTCGGCGCCGAAGCCCACCGGCCCGCCGTGCGCCTCGACCAGCGCCGCGAAGCGCTTCCAGGCGTCGTCGACCTGCGCGGCGACGACGAGGTCGCCGTCCTGGGCGCGGAAGACGCCGTAGAGCGTCGAGTTGGGCATGTCGTGGCCGGTCTGCACCGGCACTTCCTGGCCGCCGGAGAGCGTGTAGCACTGGACCGCGTACTCGTGCATGGAGACCAGCGTGTCGTAGAGCGCCATGTCGATGTGCTGGCCCCTGCCGGACGTCACGCGTCCGAGCAGGGCGGCGTTGATGGCGGCCACCGCGTGGATGCCGGTGTACATGTCGCCCAGCGAGATGCGCAGCAATGGCGGCGCCTCGCCCGGGTTGCCCACCATCTGCATGATCCCGCTCTTGGCCTCGGCGATGAGGCCGAAGCCGGCGCGGTGCGCGTCCGGCCCGGTGTGGCCGTAGGCCGAGATCGAGCAGTACACCAGGCCCGGGTTGCGCGTGGCCAGGTCCTCGTAGCCCAGGCCGAGCTTCTTCAGCGCGCCGGGGCGGTAGTTCTCGATGAAGACGTCCGCGCTGTCGACCAGCTTCTGCATCAGCGCGTTGCCGCGCGGGTCCTTGGTGTCGACGCACAGGCCCTTCTTACCCATGTTCTGCTGCAGGAAGTAGCCGCTGTGCTCGCCGACGAACCAAGCGTGCTGGCGTCCGGCGTCGCCGGTGCCGGGCCGCTCGACCTTGACGACCTCGGCGCCCAGCGCCGCCAGGCAGCGCCCGACGTAGGGGCCGGCGAGGAAATGGCTGTAGTCGACGACGCGGATGCCGGCCAGGGGCAGGGCCTGCGGCGGCTGCGCGGTGGGTGGTCGCGCGCTCATGCCGGCCGCCTCGGCACCATCACGCGGTGCTCGCCCTGCTGCACCACCTCGTCGCGCTGGTTGATCAGCTCCGACGGCAGCACCAGGATGCCCCAGCCCGGGCGGCTCTTCGACTCGCGCTTGCTCGCGACGTGGAAGCGCACGCGCACCGTGTCGCCCAGCTTGATCGGGCCGACGAAGCGCCATTCCCAGCCGAGCGACATGCCCGGCATGAAGCGCATGTCGCTGTTCGTCTTCAGGCCGTCGGCGATCGACAGGCCGAACAGACCGTGCGCCACGCGGGTGCCGAAGGGCGTGGTGCGGGCGTAGGCCTCGTCGGTGTGGACCGGCGTGTGGTCGCCGGTGAGGTCGGCGTAGGCCATGACGCGGGCCTCGGTCACTTCGTAGCCGGGGCTGGTGCAGGCCGCGCCGACGACGGCGTCGTCCCAGTATTTGTCTTCGATCGTCATCAGATGTCCTGTCTGTCTCTTGTTGGGGGGAGGGAGGAGGGATCCGGCTCAGCCGCGTGGCTGGACGGCCAGGGCCCGGGCCACCGAGCCCGGTGCGGCCTGGATGAACTCGACGGCCAGGCCGTCGGGCAGGCGCAGCCAGTTGCGGCCCTGCGGCATCTCCGTGACGCCGAAGGCCCGCGCCGCGCTCAGGGCGGCTTCGAGGTCCTCGCACATCACGCCGAGGTGGCCGAGACGGCCCTCGGGCGCGTCGTGGTCGGGCTTGGCCATGAACTGCAGGCCGCCGAGCGTCCAGTACTGGACCGGCTCCTCGACCGTGCCCTGGACCTCGCGCATCGTCATGCCGCAGACGTCGTGGAAGAAGCGGATGTGCCAGTGGATGTCCCTGACCCAGATGGCGACGTGCTCCAGGTAGGCCTTGGGGGGATGGGCGGTGCTCATTTCGTGCTTTCCTCCATGCGGCGCTCGATGCCCTTGATGGCGGCCACCAGCGTCTGGTTGACCGGCGTGGGCACGCCGTGCTTCTGGCCGGCGCGCACCACCGCGCCGTTGATGTAGTCGATCTCCGTGGCCGCGCCCTTCTCCAGGCTCTGCAGCATCGAGGTCCTGAACGCGGCCGGCAGGCCCTCGGCGGCCATGAGCCAGGCCTCGCGCGGTTCGCGGATCGACAGGGTCACGCCGGCGGCTCGCGCCACGGCCATCGCCTCGGCCACGGCGGCGACGGCGGTGGCCTCGATCTCGGGCACGGCGTAGAGGCTGCCGTAGGTCTGGCCGGTGATGCCGCTCAAGGCGCCGGTCGAGACGTTGATCAGGAGCTTGTCCCACATCACGCCCAGGATGTCGCCGCTGACCTCGCAGGGCAGGGCGGCGCGCTCGAACTCGGCGGCGATGGCCTTCGCGCGCTCGCTGACGGTGCCGTCGAGCTCGCCGATGACGGTGCGCTTGCCGCGCGTGCCGGCGATGATCCGGCCCGGCCCCAGCAGCACGCCGCCGACGTAGGTCTTGCCGGCGAGCACGCGTTCGCGGCCCACGACCTCGGCCAGGATCTCCTCGTGGCCCAGGCCGTTCTGCAGCGACATCACGGCCGTCTCGGGCCCGACGATCGAGCGCGCGCCCTCGATGGCCGAGCGCGTGTGGAAGGACTTGACCAGCACGATCACCAGATCGGCCGGTGGCAGCCCGTCGACGCCGGTGGCGGCGGCGACCCGGACGGTGCGCTCGGGCTCGTCCGGCCCGCCGCGCAGGTGCAGGCCATCGCGCGCGATGGCGTCGACGTGGGCCTGGAAGGGGTCGATCAGCGTGACCTCGGAGCCGGCGGCGGCCAGCGTGCCGCCGATGGCGCATCCGAGGGCGCCGGCGCCCAGGAAATGGATCTTCATGTCGTCGTGTCTCCTTGGTGGATGGCACGACGATAGGGTTCGACGCTCATTTCGACCATGACATGGGCCGAATGGTCTACATTCGATTTCGACATGGACACCTCCGATCCCGACGACGACGACATGGAAGGCGGCGCCCGGCTGCTGAGCGTCAGGCAGCTGCGGCTGTTCGACCTGCTGCACGCCACGCACAGCGTCACGCGCACGGCCGAGCAGCTCGGCCAGAGCCAGCCCACGGTGAGCAACTGGCTCGGCCGCCTGCGCCGGCAGCTGGGCGACGAACTGTTCGTCCGCACGCCCGAAGGCATGCAGGCCACGCCGCGCGCCGACGCGCTGATCGGCCCGGCGCGCGAGGCGCTGGCAGCGCTGCGCCGGCTGTCCGAGCCGGAACCGGTCTTCGACCCGTCGACGGCGACGCGGCGCTTCTGCATCTGCATGACCGACGCGAGCCACGTCACGCTGCTGCCACGGCTGCTGGCGCACGTGCGCGCGGCGGCGCCGGGCGTGCGGCTGGAGGCCGCGCGCATCGACGAGCGGACGGCCGCGTCGCTGCGCTCGGGGCAGGCGGACCTGGCGATCGGGCTGGTGCCGTGGCTGGAGTCGGGCTTCTACCAGCAGGTGCTCTATCCGCAGGACTGGGTCTGCATCGTCAACCCGGCGCACCCGCGCATCCGGGCGGCGGACGCGCTGGACCTGGCGACCTACAAGGCCGAGGCGCACGTCGGGATTGTCGGCGGCACCGGCGTGCAGCTGCTCGACGCGGCACTGGCGCGGCACCGCGTGACGCGCCGCGTGCTGCTGGAACTGCCGGGTTTCCTGGGGCTGGCCGCCATCGTCTCGACCACCGACCTGGTCGCCACCCTGCCGCGGCAGATCGGCGAGACCCTGGCCCGCGGCAGCGGCCTGGGCGTCTTCGACTGCCCGGTGCCGGTACCGCCCTTCACGGTCAAGCAGCACTGGCACGCGCGCTATCACCAGGAGCCCGGGAACCGGTGGCTGCGGGGGCTGTGCGTCGGTCTGTTCGAGCAGGGACCGGGGCGTCGTCCTGACGCGGCGTGACGCCCCGGCGCCGTGCGCCGGTCGCGTGACCGGGGATCAGGTCGCCGGCGCCGCCGACCGCGCCGCGACGACCGCCTCGGCGCTCGCCACGAAGTCGCGGATCAGCGCCAGCCGGGCCGACGCGCGCAGCCACAGGATGCCGAAGCGGCGCGGCTCGGACGGCAGCGGCAGGGCGATCTTGGCCACGCGCTGGCCCTCGAGCAGGGGCGAGGCGATGTCGGGCACCAGCGAGACGCCCAGGCCGCGATCCACCATCATCGCGATGGCCAGCAGCGAACTCAGCTCCAGGCGCTCCTCGGGCACGATGCCGGCCGCGCGCAGGTAGCGGTCGGCCTGCCTGCCGCCGCCGAGGCTGCGGTCGTAGCGGATCAGCGGCGAGGTCCGCAGCAGCGCGTGCGGATCGCGCCGGGCCTGGCGGCGCGGCGCCAGCAGCACCAGGGGCTCCTCGCGCAGCAGGGTCCAGTCGAAGGTCTTGGCGAGCGCGAAGGGCGGATACAGGCAGACGGCGGCGTCGAGCTCGCCCTGCTGGACGGCCTTGTAGAGCGCGGCGGTGGTGCCCGACTGCAGGAAGATCTTGACGCCCGCGCGGGTGCGGACGAAGCGCGCCAGGATGTCCGGCAGCAGGCTGTGCAGGGCGGTGTTGATGGTGCCCACGAGCAGCTCGCCGCCGGCCGGGTCGCTGCCCAGCAGGGTCTTGATGTCGCCCACCTCGCGCAGCAGCGCCCGGCCGCGCTGGACCAGCAGGTGGCCGGCGGCGGTGGGCTGCACCGTGCGGCCGGCGCGCGCGAGCAGGCCCGCGCCCAGCTCGCGCTCCAGGGCCCGGACCTGCTGGGCGACGGCGGCGGGCGTCAGGTTCAGCCGGCGCGCCGCCTCCGACATCGAGCCCGATTCGACGACCAGGAGGAAGCTGTGCAGGTAGGCGGTTTCCATGGGTTCGCAATTCACATTTCCTGTCATCTGAACATAGAAAGCGTATGCGAATCCAGCTTCAGGGCCGGCCGATACTGCCGCCCATGAAAAGCAAACTCTTCGTCCCGGGCTCGCGCCCCGAACTGTTCGCCAAGGCGCTCGCCAGCGCCGCGGACGGCATCTCCTTCGACCTGGAGGACGCCGTCTCCGAATCGCGCAAGGACGAGGCGCGGGGCGTCCTGGGCGACTTCCTGCGCCAGGGCGGCGTCGCCGCGAGCGGCAAGACGATCATCGTGCGCGTCAACGCCATGGACACGCCGCACTTCGAAGCCGACGTGCGCGCCGTCGCGCGGCCGGGCGTGCGGGTGCTCAACCTGCCCAAGCCGGAGAGCGCCGCCCACGTGCGCGCCGCCGTCGCCGCGATCGAACGGGCGGAGCGGGAACACGGCGTCGCGGCGCCGATCGGCCTGCTGCTCAACATCGAGACCCCGGGCGCGCTGCGCGCCGCGGCCGAGCTGGCGAAGGCCCATCCCCGCGTCGTCGGCCTGCAGCTGGGACTGGGCGACCTGTTCGAGCCGCTGGGCATCGCGCGGCGCGAACCGTCGGCCATCCGGCAGGCCATGTTCGCGGTGCGCATGGCCGCCGGCGAGGCCGGCGTCTACGCCTACGACAGCGCCTTCGCGGACATCCGCGACACCGAGGGCTTCCGGGCCGAGGCCGGGCTCGCGCGCGACCTGGGCTTCCTGGGCAAGACCTGCATCCATCCGAGCCAGGTGGCGATCGCCAACGCGGTCTTCCGGCCGACCGATGCCGAGATCGCCCACGCTCTGAAGGTGGTCGAGGCCACCCGCGACGCCGACGCGCGCGGCGTGGGCGCCTACGTGGTCGACGGCAGGATGATCGACATCCCCTTCGTGGTCCGCGCCCGCGCCATCGTGGCCAGCGCCCGCGGCCTCGGCCTGCTGCCGGACTGAGCGTCGCCGCGCCCCTGCATCCGCACCCTTCCACACGAGAACCAGGAGACGACATCCATGAACACCCCTTCCCCGACCTTCCTGCGGCGCGCCTCGGCGGTCGCCCTGATGGCCGCGTGCGGCGCGCTGTCGGCCGGCGCGGCGCTGGCGCAGGCCGCGTACCCGTCCAGGGCGATCACCATCGTCGTGCCCTATCCGGCCGGCGGATCGAACGACACCTTCGCGCGCCAGGTCGCCAAGGAGCTGGGCGATCAGCTCGGGCAGCCGGTGATCATCGACAACCGGCCCGGCGCCAGCGGCAACACCGGCACCGGCCAGGTGGCCAAGGCCGCGCCCGACGGCTACACGCTGGTGGCCGTCTCCTCGAGCATGACCACCAACGCGGCGATCCAGTCGAAGCTGCCGTTCGACCCGGTCAACGGCCTCGCGCCGGTGGCGATGTTCGCCAAGGGACCGTTCATCGTCGCGGTCAACAACGACTTTCCAGCCAGGACGCCGGCCGAGCTCGTCGCGGCCATCAAGGCCCGGCCCGGCCAGTACAACTACGCCTCGTCGGGGACGGGGAGCGTCAACCAGTTCGGCACCGAGCTGCTCAAGGCGCGGGTCGGCGACCTGCAGATCACGCACATCCCGTACAAGGGCATGGGGCCGGCCGTGACCGACCTGGTGGGCAACCAGACGCAGCTGCTGATCTCCAGCGGCCCGTCGCTGCTGCCGATGGTGCGCAGCGGCAAGCTGCGCGCCGTCGGCATCACCAGCCTCAAGCCCAGCCCGGTCGCGCCCGAGCTGACCCCCATGGCCAGCGCCGTGCCGGGCTACGAGTTCGAACTCTGGTGGGGCCTGCTCGCGCCCGCCGGCACGCCGCCGCAGGTCGTGGGCAGGCTCAACGGCGCGGTCAACGCGGCGCTGGCCAAGCCCGAGCTGGCGGCCAACTTCCTGAAGGAAGGCGCCATCGCCACGCCGCTGACGCCGGCGCAGTTCGGCGCCGTGATCGCCGAGGACATCGAACGCTGGAAGAAGCTGGCGAAGCAGCAGAACATCACCGCCGACTGAAGAACGAAGCCGGAGCCGACCATGACGAACATCCCCACCGACCGGGACGCGCCCTCCCTGCCCGGACGCACCGGCCCGGCCGGGCCGCTCAGCGGCCTGCGCGTGCTGGACCTCAGCGCCTACATCGCCGGGCCGTACGGCTGCTCGCTGCTGGCCGACCAGGGCGCGGAGGTCGTCAAGATCGAGCCGCCGGCCGGCGACAACCTGCGCAAGTACCCCTCGACACTGGAGGCCGAGAGCCGCGCCTTCGTCGGCGTCAACCGCAGCAAGCTGGGCGTGGTGCTGGACCTGAAGCGGCCGGACGACCACGCCGCGCTGATGGCGCTGGTGCGCACGGCGGACGTGCTGGTGCACAACTTCCGGCCCAGCGTGCCGCCGCGTCTGGGCATCGCCTACGAGCAGCTGCGGGCGGTCAACCCGCGCCTGATCTACTGCAGCGTCACGGGCTACGGCGAGGCCGGCCCGCTGAAGGACAAGGCCGGCTACGACCAGGTGCTGCAGACGATGACCGGCATGTGCGCGCTGCAGGGCCGGCGCGGCGGACCGCCCGAGATCCTGTACGGCTCCATCGTCGACTACCACGCCGCCGCGCTGGTGGCCGCGGGCGTGGCGTCGGCCCTGTACGAGCGCGAGCGCAGCGGCCGGGGCCAGTTCGTCGGCGTCTCGCTGCTGCGCGCGGCGCTGACGATGCAGTCGGCCCGCATGGTCTGGGCCGAGGGCGAACCCCGGGACGTGGGGCGCGACATGCGCTCCGGCGGCATCACCGGCATCCATCCGACCCGGGACGGTCACATCTACATCTCCGCCAACACGCCGCACTTCTGGCGGGCCCTGTGCGAGCGCGTCGGCCTGGGCGAGCTGGCCGAGGACGAGCGCTACGACAGCGTGCGCAAGCGCGCCCTGCACGTCGACGAGATCGTGCCCCGGCTGCGCGCCGCGCTGGCCGCGCGCAGCGCGCTCGAATGGGAGGCGATCTTCGGCGAGGCCGTGCCCTGCGCGGCGGCCCGCACCGTGGAGGACATGTTCGACCACGAGCAGGTGATGGCCGAGGACATGGTGGCGACCTTCGCCCATCCGACGCTGGGCAGCTACCGCGGCTTCACCCGTCCGATCGCGTTCGACCGCACACCCGGGCCGGACCCCTTCGCCGCCCCGACGCTCGGACAGCACACGGCGCTGGTGACCGGGGCCACGGCAGCCGTCGCACCCGCCGCGGCGGCCGACGACGGCGGCGACACGGCGCCGCGATGACCGCGCCGCGGACGGTGCCCCACAGCAGCGGCACCACCGGGCCCGCCACCGCGGCGCCGCCGGACGCGTGCGACGCGCACATGCACGTCTACGACCGGCGCTTCCCCCGGGTCGGCGGGGCGGCGCTGCTCGACCACGCCACCGCCGGGGACTACCGCGGACTGCAGCGCCGCATCGGCACGCGGCGCACGGTGGTCGTGCAGCCGCGGGTCCACGGCACCGACAACGACGTGACGCTGGACGCGATCGCGGCGCTCGGACGCGAGGTCACGCGCGGCATCGCGGTGCTGCGGCCCGACGTGAGCGACGCGGCGCTGGCGCGGCTGGACGCCGGCGGCATCCGCGGCATCCGCTTCACCCTGTACACGCCGACCCACGCGGCCACCGGTTTCGACAGCGTCGAGCCGCTCGCGAACCGCGTGCACGATCTCGGCTGGCACGTGCAGCTGCACTGGAACGCCGACCAGATCGTCGAGCACGCCGCCCTGCTCGGCCGGCTGCCCGGCACCGTCGTCTTCGATCACCTGGCGCGCCTGCCGCTGCCCGAGGGGCGGGCGCATCCCGCCTTCGGCGTGGTCCGCGCGCTGCTGGACGACGGCCGCGCCTGGATCAAGCTCTCCGGCGCCTACCTCGATTCGGCGTCGGGCGCGGCGGGCGGGTACGTCGACACGGACGCGGTGGCCGGCGGCTGGGCCCGGCTCGCGCCGCGACGCACCGTGTGGGGCAGCGACTGGCCGCATCCGACCGAAGAAGCGCACGCCAAGCCCGACGACGCCGCGCTGTTCGACCTGCTCGCGCGCTGGGTGCCCGACGAGGCGGCGCGCCGGCGCGTGCTGGTCGACAACCCGGCCGTGCTCTACGGCTTCCCCGCGCGACCCGAATCCGAATCCAGGACCGAATCCGACACCGACACCGACCTCCGGGACCGCCCATGAAAAGAAGTCTTCGCTCCCTCGCCGTCCTGGTCCTGTGCGCGCCCCTGCTCGGCTGGGCCGCGTGGCCGGAGAAGCCCATCCGCCTGGTGGTGCCCTACGCCGCCGGCGGCGGCGCCGACAACACCGCGCGCATCGTGGCGCAGCACATGAGCGCGACGCTGGGCCAGCCGATCGTCATCGACAACAAGCCCGGCGCCGGTGGCGTCATCGGCGCCGACGCCGTGGCCAAGGCACCGGCCGACGGCTATACGGTGCTCTACGACGCCTCGGCCTTCTCCGTCAATCCGTCGCTGCGCAAGCTCCCCTTCGACGCGGCCCGGGACTTCATCCCGGTGTCCCTGGTCGCCACGGCGCCGCAGATCCTGGTCGTGCCGCCCGATGCGCCGTACCGCACCGTGGCCGAGTTCCTGGACTTCGCCCGCCGGAATCCCGGCGCGCTGAATTTCGCGTCCGCCGGGGGCGGCACGGGTTCCCATCTGGCGGGCGAGGCGCTCAACGAACAGGCCCGGATCGCCATGACGCACGTGCCCTACAAGGGCGGCGCGCCGGCGCTGACCGACGTGATGGGCCGGCAGGTCTCGGCCTATTTCGGCAACGTGGTGTCGACGCTCGGGTACGTCAGGTCGGGCAAGCTGCGCGCACTGGCGGTCAGTTCGAGCCGGCGCGTGTCGAGCCTGCCCGACGTGCCCACCCTGGCCGAATCGGGACTCAAGGGCTACGACGTGGTCGAGTGGAACGGCGTGTTCCTGCCCCGGGGGACGCCGCCGGACGTGGTGCGGAAACTGGCCGAGGCGGTCCAGGCGGCCGTGAAGGATCCCCAGGTCGACGCCAAGCTGCTGCAGCTCGGGCTGGTGCCCGCCGGCACCGCGCCCGCGTCGTTCTCGAAGTTCGTGCGCGACGAGACCGTGCGCGTCGAGGCGCTGGTCAAGGCACGCGGCATCCAGGTCGACTGACGACGTCGACCCGTTCCATCACTTCTTCATGCCGTCGAGTTCGCGCGCGTGCACCAGGTGCTGCTGCACCACGGGCAGCATCTTGTCGGCCAGGGCCTTCACCTCGCCGTCGCGGGCGCCGGTCTGCGTCTTCTTGAGCAGCTTCTCGGTGGCGACGTGGTCGGCGACGCCGGCCGTCTTCACGTAGCTCCTGTCGAAGGACGCGCCGCTCATCAGCTTGAGCTTGGCCATGGCGGCCTTGTGCTTGACGTCGGGCTCGGTGGGCAGCTTGACGTCCTTGGCCTGGGCCAGCTGCGTGACGTCGCCGAGCGCCTTGGTGTGGTCGTCGACCATGGTCCGGGCGAATTCCTTGACCTTGGGATCGGTCGCCTTCTCGGCGGCCAGCTGGCCGGTGGCGATCTCCGCCAGGTTGGCGTGGGCGATGTCGCGCAGCAGCGCAGCGTCGGCGCGGGCGGTCTTGCCGGCCATGGGGGCGGGCGTGCCGGTCGTCGCACCGGGCGCCGAGACGGCCGGCGCGGCCGGGGCGGCGGCGCCGGCGGTCTGCGCCATCGCGCCCGAGGCGAATGCCAGGGCGACCGGAAGGAGCACGACGCCGAGGGTGGAAGCGACGCGGGAAGGACGATGGAAAGGGAAGTTCATGATCGAAGGACCTCGGTGGAAAGACCACGAGGCTGGGCGGATGCCGCGCGCCGGCTGTCGGAGAGGGACGGCAGATCGTGGCAGTGCATCGGCTGGCGCGTCGGCTGCCGGCGCCCGCGAGCGACGCCCTACCGCGTCGCCCGCCTGAACAGCGCCGAGGCCCCGCTGGCCCGGGCGAGATCGTCGGTGGCCTCGATCAGCGCGGGGCCGAGCTCGATCATCCGGGCCTCGGTCAGGCGCACCAGCGGACCGGCGATGGTGACCACGCCGACGACCGCGCCGGTGGCGCCGCTGCGGATCGGCGCGGCCATGGCGCTCATGCCGGGCGAGAAGACCTCGGTGATCATGCTGAAGCCCCGTTCGCGCGCGGCGTCCAGGAAGGCCAGCAGGTCCTTGACGGTCGTCGGCGCGCGCGGTCCGTAGTCCTCGGGCCGGCCGAAGCCCTGGCCGGCGATGCGCCGCAGGGCGGCCTCGTCGCTCATCGTCGAGAGCCAGGCGTGCCCGGCGGCGCTGCACGACAGGTTGACCGACAGGCCCATGTCCGGGTCGTAGCGCAGGCCGCGCGTGGCGCCCTGGGCCTTGGCGACGAAGGTGAGGGCGTCGCCGTCGACCACCGCCAGCCGCACCAGTTCGCCCGACGCCGTCGCCAGCCGGTCGAGCAGGGGCTGCGCGATGTCGACGATGCCGCTGGCGCTCAGGAAGCCCAGCCCGATCGAGACGAGCTTGATGGTCAAGGTGTAGTCGCCCTGGCTCTGCTGCTGGCGCACGTAGCCGCAGCGGGTCAGTTCGGTCAGCAGCCGGTGCGTGGCGCTCAGCGGCATCGCCAGCTCCGAGGCCAGCGCCGACAGCGGCCGGCCTTCGGGGTGCAGCGCCAGGTGTTCCAGGATACTGAAGCTGCGTTCGAGGATGGAGCTCATCGCGGTCGGTCCTTTGGGTGATCCCGGTCGGGTCGTGGGAATGCTGTCATGACTGTAATGCGTCGGTGCAAAGGGTTTCCACCATGGAAACTCTTTCCAGTCGATCGTTAAGCTTCGCCGGTCGATGACGCGCGACGGGCGTGCGGGGTCGATCCACCGGAGACGCGATGTGAGAACCCCTCTGAAGACGCTGGCGGCCGCGGGACTAGCCTTGCTGATCGGCCTTTCCGGCGTCCGCGCGCTGGCCCAGTCCACGCCCGAGCGCGTGATCCGCTTCGGCCACCTCAACAATGCCGACCACCCGGTGAGCTTCGGCGTCAAGCGCTTCGCCGAGCTGCTGGCGGCCAAGAGCGGCGGCAGGATGAAGGTGCAGGAGTTCCCGGCCTCGCAGCTGGGCAACGAGATGCAGCAGCAGTCGGCGTTGCAGGGCGGCGTACAGCAGATGTCGGCGCCGGCGACGACCTCGCTGGCGGGCATCGTCAAGGAGTTCGGCCTGGTCGACTTCCCGTTCGCCGTCGGCACCTTCGAGCAGGCCGACGCCTTGCTCGACGGGCCGCTCGGCCAGGCGCTGATCGCCCGGCTGCCGGAGAAGGGGCTGGTCGCGCTGGGCTACTGGGACCTGGGCTTCCGCAACGTCACCAACAGCAAGCGACCCATCATGAAGGCGGAGGATTTCGAGGGCCTGAAGATCCGCGTCATTCCCAATCCGGTGTTCCTGGAGACCTTCAAGGCCTTCAAGGCCAACCCGGTGCCGATGCCCTTCGCCGAACTCTACGGCGCGCTGGAGGCCAAGGCGGTCGACGGCCAGGAGAACCCGTACTCGGTGATCCTGTCGAACAAGTTCTTCGAGGTGCAGAAGTTCCTGAGCGCGACCAACCACGTCTACGCCGCCAACATCGTGCTGGTGAGCAAGAAGTTCTGGGACGGCCTGACGCCGCCCGAGCAGAAGATGATGCGCGAGGCCGCCGACGAGGCGCGCGGCTACCAGCGGCAGGTCAGCCGCGCCGCGGCGCAGAAATCCGTCGGCGACCTGCAGGCCAAGGGGCTGCAGGTCAACCAGGTCGCGCCGGCCGAGCAGGCCCGCATGCGGCAGATCGCCAAGCCGGTGACCGAGCGCTTCGCCGCCAGCTACGACCCGGCCATCGTCAAGCTCTACGACGCCGAGCTGGCACGGATCCGCAAATGAACGCCGCCCCAGCCGCCACTGTCGCCACCACCGGGCCTGCCATGAAGATCCTCGTCCTGCACGGCCCCAACCTGAACCTGTTCGGCCGCCGCGAGCCGCACATCTACGGCACCACCACCCTGGCCGAGATCGACGCGCGCCTGGCGCGTCTGGCCGCCGAACTCCAGGTCGAACTGCTGACGCTGCAGTCGAACCACGAGGGCGCCCTGATCGACTTCCTGCACGCGCACATCGACATCGCGCAGGGCGCGCTGGTGAACCCGGCCGGACTCACGCAGCACGGCGTGCCGCTGCACGACGCCATCAAGGCGATGCCGTTCCCCTCGATCGAGGTGCACATGTCCAACATCGCCGCGCGCGAGGCCTGGCGCGCGCACTCGATCATCTCGCCGGCCGTGAAGGCCACGGTGCAGGGCTTCGGTCCGCAGTCGTACCTGGCGGCGCTGCGCGCGCTGGTCGAGACGCTGCGCGAAGCGGCGCCGCGCTGAACCGGACCCCGGACGCTCCCATGGCCCTGGGTCGCTGGATCGATCGCGTCTGCCGCGTGCTCGAAGGCGTCATCGCCGCCATGCTGGCGGTGATGGTGGTGCTGGTGTTCGGCAACGTCGTGCTGCGCTACGGCTTCAATTCCGGCATCACGGTCTCCGAGGAGGTCTCGCGCTGGCTGTTCATCTGGATGACCTTCCTGGGCGCGATCGTGGCGCTGCGCGAGCACGGCCACCTCGGCGTCGACATGGTGGTCCAGAAGCTGCCGCCGGCGGGCAAGAAGATCTGCCTGGCGATCGGCCACCTCGTCATGCTCGGCATCGTGGGGCTGCTGTTCCAGGGCAGCCTGGCGCAGGCCCGGATCAACTGGGACGTCACCGCGCCGACCACCGGCGCCTCGATGGCGATCGTCTACGCGTCGGCCATCGTCTTTGCCGTCATGGCCGCGATCATCCTGCTGCTCGACCTGTTCCGCCTGCTCACCGGCCGCATCGCCGACGCCGATTTGGTGATGGTGCAGGAGTCCGAGGAGGCCGTGCAGCTGCGGCAGATCCTGGGCGAGCATCCGGTCGGAGCCATCGAGGCCTCGGCATCCCCCGAATCCCGCGCCGACGCGCCGAGGAAACTCCCATGACGATTCTCGTCTTCGTCGGCGCGCTGCTGGCGTCGATGGCGCTGGGCATCCCCATCGCCTTCTCGCTGCTGGCCAGCGGCGTGGCGCTGATGTGGCATCTCGACCTGTTCGACGCCCAGATCCTGGCGCAGAACCTGATCGGTGGCGCCGACAGCTTCCCGCTGCTGGCCGTGCCCTTCTTCATGCTCGCCGGCGAGATCATGAACGTGGGTGGCCTGTCCAGGCGCATCGTCGACTTCGCGCTGGCGCTGGTCGGCCACGTCAAGGGCGGGCTGGGCTACGTGACCATCATGGCGGGGTGCCTGCTGTCGGCGCTGTCGGGCTCGGCCGTGGCCGACGCGGCGGCGCTGACCGCGCTGCTGCTGCCGATGATGGTCAAGGCCGGCCACGACAAGGCGCGCGCCGGCGGCCTGATCGCCGCGACCGGCGTCATCGGACCGGTGATCCCGCCGAGCATCGGGCTGGTGATCTTCGGCGTGGCGGCCAACGTGTCGATCTCCAAGCTGTTCCTCGCGGCGATCGTGCCGGGCCTGCTGATCGGCGCGGCGCTGTGGTTCACCTGGGCCTGGCTGGTGCGGCGCGAGAGGATCGCGCCGCCGCCGCGCAAGTCCGGCGCCGAGATCGCCCGGGCCTTCCGCGATGCGCTGTGGGCGCTGATGCTGCCGCTGATCATCCTGGTGGGCCTGCGCATGGGCATCTTCACGCCGACCGAGGCGGCGGTGGTGGCGGCGGTCTACGCGCTGTTCGTGTCGACCGTCGTCTACCGCGAACTGGGCTGGCGCGACCTCCGCGGCGTCTTCGTCGGCGCCGCCAAGACCAGCGCCATCGTGATGTTCCTGATCGCCGCGGCCATGGTCAGCGCCTGGCTCATCACGGTGGCGGACCTGCCCTCGAAGGTCATCGAGCTGCTGCGGCCGTTCATGGACAACAAGCTGCTGCTGATGTTCGCGATCATGCTGCTGGTGATGGTCGTGGGCACCGCCATGGACATGACGCCCACCATCCTGATCCTGACGCCGGTGCTGATGCCGGTGGTCAACGCCGCGGGCATCGACCCGGTGTACTTCGGCGTCATGTTCATCATCAACAACTCGATTGGACTGGTCACGCCGCCGGTGGGCACGGTGCTCAACGTGGTGGCGGGCGTGGGCAAGATGTCGATGGACGACGTCACGCGCGGCGTCGTGCCTTTCATGATCGCCGAGTTCGCCGTCATGTTCCTGATGGTGCTGTTCCCGTGGCTCGTGACCTGGCCGGCGAAGCTGTTCACCGGCTGAGCAGGACCTGGCTCCCTTCCCCCCAAAAAACTCCCAGGAGACGACTTCATGAAAAAACTGTCCGCAGCCCTCGCCGCCGTGACTTTCTGCGCGCTGGCCGCCTCGGGCGCCGGGGCCCAGGTCAAGGAGCGCACGCTCAAGTTCGCCTTCCAGAACCAGACCGGGCACCCGCAGGCGCAGGGCGCGCAGAAGTTCGCCGACCTCGTGTCGGAGCGTTCGGGGAAGAAGATCACCGTCAAGCTGTTCCCGGGCGGCAGCCTGGGCGGCGACCTGCAGACCGTGTCGGCGCTGCAGGGCGGCACGCTCGACCTCACGGTGCTCAACGCCGGCATCCTGACCGCGCAGGTCAGGGAGTTCGCCGCCTACGACCTGCCGTTCCTGTTCGACAGCGCGCAGGAGGCCGACGCCGTCACCGACGGCCCGTTCGGCCGCCGGCTGATGGCCCGGCTGGAGGAGAAGAACCTGCACGGCCTGGGCTACTGGGACCTGGGCTTCCGCAACCTGACCAACAGCAAGCGCCCGATCGCCAAAGCCGACGACATCGCCGGGCTGAAGATCCGCGTGATCCAGTCGCCGATCTACATCGACCTGTTCAACGCGCTGGGCGCCAACGCGACGCCGATGCCGTTCCCCGAGCTGTATTCGGCGCTCGACCAGAAGGCCGTCGACGGGCAGGAGAACCCCAACACGACCATCCTGGCGTCGAAGTTCGCCGAGGTGCAGAAGCACCTCACGCAGACCCGCCACATCTACAACCCGCAGGCGCTCCTCGTCGCCAAGAAGACCTGGGACGGCATGAGCGCCGAGGAGCGCAAGCTCGTCGAGGAGGCCGCCGCCGAGGCGACGCGCTTCCAGCGCACCGTCTCGCGCGGCGAGGCCGACAAGGCGCTGGCGGCACTCAAGACCGCCGGCATGACCGTCACCGAACTGCCGCCGCAGGAGGTCGCCAAGCTGCGCGCCAAGACCCAGCCGGTGTTCGACAAGTTCGCCGCCAACGTCGGCGCCGAGACCATCAACGAACTCAAGGCCGAGATCGCCAAGGTGCGCAAGTAGGCCGCCGCCGGCCGCCGATCCCGCGCCGCGCACCCGCGCGCATTCCCGAAGAATCCCGGAGACATCCCATGACGCACCCGACCTTTCCGCGCGCGCAGGCCGCCGACGACCTGCGCGCCCTCGACCCCGACGCCCCGCTGACCGGACGCATCTCGCGCCGCCTGTTCGCCCGGCTGCTGGGCCTGTCCGCCACGCTCGGCGCCGGCGCGGCCCTGTCGGGCTGCGGCGGCAGCGACGACCGCGATGTCGCCACGCCCGCGCCCGCGCCGACCCCCACGCCGACGTCGCCCGGCGCCAAGCCCCTGACGCGCGGCGAGTTCGTCGCCACGGTCTCGGATCACTTCGACTGGGTGCATTCGTCCGAGTACAACGACCAGTACAAGGCCGCGCAGCCGACCTTCTCGGACGTGAAGTTCGGCGAGACGCCCTACGCCAAGCAGATCGAGACCGCGCTGGAGGAGTCGATCGTTTCCGGCGCGGGCGGTCCGTTCCAGCCCACGCGCGCGGTAAGCCGGGAGGACGCGGCCGACGTCTACGTCAAGGCCTTCAAGATCCCGGCCGCCGCCACCGACGCGCTGGCCGGTTTCACCGACGCCGCCGGCATCGCCGCCGCCCGGCGCGCCAGCGTGGCCGCGATGGTCGCGGCGGGCTACATGAAGGGCGCGAGCGGCACGACCTTCGATGCGGCCGGCACGCTCTCGGTCGACGAGGCCAAGGCGATCCTGGCGGCCATCACGTCGCGCCAGGTGTCGCCGCCGCAGGTGATGTGCAAGGCCGGCACCACGGCGCCGCGCCGCTACGTGCGCATCTCCACGCCGACCGACGGCGCGGTCATCCGCTACACCGTCACCTTCGACGGCAGCGAGCCGGCCGACCCGCTGACGGCGGGCGCGGTCTACGACTTCACGGCCGACGGCGTGCTGCAGTTCGTCAATCCGCTGACCTCGACCACCGACGCGCGCTTCTACCGCCTGAAGGCCGTGGCGACGAAGAACGGCTTGGCCACCAGCGCCGTGCGCGAGTTCACTTGGAACATCGTGCGCCCGGCCGTCGGCGCCTTCCAGGCCAAGCTGATGCACGCGGGCAGCGCCACGGCGCCGACGGTCTGGAAGATCAACAACCCGGCCGAGTACTTCCAGGCCTTCGTCTTCTACATCGAGGGCAGTGCGCGCGGCCTGGTCTTCGACGCCGGCGAGTACGGCTACCAGAAGGCCAACCTCAAGGCCTTCATCGACACCCTCGCCACCAAGCCCTACGACGTGCTGGTCGGCCACAACCATCCCGACCACGCCGAGCAGATCTACAACTTCACCTCGGCCGGGGTCACGCTGTACGCCTCGGCGATCGAGAAGGCGGCGTTCATCGCCTCGACCCGTGCCGACTTCCAGGCCGCCGGTCGCGCCGCCGTGGCGATCGACGACGGCCAAGTGCTCGACCTGGGCAACGTGCAGGGCACGGCCTGGATCCAGCCCGGCCACACCAACGGCACCGCCACCTTCATCGTCAACCAGACCGGCTGGGTCTTCGGCTCCGACATGTGGGGCTGCAACCGCCCGCACACCGCCGACACCACGCAGTACCAGAGCGTGAAGGTCGACCTGTTCCTCTCGCTCACGCGCCAGCTCATCGTCAAC
Organism: Variovorax sp. PvP013; assembly: GCF_050435945.1. NCBI lineage: Bacteria > Pseudomonadati > Pseudomonadota > Betaproteobacteria > Burkholderiales > Comamonadaceae > Variovorax > Variovorax sp. PvP013. The sequence continues at coordinate 73,353 of NZ_JBNDLF010000011.1, forward strand.
TACCGGCGCAGCAGCACCAGCGGCCAGATCGTGGAGGTGACCAACGCCCACCAGGAGACCTCGGTGGGCATCGAGTGCGTGAACAACTTCGTCCAGTGCTTCCAGCAGCTCATCGACGAGGGCAACGCCGTCGCCAGACCGTCCATCCGCGGCGGCACCAAGGGCGGCGACCGCATGAGCATCGTGGGCGACATGTGGCGCGACAAGAACTGGATGGCGATCGGCCCGATCGGCAAGTACGCCAATCCGGTCGACTACCTGACGCAGCCGACCACGGCCTTCCCGTGCGGCGCCACGGTCAACTACAACGCCGCCGACGGCCACCGCAAATATTCGCAGCTCGCCAACGTCGAGATCGACGGCGGCGCGCTGGTGGGCGTGGACGTCCACTGGGCGGCGCCGGCCAACGGCGTGCCCAACCGGCTGCCCGGCAAGTTCGATCCCTGGACCTACGCCTACACCGTGAACGTGCCGCGCGCCACCGGCCGCATCGCCGTGCAGCCCTTCGCGATGTCGGGCAAGGCCAGTGCCCTCCGGGTCGACGGCGCGGCCGTCGCGCAGGGGGCGTCGGCGACGGTCGCGGTGGCGGCCGGCAGCCGCTTCACGATCGAGGTCGTGTCGCCCGACGGCACGGCGACGAGCGTCTACGCGTTCAGCGTCGTCGCGGTCTGAACGCCGGCCCGGGCGCGGCGACAATGCGCCCATGGCTCAAGGCAAGCGAATCTCGACGGACATCGGCGGCGACGCCCTGACAGCGATCCAGGAACTGGGGGCGGCGGCGAAGCGGGCCCGCACGGAGGCCGGCGAGGGCCAGGCCGCAGCGGCCGCGCGCCTGGGCGTGCACGTCCAGACCATCGGCCGCATCGAGACGGGCGAGCCCGGCGTGGCCATCGGGCACGTGCTGGGCCTGCTCGCGCACTACGGCATCGGCATCGACATCCGGCCGCAGCGCCGGGAAGGGCGCTGAGCCATGGTCCTCCACACCCTCGCCAACGGGGTCCGGCTGCTCGCCATCCCCATGCCCCACGTGCAGAGCGCCAGCGTGGGCGTGTTCCTGCGCGTGGGCTCGCGCGACGAGACGGCGGCGTCCAACGGCATCGGCCACGTCCTGGAACACATGGCGTTCAAGGGCACCGCCACGCGCTCGGTGCAGGCCATCAACCTGGACGCGGAGCGGCTGGGCGCGGACGTCAACGCCTTCACCGGCAAGGACATGACCGGCTACTTCATGACCGGCCTGGGCCGGCACGCGCAGCAGCTGCTGCGCATGACCGCCGACATCGTCCTGAACAGCACCTTCCCCGAGGCCGAACTGCGGCGCGAACTCGACGTGATCCGCCAGGAGGCGATCGAGTACGAGGAGGACCCGCAGGACAGCGCCAGCGACCTGCTCGACCGCGCGCTCTGGGGCGACGACCCGATGGGCCGGCCGGTGATCGGCACCGTCGAGAACATCGAGGGCTTCACCCGGGACGACCTGGTGCGCCACGTGCGGTCCCACCACGTGGCGGAGAAGACGATCGTGGTGGCGGCCGGCAACTTCGACGTCGAGGGATGGCTGGCGCTCGCCGGCGAGCTCTTCGCCGCGATGCCGGCGTCGGCCGACGCGTCCGCGCCGCGCCCTGCGGCGCCGGTGCCGGCGGCGTACGTCGGCGATGCCCTGGCGCAGCGCTTCACGCAGGTGTCGCAGGTGTTCCTGAACGTGGCCTATCCGCTCGCGCCCGCGCGGCCGGACGAGATGCCGCAGCGGCGCTGGCGCCTGGCGGCCTCGCTGGCGGCGCACGTCTTCGGCGAGGGCATGTCCTCGCCCCTGGTCGACACGGTCCGCGAGCGGCTGGGACTGGCCTACACGACCCACGCCATGATGGACGGCGGCGACGTCTGGGCCAACTTCATGGTCCATGCCGTCACCACGCCCGACAAGCTCGACGCGCTGGTGGCGGCCACCGGCGAACTGCTGCGCGCGCACGCCGCCGCGCCCGTCGATCCGGTGCACCTGGAGCGGGCCAAGAACCAGTTGACCGTCGCCCGCGTGCGCACCGGCGAGCGCACCTACGCCACGATGGAGCAGGCCGTCGAGGAGCTGTTCGCCAGCGGCGGCGTGACGCCGACGGACGAGGCGATCGCGATGATCGAGGACATCGGCGCGGACGAGGTGCGGTCGGTCTTCGAGCGCATGCTGGCGCATCCGCCGGCTCTGGCGATCACCGGCAAGGGCGCCAGCGCGAAGACGGCGCGGCGGCTGGCGGCGGTGCTGGCCGGCTGACGAGGGGATCGAGTCCGCCTGCGGCCGCGTCGGACCTCACTCCTCGCGGTCCGTCTCCCGATCCAGCATCCGGGCGGCGACATCCAGCATGGCGCGCACCCGCGCCTCCGGGGCACCCGCCTTGCGCAGGGTCACCGCGCCGGTGGTCAGCGCCATCAGGGCGGCGCTGCCGCTCGACGCACGCCGGGCGGCGAAGCCGCATCCGCGCAACAGGGACGTGAACAGGCGGTCGACCTCGCCCAGGTAGTCCTGGGCGATGCGCCGCACCTCCGCGTCGGTCGGCGCCAGCTCCGTGGCGATGTTGACGAAGAGGCAGCCCTGCGACGGCCGCACGCTGCAGCCGGCGATGGCCAGCACTGCCGCCAGCGCCCGCCGGGGCGTGGGCTCGGCCGCCGCCGCCGCCCGCATGCGCCCGACGAGCTCGTCGGTATAGAGCGCGAGGGCCGCCCACAGGACCTTCTGCTTGGAGCCGAAGGTCGAATAGAAGCTGGAGCGCGCGATGCCCATGGCCGCCAGCAGGTCGTCGAGCGAGGTCGCCGCGTAGCCCTTTTCCCAGAACAGCGCGGTGGCGTGCCTGAGCGCGACGTCCTCGTCGAAGCTTCGGGGCCGACCCACACTTTTCGCTGCCATGGGTCACCTTAGCAGACGCCTCGGGCGGCGCGCGCCGGTGCGGCTCCGGTTGCCGCGTCTCCTGCATCGGCCGCGCTGTGCGCCTACAGCCAAACGAATTCTGGACCGTATGGTTCAAGATGTCCGCCAGATCGGACCCCCACGAAAGGACGCCGTCATGAACCACCCCGCCGCCAGTTCCCCGCCCATTCCCTACACCCCCGCCGTCGAGCGGATCGAGCCGGAGGAGCAGGAGGTCTTCGCCGACCTCGACCGGACGCTGTCGAAGATCCGCGAGAAGACCTTCGAGGACAGCGGGCACGCGCGCCGCAGCGTCCACGCCAAGGCGCACGGCGTGCTGCGGGCACGCCTGAGCGTGCTGAGCGGCCTGCCCGAGACGCTGGCGCAGGGCCTGTTCGCGCAGCCCGGCGCGTACGACGTCCTCATGCGCTTCTCGACCAACCCGGGCGACGTGCTCGACGACAAGGTGTCGGTGCCGCGCGGTCTCGCGCTCAAGGTCTTCGGCGTCCCGGGCGAGCGCCTGCCGGGCTCGGAGGCGGACGTCACGCAGAACTTCGTCTTCGCCGACAGCCCCGCCTTCAGCGCGCCGACGGCGAAGAAGTTCCTCGCCAACCTCAAGCCCCTGGCCGCCACCACCGATGTCGCCGAAGGCGCGAAGAAGGCGCTGTCGGCGACGCTGCGGGTGGCCGAGCGCGTCGTCGAGGCCTTCGGCGGGCAGAGCTCGACCCTGATCTCGATGGGCGGCCACCCGATGACCCACGTGCTCGGCGCCTCCTTCTATTCCGGCGCGGCGCTGCGGTACGGGCGCTACGTCGCCAAGTTCGCGGTCGTGCCGGTGTCGGCGGAACTCGCGGCGCTGGCCGGCGAGGAGGTCGACCTGGACGACCGCCCCGACGGCCTGCGCGAGGAACTGGTGAACTTCGCGCGCGGCCACCGCATGGAATGGGAGCTGCGCGTGCAGCTGTGCACCGATCTCGACAGCATGCCCGTCGAGGACGCCTCGGTGCCGTGGCCGGAGGACCAGAGCCCCTACGTCGCCGTGGCCCGCATCTCGGCCGAGCCACAGGCGGGGTGGAACGAGGCCATCCGGAAGGTCTCCGAGGACGGCATGTTCTTCAGTCCCTGGCGCGGCCTCGCGGCGCACCAGCCGCTGGGCAACGTGATGCGCGCGCGCAGGGCCGCCTACGAGCAGTCCGCCCGCTTCCGCGCCGAGCGCAACGGGACGCCGGTGGTCGAACCGACCGATCTGTCGGCCTTTCCGCTGTGAGGACGATCCGATGACCTACCTGCGCTACAGCGCCGACATCGAGACGCCCGATGCGGACGAGGACGACGCCATCGACGGCATCGTCGAAGCCATGACGCACGAGAGCCGCATCGTGGCCGATCGCGAGGGCCACGCGGTGCGTGCCTCGCACGCCAAGAGCACGGGTCTCCTGGTGGGCACGCTGACGGTGGCCGCCGGTCTGCCGCCCGAGCTGGCCCAGGGCCTGTTCGCCGCGCCGGGGACCCACGACGTCGCCGTGCGGCTGGCCCAGGGCCCGGGCGAGACGCTCGACGACCGGGTGTCGACCCATCGCGGCATGGCCATCAAGGTCTTCGGCGTCCGTGGCGAGAAGCTGCCCGGCCACGCCGACGACACCCAGGACTTCGTGCTGGCCACCGGAACGACCTTTCCGTCGGGGACCGCCAAAGGCTTCCTGCGCGACGCCAGACAGATCGAGAGCGCGACGCCGCTGCCCGAGGGGGTCAAGAGCGCCGTGTCCTCCGTGGCGCGCAACCTCAACAAGGTGCTCAAGGCCGTCGGCACCGAGAGCGCGAAGGCCGACTTCTTCGGTCATCCGTTCAGCCATCCCCTGTCCGAGCCGTACCACAGCCAGGCGCCGATCCGCTATGGCGACCACGTGGCCAAGCTGGGCGCATTCCCGGTATCGCCCCAGCTCCAGGCGCTGGCGGACATCACCGTCGACACGCGGACCGACCCGAACGCCTTCCGCACGGCGGTGGTGGAATTCATGCGGCGTCACGAAGCGGTCTTCGAACTGCGCGCTCAGCTGTGGACCGACGCCGCCACCCAGCCCATCGAGGACGCGGCGGTCGAATGGTCGGCGCAGGAAAGTCCCTATCGCACCGTCGCCACGCTGCGCCTGGCGCCCCAGGAGGCGCACAGCGCGGCCCGGGCCCGCTACTTCGACGACGTCATGACCTTCCGGCCGGCGCACTCGCTGGCCGCGCACCGGCCCCTGGGCTCGGTGATGCGGGCGCGTCTGAAGGTGTACGCGGCGCTGTCGGCCTTTCGGCACCGGCGCAACGGCATCGCGCCGGCGACGCCCTCGGGCATCGAGCACATCCCGGCCTGAGGGCGGCGGGAGCCGCCCGCCCAGCGGCGTCCGCTCCTTCGAGCGGTCCCGGCATCAGACGATGCCGGCGATCAGCTTCATCTTCAGCGCTTCCTTGTCGGAGATGTACCAGTCGGACCGGTTGATCCGTTCCATCAGCGCCTCCAGCGTGACCTCCGTTCCGGCGACGAGGTAGTCGAAGGCCGTGCGCTCCATCTGCAGGGCGCTTTCGATCTCCGACAGCGTGTCCTTCACGAGTGCCTCCATGCCGCGCATCGCGCCCTTGAGTTCGAGGGTCTTGTTCAGGCGGCGCTCGTGCACGAGGAGCATGCAGTCCTTCGTCAGGAAACGGTCCTTCGGGGGGAAGCCGGACATGATGGAGACGCCGGCCGAGTACACCACCGACTTGCCCAGGAAGACGAGGTCGAGGCCGAGCCGGTCGCGCGCCAGCATCACGTCCGTCGCGATGCGCCGTCCGATCTCCGCGTCGCCGCCGGTGGTCGTCAGTTCGAGAAGGATGGGATCGCCACCGTCGACGGCCGCGGCCATCTGCTCCATGAATCTGTCGAGCATGGCGTCGTCGACCTTGCCATGGAGTCGGATGGTGGGGCGCTTGAGAAGTTGATTGGAGATCATGACGGCGTGTGCGGATGGAGGGGATTCGACAAGCGGTCGAGTCTAAATGGGGCCCTCGACAAGGCATTCGACCTACCGCAGGAAGGCCGAACCGTCCCTTTCCGGTCGTGAACGGCGGCATCGATCATGACTCTTACACGAGCGGCCGGATGTGCCGGTCGTCCCGTGTCCACCAACGAATGAACTCCATCGATGAATGATCGTCCCGTGCTATTCATGCTCCATGCGCTCGGCGGCAGCGCGCGCGCCTGGAGCGGCGTCGCCGCCGCGCTGGGCGCCGACTTCGAGACGGTCGCGATCGACCTGCCGGGCTTCGGCGACGCGCGGGACGCGACGGACCTGAGCGTCGTCGGCATGGCCGACCACGTCGCGGCCATCGTGCGGACGCGGGGCGCGTCACGCTGGCTGCTCGTCGGTCACAGCATGGGCGGCAAGATCGCCTCGATCGTCGCCGCGCGCGCCTTGGCCGGCGATCCCGGCCTGTTCGGACTCGCCGGGGTCGTGCTGCTCGCCGGGTCGCCGCCGTCGCCCGAGCCGATGGACGAGGACCGGCGCCGCGAGATGATCGGCTGGGCGGCGCACGGGCCGCTCGACGCCGCTGCGGCCAGGGCCTTCGTCGACGGCAACGTCGGCCGGGCGCTGTCCCCCGATGCCGATCGCCTCGCCCTCGACGACCTCCGGCGCGCGTCCCCGGAGGCCTGGCTGGCTTGGCTCGAACGCGGCAGCCGGGAGGACTGGTCGGGTGAGGTCGGCACGCTCGACCTGCCGGCGCTGATCGTCGCCGGTGGTGCCGATGGCGACCTGGGCGAAGCGGGCCAGCGCGCGACGAACGCGACCGTCTATCCGCGCGCCGTCGTGGCGGTGGAGGAGGGCGCGGGGCACCTGCTGCCGCTGGAGCGCCCGCGCGAGGTGGCCGACCGGATCGCGCGCTTCTGGCACGGGACGGCCGGCACCGGGCCGGCGGTGCCCGGCGCGTTCGCACGCCTGATCGCCTCCGACCGCGTGAGCCGCAGGACGCGCGCCGCGCTGGCGACGCGGGCGCTGGCGGACGCGGCCGATCGCCCACCCGAGGTGCTGTCGCCGACGCAGTTGCGGACCTTGCGCGCCGTGGCCGACCAGGTGGTGCCGCAGACCGGCCCCGCGATCGACCTGGCGGCCCGCATCGACGCGCAACTCGCGGCGGGCAAGGGCGACGGCTGGCGCTTCGCCGACCTGCCGCCGGACCGCGAGGCCCACGCCATGGCGCTCGACGGCCTGGCTGGATTCGGCGACCTCGCCGAGGACGAGCAGCAGGCCACCTTGACCCGGATCGCCGAAGGCGGATTCGAGCGCGCGGCACTGTCCGCGTCGCAGATGGAACACTGGTTCGAGGACCTGCGCGCCGACCTGGTTCGCCTCTGGCTGGCGCATCCCGCGACCCTGGCCCGCATCGGCTTCGACGGTTTCGCCAACGGCGGCGACGGCACGCGCAAGCAGGGCTTCGAGCGGCTCGGCGCCGGCGAGCGCGAGGCGTGGGAACCGCTGATGGAGGTGGCGCGATGAAGCTCGATGTCATGCGACGCCACGACGAGGGCGAGGCCGTCGATGCCGTGGTGATCGGCACGGGTGCCGGCGGGGCGCCGCTGCTGGCGGCACTGGCCGCGCGCGGCCTGCGGGTCGTGGCCCTGGAGGCCGGACGCAACTGGGAGCCGGGCGAGCACACGCCCGACGAGGCCGAGGGCACCGACATTAACTGGATGGAGGAACGCCTGAGCGGCGGTGCCACCCCGACCGCCTTCGGCCCCAACAACAGCGGCACCGGCGTAGGCGGATCGACCCTGCACTGGGGCGCCTTCACGCCGCGCCCTGATCCGCGCGACCTGAAGCTGCGCACGCTGGCGGGCGTGGGCCACGACTGGCCGATCGACCACGCCGAACTCGTCGGCTACATCGAACGGGTCGAACGCTTCATCGGCGTGTCCGGGCCGTCCGGCTATCCCTGGGACCCCGAGCGCCGCTACCCGCTGCCGCCCGCGAAGCGCAACGCCTCGGCGGACATGATGGCGCGCGGCTGCGCCGCGCTCGGCATCCGGACCGCGGACGCGCCGGCGGCGCTGGTCTCGCGCGACTGGCGGCAGGAGGGCGGCGGCCTGCGCCAGGCCTGCGTGAACTGCGGCTCGTGCCACCAGGGCTGCCGCAACGCGTCCAAGGCCAGCATGGACACGACCTACCTGCCATCGGCGGTGGCGCACGGCGCCGAGATCCGCCCCGGCTGCCGGGTCCACGGGATCGAGCGCGACGCCGCCGGCCGGATCACCGGCGTCGTCTACCGGCAGCACGGCGTGGACCGCCGGCAGCGCTGCGCGGCGCTGTTCGTCTGCGCCGGCGGCGTCGAGACGCCGCGGCTGCTGCTCCACACCGGCCTGGCCAACGGCAGCGGGCAGGTTGGGCGCAACTTCATGGCCCACGGCGCGACGCAGGTCTGGGGTCGCTTCGACACCGAGATGCGCGGGCACCGGGGCTATCCGTCGTCGCTGCTGACCGAGGACACCCTGCGCCCCGCCGACGCCGATTTCGCGGGCGGCTACCTGATCCAGAGCCTGGGCGTGATGCCCGCCACGCTGGCGACCACGATGACCCGGGGCGCCGGACTGTGGGGCCGGGCGCTGGTGGACGCGGTCGACGGCTACCGCTTCATGGCCGGCGTCGGCATCAACGCCGAATGCCTGCCGTCCGAGGGCAACCGGCTGGTGCTCTCGGACGAACTCGACGCCTTCGGCATGCCCAAGGCGGTCGTCAGCTTCGGCCCCGGGGCCAACGAGGAGGCCATCGACCGGCACGCGACGCGGACGATGCGCCGCATCGTCGAGGCCGCCGGCGCCACCGAGACGATGGTGCTGCCGCGCACCGCGCACACCATCGGCACCTGCCGCATGGGCACCGACCGCGAGACCGCCGTGGTCGATTCCGACGGCCGCAGCTTCGACATCGACAACCTGTGGATCTGCGACAACTCGGTGTTCCCGAGCGCGCTCGTGGCCAACCCGGCCCTGACGATCATGGCGCTGTCGCTGCGCACGGCGGACCGTTTCCTGGAAGGCTGAATCGATGATCCGACGCGACCCCTCCCCGCACCCGGACGGCGTCACCCGCCGTGGCGCGATGGCGACCGCGACGGCCTGGGGACTGGCGGCGCTGGCGGGGCCGGCGCGGGCCGCGACCTCGGCCGTCGTCGTCCAGTCCGAGGGCCGGGCGCTGGCCGGCCTGGTCGATCCGGCGGCGGTGGCACGCACCGTGTACGTCTCCGGCCGCTGGTGCGAGGGGCCAGTCTGGTCGCCCGCCGATGGCGGACTGGTGTTCAGCGACGTGCGCGCCGACTGCCTGATGTGCCTGCGCGCCGACCGGTCCGCCGAGGTGCTGCGCGACCCGTCGAACAACGGCAACGGCAACGCGCTCGACCGCCAGGGCCGGCTGTTGTCGTGCGAGCACCGCGGCCGCGCCCTGGTGCGGCGCGAGGCCGGCGGCCGGTGGACCGTGCTGGCCGATCGCCACGAGGGACGGCGCCTGAACTCCCCCAACGACGTGGCGGTGTCGGCCGACGGCGCCATCTGGTTCACCGACCCGGTCTTCGGCATCACGCAGCCCGACGAGGGCCTGCAGGCCGAGCCCGAGCAGCGCGCGCGCAATGTCTTCCGGCTCGGCGCCGACGGCCGCCTGACGGTGGCGAGCGACAGTTTCGACCAGCCCAACGGCATCGCCTTCTCGCCGGACTTCAGGACGCTGTACGTGTCGGAGGCGGGCGCGGCGCTCGACCCCGACGGCGGCGGCCGGGAGATCCGCGCCTTCGACGTGGCGGACGACGGCCAGCTGCGGCGCGAACGCGTCTTCGCCCGCCTGGGCACCGGCGTGCCCGACGGCCTGAAGACCGACGAGACGGGCTGCGTCCACGCGGCCACCGCCGACGGCATCCGCATCTGGTCGGCGGCGGGCGAAGCGCTGGGCGCCATCCGCACGGCCTCCGTGTGCGGCAACCTGGCGTTCGGCGGCGCCGACGGCCGGACGCTGTTCATCTGCAACGGCGCGAACGTCCTCGCGCTGCCGATGCGCGTCCGCGGCGCGGCCTGGGCGCGGAATCCCTAGCGGGCCGCCGGCGCGACCTCGTCCCGGACGCCTTCCGATGCCTTCCTCCCTCCGATCACGACCTTTCACGACACCATGAATCCCTCGTCTCCCATCCCGCGCCGGCACGTGCTGGCCAGCACCCTCGGTGCCGCGCTCGCGGCGGGTTGTGCCGGCGCCGGACCGCTGACGTCGTCGGCGCCTTCGACCTCGATCCCGACGAACTCGGACCGGAGCGCGCTGGAGCTGGTGCGCCGCATGCAATGCCCGTCCACGCCGACCGGCATCGCGTTCTCGCCCGGCGGCAGGCTGTTCGTCTTCATGCCGCGCTTCGACGCCAAGGTGCCCTACACGGTCGGCGAGGTGGATGCCGACGGGCGGGTGACGCCGTACCCCGACGCGGCCACCAACCGGCCGGACCCGGCGCGCCCGCAGGCAACGCTGGTGCACGTGCCCAACGGCGTGTTCGACGCGGCCGGCCGGCTGTGGCTGCTCGACGCCGGCCTCGCGGGCGGTTCGGGCCCGCCGATGACGGGCGCCGCCAAGCTGGTGTGCATCGACATCGCGACGAACCGGGTGCTGCGCGTGGTGCCGCTCGCCGGCGCGGTGGTGCCGACCTCCTCGCTCAACGACCTGCGCGTGCGCGCCGGCGGCAGCGGACGCGAGGTGGCCTACGTCACCGACCAGGGCCAGGACGGCCAGGGCGCGATCGTCGCCGTCGACCTCGCCAGCGGCCGCGCGGTGCGGCGCCTCGCCGGGCACGGCAGCACGGCCTCGGTCAAGGGCGTGCTCAAGATCGTCGAGGGCCGGCCGGTGGAGAAGGTCGACGCCGCCGGCAACCGCCAGCCGGTGCAGGGTGGCGCCAACGGCATCGCGCTGAGCCACGACGGCCGCACGCTCTACTACGCGCCGCTGATCGGGCGGCGCCTCTACGGCGTCGACACGGCGGCCTTGCTCGACGCGCCGAGCGACGCCGCGGTGGCCGCCACCGTCAGGGACCTGGGCGAGAAGGGCATGACCGGCGGCCTGGCCTGCGACGACCGCGACCGCGTGTACCTGACGCTTCAGGAAGCCGCCGCGATCGCGCGCCGCCATCCCGACGGCCGCATCGAGGTCCTGGCAAGCGATCCACGCCTGCTGTGGCCCGACACCTTCCACCTCGCGGCCGACGGCTGGCTGTACGTCAACGCTGCGCAGGTGCAGCGCCGGGCCGAGTACCGGGGCGGTGACGACCAGCAGAAGCCGCCCTACGATCTGTTCCGGCTGCGCATCGACGCGGGGCCGGCGGCCGTGGGCTGATCCCCGACGGCCGCACGAGCGACGAAGGGCGCCGGATGGCCCGGCGCCCGCCGTCGCCTTCCTTCATCCTTCACACGAAACTCGCCGACCATGGATCTGCAACTCAAGTCGAAGCACGTGCTCGTCACCGGCGGCAGCAAGGGGATCGGGCTGGCCTGCGCGCGGGCGTTCCTCGGCGAAGGCGCGAGCGTCACGCTGATCGCCCGCGACGCCGGGCGACTGGAAACCGCGCGCCAGGCACTGGCGGACGCCTTCCCGGCATCCCGCGTGCACGGGATCGCGGCCGACCTGACGCAGGCCGACGCCGCGGCCGATGCGGTGGCGCGGGCGCAGCAGGCCCTCGGACCCATCGACATCCTGGTCAACTCGGCGGGCGCCGCCCGACGCACCGCGCCGGACGAGCTGACGCCCCGGCACTGGCACGACGGCATGGACGCCAAGTACTTCACCTACATCCACGTGATCGACCCCGTCGTCAAGGCCATGGCCGCGCGCGGACAGGGCGCGATCCTCAACATCGTCGGCATGGGCGGGAAGATGGCCACGCCGACGCACCTTGCCGGCGGTGCCGCCAACGCGGCCCTGATGCTCGCGAGCGTGGGCCTGGCAGCGGCCTACGGTCGCCAGGGCGTGAGGGTCAACGTCATCAATCCGGGCATCACGCGCACCGATCGCATGGACGAGGGGCTGGCCGCCGAGGCCGGCAGGACGGGAGCCACCAAGGAGCAGGTGCTGGCGCGGACCAGCGAGCGCCTGCCGCTGGGCCGCCCGGCCAGCCCGGAGGAGATCGCCGATGCGGCGGTGTTCCTCTGCTCGCCCCGGGCCGGCTACGTCTCCGGCGCGGTCCTGTCGATGGACGGCGCGGCGACCCCGACGGTGGTGTGAGATCCGTCCGGTCCCGGGGTGGCGCGGGCGGACCGTCGGCCAGAAGACCGAAAGGGATTCGCGCTACACCGGGCATGCACTGGAGGACGTTCGACGTCGTCACGCGCCTGCGTCGGACCGAGATCGTCCCGATTGTTAACATAAGTTGTGTTGTATGACTTTCAGGGGGTAGGGCCGCCTCATCGAATCGGTCCGTCATGTCCACGACGCGCAGGAACCGTCCACCAGCCACGTGGGCGGCCTTCGCTCGCCACGTTCGGAGCCGTCCCCGAGGGCGGATGCCTTGGCGATCGACAGGAGCGCTCCGTCGGATCACGCGCACCATGAACTTCGGGATGGCGAGGAAGTCGTGGCCGCGCTTGTTGAAGGGCACGCTGGCCGGCCGCGCGTTGCCGTTGCGGTCGGTGGTGCGGGTCTCGATGACGGGTCGTCCGGCGCGGGTGCGAACGGAAAGCGCGGTATCGAAGGCGTTGCGGCTGCAGGACCGGGACACCGGCGTGATGCAGTTGTGGAAGTTCCACCGGGCCCCGCCCCGGTCGTCACGGCCGAGGTCGGTCGGGAGGCCGACGTCCTTGACGACCGAAGGATGGAAGCGGCCCGGTCCGCGACCCGCGTCGCCGAGGGTCAGCCGGCCGCCGGCTTCGGCGGCCGCGTGCGCCATCGAGGGCGCGGCGGCCACCGCGCCGCGAGCCGGGGCGGTGGCGAAGAACCGCCGACAGCCGCTCGGCGGTCAGGTCACGCGACGATCCAGTCCTTCAGCGACGACGGAAGGTCCGTGACCGCGTAATGATGGACCTGGGGTTCGCGGTCGAAGACCTTGCCCAGGAAGGCGGGCGGAATGACCGGCTGCAGGTAGAGCGGACCCACGAAGGCCCGGACGTGCGCCATCGATTCCCAAAGCGACAGCACGACCACCTCGACCGTGCCGTCGCCCGCGTCGTTGAACAGGGCGTTGACCCGCAGGTTGCCGGGCGCCTGTCGCATGCGGCCGAACACCATGCGTTCCATGTCGCTGCGGCACTCCTCCTGGATGTCGGCATGGATCCAGAAAGTCCAGGCACGAAGAATGTGACTCATGCGGGCTGTCCTTCAAACGAGCCGTCGGTGTCGGGTCGCACGGACCACAGGGGCGCAAACCTTAACCAAATTCCCACCGCCGGTACAGAGGCGCACCGCGCATGGCGCGTCGAGAATCGACGCTCGCGATACCCGCATCCGCCACGACCGAGATCCCCCGTTTCCATGAAGATTGCCCTGTTCGTCGACTTCGACAATGTGTACTCCGGCCTGCGCCGCCTCAGCGCCGAGGCGGCGGAGCGCTTCTCCCGCCAGCCGCTGCGCTGGCTGCAATGGCTGACCGACGGACTGGATTCCGGGACGTCGCCCGGCGCGACGACCGATCCGCGACGGGTGCTGGTGCGGCGCTGCTACCTCAACCCGGTCATGTACCAGACCTATCGCCGGGCGTTCCAGGAGGCGGGTTTCGAGATCGTCGACTGCCCGCCCATGACGGCCACCGGCAAGACCTCGACCGACATCCACCTGGTGCTCGACACCATGGACGCATTGCTGGACGCCACGCGCTTCGACGAGTTCATCGTCTTCTCGGCCGACGCCGACTTCTCGCCGCTGCTGCGCCGGCTGCGGCGTCACGACCGGCGCACGGTGGTGTTCGCCGCCGGCGCGATGTCGGAGTCTTACAAGGCCTCGGCCGACCGGGTCATCGACCTCCAGACCTTCTTGCACGACGCGCTGGAGATCGCTTCGCCGGAGGACGAGGACGACCTGTCGCTCGGGCTGGACGGCGGCGCCGCCGGCGCCGGCCGGCCGGGCGACGACCTGCGCCGGCAATGCAGCGACGAGGTCCACCGCATTGTGATGCAGGCGACCGCCCCGGTGCCCCTTCCCTTCCTGGCCCAGGCGCTCCAGCGCCGCATCGCCGGGCTGCGCGAGAGCCGCTGGGACGGCACGGGATCGTTCGCCGGCCTGATGCGGCAACTCACCGTGCCGGGCGTGATGTTCGATTTCCAACAGGACGTGGCGGTCGATTCGCAGCGCGGCGCGGAGCGGCCGGGGAGCGCCGCGACGGTCATGGATCCGGAGGCCGTCGCCGGTGTCGCCCTGCACGAGCGGCGCGCCGTTGCCACCGCCGGCGCGGCGGCGGAGGTTGCCGTGGAGCCCTTGGACGAGCGGGCCGGCCAGATCGTCAGGCGCCTGGTCGAAGGCGCATCGGAGCCGGTGCATCTGGCGACCGTCGCCCAGGTGCTGCGCCGGCAGCTGCCCGAACTCCTGGGGGGGTGGGCGGGCGCGCCGAGCCTGGCGGCGTTCCTTGCGCGGCTGGACCTGGGCGCGCTGCAGCGCACGGTGCTGGAAAACGGCAAGACGGCCGTGCTTTACGACCCGGCGCGCCACGAGGCGCCCCTGGGCATGGTGGGCGACCGGCTGGTCGCGGGCATGCTCCGCGCGGCCGAGCTGCCCGAACTCCGTGGCGCGGAGCTGGTCGGCCTGCTCGCCGCGGCGCGGCCCTTCATGGGCACGACCGACCGCTTCGAGATCGCCAGCGTGAGCCGGGCGGTCGTCGAGGCGATGTCGACCCGGGGCGCGAGGACGTCGCCGCGCCGCGCCGCGGCCGTGCTCCAGGCGTTGATCTTCGGCGGCCTGGACGCGAACCGGCCCTATGTGGACGAGGCCGACCTGCTGGCCGCCGCCTTGGGCGTCATCCTCTCGGCCTGGGAGCGCGAGACGATGGCGCCGCCCGACGAGGAGACCAGGCATCGTCTGGTCGGATGGTTGGGACTGGATGCGTGATGGGGATGTCGGCCGGTGTCGATCGCCGTGTCGGCCGGCGCCCGCCCGCCTGCGAGTCCTACAGCCGCGTGCCATCCGGCTGGGAAAAATCGTCGCACCTCCACTCGAAAGAAGCACATCATGAATCGCTCTTCCACAGACCAGGGCCAGCGCGTCAACGAACCCGCGACGGTGTCCGGCGACGAAGCCGACATCGGCGAGCAGGATCCGCAGCGCCTGAAGGATCGCATGGCCGAAGCCGGTCGAGGATCGGACGATCGATTGAAGGACGCCGAAGACAAGGCCGAGGACGATGCGACCGCCGTGAAGCCGGACCACCGCCAGAACGACGCCGGACAGTGAATCCGCCCGACGCGCTAAATCCCCTAACGGGATAGCGATCGAGGATTCAGGGATTCAGGGATTCAGGGATTCAGGGATTCAGGGATTCAGGGATTCAGGGATTCAGGGATTCAGGGATTCAGGGATTCAGGGATTCAGGGATTTTATTTGTTGCGGATGTCATTCTCGGCATGACACATGGACTCGATCGCGATGGCGTTAGCAGCAATCGACCGACGGTGCCCGCGCCCATCACCGTGTCGTCCGAAGCCACCGATGCGACAGGAACGATCGGACAACCATCGGAAGATCGTCGTCTCCACGTCAAAGGACCGCCCCCATGTTCACCCCCTGCCCCACCGAACGCAGCCGCTTCGTGGCCGAGCGCGTCGAGGCCTTCGTGCGCGACGTGATCGCGCCCTACGAGCGCGACCCGCGCGCCGGCGCCCACGGCCCCTCGGCCGAACTGGTCGCCGAGATGCGTGCCAAGGCCCGCGACGCCGGGCTGATGACGCCGCACATCCTGCCCGACGGCAGCCACATGACGCAGCTGGAGACCGCCGCCGTGCTCAAGCGCTCGGGCCTGTCGCCGCTCGGTCCGGTGGCGGTGAACACCATGGCGCCGGACGAGGGCAACATGTTCCTGCTCGGTCAGGCGGCCACGCCGGCGCAGCGGGAGCGCTTCCTGCACAAGCTGGTGAGCGGCCATGCCCGCTCGGCCTTCTTCATGACCGAACCGGCGGCCGAGGGCGGCGCGGGCTCCGACCCGTCGATGCTGCGGACCCAGGCCGTGCGCGCGGGCGACGGCTGGCGCATCGACGGCCGCAAGGCCTTCATCACCGGCGCGGACGGCGCCGAGGTCGGCATCGTCATGGCCCGCACCAGCGAGGACGGCGAGCCGGTCAAGGCGACCATGTTCCTCGTCGACCTGCCCCACCCCGCCATCCGCATCGAGCGCGTGCTCGACACCATCGACAGCTCGATGCCCGGCGGCCACGCCTTGATCGCCATCGACGACCTGCGGGTATCGGACGACCAGGTGCTGGGCGAGCTTCACGCGGGCTTCCGCTACGCGCAGGTGCGGCTGTCGCCGGCGCGGCTGTCGCACTGCATGCGCTGGTTCGGCTCGACCGTGCGCGCGCACGAGATCGCCACCGCCTATGCCGTCGACCGCAAGGCCTTCGGCAAGCCGCTGATCGACCACGAGGGCGTCGGCTTCATGCTGGCCGACAACCTGATCGACCTGCAGCAGGCCGCGCTGATGATCGACTGGTGTGCCGGCGTGCTCGACGGCGGCTCGCAGGGCACCGCCGAGAGCTCCATGGCCAAGGTGGCGGTCTCCGAGGCCCTCTACCGCGTCGCCGACCGCTGCGTGCAGGTCATGGGCGGTGCCGGGGTCTCGGGCGACACCATCGTCGAACAGGTGTTCCGCGAGGTGCGCGCCTTTCGCATCTACGACGGCCCGACCGAGGTCCACAAATGGTCGCTGGCCAAGAAGATCAAGCGCGAAGCGCTCGGCGGCGTGCGCCCGGCCTGAGGGCCGATCGCCGGCGCCCGCGTGTCGGCGGTCAGCGGGGGTCCTCGGTCCCGCCCCGCCGGTACACCGCCTCGACCAGCGCCAGGGTCCGCAGGTTGTCGGCGGGTTCGGTCTCGAAGGGGTGGCCGTGCGCCAGCGCGTCGACGAAATGCGCGATCGTCGCCGCGTAGGAGGCGAGGTAGCACGCGGGCATGTCGTAGCGCCGCTCGTCGGGGTACGCACCCACGCAGCTCAACGTGTCCTCGGCGAGTTCGATCGTCCCCCGCGTGCCGATCAGGGTGAGCCGGTCGGCCTGGGCCGGCGGACGGCCGTGGACCGACAGGTTGGCCAGCAGCGACACCGGGGCGTGCGAGGCGGTCTCGAAGGACATGAAGGCACGGTCCTCTCCCCGCATCGCGGCGCTGCCGCGCCCGAGGCGCGCGTGCACCAGCGTCAGTTCGCCCAGCAGGAAGCGGAGCGTGTCGACGTGGTGGATCAGGATCTCCATCACCAGCGCGCGATCCAGGCCGGCGACGAAAGGCTGGCGCTCGAGCGCGGGCAGCCGACCCGCCTCGTCCGGCAACAGTCCGGAGGTCAGCAGCGTCAGGCTCGCCTGCACCACGTCGCCGATGCGGCCCTCGGCCAGCCAGGCGGCGAGGTCGCGGTAGTACGGACGGAAGCGCCAGTTCTCGTGGACCATGAGCCGGCAGCGGGGCGCCACCTCGTCGGCCAGCGCCCGCGCCTCGTCGAGCGTGGGCGCCAGGGGCTTCTGGCACAGCACGGCCAGGCCGCGCCGTGCCGCCGCGCGCACGATGTCGGCGTGGAACTCGCGCGGCGCCGCCACGTCGACGGCATCGAGCGGCATCGCGTCGAACATGTCCCGTGCATCGGCGAACACCCGCTCGATGCCGAACTCCCGCGCCCGCGCGTGGGCCTTGGCCGGATCGGGGTCGGCGATCGCCACGACGGTGGCACGGTCCGCCAGGGATCGCCAGCCGGCCAGGTGATGCGCCGTGACCCAGCCCGCGCCGACCAGACCGATGCGCAGGCGCTGCGTCATGGCGTGCCGGCGTCCGTCGCCGGAATCGCCTTCTCGGTGGCGGCGTCGAACAGGTAGAGCGCGTGGTCGGGAACGCTCAGGCCCACGCGATCGCCGATGGCGGCGTCGACGTCGCGGTGCAGCCGCACCATGACATCGCCGGCGCCCTCCTCCAGGGCGACCATGAGCAGGGTCTCCGCGCCCAGCGGCTCGACGGCCGAGACGATGCCGCGCAGCGTGCGGCCGTCCGTGCGGTGTTCGTGCAGCCGGAGTTCCTCGGGCCGCACGCCGACGAGCAGATCGCCCGAGGCCGGCAGCGCGGCGGGCGCCCAGCGCCCGAGCGGCAACGCGCTGCCGCCGAGCAGGGCCATCGCGGGCGACGCTCCCGGCGCGATCCGCGCCTCGAGGATGTTCATCGGCGGGTTGCCGAGGAAGCGCGCGACGAACGCATCGGCCGGCCGGCGGTAGACGTCCAGCGGCTTGCCGACCTGGGCGATGCGACCCTTGTTCATGACGCAGATCCGCTGGCCCATGGTCATGGCCTCGACCTGGTCGTGCGTGACGTAGATCATGGTCGCGCCCAGCCGGTGGTGCAGGCGCACCAGCTCGTTGCGCGTGTTCACCCGCAGCGCCGCGTCGAGGTTCGACAGCGGTTCGTCGAACAGGAAGACCTTGGGCTCGCGCACGATCGCGCGGCCCAGCGCCACCCGCTGCCGCTGGCCGCCCGAGAGCGCCGCGGGCTTGCGCGCGAGCAGCTCGTTCAGGCCCAGGATGTCCGCGGCCGACTTCACCCGGGCGGCGATCCGATCGGCGTCGACCTTGCGGCGCCGCAGGCCGAAGGACAGGTTCTCGGCCACGGTCATGTGCGGATAGAGCGCATAGGACTGGAACACCATGGCGATGTCGCGGTCCTTGGCGGGCACCTCGTTGACCTTGCGGGTGTCGATGACCAGGGAGCCGTCGCTGATCGCCTCCAACCCCGCGATCATGCGCAGCGTGGTCGACTTCCCGCAGCCCGAGGGGCCGAGCAGGACCATGAACTCGCCGTCCTGAACGGACAGCGACACGTCGTCGACGGCGGGCTGCGCGGTGTCCCTGTAGCGCTTGACGATGTTCTCGAGATGGACTGCTGCCACGGTGGTCTTCCGGTCGTTGGTGGTTACTTGACGGCGCCCGCCGTCATGCCCTGGATGAGCTTTTCGGAGAAGAAGGCGTAGAGCACCACGACCGGAATGACGGCGATCATCATGCCGGTGGCGATCATGCCGATGTCCTGGAAATAGTCGCCCATGTAGGCCCGGATGCCGATGGGCAGCGTGCGCGCGCCCTGGTCGCTCAGCAGCACCACCGCGAACAGGAACTCGTTCCACAGCTGGATGAAGTTCAGAATGATGGTGGTCGCGATCGCCGGCATGCCCACCGGCAGCACGATGCGCCAGAAGATCTCGAAGTCCGAGTAGCCGTCCATCTTGGCGGCGTCGAACAGGTCCTGGGGGATGCGCGCGAAGAAGCCTTCGAGCAGGTAGACCGTCAGCGGCAGCTGCAGGCTCACGTACACGATCGTCAGGCCGAGCCGGGAGTTGTAGAGGTCGTACTCCACCAGCACCTGGAACAGCGAGATCAGGATGATCTGCGGCGGAAAGACGATCGAGCTGAACAGGACGAAGTAGACCAGCCGGTTGCCGCGGAAGTTGTAGCGCGCCAGGCAGTGCGCGGCCGCCGCGCCCAGCAGCGTGACGATGGCGACCGCCGAGACGACGACGAGCGTGCTGTTCCAGAAGTACTGGGCGAAGTTCGAATCCACCCAGGCGATGCGGAACTTCTCCCAATGGAAGGTCTCGGGCCAGGCGAAGTGCCGCGCGCTGATCTCGGCGGTCGTGCGCACCGACATCGTGCCGATCCAGACGAAGGGCAGCGCCGAGTAGAGCGTGTAGAGCACCACGGCGGCCATGAGTCCGCCGTTGCGCAGCATGCGCGACAGCGTCGCGGCCACCGAGTCGCGGTGCTCGACCCCGACGGGCGCGTCGAGCGTGGAGGCGTTCGAAGTCATGGGATCAGTACTCCATGCGCTCGCGGCGACGGAACAGGAGGTTGAAGAGGACCACGAACCCCACCACCACGAAGAACCACACGACGGCGATCGCCGACGGGTAGCCGAGGTCGAAGGTGTTCCAGTTGAAGGCCCGCTTGTAGACGTAGGTCGACACCGTCTCGGTCGACCATACCGGCCCGCCCTCGGTCATGATCCAGACCAGGTCGAAGACCTTCATCTTGCCGATGAAGGCGAGGATGTAGAGGTTCAGCAGCGTCGGCCAGAGCATCGGCACGATGATGTCGACGAGCTTGTGCCACCAGCCGCAGTTGTCGAGTTCGGCCGCCTCCAGGACCTCGGAGGGCAGCGAGTGCAGCGCGGCCAGGCACACCACCATGTTGAAGCCGGCCCATTTCCAGGCATGGGTGACGATCAGCGAGCCCAGCGCGAAGCGCGGATCGCCCAGCCAGGCCTGGGCCCAGTGCCCGAGCCCCAGCCCGCGCAGCAGGGCGTTGACGACGCCCCAGTCGTAGTTGTAGATCCAGACCCACATGATCCCGACCACCACGTAGGACAGCAGCACGGGCGTGAACCACGCGATCCGCAGGAAGCGCGAGAACGGCACGCCGGCGTACAGGCACAGCGCCAGCAGCAGCCCGACCACCACGTCGAGGATCGGGCCGACGACCGACCAGATGGCGGTGTTGCGCACCGCCGCCCAGAACGTGCGGTCCTTGAACACCTCGGCGTAGTGGGCCCAGCCGACGAACTCCGCGGAAGCCAGGTCGGCCACGTTGAAGAAGCTGTTGTAGAAGGTGCGCGCCACCGGATAGGCCGTCAGCGCTGCGTAGACGATCAGCGCCGGCGCGAGGAACAGCATCACCGTCGGCAGCGAGGCGCGCCGGGAATCGGCCTCCGGCGCGGCGAGCCAGGTCGCCAGCGTGCGGCGCAGCGCCGCGGCGACGCCGGGAGTCCCGGGAGCACGATCGCTCATGTCGATCTCCGCGTGCGGCGCTTCAGCCCGAGGCCTTGCATGCCGCGTCCATCTGCGTCGCCGCGTCGGCGACGCTCATCAGCCCGCCGGGAAAGGCCCGGTTGAGCACCTGCGCGAAGGTGTCGCCGCATTTGCCGCTCATGTAGTGCAGCGGCGTGCCGATGAAGTATTTGGCGCCGACCGAGCGCTCCTGCAGTTCCTTGAAGTACGGCGCGTAGATGCTGGTGATGCGGGACGGATCGGTGCGCACCCCCGTCTGCAGCAGCACGCTCTCCATCCACCTGTTGCCGTTCTCCACGGTCGCCAGGGACGCGAGCATCCGGCCGGCGCATTCCTTGTTCTTGCCGCGCGCGTACATCACGTAGCTGCCGCCCACCGCCAGGGTCTTGCATTCGGGGCACTTGCTGCCGTCCATGGCCGGATACTTCATCAGGCCGAGCGCGAAGTCCTTGGGCTGCCCGCCCTTCTCCGGCGCGACGAAGGCCCGCCCCGTGTACCAGCTCGCGATCGGGAACGTCAGCGCCCCGGGATTGGTGTGGAAGTAGTAGTGCGACTCGCCGAGCTTCATGGTCGCCATGCTCCTGGGGAACATGCCGGCATCCACCAGCTGCTTGACCCAGGTCATGGCCTCGACGACACGCGGGTCCTGGAACGCCAGCTTTCCGGTGAGCAGCTTCTCGTAGTCCTCGGTCCCCAGCTTGCGCAGCAGCACCTCCTGCAGGAAGTACGCGCCCGGATAGGGCCGGTCGCCCACGCCCGTGGCCGTGGGCGTGATGCCGGCGGCCACCGAGCGCCTGACCATGTCGGTGAACTGGGCCTGCGTCATCTGCATGGTCGCGGGCGGCGTCACGCCGATCTTCTTCATCAGGTCGCGGTTGTAGTAGAGCTCGACCGAGTAGGCCTCCTGGGGCATGGCGTAGACCTTGCCGTTCCAGGTCCAGGCACGCTTGGCCCAGTCCTCGAGGTTGGCCAGATCGATGTACTTGTCCAGCGGCTCCAGGTAGCCGCTCTTGGCGAAGGCGATCTCGTCGGGCTCCAGCCAGAAGATGTCGGGCGCCTGGCCGGTGCGCACCGAGGTCTTCACCGAGGTGTAGAGATCGGCCTTCTGGACGAACTGCAGGTTGACCTTGCACTGCGGCGTGGCGGCCTCGAACTGCTTCACGCGCTCCTCGATGAAGGTGCGCTTGGAGACCTCGTCGGGCCAGTGGCTCCACATGGTGATCGTCTGCTGCTGCGCGAGGGCGGGCGCGCCGAGCGCCGCGAGGACGGCACCGGCCACGGCGAGGGCCAGCGCGCCCGGGCGGCCGACGCGAGGCGTCGATCCGGCGGCGGAACGGGAAAAGGACGTCATGTGTGTCTCCTCGTTGTTGCATGGATGCGGATTCGGGCCCGAAGGCCGGGCGTCGGGGACGGAACGCGGGTCGCCGCGAGCGCTGGCCCCGCCGCCGTCGCTGCAGCCCTGGATTCAATGACGCGGGTAGCCCGGCATGTCGAAGTCGATGGCCCGCAGCCGGGCGTCGATCGCCTCGCCCATCGACGGCGCCAGCGCGACCAGCGGCGGCCGCACGTTGCGCCATCGCGCGTCGCCGGAACGGACCGCCACCGCGTGCTTCATCGCGGGAATCATGTGCGGGCCCTGGAACACCTGGCGCACCGCGTCGGCCCGGGCCTGGAGGTCGGGGGCGTCGGCGCCGTCCCATCCCGCGCAGACGCGATGGATGCCGGCGGGATTCATGTTCACGGTGGCGCTGATGCAGCCGGCGGCGCCCAGGGGCATCGCCATCGACAGCAAGGACTCGCTGGCGGGGAACACGTCGAAACCGTCGGCGGCGAAGTGGTCGATCATGGCCCGGGTGTTGGCCCAGTCGCCCGAGGAGTCCTTGGCGCCGGCGACGACGTCCGGATAGCGCTTGCGCAGCCGCTCGATGAGACCCAGCGTGATCGGCACGTGGGTGAACTGGGGGATGTGATAGAGGTAGATCGGCGCGCAGCCCGAGCCGACCCGCTCGATGACCTCGGCGTAGTACGCGAACACGCCGTCGTCGGAGACGCCCTTGAAGAAGAACGGCGGCAGCATCAGCAGCCCCGCGACGCCGAGGCCCGACGCATGGCGCGAGAGCTCGACCGCGTCGGGCAATGCGCAGGCGCCCGTCCCCGGCATCATCTTGGCCGCCGGGATGCCCGCTTCCACCAGCGCCTCGGTCAGCGACTTCCGCTCGGCGACGGCGATCGACGCGGCTTCGGAGTTGGTGCCGAAGATGGCCAGACCCGCGTCGTTGTCGACGAGCCACCGGCAGTGCGCGACGAAGCGTCCGACGTCGGGCTCCAGGCGGTCGTCGAAGGGTGTCAGCACGGGTGCCAGTGCGCCGCGCAGCCGGGTGGTCATGGGTGGGTGTCTCCTGAAGAGGGAATCGCGTGCCGTCGTCGACGGAGGACGTCGATCCCGTCGCTCGATTCTCGAAGTCCGGTCGCGCCGGAAGAAGCGACGGCCACACCGTCAGAGAACAATAATTTTTGACTCCCCTCGCCGCGGCGGCGGCACCGGCCGCGTCAGGGGAAGCCGTAGAGGCCGGCCGGGTTGTCGACCAGGATCCGCCGCCGCAGGGCCTCGTCCGGCACCGCGTCGGCGAAGGCGTCCAGCAGGGCGGCATCGTCGGGGAGCCGGTCGGGCTGCTCCGTCGGATGCGGCCAGTCGCTGCCCCAGAGCACGCGCCGGGGCGCCGCGCGGGCGTAGGCGGCGGCTTCCTCCACGGCATCGGCATAGCCGGGCGCGCCGACGATCGACTCGTTGTAGAAGCCGGACAGCTTGACGTAGGCCCGGTCCAGCCGGAGCAGTTCGCGAACCATCAGGAAGGTCGGATGCCGTGTCGCCTCCGGCTGGGGCACGCGCGCCAGGTGGTCGAACACCACGGGAACCGGGAGTCCCGCCCAGAGCGCGCGCGCGTCGAGCAGGACGTCCGCGGGCGCGTTGACCTGCACGTGCCATCCCAGCGGCGCGATCCGTGCCGCCAGCGGCGCGACCATGGCCAGCGTGGTGACGCCCGGCGGAGCCAGGTTGAACCGGATGCCGCGGACGCCTCCCGCGTGCAGCGCGTGCAGCCGCGCGTCGCTCACCCCGGTGTCGACGACGGCGATGCCCCGCGCGCGGGCGCCGAAGTGGCCGAGCGATTCGAGCAGCAGGCGGTTGTCGGTGCCATAGCTCGACGGCTGCACGACGACGTTGCGCGTCGTGCCGATGCGCCGCTGCAGGGCGCGGTAGTCGGCGATCGACGCGTCGCCCGGTCGCAGCGTGGCCGCGCGGTCGAACGGATGGCGCGCGTCGTAGATGTGGTGATGGCAATCGCAGGCGTCGGCGGGAACGCGCGCGACCGGCGGTCGCGTGCCTGCGGACCACCGGACGGCGCCCGAAGATGGTTCGTTCATGTCGTGTCTCCCAGGACCGGCGGACGCCCTCCGGCCGCTGCCTTTCGTCGCCGCCAGTGTGACCCGTTGCGACGCGGCGTCGAAGCGCCCCGCGCATGGACAGACCCTAAAAGATTTGCGGTCCGCCGGCGCGGTCGCGGCACCGTCTATCCGCCGGTGTCTTCCTGCGTGTCCTCGTACCACCGGTCCTTGCCCAGCATCACGCGGTGGTGCCCGTGGCCCGAGGGCATCATCGGAAAGCAGTTCTCCTGCGCGGCCACCTGCACGTCGAGGAAGAACGGCCCCTCGTGGGCCAGGCACTCGGCCAGCGCCGCGTCGAGCTCGGCCGGGTCGGCCACGCGCCGCGCGCCCCAGCCG
Source organism: Variovorax sp. PvP013 (assembly GCF_050435945.1). Taxonomy (NCBI): domain Bacteria; kingdom Pseudomonadati; phylum Pseudomonadota; class Betaproteobacteria; order Burkholderiales; family Comamonadaceae; genus Variovorax; species Variovorax sp. PvP013. Next base: position 97,996 of record NZ_JBNDLF010000011.1, read on the forward strand.
AAGGCCTTCGCCAGGGCCACGAAGTCCGGCAGCGCCTCGTTCCAGCTGTGGCTCAGGCGGTTGCCGTGGTTGAGCTCCTGCCACTGGCGCACCATGCCCATGTAGCCGTTGTTCGACAGCACCAGCTTGACCGGCGTGCGGTGCTGCACGGCGGTGGAGAGTTCCTGGATGTTCATCAGCACCGAGGCGTCGCCGCTCACGCACACCACCAGCGCGTCGGGGTGCGCAACCTGCGCGCCGATGGCCGCCGGCAAGCCGTAGCCCATGGTGCCGGCCCCGCCCGAGGTCAGCCAGCGGCCCGGCCGCTCGAAGCGCACGTGTTGCGCGGCCCACATCTGGTGCTGGCCGACGTCGGTGGAGACGATGGCGTCGCGCCCCTCGACCGTCGCCTGCAGGCGGCGCATCAGCTGCTGCGGCAGGATCACGTCGGCGCGCGGGGCGAAGTCGAAGCAGCGTTCGGCGCGCCAGCGTCCGATCCGCGCCCACCACGGCGCCAGTCGCGCCGCCGGCAGGTCGCGCAGCGGCGACAGGGCCAGCAGCGCGTCGAGCACCGCGCCGCAGTCGCCGACGATGGGCACGTCGACCCGCACGGTGCGGTTGATGCTGCCCGGATCGATGTCGACGTGGATCTTGCGGGCGTGGGGGCAGAACTCGTCGAGCTTGCCGGTCACGCGGTCGTCGAAGCGCGCGCCGATGCAGATCACCAGGTCGGCCTCGTGCATCGCCAGGTTGGCCTCCAGCGCGCCGTGCATGCCCAGCATGCCCAGGAAGCGCGGGTCCGACGCGGGGAATGCGCCCAGCCCCATCAGGGTCAGGGTGCAGGGCGCGTCGAGCCGATGCACCAGCCGCGTGAAGGCCTCGCAGGCGGCCGCGCCCGAGTTCACCAGCCCGCCGCCGCCGTAGACGATCGGCCGGCGCGCGGTCGACATCAGGTCGGCGGCGCGCTGCAGGCTGCCGGTCGGCAGGGCGCCGCCGCCGGCGCGCGACCGCCGCTGCGGCCGGGCCGGGACCGGGGCCGCCGTGCCCAGCGTCATGAGCTGCACGTCCTTGGGCACGTCGATCAGCACCGGCCCCGGGCGCCCGCTCGCGGCGATCTCCAGCGCGCGGCGCACCACCGACGGGATCTCGTCGGCCACCCGGGCCTGGTGGTTCCACTTGGTGACCGGGCGCGACATGCCCAGCGCATCGCTCTCCTGGAACGCCTGGGTGCCGATCACGCCGGTGGCGACCTGCCCGCTGATGCACAGCACGGGGATCGAGTCGCTGATCGCGTCGAGCAGCCCGCTGATGGTGTTGCCCACTCCCGGCCCCGAGGTGACCAGCACGACGCCGACCCGGCCGGTGGTGCGCGCGTAGCCCTCGGCCGCGTGCACCGCCGCCTGCTCGTGGCGCACCAGCACGTGGCGCAGCCTCGGCTCGCCGTGCAGCGCGTCGTAGAGCGGCAGTGCCGCGCCGCCTGGATAGCCGAAGATCGTGTCGACGCCGCATTCGATCAGCGTGTCGAGCAGGGCGACGGCGCCGTTGGCGAGGCGGTGCGGCCCGTGCGGCGGCACGGCGGCGGGATGGCCCGTGGCCGGCGAGGGATGTTCGGTCGAAAGCAGTTCCATGCCCTCGATTCTTCCGGGGTTCGCGCCGAACAGGCTTCTTTTTTTCATCCTCTATCGCTTCTTCGACGAATATCATTCGACAAGATTGAGAAAGTCCCGAAGGATCGTCGGCCGGTCGACCCGATTCCGCTCGGCTAGCATGAACGGCGGCCGGACCGCGCATCGACGAGACCGACTCCCATGACCTCCGCCTCCTCTTCTCCCTCCTCCTTCCAGCCCCCTTCCTCCCGCACCAAGCCCTTCATCCCCGACGTCGACGGCAAGATCGTCACCGCCGAGCAGGCGGTGCGGCTGATCCGTCCCGGCGACACCGTGGCGACCTCGGGCTTCGTGGGCATCGGCTTCGCCGAGGAGATCGCCATCGCCATCGAGCGGCGCTTCCTGGCCGGCGCGGTGGACGACGGCGCGCCACGCCTGGGCGATCTGACGCTGGTCTACGCCGGCGGCCAGGGCGACGGCCGCGACAAGGGCCTCAACCATCTGGCCCACGCGGGCCTGGTGCGCCGGGTGATCGGCGGCCACTGGGGCCTGGTGCCCAAGCTCGGGCGCATGGCCATCGCCGGCGAGATCGAGGCCTACAACCTGCCCCAGGGCGTGATCTCCTGCCTGTTCCGCGACATCGCCGGCCACCGGCCGGGGCACCTCAGCCGGGTCGGCCTGGGCACCTTCGTCGACCCGCGCCTGGGCGGCGGCAAGATGAACGCGCGCACGACCGAGGACCTGGTCGAGCTGATCACCGTCGCCGGCGAGGAGGTGCTGCTCTACCGCACCTTCCCGGTCCACGTGGCCGTCGTCCGCGCCACCACGGCCGACCCCGACGGCAACCTCACGATGGAGCGCGAGGCGCTGACGCTGGAGGCGCTGTCGATCGCCATGGCGGCGCACAACAGCGGCGGCATCGTCATCGCCCAGGTCGAGCGCATCGCCGAGCGCGGCTCGCTCGCGCCGCGCCAGGTCAAGGTGCCCGGCCTGCTGGTGGACTGCGTCGTGCAGGCCCGCCCGGAGCACCACTGGCAGACCTTCGCCACGCCCTACAGCCCGGCCTACAGCGGCGAGATCCGCGTGCGCGCCGGGGCGGCCGAGCCCCTGGCATTGACCGCGCGCAAGGTGATCGCGCGGCGCGCCGCGCTCGAGCTGCGGGCGCGCAGCGTCGTCAACCTCGGGATCGGCATGCCCGAGGGGATCGCCCACGTCGTCGACGAGGAGGGCTTCGTCGACCTGCTGACGATGACGGCCGAGCCCGGCGTCATCGGCGGCGTGCCGGCCTCGGGCCTGGACTTCGGCGCGGCGGTCAACACCCAGGCCGTGATCGACCAGCCCTACCAGTTCGACTTCTACGACGGCGGCGGCCTCGACATCGCCTTCCTGGGCATGGCGCAGGCCGACGCCGAGGGCAACGTGAACGTCAGCCGGTTCGGCAACCGGCTCGCCGGCGCGGGCGGCTTCATCAACATCAGCCAGAACGCCAAGCAGGTGGTGTTCGTGGGCACCTTCGGCGCCGGCGGCGTCGAGGCCGTGGTGCGCCACGCCCGGCTGGTCGTCGACGCCGCGCTGCCCGGCACGCCGAAGTTCGTCGCCGCCGTCGAGCACCGCACCTTCGGCGGCGGCTATGCGCGGGAGCGGCGGCAGCCCGTGCTCTACGTGACCGAGCGCTGCGTCTTCCGGCTCGGCGCGCAGGGCCTGGAACTGGTCGAGATCGCGCCGGGCATCGACCTGGAGCGCGACGTGCTGGCCCTGATGGGCTTCCGCCCGCTCATGCCGCGCCCGCCACGCCTCATGGACGCGCGCATCTTCGAGGACGCGCCGATGGGCCTGCGCGAGCGCATGCTGAGCCTGCCGCTGCGCGAGCGCATCCGCTACGACCCCGCCCAGGGCACGCTGTTCGTCAACCTCGCGGGGTTCAGCGTGCGCACGCCGGATGACGTGGCGGCGATCGCCGAGCGCATCGTGCAGCAGGTCGAGGCGGTCGGCCACAAGGTGCCGGCGGTGGTCGACTACAGCGACTTCCGGGTGCTGCCCGACCTGGAGGACGCCTACTGGCGCATGGTCAAGGACGTGGCCGATCGCTGCCACTCCTCCACCACGCGCTATGCCACCCAGGCCTTCCTGCGCGCCCGGCTCGGCGCCGTGCTGGGGCGGCACGGGCTGTCGCCGGAGGTGCTGGAGCCGGCGGCGCGGGACGGCCGTCTGCCGTAGCGGTCCACGGCGGTTTCGGTCCGATCGGTCCTAGCCGGGCTTCGCGATCTCCCCTTTGCGTACGACCAGCATGTCGTGGAGGAGCCGTGCGGCGGTGGCCAGGGGCTTGCCGCGACGCACGATCAGGCCCAGCGTCCGGCTCACCGTGGGCTCGACCAGCGCGACGGCCGTCATCCCGGCGTGGCCGTCCGGCGGCAGCGCCATGCGCGGGACCACGCCCACGCCGAGTCCGGCCGTCACGAGGCTGACCAGCGCCGGGACGTGGTTGACCTCGCAGAACCAGCGCGGCCGGGAGGTCGAGCGCGCCAGCGCCTGATCGATGAGGAAGCGGTTGCCGCTGCCCTGCGCGAGCGCGATGTAGGAGTGCTCGCCGAGGTCGGCCCAGCGCACGGTCTCGCGCCGGGCCAGTGGATGGCCCGACGGACACGCCAGCACGAACGCCTCCTCGATGAGCGGCAGGAAGTCGATGTCCGCCTCCTGCGTGCCGATGTAGGTGACGCCGAAATCCGCCTCGCCACGCGTGACCGCCAGCAGCACGTCGCTGGACGACTCGTCGTGCAACCGTACCCGGATCCCGGGGTAGAGCCGGTGGTACTCCTCGAACACCGACGGCAGGAAGTACCCGACCGCCGAGGGTACGCAGGCCAGCGTGACCTCGCCCGAGAGGCGCTCGGCCACGTCGGCGATGCCCAGCAGGGCGCTGTCGAGTTCGTCGAAGACGTTGCGCGCCCGATGCACGAAGGCGCGGCCGACGGTCGTGAGTTCCACCTTGCGCGTGGTGCGCGTGAAGAGCTGCACCCCGAGCGCGTCCTCCAGCTTGTCGACGCGGCGGGATAGCGCCGACTGCGACAGATGCAGCACATCCGAGGCGGCGCGGAAGCTGCCGAGGTCGGCGACGGAAAGGAAGGCGCGCAGGTCGGCGAGGTCGAAATTCATGGGAAATCGGCGCCTGTCTATTGCAGCGTCTAGCGCAAGAATTGAACGGATCTTTGCACTTTACACCGTCAAAGCGCCTGCCGATCATTCCTCGGGTCAGACAACGCTCGGAGACTTTCCATTGAACACACCCCTTTTCCGCCAGCCGGAGCGCGCCCGTCGCCGCGCCTTCATGGCGTTCGCAACTTGTGTCGCGCTGGCCGCACCGCACCTCGCCGCCGCCCAGGCATGGCAGCCCGTGCGCCCCATCCGGCTCGTCGTCCCCTACGGTCCCGGCGGCAGTTCCGACGTCATCGCGCGGGCGATCGCCGCCGAGATGGGCAAGGACCTGGGACAGGCCGTCATCGTCGACAACAAGGCCGGCGGCCAGGGCGTGATCGCGATGCAGGAGGCCGCCCGCGCGGCGCCCGACGGCTACACCATCGTGCTCGGCCATGTCGGGACGCTGGCGGTCAATCCGGCCATGATGGCCCGGCTGCCCTACGACGTCCGCAAGGACTTCCAGCCGGTGACGCTGCTGGCGCGCGTGCCGATGGTTTTCGCCGTCGGCGCGAAGGTGAAGGCGACCACCCTGCCCCAGTTCGTCGCGCTGGCGAAGGCCGAGCCCGGACGGCTGAACTATGGCTCGGCGGGCAACGGCAGCGCCGGGCACCTGGCCTTCGAGATGCTCAAGGTCACCGCGGGCATCGACGTGACCCACGTGCCCTACAAGGGCACCGGCGCGCAGATGACCGACCTGCTGGCCGGCAACATCGACGCCGCGTCGGCCGGGCTGCCGGGCTTCCTGCCGCACGTGAAGGCCAACAAGGTGAGGATCCTGGCGGTCGGCTCGGCGCAGCGCCTGGCCGCCGTCCCGGACGTGCCCACGGTCGCCGAGCTGGGCCATCCGGACTTCGAGAGTTCGCAGTGGTTCGGCCTGCTCGCGCCGGCGAAGACGCCCGAGGCCGTCGTCCGGCGCCTCGACGAGGAAGCGCGCAAGGCCCTGGCGTCGCCCGCCGTGCAGCGCCGGCTGGAGGAGGACTCCAGCGCCGCCTCTCCCATGGGGCCGAAGGACTTCGCGGCCTTCATCGCCGGCGAACAGACGCGCTGGGCCACGGTCGTGCGCGCCGCCCGGCTGACGGCCGACTGAGCCCGCCCCCGGCCCGCCCCTCTCCACCTCCTCCGCCTCCTCTTCTTTCCCACCCGACCGCCCTCCAGGACCCCCATGAACACCGCCACCGCCAACGCCACCGACCCCCGCACCCGCCTCTCCGAAGCCGAACTCCGCGACCTCGGCCAGAGCGCCTTCGAAGGCCTGGGCCTGAACGCCGCCGATGCCAAGGACGTCGTCGACGTCCTGGTGCTGGCCGACCTGTTCGGCCTCTCCACCCACGGCCTGAGCCGCGTCGAGTCCTACGGCGAGCGGCTCGACGTAAGTGGCATCGCGAGGACTCCCGCCATCGCCGTCGAGCGCGTGGCGCCGGCCCTGGTCACCGTCGACGGCGCCAACGGCGTCGGCCCGCTGGTGGGCATGCATGGGTTGCGCGCGGCGATGGACGTGGCGCGCGAATGCGGCATCGGCGCGGCCTTCGTGCGCGGCAGCAACCACTTCGGGCCGATCTCGCCCTACAGCTACCTGGCGGCCGAGCAGGGCTTCGCCAGCATGATCGGCAGCAACGCGACCACCACCATCGCGCCCTGGGGCGGCAGCGACGCGCGCCTGGGCAACAGCCCGCTGGGCTTCGGCGTGCCGGGCGCGGACGGCGAGCACTTCATGCTCGACATGGCGATGAGCGTGGTGGCGCGCGCCAAGATCCGCAACGCGCTCAAGGCCGGCGAATCGATCCCCGACACCTGGGGCACCGACAAGCAGGGCCGCGCGACGACCGACCCCAAGGCCGCGCTCGACGGCTTCCTGCAGCCCATCGGCGGCCACAAGGGCTACGGGCTGGCGCTGCTGGTGGACCTGTTCGCCGGCGTGCTGTCCGACGCCGCCTACCTGACCCACGTCAAGTCGTGGGTCGATGCGCCGGACGAGCCGCAGAACCTGGGCCACTTCTTCATCCTGATCGATGCGAAGCGCCTGGGCTCGGGCGCCTGGCTGGCCGGGCGCATGCGCGACTTCGCCGGGATCCTGCACGGCAGCCCGGCGGCCGAGGAAGGCAAGCCGGTGATCGTGCCGGGCGAGATCGAGCTTCGCCGCATGCGCCGTCAGCGCGCCGAGGGCATCGAGGTGACGCCCGACGTCCTGGCGCTGCTGCGCCGACGCGCCGAAGCCGCCGCCTGAGCGATGCGGACGCCGAATCCAAGGAGACCAGCACCATGCACAGACTCGCGCTCGCCCTGATCCTCGCGGCCGCCACCCTGCACGCTCCGGCGCGGGCGCAGCCGGGCTACCCCGACAAGCCGATCCGCATGATCGTGCCGTACGCGGCCGGCGGCGCGGCCGACATCACGGCGCGCATCGTCGGCCAGAAGATGGCCGAGGGGCTGGGCGTGCCGGTCGTCGTCGACAACCGGGGCGGCGCCAACGGCAACATCGGCACCGACGCCGTCGCCAAGGCGGCACCGGACGGCTACACCGTGCTGCTGGTGGCGAGCGGGCCGATCGTGGTCAACCCCTCCCTCTACGCCAAGCTGCCCTACGACCCGTTGAAGGACCTGGCCCCGGTCACGCAGCTCACCAGCTACCAGTACGCGCTGGTGGTGCCGGCGAACTCGCCGATCACCGGCGTGCCCGAGCTCGTCGCGGCCGCCAAGGCCGACCCCGGCAGGATCAGCTACGGCTCGACCGGCGTCGGCGGCGGCGGCCACCTCGCGGGCGAACTGTTCGCCGGGCTGACCGGCACGAAGCTCACGCACGTCCCGTACAAGGGCGCCTCGCTGGCGCTGGCCGACCTGCTGGGCGGGCAACTGTCGTTCACCTTCGACACGGTGGTCACGGCGGCGCCGCGGATCGCCAGCGGCAAGCTGCGCGGCTACGCGGTCACCGGACCGCGCCGCGCCGCGTCGCTGCCGCAGCTGCCGACCATGGCGGAGCTGGGCTACCGCGATTTCAACGTCACGCAGTTCCAAGGCATCCTGGTGCCGGCGAAGACCGATGCGGCCATCGTCGAGCGGCTGCGCGCCGAGGCCGTCAAGGCGCTGCAGGCGCCCGACGTGATCCGCCGCCTGGCGACCGAGGGCGGCTACGACCTGATCGGCGGGACGCCGGCGGAATTCCGCCGGCTGATCCAGGCCGAGACCGCCTCCTATGGCCGGCTGATTAAGGCCTCCCACATCCAGGTGGACTGAGCCGTGTACCGGATCGACGTGCTGGTGCAGGGCTTTCCCGGCAAGGCCGTGTGCCACGGTGGCCTCGGCTGGAGCACGGTGACGCTGCTGCGCGGCTTCGGCCGCGTGATCCTGATCGACGTCGGCGCCTTCGGCGTGCGGCGCGAGCTGGCCAAGCAACTTCGCGCGGCCGGCGTGGCGCCGCAGGACGTGACCGACGTGGTGCTGACCCACGCGCACTACGACCACGCGGTGAACTTCACGCTGTTCCCGGCCGCGACGGTCTGGATCGGCGCGACGGAGCTGGACTGGGCGCTGGCACAGGCGCCGGGCTTCGACCCGCTGCCCGAGCTCTATGTGCGCGAACTCGCCGTCCATCCCCGGGTCGAGCGCCTGGGCCCCGAGCAGGACTTCCTGCCCGGGCTGCGCGCCGTCGCCGCGCCAGGCCACACGCCAGGGCACCTGATCTTCCTGATGACGGCGAACCCGATCCACCTGCTGTTCTCCGGCGACGCCGCGAAGAACCGCGCCGAACTCCTCGGTCGCCGCGTCGACGCCAGCGCCGACCACCGGCAGAGCGAGGCCTCGCTCGACCTCATCTGGCGCCACTGGCGCGCAACGCCCGGCACGATCCTGGTACCCGGCCACGACCTGTGCATGCGGCTGGACGTCGCCGGCCGGCCCGAGTACGTCGGCGAGCGCCGCGCCGCCATCGCCGCCTGGTTCAGCGAGAACCTGAGCGACGAGACGCACATCGACCTTTGCGCGCCGGCGGCGTCCGGCCTCTTCACCCACCTCCTCTCCACCCCATCGGGAACCACCCAGCCATGAGCGAACTTCCGCGCGACGTCGCCGCCGCCCTCACCCCCACCGGCGCCTTGCGCGCCTCCATCAACCTGGGCAATCCGATCCTCGCGAACCGCGGGCCGGACGGCCAGCCCGTGGGCGTGTCGATCGACCTGGCGCGCGCCTTCGCCGAGCGCCTGGGCGTCGCGCTCGAGCTGGTGGTGTTCGACGCCGCCGGCAAGTCCGTCGAGGCGGTGGCCGACGAGCGCGCCGACATCGGCTTCTTCGCCATCGACCCGGTGCGCGGCGCGCAGATCGCCTTCACCGACGGCTACGTCCACATCGAGGGCGCCTACCTCGTGCGCGAGGCCTCGCCGCTGCGCGCCAACGACGAGGTCGACCGCGCCGGCACGCGCGTCACGGTCGGCAAGGGCAGCGCCTACGACCTGTACCTGACGCGCGAGCTCAAGCAGGCCGAGATCGTGCGCGCGCCGACCTCGCCGACGGTGGTCGCGACCTTCCTGGAGCAGGCGCTCGACGTCGCCGCGGGCGTGAAGCAGCAGCTGGAGGCCGACGCCGCCCGCCACCCCGGCCTGCGCCTGCTGCCAGGGCGCTTCATGGTGATCCGCCAGGCCATGGGTTGCCCGAAGTCGCGCGGCGAGGCCGCTGCCCGGGTGCTGGGCGATTTCGTCGAGGCGATGAAGGCCTCCGGCTTCGTCGCCGACGCGTTGCGCCGGCACGGCATCGAAGGCGCCTCGGTGGCGCCGGCCGCCGACGCATCCTGAGCACGCCGCCGTCTCACTTGCGCCAGAACGACGGCGTCAGCAGCGCGATGAAGCTCAGCATCTCCAGCCGTCCGAGGATCATCGCGAAGGTGCAGACCCAGACCTGGAAGCCGGTCAGTCCGCTGAAGTTGCCCGCCGGCCCGACGGTGCCGAGTCCCGGTCCGGTGCAGTTGACGCTGGCGATCACGGCGCTGAAGGCCGTGACCGGGTCGAGGTCGCTGAGCACCAGCAGCATGCTCAGCGAGATCGTCGTCACGCCGTAGACCAGCATGAAGGCCAGCACCGAGAAGATCACGCGGTGGTCGACCACCACCGCGCCCAGCGTCACCGGCTGCACCGCGCGCGGATGCACCAGGCGCGTCATCTCGCGCCCGGCCTGCTTCATGAGGATGAGCACCCGCACCATCTTGATGCCGCAGCCGGCCGAGCCGGCGCTGGTCGCCACGCCCGAGAGCAGCAGCATGAACAGCGGCGCGAACACCGGCCAGGCGAGGTAGTCGACCGTGGCGAACCCGGTCGTGCTGCCCACCGAGATGGCGTGGAACACGCCGTAGCGCAGCGCGTCGAGCGGGCCGTAGACGCCCTTGGCCCACAGCACCGCCGCCACCACCAGGCCGCCGCCGATCAGGGCGACCAGCGTGGCGCGCAGTTCCGGGTCGCGCCAGAAGCCGCGCCAGTGGCCCCGGCGCAGGGCGACGAAGTAGAGCGCGAAGTTGCAGCTCGCCGCCAGCATGAACAGCACCGCCACGCCCTCGAGCACGGGCGAGGCGAAGTGCGCGAAGCTCGTGTCGTGCGAGGACAGGCCACCCAGGCTGACGGTGGCGAACATGTGCATCAGCGCGTCCATGGCCGTCATGCCGCCGGCCCAGTAGGCCGCGAAGCAGACGATCGAGAACGTCGCGTAGATGGCCCAGAGTCCCTTGGCGGTCTCCTTGACGCGCGGCGTGAGGCGGCTGTCCTTGATCGGGCCGGCGACCTCGGCCTTGAAGAGCTGGCTGCCGCCCACGCCCAGCAGCGGCAGGATGGCCACCGCCAGCACCAGGATCCCCATGCCGCCGATCCACTGCAGGAAGGTGCGCCAGACGTTGATCGACACCGGCAGGGTGTCGAGCCCGACGAGCACCGTCGCGCCCGTGGTGGTGAGGCCGGAGACCGCCTCGAAGTACGCGTCGGTGAAGCCGATCGGCCGGCCGGCGGCCTCGAGCGCCCCCATCAACGGCAGCGCGGCGAACAGCGGCATCGCCACCCAGGCGAAGGACGCCAGCACGATGCCGTGGCGCGGCTGCAGCTCGCGCCGGTGGCCGCGCAGACCCAGCCACAGCGCGCCGCCGCAGGCGAGGGTGATCGCGGCGGCGGCCGCCCACACGTGGCGCAGGCCGTCGGCGTGCGCCCAGGAGACGATCCACGGCACGGCCAGGCCCAGCGAGAAGAAGGTCAGCAGCGCGCCGAGCACGCGCAGGACGGGCAGGAAATCGACCATCGGCTCAGAAGAAGGTGACGCCGACGCGGAACAGCTTCTCCACGTCGCGCACCTGGGCGCGGCGCGGCACGAAGATGACGACGTGGTCGTCGCTCTCGATGACGGTGTCGCCCCGGGCGATGAGCACCCGGGCCGGCGCCGGCGGCGGCGCCACGCCCGCCGGCGGCGTGCCCTCCCCGATCGCCGGCAGGCCGCGCATCACCAGGCCGAACTGCGCGCCCTTGGGCAGCGGGATGTCGCAGATGCGCCGGCCGACCACGCGGGAGGTGCGGCGGTCGCCCCGCGCCACGATCTCCAGCGCCTCGGCCACGCCGCGGCGCAGGCTGTGCACGGCCTGCACGTCGCCCTGGCGCACGTAGGCCAGCAGTTCGCCGAGCATGGTCTGCGCCGGCGACAGCGCGATGTCGATCTGCGTGCCGTGCATCAGCTCCGCGTAGCTGCGCCGGTTGATCAGCGCCAGCACGCGGGTCGCGCCCAGGCGCTTGGCCAGCAGGCTGGCCATGATGTTGTCCTCGTCGTCGCTGGTCAGGGAGAGAAACAGGTCGACGTGCTCGATGTCCTCGTCCTCCAGCAGGTCCTCGTCGGTGCCGTCGCCGTGCAGCACCAGCACGCCGGCCGGCAGCTCGGAGGCCAGCCGCACGCAGCGCGCGTGGTCGCGCTCCAGCACCTTGATCTGGTACCTGCGCCCGGTCTCGACGAGCTGCCGCGCGAGCCGCTGCCCCACCCGGCCGCCGCCCGCGATCATGATGCGGGTGACGTCGCGCCGCTCGGCCCGGTCGTCGCGGTGCAGGGCCGACAGCACCGAGGGCAGGTACTCGCGCGCCGACAGCACGAAGACCTCGTCGCCGGGCTCGATGAGCGTGGCGCCGTCGCAGACGATGAAGCGGTCGGGCTCGTTGTCCAGCCGGCGGTAGATCGCGACGATGCGCATGTCGGCGTCGGGCACGCATTCGCGCAACTCGGCGATGCTGTGGCGCACCAGCGGCGCCCCGGCCACCGCGCGCACCGACACCAGGCAGGCCAGTCCGCCGGCGAACTCGCGCACCTGCAGCGCCTCGGGGTACTCGACCAGCTTGCCGATATAGCGCGTGAGCGATTCCTCCGGGCAGATCACGCGGTCGACCGCGAAGCCGTCCCGGCCCAGCAGCGGGCTGTCCTCCTTGTAGGCGCCGGAGCGCACGCGCGCGATGCGCGTCGGGATGCCGAAGACCTGGTGGGCGACCTTGCAGCACACCAGGTTGGTCTCGTCCTGCGCGGCGCAGGCGATGAGCATGTCGGCGTCGCGCGCGCCGGCTTCGGCCAGCACGTCGGGTTCGATGCCGCTGCCCACGACGCCGCGCAGTTCGAGCCGCTCCTCCAGCTGCTGCAGGCGCGCCGCGTCGGTGTCGATGACGGTGATGTCGTTGCGTTCGGACACGAGCGTGTCGGCCACGCTCTCGCCGATGCGGCCGGCGCCGAGGATGATGATTTTCATGGGGCGGGTCTCCGGCAGGTCTTATACGCCCCGGGAACGCGGACCGCCGCGAAACGGTCCGCGTTCGCCGGCCCGCTCAGACCGACGCCAGGTCGACCGTGCCGCCGGTGCGCGCCGCCTCGGCGATGGCCTCGGTGACGCGCAGGTTCTCCAGGCCGTCGCGGGCGCCGACGACCGGCCGCGCCTCGCCGCGTACGACCTGGCCGAAATGCTCGATCTGGAACGCCAGCGGATCGCCGCGATCGAGGTCGGCCACGCCGGTCTCGAAGGGCTTCCACCACGAGCGGTCCGCGTCGCGGGCGTAGGTCTTCAGGCGCATCGTGGGGATGGACAGCGAGCCGTGCGTGCCCGCGAGCACGTAGCAGTCCTCGTCCGGATAGCTCGCGTAGCTTTCGTTCTCGCGCGAGGTCTGCTCCCAGCTGCGGGCGCTCGCCGCCGTGTCCGAGAGCATGAAGGTGCCCAGCGCGCCGCTGGCGAAGCGCAGGCCGATCGCCACCGTGTCCTCCACCGGGAAGCCGCGCACCGCGTGCGAGGCGATGGCCTGGACGCCGGCGATCTCGCCGCACAGCATGCGCAGGTTGTGCACCTCGTGGATCAGGTTGAGCAGGATCGGCCCGGCGCCGACCTGCCGGCGCCAGGGCGCGTCGTCGAAGTAGTGGTCGGGCTTGTAGAAGACGGCGCTGCCCATGACGGCCACCAGCCGGCCGAGCCGGCCCGCGCCGACGATCTCCCGGGCGCGACGCATGATCGGGCTGTGGGCGCGGTGATGGCCCACCAGCAGCGCGACGCCGTCGCGCTCGACGGCGTCGACCACGCGCCGGGCCTCGGCGACGGTCGGGGCGACGGGTTTCTCCAGCAGCGTCGGCAGGCCCGCCGCGATGCAGCGCAGGGCCTGCTCGACGTGCAGCGGGTTGGGCGTGGCGAGGATCACGCCGTCGGGCCGGTCGACGCGCAGCAGTTCGTCCAGCGAGGCGTGGAACGGCACGCCGGCCGCCTCGGCCAGCGCCCGCGCGCCCGGCGCGGGATCGACGACGGCCGACAGGCGGCACGTCGGGCTCTGGCGCAGCACCCGCATGTGGGCCTGGCCGATGGTGCCGGCACCGGCGACGGCGATGCGTGTCTTTTCCATGGGGGTGGGTCTCCTTCGGAAGGGATCGAGGTCAGGCGGGATGGTCGGTGGCGCCGCGCGGACGCGCCGGGACGCCGGCGGCATGGCGCCCGGCGATGTAGCCGAAGGTCATGGCCGGCCCCAGGTTGATGCCGCCCGACGGATAGAAGCCGCCCATGACGCTGGCCATGTCGGTGCCCACGGCGTACAGGCCCGCGATCGGCCGGCCGGCGCCGTCCAGGACCTGGGCGTCGGCGTTCGTCTTCAGGCCGGCGAAGGTGCCGAAGCTGCCCGGCAGCACCTTCACGGCATAGAAAGGCCCGTGCTCGATGGGGGCCACGCACGGGTTCGGTCCCGGGTGCAGCGGGTCGCCCATCTTGCGGTTGTAGGGCGTCGAGCCGCGGCCGAAGTCCGGGTCGTCGCCGGCGCGGGCGTGCCGGTTGAAGCGCTCGACCGTGGCGGCCAGGGCGGCCGGATCGATGCCGCACTGCGTGGCCAATGCCGCGAGGGTCGCGCCGCGCCGCAGGTAGCCGCTGCGCACGGCGCGGCCGACGGGCACCGGGAACGGCTTCGCGTGGCCGAGCCCGTAGCGGCGCTGGAAGCGGTGGTCGCAGACCAGCCAGGAGCAGACCTCCTCGCCGGCGGGCGCCTGCGCCACCATCGCGGCGGTGTAGTCGTGGTAGCCGTCGGCCTCGTTGACGAAGCGCCGGCCGTTGGACAGCACGCCGATCACGCCGGGCTTGCCGCGGTCGATGATGTGCGGGAAGTGGCCGGTCGTGCCGTCGGCGTGCGTCACCCGCGACACCGGCGCCCAGGCCGCCGGCGAGGCCAGGCCCGTGTCCAGCACGCCGCCCGCCGACTCGCCCAGCGTGATGCCGTCGCCCGAGCAGCTCTCCGGCGGCAGGGCGAGGTGCTCGCGGCCCGTGGGCGTGCGGGGGAACAGCGCCCGGCGCCGCGCGACGTCGTGCGGGAAGCCGCCCGCCGCCAGCACCACGCCCCGGGCCGCGCGGATCTCGAGGGCGCCGTCCGGCGTGGCGACCATCGCGCCGCGCACCGCGCCGTCCTCGACCCACAGGCGCTCGGCCGGCGCCGATTCGATCAGCCGCACGCCCAGGTCCTGCGCCGACTTCGCCAGGCGGGCGATCAGGGCGACGCCGTTGACCAGGTGCATCGCGCGGCCGTGGAACGCGAGGTCGCGCAGGTGGCGCAGGAAGCGCCCGGCCACGTGGACGAAGGACCGGGGCGAACGCGTCATGCTCAGGAAGGCGCCCAGGTCGGCGCCGGCCATGATCGGCATGCCGAGGAACGAGGTCTCGCGCATCGTCCGGCGCAGGCGCGCGTTCAGCGCCCCGAGTTCGCGGGCGTCGTACGGCGCCGCGATGACCTGGTGCCCCCCGGTGGCGGCCCCGGCCACGCGGCCGTGCACGTCCGGGATGGCGTTGCCGTCGGCGAACCGGAGCGCGGTACGCGTCTCGAAGAATTCGACCATCGGACCGGCGTTGTCCAAGAAGGCGTCGACGCGCGCCGCGTCGTAGCGCTCGCCCAGCTCGTTCCTCAGGTAGGTGCGCGGCCGATCCGGGTCCTCGTGGATGCCGGCGCGCCGGGCCAGCGGGTTGCCCGGAACCCACATCCAGCCGCCCGACCAGGCCGTGGCGCCGCCGAAGGTCGCGGCCTTCTCCACCACCACCACCCGCAGGCCGTGCGCCGCCGCCGTCACCGCCGCGGACAGCCCCGACGCGCCCGATCCGACGACCAGCAGGTCGCAGTCCAGGCGGCGCTCCGGCGACGCCCCGGCCGCCGGCGGGTCGATCGCGCTCATTCGTCCAGCCGCGCGAGCACGCGGCGCGTGGCGGCCATCGCGCGGCGCGCGCGTTCGTCGGCGTCCACCGTGCGCGCCAGGGCGTGGGTCGGCACCTCGACGCTCAGCGGGATGTCGCGCGGCAGCATCCGCAGCAGCCCGACGAGGTCGAGTTCGCCCTCGCCGGGGAACAGGCGCTCGGCGCGGGCCTCGGCCAGGATGGCGTCCATCGTCGGCGGGATGCGCTCGGGCACGTCGCAGAACTGGACGTAGCGCAAACGCGAGGCCGGGACGGCGGCGATGTCGGCGTGCAGGCTGCGCGAGCGGCTGAAGTGGAACGGGTCGATCAGCACGCCGGCGTTGTCGCGCCCGCACCGCTCGACGATGCGCGCGGCCTGCCGCAGGTCGCGGGCCTCGGTCCAGGGCATGAACTCCAGCACCGCGCCGAGTCCGTAGCGCGCCGCGAGGTCGCAGAACGCGCCGAAGCCCTCGATCTGGCGGGCGTCGTCGGGGTCGTTGCCGGCCACCAGCAGCTCGCGGGCGCCCAGGCGCGCCGCCGTGGCGACGGCCGCCTCGTGGCTCGCCACCGGAACGTCGGGCCGGATACGAAAGATCTCGGCGTCGAGCACCTTCACGCCGGTGTCGGCCAGCCGGGCCTCGACCTCGCGCAGCAGCGGCGTGTCGCCCACCAGGTCGTGGCGCGGCTCGGTCGGCGTGGCCGGCAACAGGCGGATGCCGACGTGGCTGAAGCCGGCCCGGGCGGCGCAGCTCACCATCTGCGGCGGGGTGAGCTCCAGCACCGTGAGGGCGGCGAGCGAAATCGGACGGGTCATCGAAGGTGTCTCCTGGGGTTGCGCCCGGACCGGCGCCGGTGCGACGGGGGTGAATCTATGCCCTACGGATCGCGGGAACAACGCCCCGGATGTGGTTTTATGATTCACGGATCGTGAACCTCGACTTCCAGCTCCAAGACCTGCGGGTGTTCTGCCTGGCCGCCCGCAAGGCCAGCTTCGCCGCCACGGCGACGGAACTGGGCGTGTCGCCGGCCTACGTCAGCAAGCGCATCGGCATGCTGGAGAAGGCGCTGGGCGTCACGCTGTTCCTGCGCTCGGCGCGGCGCGTCGCCGTGACGGCCGACGGCGAGCGCGTCTACGCGTCGGCCCAGCGGATCTTCGAGGGCGTCGAGCACATGGGCGAGACCGTGGCGCGCGACCGGCTCGACCCGCGCGGCACGCTGCGCGTCACGACCAGCTTCCGGCTCGGCCGCCGGCACATCGCACCGGCGCTGTCGCTGCTGGCGCGGCGCCATCCGGGACTCGACATCACGCTCGACGCCGTGGACCGGCGGGTCGACCTGGTCAGCGAAAACGTCGACCTCGACGTGCGGCTGGGCGAGGTCGACGAGCCCTATCTGGTGGCCCATCGCATCGCCGAGAGCACGCGCGTGCTGTGCGCCTCGCCGGACTACCTGGCGCGCCACGGCGCCCCGGACGGCGTCCAGGACCTCGGCCGGCACGACTGCCTGGTGCTGCGCGACCGCAACCAGGCCTTCGGCGTCTGGCGCCTGGACGGTCCGGACGGCGCGACGACCAAGGTCAAGGTCACCGGACGGCTGTCGTCGAACAACGCCGACATCGTGCGCGGCTGGGCCGTCGACGGCCACGGCATCCTGTGCCAGACGAGCTGGGACCTGCACGAGGACCTGGCCGCCGGCCGGCTCGTGCAGGTGCTGCCGGCGTGGTCGCAGCCGGCCGACGTCTGGGCCGCCAGCACGGTGCGCCTGAGCCATTCGGCCAAGGTGCGCGCCTGCGTCGACTTCCTGCAGCGGGAACTCAACGGCGACGGACCGCACGCGCTGCGGCGCTGGCCCTGAGGCGGGAACGAACGCCCTCGGCGGGCGGCCCGCCCGGCGCACGCTCCATTCAGCGCACCGGCGTCAGCACGTCCCGCTGCCGCATCGAATTGCGGATCAGCAGCAGGTCGGTCGCGTCCGTGGGCAGCTGGGCGGCCGGGGAGGTGACGCACTGGAAGCTGGCGGCGGCGTTCACGTCGCCGCTGCCGCGGTAGACGGCCGCCTGCGGATAGGCGCAGATCGGGCGCTGGCGCGTGATCGACGTCCCGTCGGCGCTGTAGCGGGTGGCGACGATGGCGGTGGGCGCGACGCCCTGCTCCACCCAGCGCGCCAGCGCGCTCACGACGTGGGACTCGGGCACGCGCTGCGCCTTGGCCGGCTCGGTGAATCCGCCGCCGATCGCCGAGGGGCCGGTGCCGCCGCCGCAGTGCCCGACCTCGGGCGCCATGAAGAGCCGGTGGTAGTCCTGGATGGACGCTGCCAGGTTCAGCGAGTCCGCCGTCACCTGCGCGCCCGTGAGCGCGGCGACCTCCGCGTCGTAGCGCTCGCGCGGCAGCGCCTTGAGCTTCTCGAACTGGATCAGCGCGTTGTAGTAGGCGACCGAGCCCTGGGGCGTGACGACGGGATCGTTCCAGCCGTGGAACTGGATCAGCTTGCCGCCGCGCGCCTTGAAGGCCGTCAGGTCGGGGCTGGGCGCCGCCGTCACGGGCGTGAGCGCGGCCTTGATGACGTCGTACTGGTCGTCCCAGTTCAGGTCGCGCCGCCAGTCGAAGGGCGGTGAATTCACCGAATAGACGTAGTGGCCGATGAAGGGTCCGTAGCCGCCGTTGTCGGCGAACAGGGGATCCCACACGGCCTCGGAACCCGGCATCGCGCCGCCGTAGCGCTGGATGCCGCCGGACGACCGGCTGCCGCCGTACATGGCCTTCGCCGCGGCCAGCTCCGGATCGGTCAGGCAGGCGTTGGTGTCGGCGCTCGTGCATCGCAGCGCGGCCGGCTCGAAGGCGCAGACGCGGGGATGGGTGATCTGGCCGTCGGCCAGACCGTCGCCGGTGTCGCAGGCGGCATGCGACGCCTGGCTCAGCAACTGCCGCTTGGCCACCGGCAGCACGCTCGGCTGCCCCGCCACCGGGGTCAGCGCCTTGCCGGTCCACGTCAGCCACAGCAGCAGGTCGGGGTAGAACTGCGACGGCGCGCCGGCCGCGATGCCGTCGAACAGGGCCGGATAGCGCTGGGCCATCATCATGGCCTGACGGCCGCCGTTGGAGCAGCCCTCGAAGTACGCATGCGCCACCGGCCGGGCATAGAAGGCCTGCGTCACGGCCTTGGCCGCGGTGGCGACGTAGTAGTGCGAGCGCAGGCCCCAGTCCTTGACCTTCTCGGGGTGGTTGAGCGTCCAGTCGGCCGACTCGCCGCCGTCGTGGCCCATGTTGCTGCCCGCCGTCACCATGCCGTCGCCGATGTCCTGCGCCAGGCGCGCGTAGGGGATCGCGCCGGCGTAGCCGCCGGTGCCGTTGAGCTTGAAGCGGCCGGTCCAGGCCGCCTCCGTGGCGGGCAGCCAGACCTCGAACTTGATCTCGGAGTCGCTAGAGGGCTTCGCCACGCCCTGCACGCGGCACATGCGCGTGCCGACGTTGACGCCGCCGATCGTGGTCTCGGACACCACCGCCACGGCGGAGGTGATCGTCGAGGCCTCCGACACGACCCGGGTCAGCCCCTCGCAGGCGACGGGCGCCGCCACGACCGCACCGGGGTCGGGAACGGGGACGGGCCCCGTCGCCGTGCCGGTGGCGCCGTCGTCGCTGCCCCCGCAGGCCGCGAGCACCATCGCGCCGAGGATCGCGGCCAGCGCGGCCGGCCCGGGGACCGGCGAGTGCCGGACTGCCGCGAGCGCACCGCCCGCCCTGAACGTTCGGATCGATCCTGTGTGCACGCCGTGTCTCCTGGTCGTTGGAAGGCCGCGCGATTCTGCGCGCCGGTCCGGGGGACGCACTCAGCAGATTCCCTCGCTCGCGCGCATCGCGGTCGACCCGCCGCCGATCGCACCGCCGCCTCTCCGCCCCTCCGTCAGCACGCTTCGGCGTCAATGGCTATGCTGGCCGCGCGCGGGTTCCCGCCGGCCCCGTCGCCGCGAACCGCGAGAAAACGGAGACCACGATGACGATCGAGAAACAGCCCCCATCGGATTTCCAGCTGAGCCGACGCTCGCTGCTCGGCTCGGGGATGAGCGCCGTGGGGGCCCTCACGGCGCAGGTCGCCGCCGCCCCGGCGCAGGCGGCCACGCCGCCCGGCCGACCGGCGCCGGCCGCGTCGGTTCCCATGGTCGACGGCCGCGTGCCGCTGACCCTGACGGTCAACGGCCGGCCGCGCCGCTTCGAGGCCGACGTGCGCACCACGCTGCTCGACGCCCTGCGCGAGCACCTCGGCGTCACCGGCAGCAAGAAGGGCTGCGACCACGGCCAGTGCGGCGCCTGCACCGTCCACGTCGACGGCCGCCGGGTGCTGGGCTGCCTGACGCTGGCCATCGCGGTCCAGGGCAAGGCGATCACCACCATCGAGGGCCTGGCCGACGGCGACACCCTGCATCCGATGCAGCAGGCCTTCCTCGACCACGACGCCTACCAGTGCGGCTTCTGCACGCCGGGCCAGATCATGAGCGCCGTGGCGCTGGTCCGGGAAGGCCGCGCCGGCAGCGACGACGCCATCCGCGAGGGCATGAGCGGCAACCTGTGCCGCTGCGCCGCCTACCCGAACATCGTCGCGGCGATCCGGGACGCGCGCGGGCGCATGGCGTCACCATCGTCGGTCCCGGCCCCGACACCGGCCGCAAAGGGAGCCTGACCATGCGCCCCTTCGACTTCCAGCAGAGCGCCGACGCCCCCGGTGCCGTGCGCGCCGCCGCCGCCCGTCCCGGCGGCGCCGACCGGCGCGGGGACGACGCCGCCGTCTACCTCGCCGGTGGCACCACGCTGCTCGACCTGATGAAGCTCGACGTCATGCGCCCGCGCACGGTGATCGACATCAATCCCCTTCAGGCGCGCCACGGCGGCATCGAACTCACGCCGCGCGGCCTGCGGCTGGGCGCGCTGGCGCGCATGGCCGACGTCGCCGCCGACCCCGGCGTGCTGCGCGACTACCCGGTGGTCGCCGAGAGCCTGCAGCTCGCCGCCAGCGGGCAACTGCGCAACATGGCCAGCCTGGGCGGCAACCTGCTGCAGCGCACGCGCTGCTCGTACTTCCGCGACACCAGCTACGAAGCCTGCAACAAGCGCAGCCCCGGCAGCGGCTGCGCCGCGCTGGAGGGCGTCAACCGCATCCACGCCGTGCTGGGCACGACCGACAAGTGCATCGCCAGCTATCCCGGCGACTTCGCGCAGGCGCTGATCGCGCTGGACGGCCAGGTCGAGACGTTGGGCGCCGCCGGAGCGCGCACGATCCCGTTCGCCCGGCTGCACCTGCCGCGCGCCGACACCCCGGAGATCGAGACCGTGCTGCGGCCGGGCGAGCTGATCACGGCGCTGTTCGTCCCGGCCGGGCCGCACACGCGGCGCTCGACCTACGTCAAGGTGCGCGACCGCCAGTCCTACGCCTTCGCCATCGCCTCGGCCGCCGTGGCGCTCGACCTGGGCGCCGACGGCGTGGTGCGCGACGCGCGCATCGGCCTGGGCGGCATCCACTACGCGCCCTACCGCGCGACGATGGCCGAGGCCGTGCTGCGCGGCCGGCCGCTCGACGAGGCCATCGCCCGCACGGCCGCCGCCGCCGCCTTGGCCGGCGCCGTGACCCACGGCCACAACGATTTCAAGCCCGAGTTGGCGCGCCGCACCCTGGTGCGCGCGCTGCTGCAGGCCCAAGGCATGAGGATCTGACGATGTCCACCTTCACCGATCCCAATCCCGCGTCGGTTCCCGGCGGCATCGGCGCGGGTGTGCCGCGTGTCGACGGCCGGCGCAAGGTCACGGGCGCCGTCGCCTACGGCTCCGACGCGACGGTCCGCGCGCCGCTGCACGCCTACTTCCACACCAGCGCCATCGCGCTCGGCCGCATCCTGGAGATCGACGAGCGCGAGGCGCGCGCGCTGCCCGGCGTGGTCGACATCCTGACCTGGCACAACACCGCCGGCCAGCTGCAGCAGGTGACGCCGTCCCGGGGCGGCTCGACCTCGATCGCGGTGCTGGCGTCGCCCGAGATCAGCCACGACGGCCAGATCGTCGCGGTGATCCTGGCCGAGAGCTACGAGACGGCGCGCGACGCCTCGCACCGGCTGCGGGTGCGCTACGACCGGCGGACGCCGAGCGCCACCTTCGACAGCGCCGGGCTGGTCGCGGAGGTCGTGAAGTCCGACGCCCGCTTCGAGAACCCGGAGATCGGCGACGCCGAGGCCGCCTTCGCCGCCGCGCCGGTCAAGGTCGACCAGCGCTACGCCACGCCGACCCAGCACCACAACGCGCTGGAGCTGTTCACCACCACCGCCGAATGGAACGGCGACGCGCTGACGGTGCATGAGCCGAGCCAGTTCATGGTCGGCCTGCAGCACGCGCTGGCGGCGAGCCTGCGCATCGAGCCCTCGAAGGTGCGCGTGCTGAGCCACTTCGTCGGCGGCGCCTTCGGCTCCAAGGGCGGGCTGACCAACCGCACCGGCCTGATCGCGCTGGCCGCGCGGCGGACCGGCCGGCCGGTGAAGATGGTGGCGACGCGCGACCAGAGCTTCACCGTCGCGACCTACCGGGCCGAGACCCGGCATCGCGTGCGGCTGGCCGCCGAGCGCGACGGCCGCATCACCGCGCTGGTCCACGAGGGCGAGGAACTCAGCAGCCGGGCCGACGCCTACAAGGTCGGCGGCACCGAGACCACGGCGCGCATGTACGCGATCCCGAACATCGCTTCCAAGGTCACGGTGCAGCACGCCGACCGCAACACGCCCGGCTTCATGCGGGCGCCGGCCGAGGTGCCCTACATGTTCGCGCTGGAGAGCGCGATGGACGAGCTGGCCATCGCATTGGGCATCGACCCGGTGCGGCTGCGGCGCATGAACGACGCCCAGGTCGAGCCGGTCAAGCGACGCCCTTACAGCAGCCGTTCCCTGAACGAGTGCTACGACGCCGCCGCCGCGGCCTTCGGCTGGCGCCGGCGCGACCCGCGGCCGATGTCGATGACCGACGGCGACTGGCAGGTCGGCTGGGGCTGCGCGACGGCCTGCTACCCGTCCAACATCGCGCCCTGCTTCGCGCGCGTGGCGCTGACCGAGTCCGGCGCGCGGGTGGAGGTGGCGGGCCACGAGATCGGCACCGGCGCCTACACCGTCTACGCCCAGACGGCGGCGCAGATGCTGGGTCTGCCGGTCGGGCGCATCGAGGTGCGTCTGGGCGACAGCCGCCTGCCGCCGGCGCCGGTGGCCGGCGGCAGCAACAACGCCGCCAGCATCTGCAACGCCATCGCGCTGGCCTGCGCGGAGGTGCGCCGGATGCTGGCCGGCGCCGCCGTGGCCGACGACGCGGGCCCGCTGCGCGGACGCGACCCGTCGACGCTGACCCTGGACGCCGGCACCCTGCACGCGGCCGACGGCACCAGCGAACCGCTCGCGAAGGCCCTGGCGCGCGTCAACGGTGGCGTGGCCGAGGCGTCGGTCGGCAACGCGCCGAAGAACGTGCCGCCCGGCGCGCTGGCCGGCCTGCGTCAGGGCAAGGTCGCCTTCGGCGGCGGCCATGCTGACAAGGATTCGGTCAAGTACGCCTTCGGCGCCGAGTTCGTCGAGGTGCGGGTGCATCGCCTGACGCGCGAGGTGCGCGTCTCGCGCATGGTCGGGGCGTTCGCGGCCGGCACCATCCTCAACCCGGTCACCGCGCGCAGCCAGCTGATGGGCGGGATGATCTGGGGTCTGGGCTCGGCCTTGCACGAGGCCACCGAGATCGACGGGCGCCATGCCCGCTACACCAACGACAACCTGGCCGAGTACCTGATCCCGGTGAACGCCGACGTGCCCGAGGTCGAGGTGCTGCTCGTCGCCGAGACCGACCGCGAGGTCAATCCGCTGGGCATCAAGGGCATCGGCGAACTGGGCTGCGTGGGCACCAACGCCGCCATCTGCAATGCGATCCACCACGCCACCGGCGTGCGCATCCGCGAACTGCCGGTGCGCATCGAGCAGCTGCTCTAGGAGATCGGCCTCATCGGCGGAACAGCCGGACCACCGCCTTCAGGATTCGATCCAGCGCGCTGAAGAAGCGCGCGCCGCGGCTGGGGTAGTTGAACTTCATCTGGCTTGTGCATGGCGGTCGGGCCTCTCGCGTGTCCGAGCGGCCGATCTGCATGGTTCTTGAATGCGTCATGGACGCCAGCATGCATGGGAGCGACGGCACGCGTTGCAGGCGGAACGCCTGACTCGCTGCCAGCCGCGCCTCCGGATGTCACACCGGTTCGGCAAGGACGCCGGGGACGGTATCGGTGGAATCGTTGGGCGGCAGGAGCACGTCGAAACAAGCGCCGCCGCCCTCGACGTTGCGCGCGCTGATGGTGCCGCGGTGCGCGTCGAGGATCTTGCGGCAGATCGCCAGCCCCAGCCCGGTCCCGCCGGCGCCGTCCTTGGTCTTGCTCGACTGGACGAAGGCGTCGAAGATGGCCTCGAGTTCGCCCGCCGGGATGCCGGGGCCGCGATCGCGCACCCAGACGTGGATGCTCTGGTCCGAGGCGAAGCGG
Source organism: Variovorax sp. PvP013 (assembly GCF_050435945.1). Classification (NCBI taxonomy): domain Bacteria; kingdom Pseudomonadati; phylum Pseudomonadota; class Betaproteobacteria; order Burkholderiales; family Comamonadaceae; genus Variovorax; species Variovorax sp. PvP013. The sequence continues at coordinate 121,966 of NZ_JBNDLF010000011.1, forward strand.
GCGCCGACCTGGATCGATTCGCCGACGTCCGAGAAGCGGATCGCGTTCGCCAGGACGTTGCGCACGACCTGCTGGAACCGGAACGGATCCACCCTGGTCGACACGGGCGCCGGCGGCAGGCGCAGGTCGATGACGAGACGCTTGGCGTCGATCAGGGGCGCCAGCTCGCGCACGACGAGTCGCAGCAGGGGTCGCAGGTCGGTGCGTTCCAGGTGGATGGTGCCCACGGCGCTCTCGATCTTGGCGACGTCCAGCAGGTCGTTGACCAGCGTCAGCATGCGCTGGCCCGAGGACAGGATGTCGCTGAACATGTCCGAGACCAGGGCGTCGTGGCGCATGCGGCCGGCCCCGAGTTCGGAAAAACCGATGATCGACTGCAGCGGCGTGCGCAGTTCGTGGCTGACGTTGGCGATGAATTCGCTCTTGACGCGCGAGGCCTCCTCGGCCGCCTCGCGCGCTTCCTGCGTCGCCCGGGACGCGTCGCGCAGGTCGGTGACGTCCATGAAGGTGCTCAGGATGCCCTGGGGTCGGCCGTCGCGACCGGGCACGAGCACCTTGTTGATCAGCATGTCGCGCCGTTCGCCGTCGCTGCGCGTGAACGTCGCCTCGTACTGGATGTGCCGTTCCGCGGCGCTCAGACGCCGTTCCTGCGCCTCGTGGAAGCGCTGCTCGGCGTCCTGCACGATGCAGGATTTGTCCTTTCCCAGCACGTCGCTCCTGCCGAGGCCGAAGAATTCCAGCCAGGCACGGTTGACTTCCACGTGCTGGCCCGCCATGTCGCGCATCGTGGTGGGCAGCGGACTCAGGTCCTGCAGCAGCGCCATGAACGCGAGCTGCTGGGCCAGCCGGGCCTCGGCCTCCTCGCGCGCGGTGATGTCGACGGCGCTGCCCGCGAAGCCGATCAGTCGCTGGCCGTCGTGCAACGGCACCAGGGCGATGTCGACCCGCCGCGGATGCCCGGTCGACGCCCAGAAGGTCAGGGTCGCCGTGCGCACGCCGGCGTTCGACGCGGGCGCGAGCATCGCCTGGACGCGCGGGCGCTCCTGCGTCGCCACGACCTCCTCCAGCCGGGTGCCCAGGATGGCCTGCTGCGATCCGCCGGTGGCTTCCATCCAGTGCGCGTTGACGAAGGTCAGCACGCCCTCGGCATCGGTCCTGAACAGGAACTCCTGCACGCTGCGCACGATGACGCTGAGCTCCTGCTCGCTGCGGGCGATCTTGGCGAGCAGCCGGTTGCGTCCCTGGCGGGCCTCCTCGCGGGCCTTGAGGCTGCGCGAGGCGACGATCGTCAGTCCGACGGTCACCAGCACCGCGAAGGCCGCGACGACCAGTTGCGCGCGGATGCTGTGCAGCCAGGCCGAGGTCACGCGCTGCAGCGGCCGCTCGACGATCACGACCAGCGGCCATGAGCTCGACACCCGGAAGGCCCCCGTCTGGCGATCCGGGTCGATGCCGGGACCGTCGAAATTCGCGTGCTCGATGCGTGGCAGGAAGTCCTTGAACACGGTGTGATCGGCGAGCGACGTGCCGGGGAGCGCGTCGGCCGTGTCGCCGTAGAGGCGGCCGTCGAGACCGGTGAGCGCGGCACGGCTGGTGGGGTCGTCGATCGTCAGCCGCATCTGGCCGACCAGGCCGTCCGCATGCAGCAGCGCCACCACGAGGACGTCGCCGGACGGCAGCCGCACGCGCTGCATGACCGGGATGAAGCCGATCGCGCCGGGCGAGACCGCGGAGCGGCTGCCCAGCGCGATCGACGACAGTCCCCTCCCGGGCACGTAGCTGCCGATGCCGGGGCGCGAGGACGCGGGCGGCGGCCCCAGCCGGGTCATGTCGATCCGGCGTCCGACGTCGGCCTCGTCGCTCGCCGCCGTCACCAGGCCGTTGGGCTGGACGACGGCCAGCGAGCGCAGCTGCGGCAGGCTCACGAGGATCTGGCGCAGGTTCGACGAGACCGCCTTGCCCGTGGCCGTCAGGGGCACGCCCAGGTCGCTGGCGATGCCCGCGAGCGCCAGCCCGACGGTGTCGACGCTGCGCGTGACGTAGTTCTCCAGCACGCGCGCATAGAGCGCATTGCGCTTCTGCTGCTCCTCGACGACGGACGCGCGGACCTTCACGAAGATGGCGGCCGAGGTCACCAGCATGAGGACCGCCAGCGCCAGCCCGCCCAGGAGCACGCGTCGCGGCGAGGACCACCGGCGATCCCCCGGCTCCTGCGACGTTCGCGGCGTCCTCATCGGGCTCAGCGCACGACGATGGCGGACAGGCCGTTGCGGCGCGCGGCCGCGTCCAGCCGGCCGTCGGCCTTGATGCGTTCGACGAACTTCTCGATCGTCTGCAGCCAGGCGTCGTCGCCGGGCCTGACGGCATAGGCGTAGGGCAGCACGTGGAACGGTCCGGGCGGACTCACCAGCTCGGCCCAGTCCGCGTTGTCCAGCAGCCGCCGGCTGTACGGATAGTCGCTCATGAAGACGTCGATGCGACCCGATTCGAGCTCGCGCTCGCGCGTCGTCGGCGGCTTCACCACCACCATCCGGGCCTGCTTGAGCGCCTGTGCCATGACCGGCTCCATGAAGGTGCCGGCCTGCACGCCCACCTGCACGCCGGGCTTGTCGATGTCCTCCCAGCCCCGCACCACGCGGTTGCCCCGGGTCGTGACGCCGTAGATGTCGCTGCTCAGGTAGGGGCTCGTGAAGCGCAGCCGTTCGAGTCGCCGCGGCAGGACGCCGATGGCGAACATCGCCACGTCGCACTTGTCGCTCTCCAGGTCCTGGATCAGCGTCGCGAAGGACGAGTCGACGTGCCGGAGCCGGACGCGCAGGTCCTGCGCCAGTTGCGCCGAGAGGTCGGCGTCGATGCCGCTGAGGACCTGGCTGCGCGGGTCGCGGTAGGTGACGCCGTAGTAGTCCGGCCAGATGCACACGCGCACCGTGCCCGACCGGGCCACCCCGTCGGCCACCGGCCCGGCCAGACCGTCGGACGGCGACAGGCAGGCGGCGACGGCGAGGACGCACGTCGCGCCGGTCGCGGCGAACGATGCGCGGGTCATGTCAGGCTCCATTCGTGGCCGGGCGCCTGGATGAGGTCCCGGAAGGTGATGCGGCTCTCCGTGACCCGGTCGCGCAAGGCGACGAACGACTCCCAGTTGTCCATCAGCACGTCGACGATCCGGGGATCGAAGGCGTTGCCGCGCTCGTCGAGCAGCATGCTCTTGACCTGCTCGTCGAAGAAGGCGGGCCGGTAGCAGCGCGCCATCGACAGCGCGTCGAAGAAATCCACCACCGCGACGATGCGGCCGACCAAGGGGATGTCGGTGCCCGCGACCCCCTTCGGATAGCCCCTGCCGTCGAAGCGCTCGTGATGGAACAGCGAGATCTCGGCCGCCATCTGGAACAGCGGCACGCGCGACTGGCCCAGGATCTCCGCGCCGATCTCCGAATGCCGGTTCATCTCCTGGCGCTCCTCCTGCGTGAAGCCGCCCGGCTTCTTGAGGATGGCGTCGGGGATGCCGATCTTGCCGATGTCGTGCATCGGCGCCGCCCGGCGCAGCATGGCCGACCAGGTGCGGCTCTGGCCGAGCGCGAGGGCCAGGGCCTCGGCCAGCACGCCGATGCGCACGATGTGGACCCCCGTGTCGTCGTCCTTGTACTCGGCCGCCAGGGCGAGCTTGTAGAGCGTGTCCTGGTGCGCGGCGACGACCTCGCGCAACGCCTCGTTGCGCTCCTGGTACATCTGCCCGAGGTCGGCCACGAGCGTCTCCATCTGGGCCGCCGCGGCGGCGTCGAAGCGCGTGTCGCCCACGGGCTGCGGCGCGTTCATGCGCAGCAGCCCAGGCGTTCCAGCGTCTTGACCAGTTCGAGCGGGCTGAAGGGCTTGACCAGGTAGGCCTCCGCACCCGCTTCCAGTCCCGCGAGGCGGTCTTCCGCGCGGCCCTTGGCGGAGATCATGATGATGGCGGTGCCCGACATCTCGGGATCCGATTTCAGGGTCTGGCACAGGCTCAGTCCGTTGGTGGCGCCGGGCATCATCACGTCCGTGATCACGACGTCCGGGCGCAGCCTGCGCGCCATCGTCAGCCCGGCCTCGCCGTCGCCGGCCTCGGAGACCTGGGTGCCGTGGCCGGCGAATTCCAGCGTCATGCGGATGAGTCTGCGGATGTCGGAGTGATCGTCGACGATCAGGATGCTGTTCATGATGGACCCCGGCGAGGGACTTGGGACAAAATCGGATTATCGCTAGAAGTGATATATTTGTAGAGAATCAAATTTACCGTTTCGATGGCTTCTGGGGCAGAATTCACGCAACCCATGAACCTGCCCTCGAATCCTCCGGACACCGACTACAGCACGCGGGACGTCGCGCGCCTCCTGGGGCTGGCGATCCGTTCGGTGCAACTGATGGTCGACCGCGGCGAACTGGCGGCCTGGAAGACGGCCGGCGGCCACCGGCGGATCAGCCGGGCGTCCGTGGAGGCCTTTCTGCAGCGCCGCCAGGAGGGGACCGGTGAGCGGCGCACCGTCGACAAGCCGGCCTCGAAGGCATCGGCGGGCGGCAAGGTCAAGGTCCTGCTGATCGAGGATTCCAAGCACTATCAGAAGCTCGCTTCGATGCTGCTGAGGAACGATTTTCCCGAATTCGAGGTCTTCGTCGCGGACGACGGCTTCGCCGGCCTGGCCATGGCCGGCCAGCTGCAGCCCACGCTGCTGATCGTCGACATCCTGCTGCCCGGCATGGACGGCGCCACGCTGATCTCGAGCCTGCGCTCCCACATGCAGTTCGCGGAGAGCCGTTTGATCGTCCTGACCTCGCTCGCCGAGGCCGACCTGGGACCCTACATGTTCGCGCTGGAGGACGTTCCCATCGTGCACAAGTCGCGCATCGTCACCGACCTCCCCCAGCGCATCCGGGAATTGACGGGGTGGCCCGTCCCCGTGCGCCCGTGACGGCGCCGATCCTCGTCCTGGTGCTCGAGGACGACGCGCTGATCCGGCGCTTCATCGACATGGCGCTCGGAGAACTTCCCATCCGGATGATCCACGCAACCTCGATCGCGGAAGCCCTGCAGGTGCTGCATTCGGCGCACATCGACCTGTTCATCTCCGACCTGATGCTGCCCGATGGCAATGCGATGGACCTGTTCCACGTCCTGCGCGGCGACGAGCGCCACCTCGACCTGCGCATCGTGATCCTCAGTGCCGGCATCACGGCCCCGGTGCGTGCCATGGCGAGCCGGCTGGATGTGTTCCGGATGCTGGACAAGCCGGTGCCCTACGCCGATCTGGTCGCCTGCGTGAAGCAGGCCATCGACGTCCGCGACGAACCCGCCGAGGCCCGGCCCGTGGTCGTGCCGCGGATCTCGGCCACGCAGCGCGAACGCGCCATCGAGGCGCATTTCGGCGGGCGTCCGGGGCTGTTCGACGAATTCTTCGCCAGCTGTCTGGAACAGCTCCCCGGCGACCTGGAGGCCGGCGACGCGGCCTGCGCCGGACACGACGCGAACGCATTGCGGCGCGTGGCGCACAACCTCAAATCGGTGCTGCAGCTCATGGGCAGCACGCAGGGCCACGTCATGGCCCGGCAACTCGAACAGGCCGTGACGGCGGACGAGGTCTTCCCGACGCTGGCCTCACGTTGGCGACACCTGCATGCCCACGTCGATTCGCTCTGCCGGGCGCACGCGTCGCCCACCGGCGGCTCCTGAGGCGGCGCGGGGCGTCACGCCTCGCATTTCATGGCCTCGTTCATGCGCAGCATGGCGTTCGACAGGCACATCGCCTTGTCACGGGCGGTCTTGTCGCCACGCTGCATGCGCAGGAACTGCTCGGCATAGGCATCCGTGAGAGCCGCCCATTGTTCGAACGGCGCGTCGATGGCATGCGGCAGCGAGGTTTCCATCGACCGCGGCGGCAGCGCGCCGTGCGGACGCACCGCGTCGGCCGACCGTGCCGATCCCGTGGGTTGCACCAGCCTGGTCAGCAACCTGAGGACGGTGGCCGCGGAACGGCGCTTGACCGCGGCACGCTCGAGGGCCTGCCAGGCGGAGTTGGAAAAACCGCTCGATGACATCGACGGGACTGGGTTCATGGTGTCTGGCTCCGGTGATCGATCTGGTTGGGAATTGCTGGAAATCGACCCGAACGAAATGATACGTCCTAAAATGATATAAATGAAACCAAAGTATCATTTATTGACGACTGAGTGAGAAAGTTCACAACCTGAACACTCTACCGGTTCCGTCGCACCGGGGTCGAGGAGGCTCGATGCGTCTCTCGAACGAGGAACGGGCGGGACAGGGACCCAAGGACGCCGGGGCGTTGCGCGAAACGCAGGACACCGAACACCAAAGACCGGACGCCGGGCGCACGCCCGGCGCGCCTTCACAAACGCTCGACCGGCCCCGCGACGGCGTGCGGCCGCGCGACCGGACCGGACCGCTCGATGCCGGCCTCCATGGCCACGACGGCCAGGCGCAGGCGGGCTGCCATGTCCTCGCGGCCCGTCCGGTCGCCGTCGACCGGCCCGGGATCGGCATCGTCCCTTCCGGGCATCACCACGTAGCGCACCACGTCGACCAGCTGCAGCGTCCTGCGCCGCAGGCTGTCGAGCAGCTGGCTCGAGGCATCCTCGCATCGCAGCGCCGCCATCGCCGCCTCCAGGTGGCGCCGGCACTCGGCGGGGTCCGCGGCCCCGGCGTTCGCCGCGAGCGCCGCGGCGAGGTGACCGCGCAGCGCCGCCGTCGCGTCGTTCGCCAGCGCGCCGGCGCCGCCCAGGTCGGCGGCGGCATCCTGCAGGTGCGCGACCAGCGACCGGCCGCAGTGCAGGGCGAGCGCCGCCACATCGGCGTTCGACGACGCCGAGGGCACCGACGTCCTCGACGGGGTCGGCGGGATCCGTGGCGAAGGCGCCGACCGCACGGACGGCGACGACGACGGCGATGCGACGACGCTCGACGTCATGCCGGCCTCCGCGATGCGAGGTGACCGGTGCCGCAGCCGTCGCCGTGGTCGCCCGCGCTCCTCGCCGACACCGCGCGGCCGCCCGCGTGGAGGGCGCCGCCGCGAGGCGTCCTGGCCGTCGCCGAGGGCCTGGCCGATGGCGTCGCCCCGGTCTCGCGCCGGGTGGGCCGGCGCACGCACTCGCTCGCCTGGAAGGCGCTGGTCGTCTCGATCATCGGATCTCTCTCTTGGTCCATCGTTCGTCCTCGTGTCTGTCTGCGCGGCTGCGGAACGCCATCGAGCACGTCGCACGGAGCGTCGTGGCGGTCGTGGCTGGCGAAGGGCTCGGCGTTTCGGAGTCGGGCATTCAGAACGACTCCCAGTCGTCGGTGCCGGGACGCGAGGGGGCGATGGCCCCTGCGCCCGCGTGGGCGAAGGCCGGCGCGCCCATCGGCGCGGCGATGGTCCTGCGCGCCGGCGAGGCCTTGCGGGCCGGCGCCACGGCGCGGTGCTCGACGCTCCGGGGCGCGGCGCGCGAGGCGCTCGCCGTCGCCGATGCCGTCGCCGACGCGTGGGAGCTGGCACCCGAGCCCGAGGTCTGGAACACCCCCACGGCCTGCACCAGTTGCTCGGCCTGGAAGCGCATGCTCTCGGCGGCCGCCGCGCTCTGCTCGACCAGCGCGGCGTTCTGCTGCGTGGCTTGGTCCAGCTGCGTGACCGC
>NZ_JBNDLF010000012.1:0-107127 GCF_050435945.1 Variovorax sp. PvP013
CCCGGGGCCGCCTGCCTCGCCCCGGCGATCTCGCCCAGGTCGCCGCGCGCCACGCGCTGCGCCGCCACGCTCAGCTCGGCCGGCTCCGCACCCAGCGAGCCCAGGATCCTGCGCGTGATGAACAGACCCAGCGCCGCCGCCGCGAAGACCGCGAAGCAGCTGAGCGCCAGCAGGAGGTTGCGCTGGCTCGCATAGCTCGACGCCGAAGCCTCGAGGTCGATCCTGGACTGCTCCCTGCTGACCTCCACGTAGTCGCGGATCACGCCCATCAGCTCGGCCAGCAGCGGGCGGCAGACGTTGTTGATCTTCTCCCTGGCCAGTTCGGCCTTGCCCGAGGACGACAGCTCGACGATGGAGAGCGCGACCGGCTCGTACTGGGCCTCCAGCTTCTCCAGCTTGGCGAACAGCAGCCGCTCGCGCTCCGGGATGTCCACACCGCCGTCGAGCGCGGCCCGCATCTTCTTGAATCCCGCCTGGAGTTCCTCGTTCGAGTTGATGGCCAGGGCCTTGGCGACATCGCGCTCGGCGGGCGTGGAGACCAGGGCCATGTCCCGCACGCCGATGGCGCGTTGATTGGCGGCCTTCCTCATGTTGGAGATGACGCTCTGCCGCTCCGCGACGCCATGGACGTAGCCGGAAAAACGCTCGTTCGAATCGCTCAGCGCGCGCATGGCGAGAAGACTCACCAGCAGGACCAGCATCGCCAATGCGATGAAGGTGCAGATGAGAAGCTGCCGGGTGGAGAACTTTTTCATGATGGGATTCAAGGTGGGTCGGGATCTGGCACCGGAGAACTGCTCAATTTCACTGAGCGAGAACGCGTCGATCGATCTCCGTGCATTTACTTCGGTGCTCCATCGACCGGCTTAAATCCGTTTTTCGATCTTCCTGTCGAGAACGCGAAATAATTATCCTTTTCACGCAACTTAGTTCAAATCGATTAAGGACCTGCAATTTCAATTAATTAATAAGCATTAATCTTTGAAGAACTCATAAGAAAGTATTCCTCGACGATCTCGGCGTGCCAAAGACTCGCTCTCCGCACGGCCCTTCCCTCATGCCAGAAAGTGCATCTTTCGAAGAGCGGATTGCAATCCCTCGTCGCGAGGGAAGGACGACCTCCACGGGCTTTCGCCGACCGGCTCCGATGCCTCGACGATCCATGCTCGGATTCCGCAGGAGCGCTCGAGAATGCCTTTTTCCGGACGCTCGATCGATGCCGCTCGACGACGTCCTCCCATCGGAACACCCCTCTCCATCACCGCGATCCAAGATGAAAGAAGACCCGTCGACAACGAACCGGCTCATGTCCAACGAGCGTGTGCATGCCGTTTCGGCGCGCTTCGACGACATCGAGCAAGCCCGGTCCTTCCTCTCGGACAACTACATGCCGTTGCGGATGGCGACACGGGGCCAGGACCCCTTCGACTTCCAGACGACGGCCGTGCGGTGCGAAGGTGTGAAGTTCTCGACGTCGACGTCGTGTTCGGGCATGCAGCTGCTCATCGACGAACCGATGGACGGCTACGGCATGTCCTTTCCGTCGTCCGGCTCGCTGTCGGTGGACACGGGCGCGCGGGAGCCGACCCACTCGCAGCCCAACGGCGGGCTGATCCTGGACTCCCTGACCGCCGATTCGGCCACGTTCTCGCCCGGCAGCGCGTGGCAGCGCATCGCCCTGGACAGCGGGGAACTGCATCGCCACGTGACCCTGCTGACGGACCGTCCCGTCCACCGCCGGGTGCGTTTCGCGCCCCACTTCCGCATGGACGGGGGTGCCTCCCGCCTGATGTTCGAGATCGGCCAGGCCATCATCGATGGGATGCGCGACCAGGCCCCGCTGATGTCCGCGCCCATGGCGATCGTCAGTCTCAAGGAGGCCGTGCTGTCCCTGTTCGTCGAGGCGATGCCCCACGACCACTCGGAATACCTCGGACGCCGGACCGCGTTGCCCGCACCGAAGCACGTCCGGCGCGCCATCGAGTTCATGCACGCCAACCTGCTGCGGCCCCTGCGGCTGGAAGACATCGCACTGGCGTCGCAGACCAGCGCGCGTTCGCTGCAGATGGCGTTCCGGCAGTTCCGCAACACGACGCCGATGGACTACCTGCGGCGGCTGCGCCTGGACGGCGCGCGCAACGAACTGATCCATTGCCCGCCGGGCACCAGCGTGGCCGACGTGGCCTACCGATGGGGCTTCGCCCATCACGGCATGTTCGCCAGCCGCTACGCGAAGCTCTTCGGCGAGTCGCCGTCGGCGACACTGCGACGGCACCGCACAGGCTAGGCGATCCCGGGCGAGGCGCCATGGATCGCCCCGGCGCGGCCGGGCGCCCACAATGCGGGCTTTTCTCCCCGGCGACAGGCGGCCGCGGCGCCGCACGGCTCCGGCAGCCGTCGCCGCATCGCGCATGACCGCCTCCGACACGCCCGTTCGACTCCCTGCCCCCGCCACCGGCCTCGGCGGCGCGGCGCGCGACCTCTACCGCGCCCTCTGGCGCCACGCGCGGGGCGCGCGGTCCCAGCTGCTCGGCGCCGCCGGCCTGCTGTCGGGCGCGCAGCTGATGCGGCTGACCATGCCCTGGCTGGCCGCGCAGGCGATCAACGCCTTGCAGCGCGGCGACCTGGCGCAGGCCGGCCGCTGGATCGCCGGGCTGATCGGCATCTACCTGTTGTCGTGGCTGCTGCACGGGCCGGGCCGGGTGCTGGAGCGCAACGTGGCGGTGCGGGTGCGCGAGCGGCTGTCCGACCTGCTCTACGCGCGCATCGCCGCGGCGCCGCTGGCCTGGCGCGACGGCCGGCACTCGGGCGAACTGCAGCACCGCGTGACGCAGGCCAGCCGGGCGTTGGCGGAATTCGCGCAGAGCCAGTTCGGCTACCTGCAGAGCGCCTTCGGCTTCGTCGGCCCGATCGTCGCGCTGGTGCTGCTCTCGCGCACCAGCGGCGCCATCGCGGTGACCGGCTACGTGCTCATCGCCGTCATCCTGCTGCGCTTCGACCGCGTCCTGATGCAGCTCGCCCGCGCCGAGAACGACGCCGAGCGCCGTTACGCCGCCGCGCTGCTGGACTTCGTCGGCAACGCCGGCACCGTGATCGGGCTGCGGCTGCAGGCGGCCTCGCGCCGGCTGCTGGGCCGGCGCATGGACGCGGTGATCGCGCCCTTGAAGCGCGCGGTCATGGTCGGCGAGGGCAAGTGGTTCGCCGTCGACCTGCTGGGCATGGGGCTGACCTGGATCCTGGTGGTGGTCTACGTGCTGCAGACGCGCCAGCCGGGGCAGGCCGTGCTGCTGGGCACCGTCTTCATGATCTACCAGTACGCGCAGCAGGCGGCGTCGGTGGTCGGCGCCATGGCGTCGAACTTCCAAGGGTTCGCGCGCATGCACACCGACTACGGCAGCGCCGAGCCAATCTGGGCCGCGCCGGGCGACCCGGACGCCGCCGTGCCGGCCGTGGTGTCCGACGCGCCGTGGCGGACGCTGGCATTGCACGGCGCCACCTGGCGCTACGCCGACGACGCGCGCGGCGGGCTGCAGGGCGTCGACCTGGTCCTGCGGCGCGGCGCGCGCGTGGCGCTCGTGGGGCCCAGCGGCGGCGGCAAGAGCACCCTGCTGCGCACGCTCGCCGGCCTGTACCGCCCGCAGCAGGGCGAGTTGCGGCGCGACGGCATCGCGGTGGACTGGGCCGAACTGCGCACGCTGGCCACCCTGATCCCGCAGGAGGCCGAGGTGTTCGAGGCCAGCGTGGAGGAGAACCTGACCTTCGGCGAGCCGGCCGACGCGCAGCGGCTGCGGGAGGCCGTGCGCGCGGGCGTGTTCGACGAGGTGCTGGAACGCCTCCCCGCCGGCCTGGCCAGCCCGCTCAACGAGCGCGGCGGCAACCTCTCGGGCGGCCAGCGGCAGCGGCTGGCGCTGGCGCGCGGGGCGCTGGCCGCGCACGGGAGCTCGCTGCTGCTGCTCGACGAGCCGACCAGCGCGCTCGATCCGCTGGCCGAGGGCCGGGTCTTCGACCGCATGGACGCCGCCTTCCCGTCGGCCTGCATCGTCGCCTCGGTGCATCGGCCGAGCCTGCTGGCGCGCTTCGACACGGTGGTCGTGGTGGAAGCCGGCCGCGTGGTCGATGCCGGCCCGCGCGCCGAGGTGCTGGCGCGGCGCGGCGACGCCGAGGGCCGCTGAGCCCGGCCCGGCCGCCCTACCACTGCGGATGCACGGGCTCGAACACCGGCCGGATCAGGTAGCGCCGCGCGATCTGCCCGTAGCCCCGGTAGTAGAAGTGGCCGTTGGCCGCCAGGATGGCCGCGCGGTGGGCGCGGAAGTGCGCCGGGATGCGGTACCACGGCATGGTCGGCGAGCGATGGTGGACGTGGTGGAAGTTGTTGTTGAGGTAGAGCAGCCCGAACAGCGCGTTCGACTCGACGATGGCGACGCGTCCGTGCGGCGACGCCTCCCAGCGGTGCTCGGCGAAGGAGCGCAGGGCGCCGAGCATCATGCTCGGATAGACGAAGCACAGCAGGTACTTCCACAGGGGCAGGTCGGCGACCTGCGTCACCCACCAGAGGATCGGCGCGACGCCGAGCGCATGGACGGCCCAGATGCCCAGGTGCGAGAAATCGCCCTTCGCCAGCCGGCCGATTTCCTCGTGCGCGAAACCGACCAGGCGCAGCGCGGGGCCGACGCCCATGCGGAAGGCGAGCGTCTGGTCGGCCCGGGCGATCGCGCGCCGCAGGCGGCCGTAGCCCTGCCAGGCGGTGGACGAGTGGTAGGCGCTCTCGGTGTCCTTGCCCGGGTGGGTGAGGTGGAAGTTGACGTGGTGGGCGCTGTGGCTGCGCTGGAACAGCGCGTAGGGCAGCCACAGGTCGAGCGGCGGCCACACCGCCGCGAGCCGGAGCGCCCGCGGCACCCGCCGCATGGCGTGGATGGCCTCGTGCTGGAGCGAGCAGTGCAATTGCACGACATAGCCGCCGAGCAGGAACAGCACGGGACCCGGGACGACGCGATGCCAGTGCACCAGGGCCGCCCAGGCGACGTACGTCCCCGCGGCGAGCAGCAGGGTCGGCACCTCGTAGCGATGCCAGGCGGACAACGGTGCCGGACGGTCCGGCGTGGAGGGGCGGTCGTGTGGGCTCATTCGGATGCGCGAGGACGGGAGACGGCGGGCCATGGTGCCCCCGCCCCTCGTGCGCGCTTGCGCCCATTGCGCATGAGCACATGCGAAAACCCTGCTTGGGCCCGGGTGGCCGTGCGGTCTACAGTCCGCAGGGCCGCGCCGACACGCCGGCGCACCGCGCCATGACCGCCTCCGCTCCCCCTCCCCCGCTCCCCGTCGCGCCGCAGCGGCTGTTCGCGTCGCTGCGGGAGCGCAGCGAACTCGCCCTGCTCGACGTGCGCGAGGCCCGGGCCTATGTCGGCGCCCACCTCACGCTGGCGCGCATGACGCCGCTGTCGTCCCTGGAACTCGACGTGGCGGCGATGGTGCCGCGCGCGGGCACGCCGGTCGTCGTGATGGACGCGGACGCCGCGCCGGACGGCCCCGCATCGCGCGCCCGGGCGCTGCTGGAGCGCCTGGGCTACCTCGACGTGCGCGTGCTCGACGGCGGCCTGGCCGGCTGGCGCGCGGCGGGGCTGCCCGTGACCGACGGCTACGGCAGCCTGGTCAAGGCCTTCGGCGACCGGGTGCGCCGCCACCACGCGACGCCCACCCTGAGCGGTGCCGCCCTGCGGGCGCGGCGCGCGGCCGGCGCGGCGACGGCCCTGATCGACGTCCGGCCGGCCGACGAGTACGCCTACCTGACATTGCCCGGCGGCGGAAACCACGCCGGCACCGAACTCGCGCTGCGCGCCTGGCCCGATGCCGCGCCGGGGGCCGACGCGCCACCCGCCGCGACCTGGGTCGTCAACTGCTTCAGCCGCACGCGCGGGATCATCGGCGCCACCACGCTGCGCGTGCTCGGCCATCCCGACGTCCGGTTCCTGGAGGACGGCGTCATGCGCTGGACGCTGGACGGCGGACCCGCCGTGGAGGATGCGCATCCCGCCTTCGATCTGCCGGTCGCGCCGGTCCATGAACTGCGTCGGCGCGCCGACGGGCTCATCGACGGCCACGGCCTGCCGCGGGTGACACCCGACGACCTGGCGCGACGCCACGCCGAGACCGACCGGACGCTCTTCGTCTTCGACCTGCGCCCCGGGGCGACCGACGGCGCGGCCGGCGACATCGTGCGCGCCGTCGCCGGGGGGCAGTTGCTGATGCACTTCGAGCACCTGGTCGGCACCCGCCACGCCCGCATCGTGCTGATCGACGATCCCCACCGCCTGCGCGCGGCGGTGACGTCCTTCTGGCTGACGCAGCTCGACCAGGCGGAGGTCCTCATCCTCGACGGCGACCCGCCGCCGCTGCCGCTGCCGCGTCGCGATCCGGCGCCCGGACGCGACCCGGGGACCGCGGCGGGCGAGGCGATCGCGCCGGCGCGGCTGGCGGCCCTGCTGCGCGACGGGGCCGCCGACGTCCGGGTGGTCGACGTCGGCCCGAGCGCCGACTACGAGCGGCAGCACCTGCCGGGCGCGCATTTCCTGCTGCCCTTCACCTGGGAGCCGCTGGCCGACCTGCAACGGCCGGGGCGGCGCATCGTCTTCACCTCGCCCGACGGCCGCGCCGCCCGCCTCGCGGCGCGCGACGCGCTCGAACGCTGGCCGGACGGCGACGTCGGCTGGCTCGCGGGCGGCACGCGGGCCTGGCGGGACGCGGGCCTGCCGACCGAGAGCGACTGGACGCCGCGCCAGTTGCTGACGGCCTTCGAGGACGACTGGGGCTCCGTCATGCGCGTGCCGGCATCGCGGCGCGAAGGCGCCTGGAGCGACTACCTGGCCTGGGAGCGCGCCCTCGCCGACCGCGTGGCGCGCGACGAGACCGTGGGGTTCCGGCTGTTCGACATCGCGCCGACGACACCGCGCGCATCGCCCGATCGACGGGAATCCGACGCCGGAACCGACTGATCCGGTCGCGGTGTCGCATCGCGTCGCGGCGTCATGGCGACGTCCTCGTCGATCCGACGTCCGGGCTGCGGCGCGCCCCTGCGAAGGGACTTACCCGACCTCAGGATCGAGGCCTACAAAGCGTGGTCGGAACTACAAAAAATGGTTCAAATGCACTACATCGCCTAGTGCATCTGCAACGCGTCGGCACCGACGCCGGCTGCTTACGATCGTCCCGTTCGCCAACGATGCGAATGCCCGTGGCACTGTCGTCGCGGGCGATCAGCAGGAACGGTTCCAATGAACAAGGACACGACCGACGGCGACGTCGAGCAGGTCAAGGGCTCCGTCAAGGAAGCCCTGGGCAAGGTCATCGGCAACGAGAACCTCGAAGCCGAAGGCGCCAGCGAGAAGGCCGTGGGCCGGGCCCGGAAGGACCTCGGCCAAGCCCGTAAAGCGGCCGAGGACGCCGCCCGGAAGACGACCGGATAGGCACGCCGTCGCCCTCGCGGCGACTTCATTGGAATCGCTCGCATCCGATTCAACTTCAACCCAACCCACTTGAAGGAAAAAGACATGTTCAACAAGACCGAAGGCGCATTCCAAAACATCGCCGGCCGCGTCCAGGAGGCATTCGGTGCCGCCACCGGCGACACCGGCACGCGCTACGAAGGCAAGGCCCGCCGCGTCGCCGGTGGCGCGCAATACGGCTATGGCCGCATCGTCGACGAGCTGCGCGAATCGGCCGTGAAGAATCCCATCGGCACGGTGGCGATCGTGGCCGGCGTGTTCTTCGTCGTCGGCGCGATCTGGTCCAAGCGCTGATCGACCGGAGGCGTTGATTCCATGATCGCATCGACCCGCGCCGCCGTCGCCGCTCTCCGGCTCGCCTGACCGGCATCCGATCCACCCGCCCCCGACCGCTCCGACCGGGACCGGGGCGGATTGTCCACGCCTCCCGCACCGGCCATCCCTCGACCCGCGGCGATCCTTCAATGACCGATACCGTCCTGCAGCGCAACACCGACCGACGGCAGTTGCAGCAGATCATCGCCGGCCTGACGGAGGGCGTGATCCTCATCGAGCCCGATCAGACGATCGTCTGGGCCAACGAGGCGGCCTTGCGCATGCACGGCGTGACGACGCTCGGCGACCTGGGCCGCGACGTCACCGACTACCGCGAGCGGTTCCGACTGCGCTACCGCAACAACCACGCGCTTGAGGACGGCCGCTATCCCATCGAGCGCGTGATCTCCGGCGAGAAGTTCACGGACGTGGTCGTCGAGGTCTTTCTCGCGACCGATCACGACGCGAGCTGGGTGCACCGTGTGCGCAGCTTGGTGCTCACGGACGACGACGGCCACCCCGACGTCCTGGTGCTCATCCTGCACGACGCGAGCGAGTGGGCGGATGCCGAGCGGCGCTTCGAACGCACCTTCAACGCCAACCCGGCACCGGCCATCATCTGCCGACTGAGCGACCAGCGCTACATCAAAGTCAACCTCGGCTTCCTGGACATGACCGGCTACGCGAGCGAGGACCTGATCGGTCGGACGGCCTACGAATTCGACGTCCTCGAGCGGGCCGATCGGCGCGACGC
Source organism: Variovorax sp. PvP013 (assembly GCF_050435945.1). Lineage (NCBI taxonomy): Bacteria > Pseudomonadati > Pseudomonadota > Betaproteobacteria > Burkholderiales > Comamonadaceae > Variovorax > Variovorax sp. PvP013. Next base: position 8,569 of record NZ_JBNDLF010000012.1, read on the forward strand.
CGCGATCGAGCAGCTGCGCGACGGCCTCACGATCCCCCAGATGGAGGCCGAACTGCGCCTGCCCGGCGACGCCCGCAAGCCCGTCGTCGTCGCGGGCCAGCCCATCGAGATCGGCGAGGAACCCTGCATGCTGTTCACCTTCGTCGACCTGGAACCCCGGCGCCGGGCCGAAGCCTCGCTGCGGCTGAGCGAGGACCGTTTCCGCAAGGCCTTCCGCATGCTGCCGGTTCCGAGCGCGGTCCTGCGCGCGGACGATCTGGAGATCCTGGACGTCAACGAGGCCTTCTGCGTCGCCACGGACTGCCGCGCCGAAGACCTCGTCGGTCCGCGCGGCGCCCGGGTGTCGGCCTGGCTGGACCCGTTCGTGCAGGCGGTGGTCCAACACCTGGCCCGCCACGCGAGCATGCGCAACGTCGACCTGCGCATCGACTTCGGCAACGGCGAGCCGCTGAACTGCCTGGTGTCCGCCGAACGCGTGACCATCGACGGGCAGGCCTGCCTCCTGCTGACCTGGCTCGACATCACCGAGCGCAGGCGATCGGAGATGGAGCTGGTCGACGCCATCGAACTGGTGCTGCAGGACACCTCCTGGTTCAGCCGGTCGCTGGTCGAGAAGCTGGCCAACGTCAGGCGCAGCGGCGCCATCGCCAGCCGGATCGGGATCGACGACTTGACCGCGCGCGAGCAGCAGGTGCTCGAAGCCCTGAGCCAGGGCCATTCCGACAAGGAGATCGCCAAGCGGCTGGACGTGGCGCTCGGCACGGTGCGCAATCACGTCGCCAGGATCTACACCAAGATCGGCGTCCACAGCCGCAACGCGGCGCTCCTCTGGGCGCGCGACCGGGGGCACTTCCCGACCCGGACGCGCGGCGCCGGCGGCCGCGACGACTGACGTCGCGATCGATCGACGACGCCCCTTCGCCGTCCCGCGGCCCCCATTCCAACCCGAACCACCGACCCCACGATCGACACCCATGCCCAAGACCCTCGCCATCGCATGCACCGCCCTCGTCCTGGCCCTCGGCGCGGGATGCGCCTCGCAGCGCATCGCCGGCGCGCTCGAACGCTACGGCGTTCCACCGGAGAAGGCATCGTGCGTCGGCGACAGCCTGTCGGACCGGCTGTCCTTCTCCCAGCTGCAGGCGCTCAACCGCGCCGCCACCGCCTACCGCGAGGTCGACCGCAGCAGCGTGCCGCTGACCTTGCTCGACCTCGCCCGCGTGGCCGCCGAGGTCCGCGACCCCGTCATTCCGCTGGAGATCGTGCGCGCGGGCGTCAAGTGCGCCGTGCTGCCGTCGAGCGCGATGCTCGGCCTGTCGCGCTGAGGCCGGAGCGCATCGGCGCCGAAGCCGACGCCGACGCCGGTCCACGGCACGGCCCGATGACGGGTCGCGATCCGTCCCGACGCTTCCCCGGCGGTCGGATCGGCTAGATTGTGGCGATGACGATCCATCCCTTCCGAGCCCACGTCGACGACGCCGCCATCGACGACCTGAAGTCCCGCCTCGCCCTCACCCGCTTCCCCGACCAGGCCCCCGGCGCGCCCTGGGCCACCGGCACCGACCTGGCCTGGATGCGGGAGCTGGTCGAGCACTGGCGCACGCACTTCGACTGGCGCGCGCGCGAGGCGCGCCTCAACGCCTTCGCGCAGTTCAAGGTGCCGGTCGCGGGCATCGACCTGCACTTCATCCACGCCCGGGGCGAAGGCCCGGCGCCGATGCCGCTGCTGCTCTCGCACGGCTGGCCGGGCTCGGTGTTCGAGTTCCTCGACCTCATTCCGCGCCTGACGCACCCGAGCCGCTTCGGCGGCGATCCGGCCGATGCCTTCACGGTGGTCGCACCCAGCCTGCCGGGCTACGGCTTCTCCTTCGCTCCGGGGCAGCCGCGCCTGTCGGTCGAGCAGATCGCCGACGCCTTCGCCGTGCTGATGAGCGACGTGCTGGGCCATCCGCGCTTCGCCACCCAGGGCGGCGATTGGGGTGCCTCGATCTCGGCGCGGCTGGGTCTCGCGCATCCCGACAAGACCATCGGCGTCCACCTGAACATGCTGCCGATCCGGCGCGACCCCACCCTGCCGGCCGACGCCACCGAGGCCGAGCGCAAGTACATCGGCGAACTCGGACACTGGCTCGCCGAGGAGACCGGCTACGCCACCCAGCAGGGCACCCGGCCGCAGACGCTGGCCTACGGCCTGACCGACTCGCCCGCCGGCCTGGCGGCCTGGATCGCCGAGAAGATGCGCGCCTGGTCGGACTGCGGCGGCGACGTCGAGTCGGTGTTCACCAAGGACGAGATCCTGGCCAACGTCTCGCTCTACTGGTTCACGGGCGCGATCGGCTCGTCGTTCTGGCCCTACTACGCCCGGCAGCACGGCCCGTGGCCGATCCCCGAGGGCGCGACCGTCGACGTGCCCGTGGGGTACTGCGAATTCCCGTGCGAGATCGTGCGGCCGCCCCGTTCGCTGGCCGAGCGCACCTTCACCGACATCCGGCGCTGGCGCGCGATGCCGCGCGGCGGCCATTTCGCGGCGATGGAGCAGCCCGCCGCGCTCGCCGAGGAGGTCCGGGCCTTCTATCGCCCGCTGCGCGAGGCCTGAGTCCGAGCCTGGGTCGGGAGACGTCCTTCGGGGCGTCGGCCTACGGTGATGTCAAAGCTGCAGGACGGCCGGGGCTGCGCGGCACGCGGTTCACTGCGTGTTTCGACTCCAAAGGACCAGGCGCCATGACGACCGCAACCGCAACCGCAACAAGAACGCCACGGGGACGGTGCATGGAGCGCATCGATGGTTGAGCCGCTTCGCGGCATCGGCGACCACGGCGTCATCGGCGACATGGAGACGGCCGCGCTCGTCGCCGGCGACGCCACCCTGGACTACCTCTGCTGGCCCTCGCTGGACAGCCCGTCGGTCTTCGCCGACCTGCTCTCGCCCGGCGACGGCGGCGCCTTCTCGATCGCGCCGGCCCTGACCGCGCCGCGCATGCTGCAGCTCTACGTGCCCGAGACCAACGTGCTGATGACGCGCTGGATGGCCGAGGACGGCAGCGCCGAGGTGCTCGACCTGATGCCGCATCCGGACCTGCGCGACCACTTCCGCCTGAGCGCGCGCAGCATCGTCCGCCGCGTCAAGGCCACGCGCGGGACGATCGACTTCACGGTCGAGTGCGCGCCGCGCTTCGACTACGCGCGCGAGGTGCCGGCGGTGGAGGCCGTGGCGGGCGGGGTGCGCTTCGCGGGGCGCGACCTGGCGATGCGGCTGCACGCCTCGGTGCCGCTCGCCGGCGCCGACGGCACCGCGACGGCGCGGTTCCGGCTGGACGCCGGCGAGAGCGTCTGGTTCGTCCTCGGCGAGGACCACCTGACGCCGCCCGACGACGCCACGGTCGACGCCAACATCGAGGCCACGGTGGGCGCCTGGCGCGCATGGCTCGGCCGCAGCCACTACCAGGGCCGCTGGCGCGAGCAGGTGCTGCGCTCGGCGCTGGCGCTCAAGCTGCTGACCTCCGCGCGCCACGGCTCGATCGCCGCGGCGGCCACCTTCTCGCTGCCCGAGGCCATCGGGGCCGGCCGCAACTGGGACTACCGCGCGACCTGGATCCGCGACGCCTCCTTCACCGTCTACGCCTTCATGCGCCTGGGCTTCGTGGAGGAGGCCGACCGGTTCCACGCCTGGACCAGCGCGCGCATCAACGAGTCCTGCGACGCCACGCCGCTGCGGATCATGTACGCCATCGACGGCTCGCGCACCCCGGACGAGCAGGAACTGCCGCACCTCGCGGGCCATGCCGGCAGCCGCCCGGTGCGCATCGGCAACGCCGCCCACGCGCAGAACCAGCTCGACATCTTCGGCGAGCTGATGGACAGCGTGTACCTCTCGAACAAGTACGGCCACGCGATCAGCCGGCAGGGCTGGGCGCACGTGCGCGACCTGATCTCGCACGTCGTGGCGCACTGGCAGGACGCCGACGCGGGCATCTGGGAGATGCGCTCGGAACCGCGGCACTTCCTGCATTCGCGCGTCATGTGCTGGGTGGCGCTGGACCGGGCCGTCCGCCTGGCGACGCAGCGCTCGCTGCCGGCGCCCCTGGCCGAATGGATCACCTGCCGCGATGCGATCACGGACGACGTCTGGGCCCACTTCCGGCATCCGGAGCACGGCCATTTCGTGCAGGAGCGCGGCGGCACCGCGCTCGACGGCTCCCTGCTGCTGATGCCGCTGGTGCGCTTCGTCTCCGCCACCGACCCCGTCTGGCTGCGCACGCTCGACGCCATCGGCGAGGAGCTGTGCGACGACGGCCTGGTGCACCGCTACCGCAACGACGACGGGCTCGACGGCGAGGAAGGCGCCTTCACGACCTGCACCTTCTGGTACGCGGAATGCCTGGCGCGGGCCGGCCGCCTCGACGCGGCGCAGCTGCAGTTGGAGAAGGGCATCCGCTATGGCAGCACGCTGGGCCTGTTCGCCGAGGAACTCGACCGGCGGGGGCTGCAGCTGGGCAACTTCCCGCAGGCGCTGACGCACCTGGCCTTCATCAGCGCGGCCTACTTCATCGATCGCCGGCTGGACCCGGGCGCGCGGCCGCTCTGGCAGCCGTAGGTCGGCGGGGGACGGCTCAGGCCATGAAGCCCAGGTCGACCGGATAGTCCGGGCGCCCGCCGGCCGTCCCGAAGTGGCGCAGGTTCGGCAGGATCGCGTCGAGCTCGGACGCCGGAACGCCGAACCACCGTGCCAGCGTCGCGGCGTACTGGTCGACCGAGGTGCTCGGCAGCAACCGGCCCTGCCCCACGTGCCACTGATCGGCCGCCGCGGCGGTGTTGCCGCTGCTCACGGGCGGCGGCGTGCCGTAGAAGGCCCGGCCCCTGACGGCGCCGCCGACCACCAGGTGATGGCCGCCCCACCCGTGGTCGGAGCCGTCGCCGTTGGACACCAGGGTGCGGCCGAAGTCGGAGGCGGTGAACGCCGTCACCCGGTCGGCGACGCCCAGTTCGACCGTCGCGTCGTGGAACGAGGTCATGGCCTCGCTCACGCGGCCGAGCACCGTCGGATGCTGCGCCAGCAGGTTGTCGTGCAGGTCGAAGCCCCCCAGCGACACGAAGAAGACCTGGCGGCGCGCTCCCAGCGCGGCGCGCGCGGCGATCAGCCGGGCCACGATCCTCATCTGCGTGGCCAGCGGGTTGCCGGCCGCGAAAGGCGTCGACAGACCGACGCCGGCCAGCGCGGCAGTGACCTGCTGCTCGGCGCCGATGGCGCGGCCCGTGACCCGGGCGTATTCGTTCTCCAGCCGGTTGGCGCTGCCGCGCTGGACCATGGCGGCGATCTGGTTCCTGACCGCGCCAGAGCCGTAGACACCGGCCTTGGCACCGTTGATCGCGACCGCCCCGCCGGTGCTGACCTGGTACTGCAGCGCGCGCTGCCCCGACAGGAACACGGCATTGCCCGTGGCCGAGATGCAGGTGAACAGCGAGTTGCCGTTGCCGCCCAGCGCGAGGTCGCCGATGCGCCCGCCCCACCCCGTCGTGGCGCCTTCGGGCGACGACGACTGCCAGACCGACTGCTGGTCGTTGTGCGAGAACAGCTTCGGCGGCAGCGGGTAGCGCGTGCGGTCGGCGCTGGCGTACTGGGCGCGCGTGAGCGGCACGACGAGCGGCCCCACGTTGAACTGGACCGCCGCCCGACCGTGGTCGAACAGGCCGGCCAGGCCGGTCATCGCGGGGTGCAGGGCGTATCGGAGGCCGTCGGGCAGCGGGGTCGTGGGCACCAGTTCGGTCGCCGCCAGCGCGGCCCGGGGCAGCGCGATCGAGCCGCGGATGCGCGCGTAGAGCGCGTGGCTGGCCTCGTCGTAGTTCACGACGGTGTTCGCCTGGTCGTTGCCGCCGTAGAGGAAGACGCACACCAGGGCCTTGAAGTCGCCCGCGTCGGCGGCGGCGGCCTCGCCCATGGCCGCCAGGTTCAGGGCGAAGGGCAGCGCCGTGCCGGTCAGCGCGAGCTGGCCGGAGCGGCGCAGGAAGGCGCGCCGCGACGGGTCGCTCGTCATGTCGGCCGGGTAGGCGTCGGGGCAGGCGGCGTGGTGGGCGGCGGGAGTCGGCGCGGCGCGTTTCATTTCTGGACCAGGTATTCGGGGGAGGCCATCACCATCAGGACGGCCGCGGCGATGCGGTCGAGCCGGGCGCCCTCGGCGCTCGCGGCGCTCGCGGCGGTCAGCGGTGTCGCGTCGAGCGCCGCGACCATCTCGCGCACCGTGCCCTCGGCGATCTGGCCGGCGGCCAGCAGCAGGTTCAGGTGCGCCACCAGCGCGGCGGCGTCGGTGACCAGTTCGCGTTCCCTGGCGTAGGACGCCGTCAGGTCGAAGCCGTTGACGGTGCCTCCGCCCGCCTGCGGGACGTCGGCGCCGTTGACGTAGATGCCGTTGCGGATCACGCCCTGCATGAAGTTCAGGTAGCCGCTCACCGAGGTCTCGTTGACGAGCTGGAACTCCGGCGCGACGTCGCCAGCGGTGGCGATCGCGGTGTTCGGCGGCACGTAGCCGGGGCGGAAGAAGTTGAAGACCGAGGCCGGATTCAGCGGGCTCTGGCCGAGCTGGGTGGCCGGGTTGGACAGGTCGTTGATCTTCCAGGAGCCCTGCGCCGAGCGCAGACCGAAGGTGCGCGCCCACTGCACGAAGCGCAGTACCGGCTCGCGCAGGCGGCCCTGGCCGGCGGTCCCCGGAACGGGCGCGTCGCGCGCCTCGGCGTCGAGCAGGACGGCCGCGACGGTGGCCGACAGGCTGCCGCGCACGCCGCGCCCGTCGTCGGCGAAGAACGCGGCGACGCGCGCGACGTAGGCCGGGCTCGGGTTGCTGGTCACCAGGCGCTGGATCAGTTGCCGGGCGATGAAGGGGCCGACGTTCGGGTGCTGGAACAGGACGTCGAGCGCCCGGGTCCTCGAATCCACGCCGTTGCCGCCGCCCGCGACCGTGGTGCCGAGGAAGGTGGCGTCGAGCGTCGAATGCAGGGCGGCCTTGAACGCCATCGGACGGCGCGCGTGGGCCGGGCTGCCCAGGATCGAATCGGTGCCGCCGCCGCCCAGGTCGAAGTCGTAGCCGGTGAAGACGCGCGCCAGGTTGCTCACGTCGGCCGGGGTGTAGCTCTCCAGCGGCGCGCCGTCGGCGCCGCGCCGGGGCGTGCCGTCCGGATCCAGCTGCGCGAGGCCGATGGTCATGAGCTGCATGACCTCGCGCGCGTAGTTCTCGTCGGGCTGGCGGCCGGTCGCGGGGTTCTCCTTCTGGCTGCCGCGCACGTTGAGGTAGACGCCCATCGCGGGGTGCAGGGTGACGTCCTCGAGCAGCTTGCGGAAGTTGCCCAGCGCGTTGCCCGCCAGCATGTCCCACCAGCTGGCGACCAGATGGCTGCGCCAGCGGGCGTCGAGGCCGTTGATGGCGACGACGAAGATCTCCGACAGCGCGAAGGCGATGCGCTGGCGCAGGGCGTCCGGCGCCGTCACGAGCTGCTTCCAGATCATGAAGTGCGCCGGGTAGGTATTGTCGTAGTAGGCGGTCGTCGGCGAGTTCGACGCGTAGCCGCGCTCGTCGAGCCAGTCCCAGCCCGTCTGCCCCGGCGCGGCGGCGAATCGCGCGGACAGCCAGCCGGCGTAGCCCAGGGCGCGCACCGACGCGATGTCCTCGGGGCTGGCCGAGAACTGGGCCTGCAGCAGGAAGCGCGCCGCCTCGGCGTCGGTGGCCGGCTTGGCGCTGCCGGCGGGGATGGCGGCGCCGGGGCCCGCCACGGCGCCGCCGCCGGCCGCGAGGGGAGCGGTGCCGCCGGTGCCGCCCGTGCCGCCCGTGCCATCGCCGCCACCGCCGCCGCAGGCCTGCAGCACGGCGGCCGCCAGCGAGGCCGGCACCGGGGCGAGGCGAGCGAACTTCGGGCAAGGGGTGGCGGCGCCGGGCGCCGCGGGCGCGGCGACGCGCGTCGCGCGGCTCGGGCGCTCGGCCGCGTCCGCGCGGCAATCGTCTGGGGACATGGTCGGGGCATCGTGTGAGGACCCCGGATTCTTGGCCGCGACGACCCCGGCGAATGCCCGAAAAAGAATCGGAAAGCCGCCCCAGAAACCCGCTTCGACCGGTGCTCGCGACGCCGCGACCGCTGCGTTGCGCAGTCTCCCCCTCAGCGCCTCCGCCAGCGCCGGTGCCGCTCGTACAGGGCCATGATCGGCGTCGCCGAGATCCCGTGCAGCACGACGGAGGCGGCGACGGTGAACAGCACCAGCCCGGTGAATCGATCGGACACCGGATCGAAGCCGAACTCGTGCGTCAGCACATAGGCCAGGTAGTACATCGAGCCGACGCCGCGCACCCCCATCCAGGCGCCGATGCGCCGCTGGGGGAGCGTCCAGTCGCTGCGCCAGGTGACCAGGAACACGGCCAGCGGACGGATCACGAACAGCAGCCCGGCGGCCAGCGCGGCGTTGTGCCAGGTGAACATGTCCCAGGTCAGCAGGCTGCCGATGACCAGCATCGCCGCCATCTCGGCGAACTTCTCCAGGTCCTCGACGAAGTCCAGCGCGATGCGGGTGACCTCGGTGGGCGTCTCCTTGTCCGAATCCTCCGCCCCGGGGGCGACGGGGGCGGCGGCATCGGCCGCGTCGCGCTGCCGCACGACCCCGTGCTCGACGCCGCGCATGCCCAGTCCCGCCACGAAGACGGCCAGGAAGCCGTAGACCCCGGCGTGGATGGCCAGGCCATAGGTCATGGCGATGAGGCCGAGCGCCAGGAAGCTCTCCATGCCGATCGCCGATCCCTTGCGCAGCCGCAGGACGATGACGGCGCGCGTGAAGCCGGCGCCGCACAGCCAGCCGATGCCGATGCCGCCGGCCACCGCCCAGACCACGTCCAGGCCGAACCAGCCCAGTCCGTAGGGCCCGAGGTCGCGGTAGCCCAGCAGGCCCAGCGCCAGCATGACGAACGGGAACGCCGTGCCGTCGTTGAGCCCGCCCTCGGCCGTCAGGCCGAAACGCAGCGCGTCGCGGTCCTCGCCGTGGCTGACCTGGACCTCCGAGGCCAGCACCGGATCGGTCGGCGCGAGCACCGCGCCGATCAGCACCGACGCGGCCAGCGACCAGCCGAGCGCGGCCCCCAGCGCCGCGGTGAGTCCGATGGTGACCACCATCGCCACCGTCGCCAGCAGGAGCGGCACCCGCCACGGCGCGGAGGACGAGCGCACGGGCAGCTTCAGCCCGACGGCGAACAGCGAGACCAGCACCACGATCTCCGTCAGCACCTCCAGCAGGTGGGCGTCGTCCTCGACGGCCATGCTCAGGTCGATGAGATCGAAGCCGTGGGGACCGGCCGCGATGCCCAGGAGCATGTAGATGGCGGCCGAGCTGAAGGGGATCGCCCGCAGCAGGCTGTCGGAGATCGACATCAGCAGCAGCAGCAGGCCGAGGAACAGGCACCAGTTGGCGAAATTCATGGAAGCGGGTGACCCGTTGGACAGCGGCCCGCAGGGTAGGCGATCCGGTCCGACCTCCGGCGCGCAAGGCCATCCCGTGCCGCCCGGGATGCGCGGGCGGGTCGCTCAGGACGTCGCGCAGGCCGGCGTCGAGCGCGATCGGCACCACGCCGGCGAGCGTGACGCCGGCCGGGTCGCGCGCGGCCGTGCAGACCTTGCGCGCGCCGTCGCGGATCGACGGCCGGCCTCAGGCACGGCCGCCGGTGGGCGCCGGCACCGACGCACGGACGCCGCCCGGCCGCGCCGGACGGCGCACGACCAGCACCAGTGCGGCCGCCAGCAGGCAGGCCGCGCCCGCCGCGTACAGCGCCGGCGTGTACGTCAGCAGCAGCGTGCGGGCGAAGCCGGCGCCGTAGGCCGCCGTGGCCGCGCCGAGCTGGTGGGCCGCGAAGATCCAGCCGAACACCAGCCCGGCCTTCTGCGGTCCGAAGGCGGCGCCGGCGAGCTTGACCGTCGGGGGCACGGTGGCGATCCAGTCGAGGCCGTAGAACATCGCGAACAGGCCGAGTCCGTAGATCGTGAAGTCCGAGTGCGGCAGCCAGAACAGCGACAGCCCGCGCAGGCCGTAGTACCAGAACAGCAGCTTGCGGTTGTCGTAGCGGTCCGACAGCCAGCCCGACAGGATGGTGCCCACGAAGTCGAAGGCGCCCATCATCGCCAGCACCGAGGCGGCCGGCACCGCGCCCATGCCGTTGTCGCCGCACAGCGAGATGAAGTGCGTCTGCACCAGCCCGTTGGTGCTCAGGCCGCAGATGAAGAAGGTGCCCGCCAGGATCCAGAAGGTGCGGTTCGACGCCGCCTCGCGCAGCACGACGAAGGGCGTGCGCCAGTTCATGGCGGTGGCCGGCACGGCGGCCGCCGCGGCCGCTTCCTCGGGCGTCTGGCCGAAGGGCCGCAGTCCGACGTCGGCCGGCCGGTCGCGCACCAGCGCCAGCGCCAGCAGCCCCACCAGCGCCGCGCCGACGAAGACGGGCACAACGGCCGAGCGCCAGCCCCAGTGCTCCATCATCCAGGCGGCGACGGGCAGGAACGCGAGCTGCCCCGTCGCCGAGCTGGCCGCCAGCGCGCCGACGACCAGGCCGCGCCGGGCGACGAACCACCGGTTGGCCACCACCGCGCCGAGCACCAGGGCGGTCATGCCGGTGCCGATGCCCAGCATCAGGCTCCAGACGACGAACAGCTGCCAGAGCTGCGAGGCCAGCGTCACCAGCGCCATGCCGCCGCCCACCAGCGCGAGCCCGGCGCACATCACCGCGCGCAGGCCGTAGCGCTCCATCAGCACCGCCGCGAACGGCCCCATCAGGCCGAACAGCGCGAAGCGCAGCGCCAGCGCGGACGACACCTGTTCGGTGCTCCAGCCGAACTCCCGGCCGAGCGGCTGCATCATCGCGCCGGGCAGGCCGAGCGCGGCCGACATCGTCAGCATGGTGAGGAAGGTGACGGCGGCGACGACCCAGCCGTAGTGGATGCCGTGCCGCTGGAGCCGGGCGGAGAGTCGGGAGGCGAGCATGGGCGTGGCCGGATGAAGTTCGCCGCGATGACCGGAGACCGTCGGGACGACGGACCGCTGCGGCGCCGATCATTGTAGCTACAACCGTTGCATATGCAACTTGTTCGATCCGAACAGGCGCCGACGCGATCCGCCCGCGCACGGATCGCGTTCCGGCGCCGGTTCAGCCCGCCACGGCTTCGGGCAGTTCGGTCAGCGTCGAGCGGCGGCCGAAGGCACGGCGGTGCTCCGTCAGCCAGGCCTGCGCCGTCTCGCGGCCCAGGGCGCGCAGCGCCTCGATCTGCGACCAGCGGGTATCGACCTTGCTGACCGGCCCGCGCCGCGCCAGTTCCGGCGCGGCTTCCATCAGGTGGAGGTTGGTCGCCGCCAGGGCCCGCATCGCCGGCGCGGTCGACTTCGCCTCGCGCGCGATGGCCTGGACCTCGGTCAGCGCCTTGAGGTCGCGCAGCAGGCAGGCGTTGAAGCCGATGTCGCTCATGCGCGCCATGATCCCGGTGATCGAGGACGAGACGTCCTCGTCCATGAAGGGCGTGATCTGCACGATCAGCACGTCGGTGGCGCCGGCCTCGCCGAAGATCAGCGGCTCCAGGGCCGGGTTGGCGGAGAAGCCGCCGTCCCAGTAGTCCTCGCCCTCGATCTCCACGGCGGCGAACATGTCGGGGAGGCAGGCCGAGGCCATGAGGGCGTCGAGCGTGATCTCGTCGCCCTCGAACAGCCGGGCCGCCCCGTTGGCCACGCGCGTGGCGGAGATGTGCAGCGGGATGGCGTCCGGCCCGGTGAGCGCCGACAGGTCGATGCTGCGCTCCACCACCCGGCGCAGCGTGCGCATGTCGCGCAGGTGCGGTACGAACGGCGCGATGTAGCGGCTCATCAGCTTGCTGGCTTCCATCGAGCGGCGCAGCAGGGGCTCGAACATCGGGCCGTCCCACACCTGGTGGTCGAAGGCCTTGAGCGGCGACCCGTCCGAGACCGCGCGCCACAGGCGCTCCAGGCCCGCGAGCGCACCCTCGCGCCCGCCGGCGGCCAGCCCGGCGACGAACGCCGCCCCGTTGAGCGCGCCCGCGCTCGCGCCGCTGACGGCGACGACGTCGATGTCCTCCTCCATCAGGCGCTCCATCACGCCCCAGCCATAGGCGCCGTGCGCGCCACCGCCCTGCAGCGCGAGGGCGACGCGGGGTCGTTCAGGGCGGTTTTCCGTCTTGGTGGCGTTGCCTTTGGGCATGTGTGGATTCCTCTGGATTGAAAGCGGTGAAGCGGCACCGGCCGGATGCCGACTGCCTCGATGACGACGACTCTAGATGCTGTCGCCCGCGCGACAGTAGGTGATCGGCGGGAGGCGACGTGCGCCATGGGCGCCTCGATGCCGGGATAAACCAAGCCGAAAACCGGCGTGCGCGTCGTTCACGACGTTCGTCGGCGACGGGAGCGGGCGCGCCTTCGAACGCTGGTCAACGCCACCATGGATGCCGGACGAGCGCGGTTCGCGCCGCATGGTTTCGCTGCCGCCGGCGGGACCCGCGGCGCCGGACGGCGTTCAACGCGACCGGCCGAAGACGGTCACCACGTAGTCGGTCATCTCGAAACCCTGCTCGGTGGCGATGGCCCTGAGCCGTTCCTCGATCTGCGGATCGAAGAACTCGTGCACCGTGCCGTCGTTGAGCGACACCAGATGACCGTGGTGCGGCTCGTTGTCGTTGAGTTCGAAGACCGCGCGGGCCGTGCCGAGCTGGCTCTTCTTCAGCAGTCCGGCCTGCTCGAACTGCGCCAGCACGCGGTAGACCGTCGCCAAGCCCAGGTCGAAACCCAGGCCGACGAGCTGCAGATAGACCTCGTCGGCCGTCAGATGGCGCTGCGCGCTGCGCGAGAAAAGCTCCAGGACCTTCACACGCGGCAGCGTGGCCTTCAGGCCCGTGTGCTTGAGCTGGTCGGTATGCGTCATTCGTCGATGGAGAAACGGGTCATCGGGGAAAAAAAGCATGGCTGCCGGCGAACCGTTGGCTAGCAAAAAACGACTCCGGGAGCATGGCTCCCTCGGTCGCCCCACGATGAAACTGGAAACTGCGAGATCAGGATCATCGGCCTGCCCGGGCGCGTCTTCTGCCGTTGCCGGGCGCCGCCGTCGGACGTGATCCCGATGCTGCGATGTCGAGAATCTTACCATGAATGAGAACCATTCTCGTTTTTTTTGATGGCTTTTTTCACTCGAATGGTCATCGCTCCAAAAGCCGAGGAAGTGCTCCGATGCCGTGAAACCGGACTGTGCCACCGCCGACGACGTTTGCGTTTGGCATGAGATCGGTACCGCGAACATCGGGAACGCGGCGAACGAAGTCCGAGCGAAATCCATCCGTTCGCTCGTGGCTCGGTTGGCCAGCACGCCGACGGCGTTCGAGCAGTTCGAACACGCCCATGCCGATCGGCATGGCAAGAGCAAGCACGACCGCCTTCCTCTCCCCCGCGCCGAGCGCGACGCGCGCGGGCCCAGGAGAGAAGCCGGCCATGCCCCACCCGATGCCGAACGGAAGACCGCCTCCGACTATCGCGTCTTCCGATCGAATGCGCCGCGTGCGAGGTCCTGGGCGTAGTACTCCATCTGCATGCGGTCGGCCGATCCCGTCGCGCCGACCTGGAAGTCGATGCGCGAAACCGAACCAGGCGGCGCGTTTTCGCCCTCCAGGTCGAAGACGAAGGTGTTGCCGTTCCAATGCCGCAGCGGATACACGACCTGCCCTCCCGCACCCATCCTGAGCTGCAGCCCGTTGCCGGCCGCTTCGACCACGGCATCGCCGTAGTAGTCGCTCGCGTAAGTGCCGACATAGGCATTGCCGCCAAGCGGCGATACGGGCGACGGCGGTGCTGTCTTGCCGGCCAGGGAGCCCTCCGGGACGTAGAAGTTCGCGAAGATGTTGTCGAAGAAGCCATGCCAGTCGCGGCTGACGCCCCCGGTCTCGACCATTTCCTCGAACATCGCGTTGACCGTTTCGGCCGCACCCGTGGGCGCCGCGTTGGTCAGCGTGACGATCGCGATACCGGCCTGTGGAATGGCCGTGAATGCCGTTCCCGTCCCCAAGATGAAGGCACCCGAATGCGACAGCTTCACGCGTCCCGCGCTGGTCGTGCCGACGTTGAAGCCATAGCCATAGAAGCCCGTGCGTTCCGAAGGCGTCGAGGCCGGCGCCGAGACGCTCTGCGGGCTGACGGCGGGCAACAAGGCGCTCGGCGGTATCAACGTGCCGCCCGCGTACTTGCCATCCTGCAGGACCATCGACATCCACCGCGCGACGTCGTTGGCGCTGGAACTCACGCCGCCGGCCGGCGATTGAGCATCGGGTTGGCGCTGGAACAGGGCCTGGTAGCGGCCGTCGCGCTTCACGTGGGGCGTGGCCCGGTTCGGTCGCTGGACGAAGTCCGCGAAACGGGAGCTGGTGACGGCCATGCCGAGCGGCTGGTAGAGGGTGCGCTCGGACAGCGTCGCCCACTCCAGCCCGCTCGATGCCGCGGCCGCCTCGGCGCCGGCGGTCAGGCCGAAGTTGGCGTAGTGGTACGTGATGCGGAAGCGATCGAGCGGCGCGTAGCGCAGGCGCTCGAGCACTTGCCGACGGTCGTAGCCCAGGTCCTCGAGCTGGTCGCCGACGCCGTTCCGGAGTCCGGATCGGTGCGAGAAGAGGTCACCCACCGTCACCTGTTGCGTGACCCCGTCGTTCGACAGGCTGAACCAGGGGAGCAGGTCCTTGGCCGGGGTGTCCCACGACAACCTCTTCTGGCCGACCAGCCCCGCCACGACCGTGGCGGCGATGGGCTTGGACATCGACGCCAGCTGGAACACGGTGTCGGCGTCGACCGGCTCCGCACCGCCGACGCGGCGCACGCCGAATCCCTTGGCGTACACGGTGCGGCCATCCTTCACCACGGCCACCGCCATGCCCGGGATCTGGAAGCGCTGCATCACCTCGGCGCTCAGGCCGTCGAGCCGGGCCACGGCGGCGTCGATCTGACCGGGAGGAATCGGCAGTGCCACCGCCGCGGCGGGCGAGGGTTCGCCGGTGCCGCCCGGCGTGACGCTCGCATCGTCACTGCCGCCGCCGCCGCCGCCGCAGGCCGTCAGCATCAGCGTGCCGGCCATCGACAGGGTCCGCATGCGCTTGTGGGTGATCGTCGAGATGTTCACGATGGCGTCCAGTCGTCGGGGGTGGGGGAGCAAAAGAGGCGGTGCATCCGGGATCGGCATCGCAGGCGCCTCGGTCGACCTTGCCGGCCGGTGAAGGCTCAGCCGGCCCGCAGCGCCTTGTCGACCTGTGCCAGCACCTGGCTCACCGCGTTGCCGAATTCGGGTACGCGGGATACGCTGGTCAATGAGCCTCCGGTCCAATTCAAGGTGAAGTTGAAGCTGACCGGGATGTCGCGCACGCGCATCTGACCGGCCAGACTGATCACGTGGAAGTCCTCCCAGTCGATGCTTCCGCCCTTGCCGTAGGCAGGCGTGTCATCAGGCACCACCAGGGGCAGCGCGTTGGCCATCGCCGAGATGCGCTTGAACTCGCGCGTCGTCGCGGCGTTCTGGAAGAACTGTCCGGCCAGGGCCCTCTGGTACCAGGCGACCATCTCGCTGGCCGTGCTCACCATCGACTCGTTCGCGTTGATGACGTCGGTGCGCGACGTCAGTCCCAGCGACTCGCCACTGGCGATGCGCCGGATGCCGTCCCAGCCGAGGTCGGTGCCGATGGGCGCTCCGGCGAGGTAGGAGAACAGCCGCCGCGTCGAAGCGGGAATCTGCGTTTGCGTGAGTCCCGCCTGTGCGATGAGCGTTCGCACGCGGGCGGCGTCGACTTTCGCGAGGACGATGTCGGTCGCCATGTTGTCGCTGTGCGCGATCATGGCCTCGAGCGCGTAGCGGTAGGCGAACGTGCCATCGAGATCGTCGAGGACCGGCGACCCCAGGGTCCGGAAACGGTCGCTGACCTCACAGGGCGTGTTCTCGGTGACGCCATCGCGCCCGGCTTCCACGTCGCGCAGGAACTGCGCGAGGATGAAGGTCTTGACGCTGCTGGCGATGAACAGCCTGGCGTCGACGTTGTGGCCTGCCGACCAGGTGCCCGTCGGCGCCTCGACGCGCACGAGCGCCGAGGACGTCTGCGGCGCCATGCGGGCGTACTCCGCGATGGCCTGGTTGACGCTGGCTGGCGCACTTTGCGCGAAGGTGCTGCCGCTGCCGCCCCCGCCGCACGCGACGATGGCCGGGGCGGCGATGGTGCTGGCGAAGGCGCGCAGCGCCGTTCTTCTGTGGATCGGGGGCGTGGTCATGGAGCGGCTCTTTCTCACTGAGGTCAGGGGACGTGGTGGAGGGGCATTCGAAGGGAGGATGGAGCGCTGGCGACGCGGCGCCCTCAAACCGGCGACATCGAGCCGCACTCGCGGTGCGCGGCGATGTCCGAGACGGCGAACGACGGCGTTTTCGCGCAGGTGGCGTCGGCGGACGGATTCCACTTGGACAGCGAGGGCTCGACCCTCGGTGATCCCGGGATCGGTGCGTAATTGAGCGTGTAGAGCACGCGGAACATGTCGACCGTGATCCGCGCGGCGGCCAGCCCCGTGGTGCGATTCAGGAAGGCACCGTCGGGCGTATAGACGTCGAGCCGGTAGTCCGACACGCCGCCACCCTGGCCGACATGGGAGAGCACGTACATGTAGCCTGCGCCCTCGACGGCCAGGTCGAGGTAGGTCACGTCGGTCTCGGCGCGCAGTCGGACGATCGAAGTCGTCTTGCCGGCGAACAGCCTGACCGAGTGGCCCGATGGGTTGAGCGCCTGGATGCGTGCGTTGCCCTGTTCGAGCACCAGCACCGCGCCGCGCGAGGTCGCGACGGCGACGGGCGTGTCGAGACGGCCGTGCTGGCGGCCCTTGCCGCAACGCATGTGGGCAAAGCGCACCGCATCCGGGGCTCGGGCGCTGTCGACGGGCGCCGTCGGCAATGTCAGCACCTCCATCTTGTGCGTGCGGCGATTGACGCCGACCACATAGCCCGAGGGCAGCACCGCGAGCGAGTCCTGGGCGAACTTGAAGCGTCCCCAGGCCAGGGGCTGGTCGAAGTCGAACGGCGCATCCGCAGCCAGCTCGACCGTCTTCAGATAGAACCCGTCGGCCCCCGGCTGGACGAAGAAGTGATGGCCCCCGACCGCCGGACCCTGCGCGTCGTAGACGATGCCCAGGGGCTGCGTCCCGCCGCAGGGCGACAGCTTGAACGCGCCGTCGGGATCGGCGGCGACCGATTCGTTCTGGATCACGTGCAGGGCACCGGTGCCGGTCGCGCCGCCGCATGGGGGCAGCGGCTGGCCACCGGCGAAGTAGCCATAGCCGACCATGCCGGTGGGCGTGTGCACCGTGATGCCGTCGAGCGAGCAGATCGCGCCATCCGCGCCCGCGCACAGGGAGGCCGCGGTCTGGGTCGGCGCCGGGCCCGCCTGCCAGCTCCGTCTACCGGCCACATGGCCGAGGATCTGCGCGTGCTGGTATTGAGTCTGGGCGTTCAGCGGCGCCAGGGTCTCCACGATCGACAGTGCAATCAGGCCGGCCGTCGCCGGCAGGTTGACGATCGGCTGACTCTTGACGTAGCCCACCAGGCAATCGGTCGCCGAGTACATCGACACCGTGACGACCACCTGGCCGCCCGAAGCCACCTGCGGCAGGACGACGTCGATCGGACCGGCCGTGCCGGCGTCCATCGTGCCTTCGGCGCGCAGCGGAATCGCGCCGCCGTCGTACACGGCCTCCACCACGTAGCGACGGGCCGACGCGGGAAACTGGAAATCGCGAATGTCGCGCGACACCCGGACGGTCGATGCCATCTTCAGCGAGACGGTGTTCTTGCTGATCGCCGCGCTGGCGCAGACCTCGCCGACGCTGACGGCGATGGCGGCGAGATCGGCCAGCGTCGCCAGCACCCGCACCGCGATGCCAACGAAGGGCACGGCTTCTAGCATCTCTTCCACCGTGACGGTCGTCGCCAGGAGCTTGACGAGCGCCGGCATGCTGCTCAGCAGCATCGACAGGGCCAGGGGCGCGAACGCCAGGAACATCGGCTTGCAGCTGTCCGAACTCAAGCCGCCGTAAATGCCGGTGGCGAACTTCGGCGTCGACTTGGCGATCAGCTTCAGGAAACCAGTCAGCAGCTTCTCGATGAGTTCCTTGTCCTCGAAGATCGCCTTCAGTCCGACACTGACGTTGGCATAGACCCTTTCGGCCAGCAGCAGGGTCGGCAGGCCGATGTTCAAGGCGAGCGTCAGGCACGATCCGGTCACGGCCTCGGGCGCGAAGGCGTCGCCGCCGACGCCGGCGCCGCCGAACATCACGACCGCCGATGCCGCCGCCGCGGGCATCTTGAAGCTGAACTTGTTGCTCGGGACGTCGTTGCCCTGGAATGGAATGCCCATGAGCTGGTTGTTGGCCAACAGCATGCGGACGAACTTGGCCCGTCCGGTGTCGGTGGCGTCCGGGGCGAGGACCGGCAGGGGCTTCTGCTGGCCGTCCAGGTACTGCACGTAGATGGACAGGAATCGCAGGTAGTCGTTCTTGACCGTCATCTCGACGATGCGTTCGGCCGGATCCGACACCCGCAGGTCGATCACCCGGATGCCGTCGAAGCTGCTGCCCACGGGCTGCGACGCCGCGACATCGAAGACCTCGGCGGCGGCCGCGGCGATGGCCGTGCGAGCCGGTACGTCCACGTTGGCGAGACCTTCGGTGTCGTGCCAGTTGGTGCCCTCGAAAAGCGGGTCGTCGAACACGTTCAGCAGGATGTTCCTGGCCACTTCGCCGACGGCCGCGGCGATGTCCTCCTGGAGTTCGAACCGGTAACGCGGCTGGCCCTGGGCGTCGATGGACGGCCGGCCGTCCGCGTCGGTCATCGGGATCAGCGTGCACCAGCTCCCTGGCGTGGTGCTCGGGTAGCCGTGCATGCCGATCCGAAGCGCGATCTGCTCCGACAGCGTGCTCAGGTAGGGCAGGCAGCCGCCTCCGGCATCGGTGCAGGGCAGCTGCTGGATGCGCTGCAGGATGTCGCCCCCCAGGTCGGGCTTGAGGTTCATCAGGTCCGGGTGATGGAAGACGAGCAGCGTCGCGGCATCGACCGGCCTGATGTGGGGATCGAGCGGGACCTCGGGAACACCCCCTGCCCGCCCTGCGGCCAGCGCGCGCTGCCTGACCATGGCCTGGGCCGAACGCGGCACGGCGATGAAGGCGCCGCCGAGCACCGGTTCGTCCGTCGTCGGGTGGCGGCCCGTCACCCAGACGGTTTGCAGTGCGTCGGCCGGCAGGTCGACATCGACGACGTAATGGGTCAACGCCGCGTCGGGGACCGGGCCGAGGCCTGGATCCGCGGCTCTTGCCAGGGTTCGGGAGGCGGCGGTGTGCGCTGTCAACAGCGCCCGATGGTGGGCGCTGCGGTGCACCTGCAATCGAGGTTCGACCATCGCGGCGTGAGACAAATCGAAATGCAGCGTGCGTCGTTCCCGGCCTTCGGCCGTGGGCGGTGGCGTGCCGTTGCCCGGTGTCCGGCCGGCGTCGTCGTTGCTTCCTCCACCGCAGGAACCCACCAGCAGTGGCGCGGTGCCGGCCAGCCCCAAGGCACTGGAAGCACGCAGGAACCGGCGTCGGCCCGGACGGAATGTCGGCTGTTTCATCGAAGCCCTCGTGACGGGAAATCGGCGGTCCCGCGTTGGGTCGACTGCGCTGGCGGCAGGCAGTTGTCGTAGTCGGGAGGCAATGGCGTGCACGCCGGCTGCGCGGGATAAGGCCCGGTGCCCGACGGTGTCAGCTTGGTACCGGTGCAGGGACTGGGGGTGGCACTGGGGCAGGTCGCCCCCTCCAGGGTCGCGAAGGCGCCCAGCACGCTGGTTTTGTAGCCATAGACCGTGGGGGTCCCGTCCTTGTCGGTATAGGACCAGGCGCCCGCGCGGTCCGACAGCGCCGAATCGCCGAGCGACGAGCCGACGATGCGCGCCGTGCCGGAGAAGTCCGTGCCTTGCAGATAGGCACCGACGAATTTCGCGTTGGTCAGATCGGCACCCGGGAACACCGCGTTGACCAGCACGGCCTGGTTGAAGACCGCGCTCGTCAGGCTGCCCGTGAACACCGCCTCGGGCAGCAGCGCCTGGGAGAAGTCGGCGGAGTCCAGGCGGGCCCCGGTGAAATCCACCCTGCGTGTCGCGCTGCGATAGAGATGGGCGCCGGTGAGATCGACCGAACGCAGGTCGGCATTGGTGAAGTCCACGCCGGGTGCATAGGCGCCGATCAAGGTGGCCGGCCGCTGACCGCTGGGCTGACCGCCGGGCGGTATGCCGAGTTGGGCGCCGATGAGCTTCGCATTCTTCAAGTTGACCTGGCTGAGCGTGGCGCCGTGCAGCTGGGCGCCGTTGAGCGTCGTGCCCTCCAGGTTCGCCTGGTACAGATTGACGTTGTCGAGCATCGCGTAGCTGAGATCGAGGCCCATCAGCATGGCCTTGGGAAGGCATTGCGACAGATCGGCGCTGGTGAGATCGAGTCGATTCCATTGAGCGACGAACTCGCAATTCATGACCGCGTGCTGGAAGCGGGTGCGGCAGACCTGCGGATCGCCCAGGGTCAGGGCGTGGTCGCCGAAGATCGCGTGGCCCTGGCTGATGTCGGTCTTCGAGAAATCGGTGCAGTCCAGCGTCGCCTGGGTCAGGTAGGTGCGGCCTTCGAACTTGGCGCCGATGAACTTGGCGCGGGTCAGGTTCGCGTAGCTGAAGTCGGTGGGCAGCGCCTTGCCGCTGTCCTTGAGCGTTGCACCGCTGAAGTCGGCATCGGAGAGGTCGGCGTGCATGAAGACCACCGCGTCGAGCGTCGCGCCGGTGAAGTCGGCATGCCGCAGGTCTCGGCCATTGAAGTTGCATTTGGTGAGCGTGAGGCCGTGATAGTCGTGGCCTCCCGCCGACTGGCTCGCCGGGCAGGGGGACGGCGGGCTCTGCTGCGACGGCACCGAGACACCGATGAAGCTGCTCGCGACAACGAGCCCCCACGCCAGCGCGAAACCGCCGCGGTACGGCCACCTCGCGTGCCTGGCGCGCGGCCGCGTCATGGCGTGCTCCGCAGGTGGTTGGCGCCTCCCACCGGCAAGGCATCGAAGTCAACGATCGTTGCCACGCCGCCCGGACGGCCGTCGCTGCCGGTGCCCGTGCCGGATGGGCACGCGCTGAGCTTGGCGACGGTGCCGCCGTGGCCGGGATCGCCGGGCATGCCGGGATAGAGGTCCGGCACGCTCGCTGTAACCGCCGCACCCGCTACCCGCGCGATGCCGATGGAGGGTCCACCGTTGCCTCCCGAGCCGCCGCTGCCCGAGCCGCCGGGGCCGCCGTCGCCGCCACGGCCGCCGGTCCCGGGCGCAGCGGTCTTCTCGTTGCAGTACGGCTGGAACTGATCGAAACCCGCCCGGCCCGCCTGGCCGGAACCGCCCGGTCCACCTTGCCCACCCAGGGCTCCCTGCCCACCCAGACCACCCGGGCCGCCGATGAATCGATTGCGCTGGCCGAGGTCGATGGCGCTCGCACCCGCGAGCACCACGACGATCGAGGCCCCTCCCTGAAGGCCTCCGACGCCACCCGGGCCACCGCAGCCCCCACCGCCGCCACCGCCACCGGCATAGCCGCTCAGGTCGGTTTCGTTGGTCGCGCCCGCCGAGTAGCCGCCACCGCCGCCGCCGCCACCACCCGCGCCGACGTCTCCGGGCAAGCCCTTGCTGCCGCGATTCGGCGACCATCCGGCACGCGACAAGGTGCCCCATGGATCGGCAAGCGAGGGCGCCGTGGCGCCGCAACGTCCCGGATCGCCGCTGCCAGCCTGTGGCGCGATGCCTGCGACATTGATCGGCGCACCGACGCAGATGCACCCTGGGGTGCCGGGCGGGCCACCGGGTCCACCCAGGGCGCGTCCGCTGGGCGCGCCTGTTTGCCCGTCGGGCCCGATGCCGCCTTGGTTGACACTCCGGCAATAGGCGTTGAGCAAGCCACGATGCTCGGTATAGAGCAGGTTGCTGTCGGCCCCGCGTCCGCCTGTGCCGGCACCGTCTGCCGGTGGCTGGGACGGACAGGCCAGGCCGCCCGCACCGCCGGTGTAGCGGGCCGGCGCCGGGCTGCCGTCGCCGCCATGGCCCCCGACGGGCGATTCGCTGGCCGTGCCGCCATCGCCACCGCGCCCGCCCACCAAGGTGGAGTCGGTCAGCACCAACCCCTTGCTGTCGGACACGAGCAACGCGATGCTGGGACTGCCGGCTGCCGTCTCGTTCTTGCCGAACACGGCCAGGCCGTGCACCCCGGTCGGTGCGTCGATGCCGCTGGCCCGCAGCGCGGGCGAGCCCGGCGGCGGAGCGGCCTGGATCATGGTCCGATAGCCGAGGTCGGCCTCGCCGTTGAAACGGCAGCCGCCGTACACGTTCACGCCCTGGCGCAGTTCGATCGTTGCCGATGTCGGATACAGGCCGTGTCGCACCAGCACGCCGCAACCCGTGTCGCCGCAGGCCGCGATGCCTTGCTGGATGGTTTGGCAGGCCGTCACCATGCTCAGACCGCAGCCCTGGGTCAGGTCGGAGCGGCTGTCGACGTAGATGCGCGACACCAGCGCCGAGGTGTCCGCGTCGCAAGGTGGCGTCTCGGCCCCGCTCAGCGACCTTGCACCGTCACTGCCACTGCCACTGCTGCCGCCGCCACACGCCCACAGCATGACGAACAGCCCGCTGCAACAGCCGAACCTGATCAGGCGCCACAGGCAACGCATCGGACCCATGACTTTCGAATCATCTCGACAAAGGCAGGCGCCATCTCGCTACGGCGTCGACGTCGGGCATCGTGTCGGATTCGGCTTCCACGACGCCATCGCGCCCGCGCGATCCATTTTTCATTCGAGCTCGACCGCATCACGGAGCGCCGTCGTTGCCACGAGCCGCCCTGCCCGATGCCGTGCCGCGTCGTGACGCATGCGGGCGTGGGCGAGTTGGAAGTGGCGCATGAGGCGATCGTGCGCAAGGTCGATGCGCGTCACAAGCTTGCCGCGCCGGGGGCGAGCAAAGTCAGCAGGATTTGTACTTTTCACTGCAGAATTCGACCAGAACTCAGCGTCGGCGACCCATCGCCCGCCTACGACAACATGCTGCATCTGTCCCCCGGTCTGCTGGCAAGCTTCCTCGTCATCGACGTGCACGATCCCGACGAGCTGGGCCGGGATTCCAGCGTGAGCCGGCGTTTTCCCCGCAGCAACAACGCGCACCGCTACCGGCTGCGTCACAGGCTGCCCGGTCGAACGACGGACGTGCTGACCCGACTGGCGATGCGGATGGCGGGCGACCTGATGCCGGCCTACGTCGCCGACCGCCATGCGACGGAGGTCGAGATCGTGCAGCCTGGTGTCGACCGGATCTGCGTGAGCACGATGCTCGCCGGATCGCTGGAATTGCGAACGATGGACGGCCGGTCCTTCCAGGCGATCGGAAACCATGGCTTGGTGCTGCGCGGCGATCCCGGAACCCGTTTTCACAGCAGTGACGGCAACGCGCGTTTCAACGTGTGGGTCGATGCCACCCGCGTCGAGCGGACGCTGGCTGCCTTCCTCGATACGCCACGGGTCCGTCCGCTGGCGTTCCAGCCCGGCCTGGACCTCTCGATCGGGACGGGCGCCAGTCTGCTGCGCCTGATGCGATGGCTCGCCGACGAACTGGCCCAGCCCGACGGCCTCGCGTCCAACCCGCTGGCCCTGGACAGCTTCACCGACATGTGGGTGCATGCCTTGCTCCACGGTGTGCCGCACAGCCTCACCGCGGCCATGGGCCGACGCCACCATGGCACCGCCGTGCCACGCCACATCAAGCGCGCCGAGGAGTTCATGCGCGAGAACGTCGCCCGACCCGTGTGCCTGACCGATGTCGCCGCCGCGGCTGGATGCAGCCTGCGCACCCTCCATGCCGCTTTCCGGCGGTTCCGCGCTACGACGCCCCTGGCGGCCCTGCACGGCATTCGGCTGGAAGCGGTACGCACCATGCTCGAAGCGGGGATCGGGACGCTCCAACCGATGGACGTCGCGCGCCTCCACGGCTTCACCCATCCCGGGCGCTTCAAGGCCGCCTATGTGCGCCGCTTCGGTGTGCCGCCGGCCATCGCGCACCGTCGGGAAGCCGAGGGCTCGTGAAGAGCCCCGACATCCACCGGCGCGCGTTCACCGCAGGCCTGGGGCTGACGCTCACCATGCCGTTGACGATGACCCGTGCCGCGGACCACCGCCCCATCCGGATGGTCGTTCCCTTCAGCGCGGGCAGCTCCGTCGATGCCTTGGCCCGGCTGGTCTGCGCGCGCCTTTCCCAGCATCTGGCGACCCCCGTCGTGATCGACAATCGTCCCGGCGCGGGCGGTTGCGTCGGAGCGGCGAGCGCGTCGCACGAGACGCCCGATGGCACCCACCTCTTTTGTGGCACTGCGGGCACGCACGGCATCAATCCCGCGATCTACAGCCGGCCCGGCTACGACCCCGTCGGGAATTTCGAGCCGGTCGTCGGTGTCGCGTCCTCGTCGAACGTCATGGTGACCAATCCCGCGCTGGGGGTTCGCTCGCTGGCGGATTTCGTCGCGCTCGCCAGGACGCGCCCCGGCGCGCTGAACATGGGTTCGGAAGGCGTGGGAACGACGGCGCACCTTTCGGGCGTGCTGTTCAACCGCGCGGCCGGAATCGAGACGACGCACGTGCCCGCCAAGAGCGGCGCCATCATCGATGTGGTCGCCGGTCGGCTGGACTACAGCTTCGAGCCTCTGGCCTCGGCCCTGCCCTTCGTTCGCAGCGGTCAAGTCCGGCCGCTGGCCGTGACGGCGGCGCAGAGGGAATCGGCCCTTCCGGACGTGCCGACGATCGCTGAGGAGGGCTATCCCGATTGCGCGGTCACGGCCTGGGCGGCCTTCTTCGCGCCGCACGGCGTCTCCCGGGACTTCGTCGAATGGGTCAACCAGGGCACCAACAGGGTCCTGGCCGACGCGGACGTGCGGCACCGCATCGGCCAACTCGGCGGCATGCCTCTGGGCGGCAGTCCAGACGACCTGCGCAGGCGGGTCGCCGTCGAACTGGCGCGGTGGCCGCCGGTCGTGAGGTCCGCCGGACTCAGGCTCGACCCGCCGAGCTGATCGACCCATCGGAACTGAGCGCACCGACGGTGTCATCTCCCTCTGTATTGCGGAAAGCGCAGATCGTTTTCCTCTGCCCAGCCGCGCCTCTTTCGTGCGCGAGGCTGCGCAGGCGCGTGATCATGAAGTGGGCGGCCTGCAGCACATGCTGGCGCGCCAGTTCCTCCACGACCGCGCCCTGGCCGCGCGCGACCTCGGCCAGCATGGCCTCGTGCTGGTTCCAGATGTCGCGCGGCTTCTCGACGCGCATGAGCACCTCGCCCACCACGCGCTGCGTGGAGGTCCACTGCGCCTCCATGCTCGGAGCGATCAGCGCGTTCTCGGACAGGGCGTAGACGAAGGCGTGGAAATCGCGGTCGGCGGCGATCATGGCCGACACCGACTTGCTCCTGACGCGCCCGGTCCGTTCTCGTTCGGCGACCGCGAGCGGATGGCGCGCGTCCTGACGGCGGCCGGCTTCACCGCGATCGCCATCACGCCTTTTGACGCTTCCGTCCCTTTCGGCACGGGCCAGACGCGGGATGCGGCGATCGACGACGCGGTGAAGATTGCGATCGAGAACGGTCCGCTGGCGCGCGCCCTGGCTGTCCAGCCCGACGAAGTCCGCGCGCCTGAACCACGCTTCGTGCCACCTTCGCGAGTTGCCCCGGCGAGCGATCGTTGCTGATCGACGGTGCGGCGTGGATCGTCATGGCCCGCGATCCAGAGCGCTGAAAGGCATCCGCCGGAGAGACAGGCGTCATGGTCTCATCCAGCAAGCTGCAGTGCTTCATCCCCTCACGAAGTCGTACTGCGCACCGGCACTGTTACATCAGCCTGGGTCGGGCCGCAGTGCCTCGTACCCCCGACGGAGTCACGCCACTCGCACGGTCCCAGGTGTGCCCAACGGGGTCAACCTATCGAGGATCGCGACGCACACCCGCGGCTCGGTGAACCAGCGACCGAATCGGCACCGTGCTTTTTAAGCTTCCAGCAAACTTCCACGAAAAGTGCCCGGTCACCGAGAACCAAGCGATCCAGCACATCGTTCCATCCATCGAAGCAAGCCTCCATCAGCAGGAACTTTCAGATCACGGTTCTGCCTGCGTGGCATGTCAGGGTCACCTCACGCTCGTGGCCGCACGCTCGAACCGCAAGTCCGGGTGTCGAGCATCATCGAGTTCGCCCAGCCGGGCACAGCCGAAACATCGTGCGGGGTGCGCGTTCGTCTGAGTCAAAGCCACCGCATTCAATTCAGGAATACGCAACGGTGACGACATGATCGAGGAAGCACGACTAACCATCCTTCTCGGATCTTCTGAGTTCACCCTTGATCCAGTCCTCCAAGGCAACCATTTCCGACCTCGAAGCCATGTGCGGCGCTGTCCACAGGACGAGTTTGTGAGGTCCGGGAACGAAGCCGAACGGAGCGACCAACGTACCATTGCTCAGATCGTCGCGCACCAGCATCCTGGGAACGTTCGCCACGCCCAGTCCGCATTTCGCCGCCTGAATCAACAGGTAGAAGTGGTCGAACAAGTCCTCCGTCGTCGAATCGATGCCCTTCAGGTCCATGGCTGTGAACCACTGGGCCCAGGAAGCAGGCCGCGTCTTGGACGTGAGCAGCCGCACGCGGCCGAGGTCACGCAGTGATGTCAGCCGGTGAGTCTGCATGTATTCCGCCGAACACACGGGACCGATCCATTCGGCGACGACATCGCTGACCAGTGCGTCCCGCGGTGGCTCGATCGTCGAGAGACGAAGCGCCAGTGCGATGTTGTCGCGCATGAAGTCGATCGGTCCATGACTCATGTTGAATCGCAGCTCGACCGCCGGATGCCGTTCATGGAACCGCGCGATCCGGGGGATCAGCCAATACATCATGATCGATTCTGAGCATGACAGCGTCAGAGGGCCCGGCCTGAACTGTTCGATGCTGGCTTGAATGAGATTGAAGGCCGACGTCAGGCTGTCGGCCAGTCGTGCGCCTTCCATCGTGGCCTCGGTCGATCGGGTGTCGCGCTTCAAGAGTGGCATTCCCAGACTTTCCTCCAGCGCGCGCACGTGCCGGCTGATCGCGCCGTGCGTGACGGACAGCTCGTCGGCCGCTGCGCTGAAGCTCCTCAACCGTGCCGTGGCTTCGAAGGCCCGCAATGCATTGAGCGAGGGACGTGGTGTTCGCATGGCGTTTCTCCACTGCGGGTTTTCCTGCATGAGCTGTTCACTTTTCTCACAAGTGACAGAAATCATATCGTTTGTGCGAGCCGTGTCGACGCGATAACTTCGCTCTCAAGCATTCAGACCTTCGCTTCAATCGAGATTCCGATTGCCAGCCCGAGCTGAAGAAAACTCACACAACGCGGTACCTTCACCAATGTCCTCGCACCCGCCCAGACCCGAATTCACGGCCAAGTACTTCGTCGAAACCTCGGTACCGATCGAGAAGGCTGCAGAAACCATTGCCGGCGAGCAGTCCAGCGGCACATTCATGTCCTTGCCGGGCGAGACCGACGAACTCAAGCAGCGCTCGCGCGCCCGCGTCGTGCGCATCGACCCGCTGCCGCCGGTGCTCGAACCGTCGCTGACCAGTGCTTTCGTCGAGCGCCGTCAGCACAGGAGCGTCTTCAGCCGGGCGGAAATCGAGATCGCCTTTCCCATCGACAACGTCGGGCCGAACCTTTCGTCGCTGCTGGCGACGGCTGCGGGCAATCTGTTCGAACTGGGCGAAGTCACCGGCATGCGCCTGCTCGACATCGACCTGCCCGAGTCCTATGCCCGCCAGTTCGTGGGACCGCAGTTCGGCATCCCCGGAACGCGCGAGCTGACCGGCGTTCATGGGCGCCCGATCATCGGCACCATCATCAAGCCGAGCATCGGTCTCACGCCCGAGCAGACCGCAGAGATCGTGGATTCGCTCTGCGCAGCGGACATCGACTTCATCAAGGACGACGAGCTGCTGGCCGACCCACCCTATGCGCCGTTCTCGAAACGCCTCGCGGCCGTCATGCCGGTCATCCAGCGGCATGCGGACCGCATGGGGCGCAAGCCGATGTACGCCATCAACATCTCGGGCAGCATCGACGAGATGCTGCGCCGCCATGACGAGGTGCTGGAAGCCGGTGGCACCTGCGTCATGGTGAGCGTCAATTGGGTCGGCTTCTCGGGCGTCGAGCATCTGCGCAGACACAGCCGATTGCCGATCCATGCCCACCGCAACGGATGGGGCGCCATGACGCGCGATCCGCAGTTGGGCTTCTCCTTCGCCGCGTATCAGAAGATCTGGCGCCTGGCCGGCATCGATCAGCTGCACGTCAATGGCATTCGCAGCAAGTTCTGGGAGTCGGACGAGTCGGTCATCGCCTCGGCCAAGTCCTGCCTCTCGACCTTCGCCGGTGTCGCGCCGGTCATGCCGGTGTTCTCTTCCGGTCAATGGGCCGGCCAGGCACCCGACCTCTTCGACCAGCTGCAATCCACCGACCTGATGCATCTGGCCGGTGGCGGAATCATCGGCCATCCCGACGGCATCGCCGCGGGCGTCGCCAGCATGCGCGAAGGATGGCAAGCGGCCTCCCAGGGCATCGACCTGAAGCAGTACGCCTCGAGCCATCCGGCGCTGCAAAAGGCGATGGTGCAGTTCGGCGTCCTATGAGCACGCCGCATGGGTCGCCGACCGCCCGGCTGCGCCTGGCGTTCTACGGTGACGACTTCACCGGCTCCACCGACGCGCTGGAGGTGCTGGCGTTCGGCGGCTTGCGCTGCGCGCTGTTCCTGCGGGTTCCGACGCAGGCACAGATGGATGCGCTGGGACGCTTCGACGCGATCGGCATCGCCGGCAACACCCGCGCCATGACGTCGACCGAGCTCGATTCGCACATGCCGGCCGTCCTGGCCGACCTGGCCGCCTTGCCGACATCCCTGGTGCATTACAAGGTCTGCTCGACCTTCGACAGCGCACCGACGACCGGCAGCATCGGCCGCGTGCTGGACCTGGCTCGCGAAGTCTTCGGGCAGCCGTTGGTTCCGATCGTGGCAGCGACGCCGGCGCTGGGCCGCTACTGCTTCTTCGGGCATCTCTTCGCCCGCTCCGGCACCGACGGGCAGGTGTATCGCATCGATCGGCATCCCATCATGAGCGTGCATCCGGTCACGCCGATGGACGAATCGGACCTGATCCAGCACCTGGGCCGCCAGACGGCGCTGACCATCGGCTCCCTGCCCCTGACGGCATTCGACGCCCCGGCCGATGTCCTTGCAGCGCGAGTGACCGCGATGGCGCCCGTCTGCCAGGCCGTGGTTTTCGACGGGTGGGACGACGAACACCTCGCCAAGGCCGGGGCGTGCGTGCAGCACATGGCGTCGTCCGCAGACACGCCGCTCTTCGTGATCGGCGGCTCGGGCGTCGAATACGGACTGACACGCCACTGGCGCCAGGACGAGCGTCGAGCTCCTGACCCGGATGTCGACCGTTACGCTCGTTTCGATCCGGTCGACCAGGTGCTGGTGGTATCCGGCAGCGCCTCCCCCCTGAGCGCGACGCAGATCGAGAAGGCGGTGGAGCACGGC
Organism: Variovorax sp. PvP013; assembly: GCF_050435945.1. Taxonomy (NCBI): domain Bacteria; kingdom Pseudomonadati; phylum Pseudomonadota; class Betaproteobacteria; order Burkholderiales; family Comamonadaceae; genus Variovorax; species Variovorax sp. PvP013. Next base: position 38,272 of record NZ_JBNDLF010000012.1, read on the forward strand.
TTCCGCGAAATCGCGGTCGATGTGCAAGCACTGAGCGAGCCGTCGCAGTCCGACGCGGCGGCCGATGGGCTGGTTCGACACGTCGTCGAAGCCCTGGCGACGGGCGCGAGCGTGGTCATGCACACGGCACGAGGTCCGCGCGACCCTCGCATCGGCGGCTTGATCCAGTCGCTTCGATCGCAAGGCCACAGCGCGGAAGAGGCGAAGCACCACGGCGGTCGCCTCGTCAGCGATCGGCTCGGCAAGGTGGTGGAAGCGATCGTGCGCGCCCATCCGCTGCGACGGCTCGTGCTCTCGGGCGGCGACACCTCCAGTCGCATCACGGAGGTACTGGCGCCGACCGCCCTGGAAATCCGTGCGCGGCTGGCACCGGGGGCGCCGCTGTGCCGGCTGCTGTCCAGCGAACCGCATTTGCAAGACCTGGAACTCGCGTTGAAGGGCGGCCAGATGGGCGGCGCCGACTACTTCGTGAAGGCGCTCAGAGGAAGTGGCTTCACGGCCTGAGTGCGAACAGCAACCCGATTTGGAACTGGAGCAACCGACATGGAAAAAAAACCTACCGAACAACGCGTGGCCTTCGTCACGGGCGGCGCCATGGGCATCGGCGCGGACGTCTGCCAGCGGCTTGCCGCCGCCGGCATGGTGGTGATCGTGGCCGACCGGAACCTGGACGCGGCCGAGCAGACCGCGGCCCGACAGCGATCGTCGGGCCTTCAGGCACATGCCCAGGCCATCGACGTGAGCGACTCACGGTCGGTCGAGCTGGCCTTTGCGGAGACGGAGCGGCGCCATGGGCGCTGCGACGTGCTGGTCAACAGCGCCGGCATCGCCAAGGTGTTCCCTTTCCTCGAATTTCCCCTGGACAACTTCGTGGCGACCATGAACGTCAATGTCACCGGTGCCTTCCTCTGTGCGCAGCACGCGGCTCGCCTGATGCAACGCCACAAGTGGGGCCGGATCGTGAACGTCGCTTCGGTGGCGGGGATGCGCGCCGTCGGCAGCGGCCGAACGGCCTATGGCACGTCGAAGGGGGCGGTGATCGCGCTGACGCGTCAGATGGCCGTCGAGCTGGCCGAGCACGGCATCACCGCGAATGCCGTGGCACCAGGCCCCGTCGACACACCGATGACGCAGGTGCTGCACACCGATCAGTTCCGCAGCGAGTACTGCAAGGCGATCCCCATGAACCGCTATGGCACGACGGGCGAGATCGCCGCCGCCGTGATGTATCTGGTCTCCGAGGACGCCGGATTCACCAGCGGCGTGACGCTGCCGGTGGACGGGGGCTTCCTCGCCTCGGGCGCCCGGGGCCTGTAACGACCAACAACCAAGGAGACATCCCATGAAGCTGAAGAACCTTTTCGCGTGCCTGCTCGGCACCCTGATCATCACCGGCGCCGGCGGTGCACTCGCGGCCGACATCAAGGAGCGGACGATCAAGTACGCCGTGATCTACGACCTCAAGCACCCGCAAGGCCTGGGCGCGGAAAAGTTCGCTGAACTGGTGGGCCAGCGCAGCGGCAACAAGATCAAGGTGAAGCTCTACCCCAGCGGCCAGCTCGGTGGCGAGGTGCAGGTCGTCTCTTCCCTGCAAGGCGGAACGATCGAGATGTCGGCGATGGCGACGCCGCAGCTCGTCGGCAACATCAAGGAATTCGCCGCACTCGATCTGCCGTTCCTGTTCAACAACGAAAAGGAAGTCGACGTGGTCGTGGACGGCCCCGTCGGCAAACAGTATCTGGACCGCCTGCCGGCGAAAGGCCTCGTGGGCCTGAGCTGGTTCGAGCATGGATTTCGCAACCTCACCAACAGCAAGCGGCCCGTGACGAAGCTGGAAGACATCCAGGGCCTGAAGCTTCGGGTGCAGCAGAACGCCGTAGCGATCGATACGTTCAACGCCCTGGGCGCGAACGCCGTTCCGATGTCCTTCACCGAGCTCTATTCCGCGCTCGAGCAGAAGGCGGTCGATGGCCAGGAGAACCCGTTCAGCTCGATCGAGACGGCGAAGTTCTTCGAAGTGCAGAAGTACGTGAGCGTCACCAAGCACAACTACACGCCGCTCATCCTGCTGGCGAGCAAGAAATTCTGGGACACGTTGTCGCCCGACGAAGCCAGGATCCTGAAGGATGCCGCGCTCGAAGCGGCCGTCTATCAGCGCAGGGTCAATCGCGAGTTCAACGAGAAATCGCTGCAAGCCCTGAAGGCGGCCGGGATGCAGGTGACGAACATCGCCCCGGCGGAGATGGATCGCATCCGGACCAAGGTGCAGCCGGTCGTGGAGAAGTACAGCAAGCAGGTCGGCGGCACCCTGGTGAACGACCTCTACGCCGAGATCGAGAAGGCTCGCAGGTAACGAGCATCCCCAGGTGCGAGGCGACAACGGCGTGAGGAACAAGAAATGGTAGACAAACTGGTCGATGGCTACTGCAAGCTGCTCGACGCCCTGAGCGCCCTGGCGCTCGCCATCATGGTGGTGCTGGTGTTCGGCAACGTGGTGTTGCGCTATGCCTTCAACACCGGCATCACGATGAGCGAGGAGGTCTCGCGCTGGCTGTTCGTGTGGCTGGTGTTCCTGGGCGCGATCGTCGCGCTCAAGGAAGGCGCGCACCTGGGCACGGACATGCTGGTGTCGCGCCTGTCGCGAGGCGGCAAGAAGACATGCATGGTGCTGGGCCTGGTGCTGATGCTCTACATCACCTGGCTGCTGTTCTCCGGCGCGCTGGCGCAGGTGAAGATCAACATGGACGTGGAGGCGCCCGTCACGGGGGCCTCGGTCGGCATCTTCTACGCCGCCGGCGTGGTGTTTGCCGTGTCGGCCGGATTCCTGCTGCTGCGACAACTCTGGCGTGTGTTGTCGGGCCAGGTGCGCGACGACGAGCTGGTGATGGTCACGGAATCCGAAGAAGCAGCGGAACTGGAAGCGTTGCAGCACCAGCTCGCCGAAGAGAACGCTCGCACCCCCGAGCCCCTCGACAACCATCCGAAGAGCAAGCCATGACGATTGCGATTTTTCTGGGCGCGCTGATCGGAGCCATGGCGCTGGGCATTCCGATCGCCTACGCATTGCTCGCCACCGGCGTCGCGCTGATGTGGCACCTGGACTTGTTCGACGCGCAGATCCTGGCGCAGAACGTGATCAACGGGGCCGATTCCTTTCCGCTGCTGGCGGTGCCCTTCTTCATGCTGGCCGGCGAGATCATGAACGTCGGTGGGCTCAGCAAGCGCATCGTCGACTTCGCGCTCGCCCTGGTCGGCCACATCAAGGGGGGCCTCGGTTACGTGGCGATCGTCGCGGCGATCCTGCTGTCGGCGCTGTCGGGCTCGGCCGTGGCCGACGCGGCGGCGCTGACCGCGCTGCTGCTGCCGATGATGGTGGCGGCGGGTCATGACAAGGCACGGTCGGGCGGTTTGATCGCCGCCTCGGGCGTGATCGGGCCGGTGATCCCGCCGTCGATCGGCTTCGTGATCTTCGGCGTGGCAGCGAACGTGTCGATCTCCAAGCTGTTCCTCGCGGGCATCTTCCCGGGCATCCTGATCGGCGCGTCGCTCTGGCTCACTTGGATGTGGCTGGTGCGCAAGGAGGACATCGTGCCGCCGCCGCGCAAGTCCGCCGCCGAGATCTGGGCCGCGCTGCGCAGTGCCACCTGGGCGCTGATGCTGCCGGTGATCATCCTGGTGGGCCTGCGTTTCGGCGTGTTCACGCCGACCGAGGCAGCGGTGGTGGCGGCGGTGTACGCCTTCTTCGTCGCCACGGTGGTCTATCGCGAACTCAAGCTCGGCCAGCTCTACGCGGTGTTCGTGAGCGCGGCCAAGACCACGGCGGTGATCATGTTCCTGGTGGCCGCGGCGCTGGTCTCGGCCTGGCTGATCACGGTGGCCGACCTGCCGAGCAAGGTGATCGACCTTCTCAGGCCGTTCATGGGCAACCAGACGCTGCTGCTGATCGCGATCATGGTGCTTTGCATGCTGGTGGGCACCGCGATGGACATGACGCCGACCATCCTGATCCTCACGCCGGTGCTGATGCCGGTGATCAAGGAAGCCGGCATCGATCCGATCTACTTTGGCGTCCTGTTCATCATCAACAACTCGATCGGCCTGGTGACGCCACCGGTCGGCACGGTGCTCAACGTGGTGGCCGGGGTCGGGCGCATGAAGATGGACGAGGTCACCAAGGGCGTGCTTCCGTTCATGCTGGCCGAGTTCGCGATCCTGTTCCTGATGGTGCTGTTCCCGTGGTTGGTGACCGTGCCGGCCAAGTGGTTCGGCGGCTGACCGCGGACGACGAGTTTCGCGTCATCGTCGTCGATGGCGCCACTGGAGAACGAGCATGACGCAACACCGCCCCTGCAACGCCAAGATCGTCGCCACCCTCGGTCCGGCCAGCGCCGACCGCGCCACCATCGAGGCCCTGGTGCGCACCGGCGCCGACGTGTTCCGGCTGAACTTCAGCCACGGCACGCACGCCGATCACAAGGCGCGCCTGGACACCATCCGCGCCGTCGAGGCCGACCTGGGCCGCCCGATCGGCGTGCTGCTCGACCTGCAGGGACCCAAGCTGCGCGTGGGCACCTTCGCCGACGGGCCGGTCCAGCTGGTCGAGGGCGCGGCGTTCCGCCTGGACCTGGCGCGCGACCAGCCCGGCGACGCCACCCGCGCGCCGCTGCCGCACCCGGAGATCTTCGCGGCGCTGACGCCCGGCGCCGAACTGCTGCTCGACGACGGTCGCCTGCGCATGATCCGGTCCGCAACCTGTCGGTTTGGATCAGGGCCAGGGTCAGCGTGCGTCGGCGTTCCCCGACCGACGCGCATGTCGTCGCCACTCGCAAACTGATTGGCGACACCCCCATCACGACAACGGCAGGTTTTAGCTCTGGACCAGGACGATCACGCCATCCTCATCGGCGCAGATCCGATCTCCGGTCACGATGCGGATGCCGCCCACCACGATAGGCTGGCCCACGGAGCCTTCATTGCGCTTGAGCGATTTGCGCGGATGGGCGGCCAGTGCTTTCACCCCCAATGCGAGCGTGCCCAGAATGGCCGCATCGCGCACGCAGCCGTCGATGATGGCGCCCGCCCATCCGTTCTTCACCAGGTCCATGGCGATGATGTCGCCCAGCAGTGCGCAGCGCAGGCTGCCACCGCCGTCGACCACCAGCACGCGGCCGTTGCCCGGCGTCTGGCTGAGTTCCTTGATGCGCGAGTTGTCCTCGAAACACGAGACCGTCAGGGCCGGTCCTTCGAACTGCAGACGACCGCCGAAGTCTCGGAAGATCGGCGGCAGCACGCGGGCATCGGGTTGGGCGTCGCTCAGGTCGGTGGTTTTTTCCATGGGATGTGTTCCAGGTGTCGATGGGGAAATGGCGAGATGCCTCAAGACGGCGAGAAGACCATGCACACCGGACTGCCGCAGGCCACGACCGCATCGGTCGCCGTGAGCCGTCCGGTGTCGGGCGAGACGTCCATGGCGACGATCGAGTCGCTGTCCTCGTTCAGCGCGAAAAGCGTCTGCCCGTTGGGAGACAGGGCAAAGAAGCGCGGCGTCCGGCCCTGGGTGTCGACCGCTTCGACGAACGTCAGTCGCCCGCTGTCGCGATCGATGGCGAAGACGGCGATGCTGTCGAAACCGCGATTGGAGGCGTAGAGGTGTCGGCCTCGTGCATCGATCGCGATCTCGGAGGCCCGGCTGTTGCCGGTGAAGGTGTCTGGCAATGTGGAGAGGATCTGCCAAGCTTCCAACGTGCCGCGTTTGGCATCGAAGTCATAGGCGGTCACCGTCGAATCGAGTTCGTTCACGGCATAGGCCCAGGGCCGCAGGGGATGGAACGCCAGATGCCGCGGTCCGGACGTCTCGCGCGCGATCGCGGCTTCGGGTTGAGCCGGTATCAAGCGCCCGTCCTCGAACCCGAACATGAAGATGCGGTCCAGACCCTTGTCCGGCACCGCGATCCAGCGCCCGCTCGGATCGAAGACATTGAAGTGCGGCTTGGCAAAGGGCTGCTCCACCCGATGCGGGCCGGGCGTGCCGGTGCATTCGGCCAGCTGGCACACCGGCTCCACCGAGCCGTCTTCGGCGATCGGCATCACCGCCACCGTGCCCGACAGGTGGTTCGAGACGATCAGGAATCGCTCGGTCGCATCCAGGGCCAGATGGACCGGGTTCCTGCCCTGGCAGTCCTGCCGGTTCAGCAGCGTCAAGCCGCCCTCTCGGGAATCGACCCGGAACGACGACACCTCGTGGCCGTCGCCGTGGAGGGTGTAGAGCCGGGTGCCTGCCGCGTTCAGGGCCAGGAACGACGGGTTGACCAGGTCGGCGACGAGCTGCACGCGTTCCAGCGCGCGTTGTGCGGGATCCAGGCGATAGACGCTGATGCCTTCGCCGCGGGCATTGCGCTCGCGCGTGGTTCGAGATCCGACATAGGCAAACATGGCAAGTCTGGGGAAGTTCAGTGGGTCAGTGCCATGGCGCGGGCCCAGCGCTCGGCCATGACCGGGGAATTGAAGCAGGTGGTTTCGTGGGTCGCGCTGCCCACCGCGCGCTCGAGCAGCTGGATGTCGGCCTCGTGCTGCCGGGCAACGTGCGGGTCCTCGAAGAAGATGACCTTCTGGCAGCGGCGGTCGAGGACCAGTTCGGCGATCTGGGCGTCACCGCCCAACGGGCCGCTGAGGTAGCGCGTGACCCAGGGCCGGTCCGCCGGCCAGCCGCGCGACCAGGCCATCTCGTTGAGGAGCCCGCCCGTGGTCCCGGTGCCGACGCGGCACGCGAACCGCGAGAGCAGATCGAAGTGCCGCGCCGCGAACTCGACCATGCGCGGCTTGTGGGCGTCGTGGGCGATCAGGGCCACGGTCTTGCCGGCGAGGTCGTGCCAGGCGGGATCGGTCGTGTCGGTCGGATGGCCGGCCAGGGCCAGCTCGATGGCGATCCACTCGACCGCGCCGGCGGCGGTCGCGATGAACGGCTTGCCGTGCGTCACGCACTGGCGCTTCAGCGCCAGGGCCTCCGGATACAGCGACGACGGATCGGCCGGATCGATCAGGTAGATCGCGCCATCGAGCGCCGCCGAACGGTCCAGCCCGCCGGAGATGCGCGAGACCACCCGCATCAAGCCGCCCTGTCCGCCATGAGGCAGCGCCACGAGCGGCGGGTAGTTCCTCAGGAGCCGCTGGCGGGCCAGGGCGTCGTAGGTGCCGCCGACGGCTTCCAGACCCAGATTCAGGGCCCGGATGCCGGATTCGCATTGCCCGGCCCACCATCCCAGCGCACCCCCGGCCTGCTGCCGGTGCAGCCGGTTGGCCACCAGACCGAAGCGCATCACCAGGCCGCGCCGAAGGTGGTGCGCAATTCCTCGATCTGCGCCGAGGCCAGCGGCGCGGTGTCCACGCCGACCAGCAGGGCCAGCCGGGCGGTTTCCTCGAGTTCTTCCAGCGTCGCCATCGCGGCGGCGGGCGAGTCGTGCCAGACGTTGGGACCCAGGCGCTCGAGCATGACGGCACGGATCGGTGTGCCCAGCGCGGCGTAGTGCGCGATGGCGCGCTCGACGCGTTCGGCCGCCAGGGTGTCGCCCGGCCGCGCATAGTCGATCAAAGGAACGTGGCCGACCTTCATGACGAAATACGGCGTGAGGGCCGAGAGCAGTTCGTTCGCAGCGCGGGTGCGCAGCGTCAGGGCCACGCAATGGGTGCTGTGGGTGTGGATCACGCACCGGCCCGGCGCGTCGGTCTTCGCACTGGCCGCGTAGATGCGTCGGTGCAGCGCGATCGTCTTGCTGCCGCGGTCGCCGCTGACCTGCCGGCCCTCGGCGTCGAGCTTCGCCAGGCGCTCCGGCGCCAGGAAACCCAGGCAGGCGTCGGTGGGCGTGATCAGGAAGCCGCCACCCTCCTCCTCGTCGAGCCGCACGCTGATGTTGCCCGCGGTCGCGTGCACATAGCCGCGCTCGAACAGGCTGCGCCCGACACGGCAGATTTCCTCACGTGCCTTGTTCTCGTTCATCGCCACTGGCGTCTCCGATTTTGGTGATGCGCGCCGTGTTCAGGTGCTGGCGCAGGTATTGGGAAGCTTCCATGCGCTCGCCGGCCACGAGCAGATCGATCATCACCAGGTGCTCCTCGCACTGGCGATGCAGCCGGGCGCGGTCGAGCCGCGTGCCGTATTCGACGACCCGGCGCATCTGGTTCAGTGTGCGCAGCGAGTCGAGCAGGAAGCGGTTGTGGGCGCCGGCGACCACGGTCTCGTGGAAGTGCACGCCGGCGCGGAAGAGTTCGGTCGGCGTGCAGCGCTCGATGCCGCCCTGGAGCAGCTCCTGCTGCTCGCGCCGGCATTTCTCCAGCTCCGCCACGTCGACCTGGTAGCCCGGCTCCAGGATGGCGGCGGGCTCGATGATCATGCGGAAGCGGTAGCTCTCGCGGTGCGAGGTGACGTTGTTGAGCAGCGGACGGAAGATCCAGCCGCGACCGGGCTTGCGGTCGATCATGCTCTCGCGCGCCATCCGGTTGAGGATGCGCTGCACCTGCAGGCGCGCCAGCCCGTAGCGTTCCATCAGGTCGTTCTCGACGATCTCGTCGGCGATCAGGCCGTTGATGCGGTCGTTGGCAATGCGCATGTACATCACCTCCTCCGACGCCGGGTTGGGCGCGAAGTCCAGTTCGCCCAGCTCGGCGGGCATCTTGGCGACCTGGAAGCCGCGGTTGGGCTCCGAGGTCACCGCGCCGGACTCCTGCAGGTACTGCAACGCCTTGCGCACGGGCGAGCGCGAGACGTCGAGTTCGTCGCACAGGGCCTGCTCCGTCAGCCGGTGGCCGACGGGGTAGCCCTCGCGCCGGATCATCTCGACGATGCGGCGTGCCAGGGTGGGAATGAGGGCGCTGACATTGGGCGACGCGGTGGGCGTGGACATGGCGATGGGATCAGGCATGGCGTGGACGGCCCTCGACTTTACGGCTCAGGCCAGCACGCCGAAGGCGCTGGTGAAGAAGTCGACCGCGCCGAAATTGCCCGACTTGAGCGCGATGTGCAGTGCACCTTCTGCCGCGTCGCCCGTCGTCGCATAACACCATGGCACCCCCGGTGCGATCTGCGGGCCGATGCGCATGCTGTGGATGTCCAGGGCCTGCACACAGGCGCCCGAGGTCTCGCCACCGGCCACCACCAACTGCGACACCCCGGCCTGCGCCAGACCGCGCGCGATGGACGCCAGCGCGTGCTCCACCATCTCGCCGGCCTGGGCCACGCCCAGGCGGGCCTGCACGGCGCGCACCGAATCGGGCGGCGCCGTCGCATAGATCAGGATGGAACCCGAATACAGGTGCTGGCGCGCCCAGCGCAAGGCCTCGTTGATCAAATCCTCGCCATCGGCCAGACGCAGCGGATCGATCGCGAATGCCTTGCCGCCGCGCTCGATGAAGTTGGCCACCTGGGCATTGGTCGCGGTCGAACAGCTGCCCGACACGATGGCCTTCAAGCCTTTGGCAGGCGGCAACGCCGAGGCTTCCGCTGTCATGTGGATGCCGAAGTTCTGCGGCAATCCGATGGCAATGCCCGAACCCGCCGTGACCAGTGGCAGCGACTTCAGGGCCGGACCCACCATCATCAGGTCCGCGTTGCTGGTGGCGTCGAGCACCGCCATGGCGATGCCGTCGGCACGCAGTTGCGCGATGCGCGCCGCCACCGCGTCGGTGCCCTGTGCCAGCGTCCGGTAATCGATCAGCCCGACCTTGCGGTCGGTCTGCGACTGCAGCACGCGCACCAGGTTCGAATCCTTCATCGGCGTGAGCGGGTGGTTGCGCATGCCCGACTCGTGCAGCAACTCGTCGCCGACGAACAGGTAGCCCTTGAACACGGTGCGGCCGTTCTCCGGGAAGGCCGGGCAGGCGATCGTGAAGTCGGTGCCCAGCGCGTCCATCAGCGCCTCGGTCACCGGACCGATGTTGCCCTCGGCCGTGGAGTCGAAGGTCGAGCAGTACTTGAAGTAGATCTGCTCGGCGCCCTGCGCCTGCAACCAGGCGAGCGCAACCAACGACTCGGCCACTGCCTCGGACGCGGGGATGGTGCGCGACTTGAGCGCCACCACCACCGCATCGGCCTCGCCGTCGAGCGGTCCCTCGGGCACGCCGATGGTCTGCACCACCCGCATGCCGGCGCGCACGAGGTTGTTGGCGAGGTCGGTGGCGCCGGTGAAGTCATCGGCGATGCAGCCGAGGAACAGTCGGGTCATGGAATGACGACCTCCGGCGTTCAGGCCGAAGCCATGGCCTTCACCACCGCGGCGGTGAAGTCCTTGCAGCCCATCGTGCCGCCGATGTCGCGGGTGCGCGTGGTCGGGTCTTCCAGGGCCTTGTCCACCGCACGCACCATGGCGTCGCCGGCATCCTGCATGGCCTTGTTATTCTGCTTGTCGCCGACCCAACGCACCATCATCGCCACCGACAGGATCATCGAGACCGGGTTGGCCAGGTCCTTGCCGGCAATGGTCGGCGCCGAGCCATGCTGAGCCTGCGCGCAGCAGATGTCGTCGCTGGCCATGACCGAACCGGCCAAGCCCAGGCTGCCCGACAGCTCGCTGGCGAGGTCGGAGATGATGTCGCCGTAGAAGTTGGTCGCCACCAGCACGTCGAAACGCTCGGGCTCCTTCACCAGGTGGGCGGTCGAGGCGTCGACCAGCAGGTCGTCCAGCGCGACTTCGGGGAAGTCCTTGGCCACGTGGCGCACGGCCTCGAGGAACAGGCCGTCGGTCATGTGGAAGCTGTTGGCCTTGTGGATGGCCGTGACCTTCTTGCGGCGCGTCATGGCCAGCTCGAAGGCGCGGCGCGCGATGCGCTCGCTGCCACGGCGGGTGATCTTGCGGATCGACAGGGCCATGTCCGGGTCGGGCATCACCTCACCCCAGCCACGCGCCATGTTACGGTCGGGGTAGAAGCCCTCGGTGGCCTCGCGCATGATGACCAGATCCATCGTGCGGCCTTCGCGCATGTTGGACTGCAGGAACGGCCGCGTGCGCGCCGGGCGCACGTTGGCATACAGGTCGAGACCGATGCGGAAGCCCGCCGAGACGTTGCGGCCGCCCTTCTCCGGCGCCGGGTAGTCGGCATGCGACTGCGTGCCCAGGATGATGCCGTCATAGGTCTTGGCCTTGTCCAGGGTCTCCTGGCGCAGCGTGGTGCCGTGCTTCTCCAGGCTGGTGAAGCCGGCGTCCTCGTAGTCGTACGTGATGCCGAGGCCAAAGCGCTCGTCGGCGGCTTTCAGGACGTCGACCGAGGCGGCAACGATTTCGGGGCCGATGCCGTCGCAGGGCAGGACGATGAATTTCATGGTGTTCTCCGGTGGTTCGAGTGAGGGGTGAGAGGGAAGGAAAAAAGAAATCGGGACGGTGACGGTCAGGCGTTCAGCAGGTTCTTCTGAAGCAGGCGCACGGCGCTGTCGGGACTCGTGAGGACGGACTTGCCCAGGTGCCGGGCGACCAGGGCCTGCGCACGCGCCATGGAAAACTGGCCGAGCATCACGACGTCGCAATGCTCCAGATCGGAGGATCGCTCGACCACCAGGCGATCGTGCGTCGCAGCATCGCCCGCGTTCAACGCCGCCAGCGCGCCGGTGGCGCACACCGTGACCAGTTCCAGATCGACGCCGGCCTTCGATGCCAGCGATTGCATCTCCTCGCGCATCGGTGCGATCGAGGGCTCGAAGGTCGACAGCAGTCCGATGCGTCGGCCCCCCGTGGTGCGCAACACGTCGAGCGCTTCCAAAAACATGGCCTCGTTGGGCTTGTAGGTCGGCACGTTCACCGCTCGCGCCGCCGCCTCGATGGCCGGTCCGAAGGCGGAACACGTGAACAGCACCCCCTGGGCACCCGTGCGCACGGCGTACTCGGCCAGATCGACGAAACGCTGCGTCATTCCGGCGTCGAGTTGCCCCTTGGCAGCCAGGTCGCCCGACAGGCTGTCGTCGAGCAGGTTCATCAGGGACGCCTGCGGCCAGAGCCGACCGAACGCTTCTGCCACTGGCTGCACCGCCACAGGCGTTGCGTGTATCAAAGCAACTCTTTGTGCAAATTCCGTCATGGGTTTCATGTGTCAGGGTTTGCGCTGATTGTACTTGAATAGTCATAAGTACAATCAGGGAAAACCCAAGCGCAGCACTCGACAGTGCTTTTTTCCCACAGGAGACCTCATGACTTCCTTCTTTTCACTGCGTCGCCATCTGCTTCGAGGCACTGCCGCGGCAGGTGCGGCGTTGTTGCTGACCAGCCCGGCCTGGGCACAGGCCGGCGACTACCCCCAGAAGACCATCACCTTCGTGGTGCCCTATGCCGCAGGCGGCAGTTCGGACATCCGGGCACGCCAGATCGCGCAGAAGCTCTCGGTCTATTTCGGCAAACCGGTGATCGTGGACAACCGTCCGGGCGCGGGCGGCAACATCGGTACCGACTACATCGCCAAGGCCCAGCCCGACGGCTATGTGATCGGTCTGGGCAACTTCGCACCGCTGGCGGTGAACAAGGCACTGTTCGCCAAGCTGCCGTTCGACCCGAAGGATCTGGTGCCGATCGCCCTGATCGAGCGCGGCCCGCTGGTGCTGTCGGTCAGCAAGAACTCGCCCGACAAGTCCGTCAAGGACGTCATCGCGCGTGCGCAGGCCAAACCGGGCGCGATGAGCTTCGCTTCGGGCGGCCTGGGCGGCTCGCACCATCTGGCGGCCGAGTTGTTCGAACAGAACGCCAAGGTCGACATGGTGCATGTGGCCTACAAGGGCGGCGCGCCGGCGACCAACGACCTGATCGCCGGCAACGTCGACATCATGTTCGAGTGGATCTACGCCGTGATGCCCTACCTCAAGGGTGCCGACGCGAAGCTCAAGCCGCTGGCCATCACCGACGACAAGCGCTCGCCGCTGCTGCCCGAGGTGCCGACGTTCAAGGAACTGGGCATCGCCGGCATGGAGATGTCGAACTGGTTCGGCGTCGTCGCGCCCAAGGGCACGCCACCGGCCATCGTCGCCAAGCTCAACGAAGCCATCAACAAGGCCATCCGCGAGCCCGACGTGACCGAGAAGATCACCTCGCAGGGCAACGTGGTCGCCGGGGGCACGCCCGAGGCCTTCGGCACCTTCATCCGCGCCGAGTCCGACCGCTGGTCGACGCTGGTCAAGGCCCACAACATCAAACCCGAGTAATTCGCCAGCGGTCGCCCTCGAGCACGGCGACCCGGGCAGCGTTTTCTCCAGAGAACCTCCACCATGACCTCTCATCTCTTCGCGCGTTTCACGCTGGCGCTGGCCATCGCCGGCACCTCCGCCCTGCCTGCGATGGCGCAGGCTCCGTCCTATCCGACCAAGCCCATCCGGATGGTGGTGCCCTTCGCCGTCGGCGGACCCAACGACGTGATGGCACGCGTGCTGGGCCAGCAGCTCAGCCAGGACACCGGGCAGCCCGTCGTCATCGACAACCGGGCCGGCGCGGGCGGCGTGATCGGCACCGACGCCGTCGCCAAGGCCGCACCGGACGGCTACACGATCGGCTTCGTCAGCGCGCCCTTCACGATGGCGCCGGCGCTGCAGGCCAAGATGCCCTACGACACCGCCCACGACCTGGCCGCGGTAGCGAAGGTGGCCGAGTCGCCCATGCTGCTGATGGTGCCCGCCACGTCCCCCCACAAGACCGCAGGCGAACTGATCGATTTCGCCAAGAAGAATCCGGGCAAGCTGACCTACGGCTCAGGCGGCACGGGCAGCACGCCGCACCTGACGACCGAACTGCTCGGCTCGGTCACCGGTGCCAAATTCCTGCACGTGCCCTACAAGGGCGGCGGCGAGTCGATCCGCGCGCTCATGGGCGGCGAGGTCGACATGCTGATCGACAGCGTGACGAGCACGGCGACGCCGCTGTCCTCCGGCCGGGTCCGTCCGCTGGCCATCGGCCAGTCGACGCGGCTCGCGAAGCTGCCCAACGTGCCGACGCTGGAGGAAGCCGGCATCAAGAACTTCTCGGTCACCCACTGGGTGGGCGTGGTGGCGCCAGGCAAGACGCCTCCCGCCGTGGTCGCTGCCTTGAATGCCGCGATCGTGAAGGCACTGCAGAAACCCGAGGTGGCGCAAAAGTTCGCCGACATCGGTGCCAAGCCCGTGCCCGGCACGCCCGAGCAGTTCCAGAAGTTCATCGGCGAGGAACTGACCAAGTGGCAGCAGGTGGTGAAGTCGGCCAACATCCAGAGCCAGTGACCACGCCCGACGACCGACCGCGGGCCGTGCCGCCTGCCATGGCGTGGGTGCCGCCGCAGGCCACGGACTGCCATGCGCACATCTTCGACCCGCTGCGTTTTCCGTATGCGGCGGCACGGCGCTACACGCCGCCGCCGGCGCGGGTGGCCGACCTGCGCGCCCTGCATGCCCGGCTCAGTGTGAGCCGCGTTGTCCTGGTTCAGCCCAGCGTGTACGGCACCGACAACGCCTGTCTGCTGGATGCCTTGGCGCACTTCGGCGCGCAGGCACGCGGCATCGCGGTGATCGACGAGACATTCAGCCGCCAGCAGCTCGCCGACCTCCACACGGCGGGCGTGCGGGGCGTGCGCATCAACCTGGAGGCGTCCAAGCAGGTCGACGTGTCCCTGGCCGTGCGGCGTCTGCGGACCACCGCAGAGACGCTGGACGACTCCCCGCTGATCATCCAGCTCTATGCGGCGCTGCCGGTGCTCGCGGCCTGTGGATCGATCATCGCCACGCTGCGCCAGCAGGTGCTGATCGATCATTTCGGCTTGGCCAAGGCCGCCCGGGGACCAGAACAGGAAGGCTTCGACGCCCTGCTCGACCTGATCGCCCTCCCCCGGGTCTGGATGAAGTTGTCCGGTCCGTACCAGATCTCCGACCTCGGTCCTGCGTACCCCGACATCGAACCCGTGGCACGGGCGCTGCTCGAAGCCGCACCTTCCCGCGTGGTCTGGGGCAGCGACTGGCCGCACACCGGCGGCACCCATCGTCCGGCCACCTACCGGCCGACCGACCTGGAACCGTTCCGACAGGAAGACGACGTCCGCAATTTCGAACTCCTGCGGCAGTGGGCGCCCGACCCCGCGGTCCGGCAATCCCTCCTGGTGGACAACCCGGCCAACCTGTTCGGCTGGGATCGCGACTGAACGCAGCCGCAACTTTTTCCTCGCCCTCGTCGCGCGCGACGTCGGCCCTTCTTCTTTCCGACATGCTCTCAATGAAACGTCCCTGCAACGCCAAGATCGTCGCCACCCTCGGTCCGGCCAGCGCCGACCGCGCCACCATCGAGGCCCTGGTGCGCGCCGGCGCCGACGTGTTCCGGCTGAACTTCAGCCACGGCACGCACGCCGATCACAAGGCGCGCCTGGACACCATCCGCGCCGTCGAGGCCGACCTGGGCCGCCCGATCGGCGTGCTGCTCGACCTGCAGGGACCCAAGCTGCGCGTGGGCACCTTCGCCGACGGGCCGGTCCAGCTGGTCGAGGGCGCGGCGTTCCGCCTGGACCTGGCACGCGACCAGCCCGGCGACGCCACCCGCGCGCCGTTGCCGCACCCGGAGATCTTCGCGGCGCTGACGCCCGGCGCCGAGCTGCTGCTCGACGACGGCCGCCTGCGCCTGCGGGTGGTGACCTCCGGCCCTGAGTCGGCCGAGACCGTCGTCGTCAACGGCGGCCCGCTGTCCGATCGCAAGGGCGTGAACGTTCCCGGCGTCGTGCTGCCGCTGTCCGCGCTCACCGCCAAGGACCGCGCCGACCTGGACTACGGCCTGACCCTGGGCATCGACTGGATCGCCCTGTCCTTCGTGCAGCGCGCGGTCGACATCACCGAGATCAAGGCCCTCGTGCGGGGTCGCGCCGGCATCGTCGCCAAGCTGGAGAAGCCCGCCGCGATCGAGAGCCTGGACGCCATCCTGGCCGAGACCGACGCCGTCATGGTGGCGCGCGGCGACCTCGGCGTGGAGATGCCCGCCGAGCAGGTCCCTGCCATCCAGAAGCGCATCGTGCGGGCCTGCCGGCGCCTGGGCAAGCCGGTGATCGTGGCCACGCAGATGCTGGAGTCGATGGTCGGCGCGCCGGTGCCAACCCGGGCGGAGGCCTCGGACGTGGCCACGGCCATCTACGACGGCGCCGACGCGGTGATGCTGTCGGCCGAGTCCGCCTCGGGCAGGTACCCGGTGGAGGCGGTCGCCATGATGGACGCGATCATCGCGCAGACCGAGGCCGACCCCTACTACCGGGATGCGATCGACGCGGGCCACACGCCTTCGGGCAAGAACGTACCCGACGCGATCGGCTGGGCGGCGCGCTCGGTCGCCGGCCTGTTGGACGTCGCGGCCATGGTGGCCTACACCAGCTCGGGTGCCTCGGCCCTGCGCATGGCACGCGAGCGGCCGCGCGCGCCGATCTTCGGCATGACGCCCCAGCGCGCCACGGCGCGCCGGCTGGCCCTGGTGTGGGGGGTCAATCCCGTGCTGTGCCACGACGTCATGGACGTCACCGAGATGACCGAGGTCGCGGTGCAGACCGTCGCCAGGCTGGGTTATGCCAAGTCCGGCGAATCCATCGTCATCGCCGCCGGCATGCCCTTCGGCACGGCCGGCACCACCGACCTGCTGCGCATCGCGCAGATCGACTGACGTCGAAGGTCGTGCTTCGCCCGGATGCACGACCTGGCTGCGCCGTTCTGCACCGCGGTCTGACCTGGTGCGCAGCCGGCACATCGGCCAAGGCCGCATGTGCGATCACGACAAGGGAAGGTCCAACGTGACCGCCAAACCCTGACCGTCGGGTCCCGGCTGGAAGGACAAGGTGGCACGATGCAAAGCGGCGATGCGCGCCACGATCGACAGCCCGAGACCGCTACCGCCTTGACCGCTGCCAAGGACGCGGAAGAACCGCTGCCCCAGTCGCGCCCGGTCCGACGCCGTGACGCCCGGCCCCCGATCGCGCACCGTGATCCGGCATCGGCCGCGCTGCGCGACCGCCTCGATGTGCACCGGCCCTTGCGGCGGCCCGTAGCGCAGGGCGTTGTCGACGATGTTGCGCAACGCGCTCTGGAGCAGCGACGCATGGGCGTGGAGCGTTGGCACGCCGCAGTCCACGTGCAGCGCCGCCGTCTGGGCCGGCATCAGATCGCGCTGGATCTGCGCCAGGAGCCTGGGCAGGTCCACCACGTCCTTTTCGAGGGTCTCGGGTTGCGCCGGGTCGAGCCGGGCCAGGGTCAGCAGGCTCTCGGTCAGCGTCGTGCATCGGTCCACGCTGTCGCGCAGGGACTGCAGGCCCTCCCCGTGGCCCGACGCCGTCCCCGCCATGCCTTCGGCAGCCTGCTGGCGCTGCATGAGCTGGATGCGCATGCGCAGGCCCGCCAGCGGCGTGCGAAGCTGATGCGCGGCATCGGCCGTGAAGCTTCGCTCCTGCTCGATCGCCTGGCCCAGCCGCGACAGGACGACGTTGAACGAGCGCACGATCGGCTGCAGTTCCAGCGGCTCGGAGGCGGTGGGCACCGGTGCCAGGTCGTCGGGCGACTTGGTCGAGATCCGCCGGGCGGTCTGCTCGATCGGCAGCAGCAGCCGATGGATGATCCAGGCGCAGAAGCCGGTCAGCAGCACGAGCAGGACCAAGGCCGGCCACAACAGTGTCTGGGCCACGTCGCGCAGTAGCGCGATGCGCTTCTTCCACGGCTGGCCCACCTGGACCTGGAACGCCGAGTCCTTGCCGCGCAGCAGGTAGACATGCCACGCCTGACCGTCGATCCACACGTCGCGAAACCCGCTGCGCTTGTCGAGCTCGGGCGAGAACGGCTGGGACGGCGCGTCGTCGGCGCGCTGCACCACCCGGCCCGCTCGGTCGATGATCTGGAAGTACACGTGCAGCTCCGGAAGTTCCCGGTCCTCCTGCGTCCGGGCGGCCGTCGACCTCTGGCTGCTCGATGGCGAACCCAGCGCCAACGTGAGCCGGGCGGTGTCCTTGAGCGCATCATCGAAGACATCGCTGGTCTGTTTCCATGCCACGTACACGACGACGCCCGTGCTGATGGTCCACAGCAGCACGCTGGCGCCCAGGATCGCGCTGATCAGGCGGCGACGCAGGGAATAGGCATGCGGATCGGCGCGGCGCAGCCTGCGGGCGCACGCGACCAGGGCCTCGATCACGGCACGCTCAGGCCGTAGCCGTGGTGACGGACGGTCGTGATGAACTTGCTGCCGAGCTTCTTGCGCAGGTTGTAGACATGCACCTCGATGGCGTTGCTCTCGACTTCCTCCCCCCAGCCATACAGGGCCTCTTCCAGCTGGGCGCGACTGAGCACCTGGGTGCTGCGGCGCATCAGTGCCTGGAGCACGGCGAATTCCCGCGCCGTGACCACCACCGCCTGTCCCTTCAAGGTGACGCGCTTGCCGGCGGGGTCGAGTTCGACATCGCCATGACGCAGGATGGGATTGGGATTGCCGGCGCGGCGTCGCAGCGCCGCGCGCAGGCGCGCGGACAGCTCTTCCAGGTCGAAGGGCTTGACCAGGTAGTCGTCGGCTCCCAGGTCCAGGCCTTCGACGCGGTCCTTCAAGGTGTCGCGTGCGGTGATGACCAGCACCGGCAGGGTTTCGCGACGTGCCCTCAGCGCCGTGAGCACCTCGTCGCCGAGCAAGCCGGGCAGCCCGCGGTCGAGCAGGACGCAGTCGTAGGCATGGGTGCGCAGCGCGATGTCCGCCAGATCGCCGGCTCGCAACCAATCCACGGCATAGCCGTCGAGCTGCAGCCAGGTTTGGATCGTGCGGCCCAGGGAGTCATCGTCTTCGACGAGGAGGAGGCGCATCGATGCACGTGAGGAATGAAGGATGGGAAAGGATGCGGCGGCAGGTGGTCAGGTCGCTCGGTCGCGCAACGCGGCCGCGTTGCCAGCCGGGACGACGGCTGCTGCGTCCAGAGCTTGCGGATTGACCACGACGACGCGATTTTGCATCGCTCGGAATGGCGCGGGGTTGCCGGACAGGTCGACGACGCAGGGGTTGTGGGACGAGGCCAACTCGAGCGTCGGAGTCACCGCGACAGGCGACCTCATGCCGGCAGCGGTTGTTTCGAAGACCGACTGGGCCAGCGCGCCCTTGCTGAGCAGAACGATGACCAGACCGCAGGCGAAAAGAGTGAGTTTCATGAGGGTTCCTATGGGTTCGACACCTTCGCAGCGCGGGTTGCGTTGCGGCGAGGAACTCATTGGAATCACCCTAGATGAAGGCTTTCTGATGCCTGCTGCATCACCGACTTGACGTGCGGATCAAGCTCGACGAAGGCGACTGGCAATGAGGTCAAGGCAGAAGGCCATATCCGCGATGACGGCAGAGGCGAACTTCGCAGGCGAACACTGTCTTTTTGGAACAGCACATGAAGCAGCTCGTGCCTCACAGATCACAGTTATCCCAGTTGATAAATCACATAATCAACCATTGAATATCCACATTCGAAACGGCGCCAAGATTCGACCATCGAAGGGCTGGCGCTGTCAGTCGACAGTGCCGCCCAAGCGGGCCGCCACCTCCAGCAGCTCGCGATCGGTCGGCTGGTCCCACTGCGGGCCGTGGGTGGCCTGTGCGTAGTAACGGACCATGTCCTGGATGACGATCTGGTGTTCCCAGCCGCTGGTCTGGAGCCTTTTGCGGATCGATGGATGGACGTTACGACGTTCCATGTCCTCCAGGAGCGCGGCCTCGAGGTCGTTCTGCGCTTCGACGGACAGGGCCTGGATCTCCTCGATCACCTGGCCGCGGCGCTCCCGCAGCCATTGCTCGTTCCACTTGGCATGCCGCGTGGCCTGCAGGTTGCGGCTGACGGCGCTGTGCGGATCGGCCTTCGCCACCTGGGTGGCCTGCTCCATCTGCACGCGCCGGGCCTCGCCGGGCATGAGCGACTTGAGATAGCGGTAGAGGTCCCGCAACGGCTCCGGGAATCCCGAGGCGATGCGCCGCTCCAGCGCGTCCAGGCCCGCGACGAGCGCCGGCTCGCCGAACTCCTCCAGCAGGGCTTCGGCGCGGTCGCCGTCGATACCCAGCCCGATGGCGCGCTCGATCGACGCGACGTCGACGGGCCGGGGCACGGCGATCTCGGGCAGGTCGTCCTGCGACTTGGCCCTGACCAGAAACTGCAGGTCGGAGATGAAGCGACCGGCCTTGTATTCGACCAGTTCGACCTCGATGTCGGTGACCGCCGACACCTCCGCGATGGCCAGGCGCAGGCAGTCGCGCTTGAAGACGCGGTACTCCATGCGCGCGGTCTTCTCGTTCTCCGGCCGCCCCGTCAGGACGGGACGCCACCAGTGCCAGGACTGGCGCGCCGTGCGGCCGATGTCCTTGTAGCGGGTGCAGATCTCGTAGAGCGCCAGTCCGGCGTGGGTTCGCAGCTGGGACAGGATGGGCAGCTGCAGGCGGGCGAACACCCGGGGCTCCAGCAGCTCCTGGCGCATGTTCACGGCGTACGACCATTCGACCCAGATCTCGCCGCGGACCTTGGTCAGCTTGGCATGCGAGAGCAGGCCGCAGACGGTCCAGTAGCCGCCCTCCCCTGCCGTGGGCGACTGCCATTCGACGGTGGTCGAGACCATGCCGCGCAGGTGCTTCTTGATCAGCTCCAGGTCGTTGGAACCGTAGTCGATGCCGCGGACGACCTGCGACAGCGTGGTCGAGAAGACTTCTTTGTCCAGCCCCTGGTCCTGCGCCAGGTGCAGCAGCACGTTCCAGCTCTTGCGGGCCAGGATCGTGATCTTCTTTTCCTTCGGGGTCCAGCCCAGTGTGTTGACCGGCTTGAGCAGCGGCCGGACCACCGAGGGCGACGAGCCCGCCGGCGGCAGGCTTCGCCGTCGAGGACGGGAACGGGATGGGACATCGATCTGGAGGGCCATGTCCCACTCTAACGCAGCGTGTCTTGATGAGAGTCGGGCTTTCACCTCAGTCGAATGGCCGCGGCACGGCGTCCGACTCCTGAAAAGTCTCACTCGACACTCCCGTTTCCTCTGCTTGGGACTCCTGTAAGTTCTCACATCAGACCGGTCGATCACCTCGTCAGAGGCCGTTTGGAGAGCCTCTGACCCACGGAATCGGTCTCGATCGCCTGTTTGGCGGGCACTCATGGCCTGCACGTGCGGTCTCGGGACCGCGTCCCGAAGACTCTCACATGAGGTCCCGTCGACCTGCATGAAGGCTCCTGAAACCCCTGCGTCCCGCTCCTGAAAGTTCGCCGGACACTCCCGTATCCACATGCACAAGTTGGATCAAGTCATTGATTCAATTGGATATTTTTAACGCTAAAGGTATTAAAGGTATTGAAGGTCTGATATTTGATAAACCAGATCGGGCTTGTCGTCATGGCACAAAAACACCGCGCTGCCGGCGTTTTGCCGTGACTTTTCATCGCAAGAGCGGCATTGCTTGACACAATGCGGGCCGAAGCGCGGCTTTTCGTAAAAGGGCCAGCATCTGTTTCACGAGGAGCATTGTGTTGAACAAATTGAATTTGACCCGACCCCGGAAGATCACGTTGGCGAACATCGCGGACCAGGCCGAACGGGCCATCGCGATGATGGGAGAGATCAGGGTGGCCATGCTGGCGCCATCGGCGCGCAAGGCGCCGCCGATCTTCAACCTGAGCCAGCTCGCGGCCATGTGCTCGGCGGAGAAGGGGTCCATCAGCCATCGCATCGCCAAGGGCGACCTCCCGGCCGGCCAGCTCAACAGTGCCGGCAGCCGCCGGGAATTCACGCTGCGGGAATCGCGGGAGTGGGTCAAGGAGTACCGCAAGGAATTCCTGCGTCCGATGGGCGCCGAGGCCGTCACTATCAGCATCGGCAACTTCAAGGGCGGCGTCTCCAAGACCACGACCGCGGTGACCTTGGCGCAGGGCCTGTCGCTGCTCGGCCACCGCGTGCTGGTCATCGACACCGACCCGCAGGGATCCCTGACCACCCTGTTCGGCATCCTTCCGGACACCGAGGTCAACGAGGAGGAGACCATCCTGCCCCTGGCGATGGGTTCCGAGACGTCGATCCGCTATGCCATCCGGTCGACCTACTGGGATGGCATCGATCTGGTGGCAGCGGCGCCGCTGCTGTTCGGTGCCGAGTTCGCCCTCCCCGCCCGGCAGTCCCAGGAGCCGGGCTTCGAGTTCTGGCGTGTGCTGGACCTGGGAATCGACGATGTCCGTTCGGAGTACGACGTGATCGTGATCGACACGCCCCCATCGCTCTCCTACGTCACCATCAACGCGTTCATGGCGTCGAACGGCATCGTCATGCCGCTTCCGCCGAGCGCGCTGGATTTCGCTTCGGCTGCCCAGTTCTGGAGCATGTTCTCCGAGCTGACCAATTCGTTGCTGACTGAGCGCGGCCTGACGAAGGAGTTCGATTTCATCAACGTCCTGCTGTCGCGCGTGGATTCGTCGGATGCGGCGAGCGGCGTGGTCCGCCAGTGGATCGGTTCGACCTATGCGGAGAAGGTGCTGCCCATCGAGATTCCCAAGACGGCGGTGACCGCGACCGCCAGCGCCGAGTTCGGCACCGTGTACGACGTTTCGCGCTACGACGGCAATGCCAGGACGTTCAAGCGCGCCCGTGATGCCTATGATCAATTCGTGTCGCTGGTCGAGGGTTCCATCCGCACGGTGTGGGCTCGGCAGCTCGACGAATCCGTGCGGGTGAGCGGCAAGAAAGGAGCCAAGTGATGGCGCGAAATCTGTTGGCCAAGGCAGGCCGGGTACAGGTTCCTCCGGTCAAGAGCGAGACGGTCGCGGAGACGGTGCCTCATCCGGGCGGTCCGCCGGCGCCGGCCCGAGGCAGCGTCGCGATCAAGCCCAAGACGGCACCGGGCACCTTGATGGGGTTCATGGCGAATCAGTCGGAAGCCATGAAGGAGAACGAACTCCTGCGCACGCAGGCGGCGCGTTTCGAGGGTGCGGAGCCGACGCGGCTGATCGATGCAGCCAGGATCACGCCATCGCGCTGGGCCAATCGCCATGTCTCGTCCTTCGATTCAGCCGACTTCGCGGCGTTGAAGGAAGAGATCGGCCGGGCCGGCGGCAACGTCCAGCCCATCAAGGTGAGACCCATCGCGGGGGGCTCCACCGGGGGGGTAGGACCGTCCTACCCCCCTGGCGAGTTCGCCTACGAGATCGTGTTCGGGCATCGCCGGCACCGTGCCTGCCTGGAACTCGGGCTGCCCGTCTTGGCACTGATCGAACATGCGACGGAGCAGGAATTGTTCGTGCAGATGGAGCGGGAGAACCGCAATCGCGCCGATCTTTCCGCTTGGGAGCAGGGCGTGATGTATACGCGGGCGATCGACCATGGACTCTATGCGTCCAACCGGCAACTGGCTGCCGCCATCGGTCGCGATGTGGCCGACGTCGGCAAGGCGATTTCGCTGGCCAGGCTGCCTCAAGCGGTCATCGACGCCTTCCATTCGCCCCTGGATCTGCAGTTCCGGTGGGCCAAGCCGCTGAACGACGTCCAGCAGGGTGATCCCGAGGGTCTGCTCAAGCGGGCGAAGTCGATCGCCGGCAAGGGACTGAGCGCCAAGGAGGTCCTCGGGGTGCTGACGGGCACGGGCCAGGGGGTAGGACGGTCCTACTCCCCCCAGGATCGTATCGACGTCGAGCGTGGCGGCGTCGTCGTCGCCACGATCTCGACATCGGCCATCGGCCAGGTGAATGTCAAGTTCAACCAGAAGCTCGACGAGACCCGGAAACGGAAGCTGGCTGCGCTGATCAAGCAATTGCTTGATTAGTCGCCGACGAGAGCGTGGGGGGTAGGACGGTCCTACCCCCCACTTTTTTTTGACGCCTCAGGCCTCTCACTGCCGTCTCGAAGACCAGCTCCCGCCTCCCACGGCAGTGTCTGCCGCCCTGCCGCGTTCGGCCTGCCCAACACCTTTAGTCGGGACTGTCTGTGGCGGGATGCAAGATGGGCAATCTCTTCTTCCCACATGCGGCCGAGCTTCGATAAAGGATCACGACGCTGTTCTTATCGTCATCCAACGTTCCGTCGCGAGGCATACCGTTGGACATGCAAGCTATGCGACTTGCCTCTACCACATCGTTGTTTGTCTGGCCACGGTTCAAGTGGACGTATCAGCGGCCACGGCGGTCACATGCAAACAATGGCGTTCTGCGGCATCACTGCGATCTAGTCGTATGTCAGTGAATACAAACATGTGTACTGATACCGATCCGTCCCCTGCAAGTCCGCAGCAAGCAGGGTCGACGATAAAAGTGGCCGTCGGCGGCACATGCTCGCCGAGCCACGACGTCGCGCGGCCAGTGCCGGCACCGACGGCTTGGCCTGGCCCGGCCCCGTCCCGCCCGTCTTCATCGATTGCGTCACCGCTCCGCCGATCACCGGACCGGCTGTAGCTGGAAGCGCGCAGCCCGTCGCCAGATCATCCGGGCCGGCACGAGGCTGGCCAGGGTGGCGACCGCTCCCAGCAGCACGCCGGCCGCGATGTCGGCCGGGAAATGAAGGCCGAGGTAGACACGCGACCAAGCCGTCAGCGCGGCGATCGCCAGCAGGGCCGCGCCGGCGTGCCGCAGCCCGCGCCGTGCCACCACCATGAAGGCGAGTGCGAACATGGCCGAAGCATGCGTGCTCGGCAGGCCGGAATGCCAGCCATGCGGCACGTGCTGCGGCGACAGGCCGCGCATGACCGGGCGTGCCACATCCAGCATCAGGGCCAGGTCGCGCGCGACCAGCGACACCACGCCGCAGACGGCCAGTGCCCCCAGCAGGGGGCCGATCCGCCCGGGCCGTCGCCACGCCATCCAGGCGAGGAGGGCGAGACAGGCGCTGCCCGACAGGCTCGACATGGCGCTCGTGATGGCGAGGTGCAGCGGGTGGGGATCGGTGCCGGCGGCGATGGCCTGGAACAGGGTGAGGTTGAATGCATCCACGGGGCGTGCTTCGAAAGGGGTGGTCCCGCTATCCGGCGTCCGCGCGCCAGGTTCGGAAGCAGGGGAGGGCGGGGCCGCGAGGCCCCGACCATGCCGACGCCGCGCGTCGCCGTCATGACACCGGGCGTCGCGAGCGGCCTGACGCTTGGCGCGCGATCGTCCCGCGCCCGAGTGCCCGGTCGGTGCGCTCAGCGCGGCAGCGCGTAGACCACCAGGGCGTCGCCGGCGCGCGTCTTGAGTTGCTTGTGCCCGGTGGCGCCGATGGCCACGTACTGCCGGCCCTGGTGCATGTACGTCATGGCCGACGCCTGCCCGCCCGCGGGCAGTCGGCCCGACCACAGCAGCCGTCCGCTCGCGGTCTCGAACGCGCGCAGGTAGTCGTCCTGCGCCGCGGCGATGAAGGTCAGGCCGGATGCGGTGGTCACCGCGCCGCCGAGGTTGGGCGTGCCCAGCGGAATGCGCAGGCGCATCGGAATCTCCAGCGGGCCGGCGTCGAATCCGGTGCCCAGCGGCTGGCTCCAGACCAGCTCGCCCGTCGCCAGGCTGGTCGCCGCCAGGAAGCCCCAGGGCGGCGTGTTGCAGGGCACGCCCAGCACCGACAACCAGATCGGCCGGTCCACGCCCCAGGGAGCGCCCTTCTGCGGCGCCACCGTCTGGTCGGGCCGGCGGCCGCCGTCGCCGATCGCCGGGTCGGTCACTTCCGCGCGCGGGACCAGCCGCACCTGGTTGGCCAGGCGGCTGTGGTTGGTCACGACCAGGCCGCGTGCCGGATCGATCGCCAGCCCGCCCCAGTTGAGTCCGCCGATGGTGCCCGGATAGAGCAGGGTGCCCAGGCCCTGGTAGGTCGGCGGCGTGTAGATCCCTTCGTAGCGCATGCGGTGGAACTGGATGCGGCACAGCGCCGCGTCGATCGGCGTCAGGCCGAAGGCATGGCGCGCGTCGATGCGCTCCGGATCGCGCCCCGGCAGGCCGGCGAAGTTCGGATAGAAGACCGACTGCGGCTGCGTCGCCGACAGCGTCTCGCCCTCCATGCCGCCCTGCGGCGCCGTGACGCGCTTCACCGGGCGCACCGGCTGGCCGGTCTCGGCATCGAGCACGAACAGCGAGCCGGTCTTGGTGCCCTGGATCACCACGCGCCGCACGCGGCCGTCGATGTCGAGGTCGGTGATCACCGGCTGCGCGCCGATGTCGTAGTCGAAGCGGTCGTGCTCGACCGTGCGGAAGACCCAGCGCGTCGTGCCGCTGGCCAGGTCGACCGCGACCACGGCGGCGCTGAAGTCGTCGTCGGCCGGCGCGCGGTCGCCGCCGAAGTGGTCGTTGCCGGCATTGCCCGTGCCCAGCAGCACCAGGCCCAGACGCTCGTCGGCGGAGATCACGTTCCAGACGTTGGGCGTGCCGGCGGGCCAGGTCTCGCCCGGGGCCAGGGGCGTGCCGGGACGGTCGACGCGCCGGGCGTCCCAGGCCCAGCGCAGCGCGCCGGTCGTCGCGTCGTAGGCCCGCACCACGCCCGAAGGCGCGTCGCGGCGCTGGTTGTCGCTGACCTGCTGGCCGACCAGCACCAGATCGCCGATCACCGCCGGTCCCGAATTGCTCGATGCATGACCGGGTTCGGTCAGACCCATGCCGGCGGTCAGGTCGACCGTGCCGCCTTGGCCGAATCCCGCGCACTGGGTGCCGCGCGCCGCGTCGAGCGCGATCAGCCGCCCGTCGGCGGTCGCGACGAAGACGCGTTTGGCGCACGCCAGCGGCGGCGTCAGGGTGGCGGCGTCGGGCCGCGCGTGGTAACCCACGGCGCGGCAGGCGGCGCTGAACATCGACTCCATCGCACGCGGCGCGACCTTCGGATCGAAGCGCCAGCGTTCCGCGCCGGAGGCCGGATCGAGCGCGAAGACCCGATTGCCCGGGGAACACATGAACAGCATGTCGCCGACCTTCAGGGGCGTGTTCTGCGCGGCGTAGGAGACGCGGTCGTTGGGCGCGGTGTCGCCGGTTGCGAAGCGCCACGCCTCGCCCAGGCGCGCGACGTTGGCCGGTGTGATCTGCGCGGCGCTGGCGTAGCGACGGCCCGCGTTGTCGCCGCCGAACGCGGTCCAGTCGGTGTCGGCGGGCGATGCCGACGGTGAGGGCGGGGCGGATGCCGCCCTGGCCGGCATGACGGCATGCGGTGCGCGGTCGGGCGCCACCGGCCGCTCCCAGGCGAGCCCCACGCCGCCGGCCAGTACCGCGACGGTCGTCCACATGCCGGCATGCACGAGCCGGCGGCGCGCCGATGGCAACGGCCGGCCCAGCAGCCACGCCACCAGGGCCACCGCGAACAGGGCGGCGATCACGCCCACGCGCGCCGCCAGATCGATCGCCCAGACCGGCTGCCATCCCTTGCCATCGATCTCCCAGAAGGCCCAGGCGATGCTGAGCGCCAGCGCACCGGCGAGCATCCCCACGCCCGCCGCAGGCCGGTCGCGCCAGGCCGCGAGCGCACCACCCGCCAGCACTGCGCCGCACAGCGCGTAGTAGGCGCTGCCGCCCAGCGTCACCAGCCAGATCCCCAGTCCCAGCATCGCCAGTCCGAGCAGGCCGGCCAGCAGCTGCGCGCCCAGCCCCACGATGCGCCAGGCGCCGGTCTGACGGACGGCGAAGCGGGGCGGAGGGGCGGGAGGTGTCTTCATGGTGCAAGCCTTCGCGGGGCCGCCACGGCGTGCGGGCGCACGGGCGGCATAGATGGATTGGTTCTGAGGAAACGACGATTCCGTCGTTGGTGCCGGGACGGGTTGCTCTTAGATTGTTGGGTGTGCAACGGTCCGACGGACCATCTTCCCTCACGGAGCCTTTCTGTCCATGTCATCCGATGTCGAAACCCTCGCGCTGCCCGAAGCCCTGGAACGAGCCCGGCTCGCCGCCGAACAGCAGAACCTGTCCTTCGCCGGTGGCGTGACGCCCCCCGTCGCCTGGGCGCTGGTGCAGGCGGGCGAAGCGGTGCTCGTCGACGTGCGTTCGAGCGAGGAACGTCATTTCGTCGGCCACGTGCCCGAGAGCCTGCACGTGCCCTGGGCCACCGGCACCGCCCTGACGCGCAACCCGCGCTTCGTGCGCGAACTGGAAGCGAAGCTGGCGCGCGACGGCGGCAAGGACGCGGTCGTGCTGCTGCTGTGCCGCAGCGGCAAGCGTTCGGCGCTGGCGGCCGAGGCCGCGACGAAGGCGGGCTTCCGCCACGTCTTCAACGTGCTCGAAGGCTTCGAGGGCGAGATCGACGCCGCGCGGCAACGCGGCGGCGCCGACGGCTGGCGGTTCCGTCGTCTTCCCTGGATCCAAGACTGAGACGCCGCGGATCCATCCTCCGCGCGGCCCGATGCCGCGTCCGCGGTCCGCGCCGTGCGTGGACACGGCCCCGGTGCCCGCGGCGCCGTCGGACCCGCTGGACACGATGGCTTCACGACGTCTCCCGAAGATCCGGGAAGGTCGGTGTCGACCGCATCGCACATACAACAACGAGAAGGAAAAAAAGATGTCCGGATTCGAGGTCGACCGGCTGGTCGGGGCGCTGCGCGAGGTGCGGCAGGGCTGGCGCGCGTCGCAGCAGCGTTCGCGCGAGCCGGCGGGGCGCGAGTTCCCGTCGCGCGACGTGCTCGCGGCGGTGATCGAGCAATTGAAGGGGGCGCTCTTCCCGATGCGCCTGGGACCGGCGGATCTGCGCCACGACGGCGAGGACTTCTACGTCGCCCGCACGCTGGACGCGGTGCTGCACGTGCTGTGCGACCAGGCGCGGCTGGAACTGCGCTACGTCGGGCGCCACGCCCCGCGCACGGCCGAGGACATCGACGCGCAGGCGCGCGCGGCCATCCTCGCATTCGGTGCCGCGCTGCCCGGCATCCGCGAGCGGCTCGACACCGACGTGGTGGCGGCCTACCAGGGCGACCCGGCCGCGCACAGCGTCGACGAGGTGCTGCTGTGCTATCCGGGCGTGCTGGTCATGATCCATCACCGTCTGGCGCACCGGCTCTACGCGCTGGGGCTGCCGCTGATCGCCCGCATCGTGGCCGAGCTGGCCCATGCGCAGACCGGCATCGACATCCATCCCGGCGCGGTCATCGGCGACGGTTTCTTCATCGACCACGGCACCGGTGTCGTGATCGGCGAGACGGCGGTCATCGGGGCGCGCGTGCGCATCTACCAGGCCGTCACGCTCGGGGCCAAGCGCTTCCCGGTCGACGCCCACGGCCTGCTGCAGAAGGGCCTGCCGCGTCATCCGGTGGTGGAGGACGAGGTGGTGATCTACGCCGGCGCGACCATCCTCGGACGCGTGACGATCGGGCGCGGCGCCGTCGTCGGCGGCAACGTCTGGCTGACCGACGACGTGCCCCCCGGAGCCAGCGTGACGCAGGCCGGCGTGCAGAACCACGCCTCGGCCACGCGCGGGGAAGCGCCCGCATCGGCGGCGGTGGCGCGATGACGGCGCTGGTCAAGCGCTTCGGCATCACCGTGCGGCAGTTGCGCATGGGCCATGGCTGGACGCAGGACGAGCTGGCCTGGCGCTCCGGGCTGGACCGCTCCTACGTCGGCGAGGTCGAGCGCGGCGGCGCGGTGCCTTCCATCGTGACGGTCGAGAAGCTCGCCGCCGCGCTGCAGCTGGAGATGACGGTGCTGCTCGCGCACTGCGAGCGCGTCAAGGAACAGCGTGCGGCGCAGCTCGATCGTTTGTCGGCTATAGCCCGTTGAGGGGAAACCCTGAGGTCGGGACACTCCGGCGCAACCCGCCTTTCCCTTCCCCTGAATACCGGAGTCTTCAAGCATGACCGCAACCGTCGGTGGTACCACCGCCCTGGGCGACAACGCAGCCCGCCAGCTCGCCAACGCCACCAAGAGCGCCCCGCAGCTCGAGACCATCACGCCGCGCTGGCTCACGCACCTGCTGCAGTGGGTGCCGGTCGAGGCGGGCGTCTACCGCCTGAACAAGGTGCGCAACCCGGAGTCGATCAAGGTCGTCTGCACCGCCAAGGAGAGCGAGAACCAGCTGCCGCGCACCTGGGTCGACTACGAGGACCACCCGCGCGAGTACAACCTCAACGCCGTGAGCACCGTGCTCGACGTGCACACCCGCATCTCCGACCTGTACAGCAGCCCGCACGACCAGATCAAGGAACAGCTGCGCCTGACGATCGAGACGATCAAGGAGAACCAGGAGAGCGAGCTCATCAACAACCCCGACTACGGCCTGCTGGCCCAGGTCACCGACGAGCAGCGCATCTTCCCGCTGACCGGCGCGCCCACGCCCGACGACCTCGACGAGCTGCTGACCAAGGTCTGGAAGGAGCCGGCCTTCTTCCTGGCCCACCCGCTGGCCATCGCCGCCTTCGGCCGCGAAGCCACGCGCCGCGGCACGCCGCCGCCCACCGTGAGCCTGTTCGGCTCGCAGTTCATCACCTGGCGCGGCATCCCGCTGATCCCGTCGAACAAGGTGCCGGTGGCCGACGGCAAGAGCAAGATCCTGCTGCTGCGCGTGGGCGACAAGCGCCAGGGCGTGATCGGCCTGTTCCAGCCGGGGCTCTCCGGCGAGCAGAGCCCGGGCCTGTCGGTGCGCTTCATGGGCATCAACAACCACGCCATCTCGTCCTACCTGATCTCGCTGTACTGCTCGGTCGCCGTGCTGACGAACGACGCGCTGGCCGTGCTCGACGACGTCGAGATCGGCAAGTACCACGACTACGCCGACACCTACAAGTGAAGGGCGCGCGGTGATCACCTCCCTTTCCCCGCCCGACCTGCGCCGGAGCACCGAGGCACCGTTCGACCCGGCCGTGCTGGCGCGGCTGGCGACGCAGATGTTCGCCGCCCTGCCGGGCCAGGCGAACCTCGCCGACCTGCAGCCGGTGGACGACCGGCACGGCGCGCTGCCCGCGACGCTGCGGCACCCCGGCGGCGTGCCCGCGGGCGTGCAGGCGCCGGCGCAGCTCGCGCCGGCGGGTTCGCCGCTGGCGAGTCCAGCCGGCTTCGGCCCCGGCGTGCCCGGCACGCCGATCCCGCAGGGCCACGTGCCCGGCGCCAACCTGCTGCCGGCCTCGCCGACGCAGCTGCCCACGCTGGCCAACCGCGCGCCGGCCCTGCTGCCGCACGCGGTGGCGGGCAACGGCGTACCCGACAACGTCTACACCGCCGTACCGGCCTACGAGCCGCGCTTCGGCCACACCACGGCCGGCGTACCGGAGGCCCAGGCCGCGGCGCCGGGGCAGGCGGCCTCGCACCCGGCCGCCGGCGCGTCGCCGTTCTACTTCCTGGGCGATACCCACGGCGTGCCGTCGCCCGGCGGCCGCGGCATCGACAGCGTCCCGTTTCCGATCCA
Organism: Variovorax sp. PvP013; assembly: GCF_050435945.1. Classification (NCBI taxonomy): domain Bacteria; kingdom Pseudomonadati; phylum Pseudomonadota; class Betaproteobacteria; order Burkholderiales; family Comamonadaceae; genus Variovorax; species Variovorax sp. PvP013. The sequence continues at coordinate 69,500 of NZ_JBNDLF010000012.1, forward strand.
TGACGCGCTGGCCGACCTCCCGTTCGCCCGGCCGGGCGGCCGCGACGTGCAGGCGCTGCTCGGCGGCCCGGCGGCGCCTGCGTCCCATGCGCCCCAAGCTTCGGCCCCGTCGCCGGCGGCGGCCTCGGCCTCCGACCCGACGTTCTACTTCGTCGATTCGGTGCGCCTCGCCAGCGGCCACGTCACCCCGGCCACGCCGCATCCGCACGGCCCCGGCCGCTCGGCGCCGCCGGCCGACCCGGGGCGGCATCCGGCCTTCGACGTCCACGCGGTCCGGCGCGACTTCCCCGTGCTGCAGGAGCGCGTCAACGGCCGCCAGCTGGTCTGGTTCGACAACGCCGCCACCACGCACAAGCCGCAGTCGGTGATCGACCGCATCGCGCACTTCTACGCCCACGAGAACTCGAACATCCACCGCGCCGCGCACGAACTCGCCGCGCGCGCCACCGATGCCTACGAAGGCGCCCGCGAGCGCGTGCGCCGCTTCATCAACGCGCCGGACGTGAACGAGGTCATCTTCGTGCGCGGCACCACCGAGGCCATCAACCTGGTGGCCAAGAGCTGGGGCGCGCAGCACGTCGGCGAGGGCGACGAGATCATCGTCAGCAACCTGGAGCACCACGCGAACATCGTGCCGTGGCAGCAGCTCGCTTCGGCCAAGGGCGCGAAGTTGCGCGTGATCCCGGTCGACGACTCCGGCCAGGTGCTGCTCGACGAGTACCGCAAGCTGCTCAACGACCGCACGAAGATCGTCGCCGTCACGCAGGTCTCCAACGCGCTGGGCACGGTGGTGCCGGTCAAGGAGATCGTCGAACTGGCCCACCGCGCCGGCGCCAGGGCGCTGGTCGACGGCGCGCAGTCGGTCTCGCACATGCGCGTGGACGTGCAGGACATCGGCGCCGACTTCTTCGTCTTCTCCGGCCACAAGGTGTTCGGCCCGACCGGCATCGGCGTGGTCTGGGGCAAACGCGAAGTGCTCGAGGACATGCCGCCGTGGCAGGGCGGCGGCAACATGATCGCCGACGTCACCTTCGAGAAGACGGTGTTCCAGCCGATCCCCAACAAGTTCGAGGCCGGCACCGGCAACATCGCCGACGCGGTCGGACTCGGTGCCGCCATCGACTACGTCGGGCGCGTGGGCATCGAGAACATCGCGCGCTACGAGCACGCGCTGCTGGTCCACGGCATGCGGGAGCTGGGCGCCGTTCCCGGCGTGCGGCTCATCGGCACGGCCGACGACAAGGCCAGTGTGATGTCGTTCGTGCTCAGGGGCTACACGACCGAGGAGGTCGGCCACGCGCTCAACGACGAGGGCATCGCGGTGCGCACCGGCCACCACTGCGCGCAGCCGATCCTGCGCCGCTTCGGCGTCGAGACGACCGTGCGGCCGTCGCTGGCGTTCTACAACACCTTCGACGAGATCGATCGGCTGGTGGCGGTGGTGCGGCGGCTGTCGGGACAGCGGCGCGGCGGCTGAGACCGGGCGCCCGAAGGCCGGTGCGGCGATCGATGCCGTCGCACCGCTCCCGGATTCCCGCTAGAACCGCCGCCGGATCGCCCACTCCACCGCGTCGAGCTCCTGCATCAGCGCATGCACGGTCTCGTCGTTGATGCGGTGGGTCAGGCGCAGGCGGCGCAGTTCGTCGCGCTCGACCTGCAGGGCCGCCAGGCGCAGGGTGCGTTCGAGCGTGCCTTCGCAAGGCGGTCCGGTCGCGCCCCGGCGGCCGGTGACCATCGCCAGCCGCCGGCCGTAGTCGCGGCCGATGCGTGAACGCACGTCGCGCGCGACCGCGTCGCCGTCCGGCGCGACCCTTGCCGTGCGCGCGCCCGTGGACGGGACGTGGCGGGTGTCCGTGCCGGCCATCGACGGCGCCTGGATGCTGCGCAGCGCCGCGCGCGTGATGCGCAGCCGCGCCCGGTCGGTCTCGCGCGCCTGCGGGTCGACGTCGGGCATGTTCACGCGACGCAGCAGCCAGGGCAGTCCGACGGCCGCCACGCACATCGACAGCACGATCACCAACGCCGCCTGGCACACCAGCAGGTCGCGCGCCGGAAAGGCCGTGCCGTCGGCCAGCGCCAGCGGCACCCCCAGCACGGCGGCCAGCGTGAGCCCGCCGCGGGTGCCGCCCAGGGCGGCGAGGCCCGACCAGGTCCACAGCGACAGCACGGGGCGCCGCGCCTCCCGCGCGGGCCGCAGCCGGCGCGCGATCCACAGCGCCGACGCCAGCCCGGCGAAGCGGATGGCGAGCAGGCCGAGCGTGAGGACCGCCGCGATGCCCAGCAGCGCCACCGGAAAGCCGCCGTCGCCGCCGCCGCCGATGCCGGGCGCGAGCGCCTGCAGCGGCACGGGCGGATGCCGCAGCAGGTCCGGCAACTGCAGCCCGACCAGCGTGAAGATCAGGCCACGGAAGGCGAACAGCACGAGGTTCCAGCCCTGCTCGGTCTGCTGGTGCAGGGCGTCGAAGCGGCTGTGGCGCACCGCCAGCACGCTGGCGGCCATGCCCGCGCTCACCGCCGCCATCACGCCGGAGAGCGCGAAGTGCTCGGCGATCAGCCAGGGCGCGAAGGGCATCAGCATCAGCAGCAGCACGCTGGCGGGCGCGGGCCGGGCGTCGCGGCAGGTCAGCGCGCGGCGGTAGATCCAGCCGAAGGCGACGCTGAAGCCCGTGCCCACCGCCACGCCGCCGCCCGCTACCCACGCCAGGTCGCCCAGCAGGCGCGGCAGCGAGAAGTCGTGCGCGAGCACCGCCGCGATGCCGAACTTCACCGCCACCAGCGCGGCGGCGTCGTTCATCAGCGATTCGCCCTCGATCACGTGGCGCAGCGACGCGGGCAGACGCTGGCGCTGCAGGATGGCCGAGACCGCCACCGCGTCGGTCGGCGAGAGCACGGCGGCGAGCAGGAAGGCGGCCGCCCTGGGCACGGCCGGCAGCAGCCACTGGATCAGGTGGCCCAGCGCCCACACCGTGAACAGCACCATCGCGGTGGAGAGGCCGGCGATGGGCCACTTGTAGGCGCCCAGTTCGCGCTTGGGCATCCGCCAGCCGTCGACGAAGAGCATCGGGGGGACGAACAGCAGCATGAAGAGTCGCGGGTCCAGCACCACGTGCAGTCCGAACGCCGGCCAGCCCGCCGCCGCGCCCAGGGCGATCTGCAGCAGCGGCAGCGGCACGCGCGGCAATGCGCGCGCCAGCAGGCCGGAGCCGGCGACGAGGGCCAGCATGCACAGGGCGGGGAGCAGCGCCGGCACGGGGCTCACCAGACCTTCCACCACGGGTCGTCCTTGGCGCGGAAGCCGCGCGTGAGGTACTCGCTCTTCGGGTAGTTAGTCGTGAGAACGCGCTTGGCGTCGTCGCGCAGGTCGGTCAACCCGAGCGCATCGTACGACCGCACCATGATGTAGAGCGCTTCCTCGAGTGCCGGCACTTCGCGATAGTCGGCCAGCGCGAGCTGCGAGCGGTTGATCGCCGCGAGGTAGGCGCCGCGGTTGTAGTAGTAGCGCGCGACGTGCACCTCGTACTGCGCCAGCGAGTTGACGATGTAGCTCATGCGCTGCCGCGCATCGGGCGTGTAGCGCGAGTCGGGAAAGCGCGTGACGAGGTCCTTGAAGGACTGGAAGGACTCCTTGGCGGCCTTCTGGTCGCGCTCGGAGAGGTCCTGGCGGGTGAGCGAGGCGAACAGGCCGAGGTCGTCGTTGAAGTTGACGATGCCCTTCAAGTAGAGCGCGTAGTCCAGGGCGGGGCTGGCCGGGTGGAGCTTGATGAAGCGCTCCAGGGTGGCGACGGCGCCGGGGCGCTCGCCGGCCTTGTACTGGGCGTAGGCCTTGTCGAGCTGGGCCTGCTGGGCCAGGGGGGTGCCGGCGGCGCGGCCCTCGAGCTTCTCGAACAGCGGGATGGCCTTGTCGTAGGCGCCGGAGCCGGCCTCGTCCTTGGCCTCGCTGTAGATGCGGTTGGGGCTCCACTTGGCGGTCTCGTCGACCTTGGCCGTGCCGCAGCCCGCCAGCAGGGCGCCGGCCACCATGAACGCCAGCCCGCGATGGATGGTCGTCATCTATCGCACCCGGTAGCCGAAGACGCCGCCGTCGCGCGTGGCCACGACGACCGTGCCGCCGGCGAGCACGGGCGCGGCGGCGATGGCCGAACCGTCGGGCGTCACGCGGGCGAGCGGGGCGCCGTCGGTGCCGGAGAGGAAATGCACGGTGCCGCTGCGCTCGGCCACGGCCAGTGCGCGGCCGACCACCAGCGGCGCGGTCATGCCGCGGTCCCTGAAGCGTTCCGAGCGCCAGGCGGGCGTGCCGTCGTCGCGCCGCCAGGCGACCACGCTGCCGCCCGATTCGCTGCCGACCACCAGGTCCGGCGTGCCGTCCAGTCCTTCCGAGCCGGAGGCGCTGCGGGCCCAGCGGCGCAGGCCGGTGCGCGTGTCCACGCAGCCGACCGCCGCGTCGTAGGCCCGTGCGCAGACGACGTGGTCCTGCCGGCTGACGCCGCCCGTCAGGTCGACCAGCCGGTCGACATCGTCGGTGCCGCGCGGCGTGGCGATCGGCGCCTCCCAGCGCACGCCGCCGTCGGCCGGCATCAGGCCGATGAGCCGGCCGCCCGCGCCGGCGACCAGCGTGTCCCCGGCCATGGCCAGCACGCCGGGCCGGCCGAGCATGAGCGGATCGGGCGTGCGTGCCTTCGACCACAGTCGGTGGCCGTCGCCGACGTCCCAGGCGCCGACGGTGCGGTCGCCCGTCTGCACGAAGACGCGTCCGTCCGCCACCAGCGGCGCGGTGTACGCCCGCGCGCCCAGGCGCTGGCGCCAGCGCACCTGCCCGTCCGCCAGCGCGATGAGCTCGTTGCCGGCCGACACCACCGCGACGGTGTCGCCGTCGCTGCCCGCGCCCGCGAGCAGCGCGGCGCCGACGCGCGCGCGCCAGCGCTCCCGGCCCGACAGCGCGTCGATCGCGAGCACGGTGCCGTCGGCGGCGGCCACCGCGACGGTGTCGCCGCTCGCGCTCGGCGGGAGGAGGGCGGTGCCGGCCGGCAGGCGCACGGTCCAGATCTGCTGCACGGCCAGGGTGGTGGAGAAGGGCGGCAGTTCCGGCAGCGCCGGGGCGCGGCCGCCCGCGCAGGCGGACAGCAGCAGCACCGACGCGGCGGTCGCGCGGGTCCTGAAGGAGACGGTGGTGAGCATGGGAAGCGAAGGCTGGAAAAGTCGAAGGGCGGAAGAAGAGCCGGGCCTGCAGGACCGGGTGCGGGAGGCGGGACGTGGAAGGTCATGGCCCGGCGTCACGGCCGGGCGCCCACGTCCCCGCGCGCGCGTGGATCGAGCCGGGCGACGACGTCGGCCTCGCCGGGCATCTCGTCGCCCTCGAAGCGGTCGAGCCGGCCGTCGCTGAAGAACACCGCGAGGCGCCGCCGCTGGTCGGCGATGCCCTGGCGGTGCACCGTGAAGACGTAGTCCCAGCGCCCGGCATGGAACATGTCGGTCAGCAGCGGCGTGCCCAGCAGCTCGCGCACCTGCTCGCGCGACAGTCCCGGCCGCAGCATCGCCACCTGCTCGGCGGTGACGACGTTGCCCTGGACGACCTCGACCTCGTACGGCGTCAGCGACGTCAGTACGTCCCGCGTGCGCGGCGAGACGGCGCCGCATCCCGAGGCCAGGATCGCGACGGCCGCGATCGCGCAAAGCGCGTGTCCGGACCGGGGTTTCATCGAAGGTCGTCCGCTATCACGGCCGCGATGCGCCGCGCGTCCTCGCCCGCGTCGGCCGCGCCGGCGGCGTCGAGCACCGACACCAGCGTGGCGTCGCCCTCGCCGCGCACCGCGATGCGGAAGCGCAGCGGCGCGGGCGTGGCCGGCGCCCTGCCCAGACCGACCAGCTTGGCGAACAGGCCGGGCTCGTCCCTGTCGCTGCGCGGCGTGACGTAGCGCACCCGGTAGAAGCCGGCGGCGCGGTCGCGCTCCTCGACCGTGAAGCCGGTGCGGTCCAGGGCCGCGCCGACCTGGCTCCAGGCGCGGGCGAAGTCGGCGTCGATGCGCAGCACGGTCCGGCCGTCGACGACGGCGGTGCGCGGCGCCGCGGGAATCGCGTTCGCGGCGGCCACCGTGCGTTGCGTCGCGGCCGCCTCGGCGCCGCCGAGCCGGGCCATCAGGCGGCGCAGGTACTCGGCTTCGAGCCCGGGGTCGGTCGGCCGGGCCCGCCATCCCGTGGCGTCCTTGCCTGGAGCACCGTAGGTCTCGACCATGCCGCGATGGCTGACGAAGATCTCGGTGCCCTCGGGCGTGCGTTCCATGCGGGTGCGGAAGCGGTCGAGCTCGCCGGTGACGTGGCTCGAATCCATCACCTTGCCCAGCATGCCGCGCACGAAGCCCTGCGGCAGCTGGGCATGCGTTTCGGCCCAGTCGGTCTCCATCACGCCCGCCTCCTGGCGGTCGGTGTCGATGAGGAAGCCGCTCTCTTGCCAGAAGTCGCGCACCGGCGTCCAGAGGCTCTCGGGCGTGCGGCCGACCACCAGCCAGCGCTGCGTGCCGGCGACCTCCAGCCGGACGTCGCCGATGCGCGTCTGCGCGGTCGCCGGCGCACGGGGGGTGTCCGGCGCCGCCGCCCGCAAGCCGTTGGCCGAGACCCCGCCACGCTGGACGACGTACTCGTTGCCGCGCGCGAGTTGCGCGACGTCGGGCGGCAGGTCGAGCGTCGCGACCGGGCGCGGTGCCGCGCTCTTGTACCGGATCGGGTCGGTCGGCGCGGTCGTGCACGCGGCGAGGCCGCACAGGAGCGCCGGCAGCGCCCATCGGAAAGGTCGGATCACGGGGAGGTCCTTGGAAAAGCGGGAGAGCGGAAAGGGTGGAAAGAGTGGGAGGGCGGGCGTCGCTCAGAACGACGTGCCGATCTGGAACTGGAAGCGCTGCGTGCGGTCGGCCGCGATGCCGTTGGCGGTGTCGGCCTTCTGCGACTTCACCGGCACCGCGTAGGCCAGCCGCAGCGGGCCCAGCGGCGAGATCCAGCCGATGCCCAGACCGACGGAAGCGCGCAGGCGCTGCTGCGCCTTCCATTGCGCGTCGGTCATGCTCGGCGTGCGGTCGCTGAAGACGTTGCCGGCATCGAAGAAGCCGTAGAGCCGCAGCGTGCGGTCGTTGCCCGCGCCGGGGAAGGGCGTGCTCAGTTCGGCGTTGAAGATCGCCTTCCGGGTGCCGCCCAGCGCGGCCGCCGTCACGGCGTCGCGCGGGCCGAGCGAGTTCTGCTCGAAGCCGCGGATGGAGCCCAGGCCGCCGGCGTAGAAGTTCTTGAAGATCGGGTAGGTCGCGTCGCCGATCGCGCGCGCGTAGCCCAGCTGGCCGTTGATGGCGAAGGTGTACTGCTTGTCGATCGGGAAGTACTGCTGGTACTGGTAGCTGCTCTTGAGATAGCGCAGGTCGGAGACGATGCCGAGTTCGACGTTGGCGTTCTGCAGCCGGCCGCGCGAGGGCACCAGGGCGCTGTCGCGGTCGTCGCGGCCCCAGCCGATGGTCAGGGGCACGCCGACGCGGCTCGCGTTGGCGCAGGTCACGCTCGGCACCGTGCCCGCGCACTGGAAGTAGTCGAGGTAGGCCTGCGGCGTGGCGGTGTAGATCGACGTGCCGTCGACCACCGTGTAGTCGCCGTTGGTGCCGGGCGTGAAGCGGTAGCGTTCGAGTCCGACGCCGAAGAAGACCGTGTCGATCTCGCTGAAGGGCACGCCGAACTTGATCGATCCGCCGTCGCTCGCCAGCTTGTAGTTGCCGTCGGCCTGGTAGTAGGGCCGGGTCGTGGTGTGGAAGACGTTGATCGTGCGCGTGATGCCGCCGGAGGTGAAGTAGGGGTCGGTGGCGGTCAGCGAGATGGTGCGGTTGTACTTGCTGGTGTTGACGCTCAATCCCAGGTAATTGCCGGAGCCGAAGACGTTCTCCTGCGTGATGCCGAAGGTGAGCGAGACCTTCTCCGTGCTCGAGTAGCCGGCGCCCAGCTGCAATGAGCCGGTGGGCTTCTCCACCACGTTGACCGTGAGGTCGACCTGGTCGGGCGAGCCCGGCACCTCCTGGGTATCGACGCTGACCTCCGTGAAGAAGCCCAGGCGGTCCACCCGGTCGCGCGAGAGCTTGATCTTGTCGCCGTCGTACCACGAGGCCTCGTACTGGCGGAACTCCCGCCGCACCACCTCGTCGCGCGTCTTGTTGTTGCCCCCCACGCTCAGGCGCCGCACGTACACCCGGCGCGCCGGCTCGGCCACCAGCGCGAGCGTCACGCGGTTGGTCGCGCGGTCGATCTCCGGGCGTGCCTCCACCCGCGCGAAGGCGTAGCCGAAGGTGCCGAAGTAGTCCGTGAACGCCTTGGTCGTCTCGGCCACCTGCTCGCCGTTGTAGGGCTGCCCCGCGCGGATGGTCACCAGCGACTTGAACTCGTCGTCGCGACCGAGGTAGTTGCCGTCGAGCTTCACCCCCGCGACCGTGAACTTCTCCCCCTCGGTGATGTTCACCGTCACCGCCAGGTCCTCCCGGTCGGGCGACAGCGCCACCTGGGTCGAGTCGATGCGGAACTCCAGGTAGCCGCGCGAGAGGTAGTACGACCGCAGGGTCTCCAGGTCGGCGTTGAGCTTGGCGCGCGAATACTGGTTGGACTTGGTGTACCAGCTCATCCAGCCGCCCGCGTCCTGGTCGAACAGGTTCAGCAGCGTGGATTCGCCGAAGGCCTTGGCCCCCACGATGTGGACCTCGCGGATGCGCGCGGGCTCGCCCTCGGTGACCGTGAAGGTCAGGTTCACGCGGTTGCGCTCGATGGGCGTGACGGTGGTCACGACCTGGGCGTTGTACAGGCTCTTGCTCACGTACTGGCGCTTGAGCTCCTGCTCGGCGCGGTCGGTCAGCGCCTTGTCGTAGGGCCGGCCGTCGGCCAGACCCACCTCGCGCAGCGACTTCTGCAGCGCCGTCTTGTCGAACTCCTTGGTGCCCACGAAGTCCACGTCGGCCACCGTCGGGCGCTCCTCGACGATGACCACCAGCACGCCGTTGTTCACGTCCAGGCGCACGTCCTTGAACAGACCCAGCTCGAACAGCGCGCGGATCGCCGCGGAGCCCGTCTCGTCGCTGTAGGTGTCGCCCACGCGCAGGGGCAGCGAGGCGAAGATGGTGCCGGGCTCCACCCGCTGCAGGCCCTCCACGCGGATGTCGCGCACCGTGAAGGGCTCCACGGCCCACGCCGCCGTGGCGGCCAGGGTGGCGGCGATCGTGGCTGCGACGCGGGACCAGGGGAAGCGTCGATCGTGGGAGAGACGGCGGGGAGGACGGCGGGAAAACGGACGGGGCGGCGGTGGGTCGGAGGGGCGGGAAGCGGAAGGAAAGGACGGGCGGGAAAGGCCGGAATCACGGCAGGCGGCGGGAGACATGCCTCGATCGTCGCGACCAAGTACGGATGAATGTGGGCCGTTCCGTAAAGAGGCATGCCCGTCTCGTAAAGCCGAGCCCCCGGCGTGTCAGCAGATGTTCGCCGGGCTCAGAACCTCACCTGCACGCTCGCCACCAGCTGGCGGCCGAGTCCGGGGATCACCGTCAGCGCGCCCCAGGAGGCCAGCGCGTAGTGCTTGTCGAAGGCGTTGTGCAGCTCCAGGCCCACGCGCGTGCGGGGGTCGACCTGCCAGTAGCTCGTCAGGCGCACGGTGGTGTAGGCCGGCAGGCGGTAGGTGTCGGTGGCCGTGCCGGTGCGCTCGCCCACGTGCACCAGCCCGCCGCCCACGCCGTAGCGCCCGCCGCCGGGCAGACGGTCCTCGCGGATGGCGAACAGGCCGGCGCTCGCGCGCGGGATGTTCGCCAGGCGCTTGCCGAGCAGGGCGGGGTTGTTGTCGCGCGTGACCTCGGCGTCGGTGAAGGCGACGTTGGCCGTCAGGCGCCAGTTCGCGTCGAGCTGGCCGGCCACGTCGGCCTCCACGCCGCGGCTGCGCACCTCGCCGGCGGCGATGTTGAAGTCGACGTTGGTCGGACTGCGCGTGAGCACGTTGGTCTTGCGGATGTCGAAGGCCGCCAGCGACGCGTTCATGCGCTGGTCGCGCGACTGCCACTTGGCGCCGACCTCGAAGGCCTGGCCCTTCTGCGGCGCGAAGGCGGTGCCGGTCTCGTCGGCGCCCGCGTTGGGGCGGAACGAGCGGCCGGCCGAGACGTACAGCGAGGTGTCGGGCGTCGGCAGGTAGGTCAGGCCGAGGCGCGGCGTGGCGGCCGAGTGGTCCTGCACCTGCCGCGTGCCGGCCAGGAAGTCCTTGAAGTCCTGGTGGAAGCGGTCGAAGCGCACGCCGGCGAGCAGCTTCCAGCGCGCGCTCAGGTCGATCTGGTCCTGCACGAAGACGCCGGTCGCGCGCTGGCGGTCGTCGGTCGCGAAGCCGGGCCGCAGGATGCCGCGCGGCTGGCCGTAGACGGGGTCGAAGATGTCGATGGCGAAGGGCTGCGTCGCCAGGGTGGAGTAGGCGATGCCCTGTCCCATCGCCAGCCGCCACGACTCGACGCCGGCCAGCAGCGTATGGCCCAGGCCGGCGGTGCGGAACCTGCCCTCCACCTCGGCCTGCAGCGAGACGTCGCGCGCGGGCAGGGTGCGCCAGCTGTCGCGCCGCGTCAGCGTGCGGCCGTCGGCGCGCAGGGTGCCGTTGAGGTCGACGGCGTCGCCCTCGAGCTCGGTCTCTCGGTAGGAGGCGCCCACGCGCGCGCGCCAGCCGTCGCCCAGGTCGCGGTCCAGCGCCAGCTGGTGGGTGTCGCCGGCCACGCGCAGGTCGTCGCGCGCGGGCTCGCCCAGGTAGCGGTCGCGCGGCAGCGCCAGGGCGTTGCCGCCGACCTGCACCAGGCCGCGGTCGAGCGGCGTGCGGATGCGGATGAACTCGGCCTCGTAGTGCAGCACGGTGTCGGCGTCGACGACCCAGGTCAGGGCCGGGGCGACCACGGCCTTGCGGCTGTCCACCCAACCGGTGCGGCTCGCGCCGTCCTCGGCCGCGACGTTCAGGCGATAGGCCACGTTCGGGCCCAGGGCGCCGGTGGTGTCGAGCGTCGCGCGCCGGAAGCCCAGGCCGCCGATCTGCAGGCCGGCCGTGTGCGAGGGCGTGAACTGCGGCTTCTTGGTGACGACGTTGAGCGTGCCGCCGGGCTCGCCGCTGCCGTAGAGCGCCGCGGTCGGGCCCTTGAGGAACTCGATGCGCTCGACGCTGGCGACGTCGCGCTGCGGCCCGTAGCCGCGCCCCGAGGCGAAGCCGTTGAGCAGCGAGCCGCCGTCGGTGTTGCTGAAGCCGCGGATGGCGTAGTTGTCCCAGGTGCCGCCGAAGTCGTTGAGGCGGGCGATGCCGCTGACGTGGTCGATCGTGTCGGACAGGCGCGTGGCGCCCAGGTCGTCCATGAGCTGCCGGGGCACCACGCGCACCGACTGCGGGGTCTCGATCAGCGGCGTGTCGGTGCGGGTCGCGGCGGTGTTGCGCCGGGCGCCGTCGTAGCCGGTGGCGCCGGTGCTGTCGCGGACCTCGACCTCGTCGAGCGTGGCAGCGGTCTGGGCCTGCGCGGTGGCGGCGCACAGCGCGAGGACGGCGGCGCGCAGCGGGAAAGCGCGTGGAGGAAAGGGAGAGGAAGGCATGGACATCGGCACGGGACGGTGAAAGGACGACGGATCGCGCGCGGGAGCGCGACGACGAGCGGGGGACAGGGAGGGAAGGTGGGCGGCCGTCCGGAGGACGGGACGCGATGCCCGCGTGCCGGCGGGTGGCGGGGCTCGCGATTCTAGGGCCCGATGAGAATCGTTTTCAATTGGAGTCACTCGTGGACCCTTGACCGGATCGCGGGCGGTGCGGAGCGCGCCGGAACTGCTACGCTGCGCCGCCCGTTCCCCGGCTCCACCGACGACCCCGAAAGGCCATCCGCATGAAAAAGACCGTGTCCGCCTCCGCTTCCCCGTTCCGTCCGCTGGCGCTGGCCGCGCTCGCCGCGCTGGCCTGCGCGGCCCCCGTCTCCCACGCCGCCGACGCCGTCAGGATCGGCCTGCTCAGCACCCTGTCGGGCCCCGGCGCCGGGCTGGGCGTGGACATCCGCGACGGCTTCCAGCTGGCGGTCAAGCAGGGCGGCGGAAGGCTCGGCGGCCTGCCGGCCGAGGTGGTGGTGGCCGACGACCAGCAGAGCCCCGACGTGGCGCGCCAGACCGCCGATCGCCTGATCAAGCGCGACAAGGTCGACTTCATGACCGGCATCGTGTTCTCCAACGTGATGCTGGCGGTGGGCGCGCCGACCTTCCAGTCCAAGACCTTCTACGTCAGCGCCAACGCCGGGCCGTCGCAGTACGCCGGCGAGCAGTGCAACCCCTACTTCTTCAGCGCCAGCTACCAGAACGACAACCTGCACGAGGCGGTGGGCAAGACGGTGGCCGACAAGGGCTTCAAGCGCGTGGCCCTGCTGGCGCCCAACTACCCCGCCGGCAAGGACGCCCTGGCCGGCTTCAAGCGCTTCTACAAGGGCGAGATCGCGCTGGAGAGCTACACCCCGCTCAACCAGCTCGACTACGGCGCCGAGATCGCCAAGATGCGCGCGGCCAGGCCCGACGCGGTCTACATCTTCCTGCCCGGCGGCCTGGGCATCAACTTCATCAAGCAGTTCGTGGGCGCCGGCCTGTCCAAGGACATGACGCTCTTCGGTCCCGGCTTCTCGGCCGACGAGGACGTGATCAAGGCGGTCGGCGAGCCGATGCTGGGCATGTTCAACAGCTCGCTGTGGGCGCACGACCTCGACAACGCCGCCAACCGGCGCTTCGTCGCCGACTTCCAGAAGGAATACGGCCGCCTGCCCACGCTCTACGCGGCGCAGGGCTACGACGCCGCCCGCCTCATCGACGGCGCGGTGCGCGACGTCAAGGGCCGGCTCGACGACAAGGCCGCCGTGCGCAAGGCGCTGGAGGCGGCGCGCTTCGAATCGGTGCGCGGGGCCTTCAGGTTCAACACCAACCACTTCCCCGTCCAGGACTACCACTTGCGCGTGGTCACCAAGGACGCCCAGGGCCGCGTGACCAACCGCACCCTGAGCACCGTCTTCAAGAACCACGCCGACGCCTACGTCGGCGCCTGCAAGATGCCCGCGGCATGACGGGCGCGGGGGTGCTGGTCCTGGAGCAGTCGCTCAACGGGCTGCAGTTCGGGCTGATGCTGTTCCTGCTGGCCGCCGGGCTGACGCTGGTCTTCGGCATCATGGACATGATCAACCTGGCGCACGGCTCGCTCTACATGGTGGGCGCCTACCTGATCGCCACGGCGGCGGCGGCCAGCGGCTCGTTCTGGATCGGCCTCCTCGCCGGCGTGGCCGGCACGGCGCTCGTCGGCATGCTGCTGGAGGTGACGGTGCTGCGCCGGCTCTACCGGCGCGACCACCTCTCGCAGGTGCTGGGCACCTTCGCCATCCTGCTGATGGCCAACGAGGGCGTGCGCATGCTCTGGGGCTCGCAGCCGGTCGCGCTGAACCCGCCGGCGAGCCTGGCGGGGCCGGTCGAGCTGCTGCCGGGCTTCTCGTACCCGGCCTACCGGCTGCTGATCATCGGCGTCGGGCTGGCGGTGGCGGCCCTGCTCTACGTGCTCGTCACGCGCACGCGGCTGGGCATGCAGGTGCGCGCCGGGGCGTCGAACCGCGAGATGGCGCGTGCCATGGGCGTCGACGTGCGGCGCCTCTTCACCGCCGTCTTCGGCCTCGGCGCGGCGCTGTGCGCGGTCGCCGGCGGCATGCTGGGGCCGCTGCTGGCGGTGCAGGTCGGCATGGGCGAGAGCATCCTGATCCTGGCCTTCGTGGTGATCGTGATCGGCGGCATCGGCTCGATCCGCGGCGCCCTCTTCGGCGCGCTGCTGGTCGGCGTGGTCGACACCGCCGGGCGCGCCCTGATCCCGCTGGCCTTCGACCGGTGGCTGGGCGCCGACGCGGCGGCCGGCGCCGGACCGGCCCTGGCCTCGATCCTCATCTACCTGCTGATGGCGGCCGTGCTCTTCTGGAAGCCGCGCGGGCTGTTCCCGGCGCACGGCTGAATCCGATGCAACCCGTTCCTTCCGCTTCGACGACGACCGCGCCCTCCGGCCTGCTCGACCACCCGCTGCACCCATGGCGCAGCCTCGCCGTGCTGCTGCTCCTGGCCGCGCTGCCGCCCGTCGCCTCGGCGCTCGGCGAGGACTTCTACGTCGGCCTGGCGACCCGCATCCTGATCTTCGCGCTGGCCGCCACCAGCCTCAACCTGATCCTCGGCTTCGGCGGCATGGTCAGCTTCGGCCACGCGGCCTTCGTCGGCCTGGGGGCCTACGTGGTGGGCATCCTGATGCAGGAGGGCGTGACGTCGGCCTGGATCGCCTGGCCGGCGGCGGTCGCGGCCGGCGCGCTGTTCGCCCTGGCCGTGGGCGCCGTCAGCCTGCGCACGCGGGGCGTCTACTTCATCATGATCACGCTGGCCTTCGCGCAGATGCTGTACTACCTGATGGTGTCCTGGAAGACCTGGGGCGGCGACGACGGGCTGACCCTGCCCGGCCGCTCCGTGCTGGGCGCGGGCGTCGATCTGGCCAGCGACACCCGCTTCTACTACGTGGTGCTGGGGCTGTTCGCGCTGGTGTTCGTCGGCGTCCAGCGCCTGCTCGACGCGCGCTTCGGCCACGTGCTGCAGGCGCTTCGCGAGAACGAGACGCGCATGGGCGCCATCGGCTTTCCGGTCTACCGCTACCAGCTCGTCGCCTTCACGCTGGCGGGCGGGCTCGCCGGGCTGGCCGGCGCGCTATTGGCCAACCAGTCGGGCTTCGTCAGTCCGGCCTTGCTGCAGTGGAACCAGTCGGGCCTGCTGCTGGTGATGGTGATCCTGGGCGGCGTCGGCCACCTGTGGGGCGGCTTCGTCGGCGCGGCGGTGTTCCTGCTGCTGGAGGAGGTCCTGTCGGCCTACACGATCCACTGGCAGTTCGCGCTCGGCGCCGTGCTGCTGGCGGTGGTGCTGGCGGCGCCGCGCGGGCTGGCCGGTCTGTCGCGCCGTGGAGCGCGGTCGTGAGCGGCACCGGCATGCGCACGACGACGAACGCGCACCCGGTTGCCGACGCTGCGGCGCCGCTGCTGCACGTCGACGGCCTGGTCAAGCGTTTCGGTGGCCTGGTCGCCACCGACCGTGCCGCGCTGCACGTGCTGCCGGGCGAGTTGCACGCGCTCATCGGCCCCAACGGCGCGGGCAAGACGACGCTGATCCACCAGATCTCCGGCGCGCTGGCGCCCGACGCCGGCCGCATCGTCTTCGGCGGCGAGGACGTCACGCGCGTGCCGATGCCGCGCCGCGTGCTGCGCGGGCTGGTCCGGTCCTACCAGATCACCAGCGTCTTCGCTCGCCTGTCGGTGCGCGACAACCTGGCGCTGGCGGTGCAGGCGCGCCAGGGATCGAGCCTGCGCTTCTGGCGCCCGGCGCGCGCGGAAACCGCCCGCTACGCCGAGGCCGACGCGGTCGCCGAGCGCGTCGGCCTGGCGGCGCGCCTGCACGCGCTGGCCGGCGCGCTGGCGCACGGCGAGCAGCGGCAGCTGGAGGTCGGCCTGGCGCTGGCGACGTCGCCGCGCCTGCTGCTGCTCGACGAGCCGATGGCCGGCATGGGACCGGACGAGTCCGAGCGCATGCTGGCCCTGCTGCAGTCGCTGCGCGGGGCGACCACGATGCTGCTGGTCGAGCACGACATGGACGCGGTGTTCCGGATGGCCGACCGCATCTCGGTGCTGGTGGCCGGCCGCGTGATCGCGTGCGGCGCGCCCGGGCACATCCGCAACCACCCGGAGGTGCGGCGCGCCTACCTGGGCGACGAACTGCCGACGGAGGCCGGGGCGTGAGCACGATGCAGGGATCGAATGTCGGCGGCCGGGGCGGCACCGGTGCCGGCGTCGCGGCCGACGCTGCCGCGCGGCCGGCGCTGCTCGAGGTCGACGACCTGCGCGCCGCCTACGGCAGCAGCCAGGTGCTGTTCGGCGTCGGCCTGCGCATCGGCGCGGGCGACGTCGCCACGCTGCTGGGCCGCAACGGCATGGGCAAGACGACGACGGTGCGCGCGGTGCTCGGCCTGCTGCGCCCGTCCGGCGGCACGGTGCGCTTCCTCGGCGAGCGCATCGAGGGCCTGGAGCCCGACCGCATCGCCCGCATGGGGCTGGCGGTGGTGCCCGAGGGGCGGCAGATCTTCCCCAACCTGTCGGTGTCCGAGAACCTGCGCGCCTTCGCCGCCAACCGCAACCGCTCGGCCGACCCGTGGACGCTGGAGCGCGTCTGCGACCTGTTCCCGCGACTGGCCGAGCGCTCGCGCAACCGGGGCGACCAGCTCTCCGGCGGCGAGCAGCAGATGCTGGCCATCGGCCGGGCGCTGATGACCAACCCGCACCTGCTGGTGCTCGACGAGGCCACCGAAGGCCTGGCGCCCCTGGTGCGCGAGGAGATCTGGCGCTGCCTGGCCCGGCTGCGCGCCGGCGGCCAGAGCATCCTGGTGATCGACAAGTACGTGCAGCGGCTCGTCGCGCTGGCCGACACGCACACCATCGTGCAGCGCGGGCGCGTCGTCTGGCAGGGCGATTCGGCCGCGCTGGCGGCGCAGCCGGCGTTGTGGCAGACGTACATCGGAGTTTGAGCTCGCCCCCAGTCTTCGCGCACTTCGTGTCGCTTCGCCAACCCCCTTCGGGGGCAACACCGGCGGCCCGGCAAAGCCGGTTCCGCGGTGTCTTGGAATAGGCTCCACGATCGTCACGCTGCTGCGTTTGAAAAACATTCGGAATCAGGAGTTCGTTCATGCCCCGCCTCTACCGCGACTTCGAGACCCAGGAACAGATCGACGCCCATTACGACCCCGCATTGCCTGTGGTCGACCGGGCGGCGGAGATGCGCCACTACGCCGAGCGCAGCGCGCACGCCCGCGCGACGATGGATTGCCGGCTCGGCGTGCCCTACGGTCCGACGCGCGCCGAGACGCTCGACATCTTCCCGGCCGGACGGCCCGGCGCGCCGGTGTTCGTCTTCATCCACGGCGGCTACTGGCGGGCGCTGTCGGCGGGCGATTTCAGCTGCGTCGCGCTGGGCCTGCAGCGGCGCGGCGTCACGGTGGTGGTGCCCGACTACGCGCTGTGTCCGGCGGTGACGCTCGACGAGATCGTCCGGCAGGCGCGCGCCGCCTGCGCCTGGGTGCTGCGTCACATCGACGCGCACGGCGGCGACCCGACGCGGGTGGCGGTGGGCGGCAGCTCGGCCGGCGGCCACCTGGCGGCGATGTGCCTGCAGACCGAGTGGGCGCGCGACTACGGCCTGCCGGCCGATCCGTTCGCCGGCGCGGTGCTCGCCAGCGGCCTGTACGACCTGGCGCCGCTGCGCTTCAGCTATCTGCAGCCGAAGATCCAGCTGACCGAGGAACTGGTGCGGCGCTGCTCGCCGGCCTTGCTGCCGATGCGGCCCTGCGCCACGCCCGTGCTGCTGACCTGGGGCGGCGTCGAGCAGGCCGAGTTCGCCCGCCAGTCGCTCGCCTGGCGCGACGCGTGGCGGGCCGCCGGCAACCGGGTCGAGTTGCTGGACCAGCCCGAGGCGCAGCACTTCACCGCCATCCACGGCTTCGAGGACCCGGACAGTGCGTTGTGCGACTGGCTGGCGCGGGTGCTGTCGGCACCGGACGTCGACACTCGATGAATCGACGGCCGCCCCGGCGTCGACCGATCCCGTCCTCCGCACCTCGCTCGCCGATGCGCAAGACGCAGCGGCCTGGTCGGCGGACGCGAGGGTCTCGACAGCGATCGAACCACTCGCAAAACCGGTGACGGAAGGCGGCCCGTCCGTCGGCAGTGATCCAAGAAATTCCATCCTTCCCTTTTTCGCGAGTCGAAAGGCCGACGACGCAGGCCGTCCGTCGCACGGGGTGAGCGCGACGCACGACCGACCTCGTCGAGCAGGCCACGTCAGAGTCGATCGGAGGGAAGTCCGATGGCTCGCGCTGAGTCGTTGCCGGACGAGTCGGTACCATCTCAGCATGCTCGATGAGTGGGTGTCGACGCTGGTGCCGACTCATCCACCGCATCGAAGGCATTGCCTCTATACAGTGGAGGATTCGCATCCGAAGGGCAGCGGCGTTCGGCCTGCTTCCGGTGTGCTGCTCGTGCGTTGCTCTCGGAGACCGCGTGGGCCATCGCCTGGTGCCCTGGTTTTCCGAGGCCTCGTCCACATGACCCGACCCACCCGCACCGCCGCCGAACTCCATGCCCTGCTGATCGAGCGCATCGAGGCCATTCCCGAATTGCACGGTCGACGCACCGACGTTCACACCGGCGGCGTCGTCGGCATCGAGGCGGAGGAGGGCGGACCGAACTGGACCGTGCGCGTCGCGAGCGACCGCGAGCGGCATCGCAACGACATCGGTCGCATCATCCGCGAACTGCAGATGCGCTACGACCTGGAGGACTGAGCGGAGCGCGGAGCGCGGAACGCCGCATCGCGACGCCGCGATGTCGATCGAGGTGCGGTCGGGGATCGGCAGAGGTCGGCGACAGCGGCGCCTTTGCGCCATCGGCCGCTCCGTCGCACGCAGGCCGAAGGTGTTCCCGTTCGACGAGCCACTGTCAAATCTGGACGCGTCGCTGCGCGCGACGATGCGCATCGCGCCCGCCAGGCTGCACCGCGAACTCGGCACGACGATGCATCTCGCGCGCGCTCCCGGCCGCGCAGACCGGCGCCCTGGTCCTGGGCGTGCGTCCGGCGCACATCGCCATCGCCCCGCGGGTCGACGCCGAGGGCTCTCACCTGTTCCGCGTCGATGGCGTGGCATTGGCATTGACGGATTCGGCGGTGCGATCGCCGACTCGCCGCACTGCGCGAAACGATGCGATCGCACATGCCGGTGGCTCAGCCCAATTGATATTTGGATGAGTATCGATAGTGCCGAATTAATACGAGTTATTTCAGGGTTTGCACCGAAATCGACTCAAAAGGCAGTCAATTAGAGTTCTCCGTCTCACTCGAGTCAGCGTTGCTCGAACAGGTCGAAAAACATAACTACAAGAAATTCGATGGATTTCATTGACTCTTCTGTCCCGTCACCTCGGGTGACGAAAGGACCGGTGCCGCACGACCCGTACGTCGTGCCGCGCGCCGAGCCATTCCCCGTCCGGCATCGCCTGATGCAGCAGCCGGCCGCGCCACCGATCTAGATTCCGGCCCCATCGCGCGGGCCGTCTCCTTTTCTCCGAATCACAGAACCGTCCAGCGACCTGCGTCGCTGGCGCCGGGCAGACCTGCGCCCGCAAAAAGCCAGGCAATTCCGTCACTCCAAAAACCGCGACAACACGAGGAGACTTTCCATGCAATTCAAATCCCATTCATTCAATGCCATCGCTGCCGCGATCACCGTGCTCCTGACGGTCCTCCACGGGCAGGCGCAGGCGCAGACCGTCGAGGCGGTGCCCATGGACTCGGTGCCGCCGGACGCGCAGGTCAAGGCCGACCCGACGAGGGATTTCGTCGCCAAGGTCAACCAGGCGACCGGCCTGGAGTTCTGGGGCTACGGCCGAGGCGGCTTCTACGGCGGCGGCAACGGCGCGCCCAAGGGCGGCTACGCCCTCGGCGGCGACCTGCAGAAGTACCGCCTGGGCAACGAAGGCGACAACTACCTCGAGTTCGGCCTGGGCAAGCGCTTCGACCTCGGCAACGGCGCGAACTTCGGCGTGTACTACATGCCCAAGGTCTACAACGGCACCACCGGCACGGCGCAGGCGTATTTCACCCTCGGCGGCATCTTCGGCAATCCCTCGACGCTGTGGGCCGGCCAGCGCTACCACCGCATCGTGGACGTGCACATCGTCGACAAGTTCATCCTGGAGGACGGCGACAACTACGGCGCCGGCATCGACGACATCCCGCTGGGCGGACTGGGCCGGCTGAACGTCTCGGCGCACACCTCCGACTCCTTCGACAACCGCGGCGGCACGCCCAACAACGCCCGCCGCGTCAATGCGCAGTGGCGCGACATCCCGACCAATCCGGGCGGCGCGCTGACGATCACCGGCGGTCTCGTGTCCGGCGCCTTTGCCCAGGGCAAGGACGGCGGTGCCGCGGGCCTGATGCACGTGCAGAAGAACTTCCTGGTCGCCGGCCTGAACAACACGGCGATCGTGCAGGCGTCGAGCGGCCACGCGGCGATCAACGGCAAGTTCTACAACCTGGACAACAGCACCACCACCACCGGCCTGCTGACGGGCGTCGGCTTCGACCCCAACACCACCTTCGCGCCGCTCGTGACCCGCACGGTGACCACGCCGCAGCCCGGTGCGCAGCAGCGGCGCATCCTGGACTCGCTGGACTTCCAGATCGGCCGCTTCGGTGGCCAGACCCTGATCGGCTACCAGACCACCAGCCCGGACAGCGGACCGGAGACCAAGGACCTCTCGGTGGGCGGTCGCGTGTCCTACGGCATCGCGAAGTACACCAAGCTGCTGGCGGAGGTCGGCGTCACGCGCCGCGCCGTCGACGGCCAGGCGCGCCAGACCCTGAACAAGGGCACGCTCGCGGTCGCCTTCTCGCCGGACACCGATTTCTGGACCCGGCCCGAGTTCCGGCTCTACGCCACCCGCGCCAACTGGAACCAGGCCGCCGCCGTGGCCAACGCGTCGGGCTTCGGCGCCGACGGCCGTCGCAGCGCCACCGTCTTCGGCGCGCAGATGGAAGTCTGGTGGAAGTGAGCGGAAGGCCCGCGTGAAGCGAGCGGGGCCGGGCAGCGACCGGCTCCGTTGCCCGAGGCAGGACGGTCGGACCGCGGCCATCGCCCGGCGCCCGGCCGATCTCCGGCGCAGGGGGCCGGCGGGCGGCGGCGATGCCGCCCCCGGTGCGCCCTACAGGTCCTCGAAGCGCCAGGCCACGTCCAGCCGCATCGACTCGCCATGCGCCAGCACGCGCAGGCCCGGCCGGCCCGGCATGTGGAAGGCGTCGATCGGGTGCGTGATCGGCTCGAAGCAGAAGCCCGGTCCCTCCGGCGGCCGGTAGACCAGGCAGAAGCCCTTCGCGTCGTCGCCGTCGAGGTGCGGCTCGCGCTGCGCCACCGTGAGGCGCAGGCCGTGCTCGGGCCAGTCGATCCGGCCGTGGCCGCCCCAGCCGCTGAAGCCGTTGTCGATCAGCGCCCCCCATGCGGACATGCCGCCGTCCAGGTCCCAGCCCTCGGGCAGTTCGGCCGTGTGGCCGGTCGGGATCGGGTCGGCGCCGCACAGCCAGACGCCGTCGACCGGCGCCTGCACGCGGGTGCCCGCCGGGCGCGGGAACCACGGGTGCAGGCCCAGGCCGTAGGGCAGGGGATCGGCGCCCCGGTGCGTGACCTCGACGCGCTGGTCGAGTCCGCCGTCGACCAGCCGGAAGGTCTGCACGGCCTCGTAGTCGTAGGGGTTGCCGTCGAAATGGCGCGAGGCCAGCGTCATGACCACCGTGTCGTCGGCCGGCCGGGACAGCGTCCAGGGCTGCAGCCAGCCGTCGCCGTGGATCGGGTAGGGCTCGCCGGCGCGGTTCGGGCGCATCGGATGGAAGCGGCCTTCGTGCTCGAAGCCGCCGCCGCTGATGCGGTTGGACCACGGCACCATCGCGAACGAGGCGAGCTTGTAGAGGTCGGGCGTGACGCCGTCCCAGGGCCGCCAGAGGTCGAGCGGCGTGCCGCCGTCGGTGGCGTCGCGGCGCCAGGCGGCGACGCTGCCGCCGAGGGAGGGCACGAGGCCGAGCTGCTGGCCGGCGTGCCGGAGCCAGACGATGGGATGCGTCATCGAGGACCTTGTCCGAAACGGTGGGAGGGCACGCCGGGGCTGTCGAGCTCGACGGCGAAGAGGGCGCCTGCGAGCGGCTGGGCCGCGCGCCGGGCGTCGTCCAGGCCGGTGGCGGCGCTGGTGACGTAGAGGGTGCGCAGGTCGGGGCCGCCGAAGGCGCAGCTGGTGATCTGGCGGGCCGGCAGCTCGATGCGGCCCAGCTCGGCGGCCGTGACCGGGTCGTGGCAGCTCACGCAGCCGGCGCCCCAGTGCGCGATCCAGACGCGGCCGGCGGCATCGGTGGTCATGCCGTCGGGCACGCCGTCGCCGCGCTCGAGCTGCAGCCAGACGCGACGGTTCGACAGGGTGCCGGTGGCGGCGTCGACGTCGTAGGCCAGCACGGTGCCGCGCACCGTGTCGTTGAAGTACATCGTGGCGCCGTCGGCCGACCACGTCGGGCCGTTGGTGACGGCGAAGCCGGCGTCGTGGCGGGCGGTGCCGCCGTCGGGGTCGTGGCGGTAGAGCGCGCCCGTGGGCGCCTCGCAGGCGAAGTCCATGGTGCCGCCCCAGAAGCGCCCGCGCGCGTCGCACTTGCCGTCGTTGAAGCGGTTGGTCGCGGGCTCGTCCGGGCGGTGGCGGTAATGCACCTCGCCGGTCGCCGGGTCGAAGGTGGCGAAGCCGCGCCGCAGCGTGATCAGCAGCAGGTCGGGCGAGGCCGTGATGTCGGCCGAATCGGAGATGTCCGCGCCTTCCGCGATCTCGGCCACGGCCGAGATCTCCTCGTCGAAGGCCCAGCTGCGTCGCTCGCCGTCCGACGGGCGCAGGCGATGCAGTCGCCGCCCGAGGATGTCGACCCACCACAGCGCCTGCAGCCGGGGCGACCACAGGGCGCCCTCGCCGAGCAGGGCGCCGGCGTCCCAGACGCAGCGAGGCGGGCCGGATGGACGGGGAGGGGAAAGCGGCGCGTGCGGCATGGTCGGAAGGGGCGCGGCGACGGCGTCCCGAAAAGGCTCTTGACGCGCCGGATCGTATCAAGGCATATTGATAATGAAAAGAAGTTATTAGAATATTTATCAATACGATTTTTGCAATGATAGAAAAAACACCATCCGGAGACTCCGACATGAGCGCCATCCCCGCCGACGCCTTTTCCATCTATCCCAGCCTGCACGGCCGCAACGTCTTCGTCACGGGAGGCGGCAGCGGCATCGGCGCGGCCATCGTGCGGGCGCTGGCGGCGCAGGGCGCGCGGGTGGCCTTCGTCGACATCGCCCAGGGGCCGAGCCGCGCGCTCGCGCAGTCGATCGAGGCGGCCGGCGATCCCGCGCCCTGGTGGCGGACCTGCGACGTGCGCGACGTCGCGGCGCTGCAGTCGGCCATCGCCGAGGCGGCCCTGGCGCTCGGCGACTTCTCCGTGCTGGTCAACAACGTGGCGAGCGACGACCGCCACACGCTCGAGTCGGTCACGCCCGACTACTACGACGACCGCATGGCGATCAACGAGCGGCCGGCCTTCTTCGCCATCCAGGCGGTGGTGCCGGGCATGCGCCGGCTGGGCGCGGGCTCGGTGATCAACCTGGGATCGACCGGCTGGCAGGGCAAGGGCGCGGGCTACCCGTGCTACGCCATCGCCAAGTCGTCGGTCAACGGCCTCACGCGCGGGCTGGCGCGCACGCTGGGGCAGGACCGCATCCGCATCAACACGGTCTCGCCCGGCTGGGTCATGACCGAACGTCAGATCGCGCTGTGGCTCGACGAGGAAGGGGAGCGCGAACTCCAGCGCAACCAGTGCCTGCCCGACAAGCTGCAGCCGCACGACATCGCGCGCATGGTGCTGTTCCTGGCCTCCGACGACGCGGCGATGTGCACGGCGCAGGAGTTCACGGTCGACGCCGGCTGGGTGTGACGACCCCGGCGAGGGCGGGGGAGACCCGGCCTCGCCGTCGTCCGCGGTCCGCGCTCAGGCCGGCTCGGGTCGTCGGCCGTAGACCGGCAGGCTGGCGGTCTTGAGCGACTGCAGCAGCAGCGTCGCGCCGGGCGAGAGCAGCCGGTCGGTGCGCGTGATGAAGCCGAAGTCGTCCATGTGGCAGGGCATGTCCAGCGGCAGGATCTCCAGGATGCCGTGCGAGGCGTAGTAGCGCGCCACCTCGGCGGCCATCACGCACAGCGTGTCGCTCTGCTGGAGCATGCGCGTGATGAACAGGATCGCGGCGGTCTCGATCACGTTGAAGGGGGGCGTGAGGCCGGCTTCCTGGAACATCAGGTCGAAGCGGTGGCGCAGCACGCTGCCCGCCGGCGGCACGATCCAGCTCGCGCCGACGACGTCGCGCAGCGCGAGGCTGCCGTGGCCCGCGAGCGGATGGCCGGGGCGCGCCACGGCGCACACGGGCTCGCCCGTCAGGGGTTCGTAGCGCAGGTTCGCCTTGTCCTCCTCGCCCAGGAAGCGCGCGACCAGGATGTCGAGCCGTCCCTGGCGCAGCCGCTCGATCAGCACCGGGCTGGTCTCGATCTCCAGCACCACGCGCAGGCTCGGCTGCTCGCGCTTGACCATCGCGATGGCCGGCGGCAGCAGGGCCAGCGCCGGCGAGGTGATGGCGCCCACCCCGACCTGCCCGAAGCGGCCGGCCTTGAGCGCCGTCAGCTCCTCGTGGGCCATGTTGAGGCTGGCGAGCGCCTCGCGCGCGTGGCGGATCATGGTCTCGCCGTACCAGGTCGGCCGCATGCCGCGCGGCAGGCGCTCGAACAGCGGCACCTCCAGCGCGTCCTCCAGGTCCTTGAGCAGCTTGGAGGCGGCCGGCTGCGTCATGTGGAGCACGCGGGCCGCGCCGTGGATGTTGCCCTCGTCGGCCAGCGCCGAGAGCAGCAGCAGCTGGCGCGTCTTCAGACGGGCGCGAAGGAACCAATGAATGCTGTCGGTCGATACGGACATGGGGGTTTGCCTGAATGTGTTTATCGATATCAATTTTGATCAAAAAAGTATTTGATCAATACAAATTCCATTCTTACACTTCGCATCGAGTTTCGACAACAACATCGCCGCCGAGGCGGCCAACAGGAGACGGACCATGACGACCAATCGCAGACAACTCATCGCAGCCGCAGCCACGACGCTGGGCGCTGCCGCCCTGATGCCGGGCTTCGCCTTCGCGCAGAAGAAGATCGTGCTGGGCTTCAGCCAAGTCGGTGCCGAAAGCGAATGGCGCACCGCCAATACGGAATCGATCAAGTCCGCCGCCAAGGATGCCGGCATCGAACTCAAGTTCTCCGACGCGCAGCAGAAGCAGGAGAACCAGATCAAGGCCCTGCGCGCCTTCATCGCGCAGAAGGTCGACGTGATCGCCTTCTCGCCGGTGGTGGAGTCGGGCTGGGACAACGTGCTGCGCGAGGCGCAGGCCGCCAAGATCCCGGTGATCCTGACCGACCGCGCCGTCAACGCCAAGGACACCTCGCTCTACGTGACGTTCATGGGCTCGGACTTCGTCGAGGAAGGCCGCAAGGCCGGGCGCTGGCTGGTCGAGCGCATGAAGGGCAAGACCGGCGAGGTGCGCATCGTCGAACTGCAGGGCACGGTCGGCTCGGCCCCGGCCATCGACCGCAAGAAGGGCTTCGAGGAAATCGTCAAGGCCGATCCCAAGTTCAAGATCGTGCGATCGCAGACCGGGGATTTCACGCGCGCCAAGGGCAAGGAAGTGATGGAGGCCTTCCTGAAGGCCGAGGGCAAGAACATCAACGTGCTCTACGCGCACAACGACGACATGGCCATCGGCGCCATCCAGGCCATCGAGGAGGCCGGGCTCAAGCCGGCCCAGGACATCACGATCATCTCGATCGACGGCGTCAAGGGCGCCTTCCAGGCCATGATGGCCGGCAAGCTCAACGTGTCGGTGGAGTGCAGCCCGCTGCTCGGCCCGCAGCTGATGACGGCGGTCAAGGACGTCCTGGCGGGCAAGCCGGTGCCCAAGCGCATCGTGACGGAGGAGGGCATCTTCCCGATGGAGACGGCCGCCGCCGAATTCCCGAAGCGCAAATATTGACCACCCCCAGTCTTCGCGCACTTCTTGTCGCTTCGCCAACCCCCTGGAAGGGGGCGATACCGGCGGCCCGGCGGAGCCGGTTCCGCGGTATCCCCGGGCTTGGGACGTGCCGGTTTCGACGGATGCATGCGGCATCCACAAGCACCCATAACAACTGAGACTCCCCTCGAAAGATCGCTTCCATGAAACGCACATTCCTCAAGACGCTCGTCGCCACGGCGACCCTCGCCGCCGTCGCGGCGCTCGCGCCGCTGGCGCAGGCCCAGGACAAGGGGCTGGTCGGGATCTCCATGCCGACGAAGTCGTCGGCGCGCTGGATCGGCGACGGCGACAACATGGTCAAGGTGCTCAAGGAGCGCGGCTACAAGACCGACCTGCAGTACGCCGACGACGACATCCCCAACCAGCTCGCGCAGATCGAGAACATGGTCACGCGCGGCGCCAAGGTGCTGGTGGTGGCCTCCATCGACGGCACCACGCTGTCGAAGGTGCTGCAGAACGCGGCCGATCGCGGCATCAAGGTCATCGCCTACGACCGCCTGATCAAGGGCTCGAAGAACGTCGACTACTACGCCACCTTCGACAACTTCCAGGTCGGCGTGCTGCAGGCGACCTCGATCGTCGACAAGCTCGGCCTGAAGCAGGGCAAGGGCCCGTTCAACATCGAACTCTTCGGCGGCTCGCCCGACGACAACAACGCGTTCTTCTTCTACGACGGCGCGATGAGCGTGCTCAAGCCCTACATCGACGGCGGCAAGCTGGTGGTGCGCAGCAAGCAGACGGGCATGGACAAGGTCGGCACGCTGCGCTGGGACGGCGCGGTGGCGCAGGCGCGCATGGACAACCTGCTGTCGGCCTACTACGGCAACGCCCGCGTCGACGCCGTGCTCTCGCCCTACGACGGCCTGTCGATCGGCATCCTGTCCTCGCTCAAGGGCGTGGGCTACTGCAGCGCGCAGCAGCCGTGCCCGGTGGTCAGCGGCCAGGACGCCGAAGTGCCCTCGGTCAAGTCGATCCTCCGCGGCGAGCAGTCCTCGACGGTGTTCAAGGACACGCGCGAACTCGCCAAGGTGACGGCCAACATGGTGGACGCGGTGGTCTCGGGCAAGACGCCCGAGGTCAACGACACCAAGACCTACAACAACGGCGTGAAGGTGGTGCCCGCCTACCTGCTCAAGCCGGTGAGCGTGGACAAGTCCAACTGGGAGTCGGTCCTGGTGGGCAGCGGCTACTACAAGGCCTCGCAGGTCAAGTGAACCCGGTGCGCCACGGCGTGGCGCACGGAAGGCAATCTCGATGACGGTACTGCTGGAGATGCGGAACATCCGCAAGACCTTTCCCGGCGTGGTCGCGCTCGACCGCGTCGACCTGCGCATCCGCGCGGGCGAGATCCACGCGCTGGTGGGCGAGAACGGCGCGGGCAAGTCGACGCTGATGAAGGTGCTGAGCGGCGTCTATCCGCACGGCGAGTACGCCGGCGACATCGTCTACGACGGCGAGGTGCGCCGGTTCGGCGGCATCCACGACAGCGAGCGCGCCGGCGTCATCATCATCCACCAGGAACTCGCCCTGGTGCCGATGCTCTCCATCGCCGAGAACCTGTTCCTGGGCAACGAGATCGCCCGGCGCGGCGTGATCGATGGGCTGGAGACGCACCGTCGCACGCGCGGGCTGCTCGAGAAGGTCGGCCTGCGGCTGTCGCCCGAGACGCCGGTGGGCGACCTGGGCGTGGGCCAGCAGCAGATGGTGGAGATCGCCAAGGCGCTGTCCAAGCGCGTGCGCCTGCTGATCCTCGACGAGCCCACCGCCAGCCTGAACGAGAACGACAGCCAGGCCCTGCTCGACCTGCTGATCGGGCTGCGTGCCGAGGGCATCACCTGCATCCTGATCTCGCACAAGCTCAACGAGATCGCGCGCGTGGCCGACGCGGTCACGATCCTGCGCGACGGCAGCACGGTCGAGACCATCGACTGCGCCGCCGGTCCGGTGAGCGAGGACCGCGTGATCCGCGGCATGGTCGGGCGCGCGATGGCCGACCGCTACCCGCCGCGCGCGCCGGTCATCGGCGAGGTCGGCTTCGAGGTGCGCGGCTGGTCGGCGCGGCATCCGCAGCGCCACGACCGCGCCTTCCTGCGGGACCTGGACCTGAACGTGCGCCACGGCGAGGTCGTGGGCATCGCCGGGCTGATGGGGTCGGGCCGCACCGAGTTCGCCATGAGCGTGTTCGGCCGCAGCTGGGGCCGGCAGATCGAGGGCCGGGTGCTGGTCGACGGCCGCGAGGTCGACGTCGGCACGGTGGGCAAGGCCATCGCGCAGGGGCTCGCCTACGTCACCGAGGACCGCAAGGGCGCCGGCCTGGTGCTGGAGGAGAGCATCCGCTTCAACACCTCGCTGGCCAACCTGGCCGGCGTGGCGCGCGCGGGCGTCATCGACGACCTGCGCGACAACGAGATCGCCGAGGGCTATCGCCGCGCCATGCGCATCCGCACGCCGGACGTGGAGCAGAAGACCGTCAACCTCTCCGGCGGCAACCAGCAGAAGGTGGTGCTGGGCAAGTGGCTGTTCACCAGCCCCAAGGTGCTGATCCTCGACGAGCCCACGCGCGGCATCGACGTCGGCGCCAAGTACGAGATCTACGCGCTCATTGCCGAACTGGCGGCGCAGGGGCGCTGCGTGATCGTCATCTCCTCCGAGATGCCCGAGCTGCTGGGCATCTCCGACCGCATCTACGTGATGAACGAGGGCCGCTTCGTCGCCGAGATGCCGACGGCCGAGGCCTCGCAGGAAAAGATCATGGGCGCCATCCTCCGGGGGCATGCGCCCCGGGCGGCGGACGCCACCACGAGAACGATTGCATGACCCAAGAAACCTCCGCCCTGGCCCGACCGGTCGCCGCCCCCGCCGACACCGCGTCGACGGCCGCCTTCCTGCGCCGCAACTTCCGCGAGTACGGAATGCTGCTGTGCCTGATCGCGATCATGATCTTCTTCCAGGTCATGACCGACGGCACGCTGATGCAGCCGCTCAACCTGACCAACCTGGTGCTGCAGAACAGCTACATCGTCATCATGGCGCTGGGCATGCTGCTGGTCATCGTGGCTGGACACATCGACCTGTCGGTGGGCTCGGTCAGCGGTTTCGTCGGCGCGCTGGCGGCGGTGCTGATGGTCAATCACGACTGGCCGGTGCTGCCCGCGACGCTCGCCTGCCTGGCCTGCGGCGCGCTGGTCGGCGCGGCGCAGGGCTGGTTCGTCGCGTACTTCCGCATCCCGTCGTTCATCGTCACGCTCGCGGGCATGCTGGTCTTCAAGGGACTGGCGCTGGCCCTGCTGGCGGGTCAGTCGATCGGCCCCTTTCCGGAGGTGTTCCAGCGCCTGAGTTCGGGCTTCATCCCCGATGCGTTCGACGTCCAGGGCACGAGGATGACTTCGCTGCTGCTGGGCGTGGCGTTGGCGGCGGCGTTCGCGGCCGCCGGCTGGCGCACCCGCCAGCGCCAGCGCGCCCACGGCATCGCGGGCGAGCCGGCGGGCTTCTTCGTCGGCAAGACGGTGGTCTTCTCGGCGTTGCTGATCGGCTTCGCCTGGATGCTGGCCTCCTACCGCGGCCTGCCCAACGTGCTGGTGGTGATGGCCCTGCTGATCGGGCTGTTCGACTTCGTCACCCGCCGCACCACCATCGGCCGGCGCGTGTACGCCCTGGGCGGCAACGAGAAGGCGGCGCGCCTGTCGGGCATCGACACCCGGCGCCTGAGCTTCTACGCCTTCGTCAACATGGGCGTGCTGGCGGCGCTGGCCGGGCTGGTGTTCGCCGCGCGCCTGAACACCGCCACGCCCAAGGCCGGCCTGGGCTTCGAGCTGGACGTGATCGCGGCCTGCTTCATCGGCGGCGCGTCGGCCTCGGGCGGCGTGGGCAAGGTGATGGGCGCGGTGATCGGCGCCTTCGTCATGGGGGTGATGAACAACGGCATGTCGATCATGGGCATCGGTATCGACTACCAGCAGGTGATCAAGGGCCTCGTGCTGCTCGCGGCCGTGTTCATCGACGTCTACCACAAGAACCGCTGAACCGATGAACGCCGTCATTCCATCCGAGGCCGACGCCGTGACCGGTCGGCGCGACGACACCTTCGTCACGATCGACACGTCGGCCGACGCCGCCGGCCGGCCCGCGCCCGTGCTCGAACTCGCCGGCATCGGCAAGCGTTTCGGTCCCGTCGAGGTGCTGCGCGACGTGCGGCTGCGCCTCTATCCCGGCGAGATCCACGCCTTGATGGGGCAGAACGGCGCGGGCAAGTCGACCCTCATCAAGGTGCTCACGGGCGTGTTCCCGGCCAGCGCCGGCGAGGTCCGGCTCGACGGCCGGGCGATCCGTCCGGCCACGCCGGTCGACGCGCAGCGCCTGGGCATCAGCACCGTCTACCAGGAAGTGAACCTGTGCCCGAACCTCTCGGTGGCCGAGAACGTCTTCGCCGGACGCTACCCGCGCCACGGTTGGGCGCAGGGCCGCCGCATCGACTGGGCCGTGGTCGAGGAGCGCGCGCGACAGCTGCTCGCGCGCATCGGGCTGGACATCGACGTCACGCGGCTGCTGTCGAGCTACCCGGTGGCGGTGCAGCAGATGGTGGCGATCGCGCGCGCGCTGGGCCTGCGCTCGAAGGTGCTGATCCTCGACGAGCCGACCTCCAGCCTCGACGACGACGAGGTGCAGAAGCTCTTCGCCGTGCTGCGCCGGCTGCGCGGCGAGGGCCTGGCGATCGTCTTCGTCACGCACTTCATGAACCAGGTCTACGCGGTGTCCGACCGCATCACCGTGCTGCGCAACGGCGCCTGGGTCGGCGAGTGGCCGGTGGCCGAACTGCCCGCGCCGGCGCTGATCGCCGCGATGCTCGGACGCGAACTCGCGGCCCAGCAGGCGCGGCAGGCGCCGCCCGAGGTGGTCGGCGACGACGGCGCCGCGCTGCTGGAGACGCGTGCCCTGGCCCAGGCCGGGCAGCTCCAGCCGATCGACCTGAAGCTGCGCGCCGGCGAGGTGGTCGGCCTGGCCGGCCTGCTGGGCGCCGGGCGCACCGAACTCGCGCGCCTGCTCTTCGGCCTGGAGACGCCCGACGCCGGCGTGCTGCGCATCGACGGGCGCGAGGTGCGCTTCGCCAGCCCGGCCGACGCCATCGCCGCCGGCCTGGCGCTGTGCCCGGAGGAGCGCAAGACCGATGGCATCGTCGCCGAGCTGTCGGTGCGCGAGAACATCGCACTGGCCCTGCAGGCACGCATGGGCGTCGGCAAGTTCCTCTCGCACGCCGAGCAGACGAAGCTGGCCGAGCGCTTCGTCGCCCTGCTGGGCATCAAGACCGCCAGCATCGAGACGCCGATCGGCCTGCTGTCGGGCGGCAACCAGCAGAAGGCCGTGATCGGGCGCTGGCTGGCCACGGGTCCGCGCCTGCTGATCCTCGACGAGCCCACGCGCGGCATCGACGTCGCCGCCAAGCAGGACATCATGGATCGGATCCTGAAGCTGGCCGAGGCCGGCATGGCGGTGCTCTTCATCTCGTCGGAGATCGCCGAGGTGGTGCGCGTGGCGCACCGCATCGTGGTGCTGCGCGACCGCGTGAAGGTCGGCGAGCTGCCCGGCGGCTGCACCGAGGACGAGGTCTACGAACTCATCGCGGCCCAGCCGGCCTGACTTACACGCCAACTCCCGCCATTCCCCATTCCCATGTCCGATCCGTCCTCCTCCCTCCCCGCGCGCGCGATGCGCCACCGCCTGGCCTGGCCGCTGGTCACGCTGGCGCTGCTGCTGGCCGTCAACGCGGCCTTCAACCCGAGCTTCCTGCACGTCGAGTGGCGCGACGGCCATTTCTACGGCAGCCTGATCGACATCCTGAACCGGGCCGCGCCGCTGGTGCTGGTGTCGCTGGGCATGACGCTGGTCATCGCCACGCGCGGCATCGACATCTCGGTCGGCGCGGTGGTGGCGATCTCGGCGGCGGTGGCGGCCTGGACGATCGGCGGCGCGGCCGACGGCAGCGCCCGCTTCGGCCTGCCGCTGGCCATAGGCGCGGCGCTGGCCGTGGCGCTGGCGTGCGGGCTGTGGAACGGCGCGCTGGTGGCCGGCGCGGGCATGCAGCCCATCATCGCCACGCTGATCCTGATGGTGGCCGGCCGCGGCATCGCGCAGCTCATCACCGACGGCCAGATCCTGACCATCTACCACCCGCCGTTCTTCTTCATCGGCGGGGGCTACCTGCTGGGCCTGCCGTTCTCGATCTTCGTCGTGGCCGGGGTCTTCGCGGCGCTCTACCTGGCCGCCACGCGCAGCGCGCTGGGCCTGTTCCTGCAGGCCGTGGGCATCAACCCGACGGCCGCGCGCGTGGCCGGGGTCAACGCCCGGCGCCTGATCGTCGGCGCCTACGCGGTGTGCGGCCTGTGCGCGGGGCTGGCCGGACTGCTGATCAGTTCCAACGTCAAGAGCGCCGACGGCAACAACGCCGGCGCACTGCTCGAGCTCGATGCCATCCTGGCCGTGACCCTGGGCGGCACGCTGCTGACCGGCGGGCGCTTCAGCTTGGTGGGCAGCGTGATCGGGGCGCTCATCATCCAGACGCTGACCTACGCCATCTACTCGCTGGGCGTGCCGCCGGAGATCAACCTGGTGGTCAAGGCGGTGGTGGTGTTCGCCGTGATGCTGCTGCAGTCGGCGGAATTCCGCGACGCGCTGCGCGTGCTGGCGGTGCGTCCCCAGCAAGGAGCCGCGCAATGAACACGATCGCCAACCTCCCGGTTTCCATCGACCCCCACCCGGACCTGCGCGGGCTCGACGCCGCCGCCGCGCCGGCCGTCATGTCGCCGGCGCGGGCCGCGCCAGCGCCGGCCGCGTCGCGCCGCCTCGACCCCAAGTACCTGCCGCTGACGGCGACCGTGTCGCTGTTCGCCCTGATGGCGCTGCTCGGCTCGCTGCGCTACGACGGCTTCTTCTCGGCCCAGGTGTTCCTCAACCTGCTGATCGACAACGCCTTCCTGGTGGTCGTGGCGGTGGGCATGACCTTCGTCATCCTCACCGGCGGCATCGACCTGTCGGTCGGCTCGGTGGTGGCGCTGACGACGATGGTGTCGGCCTCGCTGGTGGAGCACCACGGCTGGAGTCCGGCGGCGACCATCCCGCTGGTGCTGGCGATGGGCACCGTCTTCGGCGGCGCCATGGGCTTCCTGATCGAGCGCTTCCGGCTGCAGCCCTTCATCGTCACGCTCGCGGGCATGTTCCTGGCGCGCGGCCTGTGCTACCTCATCAGCATCGACTCGATCAGCATCACCAGCGAGGCCTATGCCGGGCTGGCGCAGCTGCGCATCCCGCTGGGCGGCGGCGCCTCGCTCTCGCTGGGCGCGGTAATCGCCGTCGCCGTGCTGGCGGTGGCGGTGTTCGTCGCCCACGGCACGCCCTTCGGCCGCGCGGTCTACGCCATCGGCGGCAGCGAGGCCTCGGCGCGGCTGATGGGCCTGCCGGTGCGCCGCACGCTGATCGGCGTCTACGCGCTCTCGGGCCTGTGCTCGGCGCTCGCGGGCGTGCTGTTCACGTTCTACATGCTCTCGGGCTACGGGCTGCACGCGGTCGGGCTGGAACTCGACGCCATCGCGGCGGTGGTCATCGGCGGCACGCTGCTCAGCGGCGGCGTCGGCTACGTGGCGGGCACGCTGTTCGGCGTGCTGATGCTGGGGATCATCCAGACGCTCATCGCCTTCGACGGCACGCTCAGTTCCTGGTGGACGCGCATCGTGGTCGGCGCGCTGCTGTTCGTGTTCTGCCTGCTGCAGCGCTTCTTCACCGCCGGGCGACGACGGCGCTGACGGCGCCGGTCCGCATCTGCATCCGCATCCGCCTTCGAGTTCGTCCTTCGCCGCTCCCCGTTTTCTTCCGGCGCCCGCTGCCGTCGCTGCCGCGTGCTCCGACGCTCCCCCATCCATCTCCAGAGGCCTCGTCCGCACCATGTCCGATCGTCCCACCCCCAAGAAACTGCGTTCCACCGAATGGTTCGGGAGCGCCGACAAGAACGGCTTCATGTACCGCAGCTGGATGAAGAACCAGGGCTTCCCCGACCACGAGTTCGACGGCCGGCCCGTGATCGGCATCTGCAACACCTGGTCGGAGCTGACGCCCTGCAACGCCCACTTCCGCAAGATCGCCGAGCACGTCAAGCGCGGCGTCTACGAGGCCGGCGGCTTCCCGGTCGAGTTCCCGGTGTTCTCCAGTGGCGAGTCGAACCTGCGGCCCACCGCCATGCTCACGCGCAACCTGGCGAGCATGGACGTCGAGGAGGCCATCCGCGGCAACCCGATCGACGCCGTGGTACTGCTCACCGGCTGCGACAAGACCACGCCCGCCTTGCTGATGGGCGCGGCGAGCTGCGACGTGCCGGCCATCGTCGTCACGGGCGGGCCGATGCTCAACGGCAAGTTGAACGGGCGCGACATCGGCTCGGGCACGGCGGTGTGGCAGCTGCACGAGTCGCTCAAGGCCGGCGAGATCAACCTGCACCAGTTCCTCTCGGCCGAGGGCGGCATGTCGCGCTCGGCCGGCACCTGCAACACGATGGGCACCGCCTCGACCATGGCCTGCATGGCCGAGGCGCTGGGCACCTCGCTGCCGCACAACGCGGCGATCCCGGCGGTCGACGCGCGGCGCTACGTGCTGGCGCACATGTCGGGCATCCGCATCGTCGAGATGGCGCGCGAGGGCCTGACGCTGTCGAAGATCCTCACGCGCGAGGCCTTCGAGAACGCCATCCGCACCAACGCCGCCATCGGCGGCTCGACCAACGCCGTGATCCACCTCAAGGCCATCGCCGGGCGCATGGGCGTGCCGCTGGAGCTGGAGGACTGGACGCGCATCGGCCGCGGCACGCCGACGCTGGTCGACCTGATGCCCTCGGGCCGCTTCCTGATGGAGGAGTTCTACTACGCCGGCGGCCTGCCGGCGGTGCTGCGGCGCATGGGCGAGGCCGGCCTGCTGCCGCACCCCGACGCGCTCACGGTCAACGGCCGCAGCCTGTGGGAGAACGTCAGGGAAGCGCCGCTGACCAACGACGAGGTGATCCGGCCGCTGGACAAGCCGCTGCTCGCCGATGGCGGCATCTGCGTGCTGCGCGGCAACCTGGCCCCGCGCGGCGCGGTGCTCAAGCCCTCGGCCGCCACGCCGGCGCTGCTGCAGCATCGCGGCCGCGCGGTGGTGTTCGAGAACCTGGAGCACTACAAGGAGCGCATCGTCGACGAGTCGCTCGACATCGACGCCGA
The DNA here is from genome assembly GCF_050435945.1 of Variovorax sp. PvP013. Classification (NCBI taxonomy): domain Bacteria; kingdom Pseudomonadati; phylum Pseudomonadota; class Betaproteobacteria; order Burkholderiales; family Comamonadaceae; genus Variovorax; species Variovorax sp. PvP013. Next base: position 104,537 of record NZ_JBNDLF010000012.1, read on the forward strand.
CTCCGTGATGGTGCTGAAGAACTGCGGCCCGCGCGGCTATCCCGGCATGGCCGAGGTCGGCAACATGGGCCTGCCGCCCAAGCTGCTGCGTGCCGGCATCAAGGACATGGTGCGCATCTCCGACGCCCGCATGAGCGGCACTGCCTACGGCACGGTGGTGCTGCACGTCGCGCCCGAGGCGGCCGCCGGCGGCCCGCTGGCGGCGGTGCGCGACGGCGACTGGATCGAGCTCGACTGCGCCGGCGGCCGCCTGCACCTGGACATCCCCGATGCCGAACTGGCCGAGCGCCTGGCGGCCATCGCGCTCGAACCCGCGCCGGCCGACGGCGGCTACCGCCGCCTCTACGTCGACCACGTGCTGCAGGCCGACGAGGGCTGCGACCTCGACTTCCTGGTCGGCTGCCGCGGCAACGACGTGCCGCGCCATTCGCACTGACCGGGACGATCGCGCCGCCGATCCCGACCCATCGAACACCGACCATCGAACGAGAGAAAGAACCTGCCCATGCCGTCCCCCCGCCCGTCGCCCTCGCGCAGCCAGCCCCGCTTTCGGGGCGTGTTCCCGGTCGTACCGACCACCTTCGACGAGTCCGGCGCGCTCGACCTGGAGAGCCAGAAGCGGTGCCTCGACTTCATGATCGACGCCGGCTCGACCGGCCTGTGCATCCTGGCGAACTTCTCCGAGCAGTTCCTGCTGTCGGACGAGGACCGCGAGGTGCTGACCCGCGTGTCCCTGGAGCACGTGGCCGGGCGCGTGCCGGTGATCGTCACCACCACCCACTTCAGCACCCGGGTGTGCGCCGAGCGCAGCCGCCGGGCGCAGGACATGGGCGCGGCCATGGTCATGGTGATGCCGCCCTACCACGGCGCCACCTTCCGGGTGCCGGAATCCAAGGTCTTCGAGTTCTACGCCGGCGTCTCCGACGCCATCGACATCCCGGTGATGGTGCAGGACGCGCCGGCCGCCGGCACGCCGCTGTCGGCGCCCTTCCTCGCCCGCATGGCGCGCGAGATCGAGCAGGTGAGCTATTTCAAGATCGAGACGGCGGGCGCGGCCTCCAAGCTGCGCGACCTGATCGAGCAGGGCGGCGAGGCCATCGAGGGCCCGTGGGACGGCGAGGAGGCCATCACGCTGCTGGCCGACCTGGACGCCGGCGCGACCGGCGCCATGACCGGCGGCGGCTTTCCGGACGGCATCCGCAAGATCATGGACGCCTACGCCGCCGGCGACCGCGAGGCGGCCGTCGCGCAGTACGGGCGCTGGCTGCCCCTGATCAACTACGAGAACCGGCAGGCCGGCTTCCTGACCGCCAAGGCGCTGATGAAGGAGGGCGGCGTGATCGCCTGCGACCTGCCGCGTGCGCCGTGGCCCGCCCTGCGCCCCGAGGTCCGCGCCGGCCTGCTGGACGCGGCCCGGCGGCTCGACCCCCTGGTCCTGCGCTGGGGCCGTTGAGCGCCGCCCGTCGACCGACACGGATGCACGACATGAACCCACCGATCCCACGCCGCGAATTCCTCCGCGCGGCCGCCGCCGGCGCCGGCCTCGCGGCGCTCGCTCCCGCCACCACCGCCTGGGCCGACCCCGCCTGGCCGACGGTCAAGCCGGTCTCGCTGATCGTCGGCTACCCGCCGGGCGGACTGACCGACATGGGCGCGCGCTTCGTCACCCAGGGCCTGGCGAGCGCGCTGGGGCAGACCTTCCTGGTCGACAACCGCCCGGGCGCCTCGGGCAACCTGGCGGCCGCCGAGGTGATGCGGGCCCACGATCCCTACAAGCTGCTGGTCGCCAACACCAGCTTCACGATCAACCCGCACACCTTCACCTCGCCGTCGCCGCCCAACCCGAACGACTTCACGCCCATCGGCATGATCCTGGAGTCGCAGCTGGTGCTGTGCGTCAATCCGTCCTCGCCGGCGAAGAACCTCAAGGAATTCGTCGCCTGGGTGAAGGCCGAGGACAAGGCCGGCGGCTTCAGCTACGCCACCGGCGGCAGCGGCGGCAACACGCACCTGGCGATGGAGCACTTCCGCGAGCGCACCGGCCTGCCGGCCATGAACCAGGTGCCCTACCGGGGCAGCGCGCCGGCGATCCAGGACGTGGTGGGCAACCAGGTGCCCTGCATCATGGACGCGGCCTCGCTGCTGATCCCCTTCATCCAGAGCGGCAAGGTCCGGCCGATCGTCGTCACCGGCGCGCGACGCCTGCCGGCCCTGCCCGACGTGCCGACCGCCGCCGAACTGGGCGTGAAGGATTTCGACGTCACCGTCTTCGTCGGCCTCTACGGCCCGCCGAAGCTCGACCCGGCCATCGTCGGGAAGCTGAACGCGGCGCTGAACACCACGCTCGCCGCGCCCGGCGTGAGCGGCTCGATCACCAAGAACGGCGACCTCGTGGGCGGCGGAACGCCGGAGCGGCTCGCCAAGATCACTTCCGACAACCACACCTTGTGGGGCGAGATCGTCCGCAAGAACCACATCAAGGCGACCTGAAGCACACCATGCAAAGACACGACAACCTCATCGGCGGCGAGTGGACCCCCGGGGCGAGCTACAGCCCGAACCTGAACCCGTCGAACCTGGGCGACACGATC
>NZ_JBNDLF010000013.1:0-98725 GCF_050435945.1 Variovorax sp. PvP013
TAGTGCGGGTTCCCGTGTGAAAGTAGGTCATCGTCAGGCTCTTACAGCCTAGAAAGCCCAGATGCGTAAGCATCTGGGCTTTCTTCATTGGGGAAATGGAATTCGATCGACATCGGTCGAATGTTTTTCGATTCCGATCCGGCCATCGTCTCGTTGCAGATCCCGTCTGCCTAACAGGCCGAAGTGAAAGATGGACACGGTTATGACATGCGAAAGCTGGTGCGTAATCACGCGCTGGTTCAGCGTCAGACCTGTGCCATTCGATTGGAATTTTTCCTTGTCACCGATGTTTTTCCAAGCGCTTCCGAGAGGCAGGCGCGCTTTGCCGTGCGCTTCTTTCAGGTAGTGGCATGCAAACACAATCCACATGCTGATTTCATGGGCATCGCGTCGCAGGCCGCGCCAGGCAACGGTTTCCACCAAAGCCCACAAGGTTGTACACAAAGTTATCCACGGTTCCCGGGCAAAACTTTGAAGGTGTTTCGAGGGTCGGGATTCTGTGAAGTTCTCTGGACGCGGTTTGTGGGTCGCGCTACCCTGCAAGGCCGCACGCCGAGTCCCAATCGACGTGCAGCGAACGACAAATCATTTTTTTCCGCTTTGAAAGGCCGCTCTTGAAAGTCGAGCAACCGCACCGTATCGTGATCGTAGGCGGGGGCGCCGGTGGTTTGGAGCTGGCCACCCGGTTGGGCAACAAGCTCGGCAAGCCGGGCAAGGCCCACATCACGCTGATCGACAAGGCGCGTACCCATTTCTGGAAGCCGCATCTGCACGAGATCGCCGCAGGCAGTGTCGACATCAACGATCACGCCACCAACTATCTCGCGCAGTCGCACTGGCATGGCTTCCGCTATCGCATCGGCGAGGTCACGGGCCTCGACCGTGCGCGCCGCAAGGTGCTGGTGGCCTCCGCGCACGACGACGAAGGTCTTCCCATCACGCCGGCCTACGAGCGCGGCTACGACACGCTGGTGCTGGCCGCGGGCAGCCAGACCAACGACTTCGGCACGCCGGGCGTCGCCGAACATGCCATCGCATTGGAAACGCCGAAGGAGGCGGAGCGCTTCCACAGCCGCCTGGTCAACGCCTGCATGAGCGCTCACGTGCGCGGCACCCAGAACGAGTCTCGGCTGGTGGAGGTCGCCATCATCGGCGCCGGCGCCACGGGCGTGGAACTGGCGGCGGAACTGCATCGGTCGATGCGCACGCTGGTGTCGTACGGCCTCGACCGCATCGATCCCGAGACGGACATCCGCATCCACCTGATCGAAGCCGGCCCGCGCATCCTGCCGGCCCTGTCCGAGCGCATCGCGCAGGCCGCCACCGACCTGCTCAAGGGCATGAACATCCAGGTGATGGTCGGCACGCGCGTCACGGCGGTGACGGAGGATGGCGTGCATCTGGCGGGCGACCGGTTCCTGCGGGCCCAACTGGTCGTATGGGCGGCGGGCGTGAAGGCCGCGAACTGGCTCAAGGACCTGGGCGGTCTGGAAACCAACCACCTCAACCAGCTGGTCGTCGGGCCGACCCTGCAGACCACCCGCGACGAAGCGATCTTCGCCATCGGCGACTGCGCCGCCGCACCCTGGCTCAAGCGCGGTGGCAACGTACCGCCCCGCGCCCAGGCAGCCCATCAACAGGCCTCGCACCTGGCACGCGAACTGGCGCGACGCCTGCGCGGCCAGTCGATGCGCGAATGGCAGTACCGCGACTTCGGCTCGTTGGTCTCGCTGGGCGACAGCTCGCCCGTGGGCAACCTCATGGGCGGCCTCATCGGTGGCAACCTGTGGGTCGAGGGGCTGTTCGCGCGTGCGATGTACCAGTCGCTCTTCAAGATGCACGAAGTGGCCATCCACGGCATCTGGAAGACCGCGCTGGGAACGGCCTCACGCGCCCTGACGCGGGGCACCGGACCGCGCGTGAAACTGCATTGAAAAGAGCCAGGCATGGCGGCACGACGCCTGCTGGCCGCAGGCGAGCGCGAGAGGCTTGTTGCTCCGGTCTGCCTGCATGCGGAAGCTGTTCGTGGTGCGCGCCATCGACGAACATGTCTCCACGAAGTTCGACGACGCCCGAGGCTCGACATCCGCGCTCGACCCGTGACGCATGACAGGCAAGACGGCTTCCAGCAAGGCGCGAAGCCATCGCCGTCAAGCGGGTCCGAGGGTCACCCCAAGGACCTGAAGCGTATGCCGGTATGACGCAGGGCCGCGGATGCAGAAACGGAACGCGCGACGGATCGATCCGAGCCCTCAGGCCGGACTCGACCGCAGCCCGTAGACCTTGTCGCCCGCGAACAGATACTCGACGCGCAGCACGGCGCTCTCGCCCTTCTCGTCCTGGGTCGTGAAGCCGACGACGGCGACGCGGTCGCCGGGCTTGATCTCCGCCACCTTCCAGGCCGACATGCGCGTGAGCGGCGCCAGCTCGATCGTCCAGCGCCGGTCGGCGCGCCGGGGCACCGTCGCCTTGGCCAGCAGCGCCGGCCCGTCGACGTTGGCGCTCTGCGCCGGCACCGGTCGCCGGGCCAGGTCGGCGGGCACGGCCAGGCCGGGCGCGGTCTCCAGCGTCAGTTCGGCATGCGGGTTCTGCCAGCGGCTGGCGACGACGCGGCCTTCGAGGTAGAGCGGCCGGTCCTGGTCGAAGCCGCTCCAGCCGTGGTGCGCCCGTGCGAGCGAACTGGTCAGGGGCGTGGCCACCACCGTGGCGGCGGCGAGCATGAAGCGGCGGCGCGACGGCGAAAGGCGCGGGAGATGCAGCGAGGCGATCGGCGAGGTCGTCATGGCGGGATTCCTTGTGTCCGTGGAATGGGGCGATCGTTCGATCGGCGGAAGGCTCGACTCAGTAGGCCAGCCAGCGTCCGCAGACCAGGACGCCGAGCCAGAGCGCAGTGGACACCAGCATCTGTAGCCGTGCCGTCAGGTCGAGTTTGCGCAGCGACCCGCGTCCGTGGAACCACGCGGCGTTGCAGCCGGCCAGCGCCAGCAGGCCCATCTTGACGAGGAAGGTGCGATGCGCGAGCAGGTCGGCCGCCTGCGTGGCGAACATAAGCAGGCCGCTGACCGCGACGAGCGCGAAGCCGATCGCCGCCAGGCCGAGCGACAGCCGCGCGAGCGGCGCCACCGGAAGCATGGCGGCGCCGCCCCAGACGCGCACCTCCAGCGCCACCAGGTTGCCCAGCAGCAGGGCGATGCCCAGGATGTGGAGCGTCTCGAGCGCCGGATAGGCCCAGGGATTCGATTGCAATGCGGCGATGGACATGGGTTTTCGAGGGGTCTCGATGGGTGGATGGCGGGGAGACCGGCAAAAACGCGGGGTCGATGCGAAGACGCACCGTTTTCGCGCGTTGGCGACGGTATAAGCGATGTTCGCGCGCCGATGGTCACGACCGCTTTTCTCCCGGGTCGGCCCGCCTGAATGATCCCCGAAGCAGATAGATGAACAAACAAGAAGACGAACCGGGTCGAGGCCCGGTTCCGACGGCAGGCGAGCGCGCCGCGTCCATCGGCGGCGCGGCCGCCACGGTCCCTGCGACGGCCTCCGGCGTGATCCCGATCCTCCACGCCCCGAACGCCCCCGAGCATCTCCCCCACGGCATCGATCCCGACGGCGACGGCGCGATGACCATCGACATCGAGGCCGACGCCACGCTCGGCTACGCCTCCATCCAGAACGCCGTGCCCGTGCTGCGCTCCCTGCGGCTGACGCACCGGGGCGAGCGGGCGCTGGCCGACGTCGAGGTGCGCATCGCCTGCAACCCGCCCTTCGCCGAGGGCGTGCGCCTGCGCTTCGACCGCCTCGCGCCGGGCGAGTCGCGCCGCATCGCGCCGGTGGACCTGCGGCCCGACCACGCTTGGCTCGGCGACCTGCAGGAATCGGTGCGCGCCGCCATCGAGGTCACGGTGCGCGCCGAGGGCCTGGAGATCGCCCGGCAGTCCCGCGCCGTCGAGGTGCTGGCCTACGACCAGTGGGCCGGCACGCGCGCGCTGCCCGAACTGCTGGCGGCCTTCTGCATGCCCAACAACCCGGCCGTCGACACGCTGATGGGCAAGGCCTCGCGGCTGCTGCGCGAGACGCACGGCGAGCTGTCGATGAACGGCTACCAGTCCAAGCGCCGCGACGAGGTCTGGAAGCAGGTCTCGGCGATCTACAGCACCCTCGGCGCCGAGGGCCTGCAGTACGCCGAGCCGCCCGCCTCGTTCGGCAGCGACGGCCAGAAGATCCGCACGCCCGACCGCATCCTCGAGCACCGCGTCGCCACCTGCCTGGACCTGACGATGCTGTTCGCCTCGGCCTTCGAGCAGGCCGGGTTGCGGCCGGTGGTGCTGATCAAGGAAGGCCACGCCTGGATCGGCGTCTGGCTGCATCCGGCGAGCTTCGCCGATCCGTTGACCGACGACGTGCAGGCGGTGCGCAAGCGCGTGGACAGCGGCGAGCTGCTGGTCTTCGAGACCACCGGCGTGGCGCACCACCACAGCATCCGGCCGTCGCTGCGCGTGGCCATGGAGCAGGGCCTGGCGCACCTGCGCGACGACGACGGCTTCCGCTATGCCGTGGACGTCCATCGCGCGCGCGAACTGCAGATCAAGCCGCTGCCCTCGCGCGCGCGCGCGCCGGGCGCGGCCGGGGCCGGCGACACGCTCGAGGAGCCGCCGGCGGCGATCGAGCCGATGCCGCCGCTGCCCGCGCTCGACGCCGACACGCTGGTCGCGCTCGACGGCCCGGCCGACGACACGCCCGAGGGCCGGCTGGCCAAGTGGAAGTCGAAGCTGCTGGACCTGACGCTGCGCAACAGGCTGCTCAACTTCAAGCCGACCAAGGCCACGCTGCACCTGGTCGCGCCCGACCTGGCGCGGCTGGAGGACGCCCTGGCCGAGGGCCGCGACTTCCACCTGCGGGCACTGCCGGCGCTGATGGAGGGGCTGGACCCGCGCGTGGCGCAGGTGCACGCCAGCCGGGGCACCGGCCGCGCGCCGCTCGACGACATGGCGCTCGACGCCCTGAGCCAGCGCGAGCTGATCGCGCGCGTGCAGCCCGACGCGCTCGACGGCCACCTGCTGGCCGTCCACGCCGCCGCCCGCATCGGGCTGGAGGAGGGCGGCGCCAACACGCTCTACCTGGCGCTGGGCCTGCTGCAGTGGACCGAGGACGAGAAGGCCGAGACCGTGCACAGCGCGCCGATCCTGCTGATCCCGGTGACGTTGCAGCGCCAGTCGGTGCGCGCGGGCTTCCGGCTGGCGCGCCACGACGACGAGGCCATCGTCAACCCGACGCTGCTGCAGCTGCTGCGCACGAACTTCGAACTGCGCGTGACGGGGCTCGACGCCATTCCCGTGGACGAGAAGGGCGTCGACGTCGCGCGCGTGCTGCAGGCCTTCCGGCTGGCCGTGGCGGAGATCCCGAAGTGGGAGGTGCTGGAGCAGGCCCACCTGGGCATCTTCTCCTTCACCAAGTACCTGATGTGGCGCGACCTGCAGGACCGCACCGAGCAGCTCAAGGCCAACCGCGTGGTGCGCCACCTGATCGACCACCCGGGCGAGGCCTTCGCGCAGGACCATCACGATCCGGCCGAGTTCGAGCACCTCGACGAGACCCACCGCCCGCAGGACATCCTCGCGCCGCTGCTGGCCGATTCGTCGCAGCTCAAGGCCATCTGCGCCATCGACGCCGGGCGCGACCTGGTGCTCGAGGGCCCGCCCGGCACCGGCAAGTCGCAGACCATCACCAACCTCATCGCGCACTCGCTGGCCCGGGGCAAGACGGTGCTGTTCGTCTCGGAGAAGATGGCCGCGCTGTCGGTCGTCCACCGGCGCCTGAACGACATCGGCCTGGGGCCGTTCTGCCTGGAGCTGCATTCGTCGAAGTCGAAGAAGTCTGAGGTGCTGCAGCAGCTCGCCAGCTCGCTCGACCTGGCCGGCCAGCGCACCGCCGACGACTGGGCGCGCGAGGCCGAGCGCCTGGCCGTGCTGCGCCAGGACCTCAACGGCCTGGTCGACGCCCTGCACCGCGAGCATCCGAACGGCCTGACGGTCTACGAGGCCATGGGCACGTCCATCGCGCACACGGGCGAGCGCACCGCGCCGATGCCCTGGAGCGATCCGCTCACGCACGACCGCGCCGCGCTCGACGGTCTGCGCGAGGCGGCGCGCCGCATCCAGGCGCTCGCCGGCGCCATCGGCGACCTGCGCAGCCATCCGCTGGCGCTCGTCGGGCGGCCCGACTGGTCGCCGGGCTGGGGCGACGACCTGATGGCGGCGGCGCAGGCCCTGGAAGGCGCCGCGACGGCCCTGCGCGAGCGCAGCGCCACGCTGGCCGCGCAGATCGGCATCGGCGCCAGCGGCATGAGCCTGCGCGCGCACGGCCTGCTCGACGAACTCGCCGACCTGCTGCTGGCCGCGCCCGGCGTGCCGGCGGGCCTGGCGCGCCAGGCGCACGACGCGCCCACGCGCGCGCGGCTGCAGGCGCTCGCGCGCCACGGCGCGGCGCGCAATGCCGCCTGGCTGCGGCTGGGCGACGGCTGGAGCGCGACGCTGGCCAAGCTGAACGCGGTCGAGCTGCTGGGCGAATGGTCGCTCGCCACCTCGGCCTGGTGGCCGAAGTCCGTGTTCGCCCAGCGCGCCGTCACGGGCCGGCTCTCAGGCTTCCGCGCCGACGGCCGGCGCCCGACGCCCGAGCAGGTGCGCGCCATGCTCGGCCCGCTCGGCGAGGTCAACGACGAGGACGCCTTCCTGCGCGCCGCGCAGCCCGACGCGCAGTCGCTGCTCGACGACGCCTATGCCGGCGCCGAGACCGACTGGAACGCGCTCGCCGCGCACGAGGCCTGGGCGGCGCGCTTCGCCGAGGCCGTGGCGCGCCTGGCCGACGGCGACGTCGCGCGCGCCGAGGCGATCCGCGCCGCCCTGCAGCCCCTGGTGACCGACCGGCGCGCCAGCCTGGCCGCGGGCGGCCCCGCCGGCCGCGCGCTGACCGGCTACCGCGAGGCCTGGCTGGACCTGCGCCAGCGCCTGGCGGCCGTCGAGGCGCTGGCCCGGCCGGTGGCGCCGCTCGCGGGCGACGAGGACGCCGACGGCGCGCTCGAACGCCTGCGCGCCCTGATGCAGGCCTGGCAGGGCGCGCGGCGCCTGCTGCAGCCCTGGTGCCTGTGGCGCAGCGCCCGCGAGGCCGCCATCGCGCGCGGCCTGCAGGGCGTGGTCGGCGACCTGGAATCGGGCGCCATCGCATTGGGCGAGGTCGAGTCGCACTTCGAGGTCGGCTACCGCAGCTGGTGGCTCAAGCGCACCATCGACCGCGACCCGGTCCTGCGCGGCTTCTCCAGCGCCGACCACGAACGCAAGATCCGCGAGTTCCGCGCCGCCGACGCCCGCTTCCAGAAGCTCACCGAGCGCTACATCGCCGCCACGCTCGCCGGCCGCATCCCGGCGGCCGGCGGCGCGGCGGCGAACGCCGACGGCGAACTCGGCCGGCTGCGCCGCGAGCGCCAGAAGCAGCGCGGCCACATGCCGGTGCGTCAGCTGGTGCGGGCCCTGCCGACGCTGCTGCCGCGCCTCAAGCCCTGCCTGCTGATGTCGCCGCTGTCGGTGTCGCAGTACCTTGACGCCGGCTATGCGCAGTTCGACCTGGTGGTGTTCGACGAGGCCTCGCAGATCCCGGTGTGGGACGCGGTCGGCGTGATCGCGCGCGGCCGCCAGCTGGCGGTGGTGGGCGACCCCAAGCAGCTGCCGCCGACGAACTTCTTCGGCAAGTCCGCCGAGCCGGAGGAGGGCGTCGCCGTCGAGGAGCAGGTGCAGGACCTGGAGAGCATCCTCGACGAGTGCCTGGGCGCCGGCATGAACCGCCTGAGCCTGCAGTGGCACTACCGCAGCCGCCACGAGAGCCTGATCACCTTCAGCAACGTGACCTACTACGACTCGCGGCTGGTGACCTTCCCGTCGCCCGTGACCGACGACGTGGCGGTGCGCTTCGAGCGCGTGGCCGGCGTCTACGACCGCGGCGGCTCGCGCACCAACCGGGCCGAGGCCGACGCCATCGTGGCCGCCATCGAGGCGCACCACCTCGACGAGAAGCGCGCGCACCTCACGCTCGGCGTCGTGACCTTCAACCAGCCGCAGCAGGCGCTCATCGAGACCCTGCTCGACGCCCGGCGCCGCGCCGAGCCCGCGCTCGACCGCGCCATCGCCGCGCGCTCGCAGGGCACCCAGGAGAAGCTCTTCATCAAGAACCTGGAGAACGTGCAGGGCGACGAGCGCGACGTGATCTTCTTCTCCATCACCTACGGCCCCGACGCCGCCGGCAAGATGACGATGAACTTCGGCCCGCTCAACGGCGAGGGCGGCCACCGCCGGCTGAACGTGGCGATCTCGCGGGCGCGCGAGGCGGTGGTGATCTTCAGCACCCTGCTGCCCGAGCAGATCGACCTGGCCCGCGTGCGCGCGGCCGGCGTGCGCGACCTGAAGCACTACCTGGAGTTCGCCATCGGCGGCGCGCGCGCGCTGGCCGCGCAGAGCATGGCCACCGGGCTCGATCCGGACAGCCCGTTCGAGGTCGCCGTGATCGGCATGCTGCGCGCGCGCGGCTGGGTGGTGCATCCGCAGGTCGGCTGCTCGGGCTACCGCATCGACCTGGCGGTGGTCGATCCGCGCGCGCCGGGGCGCTACCTGGTGGGCATCGAATGCGACGGCCGCACCTACCACTCCGGCGCCACCGCGCGCGACCGCGACCGGCTGCGCCAGCACGTGCTGGAGAGCCTGGGCTGGACGATCCACCGCATCTGGTCGACCGACTGGTGGCTCGACCCCGAAGGCGAGATCGACAAGATCGCGCGGCTGCTGGCGACGCTGGTGGCGACACCGGAGCCGGGGCCCGAGCCCGAGCCCGAGCCGGTATTGGAGACGACGTCGTCGGCACCGGCGCTGCCCGCCGATCCGACGGCCGAGCCGGAGCCGGAATCGACGCCGGCTCCGGCCGCTGCGGACGACCTCCAGGACGCGTCGGATGCGTCCCCGCCGGCATCCCTGGCGATCCATGCGCCGGCCGTGCTGCCGGCGAGCGATCCGGCGTCGTTCTTCGACGAGGAGTCCGAGCCGGTGCTGGCCGCGCAGTTGCGCGAGGTCGCCGACGTCGAGGGGCCGCTGCCCGAGGCCGTGCTGTTCGCCCGCGTGGCGCGGGCCTGGGGGCTGGAGCGGGTCAGCCCGCGTCTGGCCGACCGGCTGCGCGCGCTCGTCCCCGACGACGTGCCGCGCACGACCGAGCCGTCGATGACGCAAGGTCCCGGCACGCGTTTCTACTGGCCGGCGGGTGCCGATCCCGGCGCGTCGGACGTGGCCCGCGTGGCCGACGCCGGGGTGGCGTCATCGTGCCGCGCGGTCGAGGACGTCTGCGTCGAGGAACTGTCGAACCTCGTCAACCACGTGCTGCGCGAGGTCGGCGCGGCGACGCGGCCGGACGTGGCGCGATCGGTGTGCCGCCTGATCGGCACGGCGCATGTCACCGAAGAAGCCGAAGCCCGCGTGGACCTGGCCATCGATGCCAGCGCCGCCGCCGGCGCATTGATCGACGAAACCGGTCGCCTGCGGCCCGCCGATTGACGCGCAACGCGCCCCGGCTTTTTGGGCCGGGGCGCGTCGGAGCCGACGATCGAGATCGCCCGAGAACACCGCTTGCAAAAAAAAAGATCGATGTTTGGATCAACGATGCATTCGCACGCCAAGCGCGAATTCAAACGCCTGTTCAATTAAATAAAAAGAATTAATTTGCTTGTGATTGCGCGAGCGTGGTGCTCACGTCCGGCCAAAGAGAAGCGCGGCAGTGACTGCGCCTGACTGTCGCCCTTCGATCGGATGCGCTGATCTCCGAGCAGGCAAAAAGGTTTTTATAGAAATAGATAGAAAGTTTTATCTAAAACTTTGTTTTTCGGTGAATTGGATAAGTTGAAAGTTTTAAGTGTGGCTTTAAAGAGTCAATCCTGAATGCAAATTGTCTCAATTCGACTTGTTTGTGAGTTATCACTAGTTAACAGTGTGTAACGAAAGATATATTTACATTCCCATCACTGATCCGGTGACGGGCTTGTAGGACAAAGGAGTTTTCGTTTGTCGTGAAAGCGCATCGCCGGACACTTTCCTACGGAGATCCGCTTTCTATGTCGACCACAGTCCATGCCCCAGGCACGGTTTTCGCCAACCGACGAAGTGACATCTGCCGGGCGATCGCGATCCTGGGTTGCCTGGTGGTCGGCATGACCGACGCGATCGCGCAAGTGCCCCCGAGCGCGGGCCAGCTGCTCAACGAGCAACAGCGCACGCTGCCGCCGGCGCCGCCGGCCGGCCTGGCGCCGCCCACCACCGGCACCGCGCCCGCCGCGCCCGCCGGCGACGCATCCCTGGCCGCCGGCCTCGCCGTGCAGTTGCGCTCGGTGCGCTTCTCCGGCGCCACCGAACTCGCCGCGTCCGAGAACCTGGCCGCGCTGGCCGCCCCGTCCATCGGCCGCACGCTCGGCCATGGCGAGCTGCAGCAGATCGCCGAGGCGGTCACGCGCCAGCTGCGCAGCCGGGGCTACGTGCTCGCCCGCGCCTACCTGCCGCGCCAGGACCTGACCGACGGCAACCTGGAGATCGCGCTGGTCGCCGGCCGCCTGCAGTCGGGCGCCGACCGCATCGCGGTGACCGGCCAGACGCGCATCGACCCGGCCCGCCTGAAGGCCATCGCCGAGTCCGCGCTGCCCGAGGGCCGGCCGCTGCGCGGCGACGACCTCGAGCGCGCCGTGCTGCTGGTCAACGACGTGCCCGGCATCACGGCGCGCTCGACGCTCGAGCGCGGCGGCGAGCCCGGCACCAGCCGCCTGGTGGTGGACGCCGTCGAAGGCCCGCTGGCACAGGGCAGCGCCTGGACCGACAACTACGGCAACCGCAGCACCGGCAGCGCCCGCGTCGGCGCGCAGGTGGTGGTGAACGATCCGCTGCGCCTGGGCGACGCGGCCTCGCTGGGCGTGTCGAAGTCCTCGGGCAGCACGGTCGCGCTGTTGAACTACAGCGTGCCGCTGACGCCGTCGGGCCTGCGGCTCAACGCCGGCGCGTCCTACCTGCGCTACCACGTCGACCAGGAAGCCTTCGCGCCGCTCGACCTGCGCGGCACGGCGCGCTCCGGCCAGATCGGCCTGAGCTACCCGGTCCTGCGCACCCGCAACGCCAACCTCACCGCGACGGCTGGCTACGAGCAGCGCCGGCTCGACGACGACGCCCTGGGCACCCGCGTGCGCGCGCGCCAGGTCGACAACCTGGTCGTCTCGCTCGCGGGCAACCGCATCGATTCGTTCGCCGGCGGCGGCCTGTGGGACGGCGCGGCCTCGCTGACGGCCGGGCGCACCGACCTGGGCGGCAACGCCGTCGACCGCATCGTCGACAGCCTGACCTCGCGCACCGACGGCAGCTTCCAGAAGGTGGTGCTGCGCGCCAACCGGCTGCAGAACCTCGGCGGCGCGCCGGGCTCGGAGTGGACGCTGTTCGCCGGCGCCACCGGCCAGCTCGCCAGCGGCAACCTCGATTCGTCGGAGAAGTTCATCCTGGGCGGCCCCTCGGGCGTGCGCGCCTACCCGGTGGGCGAGGCCGCGGGCGACCAGGGCGTGCTCGGCACGGTCGAGCTGCGCCGCAACATCGACATCGGCGGCGATCGCAAGCTGCAGGGCCTGGCCTTCGTGGACGCCGGCCGGGTGCGCCTGCACAAGAGCCCGTGGCCGGGTTCGTTCAACAACGCCGACGGCACCAACGAATACAGCCTGGCCGGCGCCGGCGTCGGCGCCAACCTCTGGGTCGGGCGCTGGACGCTGCGCGCGGCCGTGGCCCGCACGGTCGGCAGCAACCCGGGGCGCAGCCTCGCGGGCCTCGACGCCGACGGCCGCGGCAGCAAGTGGCGCGGCTGGGTCCAGGCCGCCTACGCCTTCTGACCGGCCGACCGACCGACCGCCCCCTCCACGACCCGATGAACCCTCCGACCGGCGCCGCGCGCGCCGTGTCGGCGGGACGTCCTCGGGCCACGGCCCGCGAAATCCTCCCATTTCCCTCCGTCTGAAGGACTTTTCATCATGAAAAGCGCATCGCTCAACCACATCTACCGCCTCGTCTGGAACGAAGCCACGAACACCTACGTCGCCGTCGCCGAGCACATCGCCGGGCGCGGCAAGCGCACCTCGGGCGTGGCCGGCGTGCTCGTCGCCGCCTCGCTGGTGCTGCTCGCGGGCGGTGCCGCCCGGGCGCAGGCCCTGCCCACCGGAGCGGCCATCGCCGCCGGTGCGGCCACGATCTCGCAGAGCGGCGGCCAGATGACCGTCACGCAGGCCACGCAGCGCCTGGTGACGAACTGGAACAGCTTCGACGTCGGCGCCGGCGCCTCGGTGCGCTTCGCGCAGCCCAACGCCAGCGCCATCGCGCTCAACCGCGTCACCGGCGGCGGCGCGGCCAGCGCCATCGACGGCGGCCTGTCGGCCAACGGCAACGTCTGGCTGCTCAACCCGAACGGCGTGGTCTTCGGCAGCGGCGCGCAGGTCAACGTCGGCGGCCTGGTGGCCTCGTCGCTCGGCCTGTCCGACGCCGACTTCCTCGTCGGCAAGACCCGCTTCACCGGCGGCGCCGGCGCGGGCGCGGTGGTCAACCACGGCACCATCCGCACCGCCTCGGGCGGCGTGGTGGCGCTGGTGGCGCCGCGCGTGACCAACACCGGCAGCATCGCCACGCCGGGCGGCAGCACCGCGCTGGCGGCCGGCGAGACGGTGAGCCTGGACTTCCAGGGCGACGGCCTGGTCAGCGTGCGCGTGGAACGCGGCGTGGCCGATGCCGCCGTCGAGAACAGCGGCCGCATCGCCGCCGAGGGCGGCCTGGTGACGCTGAGCGCGCGCGGCGCCGACGCGGTGCTCGGCAGCGTGGTCAACAACACCGGCGTGATCGAGGCGCACGGCCTGGTCGCACGCGACGGCCGCATCCTGCTCGACGGCGACACCGCGAACGGCGGCACGACGCACGTCGCCGGCACGCTCGACGCCACCTCGGCCAGCGGCCGCGGCGGCGCCATCGTGGTGACCGGCCAGACCATCGCGCTCGACGGCGGCGCATCGCTCGACGCCAGCGGCGCCACCGGCGGCGGCACCGTCAACGTGGGCGGCGGCTGGCAGGGCAAGGACGCGGCCATCGCCAACGCCACCACCGTCGCGGCCGACGCCAGCGTGACCCTGCGCGCCGACGCGACGGGCAACGGCGACGGCGGCAAGGTCGTGGCCTGGAGCGACGGCGCCACCACCTTCGCCGGCCGCACCTCCGCGCGCGGCGGCGCGCAGGGCGGCGACGGCGGCGACATCGAGGTCTCCGGCAAGGGCGAACTCCACTACAGCGGCCGCGCCGACGCGCTGGCCCCCCACGGCCGCACCGGCAACCTGCTGCTCGACCCGGCCACGCTCGACATCCAGGGCGGCGGCACCGGCACCGGCGCGATGACCGGCAGCGTCGTCTACGAACGCGACCTGGAAGCGCAGAACGCCAACGTGCTGCTGCAGGCCACCGGCGAGGTGAACGTGCGCGACCTGACCCAGAACGGCGGCGACGGCAGGATCTCGATGCGCAACAACGTGAGCCTGCGCATCGAAGGCGGCACCACCGGCAACGGCAGCATCACCTTCGCCAACGCCAACAACACGCTGGAAGTCTCCGGCACCGGCAGCCTGATGCTGGTGGCGGGCCAGACCGGCACGGGATACATCAACAACGTCCCCAACCTGATCGCCAACGGCCCCGGCGTCAATCCCTCGACGCTGCCGTCGCACAACGTGAGTTCCGTGGGCAGCGGCACGCCGGGCGCCGGCACCATCACGATCTACGGCGCCGACGGCGTGACGGTGGGCGGCTCCATCACCACCAACGGCGGCTACGTGCGGATCTGGGCCGACTCGGACGACATGGGCGGCGGCGGCTTCACCCTGAACGCGCCGGTCGTCACCCGCAACGGCAACTTCTACGTCTCGGCCGGCGACGACCCGATCGAGCTGAACTCGAACATGACGCTGGGCACCGGGCGCCTGGTGTTCCGGGCCGACGGCTCGCACACCCTGGGCGACAAGACCCTGGGCGGCTCGATCTACTCGAACGGTCCCGTCACCGTCGACACGCCCTTCACGATGAACGCCGGCTCGGGCATCTACACCGACGGCGCCATCGCCTTCACCAGTTCGGTCAACCTCAACACCGGTGCCGGCGTGCTGACCCTGCGGGCGAGCGACATCGACTTCAGCCGCGCGACGGTGAACAACGTCTCGACGGCCAGCATCGTCCTGCAGCCCTACGACGTCGCCACCAACATCGACCTCAACGGCGCGGCCACCGGCATCGCGCGCGCCAGCACCTTCAACCAGCTCACGGGCATCAAGAACCTCACCATCGGCCGGGTGGACGGCACCGGCATCACCACGGTGCCGACCGGCGGCTTCGGCTTCAGTGCCAGCGACACCCTCAAGCTGATCAACGGCAGCATCGCCGTCAACGGCGCGCTGACCAACACGAACGCCAGCGGCCATCTCGTGGCGCAGGCCGGGCAGGGCGACGTGACGCTCGCCGCCGCCGGCAAGGTCACCGCCTCGGGCACCGGCAACGCCGTGGTGCTCGTGGCCGCGCGCAACTTCATCGACAACAACCCGAGCGCCTCGGCGATCTCGGCGGCCAACGGCCGCTGGCTGGTCTACTCCACCACGCCGGACAGCGACACCCGCGGCAGCCTGGTCAACGGCTTCAAGCAATACAACATCAACTACGGCGGCACGGCGGCGACCGACACGGTGCTGGGCACCGGCAACGGCTTCCTCTACCGCGTCGCGCCGGTCGTGGGCGTGGCGCTCACCGGCACGGTGCGCAAGGCCTACGACGGCACCAGCGCCGCCACCGTCACCACCGCCAACCTCACCAACACCGGCGGCGCGCTCGACGGCGACGCGGTCACCTTCACGGTCGGCCCGAACGGCTCGGCGATCTACGACACCAAGAACGCCGGCACGACCAAGCAGGTCAGCGTCTCGGGCATCACCATCGGTTCGGCCACCAACGCCGGCGTGCGGGTCTACGGCTACCAGTTCAGTCCCACCGCCAGCGCCACGGTCGGCGAGGTCGACAAGCGCGTGCTGGCGACGACGTCCAACGGCGGCGTCGGGGTGCAGGCCGCGGTCGCGGGCAAGGTCTACGACGGCACCACCGCCGCCTCGGTGACCGGCATCACGCTGGCCAACAAGATCGCCGGCGACGACCTGACGGCCACGGCCTCCTCCGCCACCTTCGACACCAAGAACGCCGGCACCGGCAAGACGGTGACGGTATCGGGCATCCAGTACGGCGGCGTCGACGCCGGCAACTACGACCTGACGACGACCTCGACGACCACGACGGCGGCGATCACGCCCAAGACGATCACGGCCACGGCCAGCGTCGCCGACAAGGTCTACGACGGCGGCACGTCGGCGGCGATCAGCGGCGTCGCCTTCACGGGCGTCGTCGCCGGCGACACGCTCGCCAGCGGCGCGGGCAGCGTCGGCACCTTCGCCAACAAGAACGTCGGCGCGGGCAAGAACGTGACGGGCGGCGGCATCGTGCTGACCGGCGCGGACGCGGGCAACTACGTCGTCAACGCCGGCTCGGCCATCGGCACGGCGGCGATCACGCCCAAGACGCTGACAGCGACGGCCAGCGTGGCCGACAAGGTCTACGACGGCGGCCGCACGGCGACGCTCGGCAACGTGGCGCTCGTCGGCGTCGTGGCGGGCGACCAGAACGTGGTCGGCACGACCGGCACCGCCGGCAGCTTCGCCGACAAGAACGCCGGCACGGGCAAGGCCGTGACCGGCAGCGGCATCGCCCTGACGGGCAGCGGCGCGGGCAACTACAGCTTCGACACCGCCGCGCGCATCGGCACGGCGGCGATCACGCCAAAGACGATCACGGCGACGGCCAGCGTGGCCGACAAGGTCTACGACGGCACCGTCGCGGCGGCGATCCGCAACGTGGCGTTCACGGGCGTCGTCGCCGGCGACGCGCTCGCCAGCGGCGCGGGCAGCGTCGGCACCTTCGCCGACAAGAACGTCGGCGCGGGCAAGAACGTGACGGGCGGCGCCATCGTGCTGACCGGCGCGGACGCGGGCAACTACGTCGTCAACGCCGGCTCGACCATCGGCACGGCATCCATCACGCCCAAGACGCTGACGGCGACGGCCAGCGTGGCCGACAAGGTCTACGACGGCGGCCGCACGGCGACGCTCGGCAACGTGACGCTCGTCGGCGTCGTCGCGGGCGACCAGAACGTGGTCGGCACCACCGGCACCGCCGGCAGCTTCGCCGACAAGAACGCCGGCACGGGCAAGGCCGTGACCGGCAGCGGCATCGCCCTGACGGGCAGCGGCGCGGGCAACTACAGCTTCGACACCGCCGCGCGCATCGGCACGGCGGCCATCACGCCCAAGACGATCACGGCGACGGCCAGCGTGGCCGACAAGGTCTACGACGGCAGCACGGCGGCGGCGATCAGCGGCGTCGCCTTCACGGGCGTCGTCGCCGGCGACACGCTCGCCAGCGGCGCGGGCAGCGTCGGCACCTTCGCCGACAAGAACGCCGGCGCGGGCAAGAACGTGACGGGTGGCGGCATCGTGCTGACCGGCGCGGACGCGGGCAACTACGTCGTCAACGCCGGCTCGGCCATCGGCACGGCGGCGATCACGCCCAAGACGATCACGGCCACGGCCGCCGTCGCGGACAAGGTCTACGACGGCGGCACGGCGGCGGCGATCGGCAACGTCGCGTTCGACGGCGTCGTCGCCGGCGATGCGCTCACGAGCGGCGCGGGCAGCGTCGGCACCTTCGCCGACAAGAACGCCGGCACGGGCAAGAACGTGACAGGTGGCGGCATCGTGCTGACCGGCGCGGACGCGGGCAACTACACGGTCAGCGCCGGCTCGACCATCGGCACGGCATCCATCACGCCCAAGACCCTCACCGCGACGGCCAACGTCGCCGACAAGGTCTACGACGGCAACCGCAACGCCGCGATCGGCAACATCGCCTTCACCGGCGTCGTCGCCGGCGACGCGCTCGCCAGCGGCGCGGGCAGCGTCGGCACCTTCGCCGACAAGAACGCCGGCGCGGGCAAGAACGTGACGGGCGGCGCCATCGTGCTGACCGGCGCGGACGCGGGCAACTACGTCGTCGATGCCGGCTCGACCATCGGCACGGCGACGATCACGCCCAAGATCCTGACGGCGACGGCCACCGTGGTCGACAAGGTCTACGACGGCAGCCGCACGGCGACCCTCGGCAACGTGGCGTTCAACGGCGTCGTCGCCGGCGACGCGCTCGCCAGCGGCGCGACCAGCGTCGGCCTGTTCGCCGACAGGAACGCCGGCACGGGCAAGACCGTGACGGGCGGCGGCATCGTGCTGACCGGCGCGGACGCGGGCAACTACGTCGTCAACGCCGGCTCGACCATCGGCACGGCGACGATCACGCCCAAGACGATCGCGGCCACGGCCGCCGTCGCGGACAAGGTCTACGACGGCGGCACGGCGGCGGCGATCGGCAACGTGGCGTTCGACGGCGTCGTCGCCGGCGACACGCTCGCCAGCGGCACGGGCAGCGTCGGCGCGTTCGCCGACAAGAACGCCGGCACCGGCAAGGCCGTCACCGGCGGCGGCATCGTGCTGACGGGCACGGACGCGGGCAACTACGCGGTCGACGCCACCCGCGCCATCGGTACGGCGACGATCACGCCCAAGACGATCGCGGCCACGGCCGCCGTCGCGGACAAGGTCTACGACGGCACCGCCACGGCGGCGATCGGCAACGTGGCGTTCGACGGCGTCGTCGCCGGCGACACGCTCGCCAGCGGCGCGGGCAGCGTCGGCGCGTTCGACTCCAAGAACGCCGGCACGGGCAAGAACGTGACGGGCGGCGGCATCATGCTGGCCGGCGCGGACGCGGGCAACTACCGGGTCGACGCCGGCCGCGCCATCGGCACGGGCGCCATCACGCCCAAGACGATCACGGCGACGGCCAGCGTGGCCGACAAGGTCTACGACGGCACCGTCGCGGCGGCGATCCGCAACGTGGCGTTCACGGGCGTCGTCGCCGGCGACGCGCTCGCCAGCGGCGCGGGCAGCATCGGCACCTTCGCCGACAAGAACGCCGGCGCGGGCAAGAACGTGACGGGCGGCGCCATCGTGCTGACCGGCGCGGACGCGGGCAACTACGCGGTCGACGCCACCCGCGCCATCGGCACGGCGACGATCTCGCCCAAGCTGATCGCGGCCAGCGGCACCATCGGCGACAAGGTCTACGACGGCACGACGACGGCGCAGATCACCGGCGTGACGCTCGCGGGCGTGGTGGCCGGCGACGTCGGCCGGGTGACGGCATCCGGCGCCACCGGCCGCTACGGCGACAAGAACGTGGGCACCGGCAAGGCGGTCACGGGCAGCGGCCTGGGGCTCTCGGGCAGCGAGGCCGGCAACTACGCCCTCGACACGGCCGCGGTGGTCGGCTCCGGCCGGATCACGCCCAAGACGCTCACGGCCAGCGGCGCGAACGTCCTCGACAAGGTCTACGACGGCACGGCGGTCGCCAACGTCACCGGCCTGGTCCTGGGCGGCGTGGTGGCCGGCGACGACGTCGCGGGCACCGGCGGCACCGGCCGCTTCGCCTCGGCGGACGTGGGCACGGACAAGGCCGTGACGGTCGGCGCCCTGTCGCTGGCCGGGCGCGACGCGGGCAACTACGCCCTCGACCGCGCGGAGGCCAGCGGCAGCGCGAGCATCGTGCCGCTGCGCAACGACACCGGCGCCGCGACCGCGCTCGTCGCCACGCCGGTCGGTGCCAACGGCACGGCGGTGATCGCGACGCGCACGCTGGAGCCGGCCCCGGCGCCGACGGACACGACCGCGCAGGCGTCGCTCGCCGTGCTGGTGACAGGCCGCGCGACCGCCCCGACGACGCCGCTGGCGACGCCGGCGGCCGTCAACGCGGGCAACGCCCCGGCGCAGGTCCAGGCGCCCCTGGTGCTGACGGACGCCGTGCTCACCAGCCAGGGCCGCCTGAGCCTGGCGCTGGAGAACGGCGTGCCGGCGGCGGTGCCGCTGGAAAGCTCGGTGCCGATCTACAGCGAACGCGCCAGCCAGGGCGCGCCGAAGTCGGAAGGCCGCTACACGGTGGTCGACCGCGGCACCGACGTCTCGCTGGCGCTGGTGGGCAATGCCGCGTCGGTGTCCCCGCTGGCGGTCGCGGCATCCTCCGGTGCCCGCACGACCGAGACGGCGGTGCTGCAGGCCGACGGCGGCGCCCTGGCGCTGCGCGTCACGCTGTTGGCCGACGGCACGCTGACCGTGCAGGTGCCCGATGCGAGCGCCGTGCTGAACGCCGAGACGCTGACCGCCTACGCGCTGGCCACCGCCAAGGACCGTTTCGGCATCACGGTGCAGGCCGTCAAGGCGGTGGTCGTCCAGTACGGCCCGCTCGCGGCCAGCATGGTGGGCGGCGCGGAGAAGGTCGCCGGCCTCTGAGTCCGGACCGGGCGACGGCCCGGCGAGCCACGAAGGAAAGGCCCCGTTTCGGGGCCTTTTCCTTTGGCCGCTCGCACGAGGGGCGGCGAGCGCGGCAGCGGCGCTCAGGCCGTCGTCGCGGGCACCCGGATCCGCACCGGCACCGACTTGGCCGCCGGCACCTTGCTCTCCTCGGCGTAATGGAACAGCGGGATCACCGGGTTGCATTCCGGGAAGTACGCCGCGCAGGTGCCCGGGGGCAGGTCGTACACCGTCACGCGCAGGTTCTTCACCTCGCGCTCGACGCCGTCGCCCGCGGCGCTCGCCAGCGTGATGCGCTGGCCGTTTTCCAGGCCCAGCCGGTCGATGTCCAGGGCGCTCAGCAGCAGCACCTCGCGCGTGCCGTCGATGCCGCGCAGGCGGTCGTCGTAGCCGTAGATGGTGGTGTTGAACTGGTCGTTGCTGCGCAGCGTGACCAGGCGCAGCACGTCGGCGCCGCCGTCGCCCTCGAAGGCGGCGTGCAGGGCGGCGGGCACTTTGAACTCGGCCTTGCCGCTCTTCGTCTCCCAGCGGCGCTTGGCCGCGGCCAGCGGGCGCGGGAAGCCGCCGGGCTGGTGCATGCGGGTGTTGAAGTCCTTGAACTCCTTCGGGTAGGTGGTCTCGATGGCGTCGCGCACCGTCGCGTAGTCGGCGCACCAGGCGTCCCAGTCGACCTTCGGATTGGGGTCGAGCGTCGCCTTGGCGAGGCCGGCGACGATGCGCGCCTCCGACAGCAGCCGCGCGCTCGCCGGCGCGTGGTGGCCGCGCGAGGCGTGGATGCGCGCGGTGCTGTCCTCGATGGTCAGGGTCTGCACGCCGCCGAGCTGCGTGTCGCGCTCGATGCGGCCCAGGCAGGGCAGCAGGTAGGCCACCTTGCCGTGCAGCAGATGGCTGCGGTTGAGCTTGGTCGCCACCTGCACGGTGAGCTCCAGCGCCTGCCAGGCCGGCTCCATGCGGTGGTGGTCGGGCACCGCGCGGATGAAGTTGCCGCCCAGCGCGACGAAGGCCTTGACGCGGCCGTCGAGCATGCCCTCGCAGGCCTCGACCGTGTTGAGGCCCTTGTGGCGCGGCGGCTCGAAGCCGTACTGATCGGCCAGCCGGTCCAGCGGCACCAGCTCGGGCTTCTCCGAGATGCCCACCGTGCGCTGGCCCTGCACGTTGGAGTGCCCGCGCACCGGGCACACGCCCGCGCCGGGCTTGCCGATGTGGCCGCCCATGAGCAGCAGGTTGACCAGCATGCGCACGTTGTCCACGCCCAGCTTGTGCTGCGTGAGGCCCATGCCGTAGACGCCGATGACGGCCTTGGCCTTGGCGTAGGTACGCGCCGCCTCGGTCAGCGCCACGCGCGAGAGGCCCGACTCGGTCTCCAGCCGCGTCCAGTCCTGCGCGCGCACGAAGGTCGCGAACGCCTCGAAGCCGTGGGTGTGCCGGGTGATGAAGGCGGCGTCGATCACGCGCGGACGACCCTCGGCGATGGCCGTGTCGTCGAGGTCGAGCAGCGCCTTGCACATGCCGGTGATGGCGGCGATGTCGCCGGCCGCGCGCACCTGCAGGTACTGGGTGGCGATGCGCGTCTCCGAGCGCGTGGCCATCTCGATGGGGCTCTGCGGGTTGGTGAAGGCCTCCAGGCCGCGCTCGCGCAGCGGGTTGAAGACGATCACCGGCACGTCGCGCTTGCGGGCCTCCTGCAGCGGATGGAGCATGCGCGGGCTGTTGGTGCCCACGTTCTGGCCGAAGAACAGCAGGCAGTCGGTGTGCTCGAAGTCCTCCAGCCGCACCGTGCCCACCGGCACGCCGATGGCCTCCTTGAGCGCCACCGAGGTGCTCTCGTGGCACATGTTGGAGCTGTCGGGCAGGTTGTTGGTGCCGTAGAGCCGGGCGAAGAGCTGGTACATGTACGAGGTCTCCAGCGAGGCCCGGCCCGAGGCGTAGAACACCGTCTGGTCCGGCCCGCCGTTCCCGGCCAGGGCGCGCAACCGGGCGCCGATGTCGGCGAAGGCCTCGTGCCAGGCCACCGGCACGTAGCGGTCGCGCGCGGCGTCGTAGCGCAGCGGGTCGGTCAGGCGGCCCTCGTGCTCCAGGTCGTGGTCGGGCCAGGCGAGCAACTCGGTGACGGTGTGGCGCTCGAAGAAGTCGACGCCGGCGCGCAGGCTGGTGAGTTCGGCGAAGGTCGCCTTGGCGCCGTTCTCGCAGAACTCCGCCGTGCTCGCCTTGGCCGGCTTGGCCCAGGCGCAGCTGGTGCAGGCGAAGCCGTCGACCTTGTTCTGCCGCACCAGCTCGGGCAGGGCGCCGAAGGCCGCGTGGTGCTTGACGTGGTGCGCGATCGAGCTGGCCGAGCCCCAGCCGCCGACCGGTCCGTCGTAGGCTTCGATCTTGATGGCGGTGCCGCTCTCGTGGTCGATTTCGGGGGTCATGGGTGGGTCTCCTGGCGGGGTGGAAGGGGGGCGTCGGGCAGGCCGCGCGATGCCGCGTCGTCCTCATGCTGACGCGCCGCCAGCCACCGGTGAGCCGCCCATGCGGCCGCGAGCAGGTAGGCGAAACCCCCGGGCACCCACATGACCAGTCCGGCGAGCTGCTGGTCCCAGAGCTCGCGCGACTCGCGCCAGTAGAGCGGCCGGCCGGAGAAGGTCAGCAGCGCCCCCAGCGCGCCCGTGTGCATGGCCGTGAACAGTAGGGCCGAGGCGGCGGCCAGCGTGCCCTGGCGCCCGCCGCGCAGCACCGACCACCAGAACAGCCAGCCCGTGAGCAGGAACGACAGGTGCTCGGCCACGTGCAGCCAGTTGTCGAACACCGCCGCCATGTACGGCCCCGGCGCGTGCCAGATCCAGATCGCCGCCGCGTGCAGCAATGCGCAGGCGCCGGGATGGCGCGTCAGGCGCAGCAGCGGGCGCCACACCGCGTCGGCCGCCGGACCGAAGGCGGCACGCCACTGCGCGAGCGGCCGCGCCAGCACCGCCAGCGGCGCCACCACCAGGATCAGCAGCATGTGCTGGACCATGTGCAGGGCGGTGCTGGATTCGGCCCAGTCGTCGAAGGGGCCGAACAGCGCCAGCCCCGCGACCAGCATCGCCGTGTGGAACAGCGCCCGGCCGGCGAAGGTCGGCCGCCGGCGCATGGCGCCGAAGCCGTAGCCCAGCCAGGCCGCGGCGAACAGCCCCTGCGACAGCCAGATGGGCGCGTGCGCGCCCTCGCCGGTGAAGGCGTTGCCGTGCGCCAGGGCCGCCGACGGCAGCAGCGCCAGCGCCGCGCCCAGCCCCGCGCGCGTCGGCGTCACACGCAAGGCCACAGCGCCAGCATCGGCGCGCCGACGAAGACGGTGGCGACGGCGGCGACGGCGTAGAGCCAGGCGGCGGCGTGGGCGATGAATTGCGCGGTCTCGTCCCCGGGCATGCGCCGTGCCGCGCGCGCGCAGGTCCGCGACGCGTGCGCCAGCCACAGCACCAGCGCCAGAGAGACCAGCAGCAAGGTGCCGTTGATGGCGTTGAACTGTCGGCGCTCCGGCATCGGCTCGGCGACGGCGCAGCCCACCGACAGGCCGCCGTAGACGACCACGAACCACACCGACCACGCGACCAGTCCCAGGCCCAGCTGCCACGGATGTCCGGGCGCCAGCCCGGCGACGCGCGAGGAATCGGAGGAGGCGGATGCGGAAGGGGTGGGCGTCATGGTCAGCGTGCGAAGGCCAGCGGCAGCAGGGCGAAGGCCAGCCAGGCGACGGCCGCCGCGCCGGCCGTGAAGCTCCAGAACGAGGCCACCACCACCGGCTCGTAGGGCGCGGCCGTGCCGACGTAGCCGCGCCGCACCCGCAGCGCCTGCAGCACCGACAGCACCAGGGCCAGCGCCGTGTGCAGCAGCAGGAACGACAGCAGGAAGGCGAGCATGGCGTCGTGTGCGCTGCGCGTGGGCGCGAGCGGCGCCAGCACCAGCAGCGCGACGAGGCCGAGGGCCGCGGCCAGTCCGCAGCCGGCGGCCGTCCACAGGCTGCCGACCAGCGCCGGCGCCTCGCGCTCGACCTTCGACGCGTCCGCGCCCCCGCCCCGGCCGTCGCCCGCGTCACGGCAGCCGCGCAACCGTTTCACCACCCCGCCCATCGACCAGCGTCCCGCGCCCAGCAGCGCCGCCACGCCCAGCAGCGGCCAGGTGCCGATCGGCGAGACGGCCGGCGGCTGCCACGACGGCGCCACGGTCCACAGGAACAGCCAGCCGAAGACCAGCGAGCCGTAGAGCGAGGCGTCGGCCAGCATCGTCAGGCCCATGCCCCACAGGCCGGGGCCGTCGAAGGTGTGGGTGTGCAGCTTCAGGCCGCCCGGCAGGTCGGCGGCCTCGGTGCCGCTCATGCAGGGGTGGCCGCCGTTCAACCACGACCAGCGCAGCAGCACCGCCGCCACCGCCAGGCCCACCGCCAGCGCGGCGACGTAGAGCTTGAGCAGCAGCAGGATGCACAGCACCGCCAGCAGCAGGCTCGCCACCAGGGGCAGCCACGAGCTGCCCGGCAGGTGGAACACCTCGCGCGGCCGGCCGCTGACGGGGTCGGTGCCCAGCGTCTCGCGCCGGCCGTGTACAGCGTCGGCCAGCGCGTGGCGGCCCGCGGCGATGGTCTCGGGCAGCTCCGGCGCGTCCCACAGCGGATGGCGCAGCGGCAGCGCCGGCTGGCTGGCGAAGTTGTACGAGGGCGGCGGCATCGGCATGGCCCACTCCATGGTGTCGGCGCCCCACGGGTTGGGCGGCGCCTTGCGGCCGAAGCGGAAGTGCAGGGCGATGTCGAGCAGCACCGTCGCCACGCCGAAGGCCATCAGGAAGCTGAAGACCGAGGAGATCAGGTTGGGCACGTCCCAGCCCAGGCCGGTGTCGTAGGTGTAGACGCGGCGCGGCATGCCCAGCAGGCCGGTCCAGTGCATGACCAGGAAGGTGCCGTTGAAGCCGACGAAGGTAACCCAGAAGCCGATCTTCGACAGCCGCTCCGAGGGCATGCGCCCGCTGAAGTGCGGCAGCCAGTAGTACACCCCCGCGAGCAGCGGGAACAGCATGCCGCCCACCAGCACGTAGTGGAAGTGCGCCACCACGAAGTGCGTGTCGTGCACCTGCCAGTTGAAGGGCACCAGCGCCAGCATCACGCCCGTGAGGCCGCCGGCGACGAACACCGTCAGGAAGGCACCGACCCACAGCATCGGCGCGCGCCACACCGGCCGCCCGGTCCACAGCGTGGCGATCCAGGCGAACAGCTGCACGCCCGTCGGGATGCCCACCAGCATGCTGGCGGCCGAGAAGAAGGCCTGCCCCAGCGCCGGGATGCCGAGCGTGAACATGTGGTGCACCCACAGCCCGAAGCTGATGAAGCCGATGGCGATGAGCGAGACCACCACCCAGCGGTAGCCCACCAACGGCCGGCGCGCGAACACCGGCACGATGGTCGAGATGACGCCCGCGGCCGGCAGGAAGACGATGTAGACCTCCGGGTGGCCGAACAGCCAGAACAGGTGCGCCCACAGCAGCGGATCGCCGCCGCGCAGGGTGTCGAAGAAGGCCCAGCCGGCGGCGCGCTCCAGCTCCAGCAGGATCGAACCCAGGATCAGCGGTGGGAAGCCCACCACGATCATCAGCGAGGTCACCAGCATCGACCACGCGAACACCGGCATGCGTTCGAGCGACATGCCCGCCGCGCGCGTGCGCAGGATCGACACCGCGATCTCGATGCCCGCGGCCATGGTCGCGATCTCGA
The DNA here is from genome assembly GCF_050435945.1 of Variovorax sp. PvP013. NCBI lineage: Bacteria > Pseudomonadati > Pseudomonadota > Betaproteobacteria > Burkholderiales > Comamonadaceae > Variovorax > Variovorax sp. PvP013. The sequence goes on from NZ_JBNDLF010000013.1 coordinate 25,299, forward strand.
CGAAGGTGATGCCCAGCAGCCAGAAGTCCGAATTCAGCCCCGGCGTGTAGACGTCGCTCGACAGCGGCGTGTACATGAACCAGCCGGCGTCGGGCGCCAGGCCGAACAGCAGGCTGCTGCAGAAGATGATGCCGCCGAAGAGGTAGCACCAGTAGCCGAAGGCCGACAGGCGCGGGAACACCAGGTCGCGCGCGCCCAGCATCTTGGGCAGCAGGTAGGCCGCCAGCCCCTGCAGGATCGGCACCGCGAACAGGAACATCATGATGGTCCCGTGCATGGTGAAGGCCTGGTTGTAGGCCTCCGCGCCCATGAAGTCGTGGTTGGGCAATGCCAGCTGCGCGCGCATGAGCATCGACAGCAGTCCGGCCAGTACGAAGAACACGCCGCCCGTGACCATGAAGCGCAGCGCGACGGTGGAGTGGTTGACGACCGAGAACGCGCGCCAGCCGCGCGGGTTGCCCCAGACCTTCTCGAGTTGGTCGTGCAGCGCGTCGCGCCCGGGGGAGGTGGGGGAAGCGGAGGAAAGGGTGGCGTCGCCGCCGCTGCTGTTCATCGCTTCGTGCCTTCGCTGCCGTCGCCGGCGGTCTCTCGGGGAATGTCGCCGGCGGGGCGGCCCTGCAGCCAGGCGTCGAAATCGGCCGGCTCCATCGCGATCACGGTCATGGTCATGTGGGCGTGGCCGGTGCCGCAGAACTCGGCGCACTGGCCCCGGTAGGTGCCGGCGCGGTCGGCCTGCAGGCGCACGACCAGGGTGCGCCCGGGCACGGCGTCGAGCTTGCCGCCCAGGCGCGGCACCCAGAAGGAATGGATCACGTCGGCGCTCTGCGTGTGCACGTCGACCGGGCGGCCGACCGGCACGCGCATCTCGTTGCGCAGGCGCGCGCCGTTGGCCGGGTAGTGCATCTCCCACCACCACTGGTGGCCGATGGCGTCCACGCGCAACGGCGCCGGCCCGGCGCCGGGCAGCGGCAGCTGGTGGAAGCCCGAGGGCGAGCCGAAGACCAGCAGCGCGACGATGCTCGCGCCCGGCAGCACCAGTCCGCCGCCGACCAGCCAGCGGCGCTGCACGCGCCGCGCCGCGTCCTCGCCGAGCGCCTCGGCGCGCGGGCGCATCGCCAGGAACCAGATCGCGCAGATGCCCGCGAGCACCGCGACGGCGACGCCGAACATCCACCACCACACCGTGGCGATCGCCGCCGCCGACGGCCCGGCCGGGTCCAGCACCGACTGCGGCCCGGCGCAGGCGGCAAGTCCGCACAGGGCGGCCAGCGCGCCGGCGCGCGTCAGAATGCCCGCATGAGCACCCCGAGCACGAGCCCTTCCGATCATTCCCCCGTGATGTCCTCCACCCTGTCGGCCGGCGGACCGACCGACGAGCCGATCCTCAGCCGCGCCGCCATCGCCGGCCATCCGCTGCATCCGATGCTGATCCACTTTCCCGTGGCGGCGCTGGTCGGCCTGGTGGGCACCGACGCGGCCTACGTCTGGAACGGCGATCCGTTCTGGGCCCGCGCCGGGCTGTGGCTGGCGGGCGTCGGTGCGCTGGGCGGCTGGGGCGCCAGCGTGGCGGGACTGGTCGACCTGATCACTGTCGGGCGCATCCGGCGCCTGGTCACGGCCTGGGGCCACGCGATCATCGCCGTGATGATGCTGTCGATGGCCTCGATGAACTGGATGATCCGCCTGGGCGGCGACCCCGGCGCCCACGTCTGGCCCTGGGGCGCCGGCATCACGGGCGTGACGGCGGCCTTCATCGCCCTGGCGGCCTACCTGGGCGGGCGGCTGGTCTACGAGCACGCGGTGGCGGTCGATACGTCGGATTGAGCGGCCCACCCCCAGTCTTCGCGCACTTCGTGTCGCTTCGCCAACCCCCTTCCAGGGGGCAACACCAGCGGCCCGGCGAAGCCGGTTCCGCGGTGTTTCTGGCCTTGAGTGGAGCAAATTCATGAATGGGTTGGATCAGAACGGCTTGCGCAGCGCCAGCCAGGCGATGGTGGCGAACCACAGGAGCGACAGGGCGCAGACGAGGTAGGCGAGCTTCGTCCAGGGGCTGTCCTGGCGCTCGACGCGCAGCACCAGCATGCCGCACGAGGCGTGGCCCAGCACCAGCAGGCCGACGACGCCGAGCTTGGCGATCAGCCACGGCGCGAGCGGGCCGTGCAGCATGAAGATGGCCGTGCCGGAGGCGATGGCCAGCAGCGCCGCCGGGGTCGCGACGCCGACGAACAGGCCGCGCAGCAGGGTGCGCCGGTGGGCGTTGGAGAACACCGCCGGGCTGGTCTCACGGCTGGCCAGCGCCAGCGCGATGGTCAGGTAGAACAGCGATCCGGCCCAGGCGATGACCGCGCTCACGTGGAACAGCTTGAGCCAAGGCATCGGTCAGGCAGGCGAAACGGCGGACTGCGGCGGCGGCATGGACATGTCGGAGGCGATCCGGGAAAAAAGGAAGCCGCGTGAGCGGTGGGAGCGTGCGGGGCCGCGGGTGCATCGGACGGGTCGCGCGCTCGGACCGGCCGTGGTGGGCCACCGTCGCGCGACCGTCCTGGCGGCCACCCGAGGAGTGTTCCGCAGATCGCCGATCGCGCCTGTAGGAACGTGCCGCCGACCCGGGCGTCCGACCTAGAAATCCACCAGACTCAACCCGATGCTCAGCACCGTGCGCTTGCGGTTGTAGTCGACCAGGGTGTCGCCGTAGCCGTGGAAGAGCTGGGTGTGCAGGCGCAGGTTGCTGGTGACCGGGTCGCCCAGGGCCTTGAGCCATTCGAGGCGCAGCGACCCGTGGCCGCTGCTGCGCAGGTTGTTGCGCAGCGTGAGCCCGAAGGTGTTGTCGCGGTCGAAGTTCCAGCGGCCGATGAACTCGGCGCGGCCGATGTAGTCGGCGATGTCGGGGTTGTCGTCCTTGGCCGGGTCCTCGGCGATGCGGTTCCAGAAGCGCGCGGCGATCTGGAAGCGGCTGTCGAGCTCGACGCCGGTCATGAGGTAGGTGCGGTTCCAGCTGCGCGACAGCGGCAGGGCCTGACCGTTGGACTGGTGGGCGATGCCCGCGCCCAGGTAGCGCCAGCGCCAGCCGCCGGGCAGGGTCAGGTTGGTCGGATAGACGTACATCATCTCCGGCTCGTGGTCGGTGGCGCGGAACGGCCGCGAGAGCGCGCCGTTGAACAGCTGCCAGCTCGACTGCTGGGTGTAGGCGAACCACAGCGAGTCCTTGCGCTGCGGATCGTCCCCCGTGAGCAGGCCCTGGGCGAGCTTGGTGCGCACCGACAGGCCGATGCGCATCTCGTTGGCCTGGTAGGCGGTGGGCGTGCCGGTGTGGCCGGCCGCGGGCGAGGTGGGCGTGTCGGGCCGGTTCGTGGCGGCGGTGGCCGACACGCTCAGCGGCCGGTAGCCGCGGAAGCCGAAGGTGCCGCAGTCGCTGCCTTCCTCCAGCTCCCAGAAGCGCGAGAAGGCCGAGTACTGCCGGTCGCGGCAGCCTTCGGTGGCCGCCACCACGATCACCGGCTTGACCGGCACGGCCGCATCGGCGACGGGCTGCGCGCTGGCGAGCGCGGCGTTGCCGGGCGCGACCGGCGCGGTGGCCGTGGCCGGGGTCGGCGCGGCGGGGCGGACGCCGGTCGCGGCCAGCGGCTGCGAGGGCGAGGGCGCCGTCGACGCCGTCGCCGGCAGCTGCTGCTGCTCCTGCGCCCAGCGGTCGAAGCAGGCCAGGCGCGCTTCCTTGCTGTCGTCGAGGCGCTGGCACTGCTGCCAGGTGAGACCGGGCGAGGCGATCGGCGCCGGCGCGGCGCGATCGGCGGGAGGCTGCGTCTGGGCCTGCGCGGCCATCGCCAGACCGAGCCCGGCGAGCATCGAACCGGCCGCACGCGTGCGGCGCAGGCGCGGATTCGATGGGCCTGCGAAGGGGAGGGAGGGCATCGTCGTCATGGAAGTTCGCCGGTCTTGTGGAGCGTGAAGGTGCGGGTGGCGTCGTCGCGCGCGTCGCGCCGGGTGCCGCGGAAGGACCGACCGCACGAGCCCGGCTCCAGGTCGGCCGACCAGACCGCGTCGATGGCGCGGCCGTCGGCCGATTCGTCCAGCGTCAGCACGCCGGCGTCGTCGACGTCGCCGGCGACCTGCGCGTCGGCGCCGGGGGCGGTCGAACCCGCCGGACGCGTCAGCGTGCCGCGCACGCTGCCGGCGTATTCGGGATGGCGCGCGAGCCGCAGCACGGCCAGCGCCGGGGCGACGCCGTCGTCGAAGCGGGCCTCCCAGCGGCCGTACAGCGTCTCGGGCGCCAGCTCGTCGGCGCTGCGCGGGCAGTCGGCCGCGACGACGACGGCCGGCGACGGCGCGGCGCCGGCGGACTGGGCACGGGCGAAGTCCGGGGCCGCCAGCAGGGCCGACAGCGCCAGCAGCGTGGCGGCCCCGGTCCGGGCGGCGGGCCGGGCCGGGCGGCCCGCGGCGGCGCGGCGGGCGATGGCGACGGGCGTGGCGGTGGAGGTGGCGATGGTGGTGATGGCGGTGGAACAGGCGATGGAAATCGAAGCGCGGGAAGTCGTCATGGATCGCATCCGAAAGGGTCCGGGGTCAGGGCGCCGCCGCGGAGGCCGCCGCGGCCGCCGCGCTCTCCTGCGCCCGGCGCGCGAACTCGGCGCGCAGCGCGCGGATCTTCTCGCGCGGGTCCTCCTTGGCGGTGGACTGGTCGAGCGCCATCTCGGCGATGAAGCGGCTGGGCTGGGCGGCGACGGTCTCGCGGCCCTTCTTGCGCCGCTTGGTCCAGCTCACGGCCAGCGTGCGCTGGGCGCGCGTGATGCCCACGTACATCAGCCGGCGCTCCTCCTGCAGGCGCGTGAGCGTGTCCTCGCTGACCATCTGCTGGCGGCCGTCGTCGTCGTCGAGCTTGAAGGGCAGCAGGCCCTCGTTGACGCCGATGAGCATCACGTGCGGCCACTCCAGGCCCTTGGCGGCGTGCAGGGTGGAGAGCGTGACCACGTCCTGGTCCTGGTCGCCGCGGTCGCTGATGGTGGACAGCAGCGAGATGGTCTGCGCCACCTCCAGCAGGCTCTTGCGCTCGCCGACCTGCGCCGTGGCGCCGGAGGCGTCGTCGACCTCGCCGCCGCAGCGCGCGGCCATCCAGTCGCAGAACTCCAGCACGTTGGTCCAGCGCGTGGCGGCGGCCTGCTCGCTGTCCTCGCCGTCGTAGAGGTGGCGCTCGTAGTCGATCTCCTTGAGCCACTCGGCCAGGAAGGCGCGCGCGCTCTCGGCACCGACGGTCTGGCGGGCCTTGTACTCCAGGTCGTTCACGTAGCGGCCGAACTCGTGCAGCCCGCCGATCGCGCGCGCCGGGATCACGCTGGGCAGCGAGGCGCTGAACAGGGCGCCGAAGAGGCTGAGCTTGTACTGGCTGGCGAAGCCGCCCAGCGCGGCGAGCGTGGTGTGGCCGATGCCGCGCTTGGGCGTGGTCACCGCGCGCAGGAAGGCCGGATCGTCGTCGCTGTTGACCCACAGGCGGAACCAGCCGCACAGGTCCTTGATCTCGGCGCGGTCGAAGAAGCTCTGGCCGCCGGAGACCTTGTAGGGGATCTGCGCCTTGCGCAACGCCTGCTCGAAGACCCGCGCCATGTGGTTGGCGCGGTAGAGGATGGCGAAGTCGCGGAACGCCTTGTGCTGCTCGCCCTGCGTCACGGTGGCGCCGCCGCGCAGGCTCTGGATGCGCGCCACCGCGCGCTCGGCCTCGTGGGCCTCGTTGTCGGCGTCGACGATGCGCACCGGCTCGCCCTCGCCCAACTCGCTGAACAGCGTCTTCGGGAACAGCTTGGGATTCGGCCCGATGACGTTGTTGGCCGCGCGCAGGATGGCGCTGGTGGAGCGGTAGTTCTGCTCCAGCTTGACCACCTTGAGCGCCGGATAGTCGATCGGCAGCTTCCTCAGGTTGTCCAGCGTGGCGCCGCGCCAGCCGTAGATCGACTGGTCGTCGTCGCCCACGGCGGTAAAGCGCCCGCGTTCGCCCACCAGCGCCTTGAGCACCTCGTACTGCGTGGCGTTGGTGTCCTGGTACTCGTCGACCAGCACGTGGCCGAGCGCCTCCTGCCACTTGGCGCGCACCGCGTCGTGCTCCTGCAGCAGCTTCAGCGGCAGGCCGATGAGGTCGTCGAAGTCGACGCTCTGGTAGGCCGCCAGGCGCTCCTCGTAGCGCGCCATGATCTGCGCCGTGATGCGCTCGGAGTCGTCGGCGGCGCAGGCGGCGGCCTGCGCGGCGTTCAGGCCCATGTTCTTCCAGCGGCTGATGGTCCACTGCCACAGGCGCGCCGTGGCGGTGTCGACCGAGCCGCCGGCGTCCTTCAGGATCTTGGTGACGTCGTCGCTGTCGAGGATGCTGAAGGCCGGCTTCAGGCCCAGCACGGCGCCGTCCTCGCGCATCATGCGCACGCCCAGGGCGTGGAAGGTGCAGATCACCACGTGCTTGGCGTCGCGCCCGATCAGGCCCTTGGCGCGCTCGCGCATCTCGGCGGCGGCCTTGTTGGTGAAGGTGATGGCGGCGATCTTCCTGGGCGGCATGCCCGACTGGATCAGCCGCGCGATCTTGTGCGTGATCACGCGCGTCTTGCCCGAGCCCGCGCCCGCGAGCACGAGGCACGGGCCGTGCAGGTAGTTGACGGCTTCCTGCTGGGCGAGATTGAGACCGGAGGACATGCGCGGAGGATGGATCGATGGAGCGGGACGGGCGGGACGGACGGCACCGGAAACGTCGGTGGCGAAGCGGACGCCGGCGGGCGACGGGAGCGGCGGCGACGGCCCGCACGGAGGGAGCCGGTGCGGCGAGCGTGACGGAATGCCGGGGAACGCGAGGAACGCGCGGAGCGCTCGGCATGATACCGGCTGGGCCTACATCGCCGGTGGCGCAGGGATGCTACGTTGCGCCGCCCGCCGGGGCCGCCGACGCGCGGTACGGGCGGGTTCCCCGTCGACTCCCCGTCGACCTTCCCATGGCTCCCGTTCCGCCTTCCGATGATCCGAGACAACAAGAACAACAAGCCGCGCAAGGGTCGCCTCGTCGCGATCCTCGCCACCTTCGTCCTCACGGTCGCCGCGACGCTCGCGGTGGTCAACCTCACCGGCGGCGAGAAACGCATCGACGAGCAGGTCGGCCGCGCCTACGCCCTGCAGGACGACCAGTTCCAGCGCGCGCTGGGCGTGCTGCTGGGTCCGCCCATCACGGCCGGCAACCGCTTCGAGGCGCTGCACAACGGCGACGAGATCTTCCCGCCCATGCTCGCGGCCATCCGCGGCGCGCAGCGCAGCATCACCTTCGAGACCTACATCTACTGGTCGGGCGACATCGGCCGCATGTTCGCCGAGGCGCTGTCCGAGCGCGCCCGCGCCGGCGTGAAGGTGCACGTGCTGCTCGACTGGGTCGGCAGCGCCAAGATCGACGAGGACTTCCTGCGCGAGATGGAGAAGTCCGGCGTGCAGATCCGCAAGTTCCACAAGCCCGACTGGTGGGGCCTCTCGCGCCTGAACAACCGCACCCACCGCAAGCTGCTGATCGCCGACGGGCGCATCGGCTTCACCGGCGGCGTGGGCATCGCGCCGTCGTGGACCGGGAACGCCCAGGACCCCGACCACTGGCGCGACTCGCACTACCGCGTCGAGGGCCCGGTGGTGGCGCAGATGCAGGCCGTGTTCATGGACAACTGGATCAAGGCCTCGGGCGAGGTGCTGCACGACGAGCGCTATTTCCCGGCCATCGGCCCGGTCGTGCCGACCCAGGGCGGCTCGACGGCGGCGACCAAGGCCGAGAGCGCGATCCCCGAGACCGGCGGCGCCGCCGGCGGGCGGGCCCAGGTCTTCGCCAGCTCGCCTTCGGGCGGTGGCGAGAGCATGCACATCATGTACCTGATGGCGATCGCGGCGGCCACCCGGACGATCGACCTGTCGAGCGCCTACTTCGTGCCCGACGAGCTGACCGTCCGCGCCCTGGTGGCGGCCATGCGGCGCGGCGTGCGCCTGCGCATCATCACGCCCGGCCCGACCATCGACGCCAGCGTCGTGCGCCGCGCCTCGCGCGCGAGCTGGGGCCCGCTGCTGGAGGCCGGGGCCGAGATCAGCGAATACCAGCCGACGATGTTCCACTGCAAGGTCTTCACGGTCGACGGCCTGCTGGTGTCGGTGGGATCGACCAACTTCGACAACCGCTCCTTCCGCCTCAACGACGAGGCCAACCTCAACATCTACGACGCCGCCTTCGCCGCGCGCGAGACCGCCGTCTTCGAGGCCGACCTGGCGCGGTCGAAGCGCGTCACCCACCAGGCCTGGCTCGACCGGCCGCTGCGCGAGAAGGCGCTGGAGCATCTGGCGTCGCTGCTGTCCTGGCAACTCTGATCAGGCTGCCCGGCCGTCCGGCCGTACGATCCATCCCCCTCGCCGGACCCGTCTTTCCCGCCCATGCTGCAGATCCTCGCCGTCACGCTGCCGTTCTTCGCCCTGGTCGCGGCCGGCTACCTCGCCGCGCGCCGGCGGATGCTGCCGATCGACGCCATCCCCGGTCTCAACGTCTTCGTGCTGTTCTTCGCGCTGCCGTGCATGCTCTACCGCTTCGGCGCCCGCACGCCGATCGCGCAGCTGCTCGACGGCCCGGTGGCACTGGTCTGGGGGCTCGGCGCGCTGACGATGGTGGGCGCGACGGTCGCGCTCACGCGGCGCGGTCGCAGGAACTGGAACGACGCCTCCTTCGGCGCGCTGGTGGCGGCCTTTCCCAACACGGGCTTCATGGGCGTGCCGCTGCTCGCCGCGCTGCTGGGGGCGGGGATGCTCGGGCCGGCGATCATCGCCATCACGCTCGACATGGTGCTGACCTCGTCGCTGTGCATCGCGCTGTCGCGGCTCGACGGCGTGGGGCGCCGTCCGGTGCCGGGCACCGCGCGCGCCGCCGACGGGGACGGCGAAGGCGACGGTCGCACCGACGTGGCGACGGCCCTGCGCCAGGTCTTCCGGGGCGTGGTCGTGAATCCGCTGCCGTGGTCGATCCTGCTGGGCGGGCTGGCCTCGGCGACGGGCTTCGCGCTGCCCGAGCCGATCGACCGCGCCATCGCCATGCTGGCCGAGGCCGCCTCGCCGGCCGCGCTCTTCACCATCGGCGCCGTGCTCGCGCGCCCGGCGGTGCTGGCCGCGCGCCAGGGGCTGGCGGCGCGCCGCGCGCCGGTGGGCGACGTGCTGCCGGTGGTGCTCCTCAAGCTGGTGGCGCATCCGCTGCTGATCTGGGGACTGGCGCGGCTGGCGTCGGTCGTCGGCCTGGCCGTGAGCCGCGAGGCGATGGTCGTGATGGTGCTGGTCGCGGCGCTGCCGAGCGCGAGCAACGTGTCGATGCTGGCCGAGCGCTTCGGCGCCGACAACGGCCGCATCGCGCGGATCATCCTGTGGACGACGGTCGGGTCGTTCGTCACCTTCGCGCTGATCACGCGCTGGCTGCACTGAAGCCGCCAGCGGCGCCGCGGCCGCTCAGGGCTTGGCGCTCGCCTGCAGGCGCTGGAACTCGCTGCGCTTCATCGCCAGGTAATCGTCGCGGTCCATCTCGTGGAGCTGGCGGGCGTAGCGCTCGGTGTCGTCGAACCACTCGCCCAGGCGCTTCTCGCGGCCCTGCGGACCCGGCGCGTCGAGGTAGGCGTCGATGGCCAGGTAGTAGCGCATGGTGTTGCGCTCGACCACGCCGCGCACGCCGCCGATGTACTCGTCGGCGCCGGTGGAGGTGAAGCCGACCTTGCCGCTGCCGATCGTCGCCAGGTAGCTCTTCATCGCCAGCCGCGCCGCCGTGCCGTAGCCGTAGGCGTAGCCCAGGTGGATGAAGGTCTTGCCGCCGTCGACGGGCACGGCCTCCAGCGCGATGCGGTAGTCGCGGGTGGACATCGGCCCGCTCGCCGCGCTCAGGCGCACGTCGAGGTAGTCGGCGCGCGTGGCGGCCACGCGGTAGCCGAAGTCCAGGCGCTGGGCGTCCTTGAGCGGCTGGTCGAACTTGCGCCCGACCGCCACGTTGAGCGCGGCGGTGCGGCCGTCGGCGGCGCCGGCCTCGGCGTCGCTCACCGCGCAGTACTTGGTGTTGAGGTGCAGCATCAACACCTCGCACCAGACCGCGGGCGAGGCCATCGCCTGCCGCACCTCGGCGATCGGGTGATCGACCACCGCGTAGATGTCGCCGCTCAGGCCGCCGGAGGCCTCGTTGGAGGTCAACGCCAGCGGCCGGTCGAAGGCGTTGCGCTGGAGCTGCGGCTGCAGGCTGCGGTACTTGGCCTGCAGCGCCGAGGCCTGGCCGCCCTCGCCGGACGACGACGTCGCCTGCGCCAGCGCGGCCAGCGGCGCGACGAACAGCAGGGCCGCCAGGGCCACGGGCCGCCAGGCCGGACGGGAGGGGGCGGACGCGCGCGGGAGGTAGGTGTTCATGGTGCGCGCAGCGTGGCACGCGGGCGGCGCGCCGGTTGCAGGACGGCGCCCCGGCACGACCCCCTCGGTTTGCCATGGCCGTCGACACCCGTCATGCCCCGAGGCCAGGACACCGCGGAACGGGCTTCGCCCGGCCGCCGGTGTCGCCCCCGGTAGGGGGTGGCGGCCACACGAAGTGGGCAAGCCTGGGGGCGAGCTAGATCTGCCCGGGATCGACGTCGATCAGCCACCGGATCACGCCCTTGCCTTCCGGCGTTCGGCGCAGCGCGTGCAGCAGCGGCTGCCAGCCCGCCAGCAGGCGCTGCAGGGCGACGCGCGAACGGCTCTCGACCAGCATCTGGGCGCGTTCGACGTTCGCCACGCGCTGGATCGCCAGCGGCACGGCCGGGTAGCGCGCCACCTCGGGGGCGTCGGGCGTGCCGGCGTCGAGGGCGTCGGCGGCGCCGGCGGCGGCCTCCAGGAAGGCCTGCGCCGCTTCCTGGGTGCGGGCGTCGGCGCGCAGCAGCGCCTGGAAGGCGAAGGGCGGCATGCCGGCGGCGCGGCGGTCGGCGAGCTCCTGCGTCGCGAAGGCCGGGTAGTCGTGATGCCGCAGTGCCTGGAACAGCCCGTGACCCGGGTGGTGCGTCTGGATCCACATCTCGGCCGTCGCGCCCTGCGCCGCCAGGTAGGCGGCGTCGCGCCCGGCGCGGCCGGCCGACTGCATCAGCAGGCCGAACAGGCGCTCGGGCGCGCGGAAGTCGCTGGAGAACAGCGCGCCGTCGGGATTGACCGCCGCCACCAGCGTGATGCGCCGGAAGTCGTGGCCCTTGGCGATCATCTGCGTGCCCACCAGCACGTCGACCTCGCCCGCGTGCACGGCGGCCAGCTGCGATGCCAGCGCGCCCTGCGCCCGCGTGCTGTCGGCGTCGATGCGGGCGATGCGCACGGCGCCGCCGCCGGGTCGCGCGATCGACGCGAACAGCTCGCCCAGGTGCTCCTCCAGCCGCTCGGTGCCGCGGCCGACCGGCGCGATGTCCGGGTTGCCGCACGACGGGCAGGCGCGCGGTACGCGCTCGGTGAAGCCGCAGTGGTGGCAGCGCAGCGTGCGGTCGATCTTGTGGAACACGCGGTAGGCGCTGCAGTGCGGGCATTCGCTCTTCCAGCCGCAGTCGGCGCACGCCAGCACCGGCGCGTAGCCGCGCCGGTTGAGGAACACCATGCTCTGCTCGCCGCGCGCGATGCGCTGTCCGATGGCCTCCAGCAGCGCGCCGGAGAGCACCGTCCGGGGCGGCTGCAGGGTCATGTCGACCAGCCGCACGGTCGGCAGGGCGCCGGCGCCGATGCGGCTGGGCATGGTCAGCCGCACGTAGGGGCCGGCGGCCTCGTCGCCTTCGGCCGGGCGGCTGCGGTGCCAGCTCTCCAGCGACGGCGTCGCCGAGCCGAGGATCACCTTCGCGTCCTCGCGCCGACCGCGCCAGACCGCGAGGTCGCGCGCCGAATAGCGCGCACCCTCCTGCTGCTTGTAGCTGGGGTCGTGCTCCTCGTCGACCACGATCAGCCGCAGTCCCGGCATCGAGGCGAACACCGCCATGCGCGTGCCCAGCACGATGCGCGCCACGCCGGCGTGCGCGGCCAGCCAGCTCGCCAGGCGCTGCGGGTTCGTCATGCCGCTGTGCATCGACACCACCGCGTCGGCGCCGAAGCGCGGCTCGAAGCGTTCCCGGAAGCGCGCCTCCAACTGCGGCGTGAGGTTGATCTCCGGCACCATCACCAGCGCCTGCGCCGTGGCGTCGCGCGCGAGCAGGTCGCCGACGGCGCGCAGGTAGACCTCGGTCTTGCCGCTGCCGGTGCTGCCGAAGAGCAGGAACGGACCGGACTCGGCGTCGATGCGGCGCAAGGCCTCGGCCTGCTCGGGCGTCGCGGCGACGGCCGGGGCGTCGACGGGGGAGGCGGTCGATGGCGCGTCGGCCGAAGCCGGCGTCGACGCCGCCGGCTTCTTCGAGCCGCCGCCCGCTGCCGCCTCGCGCCGCTTGAGCCGCCGCGCCAGCTGCACGCCGCTGAGGTCGCGCAGCTGCGGCGGCAGGGCCGCGAGCGCGATCTCGCCGAGAGAGCGCTGGTAGTAGCGCGCCGCGAAGGCCACCAGATCGCGCCAGGCCGCGTCCAGCGGCGCCAGGGCGTCGAGCGCCGCGCCCACGGGCTTGAGCGCTTCTTCCTCGCCTTCGGCCAGTGCGTCGCTCGACCAGACCACGCCCAGCACCTCGCGCTTGCCCAGCGGCACGCGCACCAGGGTGCCGGCGGGCAGGTCGGCGGTGGCCGAATAGCTCAGCAGGTCGCCCAGCGCGGCGTGGGCCGGGGTGTGGACGGCGATGTCGAGGCGCCGGGTCATGGGCGAGTCGCGTGCGGCGGACGTCGCGGCCGAAGGTAGCAAAAAGGCTTCAAGTCGTTGATTTTCCAAGGCTTTGTCGATCATCCACCGCCGCTGTGGATAACTTTGTTGATAGATGCCCCGGAGCCCCCGAAAAGCCCTGCGAATCAAGGGCTTGGCGGCTCCCTCCAGAAAACGTCGAAAAACCGAAATCCATACGAATCAACGACTTAGCGTTGCTATCGCTTTAGGAGCGAGGGGTCGAGGGGGTGCCTCCGGCCCGAAACCTGTACCACATCTTTTGTGCATAAGTCGAAAGCCGAAGATGATTTCACGCTTGACAAACCGGAATCGGGGGTTTTTTCACCGGTCTCCTGCAAGGGCCGGCGCGCTGTGCCTCGGGCGTCCGCGCGGCCCGCTCCGCCTCACCCGCGCAGGGCGCGCGACTGCGTGTGGACGGCGTCGACCAGCACCGCGACGTGCTCCGGCGGCGTGAACTGGCTGATGCCGTGGCCGAGGTTGAAAATGTGCGTCGGCCCGGTCGTGGTGCGGTCCGCGTGCGGCCGGCCGAAGCGCTCCAGCACCTTGGCCACCTCGGCCTCGATGCGCGCCGGCGGCGCGAACAGCACGTTGGGGTCGATGTTGCCCTGCAGCGCCTTGGCCCCGGCGCCTTCGCCGACCCGGGCGCGCGCGGCGCCGAGGTCGACGGTCCAGTCCAGGCCCAGCACCTCGCAGTCGAGTTCGCGCATGGCGTCGAGCCACAGGCCGCCGCCCTTGGTGAAGACGATGCGCGGCACCGGCGTGCCGTCGGCGCCGGTGCGCTTCAGGCGCGCCAGCACGCGGGCGGTGTAGGCCAGGCTGAATTCCTGGAACGCGCCGTCGGCCAGCACGCCGCCCCAGCTGTCGAACACCATCACGGCCTGCGCGCCGGCGTCGATCTGGGCGTTGAGGTAGTCGGCCACGGCGTCGGCGTTGATCGCCAGGATGCGGTGCATCAGGTCCGGGCGGCCGTAGAGCATCGTCTTGACCTTGCGGTAGTCGCTGGAGCCGGCGCCCTCGACCATGTAGCAGGCCAACGTCCACGGGCTGCCCGAGAAGCCGATTAGCGGCACCCGGCCGTCGAGCGCGCGGCGGATCGACGCCACGGCGTCGAACACGTAGCGCAGGCGCGCCATGTCGGGCACCTCCAGCGCCATCACGGCGGCCTCGTCGCGCAGCGGACGGGCGAAGCGCGGGCCCTCGCCGGCCTCGAACGACAGGCCCAGACCCATGGCGTCGGGCACCGTCAGGATGTCGGAGAAAAGGATCGAGGCGTCGAGCGGGAAGCGCTCCAGCGGCTGCAATGTGACCTCGGTGGCGTAGTCGACGTTGGTCGCCAGGCCCATGAAGCTGCCGGCGCGGGCGCGCGTGGCGACGTATTCCGGCAGGTAGCGCCCGGCCTGGCGCATCAGCCAGACCGGCGTGTGATCGGTGGCCTGGCGCCAGCAGGCGCGCAGGAAGGTGTCGTTTTGCAGGGGGGCGAAGGGCATCGGCGAATTGTCGCAGGCGACTTTCGCGCCCGCCGGCCGTGCGGGCACCCCGGCGTCAGCTCTTGTACTTGATGCTGCAGCCGTAGGGCTTGGTGATCGCCGCCGTGACCGGCCGGCCGCCATAGGCCTCGGCCAGCGCCTGGTTGACGTAGTTGGTGGCGGTCGCGATGTCGCTCGCGCGCGCCGAGGGCACGCTGTCGATGCCGCCCACGTAGACCAGCACGCCCTTGGGGTCGATGATGAACAGGTGCGGCGTGGTGCGCGCGCCGTAGGCCTGGCCGATGGTGCCGTCCTCGTCGAGCAGCACGGCCGTCGGCGCGGCGGCGCGCTGGCGCATCCACTCGTCGAGGGCGGCGGGCAGCAGGTGGTCGCTGGCGGCGCGCTCGGTCGAGTTGATCGCCAGCCAGACGGCGCCGCGCGCGGTGGCGGCCTTCTGCGTGGCGGGCATGTTGCCGCTGTCGTAGTGCTTGCGCACGAAGGGGCAGCCGGGGTTGGTCCATTCGAGGACCACGTACTTGCCGGTGAAATCCGAGAGCTTGCGCTCGACGCCGCGCGTGTCGGTGGCGACGAAATCGGGCGCCTTCTCGCCGACCGAGGGCAGCGCGTGCGCCGGCGAAGCGGCCAGCAGCGTCGCGCCCAGGGCGACGGCGGCGGCCATGACGGCGCGGCGCGAGGCCCGGGTGAGCGCGGCCTGAGCGTTGCGGGCGATCTGCGCCGAGCGGGCGGCGGACGAGGACAGGGAGGGCATGACTTGAAGACTCCAGAAAGTCGATAAATCGAGTGACGGCCGCAGCTTAGAACGCTTTGCTCGCGCGTGCCCGGCAAGCCGCCCGGCGGACATGGACATGGGGTCATGGCGCGGACGACGGGTCGGGGCGACGCGCCGGCCTGCGCGGTCATGGGCGGGCTCTCGCGGTCGTCCGCCACGGAGGGTAGCCTTCACAGCGCCCCCAATGCCGCGCGCACCTCGTCGCGGCCCAGGATCTCGGTCAGCACCACCGGCGCGCGTCCCGGCGCCTGCAGCACGTAGACCGGCACGCCGCTGCGGCCCAGGGCGGCCAGGGCGGCGGTGATGGCGGGGTCCCGGCGCGTCCAGTCGGCGCGCAGCAGGGCGACGCGACGGGCGTCGAACTCGGCCAGCAGTCCGGCGTCGGCCAACGTCGTCTGCTTGTTGTACTGGCAGGTGACGCACCAGGCGGCGGTGAAGTCGACGAACACCGGACGGCCCTGCGCGTGCAGCTCGGCCACGCGCTGCGCCGACCAGGGCTGCCAGCGCGCGCCGGCGACGCCGGTCGTCCCCACGGGCGCTTCGGCCGGACGCACCACGTTGCCGCCGATCGTGGCCACGGTCAGCGCCGTGACGGCCAGCAGGGCGCCGGCCAGTCCCAGGCGGGCGCGCCCGCGCAGCGTGAAGGCCCAGGCCACCGCGGCCAGGCACACCAGCAGCGCCAGCAGCGCGCCGGCGCCGTCGATGCCGCTCTGCTGGCCCAGCACCCAGACCAGCCAGGCGACGGTGGCGAACATCGGGAACGACAGCAGCCGGCGCAGGGTGTCCATCCAGGCGCCCGGCCGGGGCAGCCGCCGCGCGACGGCGGGCACGAAGCTCGCCACCAGGTAGGGCAGCGCGAGCCCGAGGCCCAGCGCCGCGAACAGCATCAGCGCCTGCGCCGGCGGCAGGCCGATCGCCAGCCCGAGCGAAGCGCCCATGAACGGCGCGGTGCAGGGCGAGGCGACCACCACCGCCAGCACGCCCGAGAGGAAGTCGTCGACGCGCGGATGCGCCGAGCGCACGCCGCCGAGCGAGGCGACGCCGGGCACGCGCACCTCGAACAATCCCGCCAGGTTCAGCCCGATCAGCGTGAACAGCGCCGCCAGCGCCGCCACCACCGCCGGCGACTGCAGCTGGAAGCCCCAGCCGAGCTGCGCGCCGGCCGCGCGCAGGGCCAGCATGGCTGCGCCCAGCGCCAGGAACGAGAGCAGCACGCCGGCGGTGTAGGCCAGACCGGCGCGGCGGTGGCCGGCGCGGTCGCCGCCATGGCGCGCGAAGCCCAGCACCTTGATCGCCAGCACCGGGAACACGCAGGGCATCAGGTTGAGCAGCAGGCCGCCGAGCAGGGCGCCGAGCAGCGCGACGACGAAGCCGCCGGCGGGAACGGGGGCGGGGGCCGGCGCCGATGGCGCGGCGGCGTTGGCCGCGAGCGCCGCCTGCAGCGCGGGCGGGACCGCGGCCGGCGTCGCCGTGGCCGGCCAGGCGCCTGCGACCGGGGCGACGGCGCGCCAGGCGATGGGCGCGCCGTCGCGGCGGTCGGTCTCGGCCAGCGCCACCACGACCGGCATCTCGGCGGGGCTGGCGCTGCGGTGGTCGGCCAGCGGCACGGTCGCGCTCCAGCGCTCGCCATCCCACGACTGCTGCGGCGTCGCGGCGGTGCGGATCACGTCGGCGGTCTCGGGGAAGAGTTCGAGCGACCGGCCACGCGCCTCCGGCGGCAGGCCGTCGAGCCGGATGCGCAGCGTGGCGCCGTCGATCTCGACGCGGCCCGGCGCGGCCAGCGCCACCGGCTGCGCGGCCCGCGCGGCGTCGAAGGCGCCCGCGTCCAGCGCCGTCGAACCTCGCACCGGCAGCCGCAGCACGAACTCGCCTTCCTCGGGAATGCATTCCTGGCGGCACACCAGCCACGCCGCCTTCAGGCGGATGTCGACCGACGGCGCGCCGGCCAGCGCGGCCGGCGGCGCGAAGTCCGGCGCCACGGTCAGCGGCACCGGCAGCAGCACCGTGCCCTCGTAGCCGTAGTTGGCCAGCGTGCCGATCGGGATCTTCCTCGGCACCGGCCAGGCGACCTCGCCCGCCGAGAGGCCCGGCGGCAGGGTCCAGGCCAGCTCCGTCGGGAGGCCGGAATCGCCGGCGTTCTTCCAGTAGGTGTGCCAGTGGGGCTGGTGCGTGATGCGCAGGCCGACCTGCACCGGCGCTCCGGGCGAGACGCCGTCGGGCGCCAGGGCGACCAGCTCGGCGCGCACATGCGGCGTCGTGACGACCGACGAGGCCGGCGCGGCGCGCGTCGTCGACAACGCCTGGGCCATGGCCGGCGACGCGATGCCGCTCAGGGCGAGCGTCAGCAGGAGCAGGAAGCCCGCGAGGGCGTGGGGAAGGCGGTAGCGTGGCATGCCGGCATTCGGAGCATCTGGGCGGCCGGAGGGTTCCGGGACTCCTGAACGCGCCGCCGGACCGCGAGGTCGATGGTAAGGGCCGTGCGCGCCGACGCGCATCCGCGGCGCTCCCTCGCCTTCCCGCACCCCTCCCGGATCGCCCACGCCACGATGCGCCGGCAGCCGACAGGGCGCCGGCGCCGGCTCGACCATGCTTTTCTCCAATCGTTGTCGCGCGCCTGCCCGGGCCGCCCTGCCTGAAAGGACATCCGTCATGAATCTCCCCCGCCTCTGCCTGATCCCGCTCGCCGCCCTGATGATGGTCGCCTGCGGCGAGACCGCCAAGCTGCCCTTCGAGGCCGGCGTCGGCCCCAACCCGCAACTGCCCGCGCCCAACAAGACCTTGATCCCGACGCTGAAGATCGCCGAGGCCAGCGGCTGGACCGACACCGCCGGCCCGACGGCGGCCTCCGGCTTCAAGGTGGTGGCGCTGGCCCGTGGCCTCGACCACCCGCGCTGGGTCTACACCCTGCCCAACGGCGACGTGCTGGTCGTCGAGAGCAACAAGCCGCCCAAGGAGCCGGGCGCGCCGCAGGCCGAGAAGGGCCTGTTCGACAAGGCCAAGGGCGTGGTGCAGGGTCTCGTCATGAAGCGGGCCGGCGCCGAGGTGCCCAGCGCCAACCGCATCACCCTGCTGCGCGACGCCAACAACGACGGCGTGGCCGAGACGCGCAGCGTCTTCATCCAGGGGCTGAATTCGCCCTTCGGCGTCGCGCTGGTGAACGGCGAACTCTTCATCGCCAACGCCGACGCGCTGGTGAAGGTGCCCTACGCCGACGGCCAGACCACCAGCACCGCCGCGCCGGTCAAGGTGACCGACCTGCCCGCGGGCATCAACCACCACTGGACGAAGAACGTCATCGCCAGCCGCGACGGCGCCAAGCTCTACGTCACCGTCGGCTCCAACAGCAACATCGGCGAGAACGGCATGCAGGCCGAGGAAGGCCGCGCCGCGATCTGGGAGGTGGATACGAAGAGCGGCCAGAAGCGCCTGTTCGCCAGCGGCCTGCGCAACCCCAACGGCATGGCCTGGGAGCCCGACAGCAACGTGCTGTGGACCGTGGCCAACGAGCGCGACGAGATCGGCAGCGACCTGGTGCCCGACTACCTGACCTCGGTCAAGGACGGCGGCTTCTACGGCTGGCCGTGGAGCTACTACGGCGGCACGGTCGACGCCCGCGTGCAGCCGCAGCGTCCGGACATGGTCGCCAAGGCCATCGCGCCCGACTATGCGCTGGGCACCCACGTCGCCGCGCTGGGCCTGACCTTCTCCAATCCGCGCGGCATGCCGCCGGAGTTCGCCAACGGCGCCTTCATCGGACAGCACGGTTCGTGGAACCGCAAGCCGATGTCGGGCTACAACGTGGTGTTCGTGCCCTTCATCGGCGGCAAGCCGGCGGGCAAGCCGGTCGAGGTGCTGACCGGCTTCCTCAGCGCCGACGGCAAGGCCCAGGGCCGGCCGGTGGGCGTGACGCTGGACAAGTCCGGCGCCCTGCTGGTGGCCGACGACGTCGGCAACGCCGTCTGGCGCGTGTCGAAGCAGTAAGTCGACGGGGACCGGTCGGGCGGACGGGCCGTCAGAAGCCCGCCAGCACCACCTTGCCGCGCGCCTTGCCGCTTTCGACGAAGGCGTGGGCGCGCCGCAGGTTGGCCGCGTCGATGGTCCCGAAGTGCTCGCCGACGGTGGTGCGGACGCGGCCGGTGTCGACCAGCGAAGCGACCTCGGCCAGCAGTTGGCCCTGCTCGGCCATGTCGGGCGTCTCGAAGCGCGAGCGCGTGAACATCATCTCCCAGTGCAGCGACAGACACTTGGTCTTGAGCGGCATGACGTCGAGCAAGGGCATGTCGTCGATGACGCCGATCCTGCCCTGCGGCTTCAGGCTCTCGATGATCTGCGCGTAGTGCTGCAGCGTCTGCGTCAGGCTGGCGACCAGGTCGACCTCGCCGATGTCCGCCGTTTTCAGCTCCTCTGCCAGTGGCTTCGAATGGTCGATCACGGCGTGCGCGCCCAGATCCAGGCACCACTGGCGCGTCTCCGACCGCGAGGCGGTGGCGACCACGCGCAACTGCGTCAGCTGGCGCGCGAGCTGAATCAGGATCGAGCCCACGCCGCCCGCGCCGCCGACGACCAGCAGCGTCCGGCCGGCGCCGCCGCCCTGCGGCACGCCCAGGCGGTCGAACAGCAGCTCCCAGGCGGTGATGCTGGTCAGCGGCAGGGCGGCGGCCTGCGCGTCGTCGAGGCTCGCCGGGGCGCGCGCCGCGATGCGTTCGTCCACCAAATGCAGCTCCGAGTTTGCGCCGGGGCGCACGATCGAGCCGGCGTAGTAGACGCGGTCGCCGACCCGGAAGCCGGTCACCTGCGCGCCGACGGCCTCCACGGTGCCGACGGCGTCCCAGCCCAGCACCTTGGCCTGGCCGGCTTCCGGCGCGGCATTGCGGCGCACCTTGGTGTCGACCGGATTGACCGACACGGCGGCCACGCGCACGAGCAGGTCGCGCGGACCGGGAACGGGGTCGGGCAGGGTCAGGTCCTGGAGCGACATCGGGTCGTCGATGGGCAGGGACTGGTGGTAGCCGATGGCTTTCATGGGGTGATCCTTGAAGGAGGAAGGAAACGGACGAAGAGGATGCCGTCACTCTAGACGCCCTGGCACGGCTTGATAAGCTGGCCCCGAAAGGCATCAGTTTCAAATGAAGATTGACAATCTCGCGGACCTGCGGGTGCTGGTGCTCACGGCGCGCGGCGGCACCCTGAGCGCCGCCGGCCGCGCGCTCGGCCTCACGCCCGCCGCCGCGAGCGCGGCGCTCAAGCGGCTGGAGACCCGGCTCGGTGCCCGCCTGTTCGAGCGCTCCACGCGCGCCATGCGCCTGACACCGCAGGGCCAGACCCTGCTGGACTACGCCACCCGCGCGCTCGACCTGCTCGCCGAGGGCGAGTCGCAGGTCGCGGCCGAGGGCGGAGCCCTGGTCGGCACGGTGCGCGTGGCCTCGCCCTCCGACCTCACGCGCGGCACGCTGCTGCCGTGGTTCGACGACTTCCTCGACGCCCATCCCGGCGTGCGGCTCGCGCTGTCGGTGGGCGACCGGCCGCTGGACGTGCTGCGCGACGATGTCGACGTCGCCGTGCGCTACGGGCCGCTGGCCGATTCACGGCTGGTGGCGCGGCCGCTGGCGACGAGCCGGCCCCGGCTGTGGGCCTCGCCCGCCTACCTCGCCGCGCACGGCGCTCCGCGCACGCCGCAGGACCTGCAGCGCCACAACTGCCTCACGTTCCACCGCAACGGCCGGCACCAGCGCACCTGGCGCTTCCTGAGGCAGGGCCAGTGGACGGCGGTGCGGGTCGACGGCGACCGCGTCGCCGACGACGCGTCGCTCGCGCGTCAGTGGGCGCTGGCCGGGCGCGGCATCACCTTCAAGTCCGAACTCGACGTGCGCCAGGACGAGGCGGCGGGCACGCTGGTGCGCCTGCTGCCCGACTGGGACACGGACCCCTATCCGCTGCACGCATTGCTGCCCAGCGGCCGCTTCGTGCCGGCGCGGGTGCGCGCCCTGGTCGAATTCCTGGCGGCGCGGTTCGCGGCGGCGGATCCGCCACGCCGGGGCACCGACGTCGGTGCGGGGTCGGCCTAACATCGTGCGCATGACCGCCGCTCCCGCTTCCGATCTCGCCGCTCCCGCGCCTCCCGCCTCGCCGCGCCGCTTCTGGTCGCAGCTCGCCAGCCCCGACTTCGCCGCGCTCGACCCCGCGACCACCGTCGCCGTGCTGCCGCTGGGTGCCACCGAGCAGCACGGGCCGCACCTGCCGCTGGGGGTGGATTCGATGCTGGTCGACGGCATCGTCGCCGCCGCGCTGCCGCTGCTGCCGGCGGACCTGCCGGTGCTGTTCCTGCCCACGCAGGCGATCGGCCTGAGCCCGGAGCACGCGAACTTTCCCGGCACGCTCACGCTGTCCTCGCAGACGCTGATCCGGCTGTGGAAGGACATCGGCGCCGGCGTGGCACGCGCTGGCGTGCGCAAGCTGGTGCTGTTCAACGCGCACGGCGGGCACGTCGGAGCCATGGACGTCGTGGCGCGCGAGCTACGCATCGCGCACGGGCTGATCGTTTACGGCGCGAGCTGGTTCAATCTGCCGCTGGGCGAGGCGGGCGCCGCGTTCGGCGCCGACGAGCATCGCTTCGGCGTGCACGCCGGCCGGATCGAGACCTCGATGATGCTGGCGCTCCAGCCCGGTCTGGTGGACATGTCGGCGGCACGGAATTTCCCGTCGGCCTCGCGCGACCGGGCCGCGCACTACCCGCTGCTGGGCGACGGTCGCAGCGCCAAGCTGGGCTGGGCGATGGAGGACTACAACGCCGACGGTGCCGCCGGCGACGCGGCGACGGCGAGGCCCGATCTCGGTCGCGCGGTCGTCGATGCCGCGGCGACGCAGCTGGCCCTGCTGCTGGCCGAGGTCTCGCGCCTGCCGCTGGACATGATCGGGACGCCGCGCGCATCGGCGTCCGGTCGACCCGGCTGAATCCCGGGCCCGGCGAGGCGACGACGGATCAGGCCGCCGCGAGCGGCCCGGCCGGGGTTTCTTCGCCGATCCTGATCGAGCCGTCCGGGCGTTCGCAGGTGCCGATCAGCAGGCCGCTCGCGATGGCGTGGGCCTGCAGCATCTCCACCACCTCGTCGCGCCCGGGCGTGTCGGTGAACGGCGGCGCGACGTCGAGCGCGTAGACCTGGAAGGCGTAGCGGTGGACGCCGTGGCCCGGCGGCGGATCGGGCGGCAGCCACCCGGCCTGCAGGTACGAGTTGCGCCCGACGCGCAGTTCGGTCTCCTCGTGATCGGGGCTGGGCAGCGCCCCTTCGGCCAGGGCGCCGTCGGTCGCGGGCAGGCCCACCACGATGGCGTGCACCAGCGGGCTGGGCGTGGGCGAGTCGGCGTCCTCGACCAGCAGCACCACCGACACCGTGCCCACGGGCAGGCCGCTCCACTGCAGCGGCGGCGAGACGCCCGCGCCGTCGGCGGTGTAGCGCGCCGGCAGCGGCGCATGGTCGGCGAAGGCGAGGCTGGTGACGGCGACGGACGCCATTCCCTGGCGCAGCCCCAGCGTGTTGAAGACGATCGCGTCGAGCCCGGCGCGCACGTTGTGGAGGGCGTGGCCGATGACGTCAGGGAGTTTTTCGAGCATTACTGCGGTATATCGCGCCTTTGTCCTGCCGTATGTAGGAATCGGCAGGACAGCCGATCGCCGGGCGCGTCGGCAGAATGCGTGACCGCGGGATCATTCCGTTTCCCTCCGCCATCCGAAAGTATCCGTCCCGATGCCCAATCCCGCCGCTTCCCAGGTCACCCCGCCACCCCAACCCCGGGCGGCCACCGGCATCGACGGACTCGACAACGTGCTCGGCGGCGGCTTTCCGCGCGGCCACCTCTACCTGGTCGAAGGCACGCCCGGCGCCGGCAAGACGACCCTGGGCCTGCAGTTCCTGCTCGAAGGCCAGGCGCAGGGTGAACGCAGCCTGTACGTCACGCTGTCGGAGACCTCGGCCGAACTGCGCATCGTCGCCGGTTCGCACGGCTGGTCGCTCGACGGCATCGACCTGTTCGAGCTGGTCAACGAGGAGGGCCTGAGCGCCTCGGCGGAGCAATCGATCCTCTACCCCTCGGAGGTCGAGCTCGGCGAGACCGTGCGCGGCATCATGACGGCGGTGGAGAAGCTCTCGCCGACGCGGCTGGTCTTCGACAGCCTCTCGGAGATGCGCCTGCTGGCCCAGGACCCGCTGCGCTATCGCCGGCAGATCCTGGCGCTCAAGCACTTCTTCGCCTCGCGCCAGTGCACGGTGTTGCTGCTCGACGACAAGAGCGCGCAGGGCGGCGACCTGCAGCTCCACAGCATCGCGCACGGCGTGCTGGGGCTCGACCAGGTGACGGGCGAGTACGGCCCGGTGCGCCGCCACCTGCGCATCGTCAAGATGCGCGGCGTTCGCTATCGCGGCGGCGAGCACGACGTCGTGCTCGACACCGGCGGCATCCAGGTGTTCCCCCGGCTGGTCGCCTCCGAGCACCGCCGCGAATTCGTCGCCTCCATGGTCTCGACGGGCACGTCGGCGTTCGACCTGCTGCTCGGCGGCGGACTCGCGCGGGGCAGCAACACGCTGTTCATGGGGCCTTCGGGCGTGGGCAAGACCACCACCGCCATGTCGGCCGTGGTGGCGGCGCTGCACCGCGGGGAGAAGGCGTCCTACTACCTGTTCGACGAAGGTCTGGGCACCCTGATGCAGCGCTGCACCGCGCTGGGCCTGCCCATCGAGGCGTACATCGCCAGCGGCCAGCTCGAGGTGCTGCTGCTGGACCCGGCCGAGACGTCGGCCGGCCAGTTCTCCAACATGGTGCGCGACGCCGTGCAGGAGCGCGGCGCCCGCACCGTCGTCATCGACAGCCTCAACGCCTACCTCCAGGCCATGCCCGGCGCCAAGTTCCTGCTGCTGCAGATGCACGAGCTCCTGAGCTTCCTGAACCAGCAGGGCGCCACCACCCTGCTGATCCTGGGCCAGCACGGCGTCATCGGCGACATCCGCAGCGATCTCGACCTGAGCTACCTGTCCGACGCAATCGTGCTGTTCCGCTTCTTCGAGGCGCGCGGCCAGTTGCTCAAGGCCGTCTCCGTGGTCAAGAGCCGCGTCAGCCGGCACGAACTGACCATCCGCGAATTCCGCCTGGGTCAGGGCGGCATCGAGGTCGGTCCGGCGCTGACGGATTTCGAGGGGGTCCTCAGCGGCGTGCCGGCCTACCGCGGCAGCATCGCGATGCTGGGCGATCCGTCGCCGCACGACGCCGGAGCCTGAGGTGGAGCGCCGGGTCCTCATCCACGCACCGCGCGGGCGCGATGCCGACGTCATCCAGCGCCTGCTCCACGGCCTCGAGCTCGTGGCCGTCATCTGCACCTCGGCCGAGCAACTGATCGCCCAGCTCGACCAGGGCGCCGCCGCCGCCATCGTCACCGAGGAATCGCTGCTAAAGCTGCCCGAGGAGCCGCTGCGCACCTGGCTCACCGCGCAGCCGAGCTGGTCGGACTTCCCGTTCATCGTGCTGGCCTCGCGCGAGGCCGGCGCGCGCTCGCGCCAGGCGCTGCGCCTGCTGCAGACGCTGGGCAACGCCTTCGTGCTGGAGCGGCCGGTGCACACCGAGACGCTCGCGCGCGCCGTCGACGCGGCCGTGCGGGCCCGCAAGCGGCAGTACGCGACGCGGATGAACCTGCACCAGCTGGAGGACACCCGCGCCGAGGTCGAGCGTCTCAACGCCCAGCTCGAGGAGCGCATCGCCGCGCGCACGCGCGAGCTCGCCGGCGCCAACGATCGGCTGATGGCGGAGATCGCCGAGCGCGAGCGGGCGCAGGCGGCGCTGATCCAGGTGCAGAAGATGGAGGCCATCGGCCGGCTCACCGGCGGCATCGCGCACGACTTCAACAACCTGCTGCACGTCGTCAACATGAACCTCGATCTGGTCGCGCGCATCGCCCGCGACGAGAAGGTGCTGGGCATCGCGGCGCGCGCCAAGGGCGCGGTCGGACGCGGCGCCAAGCTCACCGGCCAGCTGCTGTCGTTCGCGCGCAACCAGTCGCTGCTGCCGCGCCTGACCGACGTCAACGCGCTGCTCGACGGCATGCGCGAGCTGGTGGCGGTGTCCGTCGGCCCGGCCATCCGCGTCGAGCTGCGGCTGTGCGAGGAGCCGGCCTGGGCCCTGCTCGATGCCAACCAGCTGGAGATGGCGGTGCTCAACCTCGCGGTCAACGCGCGCGACGCCATGCCCACGGGGGGCACGCTCACCGTCTCGACGCAGCTGCGCCAGGTGGCCGCCGGCGACGGCGCGCGGCCGGCGCTCGACCACGTCGTGGTGTCGGTCGCCGACACCGGCATGGGCATCGCGCCGCACCTGCTGAGCAAGGTGTTCGATCCGTTCTTCACCACCAAGCCGGTGGGCAGCGGTACCGGTCTGGGCCTGAGCCAGGTCTACGGCTTCGCGCACCAGTCCGGCGGCATGACGGCCCTGCGCAGCGAGGAGCGCGTCGGCACCACCGTCGAGATGCTGTTCCCGGCCTCGAACGAGCGCGCCGACGCCGTGATCGACGGCGGCCGTCCGCAATCCGGCGCCAGCGACGCCCGGCACCGCAAGGTGCTGGTGATCGAGGACGACGCCGAGGTGCGGCGCGCGATCGTCGAGAGCCTGTCCCTGCTGGGCTACGTCGTCACCGAGGCGGCCGACGGCGCCAGCGGGCTGAAGGCGCTGGGCGCCGGGCAGCACGACCTGCTGGTCGTCGACTACGCCATGCCCGGTCTCAACGGCGCCGAGGTCATCGCCCGGGCGCGTGAACTCGTCGGCGACATCCCGGTGATCCTGGCCACCGGCTATGCCGACATGGCGCAGGTCGGCCGGGTGCTGGGCACCCAGTCGATCCTGGTCAAGCCCTTCGACATCTCCACGCTGGCCGACGCGGTGGCCAAGGCCCTGCCCGAGCAGGCCGCGGTGCTGTGAGGCGCGAGCCGGCCGTCCCACTTTCCTTCTTCAGGCAACCCACCCCTCATCCGGAGCCTTCCACCATGCACATCGTCTGGACCATCCTGATCGGCTTCGTCGTCGGCCTCGTCGCGCGCGCGCTCAAGCCGGGCAACGACGCCGCCGGCTTCATCGTCACCACCGTGATCGGCGTGCTCGGCTCGGTCGGCGCGACCTACGTCGGCCAGGCGATGGGCTGGTACACGGCGGCCCAGGGCGCGGGCTTCGTCGCCTCGGTGGTCGGCGCGATCGTCCTGCTGGTGCTGTGGGGCATGGTCAAGGGTCGCGGCTGAACCGGGTCCCGCTCCGCGCATCGCGCATCGCGCCCGTTCAGGCGTAGGTCACCCAGTCCTCGTACGCGGCCGCGTCGAGGTGCGGCAGCGTGTTGAAGGTCAGCAGCGCATGGCGGCGCGGCGTGACCACGAACTCCGTCACGGCGGTGTTGCGGATGCGCATGTTGAGTTCGATGGCGGCCGCCGCCCCGGCGCCCAGCACGTGGGCCACCGCCATGCCGATCGGCCCGCCGCTGGAGACCACCAGCACGCGTGAGCCGTGGTGGTGCTCGCGCACGTGGTCGAGCGCGCCCGTCACGCCGGCGAGGAAGTCCACGTGGCTGGGCATGCCCGCCGGAGCGATGCGTCCCTCCATCCAACGACCCAGGCCGTCGCGCAGCAGGCGGAAGTGGCGCCGGTAGAGCTCGGGCGTGTCGGGCTTCTGGAGCGGACCGGCCTCCAGGGCGGCGATCACGGCGTCGCTGTCGTATTCGTTCAGGCCCGGCCAGGGCGTCGCCTCGCGCGTCGACAGCCCCAGCCCCTCGGCGATGCCGTCCCAGGTCTGGCCGTGGCGCCGCAGGGTGCCGGTGATCACGGCGTCGAAGCGCATCCCCCGCTCCCTCCAATGCTCGCCCAGGCGCACGGCCTGGCGATGGCCGAGCGCGCTTAGCTGGTCGTAATCGGCCGCGCCGAGGCTGGCCTGTCCGTGACGCACGAGATAGAGGGTTCCCATGCCGGGGATTCTGAAGACCCCGTCGTTGCGCGTCGGTCGCCGCAGTGACGGGTCGGGCCCACGCACCGTCGTGGCTTACATCACGCTCGCCTCCTGAAGTTGTTACCAAAGTAAATCAAATGTGTTCAATCTGAAACAATGAATACTTTCAGATTAACACCTTAGGTTTGGTTGTTCGGCGCCAAACCGAGTGACTTCCCAACAGCTTCAGGAGCGCATGTAATGAACAAGTCTTATCGTAGCGTGTGGAATCAGGCCCTCGGCGCTTGGGTGGCGATTTCGGAGATCGACCGTGCATGCGGTCACGGTCATGGCATGCGTTCGGCGCTGGTGCTCGCCGGCGCGCTGGCCGTCGCGGCGAGCGCTGGCGCGCACGACATCCCGTACACGAACGGTGAGATGCGCGCCGACGCCATCGTCACGACCGCCCCGTCCACCTGGACCCTGCGCGTCGCCACGCCAGGCGCCGAAGCCAACCAGACCGGCCTCATCTCGGGCAGCGGCGGCATCGTGAAGACCGGCGCCGGCACGCTGGTCCTGGGCCGCGACGTCCCCGCCGCGACGAGCGCCAACACCTACACCGGCGGCACCGTGCTCGACGAGGGCACCCTGGCCGTGACGCACGCCGGCTCGCTGGGCACCGGAACGCTGACGATCAACGGCGGCACCCTGCGCGGTGGCGCGACGCTGGCCAACGACGTCGTCGTCAAGGGCGACTTCACCGTCGCGCCGCTGGACCTGGACAGCACCCCGGCGGCGGCCCAGCGCAGCCTGCGCCTGGACGGCGACGTGAAGCTCGACAGCGCGGGCACGCCGACCATCCGCTTCGTCTCGCCGGCCTCGTCGGTGACCTACCTGCTGGAGCTGGGCGGCGTGGTCTCGGGCACCCGGGGTCTGACCATCGAGGCCCCGGCCTCGGCCCGGTACTGGGGCGACCTCGACTTCGTCGGCGGCAAGTCCAACACCTACACCGGCCTGACGACCGTGCAGGGCAGCACCGTGCTGGGCCTCGCGCGCACCGGCGGCGCTACCTCCATCGCCGGCGACCTGCTGGTGCAGGGCGCCTCCAGCGTCGCCTTCCTGCAGAGCGAGCAGATCGCCGACACCTCGACGGTCACCATCCGCAGCCAGGGCTTCGACCTGATCCACCCCGACACCGGCGCCCAGGTGCATCTGCCGGGCATGGTGTTCCTGCGCCCCCACCTGACCGAGACCGTCGGCACACTGCTGGGCGACGGCACCATCGTGCTGGGTTCGAGCACGCTGCGCACCGGCGTGGGCGACTTCGCCGGCACGATCTCCGACGCCGGCGTGCCGGGCGTCGCGGCCGATGGCCGGATCGTCAAGTACGGCCCGGGCGTGTTCACGCTGTCGGGCGCCAACGGTTACGCGGGCGGCACCACGGTCGAGGGCGGCACGCTGCGTGTGGCGAACGACGGCGCGCTGGGCACCGGCGGCCTGACGCTGGCCGGCGGCACCACCCTCGACTACGACGCCGCCCGCGTCGCGCGGATCGCCAACGCCATCACGCTGACCGGCACCGCGACGCTCAACGTCGACGCCGGCAGCGTGCGCCAGTCCGGCGCCATCGGCGAGCGCGGCGGCAGCCAGGGCCTGGTCAAGACCGGCGCCGGCACGCTCGAACTGACGGCGGCCAACGGCTTCTCCGGCGGCACCGACCTGCGCGCCGGCCTGATCGACATGCAGACCACCGGCGCGCTGGGCACCGGCGACGTCCGCGTCGCCACGGGCGCCGGCCTGCGCGTGGGCGGCGGCACGACCACGCTGGCCGACCTGAAGGTCGCCAACGCCGGCGTCGTCGACGTCTCGCGCACCACCGCCACGGCCATCGGCTCGCTCGACGGCGCGGGCGACGTGCGCCTGGGCGGCAGCACCCTGACCCTGGGCGGCCTGAACCGGGACGACGCCATCGCCGGCGCGATCCAGGACGGCGGCGCGGCCGGCGGCACGGGCGGCGCCCTCGTCAAGACCGGCACCGGCACGCTGGTGCTCTCGGGCGCCAACACCCACACCGGCGCCACCGCCATCGACGCCGGCACGCTCAAGGCCGGCGCCGCCTACACGCTGAGCGCGGCCTCGGCCCACGCGGTGGCCGTGGGTGCCACGCTCGACCTCGCCGGCCTGAGCCAGCGCGTCGCCTCGCTGTCCAACAGCGGCACCGTCTCGGTCCTGGGCGCCACGCCGGGCACCGACCTGACCGTGACCGGCGCCTACGTCGGCAACGGCGGCACGCTGCGCCTGGGCACGGCCCTAGGCACCAGCGCCAGCGTCAGCGACCGCCTGGTGCTCGACGGCGCCGGCGCCAGCGCCAGCGGCCGCACCACCGTGCAGGTCACCAACCTCGGCGGCCTGGGCGCGCTGACCACCGGCAACGGCATCGAGATCGTCGCCGCCCGCAACGGCGCCACCACCACCGCCCAGACCACCCGCAGCGCCTTCGCGCTGGCCGGCGGCCACGTCGACGCCGGTGCCTACGCCTACACCCTGCACGCGGCCGACGCCAGCGGCGCGGGCGAGAGCTGGTACCTGCGCTCCAGCGCGCCGGCCGTCGTGACGCCGCCCGTCACCACGCCGACGACGCCCGTGACGACGCCGACGACCCCCGTCACCACGCCGACGACGCCGGTGACCACGCCCACGACGCCGGTCACCGCGCCGACGACGCCCGCGACGCCGACGACGACCCCGGTCACCACGCCCACGACGCCGGCGACCACGCCCACGACGCCCGTCACCACGCCGACGCCCCCGGTCACGCCCGCCGCGCCCACCACCGGCGCGTCGCAGGACAGCACGCTGTCGGCCACCGTCCGGCCCGAACTCGCGGCCGCGGCGGGCGCCACGGTGCCCAATTACCGCGCCGAGGTGCCGCTGTTCGCCGCGCTGCCGCAGCAGCTGCGCCAGGCCGACCTCGCGATGCTGGGCAACCTGCACCAGCGCATCGGCGACGAGCCCGCCGGCATGGCCGCCGCCACCGGCACGGCCACCGATGCCGACGGCAAGCGCCGCAACGCCTGGGGCCGCGTCGTCTCCACCCGCATCGACGTGCGCCAGCAGGGCACCGTCGACCCGTCGAGCCGGGGCCGCGTCGACGGCTTCCAGGTCGGCACCGACCTGCTCGCGGGCAAGGACTGGCGCGCCGGTATCTACGTCGGCCAGCTCGACGGCCGCGTGGCCACCAGCGGCTTCGCCGGCGGCACCTGGGGCGGCGTCGGCAGCAACGACCTGCGCTCGCGCTACCTCGGCCTCTACGGCACCTACATGAACGCCTCGGGCTTCTATGCCGACGCCGTGCTGCAGGCCGGCAACCACCGCGTCAACGCCGAGCCGCTGGGCAACGCGACGGCGCCGGTGCGCGGCGACAGCCTGCTGGCCTCGATCGAGGCGGGCCGTTCCTTCGCCCTCGGCCGCGGCTGGCGCATCGAGCCGCAGGTGCAGCTGATCCACCAGCGCATCGACCTCGACGACACCGCCATCTCCGGCGCCACCGTGCAGCACGACGCCGGCAACGGCTGGATCGCCCGTGCCGGCGTGCGCGTGAAGGGCGAGATGACGACGTCCGCCGGCCTGCTGCAGCCCTATGGCCGCGTCAACGTCTACGGCGCCACCCACGGCACCGACATCGCGCGCTTCGTCGGCCCGGCCGCGTCGACCGACATCGCCACCCGCACCGGCGGCACCTGGGCCGAGGCGGCCGTCGGCAGCACGTTGGCGCTCGGCCGCACCTGGAGCGTCTACGGCGAGGTCGGCCGGCTGTTCTCGGCCGGCGGCGACACCCGCGTCAGGAGCGGCGTACAGGGCTCGATCGGCGTGAAGGCACGCTGGTAAGGCCGAGTCGGGCCACCGGGCCGCCCGGGACCGGCGCCGCGCCGCATGGCACGGGCGGTCGCGGGCGGACGCCGGTCGGGACGGCGAAGGAAGACGGCGTCGGGCGCGGGCCCGGTCGCCGTCCTCGCGTTTCGGACGGCGGGTCCCGCGCGTGCCGGTGGCGACCGGCGCCGCTGGCTAGAGGCCCTGGGATTCGAGCGTGACGAGCCCGCGCGGCGTGTGCAGCACGGCCACGAGGTCGGGCGTGCCGGCCTGCACGGCGACGCCCGCCAGGCCGATCGCGTCGAGCGCCTCGCGCAGCACGGCGGGGCGCGGATGGCGGGCGTGCAGCGTCCGCAGCGCGACGCCCGACGCGGCCATCGTGTCGGTCGGATGCACCGGCCCCCACTCGATCACCGTGGGCAGCGCGCCGTAGAACAGTCGCTGGCCGTCGTCGCGCACGCTGATCCGCCAGGTCAGCCGGCCGGCCGCCGTGTCGCGCGACGCCTCGACCAGCGGCCCGCGATCGATGTGCGTGGCGCCGGCGGCCAGCGCGTCGAGCGCGGCGCGGGCGTCGGGGACGCGGGCGACGAAGTGGATCAGCCGCGGCCCGTGCCGCGCCAGGCCGGCGCGCAGCGTCGCGTCGTCGAGGTCGAACCAGCGGTGCTGGCCGGGCTCGCGCGCGGGCCGTTTCGTCGGATCGATGGCGATGATCTCCAGGTAGGCCCGGGGAAAGGCCTCGGTCGCGATCGACAGCAGCCGGTTGTGCGTGCCCATGAGCGGGTGCGCGCCGCCCGGTCCGGGCACGACGCCCAGCGTGGCCTCGCACCACCGCACGCCCTCGTCGAGCGTGCGGGCGGCGACGACGAGGTGGTCGACGCGCGCGGACGCGGGAACGGGCGTGGCGGTGTGCATGGTGATGGCGCGGCTCAGAGGTGGACGCGGCCCTCGATGCAGGTGACCGCGTCGCCGCCGATCCAGACCTGCCCGTCGGCGTCGCGCGCGACGTGCACGCGGCCGTCGCGCCCCAGGCATTGGCCCTGGCCGGCCACGTAGCGATCGGGCAGGTGGCCGTCGGCGACGAGCCACTGCGCGAGGCTGGCGTTGAGGCTGCCGGTGACCGGGTCCTCGTCGACGCCCACCGGCGCGGCGAAGGCGCGCACCTCCAGCGCCGGCCGGTCGGCCGACGCGCCGGTCGCGGCGTCGGGGACCGACCGGGCGACGCCGGCGCCGCCGGCGAAGGCGCGCGCCTCGCGGTTGGAGCGCCGCAGCAGCGCGGGCGCCTCGGCCGCCGCGTGCAGGCCGGCCACGCCGACCTTCATGCCCAGCGCCTTGAGCGCGCGGTGGTCGGGCTGCAGCGCGAGCACGGCCTCGGCGTCCTCCAGCAGCAGGCCGAGCCAGACCGGACCGTTGTCGAGCTGCTGCGCAGCGACGATGCGCGCCGCCTCCAGGCCGAGCGCGCGGGCGACCCGCGCCAGCAGGGTCGGGCTCGGCGCGGTGCGCGCGAGCGGCGGCGCGGCGAAGGCCAGCCGGCCGGCGCCATCGACGCCATCGACCGCCTCGCGGCGCAGCGTCACCAGGCCGACGCCGCACTGCTGGACGATGCGCCCCGGCGACTTCGGCACGCCGCCGGCGGCCAGCCAGGCGTGGCAGCTGCCCAGGGTCGGGTGGCCGGCGAAGGGCAGCTCGGCGCCGGGCGTGAAGATGCGCACCCGGTAGTCGGCCGCCGGATCGGTCGGCGGCAGCAGGAAGGTGGTCTCCGAGAGGTGGGTCCAGTTGGCGAAGCGCTGCATCCGCGCGTCGTCGAGGCCGGCGCCGTCGAGCACCACCGCGAGCGGGTTGCCGTGGCCGGGCACGGCGGTGAAGACGTCGATCTGCTGGAAGGGGCGGGAGGCTGTCGAGGGGGTCATCTTTCGTCTTTTCTCGTCATTCGAGCGCCAGGTCGAGCACGCCGCGCGCGCCCGAGCGCGCCTTCAGGTCGGCGAACCAGCGCTCGACGTGCGGCCACGACGGCCGGGTGTAGGCGGCCGGTGGCAGGCCGAACCAGCGATGGGCCTCGCAGCCCAGCGGGATGTCGGCCATGGTGAAGGCGTCGCCGGTCATGAAGGGCCGCGTGGCGAGGTGGGCGTCGAGCAACGCGAACAGCGGCTCGGTGGCCGTGACCGAGCGCTCGATCGCGGCGGCGTCGCGCTCGGCCGCCGGCGTACGGATCCATTGCTTGAAGGCGCCGCCGCTCGCCGGGTTCAGCGTAGTCTGCTGCCAGTCCATCCAGCGCTCGGCATCGAAGCGCGCGTCCAGCGGCTCGGGGTAGAGCGTGCCGGACGCGTGCGTGGCGCAGAGGTAGCGCACGATCACGTTCGACTCCCACAGCACCCGGCGCGCCGCGCCTTCGCCGTCGTCGATGCACGGCACCAGGGCGTTGGGGTTGAGCGCCAGGTACTCGGGCGTGCGCACGATGCCGAAGCGCCCGCCGGCCTCGGTGCGCTGGAAGTCGAGCCCCAGCTCCTGCGCGCACCAGACCACCTTGCGCACGTTGATCGAGCTGATGCGGCCCCAGATGTTGAGCATGGCGTCGCTGTCCCGACGGCTCAGGCGACGCTGTCGGCCAGCTCGCGCCGCACCCGCGCGGCGGCGAGGTGCGCCAGCTGCTCGCGCAGGGTCTCGGCCAGGGCGGCGATGGCGACGTCGATCTGCTCGACGGTGGCCGTCACGAACGACAGGCGCAGGGTGCGCGTGTCGCCGTGGCCGTCGGCGTAGAAGGGCGCGCCGGGCACGAAGGCCACGTTGCGCTCGACCGCCAGCGGCAGCAGCGCCGTGGTGTCGATGCCCTCGGGCAGGCGCGCCCACAGGAACATGCCGCCCACGGGCGCGTCGAACGTCACGTCCAGTCCGGCCATCTCGCGCTCCAGGGCCGCCACCATGGCGTCGCGCTGGCGCTTGTAGAGCGCGCGGATGGTGGGCACGTGGCGTTCCAGGAAACCGTCCTTGATGACCTCGGCGACCATGCGCTGCGTGAAGATCGGCGTGTGCAGGTCGACCGCCTGCTTGGCCTGCAGCAGCTTCGGGTAGATCGCCCTGGGCGCCACCAGGAAGCCCAGGCGCAGGCCCGGTGCCAGCACCTTGGAGAACGAGCCGAGGTAGATGCAGCCCTCGGGGTTGCGGGCGGTCAGCGGCAGCGGCGGGGCCTCGTCGAACCACAGCTCGCCGTAGGGGTTGTCCTCGACGATCGGCAGGTTCGCCGCCGCGGCGGCGGCCGAGACGGCGGCGCGGCGCGCCTCGTCCATGGTGCGGCCGGTCGGGTTCTGGAAGTTGGGCAGCAGGTAGATGAAGCGCGCGGCCTCCTCGCCGGCCGCGCCGCGGGCCCGGGCGACCATGTCCTCGACCATCACGCCGCCGTCGTCGCTGGCCACCGCCACGGCCTGCGGCTCCATCGGCGAGAAGGCCTGCAGCGCGCCGAGGTAGGTCGGCGTCTCCACCAGCACGCGGCTGCCGGCGTCCAGCAGCACCTTGGCCACCAGGTCCAGGCCCTGCTGCGAGCCGGTGGTGATGAGCACCTGCGCCGGGTCGACCTCCCACGGCAGCATGTCGGCCACCGCCTGGCGCAGCGGGCCGTAGCCCTCGCTGGCGGCGTACTGCAGGGCGGCCGCGCCGTCGTTGGCGAGCACGGTCGCGCAGGCGGCGGCGAAGGCGGCGACCGGGAAGGTCGCGGGCGAGGGCAGGCCGCCGGCCAGGCTGATCACGCCCGGGCGCTCGGCGACCTTGAGGATCTCGCGCAGGACCGAGGGGTTCATCTTGTCGGCGCGGGCGGCCAGTTTCCAGTTTGTCATGGCGAAGGGTCCTTGGAGGATCGGGAACGGGGATTCGAAGGGGCGGTTCGGGGCGATGCCAGTTTCCGGCCGGCGACCACGGTGGCGACCACCGCGAGCGCGAAGCCGAGCGTGACCGGTTCCAGCGGTTCGCCCAGCAACGGCACGGCCGCCAGTATGGACAGGAACGGCTGCAGCAGCTGCACCTGGCTCACGCGCAACGCGCCGCCCATGGCCAGGCCGCGGTACCAGGCGAAGAAGCCCATCCACATCGAGAACACGCCGACGTAGACCAGACCGGCCCAGGCCGAGGCGGCCACCGGCCGCGCCGGCCAGGTCAGCAGCGTGCCCGGCAGCGTGACGGGCAGGGCCAGCACGCAGACCCAGCAGATCACGCGCTCGGCGCCCAGCGACGGCGTGACCCGCGCGCCCTGGATGTAGCCGAGCGACGCCGCCAGCACGGCGCCCACCAGCAGCAGGTCGGCCCATTCGAAGCCGAAGCCGTTGCCGTGGCTGCGGGCGCGCAGCACCGAGAACGCGACCACCAGCATGCTGCCGGCCACGGCGCAGACCCAGAAGCCCGGCCGCGCGCGCTGGCGCAGCACCAGTGCCGCGATCGCCGCCGTCGCCAGCGGCAGCAGCGCCGTCACCACCGCCGCGTGGCTGGCCGTGACCACGCGCAACGCCAGGCCCAGCAGCAGCGGGTAGCCGATGGCGTTGCCCAGCACCGCCCAGGCCAGCGGCGCCCACTCGTGGCGTCGCGGGCGCGGCGCGCGCAGGGCGACCAGCACGGCGATCGACAGGACGCCGGCCAGCGCGGCGCGGCCGAAGGTCACGAACCACGGCGAGAGCTGCGGCGCGGCCTGCGTGCCGGTGGCCAGCCGCGTCATCGGCAGCGTGACCGCGAAGATCGCCACGCCGAGCAAGCCCAGCCACAGGCCGAGGGTCTCGCGCTTCATGCCGAGGGGCAGGGCGGGCGTGGTGAGGAGCTCTCCGGTGGTCATGCGCGCACCATCCAGGCCGCCGTGAGCACCAGCAGCGACGCCATCGCGCGGTTGAACCACAGCAGGCGTCGGCCCCGCGCCAGCCAGCCGCGCAGCAGGGCGCCGACCAGCGCATAGGCGAAGTTGCTGGCGAAGGCATAGGCCGCCATCACCGGCGCGACGACGGCGAAGCGGTGCAGCGCGTCGGCCTGCCCGGCGATCCAGCCGGCCACCAGCGTGAGCGACAGCAGCCAGGCCTTGATGTTGAGGAACTGCAGCATCACGCCCTGCGCGAAGCCGACGTCGAGCCGGGCGGCGTCGACGGCACCGAGCGCGCCGCCGCGCGAGAGCCTGGCCGCCAGCCACAGCAGGTAGCCGATGCCGACCGCCTTGACCGTCCAGCGCAGCGCGGGCACGGCGACCAGCAGCGAACCCAGGCCCATCGCGCACAGCGCCAGCAGCAGCGTCCAGCCCAGCGGCACGGCCAGCACGAAGCGCATGGCGCGCGGCAGGCCGCCGTTCGCGGCCAGGGCGGTGGAGAGCGTGGTGTTGGGTCCGGGCGAGAAACTCATCGCCGTGGCCAGCACCAGCAGCGCGGTGAATTCTTGCCAGTCCATGCCCCGCACTCTAGACTCTCGACCATTACAGTACCGGTACAGTTCGCGGCACACAGGCGTGAACTGTATGGGTCCGTCGCCAGACACAGATCGCCGCTTCCATGCTCACCCGCACCGCCAGCCAGTCGCTTACCTCCCAATTGGCCGAACGCTTCGCCGAGCGCATCCGCACGCACCTGCTCGCGCCCGGCGCGCGGCTGCCCTCGGTGCGCGAGTGCGCGCGCCAGCAGGGCGTGAGCCCGCACACGGTGGTCGCGGCCTACGACCAGTTGCTCGCGCAGGGGCTGGTCGAGGCGCGGCGCCAGCGCGGCTTCTACGTGCGCGACACGGTGCGCGAGCCCGCGCGCGCGTCCGGCGAAAGCGCCCGCGCTGCCGCCGCCGCCGCCACGATCCCCGCGCGCCTGCCGGCCGACGCCAGCTCGCTCATCCGCGGCATGTTCCACCGCCAGAGCGACAAGCCGCAGCCCGGCATGGGCGTGTTCCCGCCCGACTGGATGGACTCGACCTTCATGCCGACGGCGCTGCGGCGCCTGACCGGCACGCGCGCGCTGCAGGAACTGTCGCTGCAGTACGGCGAGCCGGCCGGCGACACGGCGCTGCGGCGCAGCCTGTCGCAGAAGCTCGCGGGCATCGGCGTGCCGGCCGCGCCGGAGCAGATCGTCACCACCGTGGGCGCCACCCACGCGCTCGACGTCGTCAGCCGCACCCTGCTGCGCCCGGGCGATCCGGTGATGGTGGAGGAGCCCGGCTGGGCGATCGAGTTCGCGCGGCTGGAGTCGCTGGGCATGCGCGTGCTGCCGGTGCCCCGGCGCGCCGACGGTCCCGACCTGGCCGTGATGGCGCGCTACTGCGAGACCCACGCGCCCAAGCTCTTCGTCAGCGTCAGCGTGCTGCACAACCCGACCGGCCACAGCCTCACGCCGGGCAGCGCGCACCGCGTGCTGCAGCTCGCCGGCCAATACGACTTCCACATCGTCGAGGACGACACCTACGGCCACCTCGCGCCCGAGCACGCCACGCGCCTGTGCGCGCTCGACGGCCTGCGGCGCACGATCTACGTCGGCGGCTTCGCCAAGATCCTGGCGCCCAACTGGCGCGTCGGCTTCATGGCGGCGGCCCCCGCGCTGTGCGGCCGGCTGCTGGAGACCAAGCTGCTGACGACGCTCACCACGCCGGCGCTGTTCGAGCGCGCCCTGGCCTCGTGCATCGACCAGGGCCAGCTGCGCCGGCACGTCGAGCGCGTGCGCGCGCGGCTCGACGGCGCGCGCGCCCGCACGGTCAAGCTGGCGCTGGCGCACGGTTGCCGCTTCGCGTCCGAGCCCGCCGGCCTGTTCGGCTGGGTCGACACCGGCGTCGACACCGACGCCCTGACCCAGCGCATGCTCGACCAGGGCTACCTGCTGGCGCCGGGCTCGCTGTTCCACGCCGCCCGCACGCCCGGCACGCTGATGCGGATCAACTTCGCGACGGCGCAGGACGCGACGTTCTGGAAGGTGTTCGGCAAACTGCGGAAAAGTGCCTGAGAAGGGAGTGAAACCCCGGCATCGAAGCAAATGAAAACTTTTTGGTACTTTTTCACAGAAGATCGATCGACCGTATTTCGGTGATAAAAGTAGCTTTTAAGTATTACTGAGATACACAAGACTACCTGCTGTAACAACAAAGCAGGACGGTCTCGTGACTCCACACAATCCCGGCGCCTCCGGTTTCAGAGGCGACATCAACGGTCTGCGCGCCTGGGCGGTCGTCGCGGTGGTGCTCTACCACTTCGGCATTCCGGGGCTGCGCGGCGGCTTCGTCGGCGTTGACGTGTTCTTCGCCATCTCGGGCTTCCTGATGACCGGCATCGTGGTCCAGGCGCTGGAGCGCGGTCGCTTCTCGGTCTGGCAGTTCTACCTGGCGCGGGCGCGCCGCATCGTGCCGGCGCTGGTGGTGCTGTGCGCCACGCTGATGGCGCTGGGCTGGCGCTGGCTGCTGCCGAGCGACTACAAGGCGCTGGGCACGCACGCCTGGTCGAGCGTGGCCTTCATGTCCAACTTCAAGTACTGGCGCGAGGCCGGCTACTTCGACGCCGGCTCGCACGACAAGTGGCTGCTGCACACCTGGTCGCTGGCGGTGGAGTGGCAGTTCTACCTGGTGCTGCCGCTGGTGCTGCTGGCCGTGTGGAAGCTGCGCCCCGGCCGCGCCGCGCTACTGTGGGCGATGGGCCTGGGCCTGGCGGGCTCGCTGGCCCTGTCCGTGGTGGGCACGCCGCTCAAGCCGATCGGCGCCTTCTTCATGCTGCCCACGCGGGCCTGGGAGATGCTCGCCGGCGGCTTGACCTGGATGCTGGCCCACCGCCTGGCCTTCACGGCGCGTCAGCGCACGGTGATCGAAGGCGGCGGCCTGGCCCTGATCGTCGCCTCGCTGGTCGCCTTCGACGCTTCCTCGGCCTGGCCGGGCTGGCGCGCGCTGGTGCCGGTGGCCGGCGCGGTGGCGGTGCTGCTGGCCGCGCGCACGGCCTCGCCCTGGACCGGCAACCCGGTGGCCCAGTGGCTCGGCACGCGCTCCTACTCGATCTACCTGTGGCACTGGCCGCTGGTGGTGGCGCTGAGCTATGCCGGCTGGCTGGCCCAGCCCGTGGCCATCGCCGCCGGCCTGGTGCTGACGCTGGCGCTGGGCGAACTCTCCTACCGCCTGGTCGAGACGCCGGCCCGGGTCGGTCTGGGCCGCCTGCCGCGCGGCTGGGGCGCCGTGGCCCTGGCCGGTGCCGCCGCCGCCGTGGTGGCGCCGGGCCTGGGCGTGGTCGCGAAGGAGGGCGTCGCCGGGCGCTTCTCGCCGGAGATCGAGGCGGTGTCGGCCGAGGCGCGCAACTTCAATCCGCGCCGCGAGGAATGCAACCTCAACACCGGCTCGGCGTCGCCCTCGTGCGTCTACGGCGGCCAGCGGGTCAGCGCCCTGGTGATCGGCGACAGCCATGCCAACGCCCTGGTGACGGCGGTGGCCGCCGCGCTGCCGACGGCCGCCGAGGGCGTCATGGAGTGGTCCTACAGCGCCTGCCCGACGCTCGAGGGCGCGCACCTGCAGGAACCGTCGGCGCGCAAGTGCAGCGAGTTCGTCGACTGGACGCTGCAGCATCTGAAGGACGTGCCGGCGACGACGCCGGTGGTCGTCATCAACCGCCACGGCCAGTACGTCTTCGGCGACGGCGAGGACGAGGACCATCCCGCCAAGCCGTGGATCTACTTCACGAAGCGCTACGCCACGCCGGAGCCGGCGTTCAAGAAGGAATACACCGAGCGCCTGACCGCCATGGCCTGCCGCCTGGCCAAGGACCACCCGGTCTACCTCGTGCGCCCGGTGCCGGAGATGGGCCGCGACGTGCCGAGCACTGCGCGCGCCATGGTCTGGGGCGAGCGGCCGGACGTCGCCGTCACCCTGGCGAGCTACCACCGCCGCCACGACTTCATCTGGGCCGCGCAGGACGCCGCGCGCGACCAGTGCGGCGTGAAGATCCTCGATCCGC
Organism: Variovorax sp. PvP013; assembly: GCF_050435945.1. NCBI lineage: Bacteria > Pseudomonadati > Pseudomonadota > Betaproteobacteria > Burkholderiales > Comamonadaceae > Variovorax > Variovorax sp. PvP013. Next base: position 65,066 of record NZ_JBNDLF010000013.1, read on the forward strand.
TGCCCTACCTGTGCGCCGACAGCGTGTGCCGCGGCACGCGCGAGGGCCGGCCGCTCTACTTCGACGACGACCACATGAGCGAGTACGGCAACAAGCTGCTGGCACCGATGTTCGCCGAGGTCTTCGGCGCCGAGCGCGAGCCCGCCGCACCGGCCGCGCCCTTCGTGCCGGGCGACCCCTTCGTGCCCGGCGACCCCAACGACGCCTCCATCGGCAAGGGTGGCCGCAACGTCGCCCAGGCCCCGGCCTCGGCGATGCCGGGCGCTACGCCGGCCGCACCAGCGACGAGCCGCCGTCCACTGTGAGCGTCGCGCCCACGACGTAGTCGCCGGCGCGCGAGGCCAGGTAGATCGCCGCGCCGGCCATGTCCTCGGGCTTGCCGATGCGCCCGCCGGGAATGCGCGGCGTCACCGCGTCGGCGTGGTCGCGCGCGGTGCGGTTCATGTCCGAGGCGAAGGCGCCCGGCGCGATGGCGCTGACCGCGATGCGGTCGGGCGCCAGGCGCAGCGCCATGCGGCGCGTCAGGTGCACCAGCCCGGCCTTGCTCGCCGCATAGGAGTAGGTCTCCAGCGGATTGACCGACAGGCCGTCGATCGAGGCGATGTGGATCACCTTGGCCAGGTGGTCGGTGGCGGCGGCGCGCAGCATCGGCGCCAGCGCCTGCGTGAGGAAGAAGGGCGCCTTCAGGTTCAGGTCGACCACCTTGTCCCAGCCGCTCTCCGGGAACTCGTCGAAGGGCGCGCCCCACGCGGCGCCGGCGTTGTTGACCAGGATGTCGAGCGTGGACTCGTGCCTGGCGTAGGCGGCGACCAGGTCGCGGACGCCCTCGGGCGTGGCGACGTCGGCCGGCAGCGAGACGCACGGGCCCAGCGCCGACATCTCGGCGGCGGCCCGGTCGCAGGCCTCGGCCTTGCGCGCCGAGATGTAGACGCGCGCGCCCTGCGCGAGAAAGCCCTCGGCGATCATGCGGCCGATGCCGCGCGAGCCGCCGGTGACGAGCGCGCTGCGGCCCCGGAGGGAGAAGAGGTCGGTGGTGTTCATGGCGAAAGGGTGTCTCCGTGATGCGCCGCGTGCCGCGATGGCCGGGCCGGGGCAGCTTAAGAGGCGGACGCGACGCCGGGCGTCACGCAGGCGCCAGAGTCGCGTTCGCGATCGGTCCCCGCCCGCCGCCGGACGTCAACCGATGCGCAGCGCCCGCAGCGCGGCGTCGATCTCCGCGAAGCCGGGGCGCATCGCGGCATCGCCACGGAGACAGCGTGCCTGCAGCATCCGCATCGCGGTCAATGCCGGCACGGCACCGGCATCCGCGTCGCAATGCCCGGCCAACTCCTCCAGCAGGCAGCCGAAGGCCCGGACCTCGATGCGTTCCAGCGCGGCGGCGTCGGCGGCGTCGGCGACGAACGAGGCGGCGCCGAAGTCGCCGAGCAGGGCGATTCCGCCGGCCGACGCGATGCCGGCGTCCGGCGCGTCGCGCCGCCACAGGATGTTGTGCGCGTAGAGGTCGCCATGCAGCAGCCCGCGCGCGTGCAGGTGCGCCGCCGCCGCGGCGATGTCGCGCGCGATGCCCAGCGCCTGGGCGGGCGCGAGGCGCAGGTCGGCGGCGTAGACGTCGCGCGTGCAGGAGTCCAGGCTCGGCGGCCCGGCCAGCACGCCGAAGGCCGGGTCGATCAGCCGCAGGGCCAGGCCCTCGCCGGCGGCGTCGGCCTCGACCGTGGCCAGCGCGCCGATCAGGCCGGGATGGTCGCCCGCCGCGATGCAGGCGGCCCGCTCGCTGCGCGGCGTGCCGTCGCTGGTCATTGCGCCCTTGAAATGCTTGACGGCGATGGCGAGCGGCGCGCCATCGGTGGCGCCGTCGCCCCGCGACCACAGCGCGCGCCGGATCACACCCGAGGCGCCTTCGCCCAGCCGCTCCCGCAGCGCCAGGTCGGCCGCGTCGATGCGCGGCAGGGCGTGGGCGTCGAGCGCCGCGTCCTCGCGCGCGCGGCCGAGCGGGTTGCCGCCGAAGGCCAGCCACGCCAGGCGCGGCAGCGTCGCGAGCCACGGCGGCAGGCGTTCGAAGCGGTTGGCTGCGATGCGCAGCAGTTCCAGGTGGCCGGCGCCGGCCAGGGTGTCGGGCAGGCGGTCGAGCCGGTTGCCCGCCAGCATCAGCTTCTGCAGCCGGGGCCGCTCGCCCAGGGCGTCGGGCAGCTCGGCGATGTCGTTGTCCGTCAGGATCAGCCAGCGCAGGCGCGGCGGCAGCGCCTCGGCCGGCACGCGGGCGATGCGGTTGGCCTTGAAGCCGATCATCTCCAGCCGCGCGCAGGCGCCCAGGCTCGCGGGCAGGGTGGTGAAGCGGTTGCTGGAGCAGAACAGCACGCGCAGGCGGTGCAGCCGGTGCAGGTCCTCGGGCAGGGCGTCGAGCGCGTTGCCGGAGAGGTCGAGGATCTCCAGCGAATCGGCCAGCGCGAAGAGCTCGCGCGGGAACTCGGTCAGGCCGCAGGCCAGCGCGACGCGGGTCGCGCCCGCGAGTTCGCCCGCGCGCAGGGGGCGCAGGGCCTCGTCGACGCCGCTCATGCGGCGCGGATGCCGAAGCGCAGGATGCCGTCCTCGCCCCGACGGCGCTGCAGCTGGCCGGCGTGCCACAGCAGGTTCAGGTGCGCCACCGTCTCGCCCATCGCGAAGGTGAGCTGGTGCACGTCGAGCTCGCGCTTGAACAGCACCGGCAGGGCCTCGGCGGCCGACAGCGGCCGCTCGGCGCAGGCGGCGAACAGGTCGGCCAGGCGGTCGCGGTGGTGCTCCTGCAGCTGCTCGATGCGGCGGTGCACGCCGGTGAAGGGCTTGCCGTGCGAGGGCAGGGCCAGCACGTCGGCCGGCAGGTCGCGGAACCTGACGATGCTCTCCAGGAAGAGCCGCAGCGAATCGGCCTCGGGCTCGTCCGAATGCACGCTCACGTTGGTCGAGATGCGCGGCAGCATCATGTCGCCGGCGATCAGCAGATTGATCTCCTCGCAGTACAGGGCGATGTGCTCGGGCGCGTGGCCGTGGCCGTCGATGCAGCGCCAGGCGCGGCCGCCGATGGTCACGGTGCCGCCGTCGAGCAGGCGCACGAAGCTGCGCGGCACCGACGGCACGAGGTTGCGGTAGTAGCCGGTGCGGTCGCGGATGCGCTGCAGGGCCTCGCCGGCGACCAGGCCGTGGCTGGCGAAGAAGTCGGCCGCCTCGTCGCCGCCGGCGGTGTTGTCGGCCGCGCCGGGGGCCGTGAGGCCGCGCGCGACGTGGAAGTCGGTGGCGCTGATCCACAGCGGCGCGTTCCAGCGGGTGCAGAGCCAGTCGGCCAGGCCGATGTGGTCGGGGTGCATGTGGGTGACGATCACGCGCAGCACCGGCAGGCCGTCGAGTTGCGTCGCGAAGACCTGCTCCCACTGGGCGCGCGAGGCGTCGGCGGCGATGCAGCAGTCGACCACGGTCCAGCCCTCGACGCGCCCCTCGGGGCCGTCGCGCTCGTCGCGCAGCAGCCAGATGTTGACGTGGTCGAGCGCGAAGGGCAGGCCCATGCGGACCCAGCGGATGCCCGGCGCCACCTCGATGGCCTCGCCGGGGGCCGGCAGGCGATCGCCCATCGGGTAGTGGAGTTCTCGTTCGAGGAGGTTCATGGGATAGGATGGAGGTTGACGTTGACGTCAACGTCAGGCGACGGGGTTTTCATTGTAGGCACGCGCCTTCCCCACGCCCTGTCGCTCCCGCAACCCCTTCGCCGCCTTCATGTCCGCACAGACCTTCACCATCGGCGAGCTCGCCCGCGAGTTCGAGCTCACGACCCGGGCCATGCGCTTCTACGAGGACAAGGGCCTGCTCGCGCCGGCGCGCACCGGTCCCGGCGGGCGCCAGCGCGTCTACGGCGCGCGCGACCGCACCCGGCTCGCGCTGACCCTGCGCGCCAAGCGCCTGGGCCTGAGCCTGAACGAGGTGAAGGACATCCTCGACATGTACGACAGCCCGCGCGACACCGTCGCGCAGCTGGAGAAGTTCCTCGGCGTGCTGGGCACGCACCGCGCGCAGCTGGAGGCCCAGCTCGCCGAGGTGCAGGGCAACCTCGACGACGTGCGGGCGCAGGAGGACCAGGCCCGCGCCGCGCTCGAGCGCGCGCGACGGAGCGCCGACGGGCCTGCCGCCCGATCGTCCAAGGCCACCCCCCGATCCACCGCCAAGCCCGCTCCCAAGTCGCCCCGCGCGACACCGGCCAAGGCCGCCGCGCCGCCGCACTGACACGCGTCCGTCACGCCGCCGTCCGACCCTTTCGATCCACCCCTTCCCCGAGCCCTTGACCATGTCCGACTCCGAAGACACCCTCGACGACCTGTTCGCCCACAACCGCGCCTGGGCGGCCCAGATGGAACGCGACCGCCCCGGCTTCTTCACCGGCCTGGTCAAGCAGCAGACGCCGCGCTACATGTGGATCGGCTGCTCCGACAGCCGCGTGCCGGCCAACCAGATCACCGGCCTGGAGCCGGGCGAGGTGTTCGTGCACCGCAACGTCGCCAACATCGTGGTGCACTCCGACCTCAACGCGCTCTCGGCGATCCAGTTCGCGGTCGAGCACCTGAAGGTCGAGCACATCATGGTCGTGGGCCACTACGGCTGCGCCGGCGTGAAGGCGGCGCTCAACGGCACGCGCATCGGCCTGGCCGACAACTGGATCCGCCACATCCAGGACGTGCGCGACCGCCACGGCGTGATGATCGACAGCCTGCCCGAGCCGGTGCGCGTGGACGCGCTGTGCGAGCTCAACGTGGCCGAGCAGGTGGTCAACGTGGCGGTCAGCACCGTCATGGTGGACGCCTGGAGCCGGGGCCAGAAGGTGCGCATCCACGGCTGGTGCTACGGCGTGCACGACGGCCTGCTGCAGGACCTGCGGCTGTCGGTGGACGGCAGCAAGCCGCTCGACGCCATCTACAAGGCCGCCGTGCAGCGCATCCGCCACAAGTGGAGCAAGCCGGGCGAGCCCCTGGTGATCACGCCGCGTCCGCGCGCCGAGGCCGCAGTGCAGGCGCCGCCGCCCGCGCCGACGTCGCAGCCCACGCTCGAGGCCCCGGCCGCCTTCGGCACCGCCGACCATGTTTCCCCAGCGCCTTGACTCGCCGCTCGCCTACGACATCGCCAAGGCGCTGATCGACGGCTTCGACCGGCACTACCGGCTGTTCCGCGCCGAGTCGGCGCGCGCCAAGCACCGCTTCGAGACCGCCGACTGGCACGGCCAGCGGCGCGCCCAGCGCGAGCGCATCGAGTTCTACGACCTGCGCGTGGCCGAGGCGGTGGCGCGGCTGACCAAGGAGTTCGGCGCCGGCGAGCAGCCGATGGAGGTCTGGCAGCAGGTCAAGCTGCACTTCATCGGCCTGCTGGTGGACCACCGCCAGCCCGAGCTGGGCGAGAGCTTCTTCAACTCCGTCACCACCAAGATCCTGCACCGCGCGTACTTCCAGAACGACTTCATCTTCGTGCGCCCGGCCATCAGCACCGAGTACATCGAGCCGCGCGGCGCGCCCACCTACCGCGCCTACTACCCGACCCACGAGACCCTGGCCGACACCGTGGAGCGGATGCTCGACGACCACGCCCTGCAGGGCCGCTTCGCCGACCGCCGGCGCGACGCCGAGCGCGTGGCCGCCGCCGTGCGCGGGCGCTTCCACCAGGTGCGGCTGCGCGCCAACTTCCAGCTGCAGGTGCTCGCCGGCCTGTTCTATCGCAACAAGGGCGCCTACCTTGTCGGGCGCATCCTCAACGGCTTCATGGAGCTGCCCTTCGCGCTGCCGATCCTGCACGACGAGGCCGGGCGCTTCCGCATCGACGCCGCGCTCTTCGGCGAGGACGAGCTGCAGATGCTCTTCAGCTTCGCGCGCGCCTACTTCATGGTCGACATGGAGGTGCCCTCGGCCTACGTGCGCTTCCTGCGCGCGCTCATGCCGCGCAAGCCGCGCGCGGAGATCTACGCCGCGCTGGGCCTGGCCAAGCAGGGCAAGACGCTGTTCTACCGCGACTTCCTCTCGCACCTGAACTACAGCAGCGACCGCTTCCGCATCGCGCCGGGCATCAAGGGCATGGTGATGCTGGTGTTCGACCTGCCCTCGTTCCCCTACGTCTTCAAGGTCATCAAGGACCACTACCCGCCGCAGAAGGACACCTCGCGCGAGCAGATCGAGGGCAAGTACCAGCTGGTCAAGCACCACGACCGCGTCGGCCGCATGGCCGACACGCTGGAGTACAGCGACGTGGGCTTCCCGCTGTCGCGCTTCGACCCCGCGCTCGTGGCCGAGATCGAGGCCTTCGCGCCCAGCCAGCTGGAGATCGCCGACCGCGACGGCAACGGCGAGCTGGAGCTGGTGCTGCGCCACGTCTACATCGAGCGCCGCATGATCCCGCTGAACCTCTACCTGCAGGAGATGTTCGACACCATCGCCCGGCCGGAGAGCCCGGCGCAGGCCCAGCGCGCGCAGTCGCAGCTCGCGCACGCGGTGGTCGAGTACGGCAACGCCATCAAGGACATGGTCGCGGCCAACATCTTCCCCGGCGACATGCTGTGGAAGAACTTCGGCGTCACGCTCAACGGCAAGGTCGTGTTCTACGACTACGACGAGATCGAATACCTCACCGACTGCAACTTCAGGAAGGTGCCCCAGCCGCGCAACGAGGAGGACGAGATGAGCGGCGAGATCTGGTACTCGGTCGGCCCGAAGGACGTCTTCCCCGAGACCTTCGGCCCCTTCCTGCTGGGCAACGACCGGGTGCGCGAGACCTTCATGGCGCACCATGCCGACCTGCTCGACGCCGCCTTCTGGCAGCACCACAAGGCCCGCATCCAGGCCGGCCAGATGCCCGACGTGTTCCCCTACGACGAGGCGCGGCGCTTCCCGCGCGAGGAGGCCGCCGCCGCGTCGGCCGGTTGAACCCATTCCCATCGATCGACCCACCCACCACCGACAGGAGACCTGACCCATGACCACCGAATCCATCGTCATCGCCGGCGCCGCCCGCACCCCCATGGGCGGCTTCCAGGGCGACTTCGCCTCGCTGGCCGCGCACGATCTGGGCGGCGCGGCGATCCGCGCGGCCGTCGAGCGCTCGGGCATCGCGCCGGAGGCCGTCGGCGAGGTGCTGTTCGGCAACTGCCTGATGGCCGGCCAGGGCCAGGCGCCGGCGCGCCAGGCCGCCTACAAGGGCGGTCTGCCCGACGGCGCCGGCGCCGTCACGCTGAGCAAGATGTGCGGCTCGGCCATGAAGGCGGCGATGCTCGCGCACGACCTGCTGCTGGCCGGCACGCACGAGGTCATCGTCGCCGGCGGCATGGAGAGCATGACCAACGCGCCCTACCTGATGCTCAAGGGCCGCGGCGGCTACCGCATGGGCCACGACCGCATCTTCGACCACATGATGCTCGACGGCCTGGAGGACGCCTACCAGCCCGGCCGCTCCATGGGCACCTTCGGCGAGGACTGCGCGGCGAAGTACGGCTTCACGCGCGCGCAGCAGGACGCCTTCGCCACGGCCAGCGTCGAACGCGCCCGCCACGCCATCGCCGACGGGCTGTTCGCGGCCGAGATCGCGCCGGTCACCGTCAAGGGCCGCAACGGCGACACGGTGGTCTCCATCGACGAGGGCCCCGGCAAGGCCAAGCTCGACAAGATCGCCACGCTGCGCCCGGCCTTCAAGAAGGACGGCGGCACCATCACCGCCGCGTCGAGCTCGTCGATCAACGACGGCGCCGCCGCGCTGGTGATGACCACCGCGTCGCACGCCGAGAAGATCGGCGCCGCGCCGATCGCCCGCCTCGTCGGCCACGCCACGCACGCGCAGCAGCCCGAGTGGTTCTCCACCGCGCCGGTCGGCGCGGTGAACAAGCTGTTCGCCAGGATCGGCTGGACCGTGAAGGACGTCGACCTGTGGGAGGTCAACGAGGCCTTCGCCGTGGTGCCGATGGCGCTGATGACCGAGCTGGGCGTGTCGCACGACATCGTCAACGTGCACGGCGGCGCCTGCGCGCTGGGGCACCCGATCGGCGCCAGCGGCGCGCGCATCATGGTCACGCTGATCCACGCGCTGCGCGCGCGGGGCCTCAAGCGCGGCGTGGCGACGCTGTGCATCGGCGGCGGCGAGGGCACGGCCGTGGCCGTGGAGCTGATGTGACCATGCGATCCAAGCAATGGGCGATCGCGCTGGCGGTCGCATGGGTTGGCGCCACGACGACGGCGACCTGGGCGCAGAAGCGCGACAGCGCGCTGTTCGACGCCGCCACGGCCGAGCAGCCGGCGGTGGTGCGCACGCTGGAGCGGCTGGTCGCCATCGAGACGCCGACCGGCGACGCCGCCGGCATGGCCGCCGCCGGCCAGCTGCTGGAGGCCGAACTCAAGGCGCTGGGCTTCGCGGTCGCGCGCCACAAGGCGGTGGCGCCGGCCGTGGGCGACAACCTCGTCGGCCGGCTCGCGGGCCGGCTCGACGGCAAGGGCGGCAAGCACCTGCTGCTGCTCTCGCACATGGACACCGTGCACCCGCGCGGCACGCTGGCGAAGACGCCGTTCCGCATCGAGGGCCCGCGCGCCTACGGCCCCGGCATCGCCGACGACAAGGGCGGCGCGGCGGTCATCCTGCACGCGCTGCGGCTGCTCACCACCTACGGCTTCCGCGACTTCGGCAGCATCACGGTGCTGTTCAACACCGACGAGGAGAAGGGCTCCTTCGGCTCGCGCGAGCTGATCCAGGAGGAGGCCGCCAAGGCCGACTACGTGCTGTCCTTCGAGCCGACCGCCGCCGAGCGCGAGACCTTCGTGCTGGGCACCTCCGGCATCGCCTACGTGCAGGCCGACGTCAAGGGCCGCGCCGCGCACGCCGGCGTGGCGCCGGAGGCCGGCGTCAACGCGCTGGTCGAGGCCGCCGACCTGGTGGCGCGCACCCAGGACCTCGACGACAAGGCGCGCGGCCTGCGCTTCAACTGGACCCTGGCGCGCGCCGGCACGGCGTCCAACGTCATCCCCGAGAGCGCCACGCTCAACGCCGACGTGCGCTACGCCCGGCCCGAGGACCTGGAGGCCGCGTTCAAGGCCCTGGAGGAGCGCGCCCAGGCGAAGAAGCTGCCCGGCGCCGAGGTCGCCGTCGCCATCACGCGCGGCCGGCCGGCCTTCAACGCCGGCGAGGGCGGACGCCGGCTGGTCGACAAGGCCGTGGCCTTCTACCGCGAGGCCGGCGGCACGATCGAGATCGAGGAACGCACCGGTGGCGGCACCGACGCGGCCTATGCCGCGCTGTCGGGCAAGCCGGTGATCGAGAGCCTGGGACTCCCGGGTTTCGGCTATCACAGCGACAAGGCCGAGTACGTGATGATCGACGCCATCCCGCGCCGCCTCTACATGGCGACGCGGCTGATCATGGACCTCGGCACCAAATAAGGAAGACTTCCACATGCTGCTGACATCCGACCAGGAAGCCATCCGCGACGCGGTGCGCGATTTCTGCCAGGCCGAACTCTGGCCGAACGCCGCGCGCTGGGACCGCGAGCATTCCTTTCCCGCCGACGCCCACCGGGGCCTGGCCGAACTCGGCGCCTACGGCATCTGCGTGCCCGAGGCCGACGGCGGCGCCGGCCTCGACTACGTGACGCTGGCGCTGGTGCTGGAGGAGATCGCCGCCGGCGACGGCGGCACCAGCACCGCCATCAGCGTGACCAACTGCCCGGTCAACGCCATCCTCATGCGCCACGGCAACGCGCAGCAGAAGAAGGACTGGCTCTGGCCGCTGGCCCAGGGCCGCATGCTCGGCGCCTTCTGCCTGACCGAGCCGCAGGCCGGCAGCGATGCGTCGAGCCTGCGCACCACGGCGCGGCGCGACGGCGACCACTACGTGATCGACGGCGTCAAGCAGTTCATCACCAGCGGCAAGCACGGCCAGGTCGCCATCGTCGTCGCCATGACCGACAAGGCCGCCGGCAAGCGCGGCATGAGCGCCTTCCTGGTGCCCACCGACGCGCCCGGCTACCACGTCGCGCGGCTGGAGGACAAGCTCGGCCAGCACAGCAGCGACACCGCGCAGATCAACTTCGACGGCTGCCGGGTGCCGGCGGCCAACCTGCTGGGTGCCGAGGGCGAGGGCTACCGCATCGCCCTGGGCGCGCTGGAGGGCGGGCGCATCGGCATCGCCGCGCAGAGCATCGGCATGGCGCGCAGCGCCTTCGAGGTGGCGCTGGCCTACGCCAAGGAGCGCCAGGCCTTCGGCGGCGCCATCTTCGACCAGCAGGCCGTGGGCTTCCGGCTGGCCGAATGCGCCACGCGCATCGAGGCCGCGCGGCAGCTGACCTGGCACGCGGCGAGCCTGCGCGACGCCGGCCGGCCCTGTCTGAAGGAGGCGGCCATGGCCAAGCTCTTCGCCAGCGAGATGGCCGAGCAGGTCTGCAGCGCGGCCATCCAGACGCTCGGCGGCTACGGCTACGTCAACGACTTCCCGCTGGAGCGCATCTACCGCGACGTGCGGGTCTGCCAGATCTACGAGGGCACCTCGGACATCCAGAAGCTGCTGATCCAGCGGGCGTTGGCGGCATGACGGGCGGCAACGGCGGCAACGGCAAGCCCGAGCCCTGCCCGTGCGGGCGGCGCGACCGGCGCGACTTCCCGGTGGCCTACGCGATGTGCTGCGGGCGCTACCTCGACGGCGCGGCCGCGGCGCCGGTCGCCCTCGCCGACGCATCCGGGTCCCCGGACGCCCCGGCCCGGGCCGGCTTCGCGCCCGCGCCGGATGCCGAATCGCTCATGCGCTCGCGCTACACCGCCTTCGTGCGCGAGCGCGCCGACTACCTGCTGGCCACCTGGCACGCCAGCACGCGGCCGGCGTCGATCGACTTCGAGCCCGGCATCAAGTGGCTGGGCCTGGACGTGCGCAGCCGCTCCGTGCTGGACGCCGACCACGCCGAGGTCGAGTTCGTCGCCCGCCACCGCGACGCCACCGGCGTCGCCGCCCGCCTGCACGAGCGCAGCCGCTTCGTGCGCGAGGGGGACGAGGACGCGGGGGAGGTGGCGCGGTGGTTCTATGTGGATGGGGAGATGAAGTGAGGCCGGGGCGTGGATCGCGCGCTGGAGCTTGCATGGCCGTCGCCGTCACAGCCCTCGTTGCTACCGCGTCCCTGGTTGCCGCCACGTCGGCACCCGTCGCTGCGCAGACCACACCGGCACCCGGCCTCGCCATGTCGCCTGCATCACCTACGGCAGCGCCGGCGGCGACGCCCATGCCCGTCAAGCGCCCGACCACCCCCGAACTTGACGCCCGTGGCCTGGCCTTGACCAAGGAACGCGGCTGCACCGCCTGCCACGCCCCGGACGGCAAGCGCGTCGGCCCCGGCTTCGCGCAGATCGCCGCGCGCTACCGCGCCGATCCGGAAGCCGACGAACGCATCCCGCAGAAGATCCGCAACGGCAGCGTCGGCACGTGGGGGCGGGTGATCATGCCGAGACAGGGGCAGGTGACGGAGGCCGAGGCGAAGGTGCTGGGGGCGTGGGTGCTGTCGCGGTGAGGAAACCCGGGTGGGACGCGAGGGCACGCGCAGGTGCGGGCGACCGACTCGCCGCCGCAACGGCCATGCCTCCGGGCATCAATCTTGCACGCCGGCTTCCACGGCTTCCCGACACTCACGATCCAAGCAATGAAGAACCGCACCGTCACGTCACAGGTGCTCGTGCATCCGCACGATGCGCAGGAGCAGGCCTGCAGCCTGGGGTCGCTGCACCAGTCCTACGAGCAGCTCTCCACCGGCACGTTCTCGGGCAGCCTGCGTGCCGTGAGCGCGAACGACATCACGGTGTTCAGGGAGACGCTGGACCAGAGCGTGTTCCAGACCGGGGTGGCGGACGCCGGCCACCTCACGATCGCCGTGGCGTGCGAGCTGTCGGAGCAGGCGTACTGGAACGGCCGGCACATCGACCAGGACGCGGTGGTCGCCTTCGCGCCCGGGCGGGAGTTCGAGTTGCGCACCCCGCATCACTCGGTCTGCCTGGGTGTCTCGCTGGCACCGACGGCGTTGCGCTCGCTGTCGCCCGACCATCCGGTCGACTACTGGGAGAAGCGCTTCGCCAGCCATGACTGCTGGTCCGACGTCGGGGGCCTGAAGTCCGGCCTGCAGTCGCGCATCGCCGGCGTGCTGAGCGAGGCCTGGGTGACGGCGCCCGAGGCCGATCGCATGGCCGACCTGCTCGACCTGCGCGAACTGGCCGTCGACTACCTGGGTCACGTGGTCGAGCGCGGTGCGGCGGCGGGACACAAGCTGCGCGCCGACAGCTATCCGCGCATCGCCCGGCGCGCGCGCGCCGTCATGCTCGAACGGCTGGCCGATCCGCTGTCGATCACCGACCTGTGTGCCGGGCTGGGCTGCTCGCGGCGTTCGCTGCAATATGCGTTCGAGAGCGTCTACGACCTCGGTCCGGTCGCCTACCTGCGCAACCTGCGCCTGGGCGAGGCGCGCCGCCGGCTCACCAGCGGCCGCTCCGGCACCACCGTGCAGGACGTCGCGGCGGCCGTGGGCTTCACCCACCTGCCGCGCTTCGCGCAGGACTACGCGCGCATGTTCGGCGAACGGCCGTCCGAGTCGCTGGCGGCGCGGCGCCGGATGTCGGGTGCCTAGAAGAGATAGAACGCGCGCAGGTTGAGCCGTGCGGCCTCGCGCAGGCCGTTCGACACCTCGACGTCGCGCGCCAGGGTGGCCAGCAATTGCAGCCGTGGCGTCACGAAGGTGCTCGCCGTCAGCTTGACGGTGGTGGTGCCGATGCGGTCGTCGAGCGCGACGCCGTCGACGCGGCTGCGTCCGCCCCAGCTGCGGCTCACGCCCAGCGCGGTGGACCAGCCCGGGGCCGGGTCGTAGCGCAGGTAGAACTGGCCGGAATACAGGGCGTCCTGGCGGCGCGTGGCATCGGTCGTCGAGCCGCAGGCGGCACGGCACGCGTCGTTGCGGCCGTTGAAGGTGACGTCGCCGATGGCGTCCATGCGCCAGTTCGGCGCGAGGGCCCGGGTGTAGGCGGCCTGCAGGGCGAGCTTCCAGCGGTGCTCGCCGAGATTCAATGCCTTGTCGGCATCGTGGTGGCCGGTCGGCACGTAGAGATAGGGCGTGAAGCCGAAGACCTCGCCCGAGGCCGGATCGATCTTGTACTTGAACGCGGTGGCGAGGATCGCGTCGCCCACGCCCGAGGCGCTGCCCAGCGGACCCAGATCCTGCGACGCCCTCAGATGCCCGAAGGGCAGCAGCACCTGCGGATCGACCGTCCAGCGCTCGTCGATGCGCACGACCTGCAGATAGCGTGCGATGCCCACTTCGCTGCGCAGACGGGGCGAGATGGCGAGCCGCTCGCCGTCCGCGTAGGCGGCGTCGCGTCTCGCATACTGGCCGTAGAGCACGAAGGCCCGGGTGCCGTCGGGCAATGCGGTGTAGTCGCCCGCCTCGACGTCGATGGCCGACGCCGTGATCGGGCCGAGGACCCCGCAGGCGGCGATGGCCGTCGCCATGACGGTCGATGAGCGGCGCAAGCCGACGGGACGACGTGATGTGTTCAATCGATTTCTCCTGTTGCACGCGACGATGCGCAATGGAGAAATTCTGTTTTCCGTCGGTATCGGAGCGTTATCCCGATTCAGCAACTTGCGGGTCGGGTGCCCAGATAGACGAAACAGGCCAGCAGTTCATCGTCGCGGCAGACCACCGAACGCACCGCGGGATGGCGCACGCGGTCGCCGCTGAGGGCCTTGCCCGCCAGACCCAGCGCCGTCGCCGCGCCCAGCAGCGCGCCCAGCGAGGCGCCCACGCTCATCCATTGCTCGTGCACGGGCACGTCGGGCCGGTCGGGCACGATGCGCGCGGCCAGGGTCAGCATGCAGGGCGCGGCGAAGGCCTTGGCGCGCTCCCGCTCGCGCGTCGCCTCGTCCAGCGCCTCCGGCGACGGCAGGCCGCGCGATGCGGCGGCATGGGCCAGGAAAGCAGTCGCATACCGCTCGCGTTGCGCCAGGTCCGCCACGACGATGCGGCAGGGCCGCAGGCGGCCGTGGTCGGACACGTTGCGCGCGGCCGCCAGCAGCCGGGCGATGTCGCGCGCGTCCGGGCCCGGTGCCACGAGCCGGCGCGGACCCACCGAGCGGCGCCCCAGCCACGGCGCGAGCACGTCGGGCAGGATCGGTTCGGGGCGCGCGGTCGGCGAATCGCAGAGGGCTCGGATCGAGGCGTCGGCGTCGGCGTCGGCGTCGACGCTCATGCGGCCCTCAGCCTGGCCAGGGCCTCCCGGGCCTGGGCCATCGACAACAGCTTCTCGCGCGGCTTGCCCAGGGCTGCGCCACGCGCTTTCTCGTGGGCGTCGAGCAGCTTCCAGTCGGCATCGTCCAGGGGGTCGATGCCGCGCGATCGCAGCAGCGCATCGATGTCGCCCGCCAGCGTCCGGTCCAGGAGGCCGGGCCAGGCCGCCGTCAGCGTCGCCACGGTCTCGCCGGCGCAGGCGCGGTTGGTGCCGACGATGCCGGAGGGGCCACGCTTGGCCCAGCCGGCGACGAACAGACCGTCGATCTCGTGCCCCTCTTCGTCGAGCACCTGTCCGGCGCGGTGGCGCAGGGTGCCCGCGGGGCCGAGCCCGGGTCCGCCCGCGATCGGACGGCACGCGTAGCCGACGCAGGTCACGGCGATGCCGCAGGGCAGTTCGAACGGCTCGCCCGCCGCCGGACGGACGCGCACCGCGCGCAGGGCCGGCTCGCCGACGAAGGCCGTCGGCGTCAGGTCGAACCACAGGTTCACCGTCACCCCGTCGTCCGTGGCGTCATGGGGCCGTGCCTGATCGGCGCGCAGCCAGGCCAGCGTGCGCGCGGCGTCGGGCGTGGCGGCCGCGCTCCACGTCGCCTCGGTGAACTGCCCGGCCTGCGGCAGCCGGATCCGCACGCCGGGCAGGTCGGCCAGCTGCCGGAACTCCCTGAAGGTGAACTTGACGCGGCCCGGCGCGCCCCGCCCCAGCAGGTGGACCTGCCGGATGCCGCGCCGCCGGAAGTGCGCCAGCATGGCCTGGGGAATGTCCGTGGCCGCGAGGTCGTCGAAGTCGCGCGCCAGCAGCCGGGCCACGTCGAGCGCGACGTTGCCGTTGCCGACGATGACGGCATCGTCCACCGCCAGGTCCGGCGCGGCGCCGGCGTGGTCGGCATGGCCGTTGTACCAGCCGACGAAGGAGGCGGAGCTCCACACCTGCGCGAGCGACTCGCCCGGCACGCCCAGGCTGCGTCCCAGGGCGGCGCCATGCGTCAACACGACGGCATGGCTGCGCGCATGCAGCTGCGCGATGTCCAGGTCGCGGCCGATGTCGACGCCGGCATGCAGCCGCACGCGCGGATGGCTGGCGATGTCCTGAAGACGGCGGCGACCTGCTTGAGTTTCTGGTGGTCGGGCGCGACGCCGTAGCGCACCAGGCCGTGCGGCGCGGCGGTGCGTTCGAACAGATGCACCCGCGCGTCGGGCAGCGCCTGCAGCAGGGCCTCGGCGGCATAGAAGCCCGCCGGGCCGGCGCCGACGACGGCGATGACCGGCGCCGCCGGCGCGGCGATGTCGTCCAGGGCCATGGCGTCAGTGGCCGAGGGCGGCGCGGCGTACGGCGGCCGTGGGCAGCGCGGCGCCGCGCTCGCGCACGACGGGCAGTTCCTTGGCGCGCCGCTCGTTCACGTCGATCCAGATCTGCTGGTCGTCCGCCAGGTCGAAGCTGTCGGCGATGGCATGCACCGGACACATCGGCACGCAGGCGCCGCAGTCCACGCACAGGTCGGGGTCGATGAAGAGCCGCTGGCCGTCGCCCCGGAAGCAGGCGACTGGACAGACCGTGACGCATTCGGTGTAGCGGCAGAGCTCGCAGTTCTCGGTGACGACATGGGTCATGGCGGGATGTTTCTTGTCGTGGAGGAAGGACGGTCAGTCGAGGGTGACTTCGACCAGGTTGTCGGAGAAGGTCGGCGCCCGGCCGAGGTCGGCGAACGCCGTGGGGTTGAGGGCCGCGGGTGTCGCGCCGGCGATCGACCGGTCGACCCAGTAGCCCAATGGCGTGACCACCACGCCGGCCATGGCGTCGTCGGTGACGCGTGCCAGGGCCTTGAAGGCGCCGCGCCCGTTGCGCACGGTGACGACCGCATCCTGCGCGATGCCGCGCGCCGAGGCGTCGGCCGGGTTGATGAGCACGTACTGCTCGCCCTGGTGCGCCACCTGCCGGCGCATGTTGCCGTAGTTGGAGTTGAGGAAGGCGTGGCTCTTGGGCGACATCATCGAGAGCGGGAAGCGGTCCGCCGTCGCGCCGCCGCGGGCGGGCGATTCGTGGCGCGGCTTGAACGTCGGCAGGGCGTCGACCGTGCCGCCGTCCTGGAAGCCGTCGTAGCCCTGGCGGAACACCGGCAGCACGAAGTTGCCGCCCGCCGCCATCGAGGCCTTGAGCTCGACCTTGCCCGAGGGCGTGGGGAAGCCGCCCTCGGCATGCGGCGCGTAGACGTCGGCGGCGGGCAGGTTGAGCCGCGCGTAGCCGGTGGCGCGCAGGCCCTCCAGCGTGATGCCCTGCATGGCCGGGTCGTTCCACAGCATCGCGTCCTGGATCAACTGCGCGTCGTCGCGATGGAAGAAGGGATCGTCGAAATCCATGGCGCGGGCGAGCCGGCGGAACAGCTCCGAGTTGCTCACCGCCTCGCCGACGGGGGCGACCGACGCGTGGTTGTAGGTCAGGTAGAAATGGCCCCAGGAGAACATCAGGTCGGCCTGCTCGACCTGCGTGGTGGCCGGCAGCAGGATGTCGGCGTAGCGGGCCGTGTCGGTCATGAAATGCTCGCTCACCACGGTGAACAGGTCCTCGCGCGACAGCCCTTCGATCAGCCGGACCTGGTCGGGCGCGACCACCAGCGGGTTGCTGTTGTAGATGAACAGGGACTCGATGGGCGTCTCCAGCGGCAGGTCGCCCGTCAGCGCGCGGCCCAGGTGCCACTGGTTGACGACCGGCGTGCCTTCGGGGATCAGGTCGGCGCGGTGCAGCCCCGTCCAGTTGATCGGGAAGGCCCACAGCGGCAGCTGCAGCAGCCCGCCGCCCGGCTGGCGCCAGGCGCCCACCAGCGCGGGCAGGCTGGCGAGGGCGCGCACCAGCTGGCCGCCTCCGGCCGAGCGCTCGATGCCCACGCCGATGCGGATGGCGGCGGGGCGGATCGAGGCGTACTCGCGCGCCAGCGTGCGGATCACCTCGGCGTCCACGCCGGTCACCTCGGCCGCGAACTCGGGCGTGCAGGCGCGCACGTGCGCCGCGAGCTCGTCGAAGCCGACGGTGTGGCGCTCGACGTAGTCGCGGTCGATCAGGTCCTCGCCGATGATGACGTTCATCATCGCCAGGGCCAGCGCGGTGTCGGTGCCGGGCCGGATGCGGATGTGCTGGTCGGCCTGCTGCGCGCCGCGGGTGCGCACCGGATCGATCACGATCAGCTTGGCGCCGTTGCGCTGCGCCTTCTCCACGAAGGGCCACATGTGGGCGTTCGTGCTGAGCATGTTGCAGGCCCACAGGATGATGAGCTTCGAGTGCTGGAAGCTCTCCGGGTCCATGCCGGGCGTGGGGCCGACGGTCATGATGTAGGCGGTGCTGGCGCCCGAGTCGCAGAAGGTGCGCTCCGACACCGTGGCGCCCAGCTTGTTGAAGAACGGGTCGCCCACGGTGAGGCCGTTGATCAGGCCCTGGGTGCCCAGGTAGCTGTAGGGCAGGATTGCGCGCGGCCCCGACGCGGCGATGGTCGCGCGCCAGCGTCCGGTGATCTCCCGCAGCGCCTCGTCCCAGGTGATGCGCTCGAACCGGCCCGAGCCCTTGGGGCCGCTGCGGCGCATCGGGTGGAGCACCCGGTCCGGGTGGTAGACCCGTTCCTGGTAGTGGTTGGTCTTGGCGCACAACCGGCCCTGGGTGAACGGATGGTCCGGGTTGCCCTGGACCGACACGACCTTGCCGGCCCTGACCTTGACCCGCATCGAGCAGGTGTCCGGGCAATCGTGGGGACAGGCCCCGAGAACGGTGGTTTCATCGCCGAGGGAGGATGCGGGGTCGGTCATCGGTGCTCCTGTGTTCATCGGATTGAAGCACCCGCCGCCATGGGCTCGTTATCCAGAAACGGCAAATTTCCAGGGCCGGACACCCGCCCGGAGACTGCTCCGTCCCTTCACTGCGGCACCAGCCCCGACGCCTTCACCAGCTCCGCGTGCAGCTTGATCTCCTGCGCGATCGTCTTCTGGAACGGCTCGGACGTGGTGGGCATGACGTCCATGCGACGGCACGCAGCGCGACCGCGCCAGCGGACGCGAGCGCTGCCTACCTGCCCTTGCGGATGCTGTCCGCCGCAGCCTGCGCGGCCGCGATCACCGGCACCACGAGCGGTATGTCGAACTTCGGCTGAAGCCGGAGCGCCGAAGCCGTCAGCGGCCCGCCGCCGATGATCACCGCTTTCGCGCCGTCCGCGACCGACGCGCGCACGGCCTCGGCCAGCGCGGCGTCAAGTTCCTCGGGCGACTTGCTCATCAGCGCGTTCGGGTCGCCGGGCGTCGCGCGCGTGCCGCGGAACTGCGCGCCGTAGCCGAGCGCCGCCGCCGTCTGGCGGAATCCTTCGAGCAGGCCCGGATCGGGCGTCGTCGTGGCGACGCCGAACGGGCGACCCCCCTTGGCGGCCTCGTGGAAAGCCTGCTCGCGGATGCCGAACACCGGCACGCCGACCTTGGCACGCAGCTCCGGCAATCCCGGATCGCCGAAGGCGGAGACGATGATCGCGCCGACCTTCGGATCCCGGGCGGCCTCGACGCCGATCCTGACGACGCCCGGCAGCGCATCGGCCAGGTCCTTCGGCGTCGTCAGCAGCGGCGGGACGCCCTCGTTGCTCTTGCCCTTGACCTGGATGCCATCGGTCTTCGTCGAGGCGATCTCGGCCATCGACTGCGTGGTGGTCGCGTTCGAGTTCGGATTGATCAGCACGATGTACCGGTTCGCGGCCGAGGCGGTGCTGCCTTGTGCGGCGGCCAGGCCGGGCAGCAGCGCGCAGACGGTGCAGATCACCGTGAGCAAGGTTCGGCGCGAGGCCGGGCGTGGCGGTGGCGAGGTGGGAGCGGGCATGGTGGGTTTCCTTTCGATCGGGGTGTGCAAGGCGCGAACGGCGGCGGTCGATGTCGCACCGGGTTTTCTCAAAAGCCGAAGCCGACGCCCCTCACTGCGGCACCAGCCCCGACGCCTTCACCAGCTCCGCGTGCAGCTTGATCTCCTGCGCGATCGTCTTCTGGAACTGCTCGGGCGTGGTGGGCATGACGTCCATGCCGGCGTCGCGCAGCTGGGCCGTGACCTCGGGGCTCTTCAGGATGGCGTGGACCTGGCGGTTGAGCTGGTCGATCAGCGGCTTGGGCGTCTTGGCGGGGGCGAGCAGGCCGATCCAGGTGACCATGGTCATGTTGTCGATGCCGGCCTCCTTCATGGTGGGCGTCTCGGCGATGAGGGGCGAGCGCTTGTCGTTCATGATCGCCAGCGCGGTCAGCTTGCCGGACTTGATGTGCGGCAGGGCCTCGGGCAGGGGGGCGAAGAGCAGGTCGACGTTGCCGCCGAGCAGGTCGTTGATGGCCAGCGCGCCGCCCTTGTAGGGGACGTGGACCATCTTGACCTTCTGGCGCGACTCGAACATGAGGCCGGCGAGGTGCTGCGGGCTGCCGTCGCCGGACGACGCGTACGTCAGCGCTTCGGGCTTGGCCTTGGCGGCGGCGAGCACGGCGCCGGCGGTCGGGAACTTCAGGCGGTCCTTGATGACCAGCACCATCGACTGGTCGGCCAGCTTGGTGATGGGGGCGAAGTCGGTCTGCGGGTCGTAGGGCAGCGCCTTGAAGATGCTGACGTTGGTGGTCAGGAAGGAGGCCGGCGAGGCCATCAGCGTGTAGCCGTCCGGCGGCGCCTTGGCCACCACCGGCAGGCCGATGCGGCCCGAGGCGCCGGCGCGGTTGTCGACCACGAAGGGCTGGCCGGTCTCGGCCGCCAGCTTCTGGCCGACCAGGCGCGCGATCATGTCGACGCCGCCGCCGGCGGGCAGCGCCACCATGACCTTCACGGGGTGGTCGGGGTACTTGACATCGGCGGCGCGGGCCGGAGCATTCAGCAGCGC
Source organism: Variovorax sp. PvP013 (assembly GCF_050435945.1). NCBI lineage: Bacteria > Pseudomonadati > Pseudomonadota > Betaproteobacteria > Burkholderiales > Comamonadaceae > Variovorax > Variovorax sp. PvP013. The sequence goes on from NZ_JBNDLF010000013.1 coordinate 85,214, forward strand.
GACCGTGCTCGCCGTCAGCAGCGTGCCCAGGGCCAGGGTCGCGAGGCGGCGGCGGGTCGCCCGCGTCGGGGTCGTCGTGGTGGTGATGGTCGTGGTCGTCATGTCGGTGGCTCCAAAAAGGCGTGAGGGCAAGCAGGAAAGAGGAAGGGCGACGGGGAGAGGGGCGGGTCGGCGGGCGATTCCGGGCGCGTGGACGAGGCCAGAGGCGCCGATGGCATGGGAAAGCGCGAGCGGGAAGACCGGCCCTCGCCAGCGAGCAATTCTTGTGCCCGTGGCGCTCGCGTTCAAGCTGGGGAAGACACGGCCCCGGCCGCTCCGATCGCCCGCCCGGAATGCCGCAGCGCCGGGCCGTGACCCGCGCCCGACATGTCGTGCCCGTAAGATTCGCCCCCTCCCCATGTTCCTGCGCCGCGCCCTGATCCGTCTCCTGCTGCTCGCCGTGTGCTTCCACACGGTGGTGGGCCTGCCCGCGCACGAGGCGTCGCACATCCAGCAGCGCGTCGCGCGGGCGGCGGCGGCGCTGGCCGACGGCGCGCGGGGGCCCGTGCCGGGATCGGTGGCGACGGCCCTCGGCGTCCCGGCCGCCTTCTTCTTCGACGCCGAGGCGCGGCCCGGCCTCCTGGACGCCGTCGACGGCGAGGCCGACGTCCCGGCCACCGGCGGTGGCCATGGCGGCGCGGCGCTCGACACCCTGTGCGCCTGGTGCGCGGCCTTCGGCCAGCTGGCGTCGGCGCTCGCGTCGCCCCCGCCCGCGCCGCTGGCGACCGCCGATGCCGCCGGTCCCGCGTTCCCACGGCCCGCCGCCGCCTTCGTCCCCCGGCCCGAGCGCTGGCGCTTCGCTTCGCGCGATCCGCCCCGGGCACCCGCCGACCGGCCGTCGTCGTCGCCGCCATCGTCCTGAAGTGACATGCGCGGCGCGACGCAGCCGGTCGTTCCGTCGAACGATCCCGGACGTGTCCGCACGTCCCGTCCCGCCGCCCGCCGACCGTCTCGCGCGGAGCGGCCCGTCCGTTTCCCGGGGTGCCGGCCGCGTCCGTCGCACGGCCGGCACCCGACCCTTCGAGTGCCCGTTTCCATGACTTCCATCCAACTTCCGGGAATCTCCCTGCGCGCCCGCGCGACGCCGCTCGCGCTGGCCGTCGCGGCGCTGTTCGCGCTGCCGGCGACGGCCCAGACCGCCGCCGCGCCGGCCGGCGTGCCCGCCGCCGCCGATCCCGCCACCGAAGCCACCGCCGACCTCTCCACCGTCGAGGTCGTCGGCCGCACCGAGTCCGGCGCCTACCAGGCCGACGAGGCGGCCGGCGCCAAGACCGACCTGCCGTTGCGCGAGCTGCCGCAGTCGGTGCGCGTCGTCACCCGCCAAGCCATCGACGACCTGGGCGCGACCAAGCTCGACGACGTGCTCGACTACGTCGGCGGCGTCTCGCGCCAGAACAACTTCGGCGGGCTCTGGGACAACGTCGCCATCCGCGGCCTGCCGGGCAACGACAGCACCGGCATGGCGACGCTGTTCAACGGCTTCTCGTCCAACCGGGGCTTCAACGCGCCGCGCGACCTGGCGGGCGTCGAGCGCATCGAGTTCCTCAAGGGCCCGGCCGCCGCGCTCTACGGCAGCAGCGAGCCCGGCGGCACGCTCAACATCGTCTCCAAGCGGCCGCAGTGGACGCCCGCCCACGCCGTCGAGGGCTACCTCGGCAGTTACGGGCTCAAGCGCGGCGCCTTCGACAGCACCGGCCCGCTGGGCGAGCGCTTCGCCTACCGCCTGAACGTGGCGGTGGAGGACCGCGACAGCTTCCGCGACACCGTCACCGCCCGGCGCCAGGTGGTCGCGCCGGCCTTCACCTGGAAGCTCGGGCGCGACACCGTGCTCGACTACGTCGGCGAGTACCTGCGCCACGAGACGCCGCTCGACCGCGGCGTGGTGGCGGTGAACGGCCGGCTGGGCGCCATCTCGCGCCGCACCTTCCTGGGCGAGCCGGGCGACGGCCCCACGACGGTGACCAACCAGACGCACCAGTTCGTGCTCTCGCACGAATGGAGCCCGGCGTGGCGCAGCCGCGTCGGCCTGTCGTACCGCGCGTCGTCGATCGAGGGCTTCTCGACCGAGGCGACCGCGCTGCGCGCCGACGGCAGCCTCACGCGCCAGCGGCGTTTCCGCGACTACACCTCCGACGACGTCGCGCTGCAGGCCGAGCTGCAGGGCGTGGTGAAGACCGGCGCCGTCGAGCACGAGCTGCTGCTGGGCCTGGAGAGCTACCGCTTCGACATGGACACGCTGCTGCTGCGCGCGAATCCGACGGCCGCCGCGCCCTACGCCATCAACATCTACGACCCGGTCTACGGCCAGGCCCGGCCGACGCCGCTGCCCAACACCGACACGCGGGAGCGCCAGCGCAACACGGCGCTGTACGTGCAGGACGCGATCCGCCTCGCGCCGCAGTGGCGCCTGGTCGCCGGCCTGCGCACCGACGCCTACGACCAGTCGCTGCTCAATCGGCGCACCGGCGCGACGACGGCGCAGACCCCGTCGTCGACCTCGCCGCGCATCGGCCTGAGCTGGCTGCCCGACGCGCAATGGACGGTGTACGCCAACACCGGGCGCTCGTTCCGGCCCAACACCGGTTCGGACGTCGCCTCGCGGGCCTTCGCGCCGGAGTCCGGCCGGGCGCTGGAGCTGGGCGCCAAGTGGGAGAGCGCGGACCGGCGCATGGGCGCGACGGCGGCGCTGTTCGAGATCACCAAGCGCAACGTGCTGACCGCCGACGCGGCCAACGCCGGCTTCTCGGTGGCGGCGGGCGAGGTCCGCAGCCGGGGCGCGGAGTTCGACCTCGCGGGCCAGCTGAACCGCCACTGGCGCGTCAACGCCAGCCTGTCGCTCAACGACGTCGAGGTCGTGCGCGACAACACGCTGGAGACCGGCGGCCGCCTGCTCAACGTGCCCAGGGTCAACGGCAGCGTGCTGGCGATGTACGAGGACGCCCTGGCCAACGGCCAGCGCTACGGCGTCGGCGGCGGCCTCACGCACACCGGCCGGCGCCTGGGCCAGGCGCGCACCCAGGCCGAGGCCGACGCCGGCACGCCCGCCTTCGACCTGCCGGCCTACACCACGGCCAAGCTGGTGGGCTACTGGCGCATCAACCCGACGCTGCGCCTGACGCTGGACGTCGACAACGTGTTCGACCGCACCTACTACACCAGCGCCTTCAGCCGCGTCTGGGTCACGCCCGGCACGCCGCGCACCGTCACGCTCGGCGTGCAGGCGAGGTTCTGAGGATGGCGAACGGACCCCCCCGCGCCGTCGGCGCCGAGCCCGCGCGCGTGGACATGCCCGTGGGCGCCGGTGCGGCCGCCGACGCCGGTCCGGACACGGCCCCGGCGCTCACGCGGCGCGCGGCGCTGCGGCTCTCGCTGGCCGCCGGCGCGGTCGCGGCCGTGCCGCCGGACGCCTTCGCCCAGGCCGATCGCGCGCCGCTGCGCATCGTCGGCCCGTGGGAGATCGCCGGCCTCGCGCCCGCGAGCAGCGGCTTCGTCTTCACGCGCCTGCAGGTCGCCGAGACCCTGATGGACGCGCACGACGACGGCACGCCGCTGCCCGGCCTGGCTGTGCGCTGGCGCGTGTCGGACGATCGCCTGACGTGGCATTTCGAGCTGCGCCCCGGCGCGCGCTTCCACGACGGCACGCCGGTCACGGCCGGGGCCGTCGCGCATGGCCTGCGCGCGGCGCGCACGCCGCCGGCGCTGCTGAGCCTGGCGCCGGTCGCGGCGATCGAGCCCGACGACGGCGCCGGTGCCGTGACGATCCGCCTGTCCGCGCCGTACGCCGGACTGCCCGCATTGCTCGCCCACAGCAGCACGATGGTGCTGGCGCCGTCGAGCTACGCCGCCGACGGCGCCGTGCGCGCCATCGTCGGCAGCGGGCCGTACCGCGCGGTGGCGGTCGAGGCGCCGCAGCGCGTGGAGACGGCGCTGTCGGAGTCCTGGGACGGTCCGCGCCCGGCCGTCGAGCGCGTTGCCTACCTGTGCGCGAGCCGGCCCGAGACGCGCGCCCTGATGGCCGAGGGCGGCCAGGCCGACCTGGCCTACGGGCTCGACCCGGTCAGCCTCGCGCGGCTGCGCCGGCGCGGCGCGTTGCGCATCGCCTCGGTCACCCTGCCGCGCACCGTGATCGTGAAGGTCAATGCCGGCCCGGGGCCGCTCGCCGACGTGCGGGTGCGGCGCGCGCTGAGCCTGGCGATCGACCGCGCCGGCATCGCCAAAGCCCTGCTGCGCGATCCCGAGCTGGCGGCCACGCAGCTCTTCCCGCCGACGCTCGGGCTGTGGCACGACCCGGCGCTGGCGCCGCTCGGCCACGACCCCGCCGCCGCCGCGCGCCTGCTGGCCGAGGCCGGCTGGCGCGCGGCGAGCGACGGCCTGCGCGACCCCGACGGCCGGCCGCTGGGCCTGTCGCTGCGCACCTTCGTCGACCGGCCGGAACTGCCCGTCATCGCGACCGCCCTGCAGGCCCAGTGGCGCGAGGCCGGCATCGCCGTGCGGGTGGTGATCGGCAACTCCGGCGACGTGCCGATCGGCCACCGCGACGGCAGCCTGCGGTTGGCGCTGGCGGCACGCAACTACGCCACCGTGCCCGATCCGACCGGCACGCTGGCGCAGGACTTCGGCCCGCGCGGCGGCGACTGGGGCGCCATGGGCTGGCACGACGACGCCCTGGTGGCGGCGCTGGCCGAACTGCAGCGCGGCACGCCGACGCCCGCGCGCGCGGCCGCGCTGCGCGCGCGGGTGGCCGCGACGCTGCAGGACGGCCTGCCGGTGATCCCGGTCGCCTGGTACCGCCAGCAGGTGGCGGTGGGCGATCGCCTCGACGGCGTGAGCCTCGATCCGCTGGAGCGCTCCTACCGGCTCACGCGCATGAGGTGGCGCGCATGACGGCGACACCGACGACTTCCCCGACACCGACCCCGATGAATCCGACGACCCCGACGACTTCGACGACGACGCGCCGCTCCCCCTGGGCCGGCCTGCTGCTGCGCCGCGCCTTCCAGGTCGTCGCACTGGCGCTGGGGGTGGGCACGCTGTGCTTCTTCATGGCGCGCGCACTGCCCGGCGACATGGCCATGCGCATCGCCGCCGGCCGCTATGGCTACGACATGGTCAGCAACGCGGCGGCGGCGGCCGTGCGCGCCGAGCTCGGGCTCGACCGCCCGGTCGGCCTGGCCCTGCTGCACTGGTGGGGCGACCTCGCGCGGCTGGACCTGGGCGTGTCGCTGGTCACCGGCGAGCCGGTGTGGGCGGAGATCGCGCACGCGCTCGGCGGCACGCTGGCGCTGGCGGCGGCGGCGCTGGCCATCGGCGCGGCGCTGGGATTGCCGCTGGGCCTGTGGTCGGGCCTGCACGCGGGCGGCTGGGTCGACCGCTTCACGCTGGCCGTGGCGGTGGTGCTGCGGGCATTGCCGCCGTTCCTGCTGGCCGTGCTGCTGATGGTGGGCGTGGCGGTGCGCCTGGGCGCGCTGCCGGTGGCCGGCGGCCACGAGGCGGGCAGTCTGGCGCTGCCGGCGCTCACGCTCGGCCTGGGGCTGGCGGCGGGCCTGGCGCGCGTCGTGCGCGGCGCCATGCGCGAGGTGGCGCTGTCGCCGTCGTACGAGTTCGCGCGCACCAAGGGGCTGTCGGACGGGCAGGCGCTGGTGCGCCACGGCCTGCGTCAGGCGGCGGTGCCGGTGGTCACCTACCTGGGCGTGCAGGCGGTGTTCCTGGCCGAGGGCGCGCTGGTGGTCGAGACCCTGTTCGCCTGGCCCGGCATCGGCCACGAGCTGGTGCACGCGGTCTTCGGGCGCGACGTGCCGATGATCCAGGGCGCGGCGCTGTGCATGGGCGTGCTGTTCGTGGTGTTCAACCTGGGCGTCGACGCGGCCTGCCTGGCGCTCGATCCGCGCCGGCGGGCGGGAGGTGCGCGATGAGCGGCGGCGCCTTCGGGATTCCCGCGCTGGCGGCGCTGGCGTCGCGCCGTGCCGCCCGGCGCCGCCGGGCCGGACTGGGCGTGCTGGCGGCGGTGGCGGCGTTCGCGCTGCTCGGCCCGCTGCTGCCGGGCGTCGACCCGGCGCGGCAGGTGCTGGCCGACAGCCTGGCCGCGCCCGGCGCCGCGCACTGGCTGGGCACCGACGTGCTCGGGCGCGACGTGCTCGCGCGCCTGGCGCACGCGGCGCGGCTGTCGCTCGGCCTGGCGCTGGTGGCGGCCGCGACGGCGGCGGTGCCCGGCGTCCTGCTGGGCATCGCCGCGAGCTGGCACGGCGGGCGCCTGGAGCGCGCGCTGGTGATGCTGGCCGACACCGTGCTGGCGCTGCCCGGCCTGCTGCTGGTGCTGCTGTTCTCCGCGCTGGCGCCGGGGCGCGGCGAGGCGCTCTACGTCGGCCTGGCGCTGTCGCTGTGGGTCGAGTACTTCCGCGTCGCCCGCGCCGCCAGCCGGCCGGTGCTGGCCGGCGACGCCGTGCAGGCCTCGCGCCTGCTGGGCTTCGGGCCGGGGTACGTGCTGCGGCGCCACCTGCTGCCGGCGCTGGCGCCGGTGCTGGGCACGCTGCTGGCCTTCAGCGCGGCGCAGGCGGTGCTGGCGCTGGCCGCCCTGGGCTTCGTCGGCGTCGGCCTGCCGCCGCCCACGCCCGAGCTCGGATCGATGATGACCGAGTCCCTGCCGCACTACGAGGAGGCGCCGTGGCTCGTCGGCGCGCCCGTGGCGCTGCTGATGCTGCTGGTGCTGGGGATGATGCTGCTGGCCGGCGACGGGGAGGGCGCATGAGCACCACCGATCCCGTCCTGCTGGGCGTCGACGACCTGACGGTGCGCGTCGGCGCGCGCGCGCTGGTGCAGGGCGTCTCCTTCGCATTGCGCCCCGGCGAGGCGCTGACGCTGCTGGGCGAGAGCGGCGCGGGCAAGTCGCTGCTGGCGCAGGCCGTGATGGGCAACCTGCCGGCCGCCTTGCGCGCCGGCGGCATGGTCACGGTGGCCGGCGCGCGCACCCGGGCCGAGGACGCGCGCGCGCGCCGGCCGCTGTGGGGCCGCACGCTGGCGCTGCTGCCGCAGGAGCCGTCGCTGGCGCTCGACCCGCTCATGCGCGTGCTGCCGCAGCTGGCCGAATCCCACGCGCTGGTGCGCGGCGCCGGCGCGCGCGAGGCGGTCGAGGCGGCCCGGCGCGACCTCGCGGCCGCCGGGCTGGCGGCGTCGGCGCGGCGCCATCCGTGGCAGCTCTCCGGCGGCATGGCGCAGCGCGCCGCCGCCGCCGTGGCATTGGCCGGCGGCGCGCCGGTGCTGCTGGCCGACGAGCCGACCAAGGGCCTCGACGCGCACTCGCGCGACCGCACGGTGGAACTGATGCGCGCGATCCAGCGCGCCGGTGGCTGCGTCGTCGTCATCACGCACGACCTGCGCGTGGCGCGCGCGCTCGGCGGCCGGCTGATCGTGCTGCGCGCGGGCGAGGTGGTGGAGCAGGGCGACACGCACGCCGTGCTGGCGCGGCCGGCCCACGCGTTCACGCGCCGGCTGGTCGAGGCCGATCCGGCGCGCTGGCCGCGCCGCACTGCGCCGGCCGTCGGCGCCCCGGTGCTGAGCGCGCGCGGGCTGGCCAAGGGCTTCGGCGACGCGGGTGCCGGTGCCGGGGGCGGCGGCGCGCTCTTCGACGGGCTCGACCTCGACATCCGGCGCGGCGAGCGCTGGACGGTGCGCGGCGCCAGCGGCAGCGGCAAGAGCACGCTGGGCAACGTGCTGCTCGGCCTGCTGCCGCCCGACCGGGGCACGGTGCGGCGCGCCGACGGGCTGGCGCCGACCGCGCTGCAGAAGCTCTACCAGGACCCGGTCGCCTCGTTCGCGCCCCGCGTCAGCCTGGAATGCGCATTGCGCGACGCGGCGCGGCGCCACGGCCGGCCGTGGCCGTCGGTGGTGGAGCGGCTGCGGCGCCTGGGCGTGCCGGAGGACCTGCTGGCGCGCCGGCCGGCGGCGGTCTCGGGCGGCGAGCTGCAGCGCATCGCCCTGGCGCGCGTGCTGATCGCCCGTCCGGCGCTGCTGTTCGCCGACGAGCCGACCTCGCGGCTCGACCCGGTGACGCAGCAGGAGGCGCTGGCGGTGCTGCTCGACGCGCTGGAGGAGGACGCGGCCGACGGCGGCCCCGGCGGCGCCACGGCGCTGCTGCTGGTCACGCACGACGACGACCTCGCCGACGCGGTGGGCACGCACGTCCTGCGCCTCGGGGCTTCCCCGGGGGTCGAAATGCTTGGCCGGGCGCCGGTCGCCCCCTAGAATCCGCAGCGCTCCGGGGTGCACGCGCGAACAGCGTGCTGAGATGGCGACAGACGACGCCGAACCCGCGAACTTGAACCGGTTAGTACCGGCGGAAGAAGAGCTGCAGTTCCCCTGATCCGGTGGTCCCCCTGTTTTGCGCGGGGCCGCGGGTCCGTCGAGCGATCGCGGAGCACCCCATCCAACCGGACGACGGAGTGCCCCGCCCCATGAACGCCATCGACAAGTTCGCCCCGCTGCTCGCGCTGACCCGCGAGCCCTTTCCCGCCTCCACCAAGTCCGCCATCGTCGGCAGCCGCGCCGACCTGCGCGTGCCCGTGCGCGACGTGGCGCTGACCAACGGCGAGGTCGTCTCGCTCTACGACACCTCCGGCCCCTACACCGACCCGACCGCCGACATCGACGTGCGCCGGGGCCTGCCCGACGTGCGCGGCGCCTGGATCGCCGAGCGCGGCGACACCGAGTCCTACGAGGGCCGGGCGCACCGCGCGCTCGACGACGGCGCCCGCCACGACGGCGACGCCCAGACGCGCCAGGAGCGCGAGCGCATCGAGCGCCTGCGCGGCGACGCCGCCGGCCTGCAGCGCACGCCGCGCCGCGCCCGATCCGGCGCCAATGTCACGCAGATGCACTACGCCCGGCGCGGCATCGTCACGCCCGAGATGGAGTACGTCGCCCTGCGCGAGAACGGCAGGCGCGAATGGATGGCCGAGTACCTCGCCGACGAGGCCCGCGCGAAGCGCGTGAGGGGCGACCCGATGGGCGCCTCGATCCCGCGCATCGTCACGCCCGAGTTCGTGCGCGACGAGGTGGCGCGCGGGCGCGCCATCATCCCGGCCAACATCAACCACCCCGAGGTCGAACCGATGGCCATCGGACGCAACTTCAAGGTCAAGATCAACGCCAACATCGGCAACTCGGCCGTCACCTCGAGCATCGAGGAGGAGGTGGAGAAGCTGGTATGGGCGATCCGCTGGGGCGCCGACAACGTGATGGACCTGTCCACCGGCCGCAACATCCACACCACGCGCGACTGGATCGTGCGCAACGCGCCCGTGCCCATCGGCACGGTGCCGATCTACCAGGCGCTGGAGAAGGTCGGCGGCGTGGCCGAGGACCTGACCTGGGAGATCTACCGCGACACGTTGATCGAGCAGGCCGAGCAGGGCGTCGACTACTTCACCATCCACGCCGGCGTGCGCCTGCCCTTCATCCACCTGACGGCCGACCGCATGACGGGCATCGTCTCGCGCGGCGGCTCGATCATGGCCAAATGGTGCATCGCCCACCACAGGGAGAGCTTCCTGTACGAGCGCTTCGAGGACATCTGCGACATCATGAAGGCCTACGACGTCAGCTTCTCGCTCGGCGACGGCCTGCGCCCGGGCAGCGGCGCCGACGCCAACGACGAGGCCCAGTTCGCCGAGCTGCGCACCCTGGGCGAGCTCACGAAGGTGGCCTGGAAGCACGACGTGCAGACCATGATCGAGGGCCCCGGCCACGTGCCCATGCACATGATCCAGGCCAACATGGACGAGCAGTTGAAGCACTGCCACGAGGCGCCGTTCTACACGCTGGGGCCCCTGACCATCGACATCGCGCCGGGCTACGACCACATCTCCAGCGCCATCGGCGCGGCCATGATCGGCTGGGCCGGCACCGCCATGCTGTGCTACGTCACGCCCAAGGAGCACCTGGGCCTGCCCGACCGCGACGACGTCAAGCAGGGCATCGTCGCGTACAAGATCGCGGCGCACGCCGCCGACGTCGCCAAGGGCCATCCGGGCGCGCGCTCGCGCGACGACGCGTTGAGCAAGGCGCGCTTCGAGTTCCGCTGGCAGGACCAGTTCAACCTCGGCCTCGACCCCGACACCGCGCGCGACTTCCACGACGAGACCCTGCCCAAGGACGCCAGCAAGAGCGCGCACTTCTGCTCCATGTGCGGGCCGAAGTTCTGCTCCATGAAGATCACGCAGGAGGTGCGCGAGTACGCCGCCCAGCGCGGGATCGACGAGGCGGCGGCCGTCTCCGACGGCATGGCCGGCAAGTCCGCCGAGTTCCGCGCCGCCGGCGGCGAGATGTACATCCCGATCCGCAGCGAACGGCCCTGAACGGGGGAGGGGGGCGGGGCGGGGCGTCCGCAGGTCGCTTGCTACGATGGCCGCATGACCCTGTCCACCCCTTCTCCCGACGCCCCCGCCGCCCCGACGCTCCCCTTCGACGCCGTGCTGTTCGACTGCGACGGCGTGCTGGTCGACTCCGAGCCCATCACCAACGGCGTGTTGCGCGACATGCTCGAGGAGGCCGGCTGGACGCTGACCAAGGCCGAGTGCATGCGCATCTTCGTCGGCAAGGCCGTCAAGGACGAGGCCGCGCTGATCGCGTCGCGCACCGGCCGGCCGGTCACGCCCGAGTGGCTGCGCGGCTTCTGGGCCCGGCGCAACGAGGCGCTCGAGCGCGAACTCGTCGAGGTGCCCGGCGCGCCGTCGGCGGTGCGCGCCCTGCACGCGGCGCTGGGGGGACGCATCGCCTGCGCCTCGGGCGCCGACCGCGGCAAGATCGAACTGCAGCTGGCCAAGATCGGCATCCTCGACGCCTTCGAGGGCCGCATCTTCAGCGGCCACGAGACGCCGCGCTCCAAGCCCTTTCCCGACGTCTACCTGGCGGCGGCGGCGGCCCTGGGCGTCGACCCGGCGCGCTGCGCCGTGATCGAGGACACCGTGACCGGCGCCACGGCCGGCGTCGCCGCCGGCGCCACCGTGTTCGGCTACAGCCCGGGCGGCCCGGGCCACAGCGGGGCCGAGGCCTTGCGCGCCGTCGGCGTCGCGCGGATCTTCGCGGACATGGCCGAACTGCCGGCCGTGCTGGCGGCCTGGCGCGGGCCGATGTCGGACTGACGACGTCGGATCTTCCGGGCCGACCGTTTCGGCACCCGGCGATCCATGTGCGGCGCCGTCGTCGCGTCCCGATCTTCCAAGAAGCGGGTTCGCGGAGACCGTCTCCGAGCGGTCTTCGCGCGCGCCGATGCGCGAGACACGGTCACGGTGCCCGGTCGTCGACGCCGCGCGCTACCGTGCGCCGGCGCTCGAAGCGAGGATGGAATTCAAGAACCTGTCCGATGGGGGTCGCGGCCCGTCGGCATTGCTGTCCGGCCCGGGGCGTCTTCCTCCCGCGCGGCCATGGGCCGACCGGCCTTCGCGGGAGCGCGAGACCGCGCCCTCAACCAGGCCGACGCGTCGTCCGCCGCCATCGGCCGCGCATGGAAGTACCCCTGCACCTTGTCGCAGTCCAGCACGGCCAGCAACGCGTCCTGGGCGGCGGTCTCCACGCCTTCGGCGACGGTGGTCATGCCCAGGCTGCGCGCGACCTTGACGACGGCCTCGATCAGCACGCGGTGGTGGGCGCTGGTGACCGACTGGCCGACGAAGGAGCGGTCGATCTTCACGACGTCCACCGGCAGCAGGTGCAGGCTCGCCAGCGAGGAGTAGCCGGTGCCGAAGTCGTCGAGCGCCAGACTCAGGCCCAGGGCCTTGAGGTCGCCCAGGCGCTGGCCGACGATGGCGTCCTGGGCCGCCAGGCTCTCGGTGACCTCCAGCTGCAGCGCGTCGGCGGGCAGGCCGCTCGCGGCCAGCGCGCGCGCCACGGTGCCGACGATCGAGGGCTCCAGGACCTGCGCGCGCGAGAGGTTGACCGACATCGAGCGCGGCGCGAGCGGCCCCAGCGCGCGCCGCCAGTCGGCCAGCCGGTCGCAGGCCTGGCGCAGCACCCACTCGCCCAGCGCCACGATCAGGCCGGTCTCCTCGGCGATGCCGATGAAGCGATCCGGCGGCACGACGCCGTGCAGCGGATGCCGCCAGCGCACCAGCGCCTCCATGCCGGCGATCGCGCCGTCGGCGAGCGCGACGATCGGCTGGTAGACGACGAAGAGCTGCGTCCCGTCGTCCAGCGCGCGGCGCAGGTCGGCCTCCAGGCTGCCGCGCTGCCAGGCCCGGTCCCGCAGCACGGGGGTGAACACGCCGTGGCGGGCGCCGCCTTCGCGCTTGGCCTCGCGCAGGGCCAGGTCGGCGTCCTGCATCACGGCCACGGCGTGCGCGTGCGAGTCGTCGATGCGCACCACGCCGACGCTGGCGCTCGCATGCACGTCGGTACCGCCGACGGCGCAGGGCGCGCCCAGGGCCTCGACAAGCCGCCGGGCCAGCGCCTCGCAGGCGACGAGGTCGGCGATCCGCGATGCGCCTTCGCGGTCGTGGTCGCCGTCGCCCGTGTCGTCCCGGGCGGCATCGGAATCCAGCCGCAGCAGCACGGCGAACTCGTCGCTGCCGAAGCGCGCGACGATGCCGCCGGGCGCCTTGACGGTCTCCGCGCCGCCGGGCGTGGGCGGGGATGTCGGGGTGGACCGCTCGCCGGCGACCGCGCGGATGCGCTCGGCCATGATCCGCAGCACGGCGTCGCCCATGGCCGGTCCCAGCGTGACGTTGATGCGTTCGAAGCGGTCGGCGTCGACGAGCAGCACGGCCCAGCGGGCGCCGGGGTCGTGCGTCCGGCGCTCCAGCGCGGCGTCGACGGCCTCGAGCAACGCCAGGCGGTTGGGCAGGGCGGTCAGGCCGTCGGTGCGGGTGGCGGCGTGCACGCGGGCGGCGAGGCGCTGCTGCTCGCGCTGGACGGCGGCCGTGGCGTCGCTCAGGGTGCCCATGAGCGTCGTGTCGTCCAGCCGCAGCAGCTGCAGCGCCAGCGTGCGCGGCGCGGTGTCGAAGGCCGGGGCGGCGGACGCGGGCATCGTGAGGTGCAGCGCGTCGCAGATCGTCCCGCCGGCCTCGACCGGCTGCCGCGCCAGTTCGCGCAGCTGGGGCGCGAGCGGCGCCAGCACGTCGAACAGGTTGAACAGGTTGCCGTCGGGGACCAGCGGCATGAGCAGCTGCGCCGCCATGGGATTGATCATGGCGATGTCGCCCGCGAGCGAGGTCTGCACCAGGCCGATCGGGGCGCGGTAGAGGAACTGGATCAGTGCTTCGTACGCGGTGGCGGTGGCGGCGGTGTCGGGCATGGCGATGGGAGTGGGCGAGGCGTGCGCGGTGCGCGCGGTCTTCAGCCGCGCGTCGCCCGGCCGTCGCGCAGGCCCGGCGCCCAGCGCTCGACGCGATCGCGCCCGGCGGCCTTGGCCGCGTACATGGCCGCGTCGGCGCGCTGGAGCAGCGCGTCCACCCCCGCCACCCCCGGGGCCATCGTCGCCACGCC
>NZ_JBNDLF010000014.1:0-98197 GCF_050435945.1 Variovorax sp. PvP013
GACGACAGCTCGACGATGGAGAGCGCGACCGGCTCGTACTGGGCCTCCAGCTTCTCCAGCTTGGCGAACAGCAGCCGCTCGCGCTCCGGGATGTCGGGATCACCGTTCATCGCATCGCGCAGTTTCATGAGCGCCGCGTGGAGTTCCTTGTTCGAGGCAACGGCCACTGCTTTCGCGGCATTGCGTTCCACGGCAACGTCGATCAGGGCCATGTCGCGCACGCCAATGGCTCGGCGATTGGCCGCCGCCCTGATGTCGGAGATCAGACCCTGCCGCTCGGCGACACCATGGACATAACCCGAGAAACGATCGTTCGAGCCACTCAACGCGCGCGTGGCGAGAAGGCTCACCAGCAGGACCAGCATCGCCAATGCAGTGAAGGTACAGACAAGAAGCTGATGGGTGGAGAGTCTCTTCATGGGAAATTTTCAGAGGGGCAGAGATTTCTTCGAGAACGCCGCACGCGATCTCGATATCCCTGCATCGGTCAGAAGTTGCCCCCTCTTGAGCCTGGTTGTCATCTGATCGACACGATCGCGAAACTTTTTTCAGTTTTGCGCAACTCAATCGATGCACTAAAAATCATCCTTACATTTTGAACAATAAAGTACTAGTTATTCAAAGGATGATTCGATTCAGTCTTGAACGAAATTCCAACCTGTCTTAGCGATATCAGAAAATACGTTGATCGATACTCAATCGAAGATTGATCATCAATCGTTGGTCATGCCCCCTGGCTCCTCACCCTAGCTGGCCCGGAGAAACGAAGGATTCGAAGGCGATGGCATGCCACCTGCAAAGTGAACGCTGAATCCACCGAGGTATGCGGGAGTGCATGTCACGAATCCGCTCAAACCAAGAATATCCCTGCATCCCCATGAACCAGCCAGTCGACCCGCCGAAGGACGACCAGAACTTCGTGCTTCATCGACCTCATCGCGTTTCGCTGCAGTCGAGCGATCTGGAGGAAACACAGTCCTTTCTGTCGTCACTGTTCAATTCGGTGACGGTAAAACCCAAGAACAAGGAACTCTTCGCATTCGAGGCCACGATGGTGATATTTGGCGGTGTCTATTCGGGCACGGCCAGTTCGCATTCGGGCATCGAGATGATGTTCAACGAACCATTCGACGGCTACGGCATGTCACTGTTGAATACCGGAATCCTGTCGGTCGGCACGGCCACCCTCGGCCAACTAGTCTCTCCCGCGAACACCGGGGTGATCGTCGATCTGCAGAGCGTCAGCGAGGCGACGTTCCGCCCCCATACAGGATTGCAGCGCATCGTTCTGGGCAGCGACGAACTGCATCGCCACATCGCTCTTCTGACGGAACAACCCTTGCGCCAGAGGGTGAAGTTCGCACCCTATTTCGATCAGAAATCAAGCGCCGCCCGACTGCTCTTCGCCGTTGGGCAAGCGATCATGAACGGGACACGCGGCACCGCGCCATTGCTGTCTGCGCCAACGGCGGTCGCCAGTCTCAAGTCTTCCATCCTCTCGATGTTCGTCGAGACCATGCCGCACAACTACTCGGACTTCCTGGGCCGCCGTACTCCCTTGCCGGCACCTCGGCACGTCAAGCGCGCCATCGACTTCATGCACGCCAAGCTCACCGAGCCGCTTCATCTGGAGGACATCGCGCGCGCGGCACAGACCAGTCCTCGATCGTTGCAGACGGGCTTTCGCAAGTTTCGTGGCATGACGCCCATGCAGTATCTCAAGCGCTTGCGTCTCGAGGGCGCACGCAGCGAATTGCTTCAGGCCGCTCCCGGCAGTCGGGTGGTCGACGTCGCGTACCGCTGGGGTTTCGCTCATCACGGAGTGTTCTCGGCGAGCTACGCGGACGTCTTTGGAGAGTTGCCCTCCGTCACCCTGCGGCGCGGCCACAAAAGCTGAGAGGGCGCAGACGAAATCAACCGGCCTGAACATTGCGGGTCGTCCGCCTTCGATGCAGGAAATGGCGACGACGAAGCACAGGCCCGAGCGTAGCGAGAAGGCGGTCAACCGAGGTGGCAGGCTTGTGGCGCTTACACCGCAACACATCCTCCTGTCGAGTGCAATCGTTGCCCGGATGCCGCACGCGACACTCGATGAACTCGCTGACGAACTCGATCGCCTCGGCGATCTTCGCGCCTGCACTGCGACCGTCCGCCGAACGCTGCGTGCGCAAGACATCGTGCGTTCGATGCCAGCGCGGCAGGCCCGAGGCGAACCGGTCGAGCCAGTCGCCCCGATCGCTGTGGCCAAGCGCCATGACGACCCCGCGGCGCACGGCGCCAGGCTGGCCGATACAGCACCGAACTGACCGATGCCCAATGGCACGTGGTCGCCGACCTTTCCAAGCGGCCCGAGGGCAGCTGCGGTGCGCCGGCACGCCACAAGCGCCGGGTCGAAGTCGACGCCTTCGAGCAGATGCGGGACCGGTCGCGCCAGCAGTGGCGAGAGCGCATGGGCCGCGCAGCCGAACCGAGTGCGGCGGTCATCGACGCGCAGTCCGACCCTGCCTGACCGCAGGGTGGCGAATGCGGCGATGACGCCGGCGAAAGGGTAAGGCAGGAAGCGCCACATCGCGGTGGACACGCTCGGGCTGCTGCCAGCCATGACGGTGACCACTGACAGCGTGCAGGACCGCGATGGCGCTGCCGACGTCGTGGCGCAGGCCTGTCGACAAGGTTCCCGCCGTCGAACGGCTCCAGACCGATGGTGCGTACGCCGGGCAGTGCGCCGGAGCGATCGAGCAGACCCACGGGATCCGGGTCGAGCGCGAATTCCAAGAGTTACTGGCGTTCCGGTCCTTCTGCATGACCCATGTCTCGACGTGACCCCAACCTCAACCTTCGACATCGAAACCGCGTGTACGGGCATCATCGAGCGGCAAGGCAAGGCAAGTCAAAGGCACTGAGGGGCTTCGCCAAGCGGCGTACGACGTCATCGGGAGTCGAGCGACAAGCAGACAGCCGGCGTGGCGGCCCATGACCAGACTCTTCGCGCTTCCGGATCGATAACTGCGTCAGAGGTCCGACGTCGATGCGCTTGATCGTGCAAGCGCATCCTCGATCGAGGAACCATTCGAAACAACGCCGACTGCGACCTCATCAACGGTATCGTCGTCGACCTCGAGAACGGTTTTTCAGACGGGGAGCGTGCAAGTCTCCAGCGGCTCTTGGAAAGTCACGAAGCCGCAGCCAGAAGGAATCCGTGATCGGCTTCGCAGGCATGGGAATGTCTGCTCTGGCGTTGCCGCCATGTCGGCTTTAAGCCCAAAGCGGACTTTCTGGTCAGCCGTCCAACCAATCGTTTTGTTGATAAACCATAGATCATGCCCCCTGCAGGCCAGTTGCTACCACTCGCAGAAAACAGGGTTGTTAAGAGCAATTTGTAGCACGATGGCGCAAGCCCCAATCCTCATTCGAGCCGTCAGGACTGGTAAAAGCGGCCCTAGCCTTCGCGTCGGCACATTCTTGCTTGCGTCGTTCTGCCTGCTCTTCCAACACCCTTTCATTAGACGAGCGCGGGTTATTTGCTTCAGGAGCCGACTGTGATGAAAGCGCCAGTCCTAGGAGCCCTAAAAGAATGTTGGCGCCTAACTCTTCTGACTGAGGACCTACCATTTGTACACCGTCAACTTTGACTAGAAGATTTTTTGCAAAATCACTCAGCAACGAATTTGATTGGGCGACTTTGGAAAAGTGTGATTTTGCCGCGCGCTTTGATTCTTCGAAACGGGCCAGTGCGGTTGCCTTACTGTTTTGGCCTGCGCCAGCTTGGCGTGCATTGCGCAGATGTAGAACACCCAGCGTAAGATGAGCGACAGGGTCATCCGCATTGGCGGCGATCCGCAAAATGAGCGCGCAACCTTCTTCTCCTGCAAAGTCCGGACTTGGCTCCTTCAAAACCTTTGACCATGGTGGCACTGCACGTCCACACATGCCATAGCTCATCAAGTGGCTGGCCATTGCCGACACCATGGCAGGCCCCCCAGACATTCGGGAAGCCGCCTCCAAGAGCTCAGCCGGTCGGTGCAATGCGGTATACGGAAGTATTTGGCCATTGACGACCATGAGGGTTTGGGCGAGAAGCACTTTAGGACCCGGCTCATACGGCCGAGCAGCACCAACGTCGTGCAAGCGCTGGACAAGGGTCCTGCGGTCGAATTCCTCGACACCGAAAATGAGAGAATGCGATTGCGCCCAAAGGGAACCAGCACGTGCTGCTCTTACAGTAACTTCGTCTGCTTCATTGTTAGGAAGTCCTGGTGGCCGATTTCGCATCGCCAACAAGGCTCTAGCTAAATGCTCATGTGCTACTATGGATTCTGGGAATTCTTCAATTGCTCGTCTGCACGCTGCAACCCCATTTTCACCAATACTTTCCAGGCTTCGGTAATCATTGACTGGGGAGTCTAGCTCGTGGTGAGTGTAAGTAACGCACGTTGCTAGAACTTTTGCGCGAGCGTTCTTGACTTCGTTTGCTCGCCGGGCGGATTCGAGGAGTTTGGTGCTCTCTCCCGCAGCTTCATGGACATCTAGTGCAGTTTTTTCATGCGACGAACTTCGCTCAGTTACTTGTGTCAGTCCTTGAGGCGTTTGATCACATCCAGTCAATATGACGACCAGCGTCACCGTAAAAAAGCTATGTCGAAGCGAACTGTTGAAAAACGTCATGCGTTCTCCTTCATCAACACTGAACCATTAATTTTTAAGACAGCAAAACCAGTTTGGCTGGTCTATCATTAATATCTAAAACTTCGGTTTCTTGTCAACTAGAACATAGTTAGAAATGATGATAGATACAGTTTTGTTGACTTTTGACTCAAAACAGTTTATGACACCGATCGAGTCGGAAGCAATCTTAGTTCTAGATTTCAGTCGATAAATTGCAAATCAATAATGTTTGCAAACACATTCATTGCCTTAAGATTACTCACATAATCTCAGGTGCAAATTTCATCGGCGCAAAATAATTTACGCCGCCGAGTTTGTTTTGGCATTAACTCTTCCAGCTGGTGGCCAGCGATCCTGCTGTGGCCCTGGATGCCTTCCTGACATTGATCTTCCCAATTGCGGTTCCGGAATCTGTTACTGGGCCGGTTCTAAAGGCTGTTGTACGAGCCATACGAGCTACTGGCTCCTGAAGTTCTTGATCCACGTCTGACGGCGGAATGCGTCCAGAACCGGAAGTTCGTCACGCTCCTGTGATTCTTGCCAGAAGCCGACGCTGTACGCTTGAGGAATGAATCTTGACGCACAGCCACTCGACGCCGGCCCGGTAGTCGCCCATGCTTACAGCCCGATGGATGTCCTCTTCAACGAGTGGCGCCCGCATGTTGTGGCAGAAGCCGGCCATTTTGTCGAAGACGGCATCGTCTGTGAGGAGGGTTGGCGAAAAGCCAAACGCAAGGTTCTTTTTGTGCTGAAAGAGCCGAACGGATACGAAGGTGAGCATGGAGCGCTGAATGAACTCCTGCGCAAAGCGACAGCACCGAACTCGACCAGCGCCATGTGGGACCGGCCGACCTTTCATACTTTAGGGCGCTGGGCGCATGGTTTGCTCCACTACTCCAGCGAAGTGGCCGGCTACGACGCAGCGCACCGCGCGCGCAAAAACGCAATTCTGGGGTGCGCTTACATCAACATCAAGAAGTCCACTGGCAGTGCGCGTGCGACCAGGAACGTCGAAGTGCACGCCGCAAAGTATGCAGATTTCCTACGACGTCAGGTAGCCATCATCAACCCGGATATTGTGGTTTGCGGCGGAACTTACGACATGCTCAAGGCGCATGCCTATCCGTCCATGTCGAAGGTGTCGGATCGCATCCACGAGTGCGAGAACTGCATCTTCATCAACGCTTTTCACCCTGGCTGTCGGAAGAACCGAAGGCTCGTATACGACCAAGTTCTCCTAAGCTTTGACCGGTACATGACTAGAACGTCGTGAAGCAACGCAGACGATGAAAGCTAATGCAGCACCAACAGGCCGCGTCGACTCGGTCACGTGGCAAAACAAGGCAGGAGTCATTTGGCGTGAAAGAGGAGGACATCCGCGCTAAGATGAAGACCATCTATCAACAACATGAAGATCTATTTAAGCGGCTTGCAGACTGTTAACTAGCCGCAGCCGGCCATTATCAGACCTTCACATTATCTTTTGCGTTTAACATTCACCGAAAGCCTGCAGACAACCACACCCCATTTGGCGCCCGCTCCCATACGAGAAGAAAAATATTCTAGTTCCTGCATCTACAGACTACCAATTTAATCGGCCCATAAAAAATAAAACTCGTCCTGCTTATCTAGCCGACGAATGCATAAAGCACCCAAGGTCATTTGTCGTTGCTCGCGCATCTCATGCCTGCAACTAACACGGCGTGTCCTAAAGGTTCCTCCGAATTTGCCGATATATCAATAGTTGATTTTATTGTCCAAGCCAATAGGCTTGAACGAATTGAAATTCCAAACGAATGCAGAACTCAGTATTGCCGTAATTCTATTTTGGCGTTAAGCCGCTTTGAGGAAGTTTAAATTGGTGGATTCCGCAAAAATTGCTTCGATCGCCGGTAAGGTGGCTTTTGAAATGTTTGTTCCCAGCTACATGAAGGCTGCATATTCGGCGCTCTCATCATCTCAAGAAGAGTTAAAGACGGCCGAAAATGTAGGGCTATCAGCCCTTGAGGAAGAGGCCAAAAAGCAAAAAGTGATCATGGAGTTTCAAGCTCATCAAGCACGCGTCACTCAGGAGCTTGCCATCGCCGAGCGCATTGCTACGTCACATGAGGTTGTCATCGAAGAATACTACGAAGGTTCGGGCAAGGGTCACGCCGGTTTAAAAGCAGAAAACGAAATGATTTCTGTCGGAGCCAGCGGCGAAGGTCGGCGTGTAACCAAACGCGTGATTCGGTTTAGCGGTTGGGTCGAGCAGACAGGTTCTGTCGAGAGCTAATTTAGCGTGAGGGGATCGGATGGCCTGCAAATCTGCTTCTACGCAAAGACTACTTCCGCTTTGGGCCGAGGCTGTGTGAAAACGTCCCCGACCTGACTAGACTTTGCGCATTCGCATGGATCGAGGTGGTGCATGAAGCGATTCATCGAAGGCGAGGACCGCAAGCAGGTGACGATGCTGCCGGAGTGCCTGGACGACTACATCGGCGAAGACAACCCGGTCCGGGTCGTCGAGGCCTTCGTCGAAGCACTCGACCTGCAGGGCCTCGGCTTCAGCGGTGCCGATCCCGCGGCGACCGGCAGTTCGGCCTACCACCTCGCGGTGCTGCTCAAGCTCTACCTCTACGGCTATCTCCACTGCTTGCTCCTGAGTCAACATCAGCAGCCTCACAAGGCTGCCATCGTCCCCCAGGTGGGTCGCATTACTTCAGCGCAGTGGGTCAGTTTTACATTGGCGCCAACACCTAGTGGGCGCACTGGCCGGTCTGCGATCTTCAGCGCCGCGGCCATCCAGTTCTGTCTGACCTTGAAATACATGTTCGGCTTGGCCTTGAGACAGGCTACCGCCTTGTCCGAGAGTCTCCTCAAGCTAGCCCAGTTCGACTGGAACGTGCCCGACTACAGCACTTTGTCCAGACGGCAAAAGACCTTGAAAATAGCCATCACGGCATGCCCGAACCGAGGTGGTTTGCATCTGCTGATTGACAGCACGGGTGTGAAGATGCTAGGAGAAGGGGCATGGAAGATCAGAAAGCACGGTGCCGACTATCGGGGTCAGTGGCGCAAAGTGCACTTGGGCGTGGATGCTCAGACTCTGGAGATCCGAGCCATCGAGGTGACCGACAACGCCATCGGCGACGCGCCGATACTGCCGCAGTTGCCAGCGCAGATTCCGGAAGACGAACTGCTCTGTTCGGTCAGTGCTGATGGCGCCTACGACACCAGGGCCTGTCACGAAGCCATGTCCCACCGACGCGCCACAGGCCATCATCCCAACGCGCAAAAACGCAAAGCCCTGGGCCGAGAGCCGGGCGGGAGCTCGAGCAAGGAATGAGATTTTGAGAGCAACCTAGGAACTGGGGCGCTCGATCTGGAAGAAATGGAGCGGCTAGCACCGACGCGGTCTTGTGGAAACCAAGATGGGCTGCTTCAAAAGATTGGGCGAGCGGGTAAGGGCGCGGGACTTAGAGCGTCAGGTCACCGAGCTGCAAGTGCGGGTCTCGATCCTCAACCGTTTACCCAGCTGGGCACGCCCGAGACAGTACGCGTGGCGTAACTCCGTCCGAGGTAAGGGGCACTGCAAAATAACTTAAGTTTATGCAACAACGCCGCATACACATAAAAGAGGAAATCCTTATTGCGCGCGTTACGATTCAGGCGCAAGATGAACCGAGTACCTTGTTGCTAGCAAAGATAAATACTCTGACCGTGATGGAGTTTCCACATGCATGTAAAGAAGTTCACGCGTATTTGTTTAACTGCGGCATTGATTAGCACTACACTTTTTGCCTGGGCGCAAGTAACCGAAGCGAACATTGGCAACATGAAATTTGTTGGCACATCAACGCCCCAAGGCTCTCCCCCTTGGGATGTCTCGATAAACTTCGCAAATGGTCTTGCAGTTTGGTCCAAGCCTGACGGCGCAAGAGCAGAACGGAATCTTTCTAGTTACTCGATCAATGGAAACCGGTTGTCGATCAAGCTTCAGGCCAAAAGTCCTGTTGGAATTCCCGATTTGATTTGCGATGGAACTGTCAGTGGGCGTCTTATAGATGCTCAGTGCATGGCCAATGCAGGCGGTCCTCCCGAAAAATTAGTAGGTCGTCTTGAGTAACGGCAGTAATTTGCTCTGGCATCGTTGCACAAATCCTAAGGAAACGTCCTGCGAAGTGCGCAATCTTAGTAGCCCGAAATAACAAGAAAGCGTATCGGGCACAGTACCTCACAACGAACTAACCCTCCCACAACGCTTTGTTCAAACGTCGCGGCTCGCTTACTGTCTAGATAAACCATAAGCTCGAATGGCAAGCTCCGCTTGGCAGTCGCCTTGGTTTGACTGCGGGCTATAGCGACGCGACCATCCAGTTCTGCCTGACCTTAAAGTGCATGTTCGGCCTAGGCCTGAAATAGCGTCAACGGCTAGGCCAAGAGCCTCCTTAAGCTGATCCAGTTCGGCTAGAACATGCCTGACTTCAGCACTTTGTCGCGACGCCAGAAGATACTGAGAGTGACAATCACGGCACACCCGAGCCGAGGTGGTTTGCATCTCCTGGTCGACGGCACGGCCGTGAAAATGCTGGGTAAAAGGGAATGAAAGATAAAAAGCATGGCGCCGACTTGTCAGTCGCCTGTGGTGCCAGGTGCATCTGGGCGTAAAGTCGCAGACGCTTGAAATCCGTGCTATCGAGGTAACCGACAACGCTGTCGGCGACGCACCGATGCTGCCTCAGCTGGTTGCCCAAATCCTAGAAGACGAGCTGCTCCGCTCGGTCAGCGCTGATAGCGTTTATGACATAAGGGCCTTGTTACGAGATCATTGCTCACAACACACCCTAGCCAGCATTCCAACGCGCAAGTATGCAAAGCCCTGGGTGGACAGTCGGGCAGGATCCTGAGCAGGAAATGAGATCTTGAGGGCGCCCCGGGAGCTGGCACGCACGATCTGGAAGAAGTGGAGCGGCTATCACCGACGCAGCCTGATGGAAACCAAGATGGGCTGCTTCAAAAAAATGGATGAGCGGTTGATAGCCTGAGACTTCAAACGTTAGGTCACCGAACTGCAAGTGCGCGTCTCTATCCTCAACCGGTTCACCTGACTGGGAACGCTTGAGACTGTGCGCGTAGCGTGATTTTGTCTGGGTAGGGGCACTGCTACCTGATTCAATTTTATGCGACAGTGCCGTTAGTATGTAAAGCGTCGTGGAGCTTTAATAACAGGGCCGCCATTGCACGCCGGTATAGCTACCATTGCAGCCACTGGTGCAGCGGCTACAGCATAGCCTGCAACAATCTGCTCTAGGATTTGGGGAGATTGCGGTGTGGACTTGTTAGTCAAGCCAACGAGTAGTCCGTTATTTAACGTGACACTGAACTCAGATGTCGCAAACCATGAGGGCTTATGGAGTATAACTCTCGGTTTTTGATAATCTGCGACAGTAATAATCTCTTCTTTTTGAACCACCTCTTTGCAGCCCAGAGGCGCACTACCTAGCAAATTCTTATCTTTGTCAATCAATTGGGTAAAAGTATGACTTACTTGTATAAGAGCCGGCTCATAATAAACCACCCCACCCACCGGTTTACCAACAGCAGAAAAGGTGGCAGGATCTAGTTGGATAGTTTCCACATATGAGGCGCAACCGCTGTTCAGCACGGCAAATCCTCCGAGAAATACATAATGCAATAAATAGAAAGTTTTTTTCATGGTATAACAGGCATATTACTGTAAATAAAATAGTCAATATATGAAAGTAAAATTTAAATAATTTTGGATCTTTTCAATGCTAGTTGATATTTCAAGTTGACGTGCAATTTGTCAATGTAATTTAATATTGCTGGAAATTTTTCCATCGCTTTTAAAAAAGTAAAATGCAAAGAGACTTTGCAGTAGCTCCTAATTATTTTTGATCATGAGATCTATATCTATTACACCACAAACCGATAAAGTGCCCAGCTTAAGCGATCGACCCACACAGCGCTGTTATACAGACCTAAATAGGTTGCAGTGACTCTCATCTAGGCGGGGTTACACCCCGCGTACTGTCGCAGGTACGCCCAGCTAAGCAAATCTGTTGAGGAGCGAGACCCTTAACTGTCGCTCGGCAACACACATCGCTCGAGGTGGCGCACTGTCACCCGCTCGCTTAGTCTTTTGAGGAAATACTTTTAGTTTTTTACGAGACAGCGTCGGTAGTGGAGCTTCTACACTCTTTCTAGGCCGAGCGCCACAACTCCAGGGTTGCTCTCAAAATATCATCGCTGACTCGGTTTCCTGAATAATTCTTGCTTCAGGACTTGGCATTTCCATGTGCTGGGATGATGGCTGTAGCTTGGTCAGCGTGTTTATCCCTGCTTGCTACTAGGAACACATGCTCAGCAAAAGCTGAGGTGATGAGTTACGCACTAGCGCCACCTCAAGTTGCAAATCTGTTAATTTGTAGAAACGTACAAGTACCAGCGCTGCGACCCGTCTGGTGGTCCATATTGCACATGACGGCAAGCGCCAGTGTCACCATACCGCACTCGATATGGCGCGTTAGATCCGGAGGCAAGTGTGAAACTGCTATTGCCACCTCCAACGTACCAAATCGTACATGAAATCGTGTAGTTGTTAGGATTTCCTGTTATGGTCGTACCACTACATCCTTGCTGATTAGTATAGCAATTGATCATAGTCGCTTGAATTGGACCTGTCACGATAGGTGCAGCTGGTGCGCCAGGTGTTGGGGCCAAGGAATCACTAGCTGTCGCTATAGCTTGCGATTTTTGCGTATGCGCCATCGGCACTGCGCATCCAGTCAGAACTGCCGCCCCTAAAAGCAAAGTGTAAAGCTTCATTTTGTCTCTCATAACGTAATGTTTAAAGATTTAAGGGCGGCACGCTCAATGGAAATTAGTCAATTATGACTTTAATAATTCATTCCTGATTCATTTTAATATTTCTTTATCGTTGATAACGATTTGATTGTTTCATTCGTTTTGAAAAACTTAGCTTGTTTGAGTTATTTTTTCCATGATGTAACTATAATTCCATCTTGAGTAATCAAGTTTAAAAGCTTTGAATATGTTTAAAGCCGAAACAGCTTTATATTATGAGACATAACTAGTAAAGGTTCAATGATTTTTTTGCTTTGTGATCATCAAAAATGATGATGTTATGAAACTTCATAATTGATATTATGAATTATATATAGTTATTTAATTTTCGGATTTTTATAGGAAGTTACGCCATGATAAAAAAATTTTCTCCCAAAGCGAATTCTTTTATCAAGCCATTTGAAATGGAGACGCCCGAAATAATCTTACGCGGCGCTGAAGCTTATACCCACAAATTAGATAACAATATAATTTGTTTAACAGATAGTCGAGCTCGCCCAAGGTCTCGTTTCGAGATAGTGCTTGAGGCAACAGAGGGATTTATTCCTTTATGGGATGAGAATCTTATTTTAAAATGGAATTTTAACAATTTGTCATTGATTAAGTTTAAAAATCCGGACGACGTTGCTGATCAAGTTCGAAATTTGGTATCAGAGGCTATTAAAGCATGGGGGTATGCCGCCCCTATCCGGTTTGTCGAGAATGGCGATAATTCAGATTTTGAAATTTTTGTCGAGGAGCACGAAAGTTGCAATCCAATGGGATGTACTCTCGCGCAAGCCTTCTTTCCAGATGCAGGTCGACATCAGCTGTACATATATCCCACGATGTTCAAACAAGTCATGGAAGAACAAGTTGATACTTTGACTCATGAGATAGGGCATATTTTTGGACTAAGGCATTTTTTTGCTCCTGAAAATGAGACTGAATGGCCGTCTGTTGTTTTTGGTAAACACAAGCCTTTTTCCATAATGAATTATGGAAAAAATAGTAAACTGACTGATAGTGATAAAGAAGATCTTTTTCTGTTGTATAAAGGAGCCTGGAGTGGCCAGCTAAAAAATATTAATGGAACGCCCATAAAACTTGTGCGCCCTTATCATTATTCTTTGCCTTGATTGATAAAACTTAGTAAAGTATTTTGGAAATTTGAAATCATAATTGCTTTAAACTGGCATTGTTTTAAAATTTCTAGTCAGACACTTAACGAAGTTTAATTTCATTAGCCTCATGTGACTAGCAAACCGGCGCTGTTGCATAACCTGAATTAGGCTGTAGTGCCCCCAACCCCAGACGGAGTTAGGCCACGCGCACCGTCTCAGGTGTGCCCAGCTGGGTGAACCTGTTGAGGATCGAGACCCGGACCTGCAGTTCAGTGACCTGCCGCTCGAAGTCCCGAGCCATCACGCGCTCGCCCAGTCTTTGGAAGGACCCCATCTTGGTCTCCACGAGGCTACGTCGGTGGTAGACGCTCCACTCCTTCCAGATCGAGCGTCCTAACTCCCGAGTCGCCCTCAAGATTTCATTTCTTGCTCGGGCTCCTGCCCGAATTTCTGCCCAGGGCTTGGCGTTCTTGCGCGTCGGGATGATGGCTGCAGCTTGCCGACCGGCAATGGCTTCGTGGCAGGCCTTGGTGTCATAGGCGCCGTCGGCACTGACCGAATGAAGCGGCTCGTCCTCTGGAATCTGAGCGAGCGCGAGCAACTGGGGGAGCATCGGCGCATCTCCAATGGCGTTGTCAGTGACCTCGATGGCCCGGATCTCCAGGGTCTGGGCGTACACGCCCAAGTGCACCTTGCGCCACTGGCGTCGGTAGTCAGCACCGTGTTTCAATATCCTCCCATTCACCTTCTCCCAACATCTTCACACCCGTGCTGTCGACCAGCAGGTGCAAACCACCTTGGCTCGAGCGTGCTGTGATGGCCACGCTCAGGGTCTTCTGGCGTCGTGACAGGGTGCTGTAGTCAGGCACGTTCCAGTCGAGCTGCGCCAGCTCGAGCAGACTCTCTGCCAAGCCCTTGGCCTGCCTCAGGCCCAGGCCGAACATGCATTTCAAGGTCAGACAAAACTCGATGGCGGCATCGCTGAAGACCGCAGGTCGACCAGCGCGCCCGCTGGGCGCAGCCTGCCACTGGAGCTCGGGGTCGAGCCAGACCATCAGCGAGCCGCGGCGCTTGAGCGAAGCGTTGTACGCAGGCCAGTTCGTTGTGCGGTACCGCGCTCGAGGTGGTTTACTCATCGCCTCAGGCTACCAAGATCGCGTGCTGGCAGGGACCTGGCCAAGGAGTTATGCAACAACGCCGGCCGCCACCTTAGAAGACCCGCCGACGGCGTTCGTATACCCGGTGTGCTCTACGCCCAGCTGGCACCCGCAGGACCGAGAGTACCGCTACTGTGGCCGCTGCCACCTGTTCGTCGACGATGGGATCGACAGCGCCGGCAGCAATTCGTAGGAGAAGGAATGTCGACTTTCGACGTCACCCTCGGACGGCGTTGTCGTTTCTGGTCAGCCCGCCCTCCCTGTCTGCGGACCACCGGGAAGGCGCTCCCCAATTCGCTCTCCCCTTCGGTTTGGTGGCTTCCACTGCAGCGCGAGCGCTTTCCGATTGAACCATCACATTGATAAATCACATAATCAACAATATATTTTCTTTAAACTTTAGTCCAGCAAAAGTCTCGATAACCCATTCAATAGTGCAATTTTTGCAACCTCTACGAGTCCTATCTCCACGCAGGCGATGCTTGGCGGCAAACCTGCGCAGCAGGATCGGAGTGATAGAAACGCGGAAACGAACCCGCTCGGACGATGGCTCCCTGCCCTCCTTCGTCAGCAGGCGCACCTCGGACGTGGGCCCGACGCTTCCGCATGCTCCAGACCTTCGCCATCACCGGTCCGATCTACGTTGTCATCGCCCTGGGCTTCGCGGCGGGCCACCTTGTCTTCAGCAAGCCCGACATGCGCGTGCTGGGCACCTACGTGGTCCGTTTCGCGCTGCCGGCGCTGGTGTTCACCGCGCTGTCGCAGCGCCCGGTCGGCGAGGTGCTCAACGCCCGTTATTTGCTCGGCTACGCGGTCGGTTCGCTGCTCATGATGACGGCGGGACTGCTGTGGGCCTGGCGCCGCCAGGGCAAGGGCTTCACGCTGAGCGCGCTGTGCGGACTGGGCGTCTCCAGCTCCAACAGCGGCTTCATCGGCTACCCGATCGCGATCCTGGTGGCCGGGCCGGCGCCGGCGGCGGTGGGGCTGGCGATGTGCATGCTGGTGGAAAACCTGCTGATGATCCCGCTGACGCTGGTCATGGCCGACAGCGGGCATGCGAGCAAGGGCAAGTGGCACCGCATCCTGCTTCAGTCGCTCGCCCAGCTCTCGCGCAACCCGGTGATCCTGGCCATCCTGGGCGGCGTCGCCGTCTCGCTCACGGGCATCACGATCACGGGCGTCCTCGCGCGCTCGATCAACATGCTGGCCATGTCCTCGGCGGCGGTCTCGCTGTTCGTCATCGGCGGCACGCTGGTGGGTTTGAAGACCAAGGGCATGCGGCGCGACGTCACCTCCATCGCGCTGGGCAAGCTGCTGCTGCATCCGCTGGCGGTGGGCACCATGATGTGGCTGCTGCCGCCCGACGACCCTGAACTGCGCGCGGCGGCGGTGATCTTCGCCGCCACGCCGATGCTCAGCATCTACCCGATCCTGGCGCAGAAGTACGGCTTCGAGGAGATGTGCGCGGCGGCATTGTTGCTGGCGACCGTGCTGTCGTTCGGGACCATCAGCCTCGCGATCTGGGTACTGAACCACGGACTGGGCTGGTAGACGCCTCGAGCCAGGGTTCAAAAAATTCGAACTTTGGCGTCAACCCGATTGAAAGCCGATGCCTGCGGGTCCTCTTAGACTGCGCCGAACGCGATGGCCCGTGGGGTCGCACTCTTTCAACGCACTCGACCCTCCGACGACATGACGACCCCTTCGCCGCAACCGATCCGCTACGGTGCCACGGCCATCACCCTGCACTGGCTGATGGTCCTGGCGCTGGTGGGCATGTTCGTGGTGGGCCTCTACATGACGGGCCTGCCGTTCTCCATGCAGCGGCTCAAGCTCTACAACTGGCACAAGTGGGCGGGCGTGACCGTCCTCGCGCTGGCGACGCTGCGCCTGCTCTGGCGGCTCGGCCATCGTCCACCCGCCCTGCCCGCGAAGGCGGCGGCGACCATGCCGCGCTGGCAGCACGTCGCGCATCAAGCCACGCACGCGCTCCTCTACGCGTTGTTCTTCATCGTCCCACTGGTGGGCTGGGCCTACAGCTCGGCGGCGGGCTTTCCGATCGTGTTCCTCGGCGTGCTGCCGCTGCCCAGTTTCGTGCCGGTGGACCCGGTCCTGGCCGAGGCCATCAAGCCGTGGCATCAGATCACGGCCTACGCACTGGCGGCGCTGGTGGTGCTGCACGTCGCGGCGGTGGCCAAGCACCAGCTCGTCGACCGCGACGGGCTGCTGCGACGCATGCTGCCGGGCCGGGGCTGACTCCCATTCTTTTTTCGACAGACACAGGGA
Organism: Variovorax sp. PvP013; assembly: GCF_050435945.1. Lineage (NCBI taxonomy): Bacteria > Pseudomonadati > Pseudomonadota > Betaproteobacteria > Burkholderiales > Comamonadaceae > Variovorax > Variovorax sp. PvP013. The sequence continues at coordinate 16,082 of NZ_JBNDLF010000014.1, forward strand.
ACCCATGAAATATTCAAATCCTTTGAGCAGTCTGGTGCTCGCCTCCGCGGCCCTGCTGGCGGGCGCGCCGGCCTTCGCCCAGCAGGCCCTCGTGCCCGCGCAGAGCCAGATCACCTTCACCAGCAAGCAGATGGGCGTGCCCGTGGACGGCCAGTTCAGGAAGTTCGACGCCCAGATCGCCTTCGATCCGGCCAAGCTGGCCACCAGCAAGATCGCGTTCACCGTCGACACCGGCAGCGCCACGCTCGGCGTGAAGGAATCCGATGCTGAACTCCCCAAGGCCCCATGGTTCAACGTGCCGAAGTTCCCGCAGGCCACGTTCCAGTCGACGGCCATCAAGGCGCTCGGCGGCGGCAGGTACGAAGTGGCCGGCAAGCTCGCCATCAAGGGCAACGTGCAGGACGTCACCGTGCCGGTCGCCATGACGCAGAGCGGTCCCACCACCACGGCCACCGGCAGCTTCGTCATCAAGCGCCTGGCCTTCAAGATCGGCGAGAACGAGTGGGCCGACACCTCCATGGTGGCCGACGACGTCCAGGTGAAGTTCAAGCTCGCGCTGACGGGCGTGGGCAAGGTCTGACTACCCTTCGCGATCCCGTTCCTGTTCCTTCCCTTTCATCAACCCGGAAACCATCGACATGCGCAACACCCTCCTCGCCCTCGCCGCTCTGACCACTTTCGCCACGGGTGCCGCCCAGGCCCAGACCGCCACCTACGCAGTCGATCCGTCGCACACCTTCGCCACGTTCGAGATCGGCCACTTCGGCGCCAGCGTGAACCGCGGTCGCTTCGACAAGAAGGAAGGCACCGTGCAGCTGGACAAGGCGGCCAAGACCGGCAAGGTGGAGCTGACGTTCGAGATCGGCTCGATCAACACCGGCACGCCCCAATTCGACAAGCATCTGCAGAGCGCCGACATCTTCGACGCCGTGAAGTTTCCGACCGCCAAGTTCGTGGGCGACAAGTTCACCTTCGACGGCGACAAGGTGGTGTCCGTCGCGGGCGACCTGACGATCAAGGGCAAGACCCAGCCCGCCACCTTCAAGGCCAATCAGTTCGCCTGCTACCAGAGCCAGATGCTCAAGCGCGAGGTGTGCGGCGGCGACTTCGAGACCACCATCGACCGCACCCAGTTCGGCGTCGACTACGGCACGGCCTTCGGCATGCCGAAGAACGTGCGCATCGTGGCGCAGATCGAAGCCGTCAAGCAGTGAGCGGCACACCTGGGCGGATGGGCCGCGTCGCCAGCCCCGCTCAGTTGCGCTTGAATTTTTTCAGCGCCCGCCACACCAGCGGGGGCGTCATGAGGCGCAGGGCCTTCTTGGCGCGGTCGGCACGACGCGTGTGCATGAAGATCGACACGGCCTCCTCCGGGTCCTGGCGCCCGGCCTTGGGGCTGGTGTAGAAGTACGCGGCCACCGAGCGGCGCTGGACGCCCTCGGGCGGACACAGCGGCCCCGGGTGGCCGTGGAAGCTCGCCGGGCCGTGCGGCAGGATCAGCGTGTGGCCGAACTCCGGCCTCACGCGCGCCTGGCACTGCCCGTCCTTGGCGTCCCACAGCTCGAGCACGCCGCCCCAGGCGTCCTGCCAGCCGTGGTTCAGGTAGGTGATGCACACCATCTCGTTCTTCAGCCCGACGTGGGGGTGGTAGTTGAAGTCGCGGTGGATGGCGAAGGCGCCGCCCGCGCGGCTCTCGTGGAGGCCGCCGCCGAAGCGCTGGGGGTCGCCCAGCAGGTAGGGCGTGCCGGTCACGGCCGAGAGCCAGCGGGTGAACCAGCCGGAGTTGATGAGGTCGAAGTAGATCTGCGAGGCCGGCCCGAGGGCGGCGCCGAGCTCGGAACGGCGGGTGGACTCGTAGCTGCTGGTGACGTCCTTCCAGCCCTCGGCGGGGCGGTTGTCGAACTCCTCGCGCACGAGTTCGAGCAGGGCGGGGTTGAACAGGCCCTCGACGACCAGGTGCGGGAAGGGGGTGGCGGCCATGAGGCGCTCGTGCAGGCGCGCGGTGGCCTCGGGCGTGAGGAAGGAGGCGTCCACCAGCTGGTCCATGAGCAGGCGCACCCCGCGGATGCTCACGAAGTCCGCCGAGCGCTCGGCGACGACGCGCAGCGTGGGAGGCGGGGCGGAAAACGACAATTGCGCCGACATGAGGAATCTCCTGTGCTCCGACCTCGTTGTTGGATGGGGATTTTGAGATCTTGAGGCTTCCGATTGGATGTCGTCCGACTTAAAACTGCAATCCTCCGTACTAAGCATGTGTTGTAGAAATACTGCTTTAGTGCACAAAACACCACATCTTTTGCTCCGACTTTCGTGAAATCTTCACTTTGGTCTGCGCCGACTCTCCCCGAAAACCAAGGAACCTTTCCATGCGCAATCACCCCCTGGGCCGCACCGGCCTGTTCGTGTCCGAACTCTGTCTGGGCACCATGACCTTCGGCGGCACCGGCGAGATGTGGAGCAAGATCGGCGACCTGCAGCAGGACGCCGCCGAACGGCTCGTCGGGCAGGCGCTGGACGCCGGCATCAACTTCATCGACACGGCCGACGTGTATTCGGGCGGTCAATCCGAGGAGATCACCGGCCGGGCGCTGAAGAACCTCAAGGTTCCGCGCGACAGCATCGTCGTCGCCACCAAGGTGTTCGGCGAGACCGGACCCGGCCCGAACGCCCGTGGCCTGACCCGCAGCCACATCCTCGACGGCGTCAAGAAGAGCCTCGCGCGCCTGCAGCTCGACCACATCGACCTCTATCAGGTCCACGGTTTCGACCCGGCCACGCCGATCGAGGAGACCCTGCGCGCGCTCGACCAGCTGGTGCGCCACGGCCACGTGCGCTACGTGGGCGTCTCCAACTGGGCCGCCTGGCAGATCGCCAAAGCGCTGGGCATCTCCGAGCGGCTGGGACTGGCGCGCTTCGAGTCGCTGCAGGCCTACTACACCGTCGCCGGCCGCGACCTGGAGCGCGAACTCATACCCATGCTGCGCAGCGAGGGCGTCGGCCTGATGGTGTGGAGCCCGCTGGCCGGCGGCCTGCTCAGCGGCAAGTACGGGCGCGACCAGCCGGGCGCCCAGGGCGACCGCCGCACGCAGTTCGACTTTCCGCCGGTGGACAAGGAGCGCGCCTTCGACGCCGTCGACGCGATGCGTCCGATGGCCGAGTCGCGCGGCGTGTCGGTCGCCCGCATCGCGCTGGCCTGGCTGCTGCACCAGCCGCAGGTCACGAGCGTCATCGTCGGAGCCAAGCGTCCCGAGCAGCTGGCCGACAACATCGCCGCGACCGAAGTGAAGCTGACGGCCGAGGAGCTCGACGCCATCGGCGAGGCGAGTCGGTTGCCGCCCGAATACCCGGGCTGGATGCTGGAGCGCCAGGGCGGCGCGCGGCGATCGCAGATGGCCTGAAACGGCGCGGCCAGCCTCGGCAAGGCACCACGCGGAAGGAAGCGCTCACCCGTTTCGCGAGTCGGGCGGCATTCGAATACCTAATGCTAAAGTCGTCTTTTTAGGCCGATCTACAGAGGGAAACGGCCATGAACCGAGACAACGAAAGCGCGGCGATGGCTGAGTCACAACGCGGTCCCGTGCAGGACAAGATCCTTCGCACCTGGACCTTCTGGATCCGCACCGAACTGCGCGAGGAATGCCGCCTCCATCTGGAAGCCACCAAGCTCAAGGAGATGAACGCCGCGCCGGGCAACGAACGCACGACCGCGGTGTTCCGCGACCTGGGCGACGGCTCGACCGAGGTCGCGGTGGTGTCGATCTGGACGTCCATGGACATGATCCGGCGCTATGTCGACATCGAGGACATGCAGCCGTCGATCGATCCGGCCGATCGCCCGAAGCTGCTCGACCGCGAACCCGTGGTGCGCCACGAGGTCATGACGGACGAGGACGTGTTCTCGCTGTTGCCGGCGGAGTGGCGCTGAAGGGTGCGGCGTTCCGGTCTCGGCGCTGAATGAACGAACGACGGGGCGGAGATATGCCGCGGGTCGATGGTACAAAGCTTGCAATATGGAAAGAATGGCATATTGCCGTTTTTTCTCATCGGCTCCATCCGCTTTCGAAGGCTCCTTCCATGATTCGCAAACTCCTCGTCACGGCATTGCTCGCCGCCGGTCTCGCGCAGGCGTCCCTGGTCCAGGCCGAGACGGTCCGCTGGTCGCGCTCCAGCGATGCGGCCACGCTCGATCCGCACTCGGTCAACACCGGCACCAACATCAACATCTCGCACCAGATCTACGAGCCGCTGGTGCTGCGCGACATCAAGGGCAAGCTGATCCCGGCGCTGGCCACGTCGTGGAAGCTGACGTCCGACCCGTCGGTGTGGGAGTTCAAGCTGCGCCCGGGCGTCAAGTTCCACGACGGCAGCCTGATGACGGCCGACGACGTGGTGTTCTCGCTCGACCGCGCCCGCGCGCCGTCGTCGGGCATGAAGGCGCTGCTGGCCTCGGTGGCCGAGGTGAAGAAGACCGACCCGATGACGGTGCAGGTGCGCACCAAGGGCCCGAACCTGATCTTCCCGGACAACCTGGTCAACATCTTCGTGGTCAACGCCGCCTGGGCCAAGGCCAACAAGGCCGAGGTGCCGCAGGACGAGAAGGGCAAGGAGGAGAACCACTTCACCCGCCACGAGAACGGCACCGGCCCCTACGTGCTGGCCTCGCGCGAGCAGGACAGCCGCACGGTCTTCAAGGCCTTCCCGCAGTACTGGGGCAAGGGCGACGCGCCGATGCAGGTGACCGAGCTGGTGCTGCTGCCGATCAAGTCGCCCGCCACGCGCGTCGCGGCCCTGCTCTCCGGCGAGATCGACATCCTGCAGGACGTGCCGGTGCAGGACATCGCCCGCCTGAAGGCCGATGCCAAGCTGCGCGTGAACGAGGGGCCCGAGAACCGCACCATCTTCCTGGGCATGAACGTGGGCGCCGAGCCGCTGAAGTACGCCGACGTCAAGGACAAGAACCCCCTGTCCGACCCGCGCGTGCGCGAGGCGCTGAACCTGTCGATCGACCGCGACGCGATCCAGAAGTCGGTGATGCGCGGCCTGTCGATCCCCACCGGCATCATCGCGCCGCCCTTCGTGCACGGCTACGAGAAGGCCTTCGACACCTACCCCAAGGCCAACGCCGCCCAGGCCAAGAAGCTGCTGGCCGATGCCGGCTACCCCAACGGCTTCGGCATCACGCTGCACTGCCCGAACGACCGCTACGTCAACGACGAGGCGATCTGCACGGCGCTCTCGAGCTTCTTCGGCCGCATCGGCGTGAAGGCGACCGTGGCGGCGCGGCCCATCGCCATCCACAGCGCGGCCATCAACTCGGCCGACACCGACTTCTACCTGTTCGGCTGGGGCGTGCCGACCTTCGACTCGGCCTACGTCTTCGACTACCTGGTGCACACGCGCGGCAAGGACGGGCGCGGTCCGACCAACGCCACGCGCTACAGCAACCCGGCACTCGACGCCAAGATCGCCGGCCTGTCCTCGGAGAGCGACAAGGCCAAGCGCGACGCCGCGATCCACGACATCTGGACCACGGTGCAGAAGGAACGCATCTACATCCCGCTGCACCACCAGGTGCTCGACTACGCGATGGTCCGCAAGCTCGACATCCCGGTGGACCCGATGAACTACATCTTCTTCAAGAACGCCAAGGTCGCGGCGAAGTAGGCGGATGCTCGCGCACCTGCTGCGCCGCCTGGGCCAGTCCGTGCTGGTGCTGCTGGCGGTGTCCTTCATCTCGTTCATGGTGTTCCGCCACCTGGGCGATCCGACCATCAGCCTGCTGGGCGACGACGCCACGCTGGCCGAGCGCCAGGCCGTCACGGCCGAGCTGGGCTTCGACCAGCCGGTGCCGGTCCAGTACCTGCGCTACGTGTCGCACGCCGTGCGCGGCGACTTCGGCATCTCCTACCGCCTGAAGCGGCCGGTGACCGAGGTCATCGGCGAGCGCCTGCCGGCGACCCTGGAGCTGGCCTTCGTGGCCGCGCTGCTGGCGGTCGTCGGCGGCGTGGCGCTGGGCGTCTACACCGCCATCCGGCGCGACGGCTGGATCAGCCGGGCGCTGATGACGGTCTCGCTGGTGGGGGTGTCGCTGCCGACCTTCCTGATCGGCATCGGACTGATCTACGTCTTCGCGGTCGAGCTGCGCTGGCTGCCGTCCTTCGGCCGCGGCGACACGGTGACCGTCGGCGGCTGGACGACCGGGCTGCTGACCGCCTCGGGCTGGGCTTCGCTGGTGATGCCGGTATGCACGCTGGCGCTCTACAAGCTGACGCTGATCATGCGGCTGGTGCGCGCGGAGATGCTGGAGGCGTTGCGCGCCGACCACGTGCGCTTCGCCCGCGCGCGCGGCCTGCCGGAGCGGCGCATCCACTACGGCCACGCCCTGCGCAACACGCTGATCCCGGTGGTGACCATCGCCGGGCTGCAGATCGGCTCGCTGATCGCCTTCGCCATCGTCACCGAGACGGTGTTCCAGTGGCCCGGCGTCGGCCTGCTGTTCATCTCGTCGATCCAGGCGGTGGACGTGCCGGTCATCGCCGCCTACCTGCTGCTGATCGCGGTGCTGTACGTGGTGATCAACCTGGTGGTGGACCTGGTCTACCTGCTGGTCGATCCGCGGCTGCGCGGGCGCTGACGCCTTCCACCTCCGTCATCCCGGTCTTCTGCGTCGCGCTGCGCGGCGCAGAGGGACCGTCAAGAACCCTTCCGACACCGCCCATGCCCTCCCCTCCCCCCGCTTCCGACCTCCCGCCGCCGCCCCGCATCCGCTGGCGCGATGCCGACTCCCCGGTGCTGCGCAGCTTCGCGCGCTCGCGCGGAGTCCAGCTGGCCGCCGCGATACTGGCGCTGCTGCTGGTCGCGGCCCTCCTGGCGTCGTGGATCGCGCCGCAGAACCCGTTCGACCCCGCCGGCCTGGAACTGCTCGACGCCTTCACGCGCCCCGGCGCGGCCGGCCTGGGCGGCGGCACCTACGTGCTGGGCAGCGACGACCAGGGGCGCGACGTCTTCTCGGCCATCCTCTACGGCCTGCGCATGTCGCTGCTGGTGGGGGTGTCAGCGGTGGCGCTGTCGCTGGCCATCGGCATCCCGCTGGGACTGGTGGCGGGCTACGTCGGCGGCTGGTTCGACACGCTGGTCATGCGCGTGGCCGACATCCAGCTGACCTTCCCGGTGCTGCTGGTGGCGCTGCTGATCTTCGGCATCGCGCGCGGCGCCCTGCCGGCGGGCTACCGCGACGACATGGCGATCTACGTGATCGTGCTGGCCATCGGCCTCTCCGACTGGGTGCAGTACGCACGCACCGTGCGCGGCGCGGTGCTGGTGGAGAAGCACAAGGACTACGTGGCGGCGGCGCAGATCATCGGCCGCTCGCGCACCGGCATCCTGGTGCGCCATATCCTGCCGAACCTGCTCGCGCCGGTGCTGGTGATCGCCACCATCAGCTTCGCGCTGGCCATCGTCACCGAATCGACGCTGTCGTACCTGGGCGTCGGCCTGCCGCCGACCCAGCCCTCGCTGGGCACGCTGATCCGCATCGGCCAGGGCTTCCTGTTCTCGGGCGAGTGGTGGATCCTGCTGTTCCCGGCGCTGGTGCTGCTGGCGCTGGCGCTGTCGGTCAACCTGGTGGGCGATTGGCTGCGCGACGCCCTCAACCCGAAGCTCCAATGAACGACGTGACGCAAGACCATTCGGTCCCGACGCTGCGGGTGCGCGACCTGGGGGTCGCCTTCGACACCCACAAGGGCACCGTGCAGGTGCTCGAGGGCGTGTCCTTCGACATCGCGCCGGGCGAGATCCTGGGCGTGGTGGGCGAATCCGGCGCCGGCAAGTCGATGACCGGCAACGCCGTCATCGGCCTGATCGAGCCGCCCGGGCGCCTCTCCGCCGGCACCATCGAACTGCGCGGCGAGCGCATCGACACCCTGCGCGGCGAGGCCCGGCGCCGCATCCGCGGCCGGCGCATCGGCATGGTGTTCCAGGACCCGCTGACCAGCCTGAACCCGGTGATGACCATCGGCCGTCACCTGACCGAGACCCTGCGCCTGCACCTGCCGCTGTCGGCCGCCGCGGCGCGCCGGCGCGCCATCGAGCTGCTGGCCGACGTCGAGATCCCCGACCCGGCGAGCCGCCTCGACCAGTACCCGCACCAGTTCTCCGGCGGCATGCGCCAGCGCGTGGCGATCGCTCTGGCGCTGTGCGCCGAGCCCGAGCTGCTGATCGCCGACGAGCCGACGACGGCGCTCGACGTCTCGGTGCAGGCGCAGGTGATCCGCGTGTTCCGCCGCGTCTGCCGCGAGCGCGGCACCGCCGCCATGCTGGTGACGCACGACATGGGCGTGATCGCCGAGGCCGCCGACCGCGTGATGGTGATGTACCGCGGCCGCGTGCTGGAGACCGGCCCGGTGCGCGAGGTGCTCGACCACCCGCGCGAGCCCTACACGCGCGCCCTGATGGCCGCCATCCCGCCGGTGCATCGCCGGCTGCGGCGGCTGCCGGTGCCCGAGATCGGCGCCGACATCGCCGCGCCCGACGACCTGCCGCCGGCGGTCGTCGAGACGCCCGCCGCATCGAAGGCCGCGGCGGCCGAACGCCCGCTGGTGCAGGTGCAGGACCTCGCGCGCGAGTTCGACCTCTCGGCCGGCTGGCTGGCGCGCACCCTGGCCCGGGAACCGAGGAAGATCCTGCGCGCGGTCGACGGCGTCGCCTTCGACATCGCGCGCGGCACGACCTTCGGGCTGGTGGGCGAATCGGGCTCGGGCAAGTCGACCGTGGCGCGGATGATCGCCGGCCTCGTCGAGCCCACCGCCGGGCGCGTGCTGTTCGACGGCGTCGACCGCTGGCGCGGCACGTCGGCGCAGACCGCCGCCCTGCGCCGGCGCTTCCAGATGATCTTCCAGGACCCCTACGCCAGCCTCGACCCGCGCTGGCGGGTCGACCGGTTGATCGCCGAGCCGGTCGAGGTGCTGGGCCTGGCCGGCAGCGCCGAGGAGACCGCCGAGCGCGTGGCCGACGCCCTGCGCCGCGTGCGCCTGTCGCCCGACGACGCGCGCAAGTACCCGCACCAGTTCTCCGGCGGGCAGCGCCAGCGCATCGCCATCGCCCGCGCATTGGCCAGCCGGCCCGAGTTCATCGTCTGCGACGAGCCGACCTCCTCGCTCGACGTCTCGGTGCAGGCGCAGGTGCTCAACCTGATGCGCGACCTGCAGGACGAGTTCGGGCTGACCTACCTGCTCATCAGCCACAACCTCGCGGTCATCCGCCACATGTGCGACCACGTCGGCGTGATGCAGCGCGGCCGGCTGGTCGAGCAGGGCGCGGCCGAGGCGGTGTTCGAGGCGCCGCGCCACGCCTACACGCGCGAGCTGATGGCGGCCGTGCCGTCCCCGGACCGGGTGCGGGTCGACTGAGGCGGGTGCGCTGACAGCTTTCCGAAAGCAAGGGCGGGGCATCATCGGCGCCTCGACCCGAAATCCAGGAGACCCCATGCACATCGACGACCGCGACCCTTCCGCTTCCGCTTCCGCCGCCGCGCGCCTCACGCGCCGCCGCCTCCTGCAGGCAGCCGGCGCCCTCGGCGCGGGCGGCCTGCTCGCCGCGCCCGCCCTCGCCCAGGCTCCCTGGCCCTCGAAGTCGATCCGCTTCGTGGTGCCCTTCGCGCCCGGCGGCAGCTCCGAGATCGTGGCGCGCTCGACGGCCAACGAACTCACGACATTGCTCGGCCAGAGCGTGTACGTCGACAACAAGCCCGGCGCGGCCGGCAACATCGCCATGTCCGAAGTCGCGCGCGCCGACGACCAGCACACGATCATCCTCGGCCACATCGGCACGCTGGCGGTCAATCCGTACATCTTCGCCAAGCTGCCCTACGACGCCAACAAGGACTTCAAGCCGGTCAGCCTGCTGGCCAAGGTGCCCAGCCTGTACGTGGTGCATCCGGACGTGCCGGTGAAGAACCTCACCGAGTTCATCGCCTACGCCAAGGCCCGGCCCGGCAAGCTGAGCTACGGGTCGGCCGGCAACGGCAGCGCCGGCCACCTGGCCTTCGAGTACCTGAAGATGACCTCCGAGGTCTTCATGCTGCACGTGCCCTACCGCGGCACCGGCCCGATGCTCACCGACCTGCTCTCCGGCCGGCTCGAGGCCTCGGCCATCGGCGCGGCGGCGATCCTGCCCTTCATCAAGTCGGGCAAGGTGCGCTGCATCGCCACCGGCTCGGCCAAGCGCCTGCCGCAGCTGCCCGACGTGCCGACCGTCGCCGAGCAGGGCTTCCCGGGCTTCGAGATGACGCAGTGGTACGGCATGCTGGCGCCGGCCAACATGGCGCCGGCGAACATCGCGAAGCTGTCCGAGGCCACCATGAAAGCCGTCAAGGCGCCGGCGGCGCTGGAGCGCCTGCGCGGCGACGCGGCCGAGTCGATCGGCGGCACGCCCGAGCAGTTCGCGCAGTTCATCGCGGTGGAGCAGGGCCGCTGGCAGAAGGTGATCGCGCGCGCCGGCATCAAGCCCGACTGAGATCCGGTCCTTCCCGCCCCCCCCCGAGCGCATGCGCATCCTGCTGGCCGAAGACGAGCACGTCCTGGGCACCTGGCTGTGCAAGGCGCTGGAGCAGACCGGCATCCAGGTCGAGTGGGTCGACGACGGGCGGCTGGTCGACCGCGCCCTGCAGCAGCGCGACCACGACGCCCTGGTGCTCGACCTGGGCCTGCCCGGGCTCGACGGCCACACCGTGCTGCAGCGCCTGCGCGAGCGCGACCAGCGCCTGCCGACCCTGATCCTGACCGCGCGCGATTCGCTGGCCGAGCGCGTGGCCTCGCTCAACGCCGGCGCCGACGACTTCCTGGCCAAGCCCTTCGCGCTGGCCGAACTGGAGGCGCGCCTGCACGCCCTGGTCCGGCGCGCGCGCGGCACCGAGCACCCCCGCGTCGCCTGCGGACCGCTGGTCTACGACCATGCGCGGCGCCAGTTCGCGCTGGGCGGCGAGCCGCTGATGCTGTCGCCGCGCGAGCTGTCGGTGCTGCGCGTGCTGGCCCAGCGCAGCGGCGAGCCGCTGTCCAAGCAGCAGATCCTCGAGCGCGTGTTCCCCGACGACGAGGAGGTGCATCCCGAGGCGGTCGAGGTCTTCGTGCACCGGCTGCGCAAGCGCCTGGACGGCCGCGGCGTGCGCATCACGACGCTGCGCGGGATGGGCTACGCGCTGGAGGCGGAGTGAGGGGCGCGATGGCGGCGCCGCCCGGACCGGACACCCGGCGTTCGCCGATCCCGTCCGCCTGGCGCCGCGCCTCGGCCCGGGTGCGGCGGGCCAGCCTGCGGCAGCGGCTCGCGCTGCTGCTGCTGCCGGCGCTCCTGGGCGTCACCGCCGTCGGACTGCACATGACGCGCATCGACGCCGTCGCGGCGGCCGATTCGGCCTACGACCGCTCGCTGCTGGGCGCGCTGCGCTCCATCGACGCCAACATCTCGATCGCCTCGGGCGGTCTGTCGGTCGAGCTGCCCTACACAATGTTCGAGTTCTTCGAGCTGACGGCCAGCGGCCAGGTCTACTTCCGCGTCGCCACCTCCGACGGTCTGGTCGAACTCGGCAGCGCCGACCTGCCACTGCCGCCACGGGACCCGCGGCCGGACGCGCCGGTGTTCTACGACGCGAGCTACTTCGGCGCGGCGATCCGCGTGGCCGCCCTGCGCCGCGAACTGGAACGCCCGCCCGCCGGCAGCGCCGGCCGCACGGTGCTGATCCAGGTCGGCGAGAGCACGCGCTCACGCGAGGCCTTCACGGCGCGCTTCGTGCGCGCGGCGGCCGTGCGCGACGGCGTGGTGCTGCTGGTGCTGTTCGGCGCCACCGCCCTGGCGCTGGCGGCGGCGCTGCGGCCGCTCACGCGCCTGGCCCGTGAGGTGCAGGCGCGCCGCAGCGACGACCTCACGCGCATCGAGGTCGAGCCGCTGCCGGCCGACCTGCGCCCGCTGGTCGCCGCCGTCAACCGGCACATGGGCGACACCCAGGCCCTGCTGGCCCAGCAGCGCCGGTTCCTGGACGACGCCTCGCACCAGCTGCGCACCCATCTGACCACGCTGCAGATGCAGATCGACTACGCCCGGCGCGCACCGCAGGCCGAGAGCGTCGGCGACACGCTGGCCGCGATGGGCGCCGAGATCGGCCGCATCACGCGCAGCACGCAGCAGCTCCTGGCGCTCGGACGCTCGGACACGGTCGCGCTGGAGCCGGTCGAGATCGATCTGGCCGGACTGCTGCGCGGCCTGGCGATCGAGCTGCTGCCACGGGCGCGCGAGCGGCACATCGACCTGGGCATCCAGGCCGGCGCCGCGACGGCGACGGCCTGGGGCGACGAGGTGCTGGTGCGCGAGGCGCTCGCCAACCTGGTGGCCAACGCCATCGCCTACACCCCGCCGCACGGCGTCGTGACGCTCTACGCCTCCCGCGACGGCGGGCTGTGCCGCCTCACGGTCGAGGACAGCGGTCCCGGCCTGAGCCCGGCGGAATGCGCGGCCCTGGGACAGCGCTTCCGGCGCGGTCCCAGAGCCGGCCAGGGCGGCGCGGGCCTGGGCGTCGCCATCGCCCGCTCGATCGCGCAGCGCCATCGCGGTGGGCTCGACCTGCGTCCGCGACCGGACGCGCCGGGCCTGCTGGCGCAACTGTGGTGGCCGGCCGACGCTGCGGCGCCGGCGACGTCGGAGGCGAGCGCATGAACGCCCCCGGTCTGCCGCGTCGGCATCTGCTCGGCGCCGTATCGCTGCTGGCGTTGCCCGGTCTGGCCCGCGATGCCGTCGCGTCGGACGACCCGAGCCTGGGTGCGGCCGAGTGCGTGATTCCCGCCAGGGCCGGGGGCGGCTTCGAACTCACCTGCGCGCTGGCCGGCGACGCCCTGCAGACCGTGCGCCCGTCGCGCCCACCGTTGGCGCGGCGTCCGATGCCCGGCGGCATCGGCGCGCTCGCCTTCGACCAGGTCGCCAGCGGCCGGCTGGGTGGCGACGGGCTGCTGGTGGCCTTCTCCAGCGGCTCGCTGCTGAACCTGGCGCAGGGCCGCTTCGGCGCGCATTCGGCAACCGACGTGCGCTGGGTGGCGACCCTGGGCACCGACTACGGCGTCGTCGTGGTGCATCGCGATTCGCCCCTGCGAACGCTGCAGGACCTGCTGGCCGCCCTGCGGCGGCGGCCTTCGGACATCGTCTTCGGCGCCGGTGGCACCGTCGGCAGCCAGGACTGGGTCAAGGCCGCGTTGCTGACGCGACACGCGGGGCACGATCCCAGGGCGATGCGCTTCGTCGCCTTCGAAGGCGGCGGCGACGCGTTGCGGGCTCTGCAGGGCCGCCACGTCGACGTCTTTCCGGGCGATGCGGCCGAGGCGCTCCAGGCCATCGCCGGCGGCGCCGCGCTGCGCCTGCTGGCCGTGCTGTCGAACGACCGCCTGGACGTCGCGCTGGCCGGTGTCCCGACGGCGCGCGAGCAGTCGGTCGACCTGGTCTGGCCGACCGTGCGCGGCCTGTACGCCAGCGCCGGCATGAGCGATGCGGCCCGTCGCGCCTGGGCGCGGGCCTTCGACGAGGCGATGCGGGCAGCGACCTTCCCCGCCCTCCTGCGGCGCCATCGCCTGTACCCCCATGCCCTGACCGGCGCGGCGCTCGACGGTTTCGTCGCCGAGCGGATCGCGGGCTACCGCCGCCTCGCCGACGAACTGGGCTTGCGTCGCTGGGCGCGGTGAGACCCGACGTCAGAAACTGTGGCGCACGCCGACCTCGTAGCCGGTGACATCGGTACCGGCCGCGATCGTCGGGCTCGCCAGCGACGAGGACGACACCGTCAGACCCCGGGTCGCGAGACGGTCGTTGCGCACCCGGGACACGGTGGCGTAGAGCTGGGTGCGCTTGGACAGGTCGTGGCCGTAGCCCAGCGACAGCTTCCTGGAACCGGCATCGTCGAGGTCCTTGCGCCGGAACGTGCTGAAAGCGGCTCGGAACTCGTCCTTGTCGCCCAAGGCCACCGTCGCGCCCACGCCGAGCAGGTCGACGCGGCGGCCGTTGCCCCGCTCGGTCGCGAACATCGCCATCGGCTTGACCCGGCCGAGGTCGTAGGACGCGCCGACGTTGGTGGCGTCGTAGTCGACTCCCGCGGCGGTGGTCCCGCCACGGATCCGGCCGTGGCCCAGCGCGACGTTCAGTGCGCCGGCCTTGTAGCCCAGGCGCAGCGCGGCCGAATCGCGCAGCGAGCCGTTCCCGACGTTGGAAGCCTGTTCCCCGAACGCGTACTGGACCTGGCCGTAGAAGCCGCCGAGCGTCGCGGGCAGCAGGTAGTTGATGCCGTTGGACGCCCGCTTGGGCGCGCTGCCCTCGGGCGTGCCCACGGCCGTCGTCGTGCCGCCGATGAGGTTGGAACCACCCACGCCGCCGATGCCGATGTCGTTGAACGGATCGAAGGTCTCGATGTTCAGGTAGGCGGGGATCTTGTCGCGGCCGAGTCGCAACTCGCCCCAACGCTTGCTGGCCAGGCTGAGGGTGGAACGGCGATCGAACTGGAAGCCGTTCGCGTTGCCGTTGTCGGGGTTGATGCCGGCTTCCAGCCAGAACCCGCCGCTCAGGCCGCCGCCCAGGTCCTCCGTGCCGCGGAATCCCAACCGGCTGCTGGAGACGCCGCCGCTGGCCAGGCCGGTGACGGCACCCGAATCCGTGCGGATGTGCGCGACGGACGTGTCGAGCACGCCGAAGACCGCGACGTTGGACTGGGCCAGGGCGGGTCCTGCCGCGGCCGCTGCGAGGAGAAGGAAGGTCGATGACTCGCGAAGAAGATTCATGTGTGGATCAAAGAAATTTGGTACTTCGGATGGGCGCTATGCCCCTTGCCCCATCGAACGGCAGCGTACCCGGCGACAGATCGAAGCGTGCTGGCACCGGTCGGGCGAACGGCAGCCACGATGCGTTCGGGTCGAGCGTCTCATTGGACCGGGCCGATGTGACATCCCTGGGTCGGGTCGCTCGACCGTGGCATTCGCCTCTCGCGCTGGACCCCGTGCATCTCGACGCCGCACGACCCGGGCGGCGGCCGTGCGAGCAGCTTCCGAGCCCGTGCTTTCAGCGCTGAAAGCAAGGTGGCGCCTTTCCTTGCCGAGCAGATTGCCCATGGATCGCAGGAATCTCGAGTCTTCGGGAAAATCGCACCTATAAAATCGAGCCCAGCCGAGCATCGTGATGCCTCCATCGCGCCTCGATTCTCGAACGCTTTCAGCGCTGAAAGCCACACCGACAGGGAACCCATCGATGACAGCCAAAGTGATCACCGTCTTCAACCAGAAGGGAGGGTGCGGGAAAACCACCATCACGATGAGTCTGGCGGGCGCATTGACCTTCCGTGGCTATTCCTGCCTGGTCGTCGACATGGACCCGCAAGGCACCGCCAGCCGCTGGGCCAGCGCGGCGCCGGAAGAGCGCCCCTTCCCGGCCTCCGTGATGAGCCTCGCGCCGATGGAAGGCAAGATGCATCGGGAGGTCAGGAACCACATGGAAAACTTCGACGCGATCTTCATCGACTGCCCACCGGCCATGAGTTCTGCGGCCCCCACGTCGGCCATGCTGGTTTCCGACCTCGCCCTGATTCCCGTGGTGCCCAGTCCCGCGGACATCTGGGCCGCGGAGTCCGCCAAGCGGTTGGCCGAGGCGGCCCAGGCCACCAACGAATCGTTGGTGGCGCGCGTCGTGGCCAACATGGTCCAGAAGTCGACCTCGCTGGCGCGCGACCTGATCGAACTTCTCCAGGAAGACAAAGAGTTCCCGCTCATGGCTTCCTCGCTCGGGTCGAGAGCGGCTTTCCGTGAGGCGCAGATCATCGGCTCCACGGTGCATCTGGTGGCACGCGCGAAGTCCGCGGTCGACGAGGTGGAGACGATGACCGACGAGGTGTTGTCGCTGCTGGGTCTTCCCAGGAAAAGGAAAGGTACGTCGCGATGAGTCAGAAATTCGACAGGAAGAATGCCATGCGGGCCACGTTGTCGGCGGAGAAGAAGTCCGTCGAGGATCGGTTCGCCACGGCCGATGCCGTGCTCACGAAACGTCCGGCGGGCTTGGCCGCTCCGCCCGGGCGGGTGCCGGACTCCGCTTTCAGCGCTGAAAGCCACCCGGCTCGAGGCGGACGAACCGTCGTCAGCGTGACGCTCGACAGGATTCATGACAATCCTCTGAATGCGAGGACGATCTACGATCCGAATGTCGTCAAGGAATTGGCGGCGTCGCTCGCGATGCATGGGCAGATCGTGGTGGCACCGGCTGTCGAGCATCCCGAACTCCCCGGCCACTACCTGCTGATCGACGGCCATTACCGCAAGAAGGCGGCCGCGGCCGCCGGGCTGCAGAAGCTGGATCTGGAGATCAGACCGTCCGAAAGCGATGCCGAACTCTATCGCCTGAGTTGGATGCTCAACGAGGAGCGCAGCGCCCAGAGCGCCCTCGACAACGCACTGGCCTGGCGCAAGCTGCTGGACCAGGAGGTGGTGAAGAACGAGGGGCAGATCGCCGAGTTGCTGGGCGTGTCGCCGACGACCGTCAACAAGTCGCTGTCCCTGCTTCAATTGCCACCGGCGGCGCTGGAGCGGATGCGCGAGCGCCCCGAGAAGTTCGGCGTCTTCACGGGTTACGAACTCACGATGGCGTC
Source organism: Variovorax sp. PvP013 (assembly GCF_050435945.1). Classification (NCBI taxonomy): domain Bacteria; kingdom Pseudomonadati; phylum Pseudomonadota; class Betaproteobacteria; order Burkholderiales; family Comamonadaceae; genus Variovorax; species Variovorax sp. PvP013. Next base: position 32,733 of record NZ_JBNDLF010000014.1, read on the forward strand.
CAAGAGGATGTCCGAGACCGAACTCGTGGGCCTGGTCGAGCGAATCCTGACCGAGGACCTCTCCACCCGCCAGGTCGCCGCGATCCGGGCCAAGCTCGAGACCGGCGACCAGCGCAAGCGCAAGGAGACGTCGCGCCAGTACAAGATCCGCCAGGGCGGTCAGCTGATCGGCTCCCTCAAGGAGTGGGACTCGGGCAAGGTGCTGCTGGAGGTGGTGCTGCCGGACTCTCAGGATCGCACGGCGCTGGTCGCCGCCTTGCGCCAACAGTTCGCGGCACCGGACTGATGCCTTCCGGCGCATGCCCGAGACATCGAGGCGGCGTCGAGAAGCACGAAAGGTGAGCTTCCGCAGGGAGTGTTTTCCAGCCATGTTCGAGCGGATGGACGCCCGAGTCGCCGTCGACCCCGTGGCCGACCTTCACACGCAGTCGGCGACGTCGAATCACCGCAAAGGTGAGCTTTTGCAGGGACTTCGGCAAGGTGAGCGTCGGTGCATTTTCGCCTCACCTTGGGAAAGCGGCGTTCGCCTGCACCCCCGAGTGACGGGGCGATGAAAATGCCCTTCCGACCCATGTCCCTGTCGGCGAATTCAGCGCCTGCGGATGCCGGATCGGAAAGTTTGCACGCACATCACGACAGGCCGACACGGTCCGGGGCGCACGACGTTCCAGCTGTGTCGCCGCGAGTCGCCCGCGAAGCCTTCACTCCCCGAACAAGCTCACCTTTGGAGGTCGCCGTCATCGAATTTCGCTCGGTGTCGCGTGCTCGACGTCCTCATCCACGAAGTGGTGGCGTCGTATCGAGTTCGACTCCCTGAAAAGCCTCACCTTTGCCAATCGTCCTGGTCGGATCCGCGTGCGCAGCGTCGACACGCGATGATGTTCTCGACTCGTCTGATGTCCTGTTCGCACGTGGGACTCCCCGAAAAAGCTCACCTTGGACGCCCCGGATCTGCTTCGAGGCGGTCGAAGCGTGTTCTGAGGGACGTGGGGTTGTTCCCGGTCCCCGTGGAACCTCACCTTTCACGATCCAGCAGCCCCCAAAGGGCTGTCGGTCATGCATTTCTTGCCGAGCAAAGGCTGTTTTGCCTTCTCGGCGCGTTCGTGGACGAGCGGTATGCCGTTGCGGCGATGCCTGTCGCCAGGGTGGAGCGCCGACCTACCGCCCTTGAGAGTATTGAATTCATAACGCTTGGAAACCTTGAATACATTGAAAGTGGCCGAATCCAGGCTGCATGCGCCCTGCAGCCCGTTTGGGGGAGCTTTCACGGGGACCTGGGTGAGCCTGCGCAGGGACATGGGTGAGGTCGCACAGGGAGTGACGTCCTCGATGGTGAGCTTGCACGGGGACCAAAGGTGTGTCGGATCAGGGAGTCGGGTGAGGTCGAACAGGGACCTGCCGATCGACGAGTTGTCCACAGGCGAGCCGCTGTCGCAGGCAATGCACGCCCGGTGCGGTGCGGCCGGTCGCGGGGACCGTGCAAAGGTGAGCCCATTGCTGCTAGATTCGCACCTTTCGCCCTCGTTCGACGGGCCGAGGGGCAAGCCACCGTGGTGACCAGAAAAGTCAAGTCAGATGCCGTGGCGGTCGCCGCGGGCGACTCGAACAACCTGCGTGAATTCCGCAAGACCAACGAGGCGATCGGCCTGCGGGTCGTGGAGGGCAGCCTCTCGCTGCTCTCGCGCAAGGTGTTCAACGTCATGATCTTCCACGCGCAGAACATGCAGGAGACGGGGATCAACGCCCCGATCGACACGCCGGCGTCGAAGAAGTACTTCTGGATCCCCCTGGCCAAGCTGGCACGCGACGCCGCCTACGACAGCAAGGACACGCAGAACCTCAAGGAGGTCCTGGAGGAGATGCAGAACATCAAGCTGAAGCTGGAGAACGGCCGGCAGTGGACCAGCGAGCGCCTGGTGTCGTCGGTGACGCTGGTGAATCCGGAAGGCTTCCACAAGAACTCCGGGCAGGTGTGGCTGGGCTATGCGTTTCCGCCGGAGGTGCACGAGCAGGTCATGGCGCCCAGCACCTTCACGCGCCTGTCGATCGTCTACCAGAGTTCGCTGAAGTCGGGCTCGGCATTGGCGCTCTACGAGATCTGCCGGCGCTACGCCACCAATCCGTCGAAGCTGACCTTCGTCCAGACCGTCGAGCACTGGCACGGACTGATCACCGGCAATCCGCTGTCCGCGGACTCCGCGCCGGTCTACAAGTACTTCAAGCGCGACACCCTCAAGCCGGCGATGGCCGAGGTCAACCAGCTCACGGACATCACCATCGAGCTCATCGAGCACAAGAACGGCCGGCGGGTGGAGAAGCTGCAGTTCAGGGTCGAGCTGGTCAAGCAGACGCCGCTGCTCTTTCCGGTGCCGGCGATCATCGACGACCAGCTGCTCCAACGGGTCGTGGCGCTGGGCTTCAGCAAGGCCGATGCGAGCGATCTGGTGGCTTCCTACAGCGACGAGGTGCTGCGCACGGCGCTCGATCGGGTCGAGGCGCGGTCGCGCGCGGCCGGCATGAGCCCGCTGAGCGCGCCGGCGGGCTATTTCCGCTGGGTGCTGCAGGACCTGGCCAAGAATCCGGCGTCGGCCGTCCAGGCGCCTCCCACGGCGCCGCCGACGCGCAAGTCCTCCGCGCCGAGCGTGATGGAGAAATTCCTCGCCGGGCGGGCCCAGGAGGCGCTGGCCGTGCACAAGGAACTCGACGAGCGGGAGCGCCGCACGGTCTTCGAGACGTTCCGGGCACAGAACGAGAGCGAGACGCTCAAGCTCGACCGCGGACTCGACAGCACCATGGTCCGGGTCCTGTTCTCGCAGTGGTACGCCAGGGAACTCTGGGGCGCTCCCACCGCGGAAGCCCTGGCCAGCTTCATCGAGAAGTCCGGCCCCTGAGCCGGGCGGGCGCGCCGGAGCGCCCCACGGCGGTCAGCCCTCCCGCTCGTGCGCGACCGCCCGGCCGGCATGCACGCCCGCCACGGCCTCGGACAGCCGCAGCAGCGAGATCGGCTTGGTGACGTGGCGCTGGAACCCGGCCGCCAGGGCCGCCTGCCGGTCGCCTTCCATGGCGAAGGCGGTCAGGGCGACGGCCGGGAGTTCGTCGGCCGACCGGATGCGGCGGATCGTCCGGATGAGCGTCAGTCCGTCCATCTCCGGCATGCCGATGTCCGACACCAGCACGTCGCAGGTCTCGGTCTCCAGCAGCCGCAGCACCTCCGCGCCGGACCCGGCCACGCGGACCTCCGCGCCCAGGCTGTTGAGCGCCACCTGGGCCATCTCGCGCGCGTCGGGCTCGTCGTCCACCAGCAGCACCCGGCAGCCCCGCAGCTCGACGACGCGCGACTCGGCGTCGTCGGAATCGTGGAAGGCCGCGGGCTGCGGCGCCCGCGCCGTCGCCGTCGGCGCGTGCAGGGGCAGGGCGACCGCGAACACCGCGCCCCGGCCCGGGCCGTCGCTGGCCGCCGTCACCGTGCCCTCGTGCAGCGCCACCAGCCCCTGGACGATCGACAGGCCCAGTCCCAGCCCGCCGGTCTTGCGGGTCTTCGACGAGTCCTCCTGGCGCATGCGTTCGAACACGTGGGGCAGGAAAAGGGGGTCGATGCCGCGTCCCGTGTCGCTCACCGACAGCGCGCCGTGGTCGGCCCGGCGGCGCACCTCGACCGTGATCGACCCGCCCGGCTCGGTGAACTTGAGCGCGTTGCCCACCAGGTTGGAGACGATCTGGAACACCCGCCGGCGATCGCCGCGCACCACGCAGGCCTCGGGCGCGACGCAGCGCAGGGCGACGCCCTTGAGCTGCGCCGAGGGCAGCTGGGCCGAGACCACCTCGGCCGCCACCGCCGCCAGGTCCACCGGTTCCAGGTTCAGCACCATCTTGCCGGCCGTCACCGCCGTGATGTCGATCAGGTCGTCGATGAGCGCGGCCTGCTGGCGCGCGTGGGTGCGGATGACCTCGGCGGCCTTGAGCGCGGTCGGGTTGTCCTGGCCCTTGCGTCGCAGGATCTCCGACCAGCCCGAGATCACGTTGAGCGGCGAGCGCAGCTCGTGCGAGACGGTGGCGAGGAAATCGTCGCGCAGCTGGCCGAGCTTCTCCGCCTCGGCGCGTGCCGTGCGCTCCTGCGTCAGGGCCCGCTCGGCGTCGTGCGCGTCGACGACGATCTGGTGCACGTCGACCAGCGTGCCGATCCACGCCCGCACGCCGCCGTCGGCATCGGCCAGGGGCCGGGCGTTGACGTCGTACCAGCGGCACGAGGGTTCGCCCGCCGGCTGCAGCAGGCAGCGCAGCGACACCGGCTGTCCGTCGCCGAGGCTGCGCCGCCAGGCCGGCGCCAGCGTCGAGACCGACGCCGGGTGGAACAGCGAGACCAGCGGGTGCCGCAGCAGACCGGCGGCTTCCACGCCCCCCGTGACCCAGGCGCGGTTGACGTAGTCGACCTGGCCGGCCGGATCGGTCTGGAAGACGCGCTGGGGCAGGGAGTCGGCCAGGGTCGCGAACTGGCGCTCGCTCAGGCGCCGGGCCTCGGTCTGGTCGAGCGTGGTGCGCGCCATGCGCGCCATGGCGCGCCGCACGCCCGCCACCTCGCTCGGCGTCGCGGCGCCGTAGGTCGACGCGGCACCGGCGGCGGCCCACTGCGTGTCGACGGCGTGCAGGCCGAGCTGGCGCACCGGCAGCAGCAGCCGTCCCGTCGCCCACCAGGCGAGCAGGGCGCCGCCGCAGCCGAGCGTGATGGCCGCCAGCACGAAGGCCAGGCGCAGGTGGCTGGCCGCCGCCGTGGCCAGCGCGGCGGGCTGGCGCGCCACCACGCGCCAGCCGAAGCCGGGGAACGCGCCGTGCGGCACCGTGCTGGCGCTCACGGTCAGCCAGGACCGGCCGTCGGGCCAGTCGACCAGCCGCGCGGGGTCGCCCGGCGCGCCGGCGACCGGGCCGAGCACGGTCCCCACGGGCACGTCCGGCGTCGCGGCCAGCACGACCTTGCCGGCCGAGTCGACCAGCAGCGCCTCGACGCCGTGGGTCGTCCTCAGGGGGCCGAAGATGTCGTTGCGCAGGCGCTCGGTCCACTGCCAGCCGATGTGCGTCGCGAAGACCCGGACGATCTGTCCGGTGTCGTCCCGGATCGGCGCGCTGGCGTCGAGGAAGCGCAGCTTCTCGCCGTTGCCCGGCGGCGGCAGCAGTTCGGCCAGGCGCACCGCGTCATGCACGTCGCCCACGAACAGGCCGCGCCGGCCTTCCTCGTAGCTGGGCCGCCCCGCCAGGCTGCCGCCCTCGAAGAGGCCGCCGCTGGCTGCCAGGACCCGGGCCGTCCCGACGTCGACGACGGCCGCGTAGGCGAACGCGGGGTTGGCGCGCAGGAAGTCGTCGAGGGCGCCGCGCATCGACGCCGCGGTCGACGCCGGACTGCGGAAGCGGTCCTGCAGGCTCTGCGTCACCGCCGCCTGCGCGAAGCCGTCCATGCCGGTGGCCAGTTCGCGCGCGAGCTGGCGCGAGACGATGTCGAGGTTGGCGGCGCTCTGCCGCAGCACCTGCCGCTCGGCGGCCGTCGCCATCAGCACCGCCAGCGTGACCGCGACGACCAGGACCAGCGCGGCCAGCGTGGCGCCGAGCCGGGCCTGGAGACTCGGAAGTTGGAACAGGTGCGCGGACTTCTTCATCATTTGAGATACATCAAAAGTATCAATATAAGAACCTGCGTATCGTTGTGTTACGCCAAAGACATCATAGGTTTGCGGCCCCGGCGCCGTCACCCTCCATGGCGTGAAACCATGCGAGCGGTCAGTGATCACGCACCACCGGTCGGCGGAAGCGGCCGCGCAGGCCGTCCGACGCTTCGCGGCATACTCGAAACGGTCTGCAACCCACCTGAAATCTTGCGAATGGATAAAGAAGTCGACCCCGCGGTCCTCGCGGTCATCAACGAGAAGCGCCTGCTGGGCGACAAGCGCACCCCCGTGGAGATCATCGCCAGGATGGGCGTGTTCGACGCCCGCCAGCAGGCCGCCGAGTCGGCCTGGCTGGCCACCGGCGACAACATCATCGCCACCGTCTGGGCCGAGTTCGTGAGCCCGGGCGAGGGCGGACGCTGGTTCTGCCTGGAATCGCTCGACACCCTGCGGCGCCTGGGCGACGGCGGCGGCGAGCGCAGCGAGGTGCAGATCCGCCGCGCCAAGGACCGGCTCGGCCTGCTCAAGCGCGCGTTCGACCGCGACCAGGGCCTGCGCGTCGTGCTGCAGACCAACCGCGTCGCCATCGCCGACGTCGAGACCGACAAGGCCGCCAAGGTGTCGGTGCGCGTGCCGGACGACCAGGAATGGCACGTCGCCGCCTGGGACGCCGACGAGAAGATGGCGGTGCTGGTGCGCGGCGAGCGCGGCTGGCAGCCGGGCGAGGCCGAGATCGACGCCGCCCGCGCGCGCGGCAGCGTGCCGGCGAAGCGCCGCGACGATCCGGGGGCGCAGGCGTCGCAGGACGACGTGCAGGCCGCCGCCAAGGCCTACCTGACCAAGCACTTCTCCAGCTACGGCTACCGCACCGAGGACGTGAGCGCCCAGCGGCTCGGCCACGACATCCAGGTCTCGGACAAGAAGGGCAACACGCTGCTGAAGCTGGCGGTCAAGGGCACCGTGCCCGGCCGGACCGGCTTCCGCCTCACGGCCGAGGAGCGCGCCGCGGTCGCCAAGGGCGACCCGTGGCGCCTCGCCGTCGTCACCGAGGCGACCAGTCCGGCGGCGACGCACAAGCTCTACCGGTCGACCGAGATCAACAACGCGTCGGGCCTGGAGCCGCTGCTGGACTGACGGCGCGGGCGGCGCGTCACGGCGGTGTCACGCGGGGGCGGCATCGTCGCGGCCCTCACTGGCCACCCTTCCTCCGACGCATGTCCTTTCCGATCCGCAGCGCCGCCGGCGCCGCCTTGCTCTGCATCGCCGCGCTCGTCCCCGTCCACGCCCAGCAGGCCCAGCAGGCCCCGCAGGCCTACCCGGCCGTCCTCGCCGGCCACGCCGTGCTGCCGGCGCAGACCGTCATCCCGGCGCCGCGCCACGCGCCGGCCGACCTGCAGACCAGCGGCAAGTTCACCACCGCGCGCCGCGTGGACGAACCCGGCAGCGTCGAGGGCACCTCGGCCGGACGCCCCACCGGCGTGTCGCTGCCGTTCCGCGGCCAGCCGGCGCAGGGCCACTCGGGCATCAAGCGCATGGCCGACGGAACGTTCTGGGTCCTGACGGACAACGGCGCCGGCACCAAGGCCAACTCGCCGGACTTCATGCTCTACCTCAACCACTACGCGGTGGACTTCCAGAGCGGCGAGTTCACGCGCCGCAGGACCGTCTTCCTGCACGACCCGGACCGCAAGGTGCCGTTCCGCATCGCCGAGGAGGGCACCAAGGAACGCTACCTGACCGGCGCGGACTTCGACCCCGAGAGCTTCCAGTTCGCCGGCGGCGCGCTGTGGATCGGCGACGAGTTCGGCCCGTACCTGATCAAGGCCGACCTCGACGGCCGCGTGCTGGCGGTGTTCGACACCCGGGTCGACGGCCGCGTCGTGCGCTCGCCCGACCATCCCGCCGTCACCACCGCCGCCGCGCCCGACGCCAAGGCGCCGGCCTTCGACGTCAAGCGCTCCAAGGGTTTCGAGGGCATGGCCGCGAGTCCGGACGGCAGCCGGCTGTACGCGCTGCTCGAAGGCCCGCTGTGGGACGAGGCGTCGAAGGCCTACGAGGCGGTCGACGGCGGCCGGCACTACCTGCGCGTGCTGGAGTTCGACGTCCAGGCCGGCCGCTGGACCGGCCGCCACTGGAAGTACGTGCTCGAAGCCGACCACCACGCCATCGGCGACTTCAACCTGATCGACGCCACCACCGGCCTCGTCATCGAGCGCGACAACGGCGAGGGCACCGCCGACCGCGCCTGCCCGGCCGGCGAGAAGCGCGCCGACTGCTTCCACGACGTCGCCAGGTTCAAGCGCGTCTACAAGGTGGAGATGACCGACGCCAACGCCGGCGCGCCGCTGCGCAAGGTCGGCTTCGTCGACCTGCTCGACATCCAGGACCCGCGCCGGCTGGCGAGGAAGCCGCTGACCGACGGCGTGCTGGCGTTTCCCTTCTTCACCATCGAGAACGTCGACGTCGTGGACGCCACGCACATCGTGGTGGGCAACGACAACAACCTGCCCTTCAGCAGCAGCCGCGACCCCGTGCGGGCCGACGACAACGAGCTGGTGCTGCTGGAGGTCGGCGAGCTGCTGCGCGCGCGCTGAGCGCCGGCGTCGAGCGCCGCCGGATCGACCGGCGCTCAGGACGCCGGCACGCGGTAGTGGTAGGCGTAGGCGACCCGGAAGCCGAGGCGCTCGTACAGGTCGATGGCCGGGCGGTTGGCCGCGAGCACCTGGAGAAAGGCCGTGTCGGCGCCGCGCCGCGCACCCCAGGCCAGGAGCGCACCGCACAGCCGCCGGGCCTCGCCCCGGCGCAGGTGGTCGGGGCGGGTCGCGATGTCGAACAGCCCGACGAGCCGATCGACCATGACGCCCAGTCCGCAGCACACCGGCCGGCCGTCGCGGCTTCGCACGGCCCAGGCGCAGGGATGCGCGATGCGCCGCAGGATGTCCCGGTGCGCGGCCTGGTCCGCGCCGGCCTGTCCGGCGACGTCGCCGAAGGCGTCGAGCCACGCCGTCGCGTCCGCCGCCAGCGCCGGGTCGGCCGTGGCGTCGGCCGGCGACAGCGGCCGCGTCATCACCAGCGACGGATCGCGGGCCCGGTAGCCCCGGCGCGCCAGCCGGTCGTCGGCCTCCCGGGCCTGCTCGGGCGTCGGCAGGCCGGCGGGCAGCCGGAAGACCGGCGTCAGTCCGCGACGCCGGAAGTGGTCCTCGATCGCGTCGACGTCGGTCTCGCGCAGGGGGAGCGCGTGCGCCGTCGCGTTGGCCGAGTTGGCGCGCTTCGTGTGGCCGCGGTCCAGGCGCAGGTGCCAGCCCCGGAGGTCCAGGGTCCGTTCGGAGGGCCAGGCCGCGAACGCGGCGGCTTCGAGGGTCGGCACGGATGTCATGGTCGCGCGGGGGAGGGCGCCGGTCGGGCGGGCGGAAACGAAGACAGCCCCGGATGGGGCTGTCGAGGAGGTCGGTACGAGGCGAGGCGGGCTCGCCGCCGCGCCTTACTTCTTGGTCTTCTTGGCCGGAGCGGCGGCCTTCTTCGCCGGGGCCGCCTTCTTGGCGGTCGCGGCGGTGGCGGCCGGCTTGGCCGCTGCCGCCTTGTCGGCCTTGCGCTTGGCGGCCTTGGGGTCGACGGCGGCCTTGAAGGCGGCGCCGGGGACGAACTTCGGCAGCTTGGCGGCGGCGATCTTGAGCTTGTCGCCGGTGCTCGGGTTCACGCCGGTGCGCGCGGCGCGGGCGACCTGCTTGAAGGTGCCGAAACCGAGGATCTGGACGGGATCGCCCTTCTTGACGGCGCCGACGATGGCGCCGGTGACGGTGTCCAGGACGCGGGCGGCTTCGGCCTTGCTCAGGTCATGGGCGGCGGCGATGGTTTGGACGAGTTCGATGCGGTTCAATGGAAGTCCTTGAGAGAGGGGAAAGCGTCCCGGCAGGAGGGCCGGGGCGACGCGCCGGCGCGAAGGGCGGCAAGCGGGCGCGAAGTTTAGCGTCGCTCGAATGCCCGTCGCAGCGGGACAGGCAACCGTGGGGACGGGGCCTTATCTGTTTTCGGCATGAAGTAGTCGGAACTTGATCGTTCCGGATCCAGGTCGGGCTCCCCAGAATCCACGGCTCCAGCTTCATTCCCCACCGCGTTCCCCGACGGACGCACCTGCCCGCCGCTCCCCCATGACCGTTCTCCTGATCGCCAGCAGCCCGACGATCCCGTCGCGCTCCACCGCCCTGCTCGAAGCCGCGGGGGAACGGCTGTCGCGGCGCGGCGCCCGCATCGAGCGCCTGGCCATCCGCGACCTGCCGGCCCAGGCGCTGCTGGGGGCCGAGTGGACGCACCCGGCCATCGAGCGCGCCATCGACCAGGTGGCGCGCGCCCGCGTCGTGGTGGTCGCGACCCCGATCTACAAGGCGGCCTACAGCGGCGTGCTGAAGGTCTTCCTCGACCTGCTCTCGCAGACCGCGCTCAAGGGCAAGACGGTGCTGCCGCTGGCCACCGGCGGCAGTCCGCACCACATGCTGGCGCTCGACTACGCCCTGCGCCCGGTGTTGCAGACCCTGTCGGCGCGCCACATCCTGCCGGGCATCTACGCCACCGACTCGCAGATCACCCTGACCCCCGAGGGCGCGCACCAGGTCCACGCCGACCTCTCGCAGCGCCTGGACGACGCCGGCGACATCCTGGCCACCGAGGCGCTCGGCCTGGGCACGGCGCACCACGGCTTCGAGTCGATCGCCTTCTCGCAGGTGCGATGCAGCGTCTGACGACGCCGGCCGCTTCCCTCGCGACCCGCCCGGTGCGCCGATTCCGCGCCGCGCGGGCATCCCATCGACCGCAGGAGACCCGTTCATGACATCCGATCCGACCACCCACCCGACACGCACCGCGCGCCGCCGTCTGCTCCAGGGCACGGCCGTCGCGCTGGCGCTGGCGCCGCTGGGCGCCCTCGCCCAGGGCCAGGCGCCGGCGCGCACGCTGCGCATCGGCCACCAGAAGGGCTACCTGAGCCTGCTCAGGGGCCGCGGCACGCTGGAGAAGCGGCTCGCGCTACTGGGCGTGGCGGTCAAGTGGACCGAGTTCACGGCCGGCCCGGTGCAGCTCGAAGCGCTCAACGTCGGCTCGATCGACTTCGGCGACGTCGGCGAGGCGCCGCCGATCTTCGCGCAGGCCGCCGGCGCGCCGCTGGCCTACGTGGCGGCGACCGTGCATCGCCCGGCGGCCGAGGCGGTGCTGGTGCCGGCGAACTCCGCCCTGCGCACGGTGGCCGATCTCAAGGGCAGGAAGATCGCCTTCAACAAGGGCAGCAACGTCCATTACTTCCTCGTCAAGCTGCTGGAGAAGCACGGCCTGGCCTACGGCGACGTGAACCCGGTCTTCCTGCCGCCGGCCGATGCCCGCGCCGCCTTCGAGCGCGGCGCGATCGACGCCTGGGTCATCTGGGACCCGTTCCTGGCCTCGGCCCAGCACGCGATCGGCGCGCGCGTCCTGGCCGACGCCCGGGGCGTGGTGGGCAACCGCGCCTACTACTTCTCCTCGCAGGACTACGCGCGACGCCATGCCGACGTGCTGCGCGGCGTCGTCGAGGAGATCGAGGGGGTCGAGCGCTGGGCGACGTCGAACCGCGACGCTTTCGCCACCGAGCTGGCGACGCTCTGGGGCACGCCCAAGCCGGCGGTGGACATCGCCGTCGCGCGCTGGCAGTTCGGCACGGTGCCGGTGACCCGGGCCATCCTGGCCGAGCAGCAGGCCATCGCCGACACCTTCCTCGCATTGAAGCTCATCCCCAGGCGCATCGACGTCCTCGACGCGGCGGCGCCCGGCCTCGCGGCCTGAAGTGCGATCCGCCACCCGCTCTTTCCGACGCTCCCACCGCCTTCCTCTCCCGCTCCACGACCGCCCATGCAAGTCTTCTGGTTCCTCCCCACCCACGGCGACAGCCGCTACCTCGGCACCACCGAGGGCGCGCGCGCGGTCGACCTCGACTACCTGCAGCAGATCGCCGGCGCCGCCGACCGCCTCGGCTACGAGGGCGTGCTGATCCCGACCGGGCGCTCCTGCGAGGACCCCTGGGTCGTCGCCTCCAGCCTGATCGGCGCGACACGGCGGCTGAAGTTCCTGGTCGCGGTGCGCCCCGGCCTGCACCAGCCGGCGCTGGCCGCGCGCATGGCCGCGACCTTCGACCGGCTCTCCGGCGGCCGGCTGCTGGTCAACCTGGTCACCGGCGGCGACCGCGCCGAGCTGGAGGGCGACGGCGTGTTCCTCGACCACGCCGAGCGCTACGCGCAGTCGGCCGAGTTCATCCGCATCTGGCGCGAGGTGATCGAGCGCAGCCACGCCGGCGGCAGCGTCGACTTCGACGGCCGGCACCTGAGCGTCAAGGGCGCCAAGCTGCTGTTCCCGAGCGTGCAGCGGCCGCACCCGCCGGTGTGGTTCGGCGGTTCGTCGGAAGCGGCGCACGAGCTCGCGGCCGAGCAGGTCGACAGCTACCTCACCTGGGGCGAGCCGCCGGCCGAGGTCGCGAAGAAGATCGCCGACGTCCGGGCGCGCGCCGCGCGCCGGGGCCGCGCGGTGACGTTCGGCATCCGCCTGCACGTCGTCGTGCGCGAGACCGAGGACGCGGCCTGGCGGGCCGCCGAGTCGCTCATCGGCCGCGTCGACGACGAGACGGTGGTGCGCGCGCAGGCCGCGTTCGCCCGCATGGATTCGGTCGGCCAGCGCCGCATGGCCGCGCTGCACGCGGGCGGCGCCAAGCGGACGCGCGCCGACCTGGAGATCAGCCCCAACCTGTGGGCCGGCGTCGGCCTGGTGCGTGGCGGTGCCGGCACGGCGCTGGTGGGCGACCCGCAGACCGTGGCCGCGCGCATCGAGGAATACGCCGCGCTGGGCATCGACCACTTCATCTTCTCCGGCTACCCGCACCTGGAGGAGGCCTACCGCTTCGCCGAGCTGGTCTTCCCGCTGCTGCCGGCCAAGCAGCGCGCCGGCGCTGCCGGTCTTGCCGGCGGCTCGCCGACCGGTCCTTTCGGCGAGGTCGTCGCCAACCTCGACGCGCCCTCGCGCCTCGTCTCCCAGAGCTGAACACATGAACACGAACACGATCGGCGGCCCCACGCCCACACTCGGCGCCCTGCGTGCCACCGTGCCGTCCCCCTCGCAAGGCACGACACCGGCGGACCGGCAAAGCCGGATCCGCGGTGTCCCACGCCTGTCCGGATTCCTGCTGAGCGTCGGGCGGCGGCTGATTCCCTGGCTGGTGCCGGTCACGCTGATCGTGGCCTGGCAGATCGCCTCGTCGTCGGGCTGGCTGTCGACGCGGGTGCTGCCGGCGCCGCTCGACGTCGTCAAGGCGGCCTGGACGCTCACCGCGTCGGGCGAGCTGTGGACGCACGTCAAGGTCAGCGCCGGGCGGGCGCTCGCGGGGCTGGCGATCGGCGGCGGGCTCGGGCTGGCGCTCGGGCTGCTGACCGGGTCGGTGAAGTTCTTCGAGACATTGCTGGACTCGACCATCCAGATGGTGCGCAACATCCCGGCGCTGGCGCTGATCCCGCTGGTGATCCTGTGGTTCGGCATCGACGAGACGGCCAAGCTGTTCCTCATCAGCGTGTCGGTGTTCTTCCCGATCTACCTCAACACCTTCCACGGCATCCGCAACGTCGACCCGCAGCTGATCGAGATGGGCCGCACCTACGGCCTGTCGCGCTGGGACCTGTACCGCCAGGTGATCCTGCCGGGCGCGCTGTCGTCGATCCTGGTCGGGCTGCGCTTCTCGCTCGGGCTGATGTGGGTGATCCTGATCGTGGCCGAGACGATCTCGGCGCAGGCCGGCATCGGCTACCTGACGATGAACGCGCGGGAGTTCCTGCAGACCGACATCGTGCTGGTGGGGATCCTGCTGTACGCGCTGCTGGGCAAGCTGGCCGACCTGTTCGCGCGCAGCCTCGAGCACTGGTGGCTGCGCTGGCACCCCGGGTATCAAGGCTGACCCCCAGTCTTCGCGCACTGCGTGTCGCTTCGCCAACCCCCTTCCAGGGGGCGACACCGGTGGACCGGCGGAGCCGGTTCCACGGTGTCACTGGCATGGGCCGCGCAGGTGCGGGGAGTGTCGGAGATGCGCAGCGGCGTCGAGGGATTGCCGAGGATCGATCACGGATTTCGAGTTTGGAATTGTCATGAATCAGGACGGAACGGGTTTCAGCCGGCGCGCCGCGCTGGTCGCGCTGGCGGGGCTGGCGGGGAGCGGGACGGTGTCGGCGCAGGGCGCGTCGGCGTCGGCGACGGTGCGCATCGGTTATCAGAAGTCGTCGACGCTGATCGCGGTGCTCAAGGCGCAGGGGACGCTGGAGCAGCGGCTGGCGCCGCTGGGGGTGAAGCCGAGCTGGCACGAGTTCACGAGCGGGCTGCCGCTGCTGGAGGCGCTCAACCTCGACAACCTGGACGTCACGGCGGACGTCGCCGACACGGTGCCGGTGTTCGCGCAGGCCGCCGGGGCGCGGCTGACCTTCGTGGCGCGGGAGACGGCGTCGCCGGCGGCGCAGGCGATCCTGGTGCGCGCCGACTCGCCGCTGCAGCGGGTGGCCGATCTCAAGGGCCGCAAGGTCGGCTTCGCCAAGGCGGCCGGCGCGCACTACCTGCTGATCGCGGCGCTGGAGAAGGCCGGGCTGTCGCTGCGCGACGTCGAGCCGGCCTACCTCACGCCGGCCGACGGGCGCGCGGCCTTCGAGCGCGGCGCCATCGACGCCTGGGTCGTGTGGGACCCGTTCCTGGCCGCGGCCGAGCGGCAGTCCGGCGCCCGCGTGCTGGCCGACGGCACCGGCATCGCGTCGTACCAGCGCTACTACCTGGCGCGCACGCGCTTCGCCGAGGCGCGGCCGGACGTGCTGAACCTGCTGTACGCCGGACTGGCCGAGACCGGCCGATGGGTCAAGCGCCGGCCGGCCGAGGCGGCCGCGCTGCTCTCGCCGGTCTGGGGACTGGACAGGGCCGTCATCGAGCAGGCCAACGCCCGCCGCAGCTACGACGTGCGTCCGGTGCTGGCCGCCGAGCTGGACGAGCAGCAGCGGATCGCCGATGCCTTCCTGGCCGAGCGGCTGCTGCCGCGCCGGGTCGACGCGCGGGACGTGGCGCTGTTCAGGCCGGGAACGCCGGCATGAGCACGGGCACCGACGGCGCCCACCTGCCGCATCACGCGACCGGCGACGCCTCCATGTCAACGAGTACCGCGCCGCGCCGCGCCAAGGAATTTCCATGAACACCACGACCCTCGACCGCCCGTCGACCGCCCGGCCCGCGCCGCACGACCCCGTCGTCGCCGGCGGCGTCCGGCTCGACGTGCGCGGCGTCGACAAGCGCTATGGCGAGCGCACCGTGCTGCGCGACGCGCGCATCGCGATCGAGCCGGGCCAGTTCGTCGCCATCGTCGGGCGCAGCGGCTGCGGCAAGAGCACGCTGCTGCGGCTGGTCGCCGGGCTGGAGCCGGTCTCCGGCGGCACGCTCGCGGCCGACGGCCGCACCATCGACGGCCTGCACGACGACACCCGGATCATGTTCCAGGAGGCGCGCCTGCTGCCCTGGCGGCGCGTGCTGGACAACGTCGTGCTGGGCCTGCCGGCCTCGGTGCGCGAGCGCGGACGCGAGGTGCTGGCGCAGGTCGGCCTGGCCGAGCGCGCCGACGAATGGCCCGCGCGCCTGTCGGGCGGCCAGCGCCAGCGCGTGGCCCTGGCGCGCGCGCTGGTGCACCACCCGCGCCTGCTGCTGCTTGACGAGCCGCTGGGCGCGCTCGACGCGCTGACCCGCATCGAGATGCACCGCCTCATCGAGGGCCTGTGGCAGCGGCACCGCTTCACCGCGCTGCTGGTGACGCACGACGTGCAGGAGGCGGTGGCCTTGGCCGACCGCGTGATCCTGATCGAGGACGGCCGCATCGCGCTGGACGAACCGATCGCCCTGGCGCGACCGCGCTCGCAGGGCGACCCGGCCTTCGCCGCGATCGAGAAACGCATCCTCGACCGCGTGCTGCAGAAGCCCGGCGCGAACGAACCGTCGCCCGCCGACGAGCCCCGCTGGCAGAACGCGCCGGGGCTGCGCTGGGCGATCTGAGCCGCGCCGCCCCGCGCCTTCCCTTTTCTTCCTTCTTCCTTTCTTTCACCCACCCTTCCCAAGGAAAACCACCATGTCCATCCAAGCCATCAACGTCCGCAACCAGTTCCGCGGCAAGGTCAAGGAAATCATCCGCGGCGACGTCGTCTCCGAGGTCGATGTCGAGACCGCCTGGGGCATCGTCACCTCGGTCATCACCACGCGCTCGGTCGACGAGCTGCAGCTCAAGCCGGGCTCCGACGTGGTCGCGCTGGTGAAGTCGACCGAGGTCTCCATCGCCAAACTCTGACCACCCCCAGGCTTGCGCACTTCGTGTCGCAGCGCCACCCCCCTTCGAGGGGGCGACACCGGTGGCCCGGCGGAGCCGGTTCTACGGTGTCCCTGGCCTTGGGACCAGCCCCAAGCTTGCTCATTGAGGGGGCGACACCGGCGGCCCGGCGGAGCCGGTTCCGCGGTGTCCTGGGCTTGGGGACCAGCCCCAGGCTTGCGCACGTCGTGTCGCAGCGCCTTCTTTCGAGAAAGTGGTCGGTCTCAGTCAGCCGGCGGCAGGTCCATCAGCAGCCGGCCTTCGCGGTCGTCGTCCCAGGGCGGGTGGCGCTCGCCGTCGGGGAGGTTGTAGTGCCACCACTCGCTGGCGATGTGCGCCCAGCCGCTGGCCGTCATGAGGCCCAGCAGCAGGGCGCGGTGGCGCTGGGCGGCGACCGGGATGTCGGTGCGGGCGTGGCCGGACTGCGGGGTCATGTCGTCGAAGCCGGTGCCCATGTCGAGCGCGACGCCGTCGGCCGACGCCAGGGTCAGGTCGACCGCGACGCCGCGGCAGTGCAGCGAGCCGATGCGCGGGTCGGCGACGAAGGTCGGATCGGGCAGGGCCTCCCACAGCCGCCACTGCGCCGCGACCGGCCGGTAGGCGTCGAACACCCGCAGGCGCAGGCCCTGGGCCGACGCGAGATCGGCCGCGACGGCGAGCGCGCGCTGCGCCTCGGGCCGCAGCAGCGCCACCGGGCGGTCGTAGATACGCCGGTGCGTGATGTTGTCGGCGGTGGCGTAGCGCAGATCGATGTCGATCGCGGGATGGGAGATGGGCACGGAGGGCATGTGCGGCGGAGGATAGCGGGTCGCTTCCCGGCGCCGGTCCGTGGGCGGTGGCCGGCGACATCCGGCCCGACCCCGCTCGCTCCGCCTCAGATCACCTCGAAATGGTGCGTCCCGTCCCGCCCCAGCTGCGCGACCAGCCCGAACTCCCAGTCCAGGTAGGCCTGCATCGCCTCGGCCGGCGCGTCGGTGCCCTCGTAGGGGCGGCGGTAGCGGTCGGTGCGCGGGGTGGCCAGTCGGGTCTCGCCCTGCTCCACCGGCAGGCCGGCGGCGATCCAGGCGGAGGTGCCGCCGTCGAGCACCCAGACCTGCGCGTCGGGCTCGCCGCGCCCGGCCAGCAGGCGCTGCAGGTCGGCGGCGGCGAAGCGCGCCAGCCGGCTGGTGCCGCAGGTCAGCACCCACACCGGCGCCGGCCCGATGCGATCGAGCGCCTGCGCCAGCTGGGCGCGGATCGCGAACCACGCGCCGGGGACGTGGCGCTGCACGTAGTTGGCGCTGGCGGTGACGTCGATGACCACGGCCTCGTGGCGCTTGAGCAGCAGCGCCAGCGCCGCCGGGCCGATCTCCTCGACCTCGGGCGAGGGCACGGTGTCGGGAGCCGGCGCGCCGGTGTCGCTCGCGACGAAGGCGTCGGCGCCGGGCACGGGATCGACGACGTGAACCTCCCAGCCCATCTGCGCCAGCCACGAGCCGGTCATCGACGCGCGCACGCCGTCGTCGTCGGCCAGCACGATGCGGGCGCCCCGCACGGGCGCGTGATGGTCGGTCTCCTGCACCAGTTGGCCGCCCGGCGCGTTCGCGAAACCGTCGAGGTGGCCGGCGGCGTGCTCCTCGGGCGTGCGGACGTCGAAGCGGTAGGTGGTGCGCCGGTCGGCGTCCGATGCCAGCGCGTCCAGGGCGTCGAGCGCGACGCGCCGCACGCCGGCGCGGTCGGCCACGCGGCGGGCGTCGGCGGCGGCGCGGCGGCGCGCTTCGGGGCTCGCCCCGGCCGGGGCGCGGCGCGCGGCGCCGTGGTCGAGCGCCTGGCCGGCGAGCTTCCAGCCGATGGTGCCGTTGCGCAGCGCCGCCACCGGGTTGGGGATGCCCGCGTTCACCAGCGACTGGGTGCCGATGATGCTGCGCGTGCGTCCGGCGCAGTTGACGATCACGCGCGTGGCCGGGTCGGGGGCCAGGTCGCGCACGCGCAGCACCAGCTCGGCGCCGGGCACGCTGGTGGCCGTCGGGATGCTCATGGTCCGGTACTCGTCGAAGCGCCGGGCGTCGAGCACGACGGCATCGGCGCCGGCGTCGATCAGCGCCTTCACTTCCGTGGCCGACAGCGAGGGCGTGCCGCGCTCGTGCTCGACCAGCTCGCCGAAGGCCTTGCTCGGCACGTTGACGTCGCGGAACAGCTCGCCGCCGGCCGCGCGCCAGGCGTCGAGGCCGCCGTCGAGCAGGTGCACGCGCGTGTAGCCGATCGACGCCAGCACCCGGGCCGCGCGCGGCGCCAGGTCCTCGCCGTCGTGCGTGCCGTAGACCACGACGACGGTGTCCGGGCGCGGGATGCGCCGGTGCGCCTCGATCTCGATGCGCGACAGCGGCAGGTTGGCGGCCCACAGCGGATGGGCTTGGGCGTAGGGGTCCTCCTCGCGAACGTCGAGCAGCGCGATCTCCTCGCGCGCGAGCAGGCGGGCGCGCACGGCGGCGACGTCGAGCGTCGGGATCGGGGCGGCGCGCTCGCCGGTGGCGGCGGCACCGCCCGGGGGCGCCGGGACCGGCGGCGCGGCGGGCCGGCGCGGGGCGCGGGCGGCGGCCCGGGCCTCGGCCTCGGCGTCGATCGCCGCCTCGACGTCGGCATCGACGACGGTGTCCGCAAAGGCCGGGGCGAGGGGGGTGTCGGGCAGGGTCATGGTGGGGTGCCTCGCGCAGCGGGGTAGAGGGGAGAGAGGGACGCCACGGCGACCGTGGCCGGATCGGCCGCACCGACGACCAGCCCCGGCGCCAGCGCCCGGGTGTAGCCGGAGACGAAGACCTTGGGCGGCGCGTCGTCCGGGTAGGTGTGGCGGCGCACCTGGCCGATGTCGGCGCCGTAGACGTGGATGCTGATCGAGGTGCGGTCGTCGAAGGCGTTGCGCACGCGGTGCACGTCGCCGATGGCGGGCGAGACCGCCTCGACGTCGCCCGGCGCCAGCCGCACGGGTTCGCCCTCGGGGCGCCAGCGGCCGCCGTCGCGCGGCGCGTAGGCCTGGGCGATCTCGGCGCCGCGCAGCATGCCGATCAGGCCCCAGACGGTGTGGTCGTGCACCGGCGTGGCCTGGCCCGGCCCCCAGACGAAGCTGACGACCGAGAAGCGCGCGCGCGGATCGAGGTGCAGCAGGTACTGCTGGTAGCGCGCCGGGTCGGGCTCGGCGAAGGCGTCGGGCAGCCAGTCGTCGCGCGCGACCAGGGTGCGCAGCAGGGCGGCGCCGTCGCGCAGGATCGCCGGTTCGCCGGGCGCGGCATCGAGCAGCCGGCCGAAGGCGCCGACGAACGCGCGCAGCGGCGCCAGGCGATCGGCGACCGTGGCCGTGGCGGTCATGCCGGCTCCCGCGCCTGCAGTGCCCGCCGGCCGGCGGCAGCGAGCACGGCGTCGTCCTGCGGCGTGTGCACGCGGCCGCACAGCACGTCGCGGTGGTGGCGCTCCAGCGGGTTCCGGCGCGACAGGCCGTGGTTGCCGGTGAGCGTCAGGCCGATCTCGACGGCGCGGATGGCCTGCGTCGTCACGGTGTGCTTGAGCAGGCCGCTGTCGATCGCGCTCGGCGGCCGGCCGGCGTCGACGTCGGCGGCGGCGCGGTCGAGCAGCACGCGATTGACGTGCAGCAGCGCCTCGATCTCGCCAACGTGCTCCTGCACGCGCGCGAGGCTGGCCAGCGGCGCGCCCAGGCTGCCGGGCGCGCGCCGGTTCAGGAAGTCGACCAGCCAGTCGCGCGCCGCGCGCGCCACGCCGTCGTAGAGGGCGCCCAGCAGCACCGTCATCCAGGCCTGCTGCAGCGCATGGGCGGCGACGTCGGCGGGACCGCCGGCGTCGGCGGCCCAGTCGGCGGGCGCGCGCAGGTCGACCGCGTGGTCGGGCGGAAGCGCCACGTCCTCGAAGACCACCTCGTGACTGCCCGAGGCGCGCAGGCCCAGGTGGTCCCAGCTGGCGATCACGCGCACGCCGGCGGCCGCGCGCGGGACCAGGAAGGTGCCCACGCGGGGCGCCGCCTCGTCAGTGCGGCCCCAGACGGCGAGCCAGCTCAGGCCCTCGATGCCGGTGGTGTAGAGCTTGTGGCCCGACAGGCGCCAGCCGCCGTCCACGCGGCGCGCCACGGTCGCGGGCAGGCCGCCGCGCGCGGGCGAGCCCAGGTCCGGCTCCACGCGCAGCGCATTGATCAGGGCGCCGCGCTCGACGGCGTCGCGCTGCACGCGCTCGCGCAGCGCGGCCGGCCAGCGGCCGTCGCGCCGGCCCAGGCCCTGGAGCTGCAGCCAGGTCATGGTCAGGATCAGCGCGGTCGCCGGCTCGCCCTGCGCCACGGCGGCGATCACCCGCCGCGCCGTCGCCAGGTCGGCGGCGCCGCCGCCGAGCGCGCGGGGCACGACCAGGCCGATCAGGCCGCGCGACTGCAGCTCGATGAAGTTGGCGCGCGGGAAGCCGCCGTCGCGGTCGTGGTCGGCGGCGGTGCTGGCGAACAGGGCGGTCAGGCGCGCCAGCGCCGCGGCGTCGGTGGCCGGCAGCGGCGCGGCGACGGACGACGGGGCGGCCAGGGGCCGGACGACGGAAGAGGAGGGGTCCGCCGGGGCGGCGTCCCGGCGCAGGGGGAGGGCACTCATGCCCGGCACCTTAGTCCCGCCGGCACGTCGGACCAACGATCTTTCGTGCATATGCAAACGTGTTTTCCTGCGTTCGTTTTCGACGGCGCGCTGGTTACGGTTCGGCTCCGCCTCGGTCCTTCCGATTCCTCCGACCCCCCCGTTCCCCCGCCGCATCGACATGACTCCCTTCCGATCCGACCGCCGCGCCTGGCTGCAGGGCCTCGCCGCCTGGAGCGCCGCCGCCGCCACGGGCGCCGCGTCCACCGCCGCGTGGGCGCGCCCCGCGCCGGCCGGCCCCGACCTCGCCGGCGTCACGCTGCGCGTGGGCACCTACAAGGGCCTGTGGCGCCCGCTGCTGCAGGCCTCCGGCCAGGCCGACACGCCCTACCGGATCGAATGGCGCGAGCTCAACAACGGCGTGCTGCACATCGAGGCGATCAACGGCGACGCGCTCGACCTCGGCTCGGGCAGCGAGATCCCGGCGGTGTTCGCCGCGCGCCAGAAAGCGTCCGTGCGCTTCGTCGCCGTCACGCACGAGGACCTCAACAACCAGGCCACGCTGGCGCGCGGCGACGCCGACATCCGCACGATCGCCGACCTCAAGGGCAGGCGCGTGGGCTACGTGCGCGCCACCACCTCGCACTACTACCTGGCGCGGCAGCTGGCCGAGGCCGGCCTGTCGTTCGCCGACATCCAGGCCGTCTCCCTGACGCCGGCCGACGGCCTGTCGGCCTTCGCGCGCGGCGACCTCGATGCCTGGGCGATCTACGGCTACAACGGCCAGATCGCCCGCACCCGGCATGGCGCGCGCGTCGTCAAGACCGGCGTGGGCTACCTGTCGGGCAACTTCCCCATCTACGCCAACCCGCGCGCGCTCGACGACGCGCGGCGCGGCGCCGCCATCGGCGACCTGCTGCAGCGCCTGCAGCGCTCGTTCGCCTGGATCAACGGCGACTTCCTGGCCTATGCCCGGGCGCAGTCGGCCGAGACGCGCGTGCCGGTGGGCGACCTGGTGGAACTGTTCAACCGGCGCAGCGGCGACTACAGCCTCGCGGGCGTCGACGAGTCCGTGATCCGCAGCCACCAGCAGGTGGCCGACACCTTCCGCCAGCTCGGCGTGCTCGACGGCGCGGCCGACGTGCGCCCCCTCTGGGACCGCCGCTACGAAAAGCTGTGAATCCATCTTCTGCGCGTCCCGATCTCGCACCTGCGGTCCTCGCCGTACGTCAGTACGGCTCCGGTCCTCGATGCGACCTCGGGCCTGCTCGACAACGATGGCTTCACAGCTTTTGAGCGCGCTGTCCATCTCTTCTTCCACCGTCTTCATCCGTCAGGAACCCGCCATGAGCCAGAACCAGCACCACCCCCGGGACGTCGAATTCATCGGCATGATCCAGTCGCGCAAGGTTTCGGAGATCCACGCCGCCGAGGGCCCCGCGATCGACCGCGACTACGTGCGCGCCTTCGCCCAGGCCCACGAGCAGGCCGGCTTCGACCGCGTGCTGGTGCCGCACCACTCCACCAGCCCCGACGCCACGCTGACCGTCGCCTACGCGGCCTCGGTCACCGAGCGCATCCACTTCATGCTGGCGCACCGTCCGGGCTTCGTCGCGCCGACGCTGGCGGCGCGGCAGTTCGCCTCGCTCGACCAGTTCAGCGGCGGCCGGCTGGGCGTGCACTACATCTCCGGCGGCTCCGACGAGGAGCAGCGCCGCGACGGCGACTGGCTCGACCACGACCAGCGCTACGCCCGCACCGACGAGTACCTCGACGTGCTGCGCAGGGTCTGGACCAGCGAGCAGCCCTTCGACCACGCGGGCGCGCACTACCGCTTCGAGGGCGCCTTCTCCGAGGTCAAGCCGGTGCAGACGCGCCACGGCCGGCCGCACGTGCCGGTGTACTTCGGCGGCGCCTCCGAGGCGGCGATCCCGGTCGCGGGCAAGCACGCCGACGTCTACGCGCTGTGGGGCGAGTCGCTCGACCAGGCGCGCGAGCTCACCGGCCGCGTGCGCGCCGAGGCGGCGAGGCACGGTCGGCAGATCGGCTTCTCGGTCTCGTTCCGGCCGATCGTGGCCGACACCGAGGCCGCGGCCTGGGAGCGCGCCGAGGCGATCCTGGCCGAGACCAAGCGCCTGCGCGTGGTGCAGGGCTTCGGGCGCGGCGGGCCGCAGCAGAGCGAGGGCGCCAAGCGCCTGCTGGCCGCGGCCGACAAGGGCCCGCGCCTGGACAAGCGCCTGTGGACCGCCATCGCGCAGGAGATCGGCGGGCGCTCCAACAGCACCGCCCTGGTCGGCACGCCCGAGCAGGTCGCCGACGCGCTGCTCGACTACTGGGACCTGGGCGTGGGCACCTTCCTCATCCGCGGCTTCGACCCGCTGGAGGACGCGCTCGACTACGGCCGCGAGCTGATCCCGCGCACCCGCGCCCTCGTCGCCGAGCGCATCGCTTCCCGCCGCAAGGCGGCCTGATATGAATCACACCCCCAGTCTTCGCGCACTTCGTGTCGCTGCGCCAACCCCCTTGCAGGGGGCAACACCAGTGGCCCGGCAAAGCCGGTTCCCCGGTGTTTCCGGTATCGAGCCGTGCCGGTTCCATCGGGCGTGGGTGGCGCGCCGCACCATGGAGAAATGAGATGAATGCCGTCCTTTCCATCGACCGCCACGCCCCCCGCCTGCAGCTCAACCCGAACCCGGTGCAGAAGTTCTGGTTCGACCCGCCGGCGCGCCGCCCCACGGTGGAGGCCGAGCGCCGCCACCGCCAGGAGCGCCTGGCCGGCGCCTTCCGGCTGTTCGCGCGCCTGGGCTTCGGCCAGGGGCTGGCCGGCCACATCACGGCGCGCGACCCGGAGCTGACCGACCACTTCTGGGTCAACCCGCTGGGCCTGAATTTCGCGCGCATCAAGGTGTCGGACTTGCTGCTGGTCAACGCCAGGGGCGAGACCGTGGTGGGAGACCGGCCGCTCAACAAGGCCGCCTTCGCCATCCACGCGGCGATCCACGAGCACGACCCGAGGATCGTCGCCGCCGCGCACACGCACTCGACCTACGGCAAGGCGTGGTCGACGCTCGGGCGCAAGCTCGACACCCTGACGCAGGACGCCTGCGCCTTCCACGGCGACGTGGCGCTGTTCGACGATTTCACCGGCATGGTGGTCGACGACAGCGAGGGCCTGCGCATCGCCCGCGCCCTGGGCGACGGCAAGGGCGCGATCCTGAAGAACCACGGCATCCTGACCGCCGGCCCCAGCGTCGAGGCCGCCGCCTGGTGGTACATGGCGCTGGACAACGCCTGCCACACGCAACTGCTGGCCGAAGCGGCCGGCACGCCGCAGCCGATCGACGAGGCCGTGGCGCGGCACACGCACGGCCAGATCGGCGGGCCGGAAGGCGCGCTGCACGCCTTCGAGAGTCTCTACGAGGGCTTGGTGGAAGCCGAGCCGGAATTGTTGGACTGACCCCCAGTCTTCGCGCACTTCGTGTCGCTTCGCCACCCCCTTTCCAGGGGTCAACACCAGCGGCCCGGCGAAGCCGGTTCCGCGGTGTTCCAGGCTTCGGCCGCGCTCTTTTCGTTCTTGGAGTCGTCGATGAAATCGTTCCTTTCTTCTTCTTCCGCCCTCGCTTCGCGGCGCGGCGCGCTGCGCGTGGCGGGCGCGGCCGCCGTCGTGGCCTCGGGCGGGCTGCTGGCGTCGCGGGCGTGGTCGCAGCCGCGCAAGCTGACCTTCGCCTGGAACGCGTCGGCGTTCTGCCTGTCGCCGGTGGTGGTGGCGCAGGAGCGCGGGATCTTCGAGAAGAACGGCCTGCAGGTCGACCTGATCAACTACACCGGCTCGACCGACCAGCTGCTGGAGTCGCTGGCCACCGCCAAGGCCGACGCGGCGGTGGGCATGATCCATCGCTGGCTCAAGCCGCTGGAGTCGGGCTTCGACGTCAAGATCGTGGGCAGTTCGCACGGCGGCTGCGTGCGGCTGGTGGGCGTGAAGGAGGCCGGCGTGACCAGCCTGCAGAAGCTCAAGGGCACCACCATCGGGGTGTCGGACATCGCGAGTCCGGGCAAGAACTTCTTCTCCATCCTGCTGAAGAAGAACGGCATCGACGCCGACCGCGACGTGAGCTGGCGGCAGTACCCGGCCGACCTGCTGGACATCGCCGTCAACAAGGGCGAGGTCCAGGCCATCGCCGACGGCGACCCGACGCTCTACCTGATCGAGAAGCGCAACCCGGGCCGCTACCTCGAACTGGCGTCGAACCTCACGGGCGAATACAAGGACAAGGTGTGCTGCATCGTCGGCGCGCGCGGCGAGCTGGTGCGCAAGGACCGGCCCACCGTCGCCGCGCTGGTGCGCTCGATCGTGCAGGCCTCCGACTTCGTGGCCGAGAACCCCAACGAGTCGGCCCGGCTGTTCGCCAAGTATTCGCCCAAGGTGCCGGTGGAGGACCTGCGCGCGCTGCTGGGCACGCTGACGCACGCCCACCACCCGGTGGGCCGCAACCTGCGCGACGAGGTCGAGTTCTACGCGCGCGACTTCCGCTCCGTCGGCGTGCTCAAGGCCTCGACCGACCCGGCGCGGCTGGCCAACCACGTGTCGGTGGACGTGCTGGCATGAGCGCCGTGCCCGTCGCCACGGCGGAGGGCGCGCCGGCCTTCCGCGCGCCCGCGTCCGTCCGCGTCGCCGCGGCGCGGCCGGCGTCGGCGCCGCCCGCCTCGCTGCAGGACGTCGCGCCCACCGGGGTCTGGCGCACCGGCCTCGCCGCCGCCGCGACCTGGGCGGCGCTGGGCGCGCTCACGCTGGCTTGGCCCAACGAGGAGGTCGGCTTCAGCGATTGGGCCTTCACCACCGAGCTCGGCGTGGCCGCCGTGGTGGCGGGCCTGCTGCTGGCGGCCGTGGCGCTGGCGGGCGCACGGGCCGGCGGCGTCGGCCGCGCGCTGCGCCCGGCCGGCCGGTGGCTGATCGCCGCGCCGCTGCTGCTGGCGCTGTGGGAGGTGCTGACGGCCAAGCTCGGCGCGCTGCCGCCGCCGTTCTTCGCGCCGCCGCAGAGCCTGATCGACGTCGCCCACGAGGACTGGGCGCGCCTGGGCCTGTCCACCGCGCACTCGCTGCGCCTGCTCGCGCACGGCTTCGTGCTGGGCGCGCTGGCGGGCTTCGGCACCGGGGTGTGGATCGGCTGGTCGCGCGTGGCTGGCTACTGGGTCCATCCGGTGCTGCGCTTCCTGGGGCCGGTGCCGGCCTCGGCGCTGCTGCCGCTGGCCTTCTTCTTCGCCCCGTCGAGCTACGCGGCGGCGGTGTTCCTGGTCGGCCTGGCCACCTTCTTCCCGGTGGCGGTGCTGACGTGGTCGGGCGTGGCGTCGGTCAACAAGAGCTACTACGACGTCGCGCGCACGCTGGGCGCCTCGGAATGGTTCCTGGTGCTGCGCGTGGCCGTGCCGGCCGCGCTGCCGCAGGTCTTCGTCGGGTTGTTCATGGGCCTGGGCGCGTCGTTCTCGGTGCTGGTGACGGCCGAGATGATGGGCGTGAAGGCCGGGCTCGGCTGGTACCTGCAGTGGGCCCAGGGCTGGGCCGCCTACGCCAACATGTACGCGGCGCTGCTGGTGATGGCGGTGCTGTGCTCGGGGCTGATCACGCTGCTGTTCGCGGTGCGCGACCGCGCGCTGACGTGGCAGAAGGGGACCGTGAAATGGTGAACGCCGCTGCCACTGCCGCCGCCACCGAACGTCCGGACGCCGCGTCCGGCGCCGCCGGGCCCGCGTCCGGCGCCCGCATCGACATCCGGGGCGTGAGCCACTGGTTCCGCCAGCCGAAGGGCGGCGTGCTGCAGGTGCTCGACGGCATCGACCTGCGGGTGCGCCCGGGCGAATTCGTCGCGCTGCTGGGGCCCAGCGGCTGCGGCAAGTCGACCCTGCTGCGCCTGGTCGCCGGGCTCGAGCCCGCGACCGCCGGGGCACTGCTGCAGGACGGCGCGCCCATCACCCGGCCCGATCCCTCGCGCATCGTCGTCTTCCAGGACCCGACGCTCTACCCGTGGCGCACCGTGCGCGACAACGTGGCCTTGGGCCCGCAGGCGCGCGGCCTGCTGAAGACGCAGCGCGCGCGCGTGGACGACGCGCTGGCGCTGGTCGGGCTGACCGATTTCGCCGACAGCTTTCCGCACCAGCTCTCCGGCGGCATGGCGCAGCGCGTGGCCCTGGCGCGCGCGCTGGTCAACGACCCCCGGCTGCTGGTGCTCGACGAGCCGCTGGGCAAGCTCGATTCGCTCACCCGCATCGCGATGCAGAGCGAACTGCTGGCCCTGTGGCAGCGCGCCGGCTTCTCGGCCCTGCTGGTGACGCACGACGTGGAGGAGGCGCTGTTCCTGGCCGACCGCGTGGTGGTGCTGAGCGACCGGCCGGCGCGCATCACGGCGGAACTGGTGATCGACCTGCCGCATCCGCGGCATCGCGGGGACCCGCGCCTGGTCGAGCTGCGCCACGAGGCGCTGCGGCACCTCGGCCTGGACGCGACGTGGTGACTGTTGCACTCCCCCAGGCTTCGCGCACTGCGTGTCGCTCTCGCCCACCCCCTCGCCGGGGGCGACACCGGCGGCCTGGCGGAGCCAGTTCCGCGGTGTCCCTGGCCAGGGCCGGGGCCGGGGCGTGCGATCGGAGTGTCCGGATTCGGGCGGCCGTGCGCGGCGGCTTGCCGGCTTCATGCGTCGCCTGAATGGACGCGCCGTGGGGAGCGCAATGGCTCAACGGGTTGATCGGCGGGCTGCAGGCGGGGCAGGTGGCGTTGCTGCGGATGCTGGCCGGGCTGGGGCTGGTCGATGCGGTGCACGGGCAGCCGGCGTGGCCGTGGGGCGCGCGGCTGTCGGGGGAGAACCTGCTGATCGACGCCGGGCAGGCGCGGCGGCTGGGGGTCGCGGCGGCGGTGCTGGCGGCGGCGGCGGTCGTCCTGCTGCTGGCGGTCGTGTGGCGGCGCCGGCGCCGGCCGCTCGTGGCGGTGGCCGCGCTGATGCTGCTGGCGGCGCCCTGGCCGGAGGGGCGGGTGCTGGCGGTCGCGGCGACGCCGGCGAGCTTCCATGCGTCGCCGGGCGGCTTCGACGTGGCGTCGATCGCACGGGGGCGGGCGCTCTTCGCCGCGCACTGCACGGCCTGCCACGGGGCCGACGGGCGCGGGCAGGGGCCGCTGGCGGCGGCGCAGCCGGTGTGGCCGCCCGACCTGGCCGGGCCGCTGCTGTGGCGCCGGGCCGACGGCGACCTGCTCTGGCACGTGCTGCACGGCATGCGGGACCGCCACGGCGCGCCGTCGATGCCGGGCTTCGGCGACCGGCTGCGCGACGACGAGGCCTGGGCCCTGATCGATTTCATGAAGGCGCAGGCCGCCGGCGAGGGCCTGCGCGCGACCGGCGCCTGGGCGCTGCCGGTGGCCCTGCCCGACGCCGGGGTGCGCTGCGACGGCCGGCCGGCGCGGCCGCTGTCGCGCTGGCGCGGCCAGCGCATCCGCGTCGTGGCCGAAGCCGAGGCCGATGCGCGGAGCGCGCCGCCGCTGGAGGACCCGCGCTTCGTGACCGTGCGCCTGCGCCCCGGCCCCGCGCCGGCCGGATCGGCCGCCGGACCCGGTGCGCCCGACGCGGCCGGCTGCGTGATCGACGACCCCGACGCCTGGGCCGCCTTCTCGCTGGTGGCCGGCACCGCGTCGCTGGCCGGCACGCGCCTCGTCGCCGATCGCGGCGGCTGGCTGCGGGCGCTGAACCGGCCCGGCGCCGGCGACTGGTCGGACGAGGACCTGCTGTGCCGCACGCCGTCGGCTTCGACCGCTTCGCGCGCCGTCGTCGTCGGCGATGCCCGCGCGGCGCCCGCGTCCTCCACCGACGGCCTGGACGCGCTGATCCGCCGCATGGAGGCCGAGCCGGTGCGCTTCGTCAAGGGCGGTTTCGTCCACTGAGGGAGCGACCCGCCGAGCCACCCGGCCTTCCGATCCGTCCCGGCCCCGACCGCCCTTTCACCGCCCGCCGATCGATCGTTCCGACGATCGCCGCCGCGCCGGCCGAGCGGCCCTTCGTTTCCAACTCGTTCGAGGACTTCCCATGACATCCACCTCCCGCCGCCGCTTCGTCGGCCGGACCCTCGGCACCGCCTCCGTGCTGGCGCTGCCGGCGACCTTCGCGCGGGCCCAGGGCCGCGTCCTGCTCAAGGCTGGCGACCAGAAGGGCGGCCTGCGCGCCGTGCTCGAGGCCGCCGGCGCGCTCGACGGCCTGGCCTACGACATCCAGTGGACCGAGTTCCCGGCCGCCGCGCCGCTGGCCGAGGCGCTCAACGCCCATGCGGTCGACCTGGGGCCGATCGGCGACGCGCCGCTGATCTTCGCGCTGGCCGCCGGCGCCCGCGTCAAGGCCATCGGCGCCAACCGTTCCGACGCCTACGGCACGGCGGTGCTGGTGCGGCCGGACTCGCCGCTGAAGTCGGCCGCCGACCTCAAGGGCCGCAGCGTGGCGACCAACCGCGGCTCCATCGGCCACTACGTGACGCTCAAGGCGATCGTGGCCGCCGGCCTGCAGCCCTCGGACGTGAACCTGCGCTTCCTCGCGCCGGCCGACGCCAAGCTGGCGCTGACGCAGGGCTCGGTCGACGCCTGGGCGACCTGGGAGCCCTACACCGCCCTGGCCGAGACCGGCGGCCACGCCCGCGTGCTGGTCAACGGCCGCGGCCTGCTGCCCGGCCTGAGCTACCTCGCCGCGACCGACCAGGCCATCGCCGCCAGGCGGCCCGCGCTGCAGGACTTCCTGCAGCGCGTGGTGCGCGCGCAGGCCTGGTCGTACCGCAACGTCGATGCCTTCTCGGCCACGCTGGCGCGCATCATCGGCATCCCGCCGGAAGCGGCGAAGCTGCAGTTCGAGCGGCGCCAGCAGAAGTGGGTCGCCATCGACGCCCAGGTGGTGCGCGACCAGCAGGCCACGGCCGACTTCTACCGCCAGGTGGGCCTCATCAAGCAGCCGCTGGAGGTCGCCGGCACCTTCGACACCGGGTTCGGCGTCGCGGGCTGAACGCCGCCGGCCGCCGCCCCGCCCGCTGCGCCGATCGGTGGAACAGGGTGGTGTTGACGGCTCACTTCGGACGGTCGGGATCGGACCCGCCTCCTAAGATTCACGTCACCGGATCGACTCGCTCGCGGCGGGATCGCAAGGCACCCCGTGCCGGCCATCCAGACCGGTTTCACGGTGTTCAACGGGTATCAAGGACGACGGAGTGCGACAAATGAAATGGCTGTCAGGACGGTGCGAAACCGTGTGGGGATGCATGACGCTCGGTGCGGTGGTCCTGGGCGTCATGTCGATGGTCCCGGCGACGGGCCATGCGACGGGCCGGACCGACGGCGCGCGACGCGAGGCGACGGTGGTGGCGCACTCGCGCGTCGCGCCGCCTCGGAACGTCCCCGTCCCGACCCGGTCGGCCGGATGCAACGAGGCGCTGGACGCCCTGGCCATCTGCAAGCTGCCGGCGACGGCGACGGCGACGGCGACGGCGACGACGACGACGACGACGACCCGGCGATCGGGCGGCGATGGCGCCGCGCCCGAGCACCGCGCTCCCGTGGCGGCGCCCGCGCAGCCCGCCCCGACGGCGACCGCCGATGCGGTCCACGCCCACGCCGCCGTCGAGGCCCCGGGGCGTCTGCTCCCCGTGTTCGCCCTCGGCCTGGCCGTCGCCGGCGCGTTGCTGGCACTGTTCGGCTTCCGTGCGATCGCATCGGCGGCGGGGCGCCAGGATCCGGTCGGCCGATCGACGCGCCGATCGCCCGGATCCCCGGGCCGTGTCAACGGTTTCCGGATCGGTTCCGCGAAGAGATCCGCCACCGCGGCCGTCGCCAAGGAACGTCTCCTGCACTACCGGACCGCCCCTCAGTGACCGGTGTCCCGGCCGTCGAGGGACGGCGCCGGGAACTCAGGCGTCCAGCGGGCCGTCGGCCCGCGCCGCCGCCTCCACGACGGCGCGCGTCAGGGTCGGCGCGAAGGATTCGATGAACGCGTGGACGTAGCCGCGCAGGTAGCTGCCGCGCTTGACCGCCAGCTTGGTCACGTTGACGCCGAAGAGGTGGCCGGCGTCGATGGCGCGCAGCTGCGTGTCGCGCTCGGCCTCGAAGGCGATGCCCGCCACGATGCCCACGCCCATGCCGAGCTGGGCGTAGGTCTTGATGACGTCGGCGTCCATCGCGGCCAGGGCGATGTGCGGCACCAGGCCGCGGCCGGCGAAGGCCTCGTCGATGCGGGTGCGGCCGGTGAAGCCGGTGTCGTAGGTGATGAGCGGGTGGCGCGCGAGCGACTCCAGCGTCAGCGGCTCGTCGAGCAGCGCGTGGCCCGGCGGCACGATCACCGAGTGCGTCCAGCGGTAGCAGGGCAGGGCCAGCAGCTGCGCGTAGTCGGCCAGGGCCTCGGTGGCGATGCCGACGTCGGCCTCGCCCTCCAGCAGCATGCGCGCCACCTGCGCGGGCGAGCCCTGGTGCAGGTGCAGCCGCACGTTCGGGAAGCGTACCCGGAACTCCTGCACCGCCACCGGCAGCGCGTAGCGGGCCTGCGAGTGGGTGGCCGCGATGGAGAGCAGGCCGTCCTGCCGGGCGACGAACTCCTGGCCCGCCTGGCGCAGGTTCTGGCTCTCCATCAGCACGCGCTCGATGATCGGCAGCACGTGGTCGCCGGGTTCGGTCAGGCCGGTGAGGCGCTTGCCGGCCCGCACGAACAGCTCGATGCCCAGCTCGTCCTCGAGCTCGCGGATCTGTCGGCTGACGCCGGGCTGGGACGTGTGCAGGGCCTGGGCGGCTTCGGTCAGGTTGAAGCCGTTGCGCACGGCCTCGCGCACCGAGCGCAGCTGTTGGAAATTCATGGGTGTGTCGGCGGAAGGATGCGTCCGGAGCGACGCGGGCGGCGATTGTCTCGTCGCGTTCTCATTCCGTGAACGACCGATTCGGCGTTTTCATATAAGGCATCTGTCTAACGAGGCCTGCCGAGCCGCGCCGCGACCGGCCGCAGCGGCAGCGCGTCGAAGGGCGCGATTCCCAGACCGATGGCCGCGGCCTCCTGCTTGAGCCGGTCGAGCACCATCGGCAGGCGATCGGGTCCCAGGCGGTCGGCGGTGGTGTCGATCGCCAGCGACGCCACGGCGCGGCCGCCCCGGTCCACGATCGGCACCGCGACGGCGGCCGCTCCCGCGCGGCTTCGGTGGCCGTGGCCGTGGCCGCGGCGCTCGGCGTGGCCGGCCTGCCGGGCGCGGTCGATGTCGGCGCGCAGTTCGGCGGTGTCGTCCGTCGCGGCGTCGTGCGCGGCCGCCGACCGGGCGCGCAGCAGCTGTTCGCGTTCGGCCTCCGGCAGGAACGCCAGGATCGCCAGCGGGGCCGCGTCCCGGCCGAGCGCGATGCGCAGACCCGGTTGCGCGGCCGCGTCGGGCGCGGGCGTGGCCGCCATGCCTTCGCTGCGGTCGACGCACACCGCGTCGCCCTCGCTGCGCGCGAACAGCACCACGCTCTCGCCCAGTCCCGCGCTCAGGCGCCGCAGCGCGGGCCGGCACAGCAGGCGCAGCTCGCCGGGGTGGCTCGCCTGCAGGGCGAGGGCGAAGAAGTCGGCCCCCAGCCGGTAGAGCCGGCGGCCCGCGTCCTGTTCGACCAGGCCCTCGGCGGCGAGCGACTGCAGCAGGCGGTGCGTGGTCGCCTGGGTCAGGCCCGCCGAGCGGGCGATCCGGATGAGGCCGCCGCCCCCGGCCGGCAGCAGGGACAGCTCGCGGACGACGCAGAACAGGCGGGCGATGCCGGCCTTGGGGGCACCGAGGTCTCGCATGGGGACCCTCCTTCGGGAAGGACTACGCCGGATTCTGCGCGTCCCCGTGGCCCGTGTCCGCACGCGACGGGCGGGTTCGCCACGGGTTTTCCCGGGCGATGACCCCGTGACATGGGGGCCATTCGCGCGAAATTGTTGCATCCAGCGCGGCGATCCGGGCGTACTCGACGATGTCGCCCGTGAAAGAACCGAATCCAACAAAGACGAGCGGCCTTCCATCCACTTCTATCCGGATTCGCACCATGACCCGATTCGACAAGCTCCGTCCCCTGGCCCTCGTCGCCGCGGCCGCCCTCGCGGCCTGCGGCGGCGGCGGCGACGACAACGACAGCCACAACGGCGCGGGCACCGCGCCCGGCGGCACGGTGGTGGTGGGCGACACCGTCGCCGTCACCGCCGGCGGCCGGGTGATCTCCTTCAACCGCGCGACGCCGGCGACGCTCGCGAGCAGCCTGCCCCTGACCGGCCTGCAGTTCGGCGAGACGCTCGTCGGCATCGACGTGCGGCCGGCCGACGGCCTCATCTACGCAGTGGCCACGACCGGACGCATCTTCTCGCTCGACGCCGCCACCGGCGCGCTCACGCCCCGCGCCACGCTGTCGACGGCGCTCGCGGGCACGCAGTTCGGCGTCGACTTCAATCCCGTGGCCGACCGGCTGCGGGTGGTCAGCGACACCGGCCAGAACCTGCGCATCGACGTCGCCACCGGAACGACGGTCGTCGACGGCGCCATCAACGGTGCGGCCGCCAGCGTCACCGCGTCGGCCTACACCAACTCGTTCGCCGGCACCACGAGCACGCAGCTCTACGACCTCGCCGCCACCGGCACGCTCTACCTGCAGGACCCGCCGAACAACGGCACGCTGGCCAACCCGGTGCCGCTGAACGTCGCGTTCTCGACCAGCAACGGCTTCGACATCGACCCGCGCACCAACGTCGGCTACGCGGCGCTGGGCGTGGGCGGCGTGACGCAGCTCTACACCGTGCCGCTCGCCGGCACGGCCGGTGCCCGCCTGGTGGGGCGCATCGGCAGCGGCGAGGCGCTCGTGGGACTGACGCTGGTGCCCCCGGCCGCGCCGCGTGCCTACGTGCTCGACGAGTCGTCGCGCCTGGCGAGCTTCGCGCCGGCCACGCCCAACACGCTGTCGACGCCGGTCGCCATCGGCGGCCTGCAGCCCAACGAGTCGGTGCTGGGCGTGGACTTCCGGCCCGCCAACGGCCGCCTCTACGCGCTGACCAGCACGGCGCGCCTGCTCACCGTCGACCCCGACACCGGCACCGCCACCCCCGTGAGCACGCTGGTCGCCGATGCCGCCGACACCACGCTGCCCTACGCCGGCCTCGCCGGCACGCGCTTCACGGTCGACTTCAACCCGGTGGCCGACCGCCTGCGGGTGATCAGCGAGACCGGCCAGAACCTGCGCATCAACGTCGACACCGGCGCCACGACCACCGACGGCGCGATCAACCGCGCCGCCGGCGCCGCCTCCGTGATCGCCGGGGCCTACACCAACAGCTTCGCCGGCGGCAGCGCCACCGACCTGTACGACATCGACGGCAACGCCAACGTGCTGGCGCGCCAGACGCCGCCCAACGACGGCACGCTGGTCAACGTCGGCGCCCTGGGCGTGGCCCTCAACGGCCGCGCGGCGATCGACATCGCCGGTGGCGCCAACGGCCTGGTGCTGGCGGCGCTGCGCGGCGGCGCGACGGGGCCGTTCAGCCTCTACAACGTGTCGCTGGCCACCGGCGCGGCCACGCTGCCGACCGCCGCGTCGGGCAACGCCGCGCTGGCGCAGATCGGCGGCGCCGGCGGACCGGCGGTGCGCGACATCGCGATCCGGTACTGAGCGGCGACCGGCCGGGCGGGGCGGCCGGTGGGGCGTCGCGCGGGTGGAAGCGCGCGGAGGAAGGCGCTGGTATCGTGCGGTCCGCCCGGCGCCGCCGCCGGAGCGCACACCCCGAGACACCCACCGAGACTGGCGCCCCCTCATGAAGCTCTCCATCCTGGCGCTCGCCGCCGCCCTGTCGATCGCCCTCGCTCCGCTCCAGGCCGGTGCGCAAGCCGGTGCCCAGATCGGCGCCCAGGCGCGGCCGAAGCACGACGACTTCTTCTGGCTCGGCGAGATCAACAAGGCCAGCGCCGTCATCAACACCGACGACGGCCTGCTCGACCGCGCGCTGGCGCCCCTGGTGCATCGCGGCATCGCCAAGGTGCTGGCCGACGGCGACCGGCCCGGCGGCAAGCGCCCGACGCTGGTCATCACCTTCGAGCCGCTGCTCATCGAGGCCGCCGGGCCGCAGATCACCCTGTTGCACGCCGGCCGCTCCAGCCAGGACATGCTCTCGACCGTGCGCGCGGCGATCCTGCGCGACGAGATGCTCGACTTGGCCGACGCGCTCAACCGGACCACCGCCACGCTGGTGCGCCTGGCCGGCAAGCACCGCGACACCGTCGTGCCCAACTACACCAACGGCGTCGCCGCCCAGCCCAACAGCTACGGCCACTACCTGCTGGGCTTCGCCGCCGGGCTCGACCGCGACGCCCAGCGCATCCGCGAGGCCTACGCCCGCATCGACCGCTCGCCCATGGGCACCACCGTGCTCAACGGCACCAGCTGGCCGCTCGACCGCGCGCGCATGGCCGGCTACCTCGGCTTCGCCGCCACGGTCGACAACGCCTACGACGCGGCGCAGATCTCGGCCGTCGACGCGCCGGTCGAGGCCGGCGCCATCGTGACGGCGGTGGCGCTGCACGCGGGCGCCTTCATGGAGGACGTGATGACGCAGTACGCCCAGGCCCGGCCGTGGATCCTGCTGGCCGAGGGCGGCGGCAACACCTACGTCTCCAGCGCGATGCCGCAGAAGCGCAATCCCGGCCTGCTCAACGCCACCCGGCGCGACGCCTCCACCGCGCTGACACTGGCGATGGGCGCGGCGATCCAGGCCCACAACATCCCGCCGGGCATGAGCGATCCGAAGGATGTGCGCGCCAACACCGCGATGGTGCGCAGCGCCGTCGGCGTGCTGGACAACTGGACCCGCATCCTCGACGCGCTGGTCATCGACCCGCAGCGCGCGCTGGAGGAACTCAACGGCGACTGGACCGCCTCGCAGGAACTCGCCGACGTGCTCATGCGCACCCACAAGCTGCCGTTCCGCGTCGGCCATCATTTCGCTTCCGAGGTGGTCGAGTACGCCAAGGCCAAGGACATCCGGCCGCTGGCCTTCCCGTACGCGGAGGCGCAGCGCATCTACGCCGAGACCGTCAAGGGCTCCGACTTCGACCCCGTGCTGCCGATGTCCGAGGCCGAGTTCCGCGCCACGCTCGACCCCGTCGCCATCGTCAAGAACCGCCGCACCGCCGGCGGGCCGCAGCCGCGCGAGATGGACCGCATGCTGGCCGAATCGACCCGGCGCGTCGCGCTGCAGGACGCCTGGATCCAGGAGCGCCGCACGCGCATCGCGGCGTCGCTCGCGCGGCTGGACGCGGACTTCGGCAAGCTCGCCACCCCTTCTCCACGCTGAACCCAGGACCCCGCGTCGATGCTCTCCATCCATGCCGACACCTCCCACGTCATCCAGCTGGCCGTCGGGCCGGCCTTCATGCTCGCCGCGATCGGCGGCACGCTCACGGTGCTCACCAACCGGCTGGCGCGCGTCAACGACCGCACCCTGAAGCGCCGCGAGGAGCGCGAGCACGCCGAGGCCGACGCCGGCAAGTGCGCCGCCATCGACGAGGAGCTCGCCACGCTCAACCGCCGCGCCAAGGTCATCAACGCCGCCGTGTCCGCCGGCGCGGGCTGCGCCATCCTGGTGTGCGTGCTGATCGGCTCGCTGTTCGTGGGCAACGAGCTGGAGTTCGCCTTCGACCGGCCGGTCGCGGTGCTGTTCATCCTGGCGATGCTGGGACTGGTGGGCACCTACCTGCTGCTGCTGGTGGAGATCTTCATCGCGCAGCGCAGCATCAATCCGACCTGAACGCCGCCGTCGCCCCGACCGGAACAGGGGTCGCCGCCGACCGGCCGGCGCCACGCGGTCGGCGGATGCGGCATTGCGTCACGGATGCGGCGTCCGCCGCGCATCCGATCGCCTCCGGCGCGCGTCTGTAGCGGATGACGCTCCGACTCCTCCATCGCCTCGCCGCTCAGGTGCCGCCCATCGCCATCACCGGCATCGACGAGGTCGAGGCCGTCCACGTCCTGATGCTGGCCGGCCATCTGGATGTCACCCTGGAACCTCCGACCTGCCGGCACGCCGGTGCCCGGTCGAGCGCCGCCACCGTCCACGGCGTGACGCGCCTGGGCCGCTGGGTGCTCCAGCAATTCCCGCCGCCGGAACGCGGCTGATCCGGGCCGGTCGGGCACGGCCCGTGCCGGGAACCGGACGGATTCCAGGTATTTTTAAGCGCTTAGAACGAAAGAGTTCGGCTGTTCGGAATCACAGGTCGGACGGTTGAAGTCGATAGTCCACATTTCCGGCATTCCGGCGAGGCACGGCCGAACGGTCGGCGGCGACAGGCAGATATATTGGTCCTGGCGTTCCCGATCGAGGAACGGCATCACCCGATCGGTCCGAGTCGCGTCGGAGCGGTGCGAACCGTGTGGAAGGACGCAGGCATGAACATTCGGCAGGGACATCGCTCCGGGCGGCGGCCGGCGATCGCCCGCCGGGTCCGTCTCGCCGTCCTCGCGGCCCTCGCGCTGCCGCCGGTCCTGGCCGCCTGCGGCGACGTCCGGGCGCAGGCGCCCGCGCCCGCGCCGCTCAAGCTGCGCGTCGTCGGCGGCATCGCGGGCGTGAACCAGTTCGTCCTGCACGAGGAGCCCTTCTGGACCCGCGAGCTCGCCCGGCGCAGCGGCGGGCGCTACGGCGCCGACATCGTGCCCTTCGACCGCGCCGGCGTGCCCGGCCACGACATGCTGACCCTGATGCGCCTGGGCGTGGTGCCCTTCGGCACGGTGCTGCTCGGGCAGGTGGTCGCCCGGCATCCCGAGCTCGGCGCGCCGGACCTGGCCGGCCTGAGTCCCGACGTCGGCACGCTGCGCCGCGCGGTCGCCGCGTTCCGTCCGCAGCTGGCGCAGTCGCTGCGCGACGATCACGCGCTGGAGCTGCTGGCCGTCTACATCTATCCGGCGCAGGTGTTCTTCTGCACCGACACGATCACGTCCCTGAAGGAGCTGGCGGGCCGCCGGATCCGCGTCTCCTCGCCGACGCAGGCGGACTTCGTCGCCGCCCTGGACGCGATCCCGGTGTCGACCGCGTTCACGGAGATCGTGCCGGCCATGCGCTCGGGCCGCGTCCAGTGCGCCGTCACCGGGGCGGTGTCCGGGCGCGCCATCGGCCTGGACGAGATCGCCCGGACCGTCTACGCGATGCCCGTGAGCTGGGGCATCGCGCTGTTCGCGGCCAACCGCGACGCCTGGCAGGCGCTGCCGGACGACCTGCGCCGGCTGCTGCGCGAGGAGCTGCCCCGGCTGGAGGCGGCCATCTGGGACGAGTCCGAGCGCGAGACCGGCCGCCCGCCGACCTGCGGCGTCGGTCCCGACTGCCGCTCCGGGGCGTCGTCGGCATCGCCGCTGGTGGTGTGGCCCTCGGAGGCGGAGCAGCGGAAGCGTCGCGAGCTGTTCGAGCGCGAGATCCTGCCGCGCTGGGTGCAGCGCTGCGGCGCCGAGTGCGCCCGGCTGTGGAACCGCACCCTCGCGTCGACGCTGGGCGTCAAGTCGCCGGTCGCCCCGTGAAGGATCGGGCGTCGCGCCGGCCCGCGGCCATCGTCTACGGCATCGCCGCGTGCATCGCCGTGGCGATCGGCGCGAGCGCCGTGTTCTTCGGCTGGCGCCTGCACGATCGCGTCCTGTCGAACGCCCAGAGCCAGGCCGAACGCTTCGTCAGCGGTGCCCAGGCGGCCCTCAACCGCAACGTGCTGGGCGTCGACGTGCTCCTGGCCGGCCTGGGCGAGACGGCACCGGAGGCCGGCGCGCCACCGCGTTCCGCCGAGGCCCCGCGCGTCCCGCGTTCGATGGCGGCGGCGGTGCGCCAGAACCTGCTGGTGCGCCACCTCGGGCTGTTCTCCGCCTCGGGCGCGGTGCTGGCGGCGTCCGATCCGCGCGGGGGGCCGGGGTCGTCCGGGCTGCCGGAGGGCTTCCTGCGCCGGGTGCTGGCCGAGCCCATCTCGACGCTGGTCGTCAGCGATCCGGTCGTCAACCCGTCGACTTCGCAGCGGGTGCTCTACTTCGGCCGCTTCCTGCCCTCGGCTCGGGGCGGGCGCGTCGCGGCCGTCGCCGAGGTGGAGGTCGCGCAGCTGGCCGCGATCCTGGTCCAGGGGGCCGACATCCCGGGGCTGGAGGTCGCGCTGGAGCGCGAGGGCGCCATCCTGGTGGCGAACATGCCCGAGCACCTGCCGCCGGCCCGACACGACGCGACGACGGCGCCGAGCAGCCTGGAGGCGCTGGCCGCGCGCGACGGCGGCGCCGCGTCCGCGCCGGCGCCGGTGCCGGCGCGCCTGAGCGGCCTGCCGGCGATGGTGGCGGCGCGTCACACCCTGCACCGCGACGTCGTCGTCACGGCGAGCATCCCGCTGGACTTCGCGCTGGCCGACTGGCGCCGCGAGCGCGACGTCATCGCGGCGCTGGCCCTGGCCTTCATCGCCCTGACGCTGGCGGTGGCCGCCTTCACGCACCTGCGCCTGCGCCGCCAGTGGCAGGCCAACCTGCGGCTGCGGCGCTCGACCGCGACGCTCGACCAGGCGCTGGGCGCGATGGACGTGGGCTTCGTCCTGCTCGACGCCGACGACCGGCTGCTGGTGTGGAACCGCCGCTTCCTGGAGATGTTTCCCTGGGCGCAGGGCCTGACCGGCCTGCACCGTCCGTTCCAGCCGATCCTGGAGCTGACGGCGATCTATCGCAGCGACCCCGCGCGCGCGTCCGGCGCCGACGGGCCGCTCGCGCGCGCCGTGCCCGCCGACGCCCGGACGCTGGAGCGGGAGCTGCGGCTGCCGGGCGACCGCGTGATCCGCTCGACCCAGAACCGCACGCCCGACGGCGGCCTGGTCTGCATCTACCAGGACATCACCGAGCGGCGTCGGCACACGGCCGAGATCGTCGAGGGCAAGGCGCAGCTGCAGGCCACGCTCGACGCGCTGCCCGACACCCTGCTGGAGATCGATCCCGGGGGCGGCTGCCGCCGTTTCCACGCGCCGGCGACGACGCGGCCGGTCGTCGCCCTGGCGCAGCCCGTGGGCCGGTCGATCGACGAGCTGTTCGCGCCGGAGGCGGCGGCGCAGGTCGCGGCGGCGCTGGCCGAGGCCGAGGCCGAGGGGTCGTCGCGCGGCCGGCGCCTCACGCTGGCGCACGACGGCGAGGCGGCGTTCTTCGAGATCTCGGTGTCGCGCAAACCCGCCGGCGGCGACGGCTGGCCGGGGTTCATCGTCATCCTGCGCGACACGACGCAGGCCGAGCAGGCGCGCCACCGCATCGAGCAGCTGGCCTTCTACGACGCGCTGACCGGCCTGCCCAACCGGCGGCTGCTGCTCGAGCGCATGGCGCGCGCGGTCGAGCACGACCACGACCGCCACGGCGCGCTGCTGTTCCTGGACCTCGACCACTTCAAGCTACTCAACGACGCCATGGGCCATGCGATGGGCGACGACCTGCTCAAGCAGGTGGCCGGCCGCGTGCGCGCCTGCGTCGGCGAGCACGACACCGTGGCCCGCCTGGGCGGCGACGAGTTCGTGGTGATGCTGCAGCGGCTGGACGCCGACGCCGCCGGGGCGCAGCGCCAGGCGCGCGCCGTCGGCGACGCGATCCTGGCCTCGCTCGACGGGCCCTACGCGCTGATGGGGCGGGTCGCGCACCGCGGCACCTGCAGCATCGGCGTGGTGCTCTTCGACGATCGCGAGCGCTCGCTCGAGGACCTCCTCAAGCGCGCCGACATCGCGATGTACTACGCCAAGACCTCGGGCGGCAACGCCCTGCGCTTCTTCGAGCCGGCGATGGAGGTGGCCATCGCCCGGCGCTCGGCGCTGGAGGGCGAGTTGCGCGAAGCGCTGGAGGCCGGCCAGTTCGAGCTGCACTACCAGAGCCAGGTCACGCACGCGGGCGCGATCGTCGGCGCCGAGGCCCTGGTGCGCTGGCGGCATCCGCGCCACGGCATGGTGCCGCCGGGCGAGTTCATCGGGGTGGCCGAGGAGACCGGCCTGATCGTGCCGCTGGGCACCTGGGTGCTGGCCGCGGCGTGCCGCCAGCTGACGGCCTGGAGCCGGCTGCCGCGGCGCCGCCACCTGCACCTGGCGGTCAACGTCAGCGAGCGGCAGTTCCGGCGCGACGACTTCGTGGCGCAGGTGCGGCAGGTGCTCGCGGAGACCGGCGCCGACCCGCGGCGGCTCAAGCTCGAACTCACCGAGAGCCTGCTGCAGAGCCAGGTCGAGCAGACCATCGGCAAGATGAAGACGCTGCGCGCGCTGGGCATCCGCTTCTCGATGGACGACTTCGGCACCGGCTACTCGTCGCTCTCCTACCTGACCCAGCTGCCGCTGGACCAGGTGAAGATCGACAAGTTCTTCGTCGGCGGCATCGGCTGCGATCCGAAGGTCGAGCTCCTCGTGCAGACCATCATCGGCATGGCGCGCAACCTCGACGTCGAGCCGATCGCCGAGGGCGTGGAGACGCTCGAACAGCAGCGCTTCC
The DNA here is from genome assembly GCF_050435945.1 of Variovorax sp. PvP013. NCBI lineage: Bacteria > Pseudomonadati > Pseudomonadota > Betaproteobacteria > Burkholderiales > Comamonadaceae > Variovorax > Variovorax sp. PvP013. The sequence continues at coordinate 73,836 of NZ_JBNDLF010000014.1, forward strand.
TGGAACGCAACGGCTGCCTGCTCTGCCAGGGCTATCTGTTCAGCAAGCCGCTGCCGCTGGCCGGCTTCGAGGCGATGCTCGACGCGCCGCGCGACGTCGGCGAGGCCGCTGCGGCCTGAAAACGACGTCGACGCCGAAGCCGGGGGCCGTCCGAGGGATTACGCGCACGCGCGTTGTGCCTCCGACGGGCTTCAGTTATTTTCCGGGGTCCGACCGATCCCGGTCTGCATTCCACTGGAGACATTCCCCCATGCCCGCACACGACGATTCCTCTCCGCTCTCCAGACGCCAGCTGATGGGCCTGGGCCTCGCTGCAGCCGCCGGGACCGCCGCCGCGCCGCTGGCCTGGGCGCAGGCCGCCTGGCCGACCCGCGCGGTCACGCTGGTGGTGGGCTACCCGCCCGGCGGCCAGACCGACTTCGCCGGCCGCATGGTCACCGCCGGCATGCAGACCGTGCTCGGCCAGGGCGTGGTGATCGACAACAAGGCCGGTGCCGGCGGCAACATCGGCACCGACTACGTCATGAAGGCCGCGCCCGACGGCTACCGCCTGCTGGTGGGCAACGGCAACATCACGCTCAACCCGCACACCTACCGCAACACGGCCATGGCCGACCCGCTCAAGCTGACGCCGATCGGCCTGCTGCTGCAGTCCTCGCTGGTGCTGGCGATCCCCAACACCGTGCCGGCGAAGAACTTCAAGGAGTTCGTCGAGTGGGTCAAGAGCAACAAGGACGGCATCGACTACGCCTCCGCCGGCCCGGGCAGCCTGACGCACGCCAGCATGGAACTGTTCCGCGAGCGCATCGGCAAGCCGAAGATGAACCACGTGCCGTACAAGGGCAGCAGCCCGGCCACGATCGACCTGATCGCCGGCCGCGTGAGCGCGATGTTCGACGCCGCCTCGGTCATGGCGCCGTTCATCACGTCGGGCAAGCTGCGCCCGCTGATCGTCACCGGCGCCAAGCGCGTGCCGGCCTTCCCCGACGTGCCCACGGCCGCCGAGGTCGGGCTGAAGAACTTCGAGCTGATCTCCTTCGTCGGCCTCTACGGCCCGCCGGGCCTGCCGGCGGACATCGTGAAGAAGGCCAACACCGCCATGAACACGGCGCTCAAGGACCCGACGATCCAGAAGGGCATCGTCGATCGCGGCGACGAGCCCGGCGGCGGCACGCCCGAGCAGCTGGCCAAGCTGACGCAGGACTACTACAAGCTCTGGGGCGAGGTGGTCAAGGCGAACGACATCCGCGCCGAATGACCTCGCGCCCCGCGGGGCGCGCGGACGACGGCGGACGGTCGTGGGCCGCCCTCGGGCGCGGATTCGCCGCGCGCCTGGCGCCGGTGCGCGCGCCGGTCGACGCGCGCGAACGCTGGCGCGCCTGCGTCGGCGCGGGCATCGGCATCCTCGTCACGGCACTGGTCGCGCGCTGGTTCACCGGCGCCGTCCATGCCGGATCGCCGTGGCTGGCGGCGCCGCTGGGCGCCAGCGCGGTGCTGGTGTTCGCGGTGCCGGGCAGTCCGCTGGCGCAGCCGTGGGCGGTGGTGGGCGGTAACGTCGGCTCGGCGCTGGTCGGTGCGGCCTGCGCGCGCCTCGTCGGCGATCCGGCGCTGGCCGGCGCGACGGCGGTGCTGTTGGCGATCGCCCTGATGTTCGCGCTGCGCTGCCTGCATCCGCCCGGCGGCGCGACGGCCCTGCTGGCCGCGACCGCCCCGGCGGGCTTCGGCTTCGCGGTGTTCCCGATGCTGCTGGACTCGCTGCTGCTGGTGCTCGCGGGCATGCTCTACAACGAGTTGACCGGCCGGCGCTATCCGCACGCGCCGGCGCCCGCCGCGTCGGGCGCCGCGGCCGCGTCGGCCGGGCGCTTCTCGACGGCCGACCTCGACGCCGCGCTGGCGCACTACAACCAGGTGCTCGACGTCGGCCGGGGCGACCTGGAGCGCCTGCTGCACTTCGCCGAGGCGGCCGCGTACGAGCGCAACTTCGGCCACCTGACCTGCGCCGACGTCATGTCGAGCGAGCCGCACGCGGTGCAGTTTGGCACCGGGCTCGACGAGGCCTGGGCGCTGATGCGCCGGCACCGCGTCAAGGCGCTGCCGGTGATCGACCGCACGCGGCGCGTGGTGGGCATCCTGACGGTGTCGGACTTCATGCGCCACGTCGACCTGGACGCGCGCGAAGGCATCGGCGAGCGCTTGCGCGCGTTCGTGCGACGCGACGGCGCGGTGCATTCGAGCAAGCCCGAGGCGGTCGGGCAGATCATGACGCGGCAGGTGCGCGTGGCCAGCGCGTCGCGGCCGGTGGCCGAGCTGGTGCCGCTGTTCTCGGAGGACGGCCACCACCACATCCCGGTGATCGACGCGCAGCAGCGCCTGGTGGGCATCCTCACGCAGTCGGACCTGGTGCGCGCGCTGCACCGCTTCACGCGCGCGGCGGCCTGATCCGACGCCGCCTGCGGCGGCGTTGCGTCGCCGCCGTCACGGCGCCGGCCGGACGCCTACAGGCGGAATGCGGATCGGCTCACGGACCGCCGCCGGAGCGCGCGCGAGGCTCGTCGCACGGTCCCGACCTCCGGGACGCTCGCCCTCTGCGCCCCCGGCGTTCGAAAGAAGACAACCATGACCCCATCGCATCCCAGGCTGGCATCGCTCCTGATCGCCGCCGCCCTCGCCGGGGGCTTCGCCGGCACCGTCACGACGGCCGTCCACGCCCAGACCCTCGAAGCCAAGTCGCTGTCCGAGGACGACCGCGAGTTCATGCTCAAGGCGGCCGGTGGCGGCCTGTTCGAGATCGAGGCTTCCAAGATGGCCGCCAAGAAGTCCCAGAACGCCGAGATCAAGCGCTACGCCGCCATGCTGGTGAAGGACCACACGGCCGCCAGCGAGGAACTCAAGGCCATCGCCCAGTCCCTGCCGCTGCGCCTGCCGCGCAACATGCCCGACGGCGAGAAGGCCGAGCTCAACAAGATGTCGAAGATGAACGCCGCCGAGTTCGACGAGAACTACATGAAGGTCGTCGCCTTCGACCACCACGAGACCGACATCAAGATGTACGAGGAGCGCGCCGAGAAGGCCGAGCAACCCAAGGTTAAGGCCTTCGCCGCCAAGACCCTGCCCAAGCTGAAGGCGCACATGGCGGCGGCCGAGAAGATCGGCCGCGGCAGCGCGCAGGCGGCCGGCGCCAAGTGATCCTCGCCGCCATCCGTTCCATCAGTCTCCTCCGTAGTTCTCCCATGCGATCCACTTTCTCCCTCGCCGCACTGAGCGCGGCCGTCTTGCTCTCCGCCTGCGCCCAGACGCCCACCGGGCCCGGTGCCATGCTGACGACCACGGTCGCGCCGACCTCTGCGACCGGCGCCCGGCTGCAGACCGTGGCCCGCTTCGACCACCAGGTCACCGGCGTCACGGTCTCGCGCGACGGCCGCGTCTTCGTGAACTTCCCGCGCTGGACCGAGGACTCGCCGGTCTCCGTGGCCGAAGTGTTGAAGGACGGCTCGACCCGCGCCTTCCCCGACGAGCGCTGGAACGCCTGGCGCAACGCGCGCAAGGACGAGCTGAACGCGCGCGAGCACTGGGTCTGCGTGCAGAGCGTGGTGGCCGACCGCCAGGGCAACGTCTGGGTGCTCGACGCCGCCGCGCCGGGGCAGGGGTCGCTGGTGCCGATGGGGCCGAAGCTGGTCAAGATCGACCTGGCGACGAACCGCGCCGTGCTCACCGTGCCCTTCGACGAGACCATCGCGCCGCAGGGCAGCTACCTCAACGACGTGCGCTTCAGCCCCGACGGCCGCCATGCCTACATCACCGACTCGGGCGCCAAGGGCGCGCTGGTGGTGGTCGATCTCACGACCGGCCGCTCGCGCCGCCTGCTCGACGGCGATCCGCGCACGCAGCCGGAAAAGGACGTGCTGGTCAAGGCCGACGGCCAGGTGCTGCGCCGCACCGACGGCCGCGCGGTCGAGTTCGCGGCCGACGGCATCGCGCTGTCGCCCGACGGCGCCACACTCTACTGGCAGGCCATCAAGGGCAGGACGCTCTACGGCGTGCCGACCACGGCGCTGACCGACCCTGCCCTGGCGCCGGCCCAGCTGTCGGCGCGCGTCGTGCGCGTGGGCGACAACGGCCCGGCCGACGGCCTGCTGATCGGCCGCGACGGCCGGATGTACGTGACGGCGCCGGAGGACGATGCCGTGAAGGTGCGCGACACCGTGACGGCGCCGCTGCGCGTGCTGGTCAGGGACGCCCGTCTGCGCTGGCCCGACACGATGGCCGAAGGTCCGGACGGCGCGGTCTACGTCACGAGTTCGCGCATCCAGGACATGAACTGGTACAAGCCGGCCAGTCCGGCGGCCCTGCCGACGACGCTGTTCCGCATCGAGGGGCGCTGAGCCGCCGGAGGAGCGGAAGCGGCAGGCTCAGACCAGGCTGCCCAGCACGCTCCGGCGCATCAGGTCGACGGCGTGGCAGGTCGCCTCGCCGCCCGTGTCGAGATAGCTGCGGCATTCCAGCGCCGGCAGCGGACGGCTGAAGTAGTAACCCTGCAGTTCGTCGCAGCCGTTGTCCTGGAGGTAGGCCATCTGCTCGACGGTCTCGACGCCCTCGGCGATCACGGTCAGGTCGAGGTCGTGGGCCAGCGAGATGATCGCCAGCACGATGGAGGCGCTCTCGCCGTCGGCGGCAATGTCGCGCACGAAGGAGCGGTCGATCTTGAGTTCGTCGACCGGGAAGCGCTTGAGGTAGGACAGGCCCGAATAGCCGGTGCCGAAGTCGTCGATCGACAGCTTCACGCCCAGCGCCTTGAGCTGGCCGAGCTTGAGGATCGAGGCTTCGACATCGGCCATGAGCAGGTTCTCGGTCAGTTCGAGCGTGAGCCAGCGGGCCTCCAGCCCGCTCTCGGCCAGGACGCGGGCCACGTACTCGACGAAATCGGCCTGCGCGAACTGCCGCGGCGACAGGTTGACTGCCAGGCGGAGCTCCGGGAACCCCGTCTCGTGCCAGGCCTTGCACTGCAGGCAGGCGGTGCGCAGCACCCAGGCGCCGATGGGCACGATCAGCCCGGTCTCCTCGGCCAGCGGGATGAAGCGGTCGGGCATCACGATGCCCAGCGTGGGATGGCGCCAGCGCAGCAGCGCCTCCACGCCCAGGACCTGCTCGCCGTCGCCCGAGAGCTGCGGCTGGAAGTGCAGGAACAGTTCGTTGTGCTCGAGCGCCGTGCGCAGGGCGGCCTCGATGTGGACCCGGTCGTGCAGCGCCGCCTGCATGGCGGGGGTGAAGAACTGCCAGTTGTTGCGGCCCTGCTGCTTGGCGCAGTACATCGCGATGTCGGACTTCTCGACCAGGTCCTCCAGCACGCTGCTGTCCTGGGGGAAGCGGGCCACGCCGAGGCTGCAGGTCAGGGAGAGCCGGCGCCCGGCGATGTCGTTCGGGCGCACCAGTCGTGCCATCAGCTCGTCCAGGAAGCGCGCGAGGTCGACGTCGTTGCGGCGATCGGGCAGCACCAGCACGAACTCGTCGCCGCCGAGCCGGGCCACCGTGTCCGCGGGCGTCGTGGCGGCACGCAGCGTGTCGGCGACCTGCTTGAGCACCAGGTCGCCCACGCCGTGGCCGAGGCTGTCGTTGATGAACTTGAAGCGGTCGAGGTCGATGAACACGACCGCGACCGAGTGCGAATGCCGCCTTGCCTCGGCGACCTCGGCGGCCAGGCGCTCGCGCAGCAGCGTGCGGTTGGGCAGGCCCGTCAACGCGTCGTGGGTCGCCTGATCGAGCAGCTGCCGTTCCAGGCGCCGGCGCTGGGAGATGTCGCGCGCGACCATCTGCACGGCCGCCCGGCCCCGATGGTGGAAGGCGATGCGCGTGACGGCCACGTCCACGATCCGGCCGTCGGCGGCGAGCACCGTCTCCTCGCCGTGGACGGCCGGCTCGCCGCCCGCGAGGGCCGCCAGCGCCGCCAGGGCCTGGGGTCGGCACTGCGGGGCGGCCAGCGATGCCAGGTCGCGGTCGGCCGGCCAGGCCGCCTCGTCGCCGCAGCCGACGAACAGGCGGCACGCCGCGGGGTTGGCGTAGACGATCCGGCCGTCCGACTCGATCAGGATGGCGTCGGGCGTCAGCTGCACCAGCAGGCGGTAGCGCTCCTCGCTCTCGCGCAGGGCCGCCACGGCCCGCTCGCGCTGCTGGGCTTCCTCGTAGAGCGCCAGGCTCTTGGCCTCGAGCAGCTGCTCGGCCTGGCGGCGGGCGTTGTCGGCGCGGGCCAGGCGGCGTTCGAGGAGTGCCAGCTCAGGGTTCATGGGCCAGCCTCCGCAGGACGAAGCGCGCGTGCGCGCCGACGTCGCAGGGAAAGTCCTCGCGCGTCACCTCGATGCGCTCCCGGAAATGCGCGATGCAGCCGTCGATCAGGCCGTGGGCCAGGTCGGCGAACGGCCGCTTGGAGCGGTAGACGAACGCCATGACCGACGGGTCGTCGAAGCTGTGGTCGAAGACGGGCAGCTCCGCGTCCGGATAGAGCTTCTTGACCTCGACGTGGATCTTGTTGTCCAGGATGGCGAGGAAGTCGAAGGTGCTGCTGCGGCCGGCGAAGTAGGCCGGGAACATGGCGACGAAGCGTTCCAGGAGGTGCTTGCCGAAGGCGTGCAGCAGGACCGGCAGCGCGATGCCGGTGCGCTCGCTCAGATGCACGACGAGCTGCACCATCTCGCGGTGGTCGTAGGTGCCCACGGAGGTGTAGGCGCCGCCGGTCGACAGATCGGAGGACTCGATGATGTCGTCGGCGATGGCGGGCGAGAAGCTGTTCTCGACCATCTCGATGAATTCCCGGAAGACCACGCCTTTCATATGCCGCCTTGAGAGGCCATTGGGGCCTTGAGTCCACTATCGGCAGCCGACTGGAATACTTGAAAAGAATTCAGCGGGTCGGACGGCTCACGCCGGGCCGGCGCCTGCCTCGACGCCCTGCGGCTGCAGCATCGCGATCGTGTTGCGGCCCGCCGCCTTGGCCGCGTAGAGCCCCCGGTCGGCGCGTTCGAGCAGTCCGGCGCCGTCGGCCGCGCGGTCGCCGGCGAGCCGCGCGGCGACGCCGGCGCTGATCGACACGCGCCCGACCGGATTGCCCTGGTGCGGGATGTCCAGTGCCAGCACGGCCGCGCGGATCGCCTCGGCGACGATCGCGGCGCCGGCGTCGTCGGTCTCGGGCAGCAGCACCACGATCTCCTCGCCGCCGTAGCGCGCGACGAGGTCGCCCGGCCGGCGCACCGCCGACCGCACCGCCGCGGCCACCCGCTGCAGGCAGCGGTCGCCCTCGGGGTGGCCGTAGAGGTCGTTGTAGCGCTTGAAGAAGTCGACGTCGATCATGACGAGCGCGAGGGGGCGGTCGTGGCGCTGCGCCTGCCGGAACGCCAGGTCGAACTGCTGGTCGAAGTGGCGCCGGTTGGACAGGCCGGTCAGGCCGTCGTTGCGCGCCAGCTCGGCCAGCTGCGCGTTGGCCCGCTCCAGCTCGCCGAGCGCCTGCTGCAGGCTCAGCTCGGTGCGCCAGCGCAGGCGCACCAGGGCGATGATGCGGCTGCCCGCCACGCCGATGAGCACGCACAGCGACAGGATCCAGGCGCTCTGGATGATGCTGGAGGTCTTCCAGTCCTGCAGCAGCTCGTCCTCCGCCGGCGCCACCGTCACGATCAGCGGGTGATCGCCCAGGTGCTGGAAGCTCACCAGGCGCCGCACGCCGTCGACCGGCGAGCGCGCCTCGGTCATGCCGACGCGGCTCGCGCGCAGCATGGCGTAGAGCGGCGAGCCGACGATGCTCTTGCCCAGGTCATCCTGCGCGAACGGCAGGCGCGCCATGATCGTGCCGTTGCCCTGGATCAATGCGATCGCGCCGCGGCGCCCGATGTCGAACTCGCTCATCAGCCGCAGCACGTAGTCCAGCCGCACGGTGGCGAGCACGACGCCGGCGAAGCGGCCCTCCGCGTCGTCGATGCGCCGCGACACCGGGATGATCCACACCCGCGTCGAGCGGCTGACGATGGGCGCGCCGACGTGCCACTGCTTGCTCGCGTTGTGGCGGTGATGGATGAAGTAGGCGCGATCGGCGTTGTTGGCGTTCGGACTGACGACGGGCTCGGAATGGGCGATCCAGCGCCCGGCCGCGTCGTAGACGAACAGGCCGTGGATCTGGTCGATCGTGGCCACCTGATTGACCAGCACCGGCTGCAGCCGCTCCAGCACGGCGGGGGTCACGTCGGCGCGCTCGAGTTCGTAGCCCAGGCTGTCGAGCACGTGGCCGACCTCGGAGAACATGGCGTTCATCTGCTGCGAGACGGCGCGCGTCAGGTTGGTGGTGGCGACGGTGGCCTGCCGGAAGTCGGCGACGCGCGCCTTCCAGATCAGCCAGGCGTTCACCGCCACCAGCGCGAGGCAGATCGAGACCACGAACGCGACGGTCGCCCGCAGTGTCCGGTTCTTCTGCGGGCTCGGCAGGTCCGTCACGTCGCCGGGTTCACAGGCCGCGCGAGGGCCGGGTCGCGGGCGGCGGCGTGCGCCACGCCTTGAACAGCTCGTTCGCGCAGGCGCGGAAGTCGTCGCCGGTCTCGGTCGTCAGCTCCTGCACGGTGCGGCCGTCCTGCGTGCGCGTGGCGGCGACCTGCACGTCGATCAGCGCCGTCACGTCCTGCTCCCCGGCGGCGCGGTTGAAGGCCACCGCGAAGCTCCGGTCCTCGACGATCGAGCGGAAGGTGGCCGCGAAGGTGTCGTCCAGGGCGTCGAAGAACAGCGCATGGCCGGGATTGGCCGCGTCCAGGCGCAGCGGCCGGCGCGGCGCCGGTCCCCGGGGCGCCCGGACGAAGGCGTTGTGCGGCGCCACGGGATGGTCCCACGCCAGGCCGTCGTAGAGACCGAGCTTGAGCGAGTAGCCCGGGCCGCCCTGCGGCCAGGCGCGCAGTTCGTAGCGGCCGGCGAGCTTGACCGGGAGGCCCTGGCGGGTGCTGTGGTCGATGGCGACCGCCGCGAACTCCAGCCCGCAGGCCGACAGCCGGCCGTCGATCGTCTCGCGGTGGTGCCTGACGTAGAGCGTGCCGGCCGCGACCGCCGCGGTCGCCGGCCCCGGCGACGCGGGCGTCGAGGCGGCGGCGCTGACCGAGAGGCTCGCCACCAGCAGGAAAGACGTCAGGGATCGATGGATTCGCATGGGGCCGTTCCGCGAACCGGTCGAGGCGTCGACCGCTAGTGGGAGTCTGCACTCGAACGATCGATCAGGCGAGCCGTCATTTCCGACGCCATGCGCAGGCGCTTGAGGTCGCGCTCGGTCAGCGTCTCGTCCGGCGCGAGGCTGAAGCAGCAGAAGGTGCCGTAGACCTCGCCGTTGCCCAGCACCAGCGGCGTGCTCAGGTGCGCGCCGATGCGGAACGGCAGCGGCGGCAGCGCATCGGCATCGGGCAGCCGGGCCACGTCGCGCACCAGCTCGGGCATGCGGCCGTCCACGACGCGCTGGCACAGGCTCATCTCCAGCGGATCGGAGTGGCCCACCTGCAGCAGCGGCCGCGCCGGGTCCTGCTCGACGTGGCGGAAGACCCGGCGGCCGTTCTCGAAGCGGGAGACGAACACCACGTCCATCTGGAGGTGGTCGCGCACCAGCTGGAGCACCTCGCCCACCGAGCGGTGGATGTCGGTGTCGCTGCGCTCGGCCGTCGCGATCGCCAGGCGGGACAGCTGGCGGTCGAAGACCTCCAGGGTCATGAGCGGATCACGGGCCGACATGCTGCAGCTCCGTCGCGTCCCGGGTCGGCATCGACGGCGATGGCATCCGCGTCGCCCCGTTCGTCGGTCGTCTTTTGAACAATTTCATACACATCGCTCATTTTTCGCACAGTCCGGGCGAATTGCAAACTGTTGGTTTGCATTTGTCGTCGGGCCGTGCGGTCCATGCGCAACACCGGCATCGTGTCCTTCCTCGGGCACCGTTCCTACAGCGCTGCCCGTCGAGACGACTTAATTTGAGTGGCACCCAACGACCGATCAGGAGATCACGCCATGCCAGACCAACCGAATTCGTCCACCACGCCTTCGCAGGACAAGGACCGCCACGTCACGGAACCGGAGATCCATCAGGACCTGCTCGACCCGGACGGCGCTCCGGAGGCCGGCAAGCCGGGGCAGGACGAGAACGCTCCCGGTTTCATCAAGCCAGGAGCCCCGTGATGCCGACGCGCGACAAGTTCGTCGAGACCTACGACGCCTGGCTGCGGGCGGACGACCAGCATCGCGACCAGATGGCGGCGGTGATGGACGGTCGCCAGCCGCTCGACGCCAAGGCCATGCACGCCAGGCTGGCCGAGGTGGAGCGCCTGCACCTGGACTGGATGGCGCTGGCCGAGCAGTTCGCCGCGCGCGGCTAGCGCCGGCTGCCGCTAGGGCTTGCAGGTGCCGCCGGCCGGCATGCTGCCGTCGCGGCACTCGGTGAGCATCTGCGACCGGGCGGGTGCGGACGCCGGCGCAGGCTGCGTCTCGTAGACGATCTTGCGGCTGCCCCGGCCGCAGGTGCCGACGACGCGTCCGGTGTCGACCGTGGCGTCGACATCCACGACGCGGACGCTGAAGCTCGCGACGCCGGCCGCGGCGATGCGCGACTCGATCTGGCCGCGCAGCACGTCGCAGTTCTCGCCGGCGGCCGTCGCGGCGGCGCTCGCCGCCGCGCTGGTCGTCGGTGGCGTCGCGGGACCGGCGGCATGGACGCCCACGGCCGCGAGCGCGAGGATCAGGAAGGAACCCAGGGTCGGCAGTCGTCGCGGTGTCTTCGTCATCCTCGACAGTGTAGGAACGACCGTGGCGCGGGGCTGTGTGCGCAGGTAACGACCCGCGAAACCGAGGAGCACGCCGACGTTGCCGGTCCTCAGGCGCTCAGCACGATGCGCTTGGCCGGCGCGGTCCGCGCCTCGAGGCCGGCACCGGCCGAACCCTCGATCACGCTCTGCAGCTTCAGGGTCGCGGCGACGTCGCTCAGCATGGCGGCGGGCACCGGTTTCGAGAAGTAGTAGCCCTGGAACTGGTTGCAGCCGAGCTGCATCATCTGCGCCACCTCGGCCGCGGTCTCGGTGCCCTCGGCCAGCACCGTGATGCCCAGGCCGTCGGAGAGTTCGACCAGCGCGCGGCAGATCGCCAGGCTCTTGGGGCGCTGCTCGACGTTCATCACGAACTCGCGGTCGATCTTGAGCTTGTCGAAGGGCAGGGTGCGCAGGTAGCTCATGCTGGAGTAACCGGTGCCGAAGTCGTCGATGGCCGAGGTCACGCCCAGGTTGCGCAGCGACGACAGGATCGCGTGCGTCATGCGGCTGTCGCGCATCGCCGCCGTCTCGGTCAGTTCGATCTCCAGTCGCGAGGGCGAGACGCCGTTGGAGCGCAGCGCGTTGGAGATGTGGCGCACGATGCGCTCGTTGCGGAACTGACGCGCCGAGAGGTTGATCGACAGCCGCAGCGCTTCCAGGTCGGTGCCGGTCCAGGCGTTGAGCTGGCGCGCGGCGGCCTCCAGCACCCACTGGCCGATCGGGTCCATCAGGCCGCTCTCCTCGGCGACGCCGATGAACTGGCCCGGCCCGATCAGGCCGAGTTCCGGATGGTTCCAGCGGATCAGCGCCTCGGCGCCGAAGACGCGCTGCTTGCCCACGTCCACCAGGGGCTGGTAGTGCAGCACGAACTCGTCGCGATCCAGCGCCCGGCGCAAGTCCTGCTCGATGCGCACCCGCGTGCGCGTGCGCTCGCTGGCCTCGCGCGAGGCCGGGTTCGGCACCGCCGTGCCCGCGGCGGCCACCGGCGCCAGCGCGGCGATGGCGCGATCGAGCAGCTCGTCCGGCTCGGTGCTGTCGACCGGATGCAGCGCCATGCCGAGCTCGAATTCGGGGTTGAAGCGGAGTTCGCCCACCGTGATCTCCTGCCGCAGGCCGCGCACCAGGCGCGTCGCGCGATCGCCCGGTGCGGCGTCCTGCGCGCCGGCCTCGATCCGGAAGCCGAGGAGTTCGGCGTCGATGCGCGAGAGCAGGGGCCGCTCGCAGCCGTTCTCGGCCAGGCCGGCTTCGAGCTTGGCGAAGAAGGCGACCGTGGCGGTGTTCGCCGGTGCGTTGCCGAAGGCGAGCGTGAGCTTGGGCAGGTTGGCCACGCGCAGCACGCACAGCGCGTACGAGGCCGACGCGTCGCCTTCCTCGAGCCGGCGCAGGAACGTGGCACGGTTGGGCAATCCGGTCAGGCGGTCGTAGTTCGCCAGTTCGCCCAGGGCGCCGTCGAGATGGGCGAGGGCATGGCAGGTGTCGGACATCAGCGTGCCGACCTCGTCCTCGTACTCCATCGGCAGCGCCGGGAGCGTCCGGTTGAGGGTGTATTCGCGCAGGCCCTCGGAGGTCATCATGACCGGGCGCATCAGCTGCGCGAGCGCCCAGACCATGCCGCCGATGCCCGTCAGGGTCGCGATCATGGCGATCAGCAGGGTCATGATCGTCGCGTTGAGCGCGAGCGAGTTCCGGTAGGTGAAGAAGCCGACCAGCGCCAGCAGAGGCACGTGCGCGCCGACGCACACGACCAGCAGGACCATGCTGCGGTAGCTGATGCGCCATCGGGACGAGAGTTTGCTGTAGAGCCAGAGTGGGTGGGCCACGTCGCTGCCTTTGAAAGTGAGGGAGCGAACCGCTCCGACCTTTCTTTATCGGCGTTTTTCCGGCCGGCTTGAATGCGGCTCTGCGCTCGGGTCGGGATTTTTCGTGTCGTACGCCACGAACTTCCGCTTACGCCCGCATGGCGCGGACCGGAGACACTGGCGCCATGAAATCCGAATCCAGAAACGAAATCGAAAGCGCGTCCAGCATGAATTCCTTCCGGCAGACCGCCCACAAGGACTTCGTGCGGGTTCCACCCGTCGAGCGTTTCGGTCATCGCGACCGATGGGACGGCCGGGCGACACCGCGCAGGCCCGGCTTCAAGGTCGTGGCGACCCTGTTCGCCTTCACCGGCATCGGGATGCTGGCGCTGGCCGACTGACGACCGGACCGTGTCCGGCGACCGGCCAGGGAGGTCGCCGGACGACGCGGGCAGGCAGCGGGATCACCGCGCGATGGCGCACTTGCGAGAATGATTCTCAAGTGCATCCGTACAATGACGGCCATCGAAATCCCGTGATCCCACGCCATCGGACGCTGCGATGCGTTCGATTGCGCAAGAAAATGAAACACCCTCTGGTCTCGTCCACCTCCCTGCTGCTCGCATCGGCCCTCGTCCACGCCCAGCCCCAATCCCCGTCCCAGCCGCAACCTCCGTCGACGCAGGCGCGCGCCGGTGAGCTCGACACCGTGACCGTGCGTTCCGACCGCGCCGACGGTTTCGTCGCCAACACCGTCGAGGCCGGCACCTTCCGCGGCGCCTCGATCATGGACGTGCCGGCCACCGTGAACACGGTGACGCGCGAGGTCATCGAGCGCCAGGCCCCCGCCGGCATCTACGACGTCCTGCGCAACACCGCCGGCGTCACCCGGCAGCAGAACGGCGGCGACACCTTCGACCAGCTCGTCATCCGCGGCATCGCGGTCGAGAACCGCACCAACTACCGGCTCAACGGGTCGCTGGCGGTGCCCAACGTGTCGGAGATCCCGCTGGAGAACAAGGAGCGCGTCGAGGTGCTCAAGGGCGCCTCGGCGCTGTACTACGGCTTCACCTCGCCCGCCGGCGTGGTGAACCTGGTGACCAAGCGCGCCGGCCCCGTGCCGGTGACCGCCGTGGGCATGAGCTTCGACGACCACGGCACGGTGCAGGGCTTCGCCGACATCGGCCGGCAGTTCGGCGAGCGCAACCAGTTCGGCGTGCGCATCAACGCGGCCGGCGGGCAGCTGGGCTCGGCCATCGACGGCGTCGACGGCAACCGCAAGTTCTTCTCCGGCGCGTTCGACTGGCGCGTCAACAGCCGGCTGACGCTGCGCGCGGACGTCGAGACCTACCGCAAGAGCATCCTGGAGCAGGCCGGCATCGCGCGGCTGGCGGCGGTCAACGGCGTGATCGCCCTGCCGGCGCTGCCCGATCCCAAGCGCCTGCTCGGCTCGACCGGCGCCACCTTCGACGCCGAGGTCACCAACACCCAGGTGCGCGCCGACTACGCGCTCTCCGACACCTGGGCGCTGATGGTGGAGGCCGGCCGCTCCGAGGCCAAGCGCGACCGCCGCCTGTCGATCTTCGGCAACTACAACGTGCGGACGGGCGCCGGGCGCATCACCGGCAATTCGCAGCACCTCGAGCAGAGTTCCGACCTGGTGCGCACCGAGCTGTTCGGCACCTTCGCCGCGGCCGGCTGGCAGCACGAGGTGACGCTCGGCGCTGCGCGCACCAGCAAGACCCAGGACCCGATCTTCCAGCGCACCTACGGCGGCGCCACCACCCTGCAGAACCTCTACGACCCGCGCGTCATCGGCGAGCTGCCGCTGTCGGCGGTGCCCACGCGCCCGACCACCGGCGCCCAGGACAGCCGCGAGCTGGGTCTCTACGCGCTCGACCGCATCACCTTCTCCGAGCAGTGGCAGCTCGTCGCGGGCGTGCGCCACACCAGTTTCGAGAGCAGCCAGCAGCCCAGCGCGACGCTGCCGCTGATCGCCTACGACGTCAGCAAGACGACGCCGCTTGCCGCGCTGAGCTACAAGTTCACGCCGGACCTGATGGCCTACGTCTCCTACGCCCAGGGCGTGGAGGAGGGCGACGTGGCACCCACCGGCACGGCCAACCAGAACAACCGACTGGCGCCGGGCGTGAGCAAGCAGAAGGAGGCCGGCCTGCGCTGGCTGACCCCCACCGGCACGCTGCTGTCGGGCGCGTTGTTCGACATCGCGCGGCCGGGCGCCTACACCAACGCGGCCAACGTGTTCACGGGCGACGGCCGCCAGACCTACCGCGGCGCCGAGGTCTCGGCCCAGGGCCGCCTGACGCGCCAGCTCGCTTGGCAGCTGTCGGGCCAGGCGCTGAACGCCCGGTTCCGCGACATCGACGCGCAGTACGACGGCAGGCAGCCCGAGAACACCGCGAAGCACACGGCCAGCGCCTTCCTCTCCTACGACATCGCGCCGGTGCCGGGCCTCTCGGTCAACGGCGGCGCCTATTTCACCGGGCGCCGGCCGGTCGACGACCTGAACCAGGCCTTCATCGGCGGCGTCACCGTCCTCGGCCTGGGCGCGCGCTACGCCACCCGGGTCATGGGCCGGCGCGCGCTGTTCCAGCTCAACGTCGACAACGTCGCCGACCGGCGCTACTGGGCCGCCGCCGGCACCCGGCTGGCGGTCGGCACGCCGCGCACCGTGCGCGCCCTGGTCAAGTTCGACCTGTGACGACCGGCGGCGGGACGCGGACGGCGCGCCGCGCGCCGTTCATGAGCCTTCTGCGCGAGGCCTGGGTCCGGATCCACTGGTTCGTCGGCATCACGGCCGGCAGCGTGCTGGTGGTGGTGGGGCTCTCGGGCGCGGTGCTGTCGTTCCGCGCCGAGATCGTCGAGGCGCTGAATCCGGGCCTGCGCCACGTCGCCGCGCCGTCGCCCGGCGCGATGCCGCTCGCGCCGGCCGAACTGGTCGAGCGGCTGCGCGCGGGGTCGCCGCAGCGGCGCATCGCCACGCTCACCGTCTCCGCCGAGGCGGGCCGGCCGGCGCGCGCCAACTTCGCGCCGCCGCCGGGCGAGCGCCGGGGCGAGACGCGCGCCGTCGACCCCTACACCGGCGCACTGCTGCCGCACCCGCGCGGCGACGACTTCTTCGAGTTCGTCGAGCGGCTGCACCGCTGGCTGCTGCTGCCGCGCGAGGACGGCAAGCCCGTGACGGGCACCCTGGCCGCCGGCCTGCTGGTGCTGGCGTTCTCCGGCCTGTACCTGCGCTGGCCGCGCCGGCCGTTGTCCTGGCGCGCCTGGCTGCGGATCGACTTCGGTCTGAAGGGGCGCGCGTTCCTGTGGAGCCTGCACGCGGTGGTCGGCACGGTCGCGCTGCCGCTCTACGTGGTCTCGGCCGCGACCGGCGTGTACTGGGGCTTCGACGCCGTGCGCACGTGGGTCGACGGCGCGGCCGGCGAGGGCCGCGAGGTGCGCATGCAGCGCATGGGCGCGGCGCCCGGCACCGCGCCGGCCGATGCCGCGGCGGCCGGCCCGGACCTGCCCCGGGTCTGGTCCGCGTTCCAGGCCGCCACCGCCGGCGACTGGACCCAGGTCACCCTGCGGCTGCCCGCGCGCGGCGCGTCGCAGGTCGAGGCCACCTACCTGCGCGCCGACGCGGCCCACGAGCGCGCCCGCAACCGCCTCTACCTCGATGCCGCCACCGGCGCGGCGACGCGGCACGAACGCTATGCCGACAAGCCGCTCGCCGGCCGGCTGGTCCACAGCGTCTACCCGCTGCACATGGGCACCTACTGGGGGCTGCCCGGACGCGTCGCGATGGCGCTGTCGAGCGCCGCGCTGGCGTTGTTCGCGATCACGGGATGGTGGATGTACCTGGCACGGCGCCGCACCGGGGCGCAGGTGCGGCGGGAGCGGGCCCGGCTGGCGGCGACGGCGCCCGGCGGCGTCACCGGAGGCGCCGCGCCGGTGCTGCTGGCCTTCGCCTCGCAGACCGGCCACGCCGAGCGCATCGCGCTGCGCACCGCCGCCGCGCTGCAGGCGGCGGGCGTGGCGGTCGACGTGCGGCCGCTGGCGGCGCTGGACGCCGATCTGCTGCGTTCGCAGCGCCACCTGCTCATCGTCGCCAGCACCTTCGGCGACGGCGATCCGCCCGATGCCGCCCACGGCGTGGTCGAGCGCCTGGACCGCGAAGCCGGCGCGGCCGGCCTGCCCCATCTGCGCTATGGCCTCCTGGCCCTGGGCGACGTCCACTACGCGACCTTCTGCGGCTTCGGCCGCACGCTGCGGCACCACCTGCAGGGCCTGGGCGCGCAGCCGCTGTTCCCGATGATCGAGGTCGACGATCGTGATCCGGCGGCGCTCGCGCGCTGGACGCACGAGGTCGGCGCGGCGCTCGGCGTCGACCTGGACGCCTCGGCGCTCCATCCGGCGCAGGCTTCCCACGACGAGCCGGCCTTCGAGGCCTGGCGGCTGGTCCGCCGCACCCTGCTCAACCCCGGCAGCCAGGGGGAGCCGCTGTACGAGATCGAACTGCGGCGCGACGGCGATGGCGATGGCGCGTCCGGCGGCGCATCCGGCGCCCCGGCCGATGCCAGGCCGGTCGCGCCGGCGGGCGCCCTGGCCTGGGCACCGGGCGCGCTGGCCGAACTGCGGCCGCCGCAGGCCGGCGGCACCGCGCAGTCGGCCGCGCCGCGGCGCTACTCGGTGGCGTCGCTGCCGAACGACGGCTGCATCCAGCTGCTGGTGCGGCAGGTGCGCCACGCCGGCGGGCTGGGCCTGGCCTCGGGCTGGCTGACCGAGCACGCGCCGCTGGGCGCCAGCGTCGCGCTGCGGCTGCGGCCGAATCCCGCCTTCGCGCTGGTGGAGGACGACCGGCCGTGCCTCTTCGTCGGCAACGGCTCGGGCTTCGGCGGCCTGCGCGGCCACCTGCGCGAGCGCGTGCGGCGCGGGCACCATCGCAACTGGCTGGTCCACGGCGAGCGGCAGGCCTCACACGACGACTTCGTCGCGACCGAACTCGCCGGCTGGCAGCGCGCCGGCGCCGTCGAACGCGCCGACCGGGTGTTCTCGCGCGACACGCCCGTGCGGCGTCATGTCCAGGACCGCCTGCGCGAGGCGGCCGACGCCCTGCGCCGGTGGGTCGACGACGGCGGCGTGATCTACGTCTGCGGCAGCCTGGCCGGCATGGCCCCGGGCGTCGACCGGGCCCTGCGGGACGTGCTGGGCGACGCGAAGGTGGACGACCTGCTGGCGGAGAACCGGTATCGCCGCGATGTGTACTGAGCTCGCCCCCAGGCTTCGCGCACTGCGTGTCGCTTCGCCAACCCCCTGCCGGGGGCGGCACCGGCGGACCGGCGGAGCCGGTTCCACGGTGTCCTGGGCTTGACCCCCGGCGTGCCCACCGCGTGTGGCAGCGCCTGCCCCCTTCGAGGGGCGACAGCGGCGGCCTGACGGAGCCGGTTTCGCGGTGTCCCTGGCCCGGGGGCCGTGACGGGTGTCGTCAGCCGCCGGTCGTCTGCCGCTCGATCATCCGGAAGCCGACGTCGATCACCGGCTGCGCGACCGGCTCGCCCTTGCAGCGCTGGACGATCAGGCGCGCCGCCAGCCGGCCGATCTCGGGGCCGTCGACGTGCACGGTGGTGATCGAAGGCACCATGTGGGCGCTGAAGTCGGCGTTGCCGAAGCCGCAGATCGCCAGGTCCTCGGGCACCCGCAGACCGCGCGCGAGCGCCTCGATGAAGACGCCGTGGGCGAGCTGGTCGGAGCTGCAGCACACGGCCTGCAGGCGCGGCTCCTGCGCCAGCAGCTCGGCCAGGGCGCGGCGGCCGCGCTCCAGGCTGCTGGGCGCCTCGACGTAGGCGGTGGGCACGTCGCGTCCGAGCGTGGTGACGAAGCCGTCGCGCCGCGTCAGGGCGCGCTCGTCGTTGCCGGTGGCGATGCCGACGTGCCGCCAGCCCTTGGCCAGGAAGAAGCCGCCCACCGCGCCGCCGACCTTCAGGTGCGAGAAGCCCACGCACATGTCGATCGGCCGGTCGCTCAGGTCCCAGATCTCCACCACCGGGATGCCCGAGCGCTTGAGCCGGTCGCGCACCTTCTGCGACTGCACCAGCCCGGTCATGACGATGCCGTCGGGCTGACGGCCGATCATGGTGTTGAGCACGGTCTCCTCGCGCTCCGGGTCGTAGGCCGTCTGGCCCAGGATGAGCTGGTAGCCGGCGGCGGCCAGCTCGTTGGTCAGCGACTGCACGGTCGGCAGGAACTGCCACACCGACAGCGCCGGCACCACGCCCGCGACCATCAGGCTGCGCTTGGACTTCAGGCCGCCGGCGAGCAGGTTGGGGATGTAGCCGGTGGCCTCGACCGCCGCCTGCACGCGCGCGATGGTCTTGTCCGACACCACGCCCGGGTTGCCCAGCGCCCGCGACGCCGTGATGAGCGAGACGCCCGCCGCCTTGGCGACGTCGTGCAGCGTGGCGGACTTGAAGGCGGGCGGAGCGTTCATGGCGAGACCCGGGAAGGGCGGTGCGTGGCGGGGAATCGAAGGAGTGCGGAGCCCGGCGACGGGCAGGCCCGGGTATGGTAGATGACAACGTTAACAACGCCGCATGACGATGCGACGTCGACGGACGCGCGAAGCCTTCCCCACGATGCGCCCAGGACCGATCGCGTCACCATGCAAGGGGAAACCCTGCCTCGAAAATCCTTGACCCGGCCAAAATGATAACGCTATCATTTGTCTCGCTTCCTCGATCGGCACCGACCGATCGCCCTCGAAAGCGGTGAATCCAGGGTCGGGCACGAATGGCTCGACGGCAAATGACAACGTTAGCATTTGCAGGTGGAGCGCCGTGGCCCGTCCGCAATCCGTCCATTCCCTGGAGACAACCCTGTGAAGAAGATCCTGACCGTGCTCGCCTTCGGCCTGACCGCGCTGGCCGCCAGCGCCCAGAACTGGCCCGAGAAGGCCGTGACCTTCGTGGTGCCGTTCCCGCCCGGCGGCTCGACCGACCAGGTGGCCCGCGCGATGGCCCCGCGCCTGACCGACAAGTTCAAGCAGTCCTTCCTGGTCGACAACAAGGCCGGCGCCACCGGCACCATCGGCGCGACCTTCGTCAAGCGCGCGCCGGCCGACGGCTACACCTTCCTGGTGACCTCGCTCGGCCCGCTGGTCATCGTGCCGCACCTGATCAAGGGCCTGCAGTACGACGCGATGAAGGACTTCGACCTGATCACGGTCGCCGTCGCCTCGCCCAACATCCTGGTGGTGCCGGCCAACTCGCCGCACAAGAGCGTGGCCGACGTCATCGCCTACGAGAAGGCCAATCCCGGCAAGATGACCTTCGCCTCGGCCGGCAACGGCTCCAGCGACCACCTGACGACCGAGCTGTTCTGGCAGCAGACCGGCACCACCGGCATCCACGTGCCCTACAAGGGCGGAGCGCCGGCCCACACCGACCTCATGGGCGGGCAGGTCGACGCCTCGTTCCAGAACGTCAACTCGGTGGCCCAGTACATCAAGGGCGGCAAGATGCGTCCCCTGGCCATCACCAGCCCCAAGCGTTCGCCCATCTTCCCGGACGTGCCGACCCTGGCCGAGGCCGGCGTCAAGGGCGTGGAGGTGACCTCCTGGCAGGCCGTCGTCGCGCCCAAGGGGCTGCCGGTGGCCGTGCGCGACAAGGCGCACGACGCCTTCGTCGAGGCGCTCAACGACCCCAAGGTCAAGGAGCAGTTCACCTCCATCGGCTTCGAGATGGTGACCAACACGCCGGCCCAGTTCGCCGAGTTCCAGGCCAAGGAGTACGCGCGCTGGAAGAAGGTGATCGAGGTCGGAAAGATCTCGATCGACTGATCCGCTCCGTCACACGCCGTCCAGAAAGCCCGCCGACCATGACCACGTCCGTTCCTTCTTCCGCCGCCGGCGACGCCATCGCCTGGGTCCGCGTCTCGTCGTGCTACCTGCCGCTGGCCAATCCGATCAGCGACGCCAAGGTGCTGACCGGGCGCCAGAAGCCGATGACCGAGATCGCGATGCTGTTCGCCGAGATCGAGACGAAGGACGGCCACCGGGGCCTGGGCTTCAGCTACTCCAAGCGTGCCGGCGGGCCGGGCCAGTTCGCCCATGCCAAGGAGGTCGCGCCGGCCCTGATCGGCGAGGACCCGAGCGACATCTCCAAGCTGTGGACCAAGCTGTGCTGGGCCGGCGCCTCGGTCGGGCGCAGCGGCATGGCGGTGCAGGCGATCGGCGCCTTCGACGTCGCGCTCTACGACCTGAAGGCGCGCCGCGCCGGGCTGTCGCTGTCGAAGCTGCTGGGCTCGCAGCGCGACTCGGTGCGCTGCTACAACACCTCGGGCGGCTTCCTGCACACGCCGATCGACCAGCTGGTGGTGAACGCCGGTGCCTCGATCGAGCGCGGCATCGGCGGCATCAAGCTCAAGGTCGGCCAGCCCGACCGCGCGCTCGACATCCGGCGCGTCGAGACCGTGCGCAAGCACCTGGGCGAGGGCGTACCGCTGATGGTCGACGCCAACCAGCAGTGGGACCGTCCGACCGCGCAGCGCATGTGCCGCGTGTTCGAGGAGTTCGACCTGGTCTGGATCGAGGAACCGCTCGACGCCTACGACTTCGAGGGCCACGCCGCCCTGGCCGCCGCCTTCGACACCCCCATCGCCACCGGCGAGATGCTGACCAGCGCGGCCGAACACGGCGAGCTGATCCGCCACCGCTCCTGCGACTACCTGATGCCCGACGCCCCGCGCGTGGGCGGCATCACGCCGTTCCTGAAGATCGCCGCGCAGGCCGAGCACGCCGGCCTCAGCCTGGGCCCGCACTTCGCGATGGAGTTGCACGTGCACCTGGGCGCGGTCTACGCGACCGAGCCCTGGGTCGAGCACTTCGACTGGCTGGAGCCGCTGTTCAACGAGCGCCTGGAGATCAAGGACGGCCGCATGTTGGTGCCCACGCGCCCCGGCCTCGGCCTGAGCCTGAGCGAACAGGCCGCGCTCTGGACCCGGGAGTCGGCGGAGATCGGCCGACGCGCCTGACACTCCGGCCATCCCCACACCACGAAGAAACCCACGAACCATGTCCGAAACGCTGCTCACCCAAGCGCCACTGTGCATCAGCATGCACGAGCGCGACAACGTCGCCATCGTCGCCAACGACGGCGGCCTGCCCGCGGGCACCGTCTTCCCCTCGGGGCTGACGCTGGTCGACAAGGTGCCGCAGGCGCACAAGGTCGCGCTGGTCGACATCCCCGAGGGCGGCGAGGTGCGCCGCTACGACGTCGTCATCGGCTATGCGCTCAAGGCGCTGCCGGCCGGCACCTGGGTCCATGAGCGCCTCTTGAAGATGCCCGCCGCGCGCGAGCTGGTCGGCCTGCCGATCGCCACCGTGCGCCCCGAGCCGCAGCCGCCGCTGGAGGGCTACACCTTCGAGGGCTTCCGCAACCCGGACGGCTCGGTGGGCACGCGCAACATCCTGGCCATCACGCAGACCGTGCAGTGCGTGGCCGGCGTCACCGACTTCGCGGTGCAGCGGGTCAAGGCCGAGCTGCTGCCGAAGTACCCGAACGTCGACGACGTCGTCGCGCTGGAGCACACCTACGGCTGCGGCGTCGCCATCGACGCGCCCGACGCCGTCATCCCGATCCGCACGCTGCGCAACATCAGCCTCAACCCCAACTTCGGCGGCGAGGTGATGGTGGTCAGCCTGGGCTGCGAGAAGCTGCAGCCCGAGCGCCTGCTGCCCCCGGGCAGCATCCCGCTGATCGACGAGCGCAACGTGGCCGACATCGGCGACAGCGCCAGCCCGAAGCTCGACGTCGTGTGCCTGCAGGACGACGCCCACGTCGGCTTCATGTCGATGGTCGAATCGATCATGCGGCAGGCCGAGGAGCACCTCGAACGCCTCAACGCCCGCCGGCGCGAGACCGTCCCCGCCAGCGAGCTGGTGGTGGGCGTGCAGTGCGGCGGCAGCGACGCCTTCTCCGGCGTCACGGCCAATCCGGCGGTGGGCTTCTGCACCGACTTGCTGGTGCGCGCCGGCGCCACCGTGATGTTCTCCGAGGTCACCGAGGTGCGCGACGGCATCGACCAGCTGACCTCGCGCGCCACCACGCCGGAGGTGGCCGAGGCCATGATCCGCGAGATGGCCTGGTACGACGCCTACCTCGACAAGGGCCGCGTCGACCGCAGCGCCAACACCACGCCCGGCAACAAGAAGGGCGGCCTGTCCAACATCGTCGAGAAGGCGATGGGCTCGATCGTCAAGAGCGGCTCCTCGCCCATCTCCGGCGTGATCTCGCCCGGCGAGAAGCTCAGCCAGAAGGGCCTGATCTACGCCGCCACGCCGGCGAGCGACTTCATCTGCGGCACGCTGCAGCTGGCCGCCGGCATGAACCTGCACGTCTTCACCACCGGCCGCGGCACGCCCTACGGCCTGGCCGAGGTGCCGGTCATCAAGGTCGCCACCCGCGCCGACCTGGCGCGCCGCTGGCACGACCTGATGGACATCAACGCCGGCACCATCGCCACCGGCGAGAAGACCATCGCCGACGTCGGCTGGGAGATGTTCCAGCTGATGCTCGACGTCGCCAGCGGCCGCAAGAAGACCTGGGCCGAGCACTGGAAGCTCCACAACGCGCTCGTCCTCTTCAATCCCGCGCCGGTCACCTGACGCGCCCCGATCCTTCCTCCTCTCTTCGACCCCGTCCCTCAGGAGCTTTACGCACATGAATCCGCAAGAACTCAAGACCATCATGGGCTCCGGCCTGCTGTCGTTCCCGCTGACCGACTTCGACGCCAACGGCGACTTCGACAAGAAGGGCTACGAGCAGCGCTTGGAGTGGCTCGCTCCCTACGGCGCGACGGCGCTGTTCGCCGCCGGCGGCACGGGCGAGTTCTTCTCGCTGACGGGCGACGAGTACCCCGGCATCATCCAGACGGCGGTGGACACCTGCCGCGGCGTGGTGCCGATCATCGCCGGCGCCGGCGGCCCGACGCGCTTCGCCATCCAGTGCGCGCAGGCGGCCGAGAAGGCCGGCGCGCACGGCATCCTGCTGATGCCGCACTACCTCACCGAAGCCGGCCAGGAAGGCCTGGCCGCGCACGTCGAGGCGGTGTGCAAGAGCGTCGACTTCGGCGTCGTGGTCTACAACCGCGGCGGCGCCACGCGCTTCAAGCCCGACACGCTGGAGATGCTGGCCGAGCGCAATCCCAACCTGGTGGGCTTCAAGGACGGCGTGGGCGACATCGAGGCGATGGTGGCGGTCTACCAGCGCATGGGCGACCGCTTCGCCTACCTGGGCGGCCTGCCCACGGCCGAGGTCTACGCCGCCGCCTACAAGGCGATGGGCACCCCGGTGTACTCGTCGGCGGTGTTCAACTTCATCCCGAAGACGGCGATGGACTTCTATCACGCGGTCGCGGCCGACGACCTGAAGACCCAGCATCGCCTGCTCAAGGACTTCTTCATGCCCTACCTGGAGATCCGCAACCGCATGCAGGGCTACGCCGTGAGCATCGTCAAGGCCGGCGCCACCATCGTCGGCCACAGCGCCGGCCCGGTGCGCCCGCCGCTGACCGACCTCAAGCCCGACGAGGTCGAGATGCTCGCCGCCCTGATCGAGAAGCTCGGTCCGCAGGGCCTCTGAGCCCGGTCCCCCATCCTTCCAGGAACCCCATGCAAAGACACGACAACCTCATCGGCGGCGAGTGGACCCCCGGGGCGAGCTACAGCCCGAACCTGAACCCGTCGAACCTGGGCGACACGATC
>NZ_JBNDLF010000015.1:0-28704 GCF_050435945.1 Variovorax sp. PvP013
GTTATTGGCCCCGTAGCTTACGGTGGTCGCCGAGGTCAGCGTGAAGGACTTGCCCTGCACCGTCAGCTGCAACAGATCGGCCGCCCAGGTGGGAGAGGCTGCACAGCCCGCCAGCGCAACAAGGACGCCGAAACGTGCACTTTTGAGAACTTTAGTCAATTTTAAACCCCATGTGTAAGACAGTGACCCGATTGTCACGGGATGACGTCCTACATGAAGAAGCGTGAAGTCCTACGCACCGACGAGCGTGCGGTTTAGGCCGATGTATGGCGAACGGCACATTTTCAATTGAAAGAACTGCCACTTTAGGTTGAACTCTTTTAGTTCCCAAAGAGGCGGAAAGTAGTCAATCAATTGAATTTCCAATTCCCTCCGGATGGAATATTTGACCCCACGGATCGAATGAATGATTTCGTGGACGCAGCATTTCTAATTCATGGGCGGGCCGCGATCCGTCGAAATCGACCGGTCGGCGCAATTCATTCCGTCGCCGTCGGAACGGCAGTGAAGGCTCACTCGATCCGCGGGCATCCGGACGCGGCGCCCGGCTTCGGGGCGCGATGCAAAAGTCCGGCGAATACCGGAAATATTTCGCTTCGCGGCGTCGGCGGGCGCTCAACTTTCCGGACGGCGTGCCGAACAGTGAAGGTATCGCGCACGCGCGGCTTCTCGATCGACATGCACTCATCCCAGGTTCTTTTCCCGCGCGCGCTGCGGTTTCCGCGGCCGTGGCTGCCGCTCGTCCTGTCGGTTCTGGCGACGGCGACGCCCGCCCGGTCCCAATCCCAATTCGAACCCCGACCCCAACCGCCGATCCAGTCCCAGGCCGTGCCCGACTCGCCGTGGAAGGTGAGCGGCTTCGGCACGGTGGGACTGGTCGGGCAGTCGGGCGGCAACGGCTGGGGTTTCGCGCGCAACACCACGCAGCGCGGCGCGGACACGCGCATCAGCGCCACGCCCGACACGCGGCTCGGTCTGCAGCTGAACTGGAACCCGGGCACGCGATGGGAAGCCGGCATCCAGGGCGTCCTGCAGTCCAAGCCGGCCGGGGCCCCCCTGGCCGAGAACATCGACTGGGCCTATCTCGGCTACCGGCTGCAGCCCGACACGCGCCTGCGCATCGGCCGCGTCAACCCGGACATCTTCCTGTTCGCCGACAGCCGCAACGTCGGCTTCGCGTTGCCGTGGGCGCGCCCGCCGGTGGACTTCTACGGCTTCGCGCCGCTGGTGTCGATCGACGGCGCCGACCTGGAGCAGCGCTGGTTCGCCGGCGATTCGACCTGGCGCGCCCGGGCTTCCGGCGGCTCGGTGCGCACCGGCGTGACCACGACGGACGGACGGCGCCTGCAGGTGCAGGGACGCAACACCTGGGCGCTGGGCCTGTCGCGCGAGCAGGGCGGGCTGCTGCTGAAGGCCAGCTACCTGCGCAGCCAGTTCCAGATCGACACCGGCAACGGCGCCGACCAGCTGCGCGACGGGCTCGGCCAGCTGCGGGCCCTGCCCGTGCCGGGACTCGCCGGCACGCTCGACCGCCTCGAACAGAACGTCTGGACCGGCGGCCTCGCCAGCTACTGGGCCCTGGCGGCGCAGTACGACACCGGGCCGTGGACCTTCATCGCCGAGGGCAGCCAGCTGCGGGTCCCGCGCAGTCCGCTCAACGGCAAGCGCGCCTACGCGAGCGCCGGCTACCGCCGCGGTTCGATCACCTACTACGGGGTGCTGGGGCGCGTCAGGCCCGATCAGGAGATGCTCGTCGAGCCGGACCTGGTCCGTCCGCTCGCGCCGTTCCTGGGGCCGGCGGGCGCCCGGCAGGCCCAGGTGCTGGCCGGCTACGCCACGGGGGCCGGCCTGAACTACCGCTTCGACCAGAGCACCGTCGGCGCCGGGCTGCGCTGGGACTTCCGGCCCGATGCCGCCCTGAAGCTGCAGGTCGATCGCTTCAACGTGCGTCCCTTCGGCGGGGCCAGCTGGCGTTCCTCCGACGCGCAGGGCGCCCGCGGCACGCTGGTGTCGGTGCTGGTCGACTTCGTGTGGGGGCAATGATGAACGGCGTCCTTTCCCGCTGCATCCGAGGCATGACGGCCCTGTCGCTGGCACTGGCCTGGTCGCCGGACGCGGCGCTGGCGGCCGATGCCCTCTACGTGGTCGTCTCGGCCCAGAGCCCGGTGCGCGCCGTGGCGCAGAAGGACGTGCTGGCGCTCTACACCGGCCGCACCCGCACGCTGCCCGGCGGCGAGGCCGCCACGCCGATCGACCAGCAGCACGACGGCGCGGCGCGGGCGGACTTCTACCTCGCGCTCACCGGCATGGACATCGCCCGCATCAACAGCTACTGGGCCCGGCTGCACTTCACCGGCCAGGTGCAGCCGCCGCGCACCGTCGAGGACGACCTCGCGGTGGTCCAGCGCCTGCGCGCCGATCCCACGGCCATCGGCTACCTCACGCGCGAGCCCCAGGACGGCTCGGTGCGCGTGGTGCTGCGCCTGCCCTGAGCCGCCTCCCACGCCCCTCCGCTTCTTCCCATGCCCAGTCGCAGCCTCCACGCCCGCTTCAGAACCGTCGTCTTCGGCATCTCCGCCCTCCTGGCGGCGGCCGTCGCCACGGTGGTCTACCACAGCGCCCGATCGCACTACATGCAGACCGGCGAGACCTCGGTCCGCGCCATCGTCGCCGCCGTGGAGCAGACCGTGGCCGTGGGCGCGTACGCGCGCGACGACGTGCTGCTGCGCGAGCTGGTCGAGGGGCTGGCCCACCATCCGTCGGTCTCGCGGGTGAGCGTGCTCGACGGCGTGGGCCAGTCGATGGCGGCGGCCGACGGCGCGGCGAACGCGGGCGATGCCGCCACCATCGCCAGGGCGGCCGGTGCGCCGTCGTTCGAATCGACCCTGGCCTCGCCCTTCAATCCCGCCGAGACCGTGGGTCGCCTGCGGGTGTGGCTGGACACGACCCGGCTCGCGGCCGAGGCGCGCCGGCAGGCGAGCCTGCTGGTGGCGGCCCTGATCGTGCTGCTGGCGGGCGTGCTGGCGGTCTTCAACGTCCTGGCGAGCCGGCTGCTGTCGCGCCCCATGCACCGGCTGGCGGCGGCGCTGGAGCGGCTCGAGCCGGGCACGTCGGAGCGCCTGGCGATCGCGCCCCGGCACGCGCACGACGAGGTCGGCATCGTGACGGCGGCGGCCAACCGGCTGCTCGAACTGCAGCAGCAGGCCCTGGAGCGCGAGCGCGCCATGCGCGACGAGATCGCGGCGCTGGAGGCGCGCTACCGCGGGATCTTCGACTCGACCAGCGCCGGCATCTTCATCCTGTCGGAGGCCGGCGAGCTGCTGCAGGCCAACCCGGCCCTGAGCCGGCTGCTGGGCCTGCCGGCCGACCAGCTCGAGCCCGGGCGCATGAACGACTTCGCCGGCACGGTGTTCGTGCTGCCCTCGCGCCTGTCGCGGCTGGTGGAGCAGGCGCGGGCCTCGGCCCAGCCCGAGGCGGCCGACCTGGAGCTGGTGCGCGGCGACGGCAGCACGCTGTGGGCGCACTGCATGGTGTCGGTGCTGACGGACGCGGCCCGCGGCGCGCAGCGCGTCGAGGGCGTGCTCTACGACATCACGCAGCGCAAGGTGCAGGAGCACGCCGCGCAGCACCGCGCCGAGCACGACGCGCTGACCGGCCTCAAGAGCCGCGCCTTCATCGAGTCGTCGCTCGGCCAGCACGTCTACACCGCGCGCCGCGACGAGGGCGCGGTCACGCTCATGTTCATCGACCTCGACGGCTTCAAGGGCGTCAACGACCGCTGGGGCCACGCCGCCGGCGACGCGGTGCTGGTGGAGGCGGCGCAGCGCCTGCGCACCCTGTTCCACCGACCCTGCGACATCGTCGGCCGCCTGGGCGGCGACGAGCTGGTGGTGATGATCGTCGGCGTCGAGGCCACCGACCCGAGCGTGGGCGAACTGGCGGGCCGGCTCATCGAGAGCTTCCGCATCGCCTTCGCCCTGCCCAACGGCGAGCACGCCCGGGTCGGCGCCAGCGTCGGGGTGGCGAGCTATCCGCTGCACGCGGCCAATTCCAAAACGCTGATCCACGCCGCCGATGCCGCCATGTACGCGGTCAAGCAGTCCGGCAAGGGCGGCTTCGTGATCGCCGAGACGGGCGGCGCGGCGAGCGTCGCCGCGCCGCCGTCGCAGGCCGGCGCGCCGGTGCCGCCCACCGCGCCGGGCCGGCAGCGCGACGTGCTCACCGGACTGTGCGACCGGCGCGAACTGGTCGAGCAGCTCGCGGCCTCGCATGCGCGGGTTCTCGCCGGGGCCGATCCGGTGGCCGTGATCTGCCTGGACATCGACCAGTTCAAGCTGCTCAACGTGGCCCACGGCGCGCACATCGGCGACGAGGTGCTGTGCGAGGTGGCGCGCCGTTTCCAGGCGGTGCTGCGCCGCGAGGACGTGATCGCGCGCACCGGCGGCGACGAGTTCGTGGCGCTCGTGGCCTCGGACGGCAAGGGCGAGGACGCGGCCCGGCGCGTGGCCGAGGGCGTGTCGCAGAAGCTGCTCGGCAGCCTCTCGGAGCCGTTCCACCTGAGCACCTGCACGCTCGCGATCCACGCCAGCGCCGGCGCCAGCCTGATCGACGCGCGCACCGTCGACGGCCTGGTCGTGCTGCGCGAGGCCCAGCTCGCGCTGCGCCGCTCGAAGACCGTCGGCCGCAGCGGCCTGGTGGTCTTCGAGCAGGCCATGATGGCCGGCTTCCACGACCGGCTCGCGCTGGAGGAGGATCTGCGCGGGGCGATCGGATCGCCCCAGCTGTTCCTGCACGTGCAGCCGCAGGTCGACCGCTGGGGCGCCGTCATCGGCGGCGAGGCGCTGCTGCGCTGGCGCCATCCCGAGCGCGGCCTGGTGCCGCCCGACCAGTTCATTCCGCTGGCCGAGTCCTGCGGCGCGATCGTCGAGCTGGGCATCTGGGTGCTTCACGCGGGCTGCCGCATCCTGGTGGACCTGCGCCGACGCGGCGGCGCCCAGACCCTGGCGATCAACATCAGCCCGGTGCAGTTCAACCATCCGGACTTCGTGGCGCAGGTGCGCGAGGCGCTGTCGTCGAACCAAGCGCCGGCCGACGGCCTGATCCTGGAGATCACCGAAGGGCTGTTGATCACCGACGTCGCCCACGTCACGGAGCGCCTGCGCGAACTCGTCGCGCTGGGCGTGCGTTTCTCGATCGACGACTTCGGTACCGGCTTCTCGAGCCTGGGCTACCTGCGCCAGCTGCCGCTGCGCGAGATCAAGATCGATCGCAGTTTCATCGTCGGACTGCCCAACGACGTCGCCAGCGCCGGCATCGTCTGCTCGATCCTGTCGATGGGTTCCCACCTGGGGTTGCACGTGGTCGCCGAGGGCGTCGAGACGCCCGAGCAGGCGATGTTCCTGGCCCAGCACGGATGCCCGTCCCAGCAGGGCTGGCTGCACGGACGGCCGATGGCGCCCGAGGCTTTCCTGCGCTCGTGCCACGCGCACGCACCGAAGCCGGCGCAGTCGGCCGGCGCGCCGACGGCCGAGGCCGTGCTCGGCGCCTGAATTCACTCATCGCTGGCGCGTCGCGCCGGCGGGGTTCAGCGGCGCTGCTGGAAGAAGGCGATCACGGCGGCCGTGAGGACGGCGCTGCCGATGGCCGCGTAGGTCACGGCGCGCACCGGGTCCTCGTGGATGTAGTCGCTGGCGGTCTGCCGGGCGTCGTCGAAGCGGTCCTGCACGTCGCGCACCTTGCGGCCGGTGGCGTTGACGGCCTGGCTGGCGTAGGTGCGGGTGGCTTCGATCGCCTTGCCGCCGGACTTCTGCACCTTGTCGGCGACGCGCGAGACGGTCTCCTTGGCGTCGTCCACGACCTCGGCGGCCTTCTCCTTGACGTTCTGGGCGCCTTCGACGATCTCGCCCTTGACTTCCTGCGCCTTGTCGACGGCCTTGTCCTTCACGTCCTCGGCCTTGTCCGCGACCTGGTCCTTGACGTCCTTCGCCTTGTCGGCGACGTCCTTGGCGGTGTCGGCGACGTCGTCCTTGACGTCCTTGGCCTTGTCGACGGCCTGGTCCTTGACGTCCTTGGCCGTGTCCTTCGCGTCCTGGGCCGTGTCGGCGACCTTGCCGGTGGCGCGGTCGACGTCCTTGCGGATCTCGGCCGACGAGGACGTGGCGGGCGTGCGCGGCTCCTTCGACGCGTCGTTGAACGCGTTGGCGGTGTTGTTGGAGGCGGGCGGGGTGTTAGGCTTGTTGTTGTCCATGGCGGGTCCGGAAAGAAGACGAATGAATAGAGGCCGTGGCTGAATGCCAAGGTCATCATCCTCAGGAACGGCGCGGCTTGTACCGTGGCTTTTGGCGCCCTCGGCGTGTCAGGAATTGACCCGATGACTTGCGCGTCGTCGCGCGCATCGCGGATGCGGCCGGATCGCTCCTACCCGCGTGCGAACCGCGCGGCGTCGGCGACCTGCCCGGCGCTGGGCGCGATGCCGGTGTAGAGCGTGAACTGTTCCAGCGCCTGGATGACGGCGACCTCCGCGCCCGTGATCACGGGTTTGCCGACCGCGCGCGCGGCCGCCAGGAATGGCGTCTCCTCCGGCAACGCGACGACGTCGAAGGCTCGCTCGCACCGGGCGATGCAGGCGGCGGGAAAGGCCAGCGCGTCGGCGTCGGCGCCGGCCATGCCCAGCGGCGTCACGTTCACCAGCAAGGGCGCCGCGGCGTCGTCGTCGAGGGACGGTCGCCATTCGTAGCCGTAGCGCCGCGCCAGCGCCCGGCCGGCGGCCTCGTTGCGCGCCACGATCCGGCCGTCGCGGAAGCCGGCGTCGCGCAGCGCGGCCACGACCGCCTTGGCCATGCCGCCCGAACCGCGCAGCAGGAACGGCGTCGAGGGCGCCACGCCGTGCGTCGCGAGCAACCGGCGCACGGCGACGTAGTCGGTGTTGTGGCCGGTGAGCCGCCCGTCGTCGTTGACGATGGTGTTGACGCTGTCGATCGCCGCGGCCGAGGCGTCCAGGCCGTCGAGCATCGGGATCACGGCCTCCTTGAACGGCATCGACACCGCGCAGCCCCGGATGCCCAGGGCCCGGATGCCGCCGACGGCGCCGGCCAGGTCGGTGGTGGTGAAGGCCTTGTAGACGTAGTCCAGGCCGAGCAGCGCGTAGAGCCGGTTGTGGAAGCGCGAGCCGAAGTTGCCGGGTCGCGCGGCGAGCGACATGCACAGGCGCGTGTCGCGGCCGATGGGGGGGCGGGTCGGCATGGTCATGGTGTCTGGAATCCCTGGTCGATGGCGGAGCGCCCGGGCGGGCGGGGCGGGTGGAAGACCCGATGTTCGCACCCTGTGAACGACGCTATCCTCGCGCCCGGCCTGGATGGACGTACTACTTTTTGATGAAAGCCGTGTGACATGAAGAAGATTTGGGGAGCGCTGGTGCTCGCGGGCCTGTCGGGCGTCGCGTCGGCGCAGCAGGTGAACGTCATCTGCTCGGTCCAGGCCGACTGGTGCAACATGATCAGCACCGTCTACGCGCGCTCCACGGGCGTGAAGATCAACCTGTCGCTCAAGGGCTCGGGCGAGGCCCTGGCCCAGCTCATCGCCGAGAAGGAGAACCCCAAGACCGACATCTGGTTCGGCGGCACGGGCGACCCGCACCTGCAGGCGGCGGAACTCGGCCTGTCGACCGAATACCGCTCGCCCACGCTGCCGCAGCTCCATCCCTGGGCGCAGGACCAGGCCCGTCAATCGAACTACCGCACGGTGGGCATCTACCTCGGCCCGCTCGGCTTCGCCTACAACACCGAACTGCTGCAGAAGAAGAAGCTGCCCGTGCCGCGCAGCTGGGCCGACCTGCTCAAGCCCGAGTACAAGGGCGAGATCCAGGTCGCCAACCCGGCCTCCAGCGGCACCGCCTACACCATGATCGCCACGCTGGTGCAGCTGATGGGCGAGGACAAGGCCTTCGACTACCTCAAGGCGCTGCACCGGAACGTCGGCCAGTACACGCGCTCGGGCACCGGCCCGATCAAGGCCGTGGCGCGCGGCGAGACGGCGGTGTCGATCAGCTTCGTGCACGACGCGCCGCAGGAGCGGATGCAGGGCTTTCCCATCGCCACCGTCACGCCCGCCGAGGGCACCGGCGCGGAGATCGGCTCCATGAGCATCGTCAAGGGATCGCGCAACCTGGAGCAGGCGAAGAAGTTCTACGAATGGGCGCTGACGCCCGCCGCCCAGACCTTCGGCGCGGCCAGCAAGCAGTACCAGCTGCCCTCCAACAAGGCCACGGCGGTCGATCCCAACGTGCCGGACTTCAAGGCCATCAAGATGATCAACTACGACTACGCCAGGTACGGCGCCAGCGCCGAGCGCCGGCGCCTGATCGCGCGCTGGGAGAAGGAAGTCAACTCGCTGCCGCGCTGAGGCCGGCATGACGCGCGGACCGAACGCGGCCATCGGGGCCGCCGTCGCCGTGGGCTGGGCGGGTTTCCTGCTGCTGCCGTGGTACGCCGTGCAGGACGCGGGCTGGCTGGCGGCGCTGCCGCGGGTCTTCGGCGCCGGCGAGGGCGCCGACGGCCTGATGCAGGCCCTCGTCCAGGGCCGACGCTGGCTGTTCGCCGCACTCGCCGGACTGGTGCTGGCGAGCATCGGCGCCACGCGGCCGGCGGGCCGGGCGCAGGGCCGCTGGCTGCTCGCCGGCGGTTTCGGCGGCGCCGCGGCGCTGGTGGCGGGCGGCTTCGCGATCGGCGCCAGGGGCTGGAGCGCCGCCTGGCTGGAACGCGCCTTCGGCGAGCTGGGCGTCGCGCAGTTCGGCATCGGCGCCGGCGGGGCGGTGACGGTCGCGGCGCTGCTGCTGCTGGGCGCCTTCGGCCTGGCTCGGCTCGGGTTCTTCCGCGGCGACCTGTTCGTCTCGGGCGCGGTGGTCGCCTGCGGCGCGCTGATGGCGCTGTTCATCGCCTACCCGGTGGGCAAGGCCCTGGCCGGCGCCTTCGTCGACGAGGACGGCCGCTGGTCGCTGGCGGCGTTCGGCGCGCGCATCGCGACCGAGCGCATCTGGGGTCTGGGCTGCGTCGCCGGCGGGGGCACCTGCGGGGTGGCCTGGAACACGCTCGCGCTGGCGCTGCTGACGGCGGCCGGCACCACCTTCCTGGGCACGCTGATGGCGCTGATGGCCGAGCGCGGGCATCGGCGCTGGCAGCGGCCGCTGCGCGTGCTGGCGCTGCTGCCGATCATCACGCCGCCCTTCGTCGTCGGGCTGGGCCTGATCCTGCTGTTCGGCCGCGCCGGCGTGGTCAACCAGGCATTGGAGGCGGTGTTCGGCATGGCGCCCACGCGCTGGTTCTACGGCCTGCCGGGCATCTTCGTGGCGCAACTGTTCGCCTTCACGCCGATCGCCTTCATGATCATGCGCGGGGTGGTGCAGGGCGTCGCGCCGAGCCTGGAGGAGGCCGCGCAGATGCTGCGCGCCGACCGTGCCCGCGCCTTCCGCACGGTGACGCTGCCGCTGCTCAAGCCGGGGCTGGCCAACGCCTTCCTGGTCGGCTTCATCGAGAGCGTGGCCGACTTCGGCAATCCGATCGTGGTGGGCGGCCAGTACCCGGTGCTCTCGACCGACATCTTCTTCGCCATCGTCGGCGCGCAGTACGACCAGGGCCGCGCCGCCTCGCTGGCCTGGATCCTGACCTTCTTCGCGCTCGGCGTCTTCGCGCTGCAGCGCGGGCTGCTGGGCCGGCGCAGCTACACCACCGTGAGCGGCAAGGGCGACGCCGGCATCCCGATGGCGTTGCCCGCGGGCGTGCGCCGCACGGTCCAGGCGGTGGCGTTCCCCTGGATCGTCTTCACGCTGGTGGTCTACCTGTTCGCCTTCGCCGGCGGCTTCGTGCAGACCTGGGGCCGCGACTACTCGCCCACGCTGCGCCACTTCCACACCGCGTTCGCGCTGGAATGGGGCGACTTCGGGCTGGTGTGGGCCGGCACGGCCTGGAGTTCGCTGATCACCACGCTCAAGCTCGCCGGCATCTCGGCGCCGATCACGGCCGCGCTCGGCCTGCTCATCGCCTGGCTGCTGGCGCGCAACGAGTTCAAGGGGCGCGGCGCGTTCGAGTTCGCGGCGCTGCTGGCCTTCGCCATCCCCGGCACGGTGCTGGGCGTGAGCTACATCCTGGCCTTCAACGTGCCGCCGCTCGAACTGACCGGCACCGGCCTGGTGATCGTGCTGTGCTTCATGTTCCGCAACCTGCCGGTGGGCGTGCGCGCCGGCACGGCGGCCTTCAAGCAGCTCGACCGCTCGCTCGACGAGGCCTCGCTGATGCTGCGCGCCTCCACCGCGCAGACGCTGTTCAGGATCGTGCTGCCGCTGCTCAAGCCGGCGCTGGTGGCCGCGCTGGTCTACAGCTTCGTGCGCGCCATGACGACCGTGAGCGCGGTGATCTTCCTGGTCAGCGCGGAGAACGAACTCGCCACCACCTACATCATCGGCCGCGTGGGCAACGGCGACTACGGCGTCGCCCTGGCGTACTGCACGGTGCTCATGGGCCTGATGGCGCTGGTCATCGGGCTGATCCAGTGGGTCGTGGGCGAGCGCAAGCTGGGCCGCCGCAGGACCACCGCCGCATCGATCGCGCCTTCGACGGCGCCCGTCCACTGAAACCCTACCGGTCCCGGCATCCATGAGCAACGGCATCGAATTCCGCAACGTCACCAAGCGCTACGGCACGGACGCCTCGGCGCCGCTGGCGGTCGCGGGCATCAGCTTCGAGGTGCCGCAGGGCACGCTCACCACCATCCTGGGGCCCTCGGGCTGCGGCAAGACGACCACCCTGCGCATGATCGCCGGGCTCGAGGCGCCGACCTCCGGAACGATCCTGATGGGCGGGCGCGACGTCACCACGCTCGGCCCGGCCGAGCGCAACGTCAGCATGATGTTCCAGAGCTACGCGCTCTTCCCGCACCTGAGCGTGATCGAGAACGTGGGCTACGGCCTGCGCATGAGCGGCGTCGCCAGGGCCGCCGCGCGCGACCGGGCGCGCGACGCGCTGCACGGCGTGGGCCTGAAGGGCTTCGACGACCGCATGCCCTCCGAACTCTCCGGCGGCCAGCAGCAGCGCGTGGCCCTGGCGCGCGCGCTGGTGCTGGAGCCGGCGGTGCTGCTGTTCGACGAGCCGCTGTCCAACCTCGACGCGCGGCTGCGCCGCGAGATGCGCGAGGAGATCCGCGCCCTGCAGCAGCGCCTGCAGCTCACGGTGGCCTACGTCACGCACGACCAGGCCGAGGCGCTGGCCGTCAGCGACCAGATCATCGTGATGGACCACGGCGTGATCGCCCAGCGCGGCACGCCTGCGCAGCTCTACGCCCAGCCCGAGAGCGAGTTCGTCGCCGGTTTCATGGGCGAGGCAACGGTCTTTCCGGCCACGGCGGACGGCGAGGGGCGGGTGCGCCTGGGACCGCTGGTGCTGGCGCGGCGGCACGCGGGGCCCGCCGGCGCCGTGAAGGTCGCCGTGCGGCCGGAGGCCTGGCGCATCGCGTCGTCCGACGCGTCGGACGGCGCCGGCGTGCCGGGCCTGCCGGCGCTGCTGCGCAAGGCCGCCTATCTCGGGAGCGTCTACGAGTACGGTTTCGAGACCGACATCGGGGCGGTGTTCGTGGTGTCGCCGGAGGTGTCGCGGCCGCTGGCCGTGGGCAGCCGCGCGGTGCTGTCGCTCGCCGGCAGCGGCGTGAGCATCGTGCCCGCCACGTCCTGACGACCGAGGAACGTGGGCGACAGCCACCCCGGGAATCTGCGGATGACGACACCCCCGGGCCGCTCCTCCAATGGCGGGCCGGTGGCCGGGGGCCGCCATCCGCCACGCAACGACCCAGAAGGAGACGATTTCCATGTCCACCCTGTTCCAGCAGCTCGAGGGACGGGCCGAGGCCGGCCGCCCGGTGCGCGTCGGGCTCATCGGCGCCGGCAAGTTCGGCTCGATGTTCCTGTCGCAGGTGCCGCGCACGCCGGGGCTGCACCTGCTGGGCATCGCCGACCTGTCGCCCGCGCGGGCGCAGGCGTCGCTGCGGCGCGTCGGCTGGAGCGAGGCGCGCTCCGGCGCCCGCTCGTGGGCCCAGGCCCTGCGCGAGGGCTCGACCTTCGTGCAGGACGACGCGGAGGCGCTGATCTCGCAGCCCGAGCTCGACATCGTGATCGACGCCACCGGCAGCCCCTCGGCCGGCATCCGCCATGCGCTCCTGTGCTGCGCGCACCGCAAGCACGTCGTCATGGTCAACGTCGAGGCCGACACCCTGGCCGGCCCGTTGCTGGCGCGCCGCGCGAAGGAGGCCGGCATCGTCTACTCGATGGCCTACGGCGACCAGCCGGCGCTGATCGCCGAGCTGGTCGACTGGGCGCGCACCGCCGGGCTGGAGGTGGTGTGCGCCGGCAAGGGCACCAAGTACCTGCCGGTCTACCACCGGTCCACGCCCGACACAGTCTGGGGCCACTACGGTTTCTCCGAGGCGCAGGTCGCCGGCGGCGACTTCAACGCCCAGATGTTCAATTCCTTCCTCGACGGCACCAAGTCGGCCCTGGAGATGGCGGCGGTGGCCAACGGCACCGGCCTGCGCCCGGCGCCCGGCGGCCTGGCCTTCCCGCCCTGCGGCGTCGACGACCTGCCGGACCTCCTCAAGCCCGCGAGCGACGGCGGCATCCTCGCGCACGGCGGCACGGTGGAGGTGGTGTCGTCGCTGGAGCGCGACGGCCGGCCGGTCTTCCGCGACCTGCGCTGGGGCGTCTACGTGACCTTCAAGGCGGCGACCGACTACGTGCGCGACTGCTTCGCGCAGTACGGGCTGAAGACCGACGCCAGCGGCGTCTACGCCTCCATGTACAAGCCCTACCACCTGATCGGGCTGGAACTGGGCATCTCGGTGGCGAACGTCGCGCTGCGCGGCGAGTCGACCGGGGCGACCGGCGACTTCATCGGCGACGTGGCGGCCACGGCCAAGCGCGATCTGAAGGTCGGCGAGAAGCTCGACGGCGAGGGCGGGTACATGGTCTACGGCAAGCTGATGCCGGCGGCCGATTCGCTGCGCGACGGCGCGCTGCCCATCGGTCTGGCGCACGGCATCGTGCTGACGCGGGCGGTGGCGGCCGGCCGGCCGGTGCGCTGGTCCGACGTCGCGATCGACGCCTCGAACCCGGCCATCGCCTTCCGGCGCGAGATGGAGGAGGTCTTCCGGCGGGAGCGGGGCGGGGCGATGGCGGACGCGCCTCAGGCGTCGTAGCCGGGCATCTGGCGGTCGAGCCGGCGCAGCAGGCCGGGCCAGACCAGGTCGGCGCCGCGTCCGTTGCGCACCTTCACCAGCTGCTCCCTCGCGCGACCCAGCACGCTTTCGGGAATTTGGATCAGTTCGCCGCCGCCCGACTGCGCGCGGATCTGCGCCATGCACGAGGCCTCGAAGCGATGCATGGCGATGAAGGCCTCGGCGACCGAGCGCCCGACCGTGAGCAGGCCGTGGCTGCGCAGCATCAGGTGCTGCGAGGACCCGAGGTCGCGCACCAGGCGCGGCTTCTCGTCGTCGTCGACCGCGAAGCCCTCGTAGTCGTGGTACGACAGGGACAGCAGCACCGTCATCGCGAACTGCGAGATCGGCAGCAGGCCGCCCTTCTGGGCCGAGACGGCGACGCCGTTGAGGGAGTGCGTGTGCAGCACGCAGTGGGCGTCGTCCCGGGCGGCGTGGATGCAACTGTGGATGACGAAGCCGGCGGGATTGACCTCGGCGTCCGACAGCGGCGGCACCTGGCGGCCGTCGATGTCGATCTTGACCAGGCTGGAGGCCGTGATCTCCTCGAACATCGCGCCGTACGGATTGATGAGGAAGTGCGGCGTGCCCGGGACCTTGGCCGTGATGTGGGTGAAGACCAGGTCGTCCCAGCCGAACAGGGCGACCAGGCGGTAGGCGGCGGCGAGGTCGACGCGCGTGCGCCATTCCTCGGGGCTGACGAGGTCGCGCAGGCCGGCGGGCGCCGTGCCCGGGGGGGAGGATGCGGTGGTGTCCATGAAGAAGCCTTCCGGAAAGAGTGGGGGGTGGGGTCCCGGAGCCTGAGGCCGAACGGCGGCCGGGCGTGTCAACTGCGGGATAGCGCGGCGCCGTCGCCGGTGGTCGCCGCTGCCACACTATGCCGAGCGGCTTTCGCCAGGAACAAGGAGACACGGCCAATGACAGGCTCGAACGACGACATGATGGATCTGCCTCTCGAAGGCGTGCGCGTGCTGGACCTCTCGCGCGTGTTCGCGGGACCGCTGTGCGGCCAGGTGCTGGCCGACTTCGGTGCCGAGGTGATCAAGGTGGAGCACCCCGGCCGCGGCGACGACACGCGCGACTGGGGCCTGCGCATCGGCAGGACCGAGACCACCTACTACAACAGCATGAACCGCAACAAGCGGTCCGTGACCATCGACCTGCAGACCCCCGAGGGGCTGGAGATCGTGCGCGAACTGCTGCCGCTGTGCGACGTGGTGATCCACAACTTCAAGACCGGCGGCGCCGAGAAGCTGGGCCTGGGCTACGAGCAGCTCAAGGCGCTCAAGCCCGGCCTGATCTACTGCGCCGTCGCCGGCTACGACGCGAGCGGCCCGGAGGCCAAGCGCCCCGGCTACGACCTGGTGATCCAGGGCGAGGCCGGGCTGATGGCGCTCAACGGCGTGGCCGGCACGCCGCCGCTGAAGTTCGGCGTCGCGGTGGTCGACCTGATGACCGGCATGTACGCGGCCCAGGCCGTGCTGGCGGCGCTGTACCGGCGCGAGAAGACCGGGCAGGGCCGGCTCATCGAGATGGCGCTCTACGACTGCGGGCTGATGATCACCGGCTACTACGGGCTCGACGCCCTGCAGCTCGGCCACGACCCCGAGCGCTACGGCAACGCCCATCCGTCCATCGTGCCCTACGGCATGTTCGAGGCCGCCGACGGTCCGCTCATCATCGCCGTGGGCAACAACGCCCAGTTCGACAAGTTCTGCCGCCAGGTCGTCGAGCGGCCCGACATCGTCGAGGACCCGCGCTATGCCACCAACGTCCAGCGCGCCGCGAACCGGCTGGCGCTGGGCCCGATGCTGGCGGCGCTCATCCGCACCTTCCCGCGCGACCTGCTGCTCGAACGCCTGACGGCCGCCGGCATCCCCTGCGGCCGCGTCGCCGGTCTGCACGAGGCGCTGACGAGCGAGCGCACGCGCCGCGGCGAGCTGGTGCAGGACATGCCGCACCCGGTGGTCGGCACCACGCCGGTGTTCGCGCCGCCCTACCGCCTGGACGGCCGGCGCCTGCCGATTCGCAACGCGCCGCCGACCCTGGGCGAGGGCACGCGCGAGGTGCTGCAGCAACTGCTGTCGATGAGCGACGAGCAGCTGGCCGCCCTCAAGGCCCGGGGCGTGCTGACGCTGCCGAACGACTGAACCCCCGAAGAACCCGCACGGAGACGAACATGCATCCCTCGAAGATCGATCGCCGCACCCTGCTGCAGGGCCTGGCCGCACTGGGCGGCGGCCTGCTGGGCGCGGCGCACGCGCAGACGGCCAGGACCGCGTGGCCGGCCAAGCCGATCCGGCTGGTGGTGCCCTTCAACGCCGGCGGCGCCACGGACATCATCGCGCGCACCGTCGGCGAGGCGCTGTCGCAGCGCATCGGCCAACCGGTGGTGGTGGACAACAAGGGCGGCGCGGCCGGCATCCTGGGCACCGACGCGGTGGCCAAGGCGGCGCCGGACGGCCACACGCTGCTGGTGTCGCTGAGCACGTCGATGCTGATCAACCAGTTCCTCTACACCAAGCTGCCCTACGACCCGCAGAAGGACCTGGCGCTGGTCTCGCAGATCGCGGCGGCGCCGGTGACGCTGGTGGTGCACCCGTCCGTGCCGGCCAGGGACATGAAGGAACTGCTGGCCCACGCCCGCGCCAACAAGGGCAAGCTGTCCTATGGGTCCTGGGGCACCGGCTCGTACGCGCACCTGGCGGGCGCCTACATGAGCAAGACCACGGGCGCGGACATGACCCACTCGGCCTACAAGGGCGAGGCGCCCATGATCCAGGACCTGATCGGCGGGCAGCTGCAGTTCTGCTTCTCCAGCGCGCTCAACACCAAGCCCTTCATCGAGTCGGGCCGGCTCCGGGCCATCGGCGTCACGGGCCTGGAGCGCATGCAGATCCTGCCGCAGGTGCCCACCATCCACGAGCAGGGCGTGACCGACGACGCCTATGCGATCTTCGGCTGGATCGCCATGGGCGCGCCGGCGGGCACGCCCCGGGACGTCGTCGACGCGCTGTACGGCCACCTGCGCGAGATCGCCCGGGATCCCAAGGTGCAGGAGCGCATCGTCGGCGCCGGCTTCATGGCGCTGTTCAACAGTCCGCAGGAGTTCCAGCGCAACTACCGCCACGACATGCCGATCTGGAAGGCGCTGGTCGAGGCGGCCGACGCCAAGCTGGACTGAGTCCCCCGGGACCCGGCGTCCCGGCGCCATCGACGACGACGGTCCGTCCCGCTGCCGGGGCGGGCACCGCCACGCGCATCGCGCGTGCGTTTCCATTGCGCGGTCAACGCATTTCCGGGTCCTCCTGTCTCGAAAGCGTGACTTTGTTGTATTTCCGCGCTCGGTAGTCGAAACAAAACAATGTTTATGTAGGAATTTGCCCACGCATGCGTAGGCGCTGATCGTTCAGAAAACGTACACTTTCGTATTACTTCGATACGAACCAGTGACAAACGATCCCCGACCCGACGAGAAAACCCCGAGGCCGACAGGCTTCGGACACGTCGGCGAAGGATCGACGGAACTTCCGGGTCCCGGTTCCGCGAGTGTCGCGGTACGGCGCTTCGCGCTGCCGAGCCTTCCGGTCCTTTCGATGAACGAATGCGCATGAACTCCAACTTAAAACAAAAGTCCACCTCAAAAAGCATCTCGATCATGGGCATCCGCGGTCTGCCGGCCCGGCACGGCGGCTTCGAGACCTTCGCCGAGCGATTGGCGCCGTACCTCGTGGCCGCCGGCTGGCAGGTCACCGTGTACTGCCAGGAGGACGAGCGCCTGGAGACCTACGAAAGCTACTGGAACGGCATCCGGCGCGTCCACGTCGGCGTCGGCAGCGACACCGCCGTCAACACGATCCGCTTCGACTGGGCCTGCATCTCGCACGCCCTGCGCGACAGGCCCTCGGTGGTGCTGACCCTGGGCTACAACACGGCGGCGTTCGGCCTGCGGCTGCGCGCGGCGGGCATTCCCAACGTCATGAACATGGACGGCATCGAGTGGATGCGCCAGAAGTGGGGCTGGGCCGCGCGCACCTGGCTGTATGCCAACGACTGGGCCGGCTGCCTGGGCGCGACGCACCTGGTGGCCGACCACCCCGAGATCGCCCGGCACCTCGAATCGCGCGTCGCCGCCCGCAAGATCACCACCATTCCCTACGGCGCGACGCTGCCCGAGCCGACGGGCAGCGAGGCGCTGGACGCGCTCGGCCTGGCGCCGGGAAGATTCCTCACGGTCATCGCGCGGCCCGAGCCGGAGAACTCGATCCTCGAGATCGTGCAGGCCTTCTCGGCGCGCCCGCGCAACTGCCGGCTCGTCGTGCTGGGCAAGTTCATGCCCGAACGCATGCCCTACCACGCGGCGGTGATGGCGGCGGCGAGCGAGGAGGTGCTCTTCCCCGGCGCCATCTACGACCCGGCCATCGTGCACGCCCTGCGCATCCACTCGCTGCTCTACGTGCACGGCCACCGCGTCGGCGGCACCAACCCGTCGCTGCTCGAGGCCATGGGCGCGGGCAACGCCGTGCTGGCCCACGACAACCCGTTCAACCGCTGGGTGGCGGGCGAGGGGGCCGAGTACTTCCACGACATGCGCAGCTGCGGCGAGGCGCTCGACCGGCTGCTGGGCGACGAGACGCGCCGCATCGCCATGGGCCAGCGCTCGCTCGACCGGGTGTACGACACCTTCGCGTGGGGCGACGTGCTCTCGGCCTACGAATCCCTGCTCGACGAGGTCCGCGTCTGGGCCCACGGCCATCCGTCGTGGCCGCGCCACGCCCTGTCGCACGGGCCGCACGCGCAACCGCAGGGGCAGGAAGGGGAGGTCAGCCAATGAAGACGCCGATCTCCACCTCCCTCCGCGGACCCAGGCGGCGCCTCGCCGGCCTGGCCGTCATCCTGGTGCTGGCCGGCCTGGCCGGCTGCGCGCAGACCCCGCCCATCGACACGCCCGCGCGGCCGATCCCGCTGGGGCCGGTGTTCCCGGGCGAGCGCGCGGCGGAGACCGCGCCGCCGCCCTACACCTTCTCGCCGGGCGACGAGTTCGATCTGCGCGTGACCGACGCCAGCCAGTTCAACCAGACCGTGCGCATCCGCCCCGACGGCTCGGCCAGCCTGCCGCCCATCGGCGAGCTGCGGATGCAGGGGCGCACGGTCGAGGACGTGCAGGCCGAGCTGCGCGCGCGCATGGAGACGATGGCCGGCAGCGCCTCGCGGCGCGAGTACCTGCTGCACCCGAACGACGAGATCGAGATCAAGTTCCCGTTCACCGCGCAGTTCAACGAGGTGGTGCGCATCCGGCCGGACGGCAGGGTCCAGCTGCAGATGGTGGGCACGGTGCAGGCCGAGGGCCTGTCGCCCGAGGAGCTTCAGCGCGACCTGGTCGCGCGCTATGCGCGGTGGCTGCGCCGGCCCGAGCTGGCCGTGATCGCGCGCACGGTCAATTCGCAGAACGTGCGCACGGCGGAGGGCCGGGGCCGCGCCGGATTGAGCGGGCTCGATCCGGTGATCATCGTGCGCGGCTTCCAGATGCCGCAGGTCTTCGTCGGCGGCGAGGTGGCCAAGCCCGGCACGCTGGCCTACCGGCCCGGCCTCTCGCTGCTGCAGGCGGTCGTCGAGTCGGGCGGCCAGCTGCCCAGCGGGGACTCGATGCAGCTGGTCGTGCTGCGCCGCCGGCCGGACAACAGCGTCGACGTGATCCACCGCGCCTTCGAGGGCAGCGTCACGCGCTCGCCGGATCAGGACATGGTCCTGCGGCCCTACGACGTGGTGGTCATCCCGAAGTCCGGCGTCGCCAACCTGGCCGACACCCTGAACCAGAACGTCTTCAACCTGGTGCCGTTCCTGCGCAACAGCGCATTGGGCGCCAGCTACCTCATCAACGGCAACACCTACCGCCCGTGAACGTTCCTCCCCGCATGACCACCGACTCCATCCTGTTCCCCCTGTCGGGACCGCCCCGGCCGCCGTCGCTCACCCCGGGCGAGGTCGCCGCCGTGCTGCGGCGCAACGTCTGGCCGATCGCGGCCAGCGTGGCGATCGTCTCGGCGCTGGCCTTCGGCGTGTACCGCCTGCAGAAGCCGGTCTTCGTCTCCACGGCCCGCATCCTGGTGCAGACCGACCAGCTCGGCACGCCGTCCTTCCTCTCCGGCATCGCGGCCTACCGCGAATCGCAGATCGCCGAGCCCGTCGGCCGCAAGCTGGAGACGGAGATGGCGCTGATCACCAACCGCGCGAGCGCGAGCGAGGTGGTGGCGGCGCTGGGCATCGACGGCGCCAGCCTGCCGGCCTCGCCGCTGGTCCGGCTCAAGGCGCTGGTCGCGCCGCTCACGCAGCGCCTCGGACTCGCCGAGCCGGAGCCGGAGCTCCCGGCCAAGGTGGTGAGCGACTTCCTGGCCGCGCTCAGCGTCGAGCCGGTGCGCTCGAAGACGGCCGAGACGACCTCCAACGTGCTGGAGATCGCCCTGGCCACCACCGACCCGGCCCTGTCCACGCGGGCCCTCAAGGGCGTGCTCGAGACCTACCTGCGCGTGAGCACCCAGCAGAACCGCGGCCTGGGCACCGAGACCACCCGGCTGCTGCAGGCCGAGATCGCCCAGTCGAAGAAGGAACTCAAGACCATCGAGGACGCCATGGTGGCGCTGGCCGTGCGCGAGAGCGCGCAGCCCGAATTCGCCTCGTCGACGACCACCGCCGCGCTCGGCGGCACCGGGCAGGCGCGGCGCGACGCCGGCCGCAACGCCAACGAGACCGCGACCTCGCAGCTCGTCACGCAGGTGCTGGACCTGCAGGGCCAGCTCGACGCCCTGCGCGAGAACTTCACCGAGCAGACCGAGAGCGTGGTCCGGCTCAGGCAGCGCCTGGGCGAGGTGCGCGCACGCCTGGCCACGCAGATGCGCACCAGCGCGACCAACTCCTCGACCTTCAACCAGCTCGAGCGCCAGCGCGCGATCGCCCAGGACCAGTATGTCGAGCTGCGCCGCAAGCTCGGCCAGATCGACCTGTACATGGCGCTGACGCCGGCCGCGCTCGACGGCCGCATCGTCGTCTCGCCGCCGACCCGGCCGGAGGCGGAGAACCGCGACGGCGCCCGCAGCAAGCTGCCGCTGATCGCCGGTCCCGTGGCGGGACTGCTGCTGGGCCTGCTGCTGGCCGGCCTGCGCGAACTGCTCCAGCCGC
Source organism: Variovorax sp. PvP013 (assembly GCF_050435945.1). Taxonomy (NCBI): domain Bacteria; kingdom Pseudomonadati; phylum Pseudomonadota; class Betaproteobacteria; order Burkholderiales; family Comamonadaceae; genus Variovorax; species Variovorax sp. PvP013. The sequence goes on from NZ_JBNDLF010000015.1 coordinate 20,428, forward strand.
GCGTGCGCACGCGCCGCGAGGTCGAGCGCCTGCTGGGCCTGCACATGCTCGGGGCGCTGCCCTCGATGCGCGAAGCGCGCCCCCTCGTCCACCGCATCGAAAGCGCCCGGTCATGAAGAATCCCGACGATCTGCTGGTGTCGAGGCTCTCCCTCGCCCTGATGGAGCGGCTGCCCCGGCACCACAACGGCGGCGCGGTCGTGCTGGTGACCAGCGCGCTGGCCGGCGAAGGCAAGACCTTCGTCGCCCGGCTGCTGGCCAAGAGCATGGCGGAACTCGGCGAGGACGACGTGTGCCTGGTCTCGATCGGCGGCACGTCGGGCGGTCCGGGCTTCGCCGACCTGCTCGCCGGGCTGCCGATCGAGGCCACGCCGACGATCCGCTCGACGCGCCTGTTCGCGATGTCGGCCGGCCAGGAACAGCAGCAGACCGCCCTGTTCCAGCCGAAGAACGTCGCCCGCGCCCTGGCGACGCTGCGCCCGCGCTTCGGCGTGTGCGTCATCGACGGCACGACCGTGGCGCAATGCGGGGCCCTGCTGCGCCATGTCGACCAGGTGCTGCTGGTGGTCGACTCGCGCACCACCCCGCCCCATGCCATCAAGCGCAGCCTGGCCCAGGTCGGCAGCGGCGTGCCGACGTCGACCAGCGTGGTGCTCAACCACGCGCCCGGCCGTACCCTGGCCTGCATGGACGGGTACTGAGCGGCCATGGCGACCCGGATGCACGGCGCCCGGCAGGGCGCGCGATGGGCCGGCGGCGGCCTGGCGATCGTCGTCCTGGCGACGCTCGCGGCGCTGGCCACCGCGTCGGTCCCGACGACCCTGGCCCTGCTCGGGGCGCTGGGCGCCGGCGTGGGCGCCGTGTTCGTTCGGCGCGTGCACCGGCCGCTGCTGGCGGCGCTGTTCCTGCTCGCGCCGGTGGACATCAGCAAGGCCGTCGTCGCGCCTCTGGTGAGCAAGTACGGCGCCATCGGGCCGTTCTATTCGCCGGGTCTGTATGTCTCGCCGGCGCACGTCGTGCTGCTGCTCCTGCTGGTGGCCTGGCTGGGCGGGCGCTTCGCGACCGGGCGCGGCTGGCCGGACTTGACGGCGCTCGACCGGCTGGCGCTGGGTTTCGTCGGCTTCATCTGGCTGCGCTCGCTGGGCTCCGAGCAGGGCGTGCTGGCGCTGGGCACGGCGATGTCGTACTCCCTGGCGGTGCTGGGCTTCTACGTGGTCTCGCACGCGATCGAGGACACGGCCGACCTCCGGTTGGTCCTCGCGGTCTGCGCGGTGGGACTGGGCGCCATGTTCGCCCACGCGATGCTGCAGGTCGTCACCGGGCAGCCCTGGCTGCTGCCCGGCGCCAAGGGGGTGGCCGCGGGCTCGACGCTGAATTTCGGCGGCGAGTCGAAGGCCTTCCGGCCCTCCGGGTTCTTCAACCATCCCAACGCGCTCGCGCACTACATCGTGGTCGTCTGGCCGTCCGCGCTGGCGCTCGCGCTGCTGGGGCCGCGGCGGCTGCCGGGTCGCGCTTGGTGGGCGGCCGTCGCCGCCACCGCCGGCGGCGGGGCGATGCTGCTGGTCACCCTCTCGCGCGGCGGCTGGGCCAGCGCGGCGGTCGCGGCGCTCGTCGTGACGGCGGTCTTCGTCTACCGGGGGCTCATCACCCGCCGGCAGCTCGGCTTCGCGATGCTCGCCGGCCTGGCGGGGCTGTGCGTGCTGGTGGTGGCCTATCCCAACCTGCTGCTGCGCCTGACGGCGCCCGACGACCGCTCGCTGGAGTCGCGCGTGCTGCTGGCCGACATGGCCTTCACGATCATCAAGGCGCACCCGTTGCTGGGCGTGGGTTTCGGCGGCTACAACCGCGCCGCGTTCGAGCATGTCGCACCGCTGTTCGCCAACGTCTCCTACGACTACCAGCTCAGCCTGCGCCAGCTGGTGGTGCACAACCACTTCCTGCTGCTGGCCGCCGAGCTCGGCGTGCCGGCGATGCTGTTCTTCGTCTACCTGCTGTGGCGCTTCGCCCGCCAGCTGCTGCCGCTGGCGCGCTGGAAGGATCCGGGTTCGTTCGCGCTGGCCACCGGCCTGGGCGCGTCGGTCGTCGGCCAGGCGCTGTTCTTCAATTCCGACAACTACTACGCGGACATCCGCATCGGCATGTTCTGGCTGGGCGCGGGCCTGCTGCAGGCGCTGGTCATCCAGGCCGCAGCAACGACGAAGAGGCGGGCCGCATGAAGAAAGGCAACGCGCTCGCGCGCGCATTCAAGTCGGCGATGGGCGCGCGCCTGGCCATCGCGCTGATCAACTACGGCCTCTTCTGGGCCCTGACGCGGCTGGTGGAGGCGCCGGTGCTGGGCGGCTTCTCGCTGCTGATGAACGTCTTCTTCCTGCTGCAGCTGCTGCCGCTGCTGGGCCTGTCGGTGCCGGTGATGCGGCGCGCGGCGACCCATCCGGAGGGGCTGGCCGCCGAGATCGCCAACGCCTTCTGGTTCGCGCTGCCGGTCGCGCTCGCCATCGCGCTGGGCGTCGGCCTGTGGGGCACCTGGAGCCACGCGGCCGACCTGGCGCCGTCGTTCTGGCTGATCGGGCTGTCGCTGGTGCCCACGGCCTGGACGATCGTCGCGGAGGCGGTGCTGGTCGGACAGGAGAGGTTCGGCGACATCACGCGCGTCGTCTTCGTCGAATGCCTGCTGCGCTCGGTGCTGGCGCTGGCGGCGATCCGCCTGGGCTGGGGCCTGACCGGGATCTTCGCGGCCATGCTCCTGATGCGGTTCGGGGCGGCGGTGCTCTACGCCCGCAACCCGGGCCTGAGCCTGCCGCGCTGGAACCTCGTCACGCGCGCCCTGCAGCGCCGCAACTGGGGCGAGGTGCCGGTGTTCCTGGGCATCGCCGTCGTCACGGCCCTGGTCACGCGCCTGGACGTGATCGTGCTCTCGTGGCTGCGCGACCTGCACGAGGTCGCCGTCTACGCCGCCGCCTCGCGCCTGTACGAGGCCTCGCTGATGATCCCGACCGTCATGGCGCTGGTGCTGATGCCGGTCCTGGCACGCCATTTCAAGGAGGCGCGCGAGCGCTTCGCTCCGACCCTCGACGTCGTGGTGCGCATCAGCCTGGTCGCCGGGCTCGCGCTGGCGTTGCCGGCCTCGGCGCTGTCGGGCTGGGTGATCGGCGTGCTCTATCCGCCGGAGATGGCCGCCGCCGGTGCGGTGCTCGGCTGGCTGGCCTTCGCCTCGGCCCTCATGGTCACCGACGTCGTGCTGTCGTCCACCATGATCGCGGCCGACGCCCAGAAGATGGACCTGCGCTGCCTGGCCGTCGGTCTCGCCGGCCTGGTGATCGGGCTGTGCGTGGGCATCCCGCTGTGGGGCGCGACGGGCGCCGCGCTGGCCGTGGTCGCGGGGCTGCTGGCGCGCACGGTCTGGCGCCTGCGCTGGAGCCGGCGCGAATTCGCGCTGGCGCCGACGGCCCCGCTGCTGGCGCGGCTCGCCCTGGCGACCGGCTGCGGCATCGCCGCCCTGCGCTGGGCCGGCGCCCACGGCGCCGTCGCCGCCGCGCTCGCCTCGCTCGCCGCCTTCGGTGCCGCCGTCGTGCTGCTGGGCGTGTGGGGACGCCATCCGCTCGCGCGCCTGCGCGCCGACCTCGCCCTGGTCACGAACCGCCCGGGCACCGCGTCCGTGCCGGACGCCGTGCCCGCTGCCCAGTCCCTCCGGTGATCCGGCCCTTCATCCTCCCGACGCCTTCGACCTCCATGGACCGATCCATCAACGCCACCCCTCCCGCCCACGCCGTCGCGCCCCTGACCTGGGCGCAGACCCGCCACAACGTCCGCCGCGACTACGCCCGCCTCCTCGCCTCGATGGCGGACGACGCGTCGCTGCCCAAGAAGCTCTTCTGGTTCCTGCTGCCGACCTTCCTCGGCCTGTTCCTCTACCGGCTGTCGCGCCATGCCTATGTCAACGGCTGGCGCAACCTCGGCCGCCTGCTGTTCCTCGTCAACACCTACCTGACGCGCATCGAGATCCAGCCCACCACGTCGATCGGCGGCGGCTGCCTGCTCGGCCACAGTCCGGTCACGCTGTGCGGCCACATCGGCGAGAACTTCACGTTCATGGGCTACGGCGGCATCGGCGGCGGCTTCGACGGCAAGGACATCGGCGCCGGGCCGGGCCTGCCGGTGGTCGGCGACAACGTGGTGATGGCCATCCGCGCCGTCGTCCTGGGCGCCGTACACATCGGCGACGGTGCCCGCCTGGGGCCGTCGACCACGGTCATGCGCGACGTGCCGGCCGGCGGCATCGTGGCCGCGGCGCCGTCGCGCGTCACCCGCGGCACGGGCGAGGGCGCGGCCGCCGCGGGCGTGGCGGAGTGAGGCGCGATCGGCTGGCGCCGCCGCCGCCGGACGATGGCGCGTCGGCGCGTGCCGACGCGGCGTGGCGCCCGGGTCTCCTGCGCCGGCGCGGCGTGCTCGCCGCGTCGTGCCTGGCCGTCGGTGCGGGCGCGCTGCTCGGGCGCGCCTCCTGTTCGGAGGAGGCCGCGTTCCGGCCCGTCGAGGCGACGCACGCGTTCGAGGTCGACGTCGATCCGGCCCCCGGCGCCGCCGTCAACCGGCGCATCCTGGGCAGCAACGTCGGCTGGGCCTTCGGCGGCGACGACCTGCTGACGAAGGACGGCGCCTTCGCCCCGGCCATGCTCGAACGCGTCCGCGCGCTCGCGCCGACGGTGCTGCGCTACCCGGGCGGCACCTACTCGGACGTCTTCCGCTGGGAGGCCGCGACCAACGAGCACGTCTTCAGCCGCCAGGTCCAGCCGACCCTGATGGACACGCGGCGCTTCCTGGAGCTGTGCGATCTCGTCGGCGCGCAGCCGCTGATCACCGTCAACGTGGTCACCGGCACGCCGGAGGAGGCGGCGCGCTGGGTCGCGTTCACCAACCGCGGGAAGACCGTCTCGCGCCTCACCGGGCGGCCGCTGCCGCGCGTGCGCTACTGGGAGATCGGCAACGAGCCCTACCTCAAGGAGCAGTCGCGCGACGACATCGACCTGCGGCCCGACGAGTACGCCCGCCGCGCCGACCGCTTCATCGCGGCCATGCGCGCGGTCGACGGCGGCATCCTGATCGGCCTGCCGCTGACCTCCGACACGCGCTCGGGCCTCCCGGTCACGCCGCATCCGGGCTTCACGCGCACGGTGCTGGCGCGGGTGGACGAGCGTTTCGACTACGCGAGCCTGCACAACGCCTACATGCCCTTCGCCTTCAAGGCCGGCGAGTCGCGGGAGAACCTGTACTGGGGCGCGATGGCCGGTGCGCTGACCACGCAGGCCGACCTGGCGGCCATGACGCGCTTGCTGGCGCAACTGCGCCCCGGGCAGGACCTGCCGCTGGCGATCACGGAGTACAGCCCGATCTTCGGGCTGGGGCGCGGCGCCATCGACAAGCTCATCGTCAGCCCGGCCGGCGCGCTCTACCTCGCCGACGTGCTGCGGGTGTTCGCGCAGACGCCGAACCTGCTGCTGGCCAACCACTGGTCGCTGTCGGCCAACTGGATCTTCGGCGCCATCCGCGCCGACGGCCTGCCGCGGCCGGCCTACGAGGTGTTGAAGCTGGCGGGCGAGGCCATCCAGGGCCGGCTGCTGACGGCACGGGTGCGCGCGTCCACGCAGCGGGTGAGGGCGGTCGGCCAGGTCGGCGCGGTCGACGCGCTGCCGCTGGTCGAGGCGCTGGCAACGCGCTCGGACGCGTCCGGGGCCTCGGGCGCCGAGATCCGCGTGATGCTGATCAACAAGGACCCCCGGCGCCGCGGCGTCGGTCGGCTGCGGGTCGGCGCAACCGACGTCGCCGGAGCGCGGCTGAGCCTGCTGTCCTCGACCGACCCGATGGAGTCGACGGACAGGCCCGGCATCCTGACGCGCACCGAATCGACGCTGCCGGGCGGACCGGAGATCGCCGTCGACCTGCCGCCGTGCAGCGTCGCGCTGCTCACGCTGGCCGGCACGCGCTCCTGAGCGCCGGGAGAGCGTCGTCCCCTCGTCGATGCGGCGCCGCCGTCACTCGGGCCGGTCGGCGGCGGACGCGCCGTCCACCTGCCGTTCGCTGAAGGCCGCGACGGTCTCCAGCAGGCTGGCCAGCAGCGGCAGCGGGGGTTTGTTCAGGCGGAAGCAGTGCAGGTCCATCGAGTGGTCGAGGTCGTTCGACAGCGGCCGGTAGACGACCTCGGGGAAATGCACGTTGACCATCGACTCGGGAACCAGCGTCACGCCGGCGCCCACCGCCGCCAGCAGGGTGGCGGTCACGACGTTGCTCGACGGCTCGGCCAGCCGGGGGATGAAGCCGGCCTTGCGGCAGATCTCCACCACGCGCGACGCCGCGGTGACCTCCGAGCCCAGGATGAAGGTCTCGTCGCGCAGGTCGCCGATGTGGATCCACTCGCGCGCGGCCAGTGGATGGGACATCGTCATGGCGACCAGCAGCCGCTCGCGGCAGATGAGCTGGACGTGGATGTCGGGCTCGATGGGCACCATGCGCTCGAAGACGATGTCGACCTGGCCGCGCCGCAGGGCCTGGACCTGGGCCGGCGTCTGGGCGTAGTGGAGCGTGAGCTCGACCTCCGGATAGCTCAGGCGGAACTGCCGCAGGATGCGCGGCACCACGCCGTAGATCGACGAGCCGTAGATGCCGACGCGCAGGTGCCCCGAGCGGCCGGTGCCGGCGCGGCGCGTCTTGTGCGTGGCCTGCCGCACCAGGCTCTCGATGTTGCGGGCCTCCTCCAGCAGCGCGGCGCCGGCCTGGGTGAGTTCCATGCCCGTGGCGGTGCGCTCGAAGAGCAGCACGCCCAGTTCGGCCTCCAGCGCCTGGATGTGCCGGCTCAGCGGGGGCTGCGACAGGCACAGGCGCACGGCGGCCTTGCTCAACTGTCCTTCCTCCGCCACGGCGATGAAAGAGGAAAGCTGTCTCAGGTCCATCGACCCTCCCTTCGAATTGCGTAAGACCCCTTGCCAAATGAGCATTGGATCGGCGCGGGCGTTGTGCCGACACTCGTTGCTCCAAAGCATAGCGATTCGAAAACATGAACGAAGAGACGAGGAAGGTGGCGCTCAGCGGCGCGTCGGGCAACATCGGCCGCATCCTGCGCGTCGAACTGCCGCGGCTCGGCCATGCGCTGAGATCGTGCGGCGGCCGCCATGCCCTGTCGCGGCTCCACGACGCGGAGGACGTCATGCACGGCGATCTCCGGGAGCCCGAGGTCGTCGACCGCCTGCTCGACGGCGTCGACGTGCTGGTCCACATGGCGGGCACGAGCGTCGAACGGCCCCTGCCCGAGATCATCGAGAACAACCTCGTCGCCCTGCACCAGGTCTACGAAGGCGCCGTCCGCCACGGCGTGCGGCGGGTGGTCTTCGCCAGCTCCAACCACGCCTTCGGCATGCATCCGGTCGAGGCGACGCTGCGCAGCGACGCGACCTACCGGCCCGACGGCTTCTACGGCCTGTCGAAGATGTGGGGCGAGGGCATGGCCCGCCTCTACCGGGACAAGCACGGCATCGAGTCGGTCTGCCTGCGCATCGGCAGCGCGGAACCGGCGCCGGCCAACCGGCGGCACCTGAGCACCTGGCTCGGTCCGGAGGACCTGGTCGAACTGGTCCGCTGCGCCGTCGAAGCGCCGGACGTGGGCTATGCCGAGGTCTGGGGCATCTCGAACAACACCCGCGCCTACTGGGACGTGTCGCAGCCCAACGCCATCGGCTACCAACCGCGCCAGGACGCCGAGCCATGGGCGTCGGCCGTCGAGCACGTCGCGGCCCATCCCGATCCATTGAGCGCGCGATTCCAGGGGGGCGCGTTCGTCGTCGACGGCTATTCGCGCGCTCGCGACTGAGCCTGCGACGTCGAATCGAATCCGGTCGAATCGAATATTGAATCCAGTTGAATCGAAGAGAGACGAAGCCATGACGATGAAGAAGACCCTGCGTGCCCTGACCGCCCTCGCGGCATCGATTCCGCTGTGGGGAGGGGCCACGGAGTTCCGCTCGGCGGACATCCATCCGGACGACTACCCGACGGTGACGGCGGTGAAGTTCATGGGCGAGCGGCTCAAGGCGCTGTCCGGAGGCAAGCACACGATCAAAGTGTTCAACAACTCCTCGCTGGGCCAGGAGAAGGACACCATCGAGCAGACCAAGATCGGGGCGCTGCAGATGGTGCGGGTGAACATCGCGCCGATGAACAACATCTGCGCGGAGACCCAGGTGCCCACGATGCCGTTCCTCTTCCGCTCGGTGGACCACCTGCACAAGGTGCT
>NZ_JBNDLF010000016.1:0-26571 GCF_050435945.1 Variovorax sp. PvP013
TGGGGTCCTGGGGTCCTGGGGTCCTGGGGTCCTGGGGTCCTGGGGTCCTGGGGTCCTGGGGTCCTGGGGTCCTGGGGTCCTGGGGTCCTGGGGTCGATCATTGAGCCGTTAGCCTATTTAGCGATCTCGGGATCGGGGAGTGCGAATGCCGACAATCACCCTATGGCAGACCTTCGTGAGCTCACGCGTCAGTTCCCTCGGCATGGCCGACTCGAGCGCATCCTGCTGCGTCCTGCCCGACGTCAGGCGATGCGCTCCGTCGGCGACACACGGGCCATCGCCGACCATGGTCTCGACGGGGACCGCAGCGCCCTCGCCCGACCTGGTGGGCGGCGGCAAGTCACGTTGATCCAGCAAGAGCACCTTCCGGTGATCGCATCGTTGATCGGCATGCCCGATGTCGCACCCGAACTGCTGCGTCGCAATCTGGTGATCTCGGGCCTCAATCTCGGCGCGGCCAAGTCGCTGTTCCAGGACCAGAACCTGCGATTGACGATCGGCGACGAAGTGATGATCGAAATCACCGGTCCGTGCGAGCCCTGTTCGCGGATGGAAGAAACGCTCGGCCCGGGCGGCTACAACGTCATGCGCGGACATGGCGGACGCACGGCGCGGATCGTCAGGGGCGGCATTCTGAGGGTGGGAGATGCCGTCGAGTGCCGGTGGGCAGCTTCCTGAAAGCTCTTTCGATCGATCGATATCCCCGCCGGCCGAGAAACCCGGAACGTCCGGACATGGATTCGAGATGCGCCGAATCTCTCGACATTCCGAGTCTCGAGAGCCGTTCATCCGGCAACTCGTCGGTGGACGAGAAGCTTCTTCCATTGAACGACCGACATGGCGGGCATGCAAAGACGCATCGATCGGGTCGTCGACGACCCCACTGCAAAAGAAGAGAAGAAGAGAGCCACCAATGCCGACACACGAGACGATGTCGATGCCATTGGCGGGACGCATCGCCCGCATCGGTCGGACCACGCGATGCCGGATGAGTCCCCAACGGTCCGACCACGACGAATCCAATGCGTCGACCCCGATCCGCATGGTGATCGCCAATAAGTCCCCGTCCTGAAACATCGGGACTTTCGCATCAATTCAAAGGCGAATTCGATCATCCCATCGCCGACGCGCATAGACTCGGCACCTTCGATCCATTCATCCAAGATGTCCATGACAAAAACCTATGCCCAACTCACGCGCGAAATCCAGGCCTTGCAGGCATCGGCCGAGAAGCTGCGCGCCGCTGAAGTCAAAGCCGTCATTGCCAAACTCAATGAATCGATCGCCGCATATGAATTGACGGCCGACGATCTCCATTTCCCCGGCTCGACCTCGTCCTCGGGAGGACGCCGCGCCGCGTCGGCGGCGACGTCGTCGTCACGCTCGGATGCATCGAAAGATGCCAAGTACAGCGACGGCCAAGGCAACACCTGGGGTGGACGCGGACCCCGTCCGGCGTGGCTGCGCCAGGCCATCTCGAACGGCAGGAGCCTCGAGAGCTTCGAGACGTCCGGCAAGGAGAGCCGCTTCGCCACCGCCGCCAGCGGCAATGCCAAGTCCCAGGCCGCCGCGTCGAAGGTCAAGCTGCCGCCGCTCTACGGCCATCCCAAGACCGGCCAGACCTGGAGCGGTCGGGGTCCGAAGCCCACGTGGCTCAAGCAAGGCCTCAAGAAGCGCGGCACGTCGATCGACGACTTCCTGATCTCCGCGTCCACCTCGGCACCGGCCGAAGCAGCGGCGCCGGTCGCCGCACCCGCACGACCGCAGAACGCACGCGCCAAGCCGGCGGCAGCGACCAAGAAGTCCCTGGCCGAAAAGGTCGCTGCACGCTCGAAGTCCTCTTCCGACGCTAAACCCGTCGCAGCGGCCAAGCCGGCATCGGCGGCGCCGGTGAAGAAGGCGGGCGTCGACGGCCAGGCCACCGGAAAGAGCGCTGCCCGACCGGCCGCCAAGAAGACCAAGGCCGCACCCGCGGCAGGCGCCGCGGCCGGCACGACCGCTGCCTCGGCACCCGCCAAGAAGGTGGCTGCGAAACCCGCCGCCGTGAAACCCGCCGCCGTGAAGCCGGCCGCCAAGCCGTCGGCCAAGACCGCCGGCGCGCCCCGGAAGAACCTGCCATCGTCGATGGCCCCGTCGGCCGATGCGGCTCCGACGCCGTCGACCGTGCCCGCCGCAGCGCCGATGCCGGCACCGCAGTCGGACTCCGTCGAAGGTCGCGGCGATACCGCCGGCGCCTGAACGAGTTCGCCGGCCGCCCGCGCCGGGCGGCCGGCCCTGGTCCGATGGACGGCCCCGCGCCGACGGGAGCGCGTGGCGGCAGCCGAGGAACGCGCCCGGATGCTTCCGAGAAATGCGGCCGGATCGTGAAATTGTTCGGCCAGCCGAATTCGATTCGCAACATTGCGTGCGAATTGAAGTGCCGCAATGCGTCAGGTGATCGATCATCCAGACAGGATGAAGATCGCACTCTGTACCCTGTTCGAAGGTCATTACCACTATGGCGTCGCCGCCCTGGTGAATTCCCTAGCGGCCTCGGGCTACGAGGGCACCGTCTGGGTCGGACACCGAGGTGCCCTGCCCTCGTGGATCCTCGATCATCCCGATTTCGACGCCGTCACAGGACGACTGCACGTCACGTCCGGACTGACTTTGAATGCGATCGAATTGGATCCGCCGATCAGTCTTAATTACTACAAACCGGCATTCATGCGCGAGATCTTCTCGACGCACGAGGCTGCCTGCGACGCGGTCGTCTATCTCGATCCGGACCTGGTCGTGAAATGCGCGTGGCGTGACATCGAGGGTTGGTTCGAGGAAGACGGCATCGTGTTGGTCGAGGACGTCCACGGGTCACTGCCATCGAATCATCCCAAGCGCCTGTTGTGGCGGCTCTACTTCGCCGGCCAGGGGGAAGTGCAGCGTCGCAGTCTCGAGCGCTACTACAACAGCGGCTTCGTGGGCGCGCGGCGCTCGCACCTGCATTGCATCCGGGCCTGGGAGCGCATCTGCGAACGCATCGTCGCGGAGGTCGGCGTCCACCGCAGGCAGCGCAAGGCCGGCAGCCCCGACGACCTCTTTCATTCCACCGACGAGGACGCGCTCAACGTCGCCCTCACGCTCAGCGACGTCCATCTGAACGCCTGCGGCCCGGAAGCGATGGATTTCGCGCCGGGCGGCCATCATCTCTCGCACGCCGTCGGCGCCGCCAAGCCGTGGCAAGGGCGGCACCTGCGCCGCGCGCTGCGGGGCCAGCCGCCGACGGTCGCGAGCTGCTGGTACTACCGCTTCGCCGAGGGGCCGCTGTCTCCCTTCTCCGCCCTGCGACTGGCACGGCGGCGCTTCTCGCTGGCGCTGGCGCTGGCGCTCGGACGGCTCTACCAGCGCATCTGAGCGTTCGGGACCGTCCGGCTGCGGCAGGCTTCCGGTCTCGCACGAAACGCGGAAGCGATCGATCCACCGACCGACCGACCGGTGGCCGGATCGAAGCCGATCAGCCGATCAGCCGATCAGCCGCAGACCCGGCGGCAGCGATTCGCCGAACACGCCCCGCTCCCCCGCTTCGTCGAGCACGACGACCTCGCGCACGCGCTCGCTCCACGCCGGCGGCGCGCGATGCGCCCGCAGCCGATCGACGACGCGCTCGCGCACCGCCGGTGGCAGGTCGCGCGCACGATCCCCGCTCAGGCGCGCCAGGTTGGCGGCCGCCGCGGCGGCGCCGTCGACGAGCGTCCAGTCGAGTGCCAGCACGGCGTCCAGCCAGGCCACGGCAGTGTCGACCGGCACCACGCCGTGCGCGCTGCCGTAGAGCGGTGAACGCGCGCCGATGCGGCCGACCGCCCACAGCGTCCAGGCGTCGCCGGCGTGCGCGCCGGACGCCGATGACAGTTCGCGCACGCGCCCGATCAGCCATTCGCCGATCTCCACCTTGTGCGCGACCGGAATGCGTTCGAGCGACGCGCCCAGGCGCACCATGTCGTCCCGGCCGCCAGCCACGCATCCGGGCGGGCGGTCGTGGATGCCGGCTTCCTCGGCCTGCAGGTTGAACGCGAAGTCCTGCAGCAGCCGCTCCTGGGCCGCGCCGTCCAGGCCGCCCGCGACCCGGCGCCAGAAGGTCCACCACTCGGCCTGCACCTGCCGGTCGCGGCCATGGCGCACGCCGGATTCGAAGGTCGGCCAGAGTTGCTCGATGCGCCAGCCGTCCAGCGGATCGCCGAAGCCGGGCCGCAGGCACCAGCCCGCCAGGCTCAGCCAGAGGCGCTCGTGGTCGGCCGAACGATGCCGTCCGCGCGCGCGCTGCCACAGGGCGTCGTAGAGCGGGCGCAGCAGCGCGGTCGGCCAGCGCTCGCGACCGCCGAGCAGGCTTTCGAGCCGGCCGCGCAGCTGCTTGACGTCGCGCGGTCCGACCGACCGGTCGCGCGCGCCGAAGACGCGTTCGATCGCCTCGACCGCCTCGGAGAACCGCGGCGGCAGGACGGACGCCGCCGCCGATGCGGGCGTCGCGTCGGTGCGCAGCTCGAAGGCCAGCTGCCAGCGACGCGACGGATCGTCGATGGCGATGCATTGCAGGTCGAGCGTACCGACCTCGGTCAGCGTGGCGGCCAGTTCGACCGGGATGTGACGCCGTCCGGCACCGTCGTCGGCGCGCACGACGGTGGCGACGGGCGGCAGCGGCCGGACCTCGCGCTCGCCCAGTTCGACCAGGTCGCCGGCCCGGGGCGCGGGTCGATCGCCGATGCCGTCGTCGGTGGTGGACACGAGGTCGAAGCGCACCGGCTCGCCCACGCGCAGTTCGAAGCTGCGGCCCTCCAGCCGGATCTCGCGACCCTCCTCGACGCCGCGCGGCAGCACGCAGACAGCGCGCGAGCGCGCATCGTCGAGCGGCAGGAAGTAGCTGCGCGGCGAGCCGCCGCCGATGCGGGGCGCCAGGCCGCGCCGGGCCAGTGCGTACGCCACGGCGCCGCGCGACACCGCCACGTCCGGATCGACGTTGTGCAGCGAATGCAGGGGTGCGCCGCGCCAGTCGCCCAGGGTGGCGTGCAGCCGGGCCGCGATCGCTTCGGAGCGGAACACGCCGCCGTTGAGCAGCAACGCGTCAGGCCGTCCGGCGGCCGCGTGCTGCGCCAGGAAACCGGCGACGTGGCGCGTGACGGCCGGATCGCTGGCGTAGGGCAGTCCGAAGGCGACCAGGCCGCCCGAGCGCTCGCGCCGAGGCCCCTCGTCGGCGCTCCCGCGCGGGAAGAAGCCGTCGACGACGATGCGCTCGACCTCCGCGCGTTCGAGCGTCGCCGAGCGCGCCGCGCCGATCAGCCGCGAGCCGGTGCCCAGCAACGTGACCTGCGCGCTGGCCGGCGCGTCGGCCGCCAGCAACCGCTCCTTGGCGTCCCGGCAGCGCTCGACCAGCTGCCCCAGCTGGCCGGCCGAGAGCCGCGCATCGGTCGCGCCGGGCAGCCGGGACTCCGCCAGGTGCGCCAGTGCCAGATCCATGTTGTCGCCCCCCAGCATCAGGTGGCGGCCGACGGCGATGCGCTCCAGGCGCGGCCGGGCGCCGTCCTCGTGGTCGACGCGCACCAGGCTCAGGTCGGTCGTGCCGCCGCCGACGTCGCACACCAGCACCAGCCGGGCGCCGGCCAACGCGTCGGAGAGGGCGTCGCGGTGGCGGAACAGCCAGTCGTACAGCGCGGCCTGCGGCTCCTCCAGCAGTCGCAACCGGGGCAGGCCGGCGTCGCGCGCGGCCTCCACGGTCAATGCGCGCGCGGCGTCGTCGAAGGAGGCCGGCACCGTCAGCACGACCTCCTGGTCCTCCAGCGGTGCGTCGGGATGGCGATGGTTCCATGCCGCGCGCAGGTGCGCGAGGTAGCTCGCGCTGGCCTGCACCGGCGAGACCCTGGGCACATCGTCGGCGGCGCCCCAGGGCAGGATCGGCGCCAGCCGGTCGACCGCGCCGTGCGAGAGCCAGCTCTTGGCGCTGGTCACCAGCCGGCCGGGCACCCGGGCGCCGAGCTGGCGCGCCAGGTGGCCGATGACGGACGGGGCGACCGGGTCGTTCCCGGCGGCGGCGCCGTCGCCCGGGCCGACCGCCGCTGCCGTCGTCCAGGGCAAGGTGAGATCGCCGCTCGCCAGTTCGCCCGGCGCCGGGTGGTAGCGCATCGACGGCAGGAGCGGTCGCGCCGCGACCTCGCCCGGCGCGACAAGCTGGTCGACGTCGAAGAGGCGAATGGCGTCCGGTCCGGCGGCGGCGTCCCGCGCGCTCGCGCAGGCGACGACGGTGTGCGTGGTGCCGAGGTCGATGCCGACGATCCAGGCGGCGCGCCGGCCCCCGGCGCCGGACGCCGTGCGCGGCCCGGACCGCTCAGGCGTTCGGCGAGCGCTCGCCGCGCACATCGAACTCGATCTTCCAGCGTTCGCCGCCTGTGCGCGGCACGGCCACCAGTTCCAGCGTGCCGGACTCGGTCACGCGAGCGGCCAGCCGCACCGGCACCACCTCGCCGGCCTGCCGGCCCTCGGTGGGCAGCGTGGCGGAGATGGGCGGGAGCTCCTGCATCTCGTCGGGGCTCCAGAAGCCCAGCAGCGTGCCGACGGTGTCCTGGCGCCGCACCGACGATGCGAAGAAGCGGAAGTCCACCGGCTCGCCCACCACCAGGCCGAGTTCGAGCCCCGGCAGGTCGGCCTCGGTGCCTTCCTCCATGCCGAAGGGCGCCAGGCACAGCGCCTCCACCGGCGGCTCCATGCCGGGCACGGCGGGCATCGACGACTCGACGCCGACGTAGTAGGCGAAGGCCGTGCCGCCGCGGATGCGCACGCCCCGGCCCTGGCGCACGTAGCCGTAGTAGGCGGCGCCGCGCGCCACCGCCAGGTCGAGGTCGGCGCCGGCCAGCAGCCGCGCCGGCGCCGCGCCCTCGGCGGCGAGCCAGCCGTCGAGCGTGCGCGACAGGCGATCGGCCAGCAGGCCCGACTTGAAGACGCCGCCGTTGAACAGCACGGCGGTCGGGTGCAGGAAGCTGGCGTCCGGCGCGCGGTCGCCGAAGCCCTCCAGCTCGGCCAGCGCGCCGCGCTGGCGGCCGAGGAAGGCCGCCAGGTGGCGCGTGACCGCCGCGTCCTGCGCATAGGGCAGGCCGAGCTGCGCGAGGCCGGCGCGCACCCGGCTGACCGGGCGCGCCGCCGCGTCGACCTGCGGGAAGAAGCCGTCGACGATGACCGCCGCGACCTCCTCGGCCGTCAGCTCGGTGCGGATCGAGCCGCCGATGAGCCGGCTGCCCCGACTGGGCACGACGATCGGCTGCGCATCGATCGGCCCGCCGTCGGCACCGGCCTCGCCGGCGGCGCCGAGCAGCCGTTCCTTGGCGGCGCGGCAGGCGTAGGTCAACGCGCGCAGCTGCCAGGCGTCGAGCGTGGTGCCGGCGGCGGCGAGCTTGCGCGCCACGCCGTGCGCCAGCGCCAGGTCCATGTTGTCGCCGCCCAGCAGGATGTGCTCGCCGACCGCCACGCGGTGCAGTTCGAGGTTGCCCTCGCGCTCCAGCACGGCGATGAGCGAGAAGTCGCTGGTGCCGCCGCCGACGTCGACCACCAGGATCACGTCGCCGGGGCGCACCTGCTCGCGCCAGCCGCCGGCGCTGGCCTCGATCCAGCTGTAGAGCGCCGACTGCGGCTCCTCCAGCAGGGTCAGCGAGCGACAGCCGGCGTTGCGGGCGGCCTCGACCGTGAGTTCGCGCGCGGCGGGGTCGAAGGACGCGGGGATCGTGACCGTCACGTCCTGCTCGGCGAAGGGCGCCTCGGGGTGCGCGTGGTCCCAGGCCTGGCGGACGTGGTCGAGGTAGCGCGTGGAGGCGTCGAGCGGCGACACGCGCGCGACTTCCGGCGGCGCGTCGTGCGGCAGGATCGCCGCGCGGCGGTCGACGCCGGGGTGGCACAGCCAGCTCTTGGCGCTGGAGACCAGGCGGATCGGCGTCGTGGCGCCGCGCGCGCGGGCCAGTTCGCCCACCACCCGGGTGCCCTCGGCCGCCCAGGGCAGCGCCAGATCGCCGGGCGCGAGCTCGTCGACGTGCGGCAGGTAGAGGAAGGACGGCAGCAGCGGCAGCGCCTCGACGGCGCCGGGCGCGGTCAGCTGCGGGATCGGCAGGGTGCCGTGGACCGTGGCCTCGCCGTCGCTGCCGGCGATGTCGACCCAGGCCAGCGCGCTGTGCGTGGTGCCGAGGTCGATGCCGATCGAATAGCGCGGGCCGCTCACAGCTCGACCTCGGCGGGGGCGACGATGCGCGCGTCGTGCTGCTCGGCCAGGCGCGGCAGGCGCACCTCGGTGGCGCGCCAGCCGCGGTGGGCGAGCTGGCCGCTGAAAGGCGGCTGACCGACCACGTTGCCGGTCACGCGCACGGCGGCGGCGTCGAAGCCCGGCTGCAGCGTGACGCGGGCGCCTTCGGCTTCGTCGCGCACCGGCACCAGCGTGAAGTGCTCGCGCAGCACGCGCGCGCAGCCTTCGTGCACCAGGCGCGCGGCGGCGCCGATCTGGGCGTCTGCATAGCCGGCGAGGTCCTCGCCGACGAAGTCGATCAGGCGGGCGTCGCGCTGCAGCAGGGCGAGCAGTTGCAGGGCGGCATCGGGGCCGTTCTCCTTGAGCACGGGGGCGGGCGGCGGGGCCTTGGCGACCACCGGCGCAGGCGCCGGAGCGGCGACCGGTGCGGGTGCGGGCGCCGCCGGCGCGACGGCGCCGTCGCGCAACGCGGCATAGCGCGCGGCCAGGCCGCCGTTGGCCATCAGGCTGAAGAGGGCGCCGAAGGCGAGCGGGATGCGGCGCAGCAGCGAGAGCTGGGCGCCGTCGGAGGAGGAGGATTGCGGGCTGTTCATTCGTTGCTCCAGGACGGCCGCTCGGGCGGCCGTCTGTCGGGGTGGCCGATGCCCGGATCGAGGCGCGGGCGCGGGGTGCGGCGCCGGGCCGGAAAAACGGGATCGCCGGGGATGGGATGCGGCGCCGCAGTGTAAGTGAGGCCCGCAAGTCGACCGCGTCCTGCGGATGTCGCGACCGGCTATTCGAACCGGGTCAGGTACGTGAGCGAACCGAACATCTGCCGAGCGCTGCCCGAGACCAGCGGATCGGTCGTGCGCACGGAGAAGGTCAGCGACGACTTCGCCCAGCCGTAGGCCAAGCCGACCGTGCCGGCCGTGCGCTCGCGGCGCAGGCGGGCCTCGTCGCCGAGTCCCGTGTGGTTCAGGACACGGTCGGCCGACACCCCCGCGAAGACGAACCAGCCCGGCCCGACGACGAAGGGGTCGACGCTGTAGCCGTTGACCACCGCCGCCGGGAAGCTGCGCGACAGGCCGGTGCCGTAGCGCACCAGCAGGCTGGCGCCGACCGTGCTCTCCAGGTTGCCCAGCGCGCCGCCGGCCTGGACGATGGCGTCGGCACCCGCCGCTCCGGCCGACGGCGCCGTCGCGAAACGCCAGGCCCGTGCCCGCTCCAGGCCGATCAGCGGGCGGTTGGAGACCTGCGTGTCCCAGCCCTGCGGCGCGGTCGAGCCCGTCAGGCGGTGGATGGCGCGCTGCACCTGCTCCGCGCCGGAAGCCGGCCCGATCAGGCCCAGGCTGACGGCGGCGACGTCGGCCACGTCGTCGTGGCGCGCCACCTGCGCCGAGCGGAAGACCAGGAAGCCGGCGTAGGGCGCGTCGGTCGGATCGGGCACGCGGCGGGCGATGTCCTTGGGCGTCACGATGCCCTGACCGAACGAGGCCGCCGTCAGCGTCGCATGGGTCAACCCCAGCAGCGACGCGACCGGGCCGACCAGCACCCCCGGCGCGATGCGTTCCTCGCCGGGCGAGGCGACGCGCAGGCTGGAGAGATAGATGCCGTTGGTGTAGCCGCCGCCGTCGCGACCCAGGAAGAGGTCGTTCTGGAACAGCAGCGCGCCGTAGCGCTCCTCGGCCAGGACCGGCGTCGCCAGTCCCAGGAGGTTCAGGCAGACCAGCGCGTGCAGCGCGCCGATGCGGATGCGGGGGCCGCCGTGTCGGGCCGATGACCGGATGCGGGCGGGCGGAAGTTCGGTCGAAGCATTCATTCGTTCACGCGATGAAAGATGTCTTTTTGTGAACGCGCGAGCGTAACGCCACGGCCGCGGCCGGGCATGCGGGGGGACATCGGGGAGTTCGGTACTGCCCCGCCCAGACGTCGCCGGCGCTTCCGGACGGCCATCCGGGTGCATGGCGTGCTTCATCGCGGTGCCCCGGGCCGCTCCGTGCAGGCCGGCCGCACGCGTCCACGACACGCGGCACGCCGCCGCGCTCCAGGAGCATCGCCGGCTCCGGCGTCCGTGGTCGCTCGCTCGCGCCAAGCACGGCACGACCTGGCACGCAATCTGCTAATACCCTCAAAGGATATTTCAAATATCTCATTAATATATTTACCAGCGGGTCGCGGAAGCGGTCCGGCATCCATCCACCGTCCCTTCCGTCCCAGGAGAACCCCATGACCCCACCCCGCTGGCAAGGCATCTTCCCCGCCATCACCACCAAGTTCCACCCCGACGAGCGCATCGACGCCGAGGGCACCGCGCGCCACATCGACTTCCAGATCCGCAACGGCATCCACGGCCTGGTCACCTGCGGCTCCCTGGGCGAGGCGAGCACCCTCTCCCTCGAGGAGAAGCTCACCGTCGCCAAAATCGCCCTGGAAGCCGCCGACGGCCGCATCCCCGTGCTCGCCAACGTCTCGGAGACCCGCACCACCGAGGCCCTGCGCTACATCGAGGGCGCCAACGCCCTGGGCGTGGCCGGCTTCATGGTCATGCCCTCGGTCATCTACGTGGCCGACGCGCGAGAAGCCATGCTCAACGTGCGCACCATGGCCGAGGCCGCCCAGCGGCCCGTCATGGTCTACAACAACCCCGTGGCCTACCGCGTCGACCTCAAGCCCGAGCACATGCTCGCGCTGGCCGACTGCGAGTGGATCGTCGCCGTCAAGGAGAGCACCGACGACGTGCGGCGCATCACCGACCTCCGCAACCTCCTGGGTGACCGCTACCAGATCTTCTGCGGCGTGGACGACCTCGCCTACGAGGCGCTCGCGCTCGGCGCGGACGGCCTGCTCGCCGGGGTGGGCTGCGCCTTCCCGCGCGAGACCGTCGCGCTCTACGACCTGATGAAGGAGGGCCGCTTCGCCGAGGCGCTCTCGCTCTACCGGTGGATGACCCCGATGCTGCACCTGGACGTCTCCACCAAGCTGGTGCAGAACCTGAAGCTCATCGACCTGCTCGTGGGCGTGGGCACCGAGCACATGCGCCGGCCCCGCCTGCCCCTGGTCGGCGAGGAGCGCGCGTTCATCGAAGGCGTGGTGAAGAAGGCGCTGGACACCCGGCCGGCGCAATACCGCTCGGTCGACTGACGCCCTGCGCCAACCGACGGAACCCGCCGCCATGTCCGCACCCGCCCACGGCGCCTCGCGCCTCGCCCGTGTCCTGCTCGACGTCTCCGACGTCATCCTGCGCTGCGAACGCCACCTGCTCACCGGACTGATGGGCGGCCTCGTCGCCCTGATCCTGCTGAACGTGGCGACGCGCTACGGCGGCGTGCCGCTCTACTGGGTGGACGAGGCCTCGGTGTACGTGGTGGTCTGGCTGACCTTCATCGGCGCCTCGGCCATGACGCGGCTGCGCATGGACTTCGCGGTGACGCTCCTGACCGACCACATCGGCGAGCGGGCCGCGCGCGTGGCCAAGGCCTGTGCCTCGCTCGGCGTGGTGGTGCTGGGCCTGGCGCTGCTGGCGATGTGCTGGGTCTGGATGGACCCGGTGGGCATCGCGCGCCACGGCTTCGACGCCAAGGACTTCGCCGCCGAGTCCTTCAACTTCCTCTACACCGAACGCACGCAGACGCTCGAATGGCCGGTGTGGGCGATCCAGCTGATCCTGCCGCTGTTCGCCCTCACGCTGAGCGTGCACGCGCTGGCCAACCTCGTCGAGGACCTCGGCCTGCAGCCCCGGCGCACGCATCCCGAGTTCGGTATCTCCAACGCCGACGCGGTGAACTGATCATGCTGACCTCCGGTTTCTTCCTGCTGATCATGCTGGTGGGCGTGCCCATCGGCGCCTGCCTGTGCCTGGCGGGCATCGTCTACATCCTCGACGCCGGCGCGCCGGTGCTGTTCCAGTCGTATCCGCTGCAGATGTTCGCGGGCGTCGACAGCTACGGGCTGATCGCCATCCCGCTGTTCATCCTGATCGGCGAGATCATGAACGGCGGGGGCATCACGCAGCGGCTGGTGGACATGACGCTGGCATTCATCGGCTCGGTCAAGGGCGGCCTCGCCTACGTGAACATCCTGGCCAACATGCTGGTGTCCTCGATCATCGGCTCGGCCACCGCGCAGGTGGCGATCATGAGCCAGATCATGGTGCCGGAGATGGAGCGGAAGGGCTACGACAAGACCTTCGCCGCCGGCCTCACGGTCTACGGCGGCATGCTCGGGCCGATCATCCCGCCGTCGGTGATGTTCGTCGTCTACAGCGTGCTGGCGCAGGTCGCCGTGGGCGACATGCTGATCGCCGGCATCCTGCCGGGCATCGTGCTCACGGCGCTGTTCTTCGTCGTGATCGCCCTGATGGGCTTCATCTACGACTACCCGCGCACCGAGCGGCGCACGCTGCGCCAACGGGTGCGCACGGTCGTCACCTCGTGCCCGACACTGCTGATCCCGCTGGTCATCGTCGGCTCGATCCTCACCGGCTTCGCCAACCCGACCGAGGCGGCTGCCGTGGGCGCGCTGGCCGCGGCGCTGGTGGGCCGCTACGTGACCAAGGAATTCAGCTTCCGCACCATGCCGGCGATCCTGCTGAAGTCGGCGATCTACTCGGCCGTGGTGCTGTTCCTGGTCGCGGCGGCGGCCGTGTTCTCGTGGCTGCTGATCTACGGCAAGGTGCCGCAGGCCACCGCCGCCTGGATCCAGACCGTCGCCAAGGACCCGGTGAGCTTCCTGCTGCTGACCAACCTGATCCTGTTGGTCATCGGCACCGTGATTGACGGCATCCCCGGACTGATCATGACGGTGCCGATCCTGCTGCCGATCGCCACCGAGATCTACGGCGTCGACCCGCGCCACTTCGGCGTCGTGGTGGTCGTCAACCTGGTGCTGGGGCTGATGACGCCGCCGGTGGGCCTGAGCTTCTTCGTCGCCGCCGCCGTCACCGGGGCCAAGCCGGGAAAGATGTTCATCGTCACCCTGCCCTTCTTCCTCATCTGCTGCCTGGCGCTGGTGCTGCTGTCGATCTTCCCGAGCCTGTCGCTGGCCCTGCTCTGAGCGCGTCCCGCCGCCCCTTTCCTTACCCTTTTCGTCATCCCATCCACCGGAGCCTCGCACCATGACCCTCTCCCGCCGCCATTTCGTCCAGGCCGCCACCGCCGGACTCGCCGCCTCGTCCGCCGTCTTCGCGCCCCGCGTGCGCGCGGCGGCGGCCAGGGAGTTCCGTCTGGGGCTCATCACGCCGGCCGGGCATTCGTGGAACCGCGCCGCCCTGGCTTTCGGCGAGTCGCTCAGGAAAGCCAGCGACGGCCGCATGACCGTCACGGTGTTCCATTCGGGCCAGCTGGGCAACGAGTCGGCCATGATGCAGCAGCTGCAGTCGGGCGCCCTCGACATGGGCTGGATCCAGGCGGCGGAACTGGGCTCGCGCGTCGCGAGCGTGGCGGCCATCAACGCGCCCTACCTGGTGCGCTCGACCACCAACGTCGCCTCGCTGGTGCGCACGCCCGCTGCCTTGAAGCTGCTCGAGGTGCTGCCGCGCGAGACCGGCACCATCGGTCTGGGCTGGGGCATCACCGGCATGCGCGTGGTCTTCGCCACCAAGCCGATCGCCTCGCCGACCGACCTGAAGGGCATGAAGCTGCGCATCAACCCGACGCCGGTCTATCGCGACTTCTATTCGATGCTCGGCGCCGCGCCGACGCCGATCCCGACGCCGGCGGTGTTCGACGCCATGTCCAACGGCCAGGTCGACGGCCTGGAGGCCGACATCGAGTTCTCCTGGAACGCGCGCTTCGACAAGGTCTCGAAGGTCATGCTGCCGATGAACGCGCTGTTCATGCCCTTCGCGCCGCTGGTGTCGGGCCGCGTCTGGCAGACGCTCGACGCCAAGGACAAGGCGCTCATCACCGACCTGGTCAAGCAGTCGCTCGACGCCCAGATCCGCGACATCGTGACGACCGAGCTGGGCCTGATCGACAAGTTCAAGGCCACCGGCTTCCCGATCCGCACCGACGCCGGCTACGACCCGGCGCCGATCATCGCGCAGTTCGACAAGCTCTGGCTGCCCAAGGCACCGGCGATCGCCGAGCTGCGCAAGATCGGCGCCACGCTGTAGGGGCCGCGCGCCGCCGCGTCACGCCAGCGGCAGCCCTACGTAGTTCTCCGCCAGCGCCGTCGCCGCCGCCCGCGACCCCACGAGGTAGCCGAGTTCGGCCTCCTGCATGCGCTGGCCGAACTCGCCGGTCTCCGGGAACCGGTGCATGAGCGAGGTGAACCACCACGAGAAACGCTCGGCGCGCCACACCCGGCGCAGGCAGCGCTGCGAATAGCCGTCGATGCCCGCGGCGCTGGACTCGCCGTAGAACTCGCGCAGCGCCTGGAACAGGAAGCCGACGTCCGACGCCGCCAAGTTGAGGCCCTTGGCGCCGGTCGGCGGCACGATGTGGGCGGCGTCGCCGGCCAGGAACAGACGCCCGAAGCGCATCGGCTCGGTCACCGAGCTGCGCAGGGGCGCGATGCTCTTCTCGATCGACGGCCCGGTGACCAGCGCCTCGCGCGCCTCGGGGTCGAGCCGCGCGCGCAGTTCGGTCCAGAACGCCTCGTCGCTCCAGCGCGCCGCGTCGGTGTCCGAGGGCACCTGCAGGTAGTAGCGGCTGCGCGTGGCGCTGCGCATGCTGCACAGGGCGAAGCCGCGCGGCGTGTGGGCGTAGATCAGCTCGTGCGACACCGGCGGCGTGTCCGACAGCACGCCCAGCCAGCCGAAGGGATAGACCTTCTCGTAGGTCTTCAGAGCGTCCGGCGGCACGCTGCGCCGGCTCGCGCCGTGGAAGCCGTCGCAGCCGGCGATGAAGTCGCAGTGCAGCACCTGCGCGACGCCGTCCTTCGTGAAGCGCACCTCCGGCGTCGTGCCGTCGAAGCCGTGCAGGGCGACGTCGGCCGCCCCGTAGACCGTGACCCGGCCGGCGGCGGCGCGGGCGGTCATCAGGTCGCGCGTCACCTCGGTCTGGCCGTACACCGTGACGCGGCTGCCGCCGGTGAGCGCGTGCAGGTCGATGCGGTGGCGCCGGCCCTCGAACAGCAGCTCGATGCCGTCGTGCGGCAGGCCGTCGCGGTGCGCCGGGCCACCGACGCCGGCCTGGTCGAGCAGGTCCAGCGTGGTCTGCTCCAGCACGCCGGCGCGGATGCGGCCGAGCACGTAGTCCGCGCTCTGGCGCTCGAGGATGACGTTGTCGATGCCGGCGGTGTGGAGCAGCTGGCCGAGCAGCAGGCCCGCGGGGCCGGCGCCGATGATCGCGACCTGGGTGCGCATGGGATGAGTCTCCGTCGTTGGGAAGGAACCCCGACCTTAGGCGCGCCGCCCGGGCGATGCACGCCACCGCTCGGGGTTTTGCGCGATCACCGGAGCGCTTGCGCGATGATCGCGCAATGACCATCTCCCCCGCCGATCTCATCGCCGGCATGGCCAAGGGCATGGCGGTGCTGGAGAGCTTCGACACGCAGCGCCAGCGCCTGAACGCCACGTTGGCGGCCCAGCGCGCCGGCATCACGCGCGCCGCCGCGCGCCGGCACCTGCTCACGCTCGCCCACCTGGGCTACCTGGAGACCGACGGCGGTCACTTCTGGCTCTCGGCCAAGGTGCTGCGCTTCTCCGGCAGCTACCTGGCGTCGGCCCGGCTGCCGCGCGTGGTGCAGCCGGCCCTCAACCACCTCGCCGCGCTGACGGGCGAGTCGTTCTCGGTCGTCGTGCTCGACGGCCACGAGGTCGTGATCGTGGCGCGCAGCGGCCTGCCCGGCCCGGCCGGCCGCGTCACGGCCTACGGCCTGCACCTGGGCGCGCGGCTGCCGGCCCACGCCACCTCGACCGGCCGCGTCCTGCTCGCGGCCCTGCCGCGCGAGGCCTTCCGCGCCTGGTGCGACGGCGTCACGCTGGCGCGCCTGACCGCCCGCACGCCGACCCGCGTCGCCGACCTGCGGCGCGACCTCGTCCAGGCCCGGCGGCAGGACTGGTTCCTGGCCAGCGAGAGCCACGAGATCGGCGTCCACGCCCTGGCCGTGCCCTTGCGCGATCCGCAGGGGCGGACCGTCGCCGCACTCAACGTCGTCGCCGGCGCCGCGCCGTCCGACATCGACCGCTGGCGGGACCGCCTGCTGCCGCCCCTGCAGGACGCGGCGCGGGACCTGCGCGCGCTGCTGTGACGCGCCTCAGCCCCGGTCCTGGGACAGGGAACGGACGTAGCTTTCCAGCACGGCGTTCATGCGGGTCTGGTAGCCCTTGCCCTGAGCCTTGAAACTGTCGAGGACGGATTGCCTGATGCGCAGGGTCACCGCCCGGGTCGGGTCGGGCTCGATCTTCCGGGCGTTCTTCCAGAACGTCTCGTCGAGCACGGGGATCTCGTCGTGGTCGATCCGGTCGTCGGTGCGAGCGACCAGTTCGGCGAGCCGTTTCTTACTGATGGTCATCGAAGCGCTTCCTTTCCCGGTGGCTGGCGAGTCGTGCGGAGATGATGCGGGTGCTGCCCTGCCGATCGGTGTGGACCACCACGACCGCGACGAGCCGATGGATCAAGCCGATGCTGACGGTGCGTGTTTCTCCGTAATCGGAACGGTCGTCCGTCCATGAAAGCCGAGTGCCTTCGAAGATCAGGCTCGCTTCCTCGAAGCTGATGCCGTGCTTGCGAAGATTGCTCTCGCTCTTCTTCCGATCCCATTCGAACTTCATTGTATGTACATTCCGTACATACAAATGTAGGGTGGGAGATTCTTCAGGTCCATGGGACGGGTCCGAATCGAACCTGAGCCAGTTCGGTCCTGGCTCGCCAGCGCTGGCCATGGTCATTCACATGGACTGCGACCCTGCTTTCCTCAGGACTTGCTCAGCTGCTTCGCCGCCGCCAGCGCCGCCTTCAGGTTCGCCGCCGCGCGGCGCTTGCGCAGCTTGACCAGCAGCAGCGCCAGTCCCACGCGCGTGCAGACCGACATGAGCGCGATCAGCAGGCCGACGCGGATCACGTCGCGCTCGCGTTCCTGGGCGACGCTCTGGCGCTCCTGCAGCAGCGTGCGCTCGGCCGTGCCGACCAGGTCGACCTCGCGGCGCACGTCGTCCATCAGGTCCTTGCCGACGCCGCTGCCGATGTCGGCGGCGGCGACCCGGAAGCCCGACGTGCGACGCAGCACGATGGTGCGGCCGAGCTCGGCGAGCTTGTCGTCCACCAGCGTCTCCAGGCGGCCGATGCGGATCGACTGCGTCTCGCTCTCCGAGGTCAGTTCGCGCAGACGCGCCAGGGTCGGCGCCAGGGCCGTCACGGCCGTCACGTACGGCGTCAGGTAGCTGTCGTCGCCGGTGATGACGAAACCGCGCTGGCCGGTCTCGGCGTCCTGCAGCGAGATGAAGAGCTGGTTGAGCGTGGCGAGCACCTGGTGCGTCTGCTCGATGCGCTCGCGGCCGACGGCGATCTCGGTGTGCAGGTTGTGCGACAGGTAGGCCCCCACCAGGATCACCACCGTCATCGGCACCGACGAGACCACCGACCACAGCACGACGCGTCGTGGCGGCACGGGCAGGCGCCAGCCGGGCCGCATCGACATGAGCGCCGGGCGCCGCCAGCGCGGCCACCATGGCGGTCGCTCGGGCTTGACGTTGGAGAGGGTGGCCATGGCGTGGGGTCGATCGGGCGCTGCGAGGAGAATGCCCGATGGTGAGAGCGCGCCTCCCGTGGCCGCGCCAGCCGCGCGCGTCACGCGACGTAGGTGCTTCCGCCCATGCGCCGTGTCGGCGCCGGTACCCCGCTCAGTCGGCCTTGACGCCGGCCGTGCGGATGACGGTCGCCCACTTGGCCGTCTCCGCCGCGATGAAGGCGTCGAACTCCTTCGGCGTGCTGCCGGCCGGGAAGGTGCCCATGGCGTCGAGCCTGGCGCGCGTCTCGTCGCTGCGGATGATGGCGGCGATCTCCTCGGACATGCGCCGCACGATTTCCGGCGGCGTGCCCGCCGGCGCCAGCATGCCGGCCCAGGTGCTGCCGGTGAAGCCCGCGAAACCCTGCTCGATGAAGGTCGGCACCTCGGGCACCGCCGTCAGACGCCGCTCGCCGGCCACGCCGATCAGCCGGATCTTGCCGGCGCGCGCCTGCGGGATCAGCCCCGTCGGCGCATCCAGGAACAGCTGGATCTGCCCGCCCATCAGGTCGGTCAGCGCGGGCACGGCGCCGCGGTAGGGGATGTGGGTCATGTACGTCTTCGTCAGCGACTTCCACAGTTCGGTCGTCAGGTGCGCCGCCGAGCCGTTGCCCGACGAGCCGAAACTGACCTTGCCGGGGTTCGCGCGCGCGTAGTCGATCAGTTCGCGCCCGGTCTTGAAGGGCGCGTCGTTGTTGACCGCCGCCAGCAGCGGCGACACGCCCATGAGCGATACGCCGATCAGGTCCTTCTTCGGGTCGTAGGGCAGCTTCGCGTAGAGCGTCGTGTTGGCCGCGTAGGCCGCGATGACGACGCCGAAGGTCGTGCCGTCCGGCGCCGCCTTGGCGACGGCGTCGACGCCGATGAGGCCGTTGGCGCCGGGACGGTTGTCGATCACCACCGGCTGCCCCAGGCGCTGCTGCAGGCCGATCTGCACCAGGCGCGCCATCTGGTCGGTGAAGCCGCCCGGCGTGTAGGGCACGACGATGCGGATCGGCCGCGACGGCCAGGCGCCCTGGGCGAAGGACGGCGCGGCCAGCGTGGCGGCGGCGGCGCAGGTGGCGAGGTCGAGGGCGAAGCGGCGGCGGGACGGCGAGAGGGGCAGCATGCGGACGGGGTCTCCTGGGAGGAATGGACCATTCTGGGTGCCGGCCGCGCCACCGCTCCTCGGGGTTTGCCCCCCGAGCGGGGAACCTGCGCGACAGGCCCGGCCGGGCAGGGTCGGCCGGTGCTGCCTATGATGGATCGGGCACCGGCGCGGCCCCGGCCACACAGATCCCCACGCGACGCCGCCGTCGCCTGCGCTGCGACCCTTCCCTCCTCCCCAACGCCTTCGAGGAACCTGCCATGACCCTCCCCACCACCCGCCTCGGCCGCACCGGCCTGACCGTCTCGCGCCTCGCGCTGGGCACCATGACCTTCGGCCTGCAGACCGACGAGGCGGTCTCGCACCGCATCCTCGACACCGCCGCCGACGCCGGCATCGATTTCCTCGACACCGCCGACGTCTATCCGCTGGGCGGCACGCTGGAGACCATCGGCCGCACCGAGGAGATCATCGGCCGCTGGCTCAAGGCGCGCGGCCCGGCGGCGCGGGGCGACTTCGTCGTCGCGACCAAGGCGGTCGGCAAGGTCGGCCCCCGCGCCTGGGACCAGGGCGCCTCGCGCAAGCACCTGCTCGACGCCATCGACCGCTCGCTCGCGCGCCTGCAGACCGACCACGTCGACCTCTACCAGTTGCACAGCGACGACCGCGAGACGCCGCTGGACGAGACCATCGAGGCGATGGACGTGATCGTGAAGTCGGGCCGCGCGCGCTATGTCGGCGTGTCCAACTACCTGGCCTACCGCCTGGCGCGCGCGCTGGGCCGGGCCGACGTGCTGCGGCTGACGCGCTTCGTCTCGGTCCAGCCGCGCTACAGCCTGCTGTTCCGCGAGATCGAGCGCGAGCTGCTGCCGCTGGCCGTCGAGGAAGGCCTGGGCGTGATCCCCTACAACCCGCTCGCCGGCGGCCTGCTCACCGGCAAGTACCGGGGCGGCGCCGCGCCCGAGGCCGGCACGCGTTTCACGCTCGGCACCGCCGGCGGCATGTACCAGTCGCGCTACTGGAAGGATCGCGAGTTCGAGACCGTGGAACGCCTGCAGGCCCTGGCCGACGAGGCCGGCGTGCCGCTGGCCACGCTGGCGGTCGCCTGGGTGATGGCCAATCCCGCCATCACGGCGCCGCTGCTGGGCGCGAGCCGGCCGGAGCAGCTCGCCGCCACCGTGGCCGCCGCCGAGTACCGGATCGACGCTGACCTGAAGCAGAAACTCGACGAGGTGAGCGCCGACTACCGCAAGGGCGACGCGACGCGTTGAGCGCTCATATGCACCGGAAGTGTGCATTTTTGTCCCCGCAAACCGGGGACAAGCATGTGGACAAAGTTGTGGGTTGTGGCTGGAATCGTTGCTGGGCGTGGCTTCCAGCACGGTGCCCACCAACTAGGCACACCCTCAGGCTTCGCGCACTGCGTGTCGCTTCGCCCACCCCCTCGCCGGGGGCGACACCAGAGGCCCGGCGGAGCCGGTTCCTCGGTGTCCTCGGCGCTGGGGTGTGACGGTTTGGCAGTTTTAAGTCGATGTGACGCTGCGGAAACTGACAGAAAAATGAAGGTGAGAGCCTAGGCTGACAAAAAAATGAGGGTTCTGACAAAAAAATGAGGTCCGTCGGCTACATGTTCGTGCGGGAGGTGTTGCAGCTGCCGGTGTTCGCACCTGCCCGGCCGGCCACCGTGCGCCCGGTGACGCGGCTGGAACGCAGTGCCGATGCGCTGGCGGTGCCGGCCCATGTCGCGCCGTCGACCGACGACCCGTTGGCGCACCTGCTCTTCGCCATCAAGCACGAGGGCGTCGACCTGCAGATCCTGGCCAAGGCCCTGCCCTGCATGTCGCCCGAGGTCATGCATGCGGAACTGCGGTCGGCACCCAACGGCCAGTACATCCGCGTCGCATGTCATCTCTGGGAGCTGTTCACGGGCGTGTTGCTCGGCGAGCGTCCGGAGATCACGGCGCGGTACGTCGACCTCTTCGATCCGACGCGCTACGTCACCGGACCTTCGCGTCGCGATGCGCGATGGCGGGTGAATTTCAACGGCCTGGGGTCGCCCCGCTACTGCGTGACCGTCGAGCGCACGCCGGCCCTGGAAGCCACGATGGCCTCGGACATCCTGGGGCGCGCCCGCGCCTTCGTCGAAGGCCTGGCGCCGGACATGATGGACCGCGCGCTGTCCTGGGCCTACCTTCACGAGACCGAGGACAGCTACGCCATCGAACGCGAGGCGCCCACCGAGGACAAGGCCCGGGCCTTCATCGCCCTGCTCAAGCAGGCGCACGAAGGACGCTCGCTCGACGAGAACTATCTGGTCGAGCTGCAGTCGTCGATCGTCTCCAATCCCTTCGACAAGGCCGTGCAGTTCCGCGCCGAGCAGAACTGGCTGCGCGGCGCGGCGCGCGGTGCGGCCGGGGTCTCGCACGTGCCGCCCCCGCCCGGCGACGTGCCGGCGCTGATGGACGACTGGATGGCGTTCGCCAACACGGCACCCCGGACGATGGATCCGGTGCTGGCGGCCAGCATCACGTCCTTCGGCTTCGTCTACATCCATCCCTTCATGGACGGCAACGGCCGGCTGTCGCGCTTCCTGTTCCACAAGGCGCTGTGCGCTTCCGGCCAGCTCGCCGAGGGACTGCTGCTGCCGGTGTCGGTAGCGATGAAGCGCCACGAGGGCGACTACCTCGCGACGCTCCAGGCCTTCTCGCGGCCCGCGCGCGAACTGGTGCGGGTCACGGCGATCGACGCCGACGACTTCCGCTTCGACTTCAAGTCGGACGACACGATCTACCGCTACTGGGACGCCACGCGCTGCGCCGAGTTCGGCTTCCGCATGGCCGAACTCGCGCTCGACGTCGAACTGCGCCAGGAGACGGCCTACCTGGCGCACTTCGACGCCGTGCACCGGGCGATCGACGCGCGCTTCGACGTGCGCGGCTCGGTGCTGGCCACGCTGATCGCCATCGGCCTGCAAGCCGGCGGCACGATCTCGAAGACCAAGCGTGCCCGCTACGCCGCCGTCGTTCCGGCGGCGGTGTTCGATGCGATCGAGACGGAGATCCGCCGAGTGCTGGAAGCCACCGACGCCACCGAAGGCGACTGACGCCCGGGGCCGTGATCCTCAGACCGCCCCGTGCGCCTCCACGTACAGCGCGTAGAGCGAGTGGCAGCTGGCCATGTAGAGCCGATTGCGCTTGGGGCCGCCGAACTCCAGGTTGGGGCAGCGCTCGGGCAGGCTGATGAAGCCGATCGGCTTGCCCTGCGGGTTGAAGACCTTGACGCCGTCCATCTCGGCGGACTTGGCCGTCGGCAGATGGGCCTTCATGCCGCCGCCGATGTCGGTCGCCTCGGGCGCGAAGGCGCCGGTGAATCCCCAGCCGCACCACAGGTTGCCGTCGCGGTCGACGCGGAAGCCGTCGAGCGCGCCGGGGCCATCGGCGTCGATGAGCTTGGTCTTGTTCGACACGCTCGCGCCGTCGGCGGCGACGTCGTAGCTCCAGATGCTGCGGTTCGGCGTGCCCTTCCACTCGACCACGTAGAGCTTCCTCTCGTCGGGCGAGAAGGCCAGGCCGTTGGGGTTCACCAGGTCGGTGATGACCGCCGTCACCTTGCCGTCGGTGGCGATGCGGTAGACGTTGGTGGTGGCCTGCTCGGGCGTGGCGCGCGAGCCTTCCCATTCGCCGTTGATGCCGAAGGTCGGGTCGGTGAACCAGAGGGTGTCGTCCGAGCGCACCACGATGTCGTTGGGCGCGTTCAGGCGCTTGCCCTCGAAGCTGTCGGCCAGCACGGTCATCTTGCCGTCGCGCTCGGTACGCACCACGCGGCGCGTGACCGAGTGCTCGCAGGAGATCAGGCGGCCCTGGCGGTCGCGCGTGTTGCCGTTGGTGTAGTTGACGTTGGTCTTGTGGACGGAGAACCTGCCGGTCTTCTCGTCGTACTTCATGAGACGGTTGTTGGGGATGTCGCTCAACAGCAGGTACCCGTGCTCCGGGAAGTACACCGGTCCCTCGGCCCAACGCATGCCCGAACCCAGCTGCTCGACCGTGCTGCTGTAGATGCGGTACTTGGCGAAGCTCGGGTCGAGGATGAAGACGCGCGGGTCGGGGTAGCGCTGGTTGGGCTGGAAGTCGAAGGACTGGGCGCCGGCCATGCCGCCGAGCGCGGCGAGACCGGTGCCGGCGGCGGTCTTCAGGAACCGGCGGCGGGGTTCGGATGGGGTCGGCAGGATCGTTCTTCTCATGGCTTTGTCTCCTCGTCGTTGATTCTTCTCGGGATCGGCGGCGTCCCGGCCGCGCCGCCGTCCGCTCAGTAGGTGCCGGTGGCCGGCGGCGGTGCCTGGGTGGCGCGCATCTTCGAGACGATCTGCTGGGCACCGGCGGCCATCAGGCGCGCGTCCGAGCTCACGGTGGTGAACTGGAAACCCTTGGCGATGCGCGCCATGGCGCCCTCGGGCGTGCCGTTGTGGATGCCCGCGACCAGGCCGTGGGCCTTGGCGCGCTCCAGGATGTGGTCGATCGCCTCCTGCGCCTTCGGATCGACGTCGTCGAACACCGGCCGGCAGCCCAGCGCCAGCGAGAGGTCGGACGGGCCGATGTAGATGGCGTCCAGGCCCTCGACCGACAGGATGGCGTCGAGGTTGTCGAGCGCCTGGGCGGTCTCGATCATGGCGAAGGTGACGATGGTGTCGTTGGCGTGCTGCGGGTAGTCGGCGCCGCCGTAGAGGAAGGCGCGGATCGGGCCGAAGCTGCGCGTGCCGCGCGGCGCGTAGTGCGACCAAGCGACGAGCTTCTGGGCGTCCTCGCGCGTGTTGATCATCGGGCAGATGACGCCGTAGGCACCGGCATCGAGCGTCTTCATGATGATGCCCGGCTCCAGCCACGGCACGCGCACCACGGGCACGGTGTCGGTGGTGGAGATGGCCTGGAGCATCGGCACCATCGCCTGGTAGTCGACCACGCCGTGCTGCAGGTCGATGGTCAGCGAATCCCAGCCCTGGTGGGCCATGGTCTCGGCCGAGAAGCTGTTGGGGATGGCGAGCCAGCCGTTGATGGCCGCGCCGCCGGATTGCCACAAGGTGCGAAGGCGGTTTTCTCTCATGGGACGTTCCTGTCTCTGTGGGGATGTGTGAAGGTCCCGATCTTGACGCACGCGGCGCCCGGCCGCGTACTTTTCGCCTCAGCGATCCAGCGCCGGCCGCTTGGCGTCGAACTTCCAGTTGGGCGACAGGAACTGCATGGCCATCGCGTCGTCGCGTGCGCCCAGGCCGTGCTGCAGGTAGAGCTGGTGGGCCTTCTCGACCTCCGCCATGTCGAGTTCCACGCCCAGGCCCGGCTTCTTCGGCACCTGCACGTGGCCCTCCACGATCTGCAGCGGTTCCTTGGTCAGGCGCTGGCCGTCCTGCCAGATCCAGTGCGTGTCGATGGCCGTGACGCGCCCGGGCGCGGCCGCGCCCACGTGCGTGAACATCGCCAGCGAGACGTCGAAGTGGTTGTTGGAATGGCTGCCCCAGGTCAGGCCCCAGTCGCGACACGTCTGCGCCACGCGCACCGAGCCGGCCATGGTCCAGAAGTGCGGGTCGGCCAGCGGGATGTCCACCGACTGCAGCGACAGCGCGTGCGTGAGCTGGCGCCAGTCGGTGGCGATCATGTTGGTCGCCGTGGGCAGGCCGGTGGCGCGGCGGAACTCGGCCATCACCTCGCGGCCGGAGAAGCCGTCCTCGGCGCCGCACGGGTCCTCGGCATAGGCGACCACGCCGCGCATGCGCTGGCCCAGGCGGATCGCGTCCTTGAGCAGCCAGCCGCCGTTGGGGTCGAGCGTGACGCGCGCCTCGGGGAAGCGCTCGTGCAGCGCGACGATGGCATCGACCTCCTCGTCGCCGCGCAGCACGCCGCCCTTGAGCTTGAAGTCGTTGAAGCCGTACTTCGCGCGCGCCGCCTCGGCCAGCGCGACGATCGCCTCGGGCGTCATGGCCTTCTCGTGGCGCAGGCGGAACCAGTCGTTCTCCGCGTCCGCGTCGGTGACGTAGGGCAGGTCGGTCCTGGCCTTGTCGCCGACGTAGAAGAGATAACCGAGCATCTCCACCGACTCGCGCTGCTGGCCCTCGCCGAGCAGCGCGGCCACCGGCACGCCCAGGTGCTGACCCAGCAGGTCGAGCAGCGCCGACTCGATGGCCGTTACGGCGTGGATGGTGGTGCGCAGGTCGAAGGTCTGCAGGCCGCGCCCGCCGCTGTCGCGGTCGGCGAACTTGCGCTGCACCTCCTGCACCAGGCGCTGCTGGGAGCCCAAGGGCTGGCCGACGACGAGCGGCGTCGCGTCCTCCAGCGTCTGGCGGATCTTCTCGCCGCCGGGCACCTCGCCCACGCCGGTGCGCCCGGCGCTGTCGGTCAGGATCAGGATGTTGCGGGTGAAGAACGGACCGTGCGCGCCGCTCAGGTTGAGCAGCATGCTGTCGCGTCCGGCGACGGGGATCACGCGCAGCGCGGTGATGACGGGGGTGTCGTTGATCGGCATGGAGACGCTTTCTCGGAGGCGTTTGGTGAAGGGATCAGCCGGCGGCGATGTCGTGGTTGGCCATCAGCTCCAGCGCCTTGACGAGCGCCGAGTGGTCGAGCTGGTCCCAGCCGTTGGCCGCGCAGGCGCCCATGAGCTGGGCCGCGCCGGCGGTCTGCGGCAGCGCCACGCCGATGGCCTTGGCGCCGGCCAGCGCCAGGTTCAGGTCCTTCTGGTGCAGCCCGATGCGGAAGCCCGGGTTGAAGGTGCGCTTGATCATGCGTTCGCCGTGCACCTCCAGGATGCGGCTGGAGGCGAAGCCGCCCATCAGCGCCTGGCGCACCTTGGCCGGATCGGCGCCGGCCTTGCTGGCGAACAGCAGCGCCTCGCCCACGGCGGCGATGTTGAGCGCCACGATGATCTGGTTGGCGACCTTGGTGGTCTGGCCGTCGCCGACGCCGCCGACGTGGGTGATGTTCTTGCCCATCAGCTCGAACAGCGGCTTGGCCCTGGCGAAGGCCTCCTCGGTGCCGCCGACCATGATGGTCAGGCTGGCGGCCTTGGCGCCGACCTCGCCGCCGGAGACCGGCGCGTCGAGGTAGTCGCAGCCCAGGTCGGCGATCTTCTTCGCGAAGGCCTTGGTCTCGATGGGCGAGATGCTGCTCATGTCCACGACCGTCTTGCCGGCCGAGAGGCCCTCGGCCACGCCGTCGGCGCCGAAGAGCACGGACTCGACGTCGGGGGTGTCGGGCACCATCAGGATGACGAGATCGGCCTGCTGCGCGACCTCGCGCGCGGTGCCGAGCGCCTTCGCGCTGCTGGCGGCAATGTCGGCGTTGACCTTGGCGCGCTGGACGTAGAACAGCTCGTGGCCGGCGTTGACGAGGTGCAGCGCCATGGGCGCGCCCATGATGCCCAGGCCGATGAAACCGATCTTCATTGGGGTGTCTCCTTGCAGATGGATGGATGGGGTCGCGGCGGGAATCGCCTCAGGCGAGCGTATAGGACGTCTTGACGGTCGTGAAGAACTCCTGGGCGTACCTGCCCTGCTCCCTGGGCCCGTAGCTCGAGCCCTTGCGCCCGCCGAAGGGCACGTGGTAGT
>NZ_JBNDLF010000017.1:0-21664 GCF_050435945.1 Variovorax sp. PvP013
AAGCTCCTGTGCAACCTCCAGTACCAGCAATTGACTGGCTTCAGATCGACTTCGCGCTGCACACCGTCCAACAACGGTCATTGATCAGCGTCTCCCTAGGTTGTTGGAATAAATCCTCAAATAACACCAATCCCCAGCATTGTGGATGCCGATGCATACTGACTGCCGTAGGCTGACGACGACCTGTTTTAAGGAGCGTCCATGTCTCGACATGTTCTCGCCTGTGCGGCATTCCTGATGTCCGCCTGGACCCTCACCAGCGCTCACGCCGAGGATGATCTCATCTTCTACGAAGGCAATGGGTGTTCCCAAGACATCACATTCACCTACGACTCTCATCGCGCGAGCGACGACAACTGCAAGCAGCGCGGCCATTGCAAGGGCAACAACGACGAGGCCCGGTCTGTGCGCATTCTCAAGTCGGTCAAGCAGGGCGCGGAGATCCTGGTCTACGACAGTCCCGACCGCAAGACGACGGACGACTGGACCAAGATCACCATCGCGGACAGTTCGTTCGTGCCCCCCGAGGGCTATTGCCTGCGCACCTTCGAAAACAACTTTCTCAATCCCCGGGACAACTACGGCATTCGGGTCGAATACATCCGGAAGAACGGGCTCGACGGAAAGATCTCCCGGGTGCGCATCCTGCCTGGTCGGTGAGATCCTGAATGCTGCACGCCGATAAAGCGCAGGGCGCAGTCGCAGTGCTGCAATGCGGGGACCGTGTCACTGCGGCGGTCCGAACGTGTCAATCTTCGGATTCGAAAATGGTCCGCTGACTTCAAGACCCTGGGCTGACCGGACAAGCGGTACAGCCGCTTCCTCGACCGAGATCGCGTACTCGTGCCTCAGGTCATCCACCTCCACCACACCGAACTGACGGTCGAGCGTGCCCGCGGGAAGGGCTAGCTGGCGTTCGATGTCCTCGGGGGTCGGTGCACCCTGGGTCACGGTCACAGACATCATCACTTTGGCCATGGGCTTTACCGGTGCGTTGGAAACAAGGCTTCAAAAAACCATTGTGCCGCTTGTGCCAGCCCAATGCCGCAGGTCGACAGACCTGCGGCATCGGACAAGGGTGGGCATCAACGCGATCGTTCGCTGCCTCATGCACCCCGACAGACTGCGTCGATGGCGGCGATCAGGGCGCGCAGCGCCTTGGCGGCGGCCGAGCCGATGAAGGGGATGTGGCCGACCACCGAGGCCACGCGCACCACGATGGCCCGCAGGCTCTGCCGCCAGCGCTGGCACAGCCCGGCGGCACCGCCGCCGCCGCCCCCGCACACCGCATCGAGCAGGGTGCCCAGGGTCTTGAAGGCCGCTGCCACGGGAGCGCCGATGCCCGGGAGGGCGGCGAGGAATGGCAGGATGCGCAGCACGATCGGACGCACCGACTTCCAGGTGCGGCAGACGTCGGCCAAGCTGGGTGCTGCGGCAGCGTCGACTCCGCCGAAGCCGCCCGCACCAGCTCCGAAACCGCCGCCTGCGGCCATGCTCATCCCGGCCGCGCCGCCGTAGGCCTGGAGGGCCTGCATGAATTCCGCGTCGCCACCGTCGTCGCTGCCGAACGCGCCGAACGCATCGCCACCTCCGCCGCTGCCCCCACCGCTGCCAAAATCACCCCCGCCGCCGAAGCCGGCACCGAAATCGCCGCCACCGCCGCTGCCGCCGGCGGAGGCCGAGCCGAAGCCCTCGACCCCGCCGAACTGCTGCAGTGCCTGCAGGAACTCCTGGTCATTGCTGCTCATGATGGTCTCCTTGCCCCCGTTCGGGGGCCGTTTCTGCGCACATGAAGCGCAGCATCCGGCCTTGGCACCGGCGCTGCGCGCCGCCCCAGGCGCAAAGGCGCGCAGCGCCTCTAGGAACGCCTGATCGTCGACGGGGTCGATGCCGAAGTCTTCGGCATCGCCCGGTTCATCCGTTCCGGTCACGGAAGACCCGTCGCTTCCAGCGGTCGCTGCCAGCGTGCGCCGTGCCAGCTGCGTGCCGTTTACGATGCCGAAGCCCGTTTCCATGTCGAATCCCGATGCGCCCACATCGTCGGCCGTCTGCCGCACCAGAACGCGCAGCACTCCCGGGGTGCGCTCGGCGCCGCTCGCGAAGCGGCTGCGGCAGGCGGCGAGCAGGCCGGCCACCACCGGCGTGGCGGCTGAGGTGCCACCATCGGCCGGGTAGACGCGCGAGCCTAGGAAGTGCGTGTAGCCCGCGACATCGGGTTTGTTGGCGTCCAGGCGTCCGGGGCCGCGCGTCGAATAGCCCACACGCTCCCGGCGCACGTCCACGCCTGCCACGCACAGCACCGAGGGGTGCGAGTTGGCGCCGAAGATGCCGGCGTCGCCGGCGATTCCGCAGCGGCTGTCGGGACACTCCCGGCCGCAGTTGCCCGCGGCGAACAGGATGTCCGCGCCGGCGCGCTCGAGCGTGGCGACGATGCGGTTGAAGGGGTGGGCCGGGTTGTCCGAATAGTTGCCCGGATGGCCGGGCGGGAAGTCCCAGGACGGCTGGAACATGCCCCAGCTGTTGCTGACCACCAGCGAATGGAAGTCGCCCGGCCGCCCCAGGCTGCGCATCAGGCGGATCAGGTGGCTGTAGCCGAGCACGGCATCGCTGAGGAGGCCGTCCATCGCCGAGCCACCGGGGCGCCGCGAGGCCAGCACCGCGACATCGACCAGCGTCGCGCGCGGCGCCGCGATCAGAGCGTCGAAGGCGCACATGGTGCCGTGGCCGACCGGCATCTGGCCCGGCCGCAGGGGCTGCTGGCCCGGCTGCAGCGGCGGCACCCAGCTGCGCTCCTCGCTGAACGACGGCTGCAGTCCGAGTCCCCGGAGGTGCGCCAGGTTGACGCCCGTGTCGACGATGGCCAGGAGGACGCCGCTGCCATCCAGGCCGGCGCGGCGCAGGCCGCCCACATCCAGCAAGCGCGCCACGTCAGCGGCGCTGCCTAGCGGCGGCGAGCCGCCGCAGGTGATGCATGGCTCGATCAGCGGATCGGCATAAACCGCCTGCAGCCCGTCGAGTGGTCCGGCGGCGAACATGTCGGCGTCGAAGGTGCGCTCATCGAGCGTGCCGCGCAGGATGACGGTGCCTTCGTCAAAATCTGACAGAGGCATGACCTCTGAAACGGGCAGGCTCTTGGCCTGCCACTCATCTGCCTTCCCATCGGGTGCCTCTGCCTCGGCCAGGCCGGTCACGGTGGGGGCATCCCCAGCACGGGCCGGAACGCTGACCGGCGGGAAAGACAAGTCCAGCGTCAGCCCCGGCACTGGAGCCACCATGGCGTTGGCAAAGGACACGGCATCCTTGCCGATGACGCCAGCAGCGAAAAAAGATGCTTCGAGTTCGGGCCGGCGCCGGATCTCGATCATGACGTTCCTGACAGCCATCGAAGTCTCCTCATCCCGCCTACGCGAGTGGTTCATCGGACGACGCCGTCTCTGGGCGTCGTGCAGATCGACTCATGGAGCAGCAGTCTGAGGAAAACGGCAGGCGATGGAATCGTCAGGATAGATGAATCAGTTTCGTGGCACTGGTTTGTCAAATGCCCCATTCCCCAAAATCGATGGTGGAACCGACTAGGTGATTCAATTTTTTAAACAACCTTAGCGTTGAGGTCAGATAAAGCGGGAAAATCCGTGAGTTCGACGTTGAATCTGAAGAACTTTGATGACGAAGATAAGACATCGACGACCAGATATCAATGGCGCAGGACTTGATATCTGAAAGCGAATCGCATTTTCAATCGTTTTTTAAAGTCAATGTGCGATGGGTTCCGAGTGGCGCTGTTGCATAACCTGAATTAGGCTGTAGTGCCCCCAACCCCAGACGGAGTTAGGCCACGCGCACCGTCTCAGGTGTGCCCAGCTGGGTGAACCTGTTGAGGATCGAGACCCGGACCTGCAGTTCAGTGATCTGCCGCTCGAAGTCCCGAGCCATCACGCGCTCGCCCAGTCTTTTGAAGGACCCCATCTTGGTCTCCACGAGGCTACGTCGGTGGTAGCCGCTCCACTTCTTCCAGATCGAGCGTCCTAACTCCCGAGTCGTCCTCAAGATTTCATTTCTTGCTCGGGCCCCTGCCCGAATTTCTGCCCAGAGCTTGGCGTTCTTGCGCGTCGGGATGATGGCTGCAGCTTGCCGACCGGCAATGGCTTCGTGGCAGGCCTTGGTGTCATAGGCGCCGTCGGCACTGACCGAATGAAGCGGCTCGTCCTCTGGAATCTGAGCGAGCAGCAGGCGGTGCATCGGCGCATCTCCAATGGCGTTGTCAGTGACCTCGATGGCCCGGATCTCCAGGGTCTGGGCGTCCACGCCCAAGTGCACCTTGCGCCACTGGCGTCGGTAGTCAGCACCGTGTTTCAATATCCTCCCATTCACCTTCTCCCAACATCTTCACACCCGTGCTGTCGACCAGCAGGTGCAAACCACCTTGGCTCGAGCGTGCTGTGATGGCCACGCTCAGGGTCTTCTGGCGTCGTGACAGGGTGCTGTAGTCAGGCACGTTCCAGTCGAGCTGCGCCAGCTTGAGCAGACTCTCTGCCAAGCCCGTGACCTGCCTCAGGCCCAGGCCGAACATGCATTTCAAGGTCAGACAAAACTGGATGGCGGCATCGCTGAAGACCGCAGGCCGACCAGCGCGCCCGCTGGGCGCAGCCTGCCACTGGAGCTCGGGGTCGAGCCAGACCATCAGCGAGCCGCGGCGCTTGAGCGAAGCGTTGTACGCAGGCCAGTTCGTTGTGCGGTACCGCGCTCGAGGTGGTTTACTCATCGCCTCAGGCTACCAAGATCGCGTGCTGGCAGGGACCTGACCGAGGAGTTATGCAACAACGCCATTTACCATGCTGAAACCGTACCGCTAGGCTCAACGATCAAGGAAAATCCTTCAAAGGTCGACATGGCATTCAATCGATCGGCAAGCTGACTGCGATCGTCCGCCAAATAAACTTTCAAAGCTTGGGCGTCTGCAATATTTGATACGCCAACTCCAACAAAACCTTGTTCATGCTTCAATTGATCAATTAAATGAAGCTTTGCTTCAGAAATGCTATTCATGATCGTCCTCAATAAAAGACTGCATTTAATCCTGTGAGGACCTTATCAATCGGGTTGGCAAAAGTCAAGCCCGAAGTACTCCCTGAGAAGAGCAGGCCGACCGGCTCCAGTCCAACTGCGTCCACGATCAAGGATCCAGAGTCACCTCCAGAGCTAAACGGAGATGAGCCGATTCCTTGGATTGCAATTTGATCTTGAAACCAAGCTTTTTGAGTTCCATAACTCACCCATAAGGAAACGCTGATGTCGACAATCACCCCTACGGTATGACCTGTTGTGCGTCCATGTTTGCGCACCGACTGATAAATAGTTGCATTTTTCAGTGTTTTTCCGGGGTTTCCAATATCGATGATATCAGGTGTTATTGGGATTGGAATGAAAATCTCTGCTAGTGCGGCGTCAATGTCGTTCGCCGCGCCTGCGGAAAAATTGATTGGCTGAAACTTTTTTAAAAACCCGATGGAATCAGTTCCTGCAACACCTCCATCGAGAGTGGCCGGTTGAATGATAGGATCGTTTATCGAGGCGGCATTGCAGTTGGCCAATACGTGGTTGTTGCTCAAAATACACAATGTGCCGCTGTCATCTTTGACCAAGCACCCTAGTGTTCCAGCTGTCACAAGGGGGTGTCCGACCGATACACCGCAAGACGTTGGGCGGTTCTTTGCAAAACGATTTCCAGTAGGCGTCGCGTTCGCTGAAACATCGCCAACCTCAATGATTTGAGAAGGCAAATTAGAAAATTTATCCGGAATTTGTAATCCATTTTTGGTTGTCACATAGACACGAACGACGCTGTCGCCAGTCAATCCAAGACGGGAAACACGCGCCCCGATCCCCACACCCAAGATTCTGCCTTCTGAGACAGGGCCAGCGACTTGTGCTAGACCAATGGCTTGGGCGGGCCCGGCAGCAAAATTTTTACCTTGCGGATCGCCACCGAAATACGCGATGGCGGTTTGCTTGCTCTTAAGCTGATCAGGTGTCAATCGCATGGTGTCCTCGCTTTCTTTAAAAAGAGAATCTCTCCGATTCGGGCAGAACAGTCGTACGATGCACAAGCAATGTCATCATCAAGTCAATGGACAGATCACCTTGAGCCCGGGTTAGATCAACGCGCGCCATCGGTGCATGCTGTTGATCTGCATCTACTTTAGTATTGCGACGGTAGCTTGAGTTGGCTCTGCGTTCACGGCCAGTGTCGGCAAAATGGAAGGCAAATTCGAAGGTGGTTATGACAAGGCCGAGTACAAGTTCTGTCCGCTTGCCCCGTATGCACTTGATTCAGTGGCCTGCACGCCGAACCTCCAAGAGGCACGCTCCCTGGGCACCGCAGTCCTCACGTCCGCGCAGCTGGAGATCGTGCAGGCCGATCTGCGCGTGGTAGACCACCCCGGCTGGCCTGCAGACCGCTGGCGACCTTGAACGACTGCGAGACTTGGCAGTGCACGCTTGGCGAAGTGCGATGCACCACCACTGGCGCAGCACGTTCATGCCGTTGACGACAAAAGTCATTAACGAGCTTTCGCCCCACCCGGCAACCTATTTGATCTTCAGCGCCACAGCGACCGGCATCAGCGCTTAGCAGGGCAGGGTGGCTGTGCGGCCATGCACTTCTGCTGGGCGCCGTCGCGCCTAGACAGGGAATACAGCCCAAATTCCGTGGTTGGCGCCGAATCAACAGTTCGGACCAGACGGGTCGTCACATTGAGAAAGGACGAGTTCCATGCCCCATCGCATCTTGGTCACCTGCAGCCCGCTCCATTGGGCAATGACGACCTGCCCGAGGAGATGCGCGTGCCGCTGTCCGTGGTCGCCGTGCATTTGGGGTTGCTTGCCGGGGTGGTCCTCTTTGCCCACCATCCCGTGGTGTTTCTGAGCCTGTTCCTGATGTTTCTCGGATTCACCCAGGCTTACGAGCGCCACCAGAGCCCGCTCATCCTCAAGGAAGCCCTGCTGGTGGGATTTTTCCTCGCGGGCCTGGTCGTGCTGGGCGGCATGCAGCAGTGGTGGCTTCAGCCCATCGTTTCAGGATTGGACCCGGTCGCGCTGTTCTTGGGTGCCTTGGGTTTGACTGCCATCACGGACAACGCGGCGCTGACGTATCTCGGCTCGCTGATCGTCGGTATTTCTGACCTATCAAAGTACATGCTGGTCGCAGGCGCCGTGGCCGGAGGTGGCCTGACCGTGATTGCGAACGCACCCAACCCGGCGGGCGTGGCACTGCTCAAGCGAGGTTTTGCCGACGAGACCATTGGTGCAGGCGGGTTGTTGCTCGGCGCCCTGGTACCCACGGCCGTCGCAGCCGCGGCCTTCATGTTCCTGTGATGAATGACCAAGTGCCAAGTGCCAAGTGCCAAGTGCCAAGTGCCAAGTGCCAAGTGCCAAGTGCCAAGTGCCAAGTGCCAAGTGCCAAGTGCCAATGTAGTGCATCGGCGGCCGCTGAACGGGGTCCGTATCGGCCATTGAGCTGTTGA
The DNA here is from genome assembly GCF_050435945.1 of Variovorax sp. PvP013. Classification (NCBI taxonomy): domain Bacteria; kingdom Pseudomonadati; phylum Pseudomonadota; class Betaproteobacteria; order Burkholderiales; family Comamonadaceae; genus Variovorax; species Variovorax sp. PvP013. Next base: position 7,524 of record NZ_JBNDLF010000017.1, read on the forward strand.
CGGTGGTGCTTCGTGGGCCGCTACCCATCGCGGACGACGAAGACTGTGCTGTCGGTGGCAAATCAAGGCGTTGCGATTGCCCATGCGGACATGGACCGAATCTTCGATCTCTACTGGCGTTCGGACCAGAAGAACGAGGGCGCTCACTTCGTACTCGGGTTGCATATCTGTGCGCAGGTGGCGGAAGCTCACCAGGGGACGCGGAAAGCCATGTCGTCGGCGCGGGCAGGCACGCGATTCGAGATGCGGTGGCCAGTGAACGCTTTGTAGGTCACTGATAACTCAAGCGAACAAGGCGACGCGGATTCGGACCTCATGAGGGTGAGCATGAGCGGAATCAGTCACATGATTGAAAAAACCGCTTTCATTTGCCAAAGCTGACATGAATAGGTGTAAACACCTTACAAACCTTGAATGTTGCATTCAGAATTGTTGCTCCGCATTTCAGACATTTTTGATCTCAATCAAAACTTGGTTGCGAGTGCGCACCTTCATACTGACAACAACATTGGAACAAGCATGACGCGAAGAATCCGTACGCTGGCGGCATTCGGCCTGACTTTGGTGGCGACTGTGGCGATGGCATCGAGCCATCGCGAGGCGCCTTTCATCTCCGGTCAGGCCAAGGTCGACGCCACCGACCTGTACCTCTTCAAGAGCTACGAAACAGGCCGTCAGGACTTCGTCACGGTGCTGGCCAACTACCAGCCGTTCCAGGATCCCCAGGGTGGCCCGAACTTCTACATGTTCGATCCCAACGCCCAGTACGAGATCCACGTCGACAACAACGGCGACGGCGTCGAGGACCTGACCTTCCAGTTCCGCTTCCAGAACACCTCCAAGACCACCGCACTCACGGTCGGCGGCAAGTCGGTGAAGATTCCGCTCATCAACAGCGGCCCGATCAACGGCGTGAACCCGGCCGCCCTGAACGTGCGCGAGACCTTCACGGTCGACGTCGTGCGCGGCGACCGTCGCGGCGGCACGCGCGCCTCGGTCACCAACGCCGCCAACGGCCAGGCCCAGTTCGACAAGCCGGTCGACAATATCGGCGAGAAGGTCTTCGGTGGCGCCAACGGCTATGCCGCCTACGCTGCCCAGCACGTCTACAACGTCGCCATCCCCGGCTGCGCCACGCCGGGTCGGGTCTTCGTCGGCCAGCGCAAGGAACCGTTCTACATCGCCGTGGGCAAGATCTTCGACCTGGTCAATCTCAATCCGCTCGGCGCGGAGACCGGCGGCAACAACAACGACCTCGAAGGCAAGAACGTCAGCACGCTGGCCATGGAGCTGCCCGTCGTGTGCGTCACCGCGGGCAGCGAGCCCGTCATCGGCGTCTTCACCACCGCCAGCGTACGCCAGGGCCGCCTGATCAACGGCAAGCCGGGCACCGGCCTGGGCAAGGCCTCACTCGAGGGTGGTCCGTGGGCGCAGGTCTCGCGCCTGGGGATGCCACTGGTCAACGAGGTCATCATCGGCATCGACGACAAGGACCGCTTCAACGCCTCCAGACCGAAAGACGATGTCGCCAACTTCGCGGACTACGTGACCAACCCCGCTTTACCGGCTGTCATCCAGACGTTGTTCCCGAGCGCCAGGGCACCGACGAACTTCCCGCGTACCGACTTGTTGGCGGCTTTCCTGCAGGGCATCGCCGGACTGAATCGTCCGGCCAACGTGGTGCCGGCGGAGATGCTGCGGCTTAATACCTCGATCGCGGCCAAGGCGGCCGGTGCGCAGAATCCGCTGGGCGTGGCTGGTGGCGACAATGCCGGTTTCCCCAACGGCCGGCGTCCGGCCGACGACGTGGTCGATCTCTCGCTGCGCGTGAGCATGGGCGCGCTGTGCGTGCTGACCGGCGCGACCGACGCGCTGCAGGTGGGTTGCAAGCCCGCCGACGCACCGGCCGGCGGACTGGCGCTGACCGACGGCGTGCGCAAGACGGCGGCCAACTACGGCACCACCTTCCCCTACCTGACGACGCCGCTGACGGGGAACTCCAACCCGGTAGCCGCCGCCGGCACGACCTATCCGTGAGCCCACGCCGAACCCGAAGGATCACACCATGACCGAACGACTGAGAACAATGCGGGTGGCGTCAGCCGTGGCCCTCGCGGCCGGTGTCCTGATGCTGGCCGGCTGCGGCGGTGGGGGCGGCAGCGACGGCGGCCCCACCAACATCGGCGGCAGCGGCGGCAGCGGTGGCACGAGCGGTGGCACGCTTCCGGCCACCGCGCTGCAGAACAGCGACGGCTTCATCGCCTACGTGAAGCAGGTGGTGGCAAACAAGCTGGACAGCAGCGAGCCCATTGACCTGGGCGGTGCCGTCGCGCCGACGAGCAACACGGCCGAAGCGGTCGGCCTGTAGTTGGCGGGCGCTGTTTCCGGCGTACGCGCCATCGTGGGGGCCATGCCGGAGGGCTGGCCCCTTTTTCATGGCCGCGCAGGGTTGACGATGCTGCTGGCGTTGCTGGCCTGCGCCGCGTCGACGTGGGTGTGGTCGGCACCCCGGGTACCCGCGCACGACGACGACGTCATTGAGAAGCTGCCCTTCGTGGCCGGCTGGGCGAACGACGAGCGTCGCCTGCGTCGCGAACTGGCGCAGCGACCGCGCGACGCCGAGACGGCGATCGCGGTCGCGCGGTCCTACCTTGAACTGGCGCGCTCACAGGGCGATGCGCGCTATGCCGGTCAGGCGATCGGTGCCTTGCAGGCATGGCAGCCGATCTCGGCGGTCGGCACGCCGGCGTCGGTCATGGTCATGCATGCGACCGTGGCGCAGTTCCTGCACGATTTCAATGGCGCTGAGTCGACCCTCAGGGCGGCGCTTCGGCGCGAACCCACCAACCCCCAGGCCTCAATCACGCTGGCCACCATCCTGCGCGTGCAGGGCCGCTATGCGGAATCCGACACCGCCTGCCGTGCCCTGGGCCCGGCCGGCCAAGCGCTGTACGAGGCGGCCTGCCTGGCGGAGAACGCGGGCCTGCGCGGTGAGCAAGACGCGGCCCGCAGTACCTTGCGTGGCCTGCTCGCCACGCCCGCGCTGCAAGGTACGCGCCATGCCGGCACGCGTCAGTGGCTGCTGACCAGCATCGCCGAGGTGGAGGAACTCGCCGGTCGGCCCGCTGCCGCCGAGGCCGCCTACCGCGAGGCGCTCGCGACGGAGCGCTCGGGCTATCTGCTGCTGGCGATAAGCGATTTCATGCTGCGCCAGGGCCGCCCGGCCGAGGTCGCCGGCCTGCTGGCGCGCGAACCGCGCAGCGATGCCGTGTTGCTGCGCCTGGCGAGCGCGCGGCCGTATCCTGCGGGAGCGTCGTCGGGTCCACGCGAATCGCCCGAGGCGACCGAATTGCGAGCGCGCTTCGAAGCCGCCGCGCTGCGCCCCGGCACCACGACCGCGCATGCGCGCGAAGAAGCGATGTTCGCGCTCGACGTGCAGGGCGACGCGCGGCGCGCGCTGGCGCTGGCCCGGGCCAATGTCAGCCTGCAGCGCGAGCCGATCGATCTGCTGCTGTTCGCGCGCGCTGCTGTCGCCGCGCGGGACGACGCGGCGCGGCAGGAGGTCGGGGCGCTGATGAAGGCGATCGGACTGCGGGATGCACGCGTCGATGCGGTGCTTTGACCTCGTGGCGCCGAAGAAAGGCTGCCCTCGCCTGCGTCGGACGGCGTCGATCGTTCTAGCCGTGTGCCTGGCGTGGCTGTATGTCGCGCCGTCGCCGGCGCGGGCGCACAAGGCGAGCGACGCCTACCTCCTGCTTGCCCGTAGCGGGAGCGGCGATGGTAGTGACGTGCTCGACGTGCGCCTCGACATCGCCCTGCGCGACCTCGATGCCGTCCTCGACCTCGACCGCGATGCCAATCGAAGGCTGACCTGGGGTGAGGTCCGCGCCCGGCTTGACGAGATCCAGGCCTACGCCCGGTCACGGCTGCGCCTGCAGCAGGGACGCTGCGTCCTGACGCCATCGGCACCGGCCGCGATCGATGACCGTGTCGACGGCGCCTACCTCGTGCTGGCGTTCCAGTCGCGCTGCCAGCCGACGGCGACACTGGAAGTCGAGTACCGCCTGTTCCAGGAGGTCGATCCGACGCACCGGGGGTTGCTGCGGGTGGCCGGCGAGGCGGGCGGCGCGGGCGGGACCGCACCGTCCCTGCGTTCGCTCGATCCCGCCGCCGCTGCCGTCGTCGTCGACTGGCCCGGAGCTGCGGTGGCGGTGGCGGAGGCGACGCCGTCGACCGATGCCCGCGCGCCCGGCGACGGCTTCTTCCGGGACGGCGTCCACCACATCCTGATCGGCTACGACCACGTGCTGTTCCTGGTCTGCCTGCTGCTGCCTGCCGTCCTGCGCCGCCGCGCCGACGGCGGCCGCGAGCCGGTCGCGCGCTGGCGCGAGGCCGTTTGGCCGATGGTCGGGCTGGTCACGATGTTCACGGTCGCCCACTCGATCACGCTAGCGCTCGCGAGCTTCCAGCTTGTCACGATCTCGCCGCGCGTCGTCGAGCCGGCCATCGCGCTGACGATCATGGTCGCCGCGCTGGACAATCTCCATCCGGTGCTGCGAGGACGGCGACGGCTGTTCTCGTTCCTGTTCGGCCTGATCCACGGCTTCGGCTTCGCCAGCGTGCTGGGCGAACTGGACCTGCCGGTGCTGGGCTTTGCCTCGGCACTGCTGCAGTTCAACCTGGGCGTCGAGGCCGGACAGCTGGCGATCGTGAGCGTGGTGCTGGCGGTCCTGCTGGCGCTACGGCGTTGGCGCGCCTATCCGGTTGTGGTGCTGCGCGGCGGGTCGGTTGTGGCGATCGCGCTGGCCACGTTGTGGCTGGTCGAACGTGTGTTCGACCTGCAACTGATCTCGACCTGACGGGAACCTCCGATGCTGTCGAATCCGCTCGCCGGCCCGCTGCGCGCCCTGCGCCGCGTCGCGGTCTGGGCGGTGTTGGCGTGCCTGGCCATCGGCCTGCCGCTGCAGGCGCTGTCATCCACCCTGGCCGGCATGCTGGGATCGCGGCATGCGCACCAGAGCGCGCCGTCGCAGGAGCAGTCCGACGATCCGATGGCCGGCTGGAAGGATTTTCGGCGCGCCAACTACGAGCACGCGGGCGTCCGCGAGCCGCTGGCCCATGCCGATGCCCACGACCATGCGCACAAGGCCGGCCTGCGCCATCACCACGCGCCGGACGACGCCGACGTGGTCGATCTTGAAGCACTGACCGACGGCGACGGCGCGCCTGCCGGGTCGCCGTACGCCGGCGCGGCCTTCGTGATGGCGGCCAATACCGGCCTGCTCGAACCCGCGCCACGCGCGGCGGCGGCCGGCGATGACGTCTGGCGCCTAGCGATCGCCCGGTCGTTCTCCACCCCGTTCCCGAGCCGCATCGATCGGCCGCCGCGCCCGGCCTGACCTCGGACCCGCCCCGGCGCGGGTGTCGGCGCGTTCCCGGACGCGTCGCCCTTGCCGTGCGTCCAGCGACGCGCGGCCTCCAGTCATCGCCCATCGATCGAAGCCGGTCCACGCAGGGCCGCCTTCCGGAGACTCTCCATGCTTTCGAACACCCACCGCATCCGCCGACGTCGCGGGTCCGGCTTCACGCGCGGCGTCGTCCCGACCGCCGCCCTCATCGCCATCGCGCTGGCCGGCCTGGCCCACGCGCAGACGGCGCCGACGCCGACGGAGGCGATGGATCCGGCGTCGGGGACGCTGTCCGCGGTCGACGTCGAAGGCTCCCGCACCAGCCAGCTCGGCATCGCGGACTCGGCCAGCGCCGGCATCGTGACGCAGGCGCAGCTCGAAGCCCGCACCGTCTACCGCCCGGCCGAACTGCTGGAAGTCACCCCGGGACTGATCGTCAGCCAGCACAGCGGCGAGGGCAAGGCCAACCAGTTCTACCTGCGCGGTTTCAACCTCGACCACGGCACCGACCTGCGCACCACGGTCGACGGCATGCGGGTCAACCAGCGCAGCCACGCCCACGGCCAGGGCTGGACCGACCTGAACTTCCTGATGCCGGAACTGGTCACCGAGCTGGCCTACCGCAAGGGTCCGTACGACGCGGCCGAGGGCGATTTCGCGTCGGCCGGCTCGGTCTCGCTGCGCTACGCCGACCGGCTCGACCAGGGCATCGCCAGCCTGGGCATCGGCCAGCGCGGGTATCGCCGGGCCTTCATCGCCGATTCGCCGCAGGTCGGTCCGGGCGACGGCCGCCTGCTCTACGCCCTGGAGGTGATGAAGAACGACGGCCCGTTTGTGAATCCGGACGACTACCGCAAGCTCAACGGCGTGCTGCGCTACAGCCGGGGCGATGCGGCCAACGGCTTCGACGTCACCGCCATGGCCTACCGCGGCCGATGGAACGCCACCGACCAGATCCCCGCGCGCGCCGTCGCCAGCGGGGCGCTGTCGCGCTTCGGCGCCATCGACCCGACCGATGGCGGCACGGCGAGCCGCTACAGCCTGTCGGGCGCGTGGCGCAACACCACCGCCGCCGGCACGACGAGCGTGAACGCCTACGCGATCCAGCAGCGGCTCGACCTGTACTCGAACTTCACCTACTTCCTCGACGATCCCGTCAACGGCGACCAGTTCAACCAGCCCGACAAGCGCATCACGACCGGCCTGAAGGTGGCGCACGCCTGGCAGACGCGTGGCCTCGGGCAGGCCTCGCAGACCACGGTCGGGCTGCAGCTGGAGAACGACAACATCCACAACGGGCTCTACAGCACGGTGGCGCGCGAGCGCCTGTCGACCACGCGGCGCGACCACATCGCTGAGAGCAGCCTGGGCGTCTTCGCCGAGAACACGACCTACTGGCGCGAGTGGTTCCGCACGGTCGCGGGCCTGCGTGCCGACACCTACCGCTTCAAGGTCGCCAGTGACAACGCACTGAATTCGGGCCTCGCGCGCGACAGCATCGCCAGCCCAAAGCTGGCGCTGATCTTCGGCCCTTGGGCGAAGACCGAGTACTACGTCAACGTCGGCACCGGCTTCCACAGCAATGATGCGCGTGGCACCACCATCACCGTCGATCCGAAAACGGGCGACCCCGCCGATCGCGTGCCGCCCCTGGTGCGCTCCAAGGGCGCCGAGATCGGCGTGCGGACCGAATTCGTCCGCGGCCTGCAGAGTTCGCTCGCGCTTTACCGTTTGGATTTCGCCTCGGAGCTGGTGTTCGCGGGCGACGCCGGCACGACTTTCGCCGGCCGGCCGAGCCGCCGCACGGGCGTCGAGTTCTCCAACTACTACAAGCCGACCGACTGGCTCACCATCGACGCCGATGTCGCCTTCGCGCAAGCCCGGTTCAAGGGCTTCGACCCCGCCGGCGACCGCATTCCCGGCGCCGTCGAGGGCGTGGCGTCGGTCGCGCTGGCCGTCGACCGCATCGGTCCGTTCTTCGGCGCGCTGCAGCTGCGCTACTTCGGGCCGCGTCCGCTGGTCGAGGACAACAGCGTGCGCTCGTCGAGCACGGCGACACTCAACGGCCGCATCGGCTGGCGCATCGACCGGGCCACGCGCATCGAGCTCGAAGGGTTCAACCTGACCAACCGCAGGAATTCCGCCATCGACTACTACTACGAATCGCGCCTGAGGGGCGAGACCGCCGCCGTCGGCGACGTCCATTTCCACCCGATCGAGCCGCGATCGTTCCGCGTGACGCTGACAACGCGATTCAATTGAGCGATGCCTTCCAATGAGTTCAAAAGTTGTGAAAGCACCAATAATGTTTCAAGGGGCAAATTCAACGATTTTTTGACATCAGCACCCTTTTCTGAATCCGGATGGTGACGCTGGGCATTTAATAAGCTCTATAAACGGAAAATGGCGTTCACGCGCTGTTCGATCGGGCGAGAAATTGGCCATAATCCGATCGTTCCAGACCGTTATCGGTCACCTATGGTCAGTACCCCGTTCAGCGATGAGCAGTGCATCAGGGGACACAGTTTGATCGACAGCTGTTTTACGGTGCACATCTCGATTTTCAGCCTTTCAGGACAGCCCTGTAAAGCGCGTCGATTGATTGAAGGGCACCGGGCTGACACGACAGACTTCGAACAATGGCAAAAACGCTTGTTTGCATTTGGCGTGGTGCTTGAATAACTACGAATCTGCTATCAAGCGAACTGTGCTTCTCCGAAGCTTCGATTCAGGCCATCGAGCATTTTAAGGAATCGCTCTTAAGCATGTTGGAGCCTGCAAAGAGTTGCTTATTCAATCATATCTTTCCAAAAAATATTTAACGCATAATCGACCTCGCAAAGGCAAGGTTGCTTGCGTTTGTCAGCAGTATGTATTTAGATATTTGCTTCAACAATACTGTGCTGAGGTACAGAGACAGTTTTTAGGATGGGTTTGAGCTATGTTCCTCGCTTCCTCTTTTGATCCTTGATGTTTCACGCATGTCGCTGTATCACCAAGCGCTGTTCGACGCCTCACGCCCGAGGCTTGAGCTATGGTTCAGGTTCCCTTTTTTCGACCTCGACTGCCCACGCATGCCGCTGAATTACCAAGCGCTGTTCGACGCCTCCCCCAACCCGTACCTGATCCTCGATCGTTCGCTCAACATCGCCGGCGCCAACAAGGCTTACTTGAAGTCGACGCGGCGTACCCTCTCGGACATTGTCGGGCGTTGGACCTGAGATGCCTTTCCCACCGATGCGCAGACCCAGGCGCAGGTCATGGCGTTGTGCCAGCGCGCGATCGACACAGGAGAGCCCGACACGTTGCCGTTGATGCGGTTCGACATCCCCCGCCCGCAGGAGTTGGGTGGCGGGTTTGAGAAGCGCTACTGGAGCATGAGCCAGATTCCGGTGCTCGACGAGCATGGCGAGGTCGAGTTCGTGCTGCACCATCCCATTGACGTGACCGACCTGGAGCGCCTGAAGGAAGCTGGCACCGGGAATGCCGATCTGGCCTGGAAGCCGGAGCAGACCGGGATCTTCGAGCGGGCGCAAGCTGTTCAGGAGAGCAACCTGGCGCTCAAGGCCGAGAGCGACCGGCTGCGTGGCCTGTTCCTTCAAGCGCCCAGCTTCATGGCCGTGCTGTCCGGACCGGAGCATCGCTTCGAGCTCGCCAATCAAGCCTACACACGCCTGACTGGTACCCGCACGCTGGCTGGACGAACAATCCGCGAAGTGTTCAACACGCAGGAGGGCGGCTCGTTCTTCGATCACCTGGATCAGGTCTATGCAAGCGGCGAGCCTTTCGTCGGCTGCGACGAACAAACTTCTTGAACTCATTCGGCCGGAACTGAGAGTCGAACTTCGTACCGCGCTCTACCGGGCAGTAAAGAGCGGTTCCAGTGTCGAAGCGTCTCACGTGCCTCTGGTGCTCAACGGCGTGTCTCACGTCGTGATCATGACCGTTCGACCGGTCGTGGATGAAACACCTCCGGGGATGATGCTCATCGTATTCAATGAGGTGCAGGAAAGCCTCACTGCTGCATTGGCCGATTCGCAGGGACGCGATGCAGTCAGCGAGGTGCTCGAAGCCGAACTGCTGCAACTGCAATTGCGGTTGAAAAACACCGTAGGCGAATCCACAGCCTTCACCGAAGAGCTTCGGGCGTCCAATGAAGAACTCCAGACCATCAATGAAGAGTTGCGCTCGACCACGGAGGAGCTGGAGACCAGCCGAGAAGAACTGCAATCAGTCAACGAAGAACTCACGACCGTCAACAACGAGTTGATTGTGCGGGTGGAGGACAGCACCCAGCTCAACGATGACTTGCACAACCTCATGAACTCGGCCGAGATCAGCACGGTGTTTGTCGATCGGGACATGAAGCTCAAGCGCTTCACGCCTCAAGCCGCCACGCTGTTCAACCTGCTGGGCACTGACATCGGCCGACCATTGATGGACATCACGCATCGGCTGGAGTTTCCAGAACTGTCGAGGGACGTGCGTGACGTATTGCGCAATCTCACGCGCAGCGAGCGAGAGGTGCGCAGCCAGGACAACCGCTGGTTCCTGGCTCGAATCGTTCCTTATCGGACCACGGAGAACCGCATCGAAGGTGCTGTTCTGGCGTTTTTCGACATCACCCTGCGTCGAATGGCTGAGGACAACCTGCGCCTGAGCGAACAACGCATGCGGCTCGTGGCTGAGAGCATGCGCGACTACGCCATCATCACCATGGACGAAGCAGGTGTCATCGTCACTTGGAGTCCCGGGGCGGAGAAGATCTTCGGTTACTCACCCAAAGAAGCCATCGGTCAGCCATTTGGTTTGATTTTTCAGGAAGAGCATCGGTTGGCGGCCCTTCCCGAGCAAGAGCTGGCCAAAGCTCGCGAACTCGGCAGGGCAGACGACGACCAATGGCACCTGCGCAAGAATGGCGACACGGTCTATTGCAGCGGGATCACAGTGCCTCTGGAAGGCAGTGGCGTCGAAGGCTTTGCCAAGATCTGTCGAAATTTCACGCGCGAGGAACTTCGTGAGCGTCAACGCGAGATGGCACTGCAAACCGAACGCACGACACGCAATCAGTTGCAAGAAACGAGCACGAAGAAGGACGAGTTCCTGGCCGTGGTATCGCACGAACTCAAGAACCCTCTGTCCGTCATCAAGATGAATGCTCAACTGCTCTCGCGCATGCCGGGACTTCAAGGCAACGAGCGCGGGCTTCGTGCAATCGCATCGATCGATGCTGCCATTGCGAGCCAACTGCAGATCATCAATGATCTACTTGAATTCTCACGTGCCAACATGGGCAAGCTGGTCCTGGCGATGTCGTACTGCGATCTGGCCGAGATTGTCATCAATGTCGCGGACGCGATGGGCCACGATATCACACAGAAGTCGCAGACGCTGCGAGTCAAGACCGTCCCCGCAGTGGTTTATGCGGATCCGGTACGGGTGGAACAGATTGTCTGGAACCTGATGACCAATGCAGTGAAGTTCACATCCATCGGTGGTTTGATCGAAATCGATCTTTCCATCAGCGAAAGCACGGTCTGTCTGTCTGTCAAGGATTCCGGCATCGGTTTGGAGCCGGCACATCTGCAAGATGTGTTCGAGATGTTTCGACAGGTTGACACCGGTCTGAACCGCCGTACAGGAGGGTTGGGCATTGGCTTGGCGTTGGTCAAGCAACTGGCCGAACTCCATGGCGGACGCGTGGCTGCGGCGTCGGCGGGAGTTGGCGAAGGCGCATGCTTCAACGTCTGGCTTCCTCTGAAAGCCGTCTCAGTGGATGAGAGAACAGCAAGTTTTCCGCTTTCCGATGCCTTTGAGAACTTGCGCGTTCTCGTTGTCGATAACGAACCACAGCTGCTTCAGGCCTTCGGTGCGTTGTTGGAAAGTGAGGGGGCGCAGGTGACTTTGTGTGCGAGTGCGCAAGATGCCGTCGATGTTGCTGCTCGCGAAAGGTTTGATGCGGTCATTTCCGACCTTGCAATGCCGGAGCGCGATGGTCATTGGTTGGCACAACAATTGAGAGCACAGGCTGCGACGCATGACCTCGCGTTGATTGCAGTGTCGGGTATGACGCGGGATATCGATCGGCTGGAAGCTCAAGCGGCAGGCTTCGATGCCCACTTAGATAAACCTGTCGATATGAAACTATTGGAAGAAAATTTATCCATGCTCATGCAGCGCCCTCGGAAGATTGCCTCTAAGATCCATCTCGCTTGATTACATGCCATCAACTGTTGGCGTTCAAGTTGCCTTGATCAAGCGAACGAGCAGAACATTCCTGTTTCAGTAAATAAGATTGTCTCTCGCGGAAAAGGATTGCTGCTGCTGTGCATGACCTCATGGCCGCCGTCAAGACTGGGTCACAATTCCATTTCCACATTGCTAGACATTTCGATTGAAATTCCAGATAAGCAGTTTGGTCAGCGGGCAGGATCTTGAACCGTCAACGGAGGGCCGGCACCGTTGCGGTGAGTTCGATTCCCAGTGCTTTCATGACTGCCAAGGTCGTCTTCAATGTGGGGTTGCCCTGGGTGCTGAACGACCGGTAGAGCTGTTCACGCGACAGCCCGGTCTGATCAGCGATCTGCGCCATTCCCTTGACACGTGCCACCACGCCCAAGGCATGGGCGATGTAGGCCGCGTCCTGGGTGTGAAATGCCTCGGCCATGTAGAGAGCGATGCCGTCGTCGCTCATCAGGTCCTCGGCCGGATCATAGGTTGTCAGTTGCTCCGCCATGTCATTCGCTCCATTCGCTCGCAAGACGCTTGGCCGTCGCGATGTCTTTGGCCTGCGTGCCCTTGTCGCCTCCGCACAGCAGCACGACGATCATGTCGCCCCGCCGCTGGAAGTAGATTCGATAGCCCGGCCCATGATGGACACGCAGCTCGCTGATCCCGTGGCCCACCGGCTCGGCGTCGCCAGCATGGCCAAAAGCCAGTCGATCGAGCCGTGAAGCGATCAGCGCCCGTGCTCGGGCGTCCTTGAGTCTCAACCGCCACTTGCGGAAGGTCTCGGTTTGCTTCAACTCGATCATTACGGATCATTGTAGTTTAAAAAATACTGGTGCTTCCGAGGTCAGCTTCCAGCCGCCGACCGATGCAGTCGGTGTCGTCGCACTTACCGATTCGGTCGGCTGGGTTCAACATCACGTTGGTCATCGATTGCGCGGGCATCGCGGGGTGCATCAACGGCAGCAAGGGCCTGTTGGCACCCTCAGCCGCTACCATGATCGAGCATTCGCACCCGCGTCGTGGCTTCCGTGCGCCGCAGAGTCACAGCTCCGACCGAACGATCCGTCGTACCCAGGAAGGATGATTTCCATGCCCCTCCGCATTCTGGTCACCGGCGCGAGCATCGCCGGCAACGCCACCGCCTGGGCCTTGACCCGTGCGGGCTGCGAGGTCCTTGTCGTCGAGCGGGCTGCGGCGTTCCGCGACGGCGGACAGAACGTCGACGTCCGGGGCGTGGGCCGTGAGGTGATGCGCCGCATGGACCTGGAGCGCGCCGCGCTGGACCAGGGCACGGGCGAGGAGGGCACCGCTTGGGTCGACGCGCAGGGCCGCGCAGCGGCCGAGTTTCGTACCTCCGACCTCGAGCGCGACGGTCCGACCGCCGAGATGGAGATCCTGCGTGGCGACCTCGCCCGGCTGTTGTACGACGCCGCGCGCACGCGGACCGCCTATCGTTTTGGCGACCACATCGCGCAGGTGGAGGACGATGGCACGGCAGCGACGGTGTGCTTCGCCAGTGGATCGACCGAACGTTTTGATGCGGTGGTCGTGGCCGAGGGCGTGGGCTCGGCCACGCGCGAGCGCGTGTTCGCTGGGGAGAACGATGCGCGCTGGATGAACCTGACGCTGGCCTACTTCACGATCGCTCGTGCCGCGGACGACGACCGCCTATGGCGTTGGTATCACGCCACCGACGGTCGCAGCGTCTCCCTGCGGCCCGACCGTCACGGCACCACGCGGGCCATGCTGTCGATTCAGAAAGCGCCCGAGGGTGAGCAGGACTGGAACGTGGAGCGGCAAAAGCGTTTCTTGCACGAGCGCTTCGCCGATGCCGGCTGGCAGAGCAAGCGGGTGCTCGCCGGCATGGAGACAGCCGAGGATTTCTATTTCGACGTTCTGAGGCAGGTGCGGCTGCCGCGCTGGCACCGGGGGCGGGTCGTGCTGACTGGGGACGCCGCCTGGTGCGCCACGCCGCTGGCCGGGATTGGCACGACGCTGGCGCTTGTGGGGGCCTACGTGCTGGCCGGCGAAATTGCCCGGGCCGGCGGCATTGGCGATCCGGTCCGCGCCTTCGCTGCCTACGAGGCGGCCATGCGCCCGATGGTCGAGCAGGCCCAGAACGTTCCCCGGATCGGCCCCAGACTGATGAATCCGCACAGCCGGCTCGGCATCCACTTGCTGCACGGCGTGCTCCATCTGGCGAGCCTGCCGGGCCTGCGCGATGCCTTCGCGAAGCTGATGAACCGGAAGCTGGACGAGCCCGACCTGTCGCATTACGGCATCGGGTCACCGTGAGCGATCAAGCGGTGGCGAAAAGGCCGATTTTTCGCTGATTAAGCTTGATCGGCTTTGCGATCCGCAGAGGATTTATCGAAGCAATGGATTTGCAATCTCGATATATACCTAAGGAGACGCTGATCAATGACCGTTGTTGGACGGTGTGCAGCGCGAAGTCGATCTGAAGCCAGTCAATTGCTGGTACTGGAGGTTGCACAGGAGCTT
>NZ_JBNDLF010000018.1:0-21210 GCF_050435945.1 Variovorax sp. PvP013
TTCCGCACGACGGACGTGACCGGCGCGATCGAGCTGCCCAAGGACAAGGAGATGGTCATGCCCGGCGACAACGTCAGCATCACCGTCAAGCTGATTAACCCCATCGCCATGGAAGAAGGCCTGCGCTTCGCCATCCGCGAAGGCGGCCGTACCGTGGGCTCGGGCGTCGTCGCCAAGATCCTCGCCTGAGATCGGATCACTGAAGGGGTATAGCTCAATTGGCAGAGCGTCGGTCTCCAAAACCGAAGGTTGTAGGTTCGATTCCTACTGCCCCTGCCACCTGAAAGTGGCGCACAAAAAGGCCCGTCGCAACCCGACGGGCTTCGGCGTCTCAAGAGGCGCAATGAATTGAAGGCCGGTGTTCGGCCACAGGGACTCGCCGAAGATGGCTACAACTCAAATCGAAACCGTGAGCACCAGCGCAGACAAGGCCAAACTTGCCGGGTCCGTGGTGCTGGCAGTGGGCGCCATCGTGGCGTTCTATCTGCTTGCGCGGCAGGGCTCGCTGGCCCAATGGGCTGCGTTGCTGGTGGGTCTGGCCGCTGCAGTGGCGGTATTCGCGAGTTCCGAGAACGGTCGTCAGTTGTGGGCCTTCGGTCGCGACTCATGGCGTGAAGTTAAGAAGGTCGTCTGGCCGGCGCGCAAGGAGGCCATGCAGATGACGGCCTACGTGTTCGCCTTCGTGGCGATCATGTCGATCTTCCTTTGGGCAACGGACAAGACCCTGGAATGGGTGTTCTTCGACCTCATCCTGGGCTGGAGAAAATGATGACCGACGATATCGACACCACGGTGGTGGAACCCTCGGCCGAAGGCGTGCCTGTGCTCGCGCCTCCGACCAATCCGGACCTGCGCTGGTATGTGGTGCATGCCTATTCGGGCATGGAAAAGGCCGTCGAACGTAACATCACGGAGCGTATCAACCGTGCCGGCATGCAGAGCATGTTCGGCCGCATCTTGGTGCCGACCGAAGAAGTGGTCGAGATCAAGAACGGCCAGAAGCGCACGACGGAACGCCGGTTCTTCCCGGGCTACGTGCTGGTCGAGATGATCATGAACGACGAGAGCTGGCACCTGGTGAAGCACACCAACAAGGTGACGGGTTTCGTGGGTGGTGCCAAGAATCGTCCGGCGCCGATCTCGCAGAAGGAAGTCGAGGACATCGTCAGCCAGATGCAGCAGGGCACGGAGAAACCGCGTCACAAGGTCGAATTCATGGCCGGCGAATTCGTACGTGTCAAGGAAGGTCCGTTCACCGACTTCAACGGCACGGTCGAAGAGGTCAACTACGAGAAGAGCAAGGTGCGCGTCTCGGTCATGATCTTCGGCCGCGCGACGCCGGTGGAACTCGAATTCAGCCAAGTCGAGAAGACTTGAAACCCTGCCTGGAAAAGGACAAGGCTGCGCGCTTGTCCTTCTTCGGTGCGATCCAGATCCGGTGTTCGCCGCCTCTCCGGCTCGGCGGCGAATGCGACATCGAAGAGCCGTTCAACCCCGGGGAGCCCGAGGCCGAAAGCCTGGGCGTCATCACCCGCAAGGAGCAAAGTCATGGCGAAAAAAATCGTCGGCTTCATCAAGCTGCAAGTACCAGCTGGCAAGGCCAACCCGTCACCGCCCATCGGTCCCGCAC
This sequence comes from Variovorax sp. PvP013, assembly GCF_050435945.1. Taxonomy (NCBI): domain Bacteria; kingdom Pseudomonadati; phylum Pseudomonadota; class Betaproteobacteria; order Burkholderiales; family Comamonadaceae; genus Variovorax; species Variovorax sp. PvP013. The sequence continues at coordinate 1,631 of NZ_JBNDLF010000018.1, forward strand.
TGGGTCAGCGCGGTCTGAACATCATGGAGTTCTGCAAGGCGTTCAACGCCCAGACCCAGGGCGTCGAGCCCGGTCTGCCGCTGCCGGTGGTCATCACCGCGTTCGCGGACAAGAGCTTCACCTTCATCATCAAGACGCCGCCAGCGGTCACCTTGATCAAGAAGGCCATCAAGCTGGACAAGGGCTCGGCCCGTCCACACACCGACAAGGTCGGCAAGATCACGCGCGAACAGCTCGAAGAGATCGCCAAGACCAAGATGAAGGACCTGACGGCTGCCGATCTCGACGCCGCGGTCCGCACCATCGCCGGATCTGCCCGCTCGATGGGCGTGAATGTGGAGGGCGTGTAAATGTCCAAGCTGACCAAGAAGCAAAAAGCCCTCGAAGGCAAGGTCGACAGCACCAAGCTGTACCCGCTGGTCGATGCCATCGGCATCATCAAGGAGGCCGCGACCGCCAAGTTCGATGAATCCATCGACGTGGCCGTGCAACTCGGCATTGACGCCAAGAAGTCCGATCAGGTCGTTCGCGGCGCCGTCGTGCTGCCCAATGGCACCGGCAAGACCAAGCGTGTCGCCGTATTCGCTCAAGGCGCCAAGGCCGAGGAAGCCAAGGCCGCCGGTGCCGACATCGTCGGCATGGACGATCTGGCTGCCATGGTCAAGGCCGGCGACATGCCGTTCGACGTCGTGATCGCGGCACCTGACGCCATGCGCGTCGTCGGTACGCTGGGCCAGATCCTCGGTCCGCGCGGTTTGATGCCCAACCCGAAGGTCGGCACGGTCACGCCCGACGTGGCCCAAGCCGTGCGCAATGCCAAGGCCGGCCAAGTGCAGTTCCGCGTCGACAAGGCCGGCATCGTGCACGGCACGATCGGCCGCCGCTCGTTCGACACCGACAAGCTCCAGGGCAACTTGGCGGCGCTGATCGACGCGCTGGTCAAGGCCAAGCCGGCGACCAGCAAGGGCATCTACCTGCGCAAGGTCGCCGTGTCCTCGACGATGGGTCTGGGCGTTCGCGTCGACACCCAGACGATCGCTCAACAGGGCTGATCGAAGAAATTCGCCATGTCCTTCGTGGGCGTGGTGATGTGGTGGGTCACCGGGGCAGGAATCCCTCGAAAGAGGGCCGATTGCCACGGCGGGCCATCCAAGACCGCTGGCGTGCAGTTCGCTGCACTTAATCGATGGCTTCTCGCGAGGTCGTCCACCAGCGCAGATGGCGATCCCGCTGCAAGGAATCCGTTTCCGAAACAGTTGGTCGCTGCATGAAGCGCGCTTCGAGGCTCCGGCCGGAAAGCGCATCAAAAGGAGTAGACCTTGAGTCTGAATCGCAGTGAGAAAGAAGCGGTCATCACCGATGTGACCACCCTCGCCGCCCAAGCTCAAACGCTCGTTCTGGCGGAGTACCGTGGCATCACGGTTGCCGACATGACCAAGTTGCGCAATACCGCGCGCAGTCAGGGCGTGACGCTCAGCGTGTTGAAGAACACGCTGGCACGCCGTGCTGTCGCGGGAAGTGCATTCGAAGTCATCGGCGACCAGATGACCGGTCCGCTGATCTACGGTTTTTCCGTCGACGCCGTGGCCGCCGCGAAAGTGGTGTCCGATTTCGCGAAGACCAACGACAAGTTGGTCATTCGCGGCGGTGCCTTCGCCGGCAAGAGCCTGGACGTGAACGGCGTGAAGCAGCTGGCCAGCATCCCTTCCAAGGAAGTGTTGCTCGCCCAGTTGCTGGGCCTGATGCAGTCGCCCGTTTCCCGTACCGCCCGCGTGCTCGCGGCGCTGGCCGAGAAGCGTGGTGGCGGCGAAACGGCAGCCGCCGAAGAAGCACCGGCGGCCGCCGAAGCGCAGCCCGCTTGAGCGCGGCTCGTGCCCTTGAACATTCAAACCAATTGTTAGGAAACAAAAATGGCATTCGATAAAGACGCATTTCTGACCGCGCTCGACAGCATGACGGTCCTGGAACTCAACGACCTGGTGAAAGCCATCGAAGAGAAGTTCGGCGTGAGCGCCGCCGCCATGTCGGCTCCCGCAGCCGGCGGTGGTGCCGCTGCCGCCGTGGTCGAAGAGCAGACCGAATTCAACGTCATGCTGATGGAAGCTGGCGCGAACAAGGTCTCGGCGATCAAGGCCGTGCGCGAAATCACCGGCCTGGGCCTCAAGGAAGCCAAGGACCTGGTGGAAGCCGCTCCCAAGGCCGTCAAGGAAGGCCTGTCCAAGGCCGACGCCGAAGCTGCCAAGAAGAAGCTGGAAGATGCCGGCGCCAAGGTGGAACTGAAGTAATTTTCCCCCTCTAAAAGGCTGGAGGTGCCTGAAAAGGTCCTCCAGCCTTTGGCGCTTTCAGAGCGCACCCGCAAGCCGGCGTCCCGACGCGATTTGCGAGTGTCTTCTGACCCCGACTGCAGAAGAACCCTTGGTTCGGGCGATGTGCAATGCATCGCCGTCCGCCAACGGCTGGTAGTGGCCAGCCGCCAAGGAGCACGGTGCGCGAGCATCGGACTAAGTCGCTGAAGATTTCAAGCCCCGGAGCTCTCATGGCCCAAACGTCCTCCTACAGCTACACCGAACGCAAGCGCATCCGAAAGAACTTCGGCAACCGCGACAGCGTGGTCGAGATTCCCTACCTCCTGCAGATGCAGAAGGATGCCTACACCGCGTTCCTGCAAGCGGGCATCGCGCCGACCAAGCGCACCATCGACGGTCTCCAGGCCGCTTTCACCGCCGCGTTCCCGATCGTCTCGCACAACGGTTTCGTCGAGATGAAGTTCCTCGAGTACAACCTGGCGAAGCCGGCGTTCGACGTGCGCGAATGCCAGACCCGCGGTCTGACCTTCGCCTCGGCCGTGCGCGCCAAGGTGCAGCTGATCATCTACGACCGCGAGTCGTCGACCTCGCAGTCGAAGGTGGTCAAGGAGGTCAAGGAGCAGGAGGTCTACATGGGCGAAGTGCCGCTCATGACCGAGAAGGGCTCGTTCATCATCAACGGCACCGAGCGCGTCATCGTGTCGCAGCTCCACCGTTCGCCGGGCGTGTTCTTCGAGCACGACAAGGGCAAGACCCACAGCTCGGGCAAGCTGCTGTTCTCCGCCCGCGTGATCCCCTACCGCGGTTCGTGGCTCGACTTCGAGTTCGACCCGAAGGACATGCTGTACTTCCGCGTCGACCGTCGCCGCAAGATGCCGGTCACGATCCTGCTCAAGGCGATCGGCCTGAATCCGGAATCGATCCTGGCGAACTTCTTCGTCAACGACAACTTCCGCCTCATGGACAGCGGCGCGCAGATGGAGTTCGTCTCCGAGCGCCTGCGCGGCGAAGTGGCGCGCTTCGACATCACCGACAAGGCCGGCAAGGTCGTCGTCGCCAAGGACAAGCGCATCACCGCCCGCCACACCCGCGAGCTGGAGCAGGGCGGCACCACGCACATCAGCGTGCCGGAAGACTTCCTGGTCGGCCGCGTGGTGGCGCGCAACATCGTCGACGGCGACACGGGCGAGATCCTGGCCAAGGCCAACGACGAACTGACCGAGGCGCTGCTCAAGAAGCTGCGCACGGCCGGCGTGCAGGACCTGCAGGTCATCTACACCAACGAACTCGACCAGGGCGCCTACATCTCGCAGACGCTGCGCATCGACGAGACGGTCGACGAATTCGCCGCGCGCGTGGCCATCTACCGCATGATGCGCCCCGGCGAGCCGCCGACGGAAGACGCGGTGCAGGCCCTGTTCCAGCGCCTGTTCTACAACCCGGACACGTATGACCTGTCGCGCGTGGGCCGCATGAAGTTCAACGCCAAGGTCGGCCGCGAGGAATCGACCGGCCCGATGGTCCTGACCAACGAGGACATCCTGCACGTCGTCAAGATCCTGGTCGACCTGCGCAACGGCAATGGCGAGGTCGACGACATCGACCATCTGGGCAACCGCCGCGTGCGTTGCGTCGGCGAACTGGCCGAGAACCAGTACCGCACCGGCCTGGCCCGCATCGAGAAGGCCGTGAAGGAGCGTCTGGGCCAGGCGGAGCAGGAACCCCTGATGCCGCACGACCTGATCAACAGCAAGCCGATCTCGGCCGCGTTGAAGGAGTTCTTCGGCGCCTCGCAGCTGTCGCAGTTCATGGACCAGACCAACCCGCTGTCCGAGATCACGCACAAGCGTCGCGTCTCGGCCCTCGGTCCGGGCGGTCTGACGCGCGAACGCGCCGGCTTCGAGGTGCGCGACGTGCACGTGACCCATTACGGTCGCGTCTGCCCGATCGAGACGCCCGAAGGCCCGAACATCGGCCTGATCAACTCGCTGGCGCTGTATGCCCGCCTGAACGAATACGGCTTCATCGAGACGCCGTACCGCCGCGTGGTCGACAGCAAGGTCACGATGGACATTGACTACCTGTCGGCCATCGAGGAAGGCAAGTACGTCATCGCCCAGGCCAACGCGGCCCTGGACAAAGACGGCGTGCTGACCGGCGACCTGGTTTCGGCCCGTGAAGCCGGCGAATCGATCCTGGTGGGCGCCGAACGCATCCAGTACATGGACGTCTCGCCCGCGCAGATCGTGTCGGTGGCCGCCTCGCTCGTGCCCTTCCTGGAGCACGACGACGCCAACCGCGCGCTGATGGGCGCCAACATGCAGCGCCAGGCCGTGCCGGTGCTGCGTCCCGAGAAGCCGTTCGTCGGCACCGGCATCGAGCGCGTCTCCGCGGTCGACTCCGGCACCGTGGTCACGGCCACGCGCGGGGGCATCGTCGACTACGTCGACGCCACCCGCGTCGTGGTGCGCGTGAACGACGCGGAAGCGGCGGCCGGCGAGGTCGGCGTGGACATCTACAACCTGATCAAGTACCAGCGTTCGAACCAGAACACCAACATCCACCAGCGTCCGATCGTCCAGCGCGGCGACAAGATCGCCAAGGGCGACGTGGTGGCCGACGGTGCGTCGACCGACCTGGGCGAGCTGGCCCTCGGCCAGAACATGCTGATCGGCTTCATGCCCTGGAACGGCTACAACTTCGAAGACTCGATCCTGATCTCCGAACGCGTCGTCGCCGAGGACCGCTACACCTCGATCCACATCGAGGAGCTGGTGGTCATGGCGCGCGACACCAAGCTGGGCGCCGAGGAAATCACGCGCGACATCCCGAACCTGGCCGAGCAGCAGCTCAACCGCCTGGACGAGTCCGGGATCATCTACGTTGGCGCCGAAGTCATGCCCGGCGACACGCTGGTGGGCAAGGTCACGCCCAAGGGCGAGACGACGCTGACGCCCGAGGAGAAGCTGCTGCGCGCGATCTTCGGCGAGAAGGCCTCCGACGTGAAGGACACCTCGCTGCGCGTGGACCAGGGTTCGCAGGGCACCGTGATCGACGTCCAGGTGTTCACCCGCGAAGGCATCCAGCGCGACAAGCGCGCCCAGCAGATCATCGACGACGAGCTCAAGCGCTTCCGCCTGGACCTGAACGACCAGTTGCGCATCGTCGAGGCCGACGCCTTCGACCGGATCGAGAAGCTGCTGACCGGCAAGACCGCCAATGGCGGCCCGAACAAGCTGGCCAAGGGCACCAAGCTGGACAAGGCGTACCTGTCGTCGATCGAGAAGTTCCACTGGTTCGACATCCGCCCGGCGGAAGACGAAGTGGCGACGCAGCTCGAGTCGATCAAGAACTCTCTGGAGCAGACGCGTCACAGCTTTGACCTCGCGTTCGAGGAAAAGCGCAAGAAGCTCACGCAGGGCGACGAACTGCCTGCGGGCGTGCTCAAGATGGTCAAGGTCTACCTGGCCGTCAAGCGCCGCCTGCAGCCGGGCGACAAGATGGCCGGCCGCCACGGCAACAAGGGCGTGGTCTCCAAGATCGTTCCGGTCGAGGACATGCCGCACATGGCCGACGGCACGCCGTGCGACATCTGCCTGAACCCGCTGGGCGTGCCCTCGCGGATGAACGTCGGGCAGGTGCTGGAAGTGCACCTGGGCTGGGCCGGCAAGGGCGTCGGTCAGCGCATCGGCGACCTGCTGCAGGCCGAGTCCAAGATCGCCGAACTGCGCGCGTTCCTGGACCAGCTCTACAACGGCTCCGGCCGCAAGGAAGACCTGAGCCAGCTCAGCGACACCGAGGTGCTGGAGATGGCCGCCAACCTGTCGAGCGGCGCCACTTTCGCGACGCCGGTGTTCGACGGCGCTTCCGAGGAGGAGATCCGCGGCATGCTCAAGCTCGCCTACCCGGACGAGATCGCCAAGCTCAAGGGTCTGACCGAGACCCGCACGCAGGCCTACCTGTACGACGGCCGCACCGGCGAGCAGTTCGAGCGTCCGGTCACCGTCGGCTACATGCACTTCCTGAAGCTGCATCACCTGGTGGACGACAAGATGCACGCCCGCTCCACGGGTCCGTACTCGCTGGTCACGCAGCAGCCGCTCGGCGGCAAGGCCCAGTTCGGCGGCCAGCGCTTCGGCGAGATGGAAGTGTGGGCGCTGGAAGCCTACGGCGCCGCCTACGTGCTGCAGGAAATGCTGACGGTGAAGTCCGACGACGTGGTCGGCCGCACCAAGGTGTACGAGTCGATCGTCAAGGGCGAACACTCCATCGAAGCCGGCATGCCGGAATCGTTCAATGTGCTGGTCAAGGAAATCCGTTCCCTGGGCCTGGACATCGAACTCGAACGTTCATAAGCAGACAAGGAAAGAGTCACATGAAGTCATTACTCGACCTGTTCAAGCAATTCACGCCCGACGAGCATTTCGATGCCATCAAGATCGGCATGGCCTCGCCCGAGAAGATCCGCTCGTGGTCCTTCGGCGAGGTGAAGAAGCCCGAGACGATCAACTACCGTACCTTCAAGCCCGAGCGCGACGGCCTGTTCTGCGCCAAGATCTTCGGTCCCATCAAGGACTACGAGTGCCTGTGCGGCAAGTACAAGCGCCTGAAGCACCGCGGCGTCATCTGCGAGAAGTGCGGCGTCGAAGTCACGCAGACCAAGGTCCGCCGCGAGCGCATGGGTCACATCGACCTGGCCGCGCCTTGCGCGCACATCTGGTTCCTGAAGTCGCTGCCGTCGCGTCTGGGCCTGGTGCTCGACATGACGCTGCGCGACATCGAGCGCGTGCTGTATTTCGAAGCCTACGTGATCACCGATCCCGGCATGACCCCGCTGAAGAAGCGCGACATCATGTCCGAGGACGACTACGACACCAAGCGCCGTGAGTTCGGCGACGAGTTCGTCGCCAAGATGGGCGCCGAAGGCATCCGCGACCTGCTCGAGGGCATCGAACTCGACAGCGAGATCGAACGCCTGCGCGGTGACCTGACCGGCTCCGAAGTCAAGGTCAAGAAAAACTCCAAGCGCCTGAAGGTGCTGGAAGCCTTCCGCAAGTCGGGCATCAAGCCGCAGTGGATGGTGCTGGAAGTGCTGCCCGTGCTGCCGCCGGACCTGCGTCCGCTGGTGCCGCTGGACGGCGGCCGCTTCGCGACCTCCGACCTGAACGACCTGTACCGCCGCGTCATCAACCGCAACTCGCGCCTGCGCCGCCTGCTGGAGCTCAAGGCGCCGGAGATCATCGCGCGCAACGAGAAGCGGATGCTGCAGGAAGCGGTCGACTCGCTGCTGGATAACGGTCGTCGCGGCAAGGCCATGACGGGCGCCAACAAGCGCGCCCTCAAGTCGCTGGCCGACATGATCAAGGGCAAGTCGGGTCGTTTCCGCCAGAACCTGCTGGGCAAGCGCGTCGATTACTCGGGACGTTCGGTCATCGTGGTGGGCCCGACGCTCAAGCTGCACCAGTGCGGCCTGCCCAAGCTGATGGCGCTCGAGCTCTTCAAGCCGTTCATCTTCTCGCGCCTCGAAGCCATGGGCATCGCGACGACGATCAAGGCGGCCAAGAAGGAAGTCGAATCCGGCACGCCGGTGGTGTGGGACATCCTCGAAGAGGTGATCCGCGAGCATCCCGTGATGCTCAACCGCGCGCCCACGCTGCACCGCCTGGGCATCCAGGCCTTCGAGCCGATCCTGATCGAAGGCAAGGCGATCCAGCTGCACCCGCTCGTCTGCGCGGCGTTCAACGCCGACTTCGACGGCGACCAGATGGCCGTCCACGTGCCGCTGTCGGTGGAAGCCCAGATGGAAGCCCGCACGCTGATGCTGGCCTCCAACAATGTGCTGTTCCCGGCCTCGGGCGAACCGTCGATCGTGCCGTCGCAGGACGTGGTGCTGGGTCTGTACTACACGACCCGCGACCGCATCAACGGCAAGGGCGAGGGCCTGATCTTCTCCGACATCGGCGAAGTGCAGCGCGCGCTCGACGCCAACGAGGTCGAGCTCACCGCGAAGATCGCCGTGCGCATCACGGAGTACACCAAGGACAAGGAAACCGGCGAGTTCACGCCGTCGACCTCCCTGGTGGACACCACCGTGGGCCGCGCGCTGCTGTCCGAGATCCTGCCCAAGGGCCTGCCGTTCTCGAACATCAACAAGGCGCTCAAGAAAAAGGAGATCTCCAAGCTCATCAACGTCTCGTTCCGCAAGTGCGGTCTGAAGGAGACGGTGGTGTTCGCCGACAAGCTGCTGCAGAACGGCTTCCGTCTCGCGACGAAGGCCGGCATCTCCATCGCCATCGACGACATGCTGGTGCCCGCCGAGAAGCACGGCATCATCGACCGCTCGGCCAAGGAAGTGAAGGAGATCGAGCAGCAGTATGTCTCGGGTCTGGTGACCTCCGGCGAGCGCTACAACAAGGTGGTGGACATCTGGGGCAAGGCCGGCGACGAGGTGTCGAAGGTCATGATGGCCAAGCTGTCCAAGCAGAAGGTCATCGACCGTCACGGCAAGGAAGTCGAGCAGGAGTCCTTCAACTCCATCTACATGATGGCCGACTCGGGTGCACGCGGTTCCGCCGCGCAGATCCGCCAGGTGGCCGGCATGCGGGGCCTGATGGCCAAGCCCGACGGCTCCATCATCGAGACGCCCATCACCGCGAACTTCCGCGAAGGCCTGAACGTGCTGGAGTACTTCATCTCCACCCACGGCGCCCGCAAGGGCCTGGCCGACACGGCGCTCAAGACCGCGAACTCCGGCTACCTGACGCGTCGCCTGGTCGACGTGACGCAGGATCTGGTCGTGATCGAGCAGGACTGCGGCACGCACGGCGGCTACCTGATGCGCGCCATCGTCGAAGGCGGCGAGGTCATCGAATCGCTGCGCGACCGCATCCTGGGTCGTTCGGCGGCCGACGACGTGCTGCATCCCGAGACGCAGGCCGTGCTGCTGAGCGCCGGCCAGATGTTCGACGAGGACAACATCGAGATGCTCGAGTCGCAGGGCGTCGACGAGGTCAAGGTGCGCACCGCGCTCACGTGCGAGACGCGCTTCGGCATCTGCGCGACCTGCTACGGCCGCGACCTGGGTCGCGGCGGCCTGATCAACATCGGCGAAGCGGTCGGCGTGATCGCCGCGCAGTCGATCGGCGAGCCCGGCACGCAGCTGACGATGCGGACCTTCCACATCGGCGGCGCGGCCTCGCGCGCGGCCATCGCCTCCAACGTGGAAGCCAAGTCGAACGGCTCGATCGGCTTCAACGCCACGATGCGCTACGTGACGAACAGCAAGAACGAGCTGGTCGTGATCTCGCGTTCGGGCGAGATCGTCATCCACGATGAGCACGGCCGCGAGCGCGAACGCCACAAGGTGCCCTACGGCGCCGTGCTGGCGGTCAAGGCCGACCAGCAGGTCAAGGCCGGCGCCATCCTCGCCAACTGGGACCCGCTCACGCGACCCATCATCACGGAATTCGCCGGTCAGGCGAAGTTCGAGAACGTCGAGGAAGGCCTCACCGTGGCCAAGCAGGTCGACGAGGTGACCGGTCTGTCCACGCTGGTGGTGATCGATCCGAAGCGTCGCGGCTCGGCCAAGGTCGTGCGTCCGCAGGTCAAGCTGGTCGACGCCCAGGGCCAGGAAGTGAAGATCCCCGGCACCGACCACTCGGTGACGATCGGCTTCCCGATCGGCGCCCTGGTGCAGATCCGCGACGGCCAGGACGTGGGTCCGGGCGAGGTGTTGGCGCGCATTCCGGTCGAAGGCCAGAAGACGCGCGACATCACCGGCGGTCTGCCCCGCGTGGCCGAGCTGTTCGAAGCCCGCTCGCCCAAGGACAAGGGCATGCTGGCCGAGATGACCGGCACGGTGTCGTTCGGCAAGGAAACCAAGGGCAAGCTGCGCCTGCAGATCACCGACCCCGAAGGCAACGTCTACGAGGAACTCGTGCCCAAGGAGAAGAACATCCTGGTGCACGAAGGCCAGGTGGTGAACAAGGGCGAGAGCGTGGTCGACGGACCGGCCGATCCGCAGGACATCCTGCGCCTGCTGGGCTCGGAGGAACTCGCACGCTACATCGTCGACGAGGTGCAGGACGTCTACCGCCTGCAGGGCGTGAAGATCAACGACAAGCACATCGAGGTGATCGTTCGCCAGATGCTGCGCCGCGTCGTGGTCGACAACATCGGCGACACGACCTACATCTCCGGCGAACAGGTCGAACGCAGCGAAATGCTCAACACCAACGACGCCCTGCGCGCCGAAGGCAAGATCCCCGCGACGTTCACCAACCTGCTGCTGGGCATCACCAAGGCGTCGCTCTCGACCGACTCGTTCATCTCCGCCGCATCGTTCCAGGAAACGACGCGCGTGCTGACCGAAGCGGCCATCATGGGCAAGCGCGACGAGCTGCGCGGTCTGAAGGAGAACGTCATCGTCGGCCGTCTGATCCCCGCGGGCACCGGCATGGCGTACCACCAGGCACGCAAGGCCAAGGACCTGATGGACGAAGCCGAGCGCCGCGCGATCGCCGATTCCGAAGCCGCCGAACTGGCCGGCTCCGGCAGCGACGACGGCGTCACGACGACGACCGCCGATGCGAGCGAAGGCGCGGCGGCCGAGTAAGCTCGGTGCCTCGCGCTCGACCCACGGAAGCCGGTCCATGACCGGCGACCCTCTGCGCCCCCTTCCCGTCCGCGGGAAGGGGGCGTTTCTACGACAGGAGGTCCCGGCGTGATCCACCTTCCCGACTCCTTCGGCCACTGGGTCGGCGCCGCCGTGCTGCTCTTCTGGTTCGTCGGTGCCTACAACCGCCTGGTGCGCCTGCGCTCGGCGACCCTGCAGGCCTATGCGACGCTGGACGCCGCGCTGGTGCGGCAACTCGATTTCGTCCAGGCGCAGGCCGTGACCGCGCTGACGGCCCATGCCGACGCCGACATCGCCGCCCGCAGCGCTGCCGGGTCGACCGATCGACTGGACGACGACACCTCGGTCGATCCCGATCCACCGGCCACACCCGCTCACGGCCCGGCCGCGTACGTCTCGCTCAAGGCCACCACGACCCAGCTGTCGACCCTGCTCGCAGCGACGCGGCTGCGCCCGCTCGATCCCCAGCGCATGGCGGCGCTCGACACCGCGCTGCACGTGATGCTGGGCGTCTGGCAGACGCTGCATCCGGAGGCGGTGGTGCGCTTCGCCACCGCCTCCGTCGGCGAGGAAGCCGCCGGCCTGCCCATCGCCTGGCCCGAGCCCTCGCCCGACGCCGAGGTCGCGCGCGGCCAGTTCAATCTGGCCGTGGCCAACTACAACCGGGCGATCCGGCAGTTTCCGGCCGTGCTCGTCGCCTGGGTGATGCGGATGCATCGCGCCGCGCCGTTGCGGTGATGCGAGGCCCGATTTCCGACTCATTTACCATCGGCGCAACTTGTCCCAAGACTCTCCTACTCATTCCGCCGCCGTTCCCGCTGCGCAACCGCCGCTCTGGCGGCAGCTGCAGCTGACCGCGGGCGCGTTGGCCGCCATCCGCGGCGGCATGTCGGGCTCGGTCGCCTTCGAGGCCGTCGAGCCGGCGTTGCGTCCGGGCGTCCAGTCGCTGGGTTTCCAGGTGCTGCGACGGCTCGGCCGCGCCGAGGCGCTGCGCCGCCACCTCGCCAAGCGCACCCCGCCGCCACAGGCCGACGCCTTGCTGTGCACCGCCCTGGCGCTCGCCTGGGACCCCGACGCGGCGCCCTACGAGCCCTTCACGCTGGTCGACCAGGCGGTCGAGGCCGCCAAGCGCAACCCGGCCACGCGTGCGCAGGCCAGCTTCGTCAACGCCTGCCTGCGCCGCTTCCTGCGCGAGCGCGACGAACTGGTCGCCGCCACCGAGCACGAGCCCGTCGCCCAGTGGAACCATCCGCGCTGGTGGATCGAGCGGCTCCGGCGCGATCACCCGCGCGACTGGCAGCGCGTGCTGCAGGCCAGCAACCGGCAGGCACCGATGACCCTGCGAGTCAATCTGCGCAAGACCAGCGTCGCGGCGTACCTCGACGCGCTGCGCGACGTGGGGCTCGATGCGTTGCCGGTCGGCGCCAGCGGTCTGCAGCTCGCGCAGGCGCGGCCGGTGCATCAATTGCCAGGCTTCGACGCGGGCGAGAGCTCGGTGCAGGACGCCGCGGCGCAGCTCGCCGCGCCGCTGCTTCTGAAGGGACTCGCGCCCGTCGTCGAGGGCGCGCCATTGCGCGTGCTCGATGCCTGCGCGGCGCCCGGCGGCAAGACCGCCCACCTGCTCGAACTGGCCGGCGCCGTGCCGATCGAGGTCACGGCCGTCGAGGTCGACGCCGTGCGCAGCCGACGCATCGGCGAGACCCTCGCGCGCCTGGGCCTCGAAGCCCGGGTGCGGGTGGCCGATGCCGGACGTCCGGCATCGTGGTGGGACGGCACGCCCTTCGATGCCATCCTGCTGGATGCGCCCTGCACCGCCTCGGGCATCGTGCGGCGCCATCCGGACGTGCGCTGGTTGCGGCGCGAGAGCGACACGGCGCAGCTCGCGCTTCAGCAGGCGATGTTGCTGGCCGCCCTGTGGCCGCTGGTGCGTCCGGGAGGAAGGCTGCTCTACTGCACCTGCTCGGTGTTCCGAGACGAAGGCTCGCACCAGATCGAGGCGTTCCTTGCACACAACACCGATGCGCGATTGAAGCCCTCGCCGGGCCATTTGCTGCCGCAGTCGGGGGCGAATGCGCATGGCGTCCCGGACAATGCCCTCGGTGACCACGACGGCTTCTTCTACGCACTGCTCGAAAAGACCTCCCGCTGACCCGCCGTCGGCGGACCGTCCCGGCCTGTGGGGTCGACGCGACTTTCTCCGGGGCCTGTTCCTTCTTTCTTCCGCGTCGTCGATCGCCGCACTGTCGGCACCGGTGCGTGCGCAGTCGGCACACAACGCCAGCGTCACGCAGATGCGGCTCGAACGCGGCGAGGATGGCATCTATCTCAACGCCAACGTCGACTTCCAGCTCCCCGCCCTGATCCAGGAGGTGCTCGACAAGGGCATCGCCATCCATTTCGTCGCCGAGGCCGAGGTCTATCGCGAGCGCTGGTACTGGACCGACCGCCGCGTCGCGCAGGCGATGCGGCAGGTGCGCTTGGCCTACCAACCCCTCACGCGCCGCTGGCGAGTCAATGCGGTACCCACCAGCGGGAACGCGGGCCTGGGTGTCCAGCTCAACCAGAATTTCGACGGCCTCGAGGATGCGCTCGAGAGCATCAAGCGCGTCGGCCGGTTGCGCCTGGGCGACATCGGCGAGATCGCGGAGGACACCACGCACCTCGTGGTGTTCCGCTTCCGGCTCGACACGTCCCAGCTGCCGCGTCCGTTCCAGATCGGCGTGGTGGGACTGGCCGACTGGGACATCTCGGTCGAGCGCAGCGCGCGACTCGTCGTGGAGAAGAACCTGTGACGTCCCGGCCAGGCACGTCGGCGGGCGCGTCCGGTGCGGGCGAGGGCGCGCCGCGCGCCGCGCGCCGGGCGAAGGCGGTGCGCTGGACCATCGGCGTGATCGCGGCCCTGGTCACGGCGATCGGCCTGGTGCTGATGTTCCTGCTCGCGGTATCGACCAACAACCGCGCGTTCTACGAGGAGAACTACACGCGGCTCTTCGGCATCAACGTGGTGGTCGCCACGCTGCTGCTGCTGGTGATCGGCTGGGTCGCGGTGCGGCTGGTGCGTCGCCTGCGGCAGGGCAAGTTCGGCAGCCGCCTGCTGATCAAGCTGGCGGCCATCTTCGCGCTGGTGGGCGTGGTGCCGGGGGTGCTGGTGTATTTCGTCTCCTACCAGTTCGTTTCGCGTTCGATCGAGAGCTGGTTCGACGTCAAGGTCGAGGGCGCGCTCGACGCCGGCCTCAATCTCGGACGCGCCACGCTCGATTCGCTCTCGGACGACCTCGCCGTCAAGACGCGCGCGGCGAGCGGCCAGCTCTCGCAGGTCGCCGATGCCAGCGCCGGCCTGGCGCTCGAGCGCATCCGCGACCAGCTCGGTGCCAGCGATGTCGTGCTGTGGACCGGCACCGGTCAACTGGTCGCCGGTGCGGGCGTGTCGCGCTTCCAGATCAATCCGGAGCGACCGACGCAGCAGCAGTTCCGGCAGGTGCGCGCCGATCGGCCCATCGCCCACATCGAGGGCCTGGACGAAGCGCCGACCGTGCAGGGTGCGTCGCTGCCGGCCGCCGTCGTGCGGGCGATGGCGCTGGTCCAGCGCCCGGGCTTCGAATTCAACACCGAGCCGCGCTTCCTGCAGGTGACGGTGCCGCTGCCGCCGGCGGTGGTGGCCAACGCGCTGGCGGTGCAAGAGGCCAACCGCGAGTATCAGGAACGCTCGCTCGCGCGCGAGGGCCTGCGGCGCATGTACATCGGCACACTCACGCTGTGCCTGTTCCTGGCGGTGTTCGGCGCCGTGCTCCTGGCGGTGCTGTTCGGCAACGGCCTGGCGCGGCCGCTGCTGGTGCTGGCCGACGGCGTGCGCCAGGTCGCCGCCGGCGACCTGCGGCCGACCGCGGTGCTGCAGGGCAAGGACGAGCTCGGCGGCCTCACACGCTCGTTCGCGGTCATGACGCAGCAGCTCGCCGACGCCCGCGCGGCCGTCGAGCAGACCGTGGGCGAGCTCGACGCCGCGCGAGGCAACCTGCAGACCATCCTGGACAACCTGACCTCCGGCGTGATCGTGCTCGACGCGGCGGGCACCGTGCTCTCGACCAATCCCGGCGCCACCCGGGTGCTGCGCGCGCCCCTGGCGGCGTACGAGGGCCGTCCGCTGCGCGACGTGCCGGGGCTGGCCGACTTCGCGCTGAACGTGCAGCAGCAGTTCGACGACTTCGAGGTCGAGCGCATCCAGCACGGGCTCGACCACTGGCAACATGCCTTCGAACTGCGCGCGAGCAGCTTCGACATGCAGCAGGACGCCATCAGCCTGGTCGCGCGGGGCGCCGAGCTGCCCGGCGCCGAGCGCCTCCTGGTGTTCGACGACATCTCCGAGATCGCTTCCGCCCAGCGCGCCCAGGCCTGGGGCGAGGTCGCGCGCCGCCTGGCGCACGAGATCAAGAACCCGCTCACGCCGATCCAGCTGTCGGCCGAGCGACTGGAGATGAAGCTCTCGGGCAAGGTGGCGGCACCGGAGCAGGCGATCCTCACCAAGTCGGTCAAGACCATCGTCGACCAGGTCGATGCGATGAAGCGGTTGGTCAACGAGTTCCGCGACTATGCGCGCCTGCCCGCGGCCGAGCTGAAACCCGTCGATCTCAACGCGCTGGTCACCGACGTGCTGCAGCTCTACGGCGCCGAGACCACGCCCGTGGCGGTGCGTTGCGAGCTCGACGAGCGCTGCCCGCCGGTGCGTGGCGACGCCCAGCAGATCCGTCAGGTCATCCACAACCTGCTGCAGAACGCCCAGGATGCCGCCGAAGCCGCCATGGCCGCCACGGGCCATGCTGGCGAGGTGACGTTGCGCACGCGACTGGGCGACTCGGGTCGGCGCGTCCGTCTGACGGTGCAGGACACCGGTCCCGGGTTCGCCGAGCACATCCTCAAGCGCGCCTTCGAGCCCTACGTCACCACCAAGACCAAGGGCACCGGCCTGGGCCTGGCCGTGGTCAAGAAGATCGCCGAGGAGCACGGCGCCCGCATCGAGCTTTCCAATCGTGTTACCGACGGCATCACGACCGGCGCGCAAGTCTCGCTATCATTTGCGCTGTCCGAGGAACCGCCGGGAGCGCTTGCTCACACCGACGAAGCCAGACCATCCATCGGCTGAGCGCCATCGACAAGGCGCTCGTCACACAGCGCACAGGCATCGATAGCATTCATGGCAAATATTCTCGTGGTCGACGACGAACTGGGCATCCGGGACCTGCTCTTCGAAATTCTCAATGACGAAGGCCATCACGTGGAGCTCGCCGAGAACGCCGCCGAAGCGCGTGCCGCCCGCCAGCGAGCCCGACCCGACCTGGTGCTGCTGGACATCTGGATGCCCGACACCGATGGCGTCACCCTGCTCAAGGAATGGTCGACCGCCGGACTCCTGAGCATGCCGGTCGTCATGATGAGCGGCCATGCCACCATCGACACGGCGGTCGACGCGACGCGCATCGGCGCCTTCGCTTTCCTCGAAAAACCCATCACGCTGCAGAAGCTGCTCAAGGCGGTCGAGCAAGGACTCGCGCGCGAGAGCGCCCGGCGCGCGGCCGCCAGCGTGGTGCCCCCGGCCAGTGGTTTCGCGGCGGCCGTCACCACCGCAGGCAGCGAGAGCACGTTGATCACGCCATCGACGGCAGCCTTCCCGGCAGCCTCGCCTGCGGCGACCATCGATGCTGGACCCCAGTCGCGCCAGAGTTTCGATCTCGATCGGCCGCTGCGCGATGCGCGTGACGGCTTCGAGAAGGCGTACTTCGAATTCCATCTGGCCATGGAGGGTGGGTCCATGACGCGCGTGGCCGAGAAGACGGGGCTCGAACGCACCCACCTGTATCGCAAGCTCAAGCAACTTGGCGTCGATTTGACACGCGGACGTCGCAACGCTGTATAATCGAAGGCTGCAATATGGCCCGGTAGCTCAGTTGGTAGAGCAGCGGATTGAAAATCCGCGTGTCGTTGGTTCGATTCCGACCCAGGCCACCATCTTTCTTTCTCAGTAGATCCCAAGTCAGCGCGGACGCCCCTTGCACATCAAGGGGCCTGTCCGAAGAAGCTCGAGCGGACCTCTGAATTCCCAGACGTTTGACTTTTGGCCACCTGTGGCTGAACCTGCCTCATCGGGGCTCGTGCGAGCGTGATGGGGCGAGACTCTAGCCATGCCATGCCGCCAAATCCAGCGGACCTGGGGGCGCCTTGTGCAACCATGGCCGCCGAAGCCATCCATGTCGGTGCGTTCCACCGGATGCGACGCACATCGAAGCCTGCCTGGAGCGTGTCGGGAATTTCCTGTGGCCGTCGACAATGGCATTGCCTTGACCAGCATGAGGATGGCGAAGAACAGGAAGTACCGCCCGCGCAGCACATCGGGCAGTCGCTCGCAGTCCTTGACCAACCGGCGAAGGCACACCGTCCAGACAAACTTGCGTTCGACCATCCAGCGTCTGGGCAACAACACAATTTCTTCTTTGCCTCGGTCAGCTTGAGCGCCTGCAGCTCGATGCCATGGATCTTGGCGTCCTGCCTGAACTGTCCCTGCCGACCCGAGGCAAAAAAATGATCATCGAACGCAAGCCCACGCCATGGCTTCCAAGCAGCGCGCATCCAGTCAGCAGCGGCCTTGCTGGCAGACCGCCTCCCACAGTGGAAAGTCGTTGGGCAGCAGTCGCCAAGACGAACCAGCTCGGACGATCCATCGCAAGGCGTTGAAGACGTCTCGCAGGCTGTGTTCGCGCTGCGGGGCGTCCTGGGTCATAAGCACCAGGTACGGTGCGGCGAAGCTCCACTCTTCATCGCTGACATCGGTCGGGTACGGCTTTCTTGGCATCGCTCCAAGATGCGGATCTGCCCAGGTCGATCCAGAGAAAGTTCAGAACATGCTCTAGTGGTGAGATCCAGAAGTCCGTATGCAGAACTCTGCGACGGATCGAAGGATCTGATCGGCTGTTCTTGGTCCAGATGAAGGGCTTCGGATCCACGTTGGTGGCGACGTGGGCACGGATGGCGTTCTCCAAGGTGCGAGTCGAGCGGAACCTCCCGCGCTTGAGCCGACGGGCCGTGAGGATCGAGAACCAGCACCCCACCAGGTTGATCCAGGAGGCCGAAGCGGACGTGGAGTGTATGTGAACGCGCGGATGCCTGAGCAGCCAGCGTTTCATGTTTGGGCTCCTGAGGGGGCTGGCATTATCCAGCACGAGACGCAGTTCGAACGCCACGGGCGTGGCACGTTCGAAGGTCTGCAGGAAGTGAAGGAACTCCGCGATGCAGTGACGCCGGTGGACCTCGGCGATGACCATGCCGGCCTTGACATCGAAGGCAGCAACGAGGTCGGTCGTGCCGTGTCGCTGTTCGCTTGGATGGAACGTTTCTGGTTTAAGCACGGCGCAAGAGCGCGCTCGGGTGGATGCAGATGGAGTCCTGCGATGTCTCGTACCTTGTCGACGAAGTACGAGTCGATGGAGAGCTTGACGCCTTCTGTACGATGCGGCGCCATAGCAAGAGCATGCCAGTATGCGCGAGACGGTCGTCTGGCTCAGTCCCAGGTGAGCGGCGAGCTGTACGGGTGGGCCAGTGGTCGGCGTTCTCTGGCACGGCTTCCAGCGTCGTGGTGATGACGGCCTCGACCTGCTTGTCCAGAATCGTTCGAGGCGTTCCCGAGCGGTATACATCGCAGGCCGCACGGGCCATATTGAGCAAAGCGACGGCGACACCTCGACACCCATCATCAAGCTCAGGCCCATGGCCTCGGCAATGAATGCATGGGTCGCTGTTGAATCAGCGCAGGCCAGCACGATGCGCGCCCACAGCGCCAGGGCCTGAGCTGTCTCGCGGCGATGTGACTGACCGAGCAGTACGGCTCGATCGGCCTCGCTCGACTCGATGGCAATGGCATATGGTCGGGCCATGTTGTGCTCCTGGGCTGTGAATGAACAGCTACCAGAAATACATCATGAGAGCCTGAACGAACTTCAGGTTCACACTAATAAGCTTGAGCATTCCAGTGCTTTGAATGGTGAGCCTGGAAGTCCATCAACACCGAATGTCGTACTTGAGTCTTGGGCATGGCACTGGTGAGGTGGAAAACATGTCGAGTTCACTTGCGTGTTCGATGCGCTGTCATGACCTCGCCAGTTTCGTGCGTCGCTCATGGATGCCCTTCGAACAAGCAACGAATGGAACGGTCTCTTGTTGGAACCAGCTTGCGACGTCAATTGCTCCGTAGGTGCAAATGACTGTGAAGTGCGACCGAGTCGGTCGCATGGGTCGGATCGGTACAAGCATGGCGACAGCACGGACGGATGCCGGTTTCAGAGGCTCGAACGCACTCCGTCTGGTTCCTCTGGCGCCAAGGATGATCTCCAGGACTCTCTGAAAGCCTGCTGCTCGCTTCGAACAGACGCCATCGTGGATGAACTGAGTGAATGAGGTACGTAGAGGTATCAGCGATCCGCTGACGTCTGCGACGCCCACTCAGGCGAACACAGTACGGTGGAAAAATTTCTTAGAGATGCTTGTCAAAGTCGAAACTCTCGTGTCATAATCGAAGGCTTCGCTGACACGGCGTTTGGTTTGACGGAAGTTGACCGAGGCGGTGGAAGCGGAAAAGAAAAACATCTTCGGTGTTG
>NZ_JBNDLF010000019.1:0-21004 GCF_050435945.1 Variovorax sp. PvP013
TAGTGCGGGTTCCCGTGTGAAAGTAGGTCATCGTCAGGCTCTTACAGCCTAGAAAGCCCAGATGCGTAAGCATCTGGGCTTTCTTCATTGGGGAATGGAAGTTGCAAAGGATTGCGCAGAACGGGGTCAACTCGTCGAAGGCGTATCTTCAAGCTGTAGGACGTTAACGACACTTCTGCAAGTGCTTTCAGATGTGACGAATGACCTTGAAATATAAGTAAAAACCCTTATATTTGCTCAATGATGTTCATGTCCGCTCTCTTGAGATTTTTGTCGGGGAGTCAGGCAAGTCTCAAGTTGTCAGTGATTGACGGCCAATCACCTGCTGTCGCCGTACCTGCCCAAGTCATCGTCCCCATTCGGTCGATCGGACCTCGGGAACGCATGAGGATCGGGCGTCATCTGCTGGATCTGGCACCTGCAGATCGTTACCTGCGCTTTGGCTATGCTGCATCCGACGAGCAGGTGCAGAAGTACGTCGATGCACTCGACTTCGAACGTGACGAGCTTTTCGGCATCTACAACCGCCGACTCGATCTGATCGCCATTGCCCATCTGGCATTTGCACCCCCTGACCAGCACAGTGATTGCGCGGAGTTCGGGGTGTCGGTCGCTGCCAGTGCTCGTGGCCGCGGCTACGGATCACGACTGTTCGAGCGTGCTGTGGTTGTGGCGCGTAACGAAGGGGTTGGCATGATGTTCATCCATGCCTTGAGCGAGAACGCGGCGATGTTGAAGATCGCACGGAAAGCTGGCGCGACAGTCGTGCGGAGTGGCTCGGAGTCGGAGGCACATCTGCAACTCCCTTCTGCAACACTCGACACGCACCTGAGCGAAATTGCGCTCGAGCATTTTGCCGAGGTCGATTTCCAGCTGAAGACACGGGCGAAGCAGTTCTGGTCGTTCTTGGCCGGGCTACAGGAAATACGCAGTGGGTTGCGTGACGCACGCAGCAAGTCGTCGCCCTGATGTCCTGGTTCATAGGACCGAGGACGCAATCCGTTATCCTCGCCTTTCCCTAACTCCGCCCTCACGCAGTGGCCGATCCTCATCCTGAACGCACTCCCGTCGAACGGGAAGACAAACGCAGCTTCCTACAGAAACTTGCCGAGTTTCTCCATCCCGGGCCGGATTCGCGCGACGAACTGATCGAAACCCTCGCCGATGCCGAGGAAAACGAAGTGATCGGTGCCGAGTCGCGCGTCATGCTCGAAGGGGTTCTGCGGATGGCCGACATGACGGCCGGTGACGTGATGGTGGCTGCGCCCCGCATGGATCTGGTGGACATCGACTCGCCCTACGAGGCCTTGTTGCATGCCGTGATCGACACGGCCCATTCGCGCTTTCCGGTGTACGAGGGGGAAAAGGAAAACATCATCGGGATCCTCCTGGCGAAGGACCTGCTCAAGCTGCAGCGCGCACCGGAACTCAACATCCGGGCGCTGCTCAGACCGGCGGCGTTCGTGCCGGAAAGCAAGGGGTTGAACGACCTGTTGCGTGAGTTCCGTGGCAATCGCAATCACCTAGCGATCGTGATCGACGAGTTCGGCCGCGTGGCGGGACTGATCACCATCGAGGACGTGCTGGAGCAGATCGTCGGCGAGATCGAGGACGAGTTCGACATCGGTGAGGACGAGGGCGACATCTTCGGTTTGGCCGATCACACCTACCGGGTTTCCGGCGACACGCCCATCGAGCGCGTGGCCGAGGCCTTCGGCATCACGCTCGACGCGGACGATCTGAGCGAGGATTTCGACACCATCGGCGGGCTCGTCGCCCACAAGATGGGTCACGTGCCCAAGAAGGGCGAACACCACGCGCTGGGTGGCTTCGACTTCGTCGTGCTGCATACCAAGGGCGGCGCGGTGCGCTGGTTCAGGGTGTCGCCCGCGCGTGGCACCGGCGCAGCGGATTGAACACCCTTCCAGTCGCATCGGGCGGCGCGCTGCCCGTCGCCAGATTTCTCCTGCTCCGCATCGTTGGCCTCGGACTGGCCGGATGGGCGCAAGCCTTGTCCGTCGCGGCCCCCTGGACCGGTCGGCCGGTCTGGTGGCTGCAGGTGATCTCGCTGGCCATCCTGGTCTGGCAACTGGATGGAGTGCGTGGCGAGTTCCGGCCGGGACGCTGGCTGCGTGCCACATCGCAAGGATGGCTGTTCGCCACCGCCTGGCTGTGCGGCACGTTCTGGTGGTTGTTCATCTCCCTGCACGTCTATGGCGGACTCGCTGCACCCCTGGCGGTAATGGCGGTGCTGGCGCTGGCTGCGGGCCTGTCCCTGTACTACGCCGCTGCCTGCGGGGTTTTCGTTGCGTTCTCTTCGAAGCGAAGCCGCACCGGCGCGGCATTGTTCTTCGCGGCGCTCTGGACGTTGGCCGAACTCCTGCGCAACAGCTGGTTCACTGGTTTTCCGTGGGGGGCGGGTGGCTACGCGCATCTGGACGGGCCGTTCGCCGGCTACGCGCCCTGGATCGGCGTCTACGGCATCGGTGCCGTGACGGCGATGGTCGCGGCCCTGGGAGCACTCACGGTTCGGTCGTTCGTCACGACGTCGTTCCGATCGGCGTCGTCCATGGGCCCTGCGTCGACGGGCCCCGGTTTCCTGCGGTCCTCGGGGGCGCCCGTCGCCTGGGTCGTCGCGCTGCTGCTCGCGCCCATCGGGCTTGCCGCGATGCGCTCCGCGCCCGATGCGCCGGCCGACTCGCGCGGCACCGTCGACATCCAACTCCTTCAGGGCAACATCCCTCAGGACGAAAAGTTCGTCATCGGCGCTGGGATCGACACGGCCCTCGAGTGGTACGGCGTCCAGCTGCGCGACGCCACGGCATCGCTCGTCATCACCCCCGAGACCGCATTGCCGCTGCTGCCATCGCAACTGCCCGAAGGCTATGTGGACGCCATCGCGGCGCGCTATGCGAGCGGTGATCAGGCGGCCATCGTGGGCATTCCCCTGGAGGGCGAGGGCAGCGCCGCGCCGGTGCCGGTCGGTCCCGGACAGATCGACTATGGCGACTACCGCAACGCCGTGCTCGGCTTCAAGCCCGGTGCCGGTGAGCCCTACCGCTACGAGAAGCACCACCTGGTGCCCTTCGGCGAATTCGTGCCCTCGATGTTCCGGTGGTTCACGAACCTGATGAACATCCCGCTGGGCGACTTCCATCGCGGTGCGCTCGCGCAGGCGCCGTTCGTCTGGCACGGGCAGAGCATCGCGACGAACATCTGCTACGAGGATCTGTTCGGCGACGAGATCGGCGCCAACTTCCGCGATCCTGCCCGGGCGCCGACGATCCTGCTCAACGTCAGCAACATCGGCTGGTTCGGCGATTCGATCGCCATCGACCAGCATCTGGCGATCTCGCGCATGCGATCGCTCGAGTTCGAGCGGCCGATGGTGCGCGCGACCAACACCGGGGCCACGGCGGTGATCGATCACCGGGGCCGGGTCGCGCAGGAGCTGCCCCGGCTCACACGGGGGGTGCTGGCGGCCACGGTGGAGGGGCGTGGCAACTTCACGCCGTTCGCGCTGTGGGTGTCGCGCTTCGGCCTGTGGCCGCTGTGGGGGGCAACGCTGGCAGTGGTGGCGCTGGGCGTGCTGGCGCATCGCCGACAGACGCTGGCACGCTAATCGCATCGGGGTGAGCGGGCCGGGTGCGGTCCCGACCCGTGACGGTGCGTCGTGCCGGACGGTAAAGGGGTTTAACCTCGCGCCGCCGCGTGGCGCCGGCAGGCATGGGGTCTGCGCGTGTCGCTCGGCATTCCGACCTCATCCTTCCTCATGGATTTCCTCATGCATCCTCGCCAACGTCTTCGCATCTTCGCCGCAGCCCTGTGCCTCTCGGCCGTCACCCTGGTCCAGGCCCAACAGGCCGCGCTGCCCAACGTCACCATCCTCGCGACCGGCGGCACCATCGCCGGCGCCGGCGCCTCGGCCATCAACAGCGCGACCTACGCGGCGGCCAAGGTCGGTGTCGACAAGCTCATCGCCGGCCTGCCCGAACTCTCCAAGGTCGCCAACGTCAAGGGCGAGCAGGTCTTCCAGGTCGCCTCCGAGAGCCTGACCGACGACAACCTGCTCACGCTCGCCAAGCGCGTCTCGGCGCTGGCCAAGCAGCCCGATGTCGACGGCATCGTCATCACCCACGGCACCGACACGGTCGAGGAAACCGCCTATTTCCTCACGCTCACGGTCCACACCGACAAGCCCATCGTGATGGTCGCCTCGATGCGACCCGGCACGGCGCTGTCGGCCGACGGCGCGCTCAACCTGTACGACGCGGTGAGCGTGGCCGGCAGCAAGGACGCCCGCGGCAAGGGCGTGCTGCTGACCATGAACGACAGCATCGAGAGCGGGCGCGACGTCAGCAAGAACTTCAACATCAAGCCCAGCGCCTTCGTCAGCCAGTGGGGCTCGCTGGGCATGGTGGTGGAGGGGCGCAACTACTGGTTCCGCGCGCCGGTCAAGCGCCACACGATGAACTCGGAGTTCGACATCGACACCATCACGGCGCTGCCGCCGGTGCAGATCGCCATGGGCTACGAGGGCGTGGCCTCGACCGCCATCGACGCGCTCGGCAAGAGCGGCATCCAGGCACTGGTCCACGGCGGCCCGGGCAATGGCTCGGTGGCCGACCGCATCGTGCCGAGCCTGCAGAAGGTGCGTGCCGACGGCATCGTGGTGATCCGCGCCTCGCGCGTGCCCGACGGCTTCGTGATCCGCAACGCCGAGCAGCCCGACGACAAGTACGACTGGGTCGTGGCGCACGACCTGCGCCCGCAGAAGGCCCGCATCCTGGCGATGGTGGCCATGACGAAGACGCGCGACACGAAGGAACTGCAGCGCATCTTCTGGGAGTATTGACTCGCCCCCCAGGCTGCGGCGCACTGCGTGTCGCCTTCGCCTTCCCCCCTTGCCGGGGGGCGGCATGAGCGGGCCGGCGGAGCCGGTCCCGCCATGCCCTGGAACGCGGTGCGGCCTTCGGCCTGCAGACCGCTGGCGGCTAGAGAGGGGCTTCTGATGAACGTCGTGCCCGGCGGCGTTCGGCGTGCGTCAGGCTGATGACGCACACGGTGAGCCACGCGGCGCCGGAGAGCAGGCCGGCGGCGACGTCGCTGGCGAAGTGGACCTGCAGGAAGACGCGGCTGCAAGCCGTGGTGAGGACCATGGCGATGGCCACCATCACGACCGGAACGTGCCAGCGCGGCGGCAGCAGGCGCAGCGCCAGGTATGCCAGCATGCCGTAGGTGACCATCGCGCCGGAGCTGTGACCGCTCGGAAAGCTGTAGCCGGTGGCCAGCGCGAAACCGTGGTCGTGCACCGGCCGGACGCGCTCGAAGATCTGCTTGAGCGACGGATTGAGGATCGCGTTGCCCGCCAGGGCCAGCAGCCATCCCGCCATCAGGACGCGCTGCTGCACCCGCCACAACAGGACCGCGACGACCGCCGCCAGCGCGATCAAGGTCGACGGATCGCCCACGTGCGTGAAGCCGGCGAAGAACCGCAGCGCGGCACGGGGCAGGTGCAGGCCGATGGCATCGGCCAGTGCCTGGTCGGCCAGGCCCAGGGAGCGTCCCGGCGCGATCTGCCAGGCGATCCAGGCGAACAGGACGGCGGCCAGCACGATGCCGCCGAAGCCGATTCCCAGTCCGGCCAGCAGGCTGTCCGGCCGGGGCTCGGTCCGCGCATCCGCCGCGCGCAGCCGGCGTCGCCGCGACAGCGCGAAGACCGCGCCGCCGGCCGTGGTCGATACCGCCAGCAGGATCAGGAAGGCCGCCAGCGCATGCGGGCCGAGGCGCTGGGCCCATTCGACGAGCGACGAGGATTCGTTCATCGCACTGAGTCCGTTCCGGGGCGCCCGGCGGCATGGCCGTCCGAGGCGTCCAGCACCAGATCGTGCGACGCGGCCCGCACGAAACGGTCGTCGCCCGTCGGGCAGTCCCAGCGCTCGACCGTGCAGCGCCGCCCGGACGACGAGGCGTCGGCACCGTCGCCGGCCGACTGCCGCACCAGATTGACGGAGTTCGGCTGCCCGGAGCGCAGCCGCGTCGACACGGCCGTGCCCGCCTGCACCGCCCACATCGCGCGCGGGCAGTCCGCGAAGGCGCCCTGCAACGGCCGCACGAAGGGCAGGTGGATGTGGCCGCCGAGCACCAGGTCGGCGCCCGCGGCCGACCAGCGCGCGACGGCGGCGTCGCGCCCGTGCAGCCGGTTGGCTTCGTCCTCGGGCCGCGTCACCAGCACCGGCTGGTGCGTCACGACGATACGCACCTGTCCCGGACGGGCGCGCGCGAGCCGTCCGGCGACGCGTTCGATCTGCGCGGGCGAGACCTCGCCGTCCTCGTGGCGGTAGCGGCGCGTCGTCTTGACGCCGATCACCAGCCAGGCGTCCGATTCGAACACCGGCTCCAGGTCGTCGCCGAAGGCACGCGCATAGCGCGCGTAGGGGTTCAGCAGCCGCACGCCGAGCTGGAACAGCGGGATGTCGTGGTTGCCCGGGATCGCCACGATGGCGCGCGCGCCCAGGCGGTCGGCGAAGGCGCGCGCGGCGTCGAACTGCGCGCGGGTCGCGCGCTGCGTGATGTCGCCGGAGAACACCACCACGTCGGGCGACTGCTCGTGCACCAGCCGCTCGAGCGCGCGCACCGCCGTCGGCACCTCGGTGCCGAAGTGCGGATCGGAGATCTGCAGCAGCAGCGGCGCCGCGTTCATTGCTTGGCGGCCTCCAGTTCGGGTGCGACTTCGGGGCGGATCAGCCACAGCGGCTCGGGCGCCACGCGGAACAGCAGCGGCATGTCGAGCCAGCCGAGCTCGCCGTCGGTGGCCACCTTGACGCGGCGGGGCTTCCTGCTCGACACCGTGCCGCGCGGCTTCACCGTCAGCGATTCGAAGGCGAAGCTGGTGACGTTCTCGGACGCGCCCAGCCGCCCGAGCGCGCCGCGCAGCAGCAGCCCGGCGAGCCCGAACGCCCCGGACGGCTCGAGCGCCACGGCCGCCAGCAGGCGCTCGTTCTCCAGCTGCTCCGCCTCCGGCAGGCCGACCTGGCGCAGCTGCAGGGGGTTGTTGCCGACGAACAGCGTCGGCGTGCGGATGTCGCGCTCGGTGCCGTGGAACGCCAGGTGCAGGTCCCACTGGCGATGGCCGCGCAGCATCGTCATCAACGCCGCGCCGAAGGCCACGAAGCGGCTGCGGCCGTACTCGCGCTTGAAGGCCTCGCGCTCCTCCAGCAGCTCGGCATAGAGCCCCATGCTCGCGTTCACCAGGAAGACGCGGTCGTTGACCATGCCGACCTGCACCTCGCGCGGACGCTCGTCGAACAGCACCCGGAGCGCCGCGCCGGTCTCCGCCGGGATGCCGTTGGCACGGCTGAAGTAGTTGAAGGTGCCCTGGGGCAGCACGCCGAAGGCGCAGCCGCTGCCCAGCGTGGCCTGCGCCACCGTGTTGATGGTGCCGTCGCCGCCGGCGGCCACCACGATGCCGTTGACCGCGCGCGCGCCTTCCACCGCCTCCCTGGCCAGGGCCTGCGCGCGGTTCGGCCCGTCGATCAGGAAGATCCGCAGCGGCCGGCCGGCCGCCTCGCAGGTCGCCTCGATCTCCTGGCGGACCGTGTTGGTGTCGGAGCGGCCCGATCCGGCGTTGAGCACGACCAACAGCGGCGTATCCGGTCGGACGATGGGGGCGGACAGGGTGGGCATGGGAAGAGTCGGGAAGCGCGGGGCGGAACGCAGGTTATGCCGTCCATGGCTTTCCGCAGGCAGCAGGCGGCGCCCCGGGCGTCTGTGGGAGAGCGGCGCCCCGTGCCGCGAGCCGGCCCGTAAAATCGCGCCCTTCGCGGGTCCGTCCCGCCGCCGTCCTTCCAAAGCCCGATCCCGCATCGGCTGTCTCCTCATGTTGACCTTCCAGCAAATCATCCTCACCCTCCAGTCCTACTGGGCCGATCAGGGCTGCGCGCTGCTGCAGCCCTACGACATGGAGGTCGGCGCCGGCACCTCGCACACCGCCACCTTCCTGCGCGCCCTGGGCCCCGAGCCCTGGAAGGCCGGCTACGTGCAGCCCAGCCGCCGCCCCAAGGACGGCCGCTATGGCGAGAACCCCAACCGCCTGCAGCACTATTACCAATATCAGGTGGTGCTCAAGCCGGCGCCGGCCGACATCCTGGAGCTCTACCTCGGCTCGCTGACCGCCCTGGGCTTCGATCTGAAGAAGAACGACATCCGCTTCGTCGAGGACGACTGGGAGAACCCGACGCTCGGCGCCTGGGGCCTGGGCTGGGAGGTCTGGCTCAACGGCATGGAGGTGACCCAGTTCACCTACTTCCAGCAGGTCGGCGGCATCGACTGCCGCCCCATCACGGGCGAGATCACCTACGGCCTGGAGCGCCTGGCGATGTACCTGCAGGGCGTGGACAACGTCTACGACCTGACCTGGACCGAGGGCCTCACCTACGGCGACGTCTACAAGCAGAACGAGGTCGAGCAGTCGACCTACAACTTCGAGCACAGCGACGCCGAGTTCCTGTTCACCGCCTTCGCCGCCCACGAGAAACAGGCCCGCCACCTGATGGAGGCGCAGCTCGCCCTGCCGGCCTACGAGCAGGTGCTCAAGGCCGCGCACAGCTTCAACCTGCTCGACGCGCGCGGCGCCATCAGCGTGACCGAACGCGCCGCCTACATCGGCCGCATCCGCAACCTCGCGCGCGGCGTCGCGCAGAGCTACTACGACAGCCGCGAACGGCTGGGCTTCCCGATGGCGCCGCGCGAATGGGTCGCGCAGATGCCCAAGCTCCCGGCCAAGAAGGCGGCCTGAAGACCATGACCATGACATCGAACCTGCTCGTCGAACTCTTCGTCGAGGAACTGCCGCCCAAGGCCCTGAAGCAACTGGGCGATGCCTTCGCCGGCGTGCTGCGCGACCAGCTCGTCGCGCAGGGCTTGGCCGACGCGGCTTCCACGCTCACCGCCTATGCCTCGCCGCGCCGGCTCGGCGCCCACCTCACCGGCGTCGCCGAGCGGGCCGCCGACAAGGCCGTCTCGCAGAAGCTGATGCCCGTCTCCGTGGGGCTCGACGCCGCCGGCAACGCCACGCCGGCGCTGCTCAAGCGCCTCGCGGCGCTCGGCGCCGACGCCACCGCCGTGCCCGCGCTGCGACGCGCGCCCGACGGCAAGGGTGAGGCGCTCTTCCACGACAGCACCGCGCGCGGCGCAACCCTGGCCGAGGGCCTGCAGAAGGCCCTGGCCGAGGCCATCGCCAGGCTGCCGATCCCCAAGGTGATGAGCTACCAGCTCGAATCGGGCTGCGAATTGCCCGGCTGGAGCAGCGTGAGCTTCGTGCGCCCGGCGCACGGCCTGGTCGCGCTGCACGGTGCCGACGTCGTCGCCGTCGAGGCGCTGGGCCTGAAGGCCGGTCGCGAGACGCACGGCCACCGCTTCGAGGCGAAGGTCGACCCCGTCGTGCTGGCCGATGCCAACGCCTACGCGCGTCAGCTCGCCGAGGAGGGCGCCGTCATCGCCGGCTTCGCCGAGCGCCGCGCCGAGATCGCGCGCCAGCTCGACGCCGCCGCGCAGCGCATCGGCGGCGGCGCGCGGCCGATCGACGACGCCGCGCTGCTCGACGAGGTCACCGCGCTGGTCGAGCGGCCGAACGTGCTGGTCTGCGAGTTCGAGCCCGAGTTCCTGGAAGTGCCGCAGGAGTGCCTGATCCTGACGATGAAGGCCAACCAGAAGTACTTCCCGCTGCTCGACGCGTCGGGGCGGCTGACCAACCGCTTCCTCGTCGTCAGCAACATCTCGCCGGACGACGCCAGCGCCGTGATCGGCGGCAACGAGCGCGTGGTGCGCCCGCGCCTGGCCGACGCCAAGTTCTTCTTCGACCAAGACCGCAGGAAGACGCTCGCCTCGCGTGTCGAGTCGCTGGGCAAGGTGGTCTATCACAACAAGCTGGGCACGCAGGGCGAGCGCGTCGAGCGGGTCATGCGCATCGCGCAGGGCATCGCCCGGCAGCTGGCCGATGCGGGAGGCGCCGATGCCGGGCTGGCCGCGAAGGCGGTGCAGGCGGCGCAGCTGGCCAAGGCCGACCTCGTGACCGACATGGTCGGCGAGTTCCCCGAGCTGCAGGGCACGATGGGCCGCTACTACGCGCTGCACGACGGACTCGATGCCGACGTGGCCGACGCCATCGAAGACCACTACAAGCCGCGCTTCGCCGGCGACACGCTGCCGCGCGGCGAGGTCGGCGTCGTGGTGGCGCTGGCCGACAAGCTGGAGACGCTGGTGGGCATGTTCGGCATCGGCAACCTGCCCACTGGCGACCGCGATCCGTTCGCGCTGCGCCGGCACGCGCTGGGCGTGCTCCGGATGCTGGGCGAGAAGGACCTGCCGCTGGACGTCGACGCGCTGGTCGGCCGGGCCTTCGACGCCTTCGACCGTCCCGCCACCGACCTGCCCGGCGCGGCGGACGAAGCCGCGCCGTCCGCGCCCTTCGAGGGCCAGGCCGCCGAGCGCCGGGCGCTGCTGCTGACCTTCCTCTACGACCGCCTCGCCGGCAGCCTGCGCGAGCAGGGCGCCAGCGCGCAGGAGGTCGATGCCGTGCTCGCCTCGCGTCCGCAACGCCTGGGCCGCGTGCCCCGGCTGCTGGCCGCCGTGCGCGCCTTCGCCGCGCTGCCCGAGGCGCCGGCGCTCGCCGCCGCCAACAAGCGCATCAGCAACATCCTGAAGAAGTCGCCCGAAGCCGACGCCCACGTCAGCGAGCTGCTGCTGCAGGAGCCGGCGGAAAAGGCCCTGCACGCCGCCATGGCGCGCGTGCTGCCCGTGGCCGACGCGCAGTTCGAGGCCGGCGACCACACGGCCTCGCTGCAGACCCTGGCCGCGTTGCGCGAGCCGGTCGACGCCTTCTTCGACGACGTGATGGTCAACGCCGAACAGATCGACCTGCGCCTGAACCGCCTGGGCCTGCTCAAGATGCTGCACGCGGCGATGAACCGCGTGGCGCAACTGGAGCGGCTGGCGGCCTGACGGCCGCCCCGAACCGCCCATGGTCCTGCGCGCCAGCCCGTCCGCCATGAAACTCGTCATCCTCGACCGCAACGGCAGCGTCAACCTGCACCGCGACGACTTCGTCAAGAGCGAGGTCGAATGGACGCCGCTGCCCGGCGCCCTCGAAGCCATCGCCCGGCTCAACCATGCCGGCTGGCACGTGGTCATCGCGTCCAATCAATCCGGCCTCGGCCGCGGACTGTTCGACGTCGCCACGCTCAACGCCATGCACGCCAAGATGCACAAGCTGCTCGCGGCCGTCGGCGGCCGTGTCGACGCGGTCTTCTACTGCCCGCACAGCCCCGACGAGGACTGCGCCTGCCGCAAGCCGAAGCCGGGGCTGTTCCACCAGATCGGCGAGCGCTACGGCATCGACCTGGCCGACGTGCCCACCGCCGGCGACAGCCTGCGCGACGTGCAGGCGGGCGCCGCGGCCGGCTGCGAGCCGCACCTGCTGCTCACCGGCATGGGCGCGGCGTGCCGCGGCGTCGATCCATTGCCGCCCGAGTACCCGGCCGCCACGCGGGTCCACGCCGACCTGCCGGCCTTCGTCGATTTCCTGCTCGCGCGCGAGGCCCGGCACGCGGCCGACGTCGCCGCGCAGCAGGCGGCCGAGCGATGAGTCGCCCCGGCGCGGCCGCGACGCTCGCGGCCTTCGTGCGCTCGGTAGTGCACATGGCGTGGATGCTTGTCACGGTGATGCCGTGGGGGATCATCATGGTCGTGGCGTCGATCTGGCGGCGCGGCGAGCCGCTCTACTGGATGGCCGAGCGCTGGCTCGGCTGGGCGATGGCCGGCGCGCGCGTCATCCTGGGCATCCGCACCCGCGTCGTCGGCCTGGAGAACCTGCCGCACGAGAAGCGCGCCGGCGCGGTGCTGCTGGTCAAGCACCAGTCGACGCTGGAGACCTTCCTGATGCCCACGCTGATGCCGCACCCGCTGGCCTACGTGTTCAAGAAGGAGCTGATCTACGTGCCCTTCTTCGGCTGGGCCATGGCGCGGCTGGACATGATCCACATCGACCGCAAGCAGGGCGCGCGCGCCTTCAGCAAGGTCGTGGCGCAGGGCCGGGTGCTGCTGGCCCAGGGCATCTGGATCATCATGTTCCCCGAGGGCACGCGCATCCCGCGCGGCCAGCGCGGCGTCTACAAGAACGGTGGCACGCGCCTGGCGATCCAGACCGGGGCGCCGGTGATCCCGGTGGCCGTGACCTCGGCGCGGGTCTGGCCGCGCAAGGCCTTCATCAAGTACCCGGGCGTGGTCGACGTCTCGATCGGCCCGGCCATTCCGACCGCCGGCCGCAAGGCCGAGGAACTGATGAACGAGGTCGAGGCATGGATCGAGGGCGAGATGCGCCGGCTCGATCCCGAGGCCTACACCGCATGACGGGAACGACGGGCACGACGCGATGGGCCGCGGACGCGACACGTTGACGGCGTTGTCGAAGGCGCCCGAGGCGGCGCACTTCGTCCACCCGCGCGCCACGCGCGAGGCGCTGCTCGGCGAGTCCCGGGTCGCCTACGAGTTCACGCGCGGCGCGCGCCGCACCATCGGCTTCGTGATCGGCGCCGACGGCCTGTCGGTGCGGGCGCCGCGCTGGGTGGCCCTGGACGACGTCGACCAGGCGGTGCGCGACAAGGCCGGCTGGATCCTGCGCAAGCTTGCCGAGACGCGCCAGCGCCACGACCGCATCGAGGCCGCGCGCATCGACTGGCACGACAGCACCGTCCTTCCTCTGCTGGGTCGGCCGGTGGTGGTTCGGCTCGATCCGCTGCGCACCGCCGGACGCGGTGGCGGTGGCGGTGGTGCGACGCTCGACGAGGTTCCGCCCGGCGATGCCGCCTCGCCCCGCGTGCTGCGGCTCGCGCTCGCGTCCGACGCCGCGCCCGAACTCATCCGCGACGCCACGCGCGCCTGGCTGATGCGGCAGGCGCGGCGCCTGTTCGCCGAGCGGCTCGACCACTTCGCGCCGCGCATCGGCGTGCAGTGGAAGCAGCTGGCGCTGTCGAACGCGGCGACCCGCTGGGGCAGCGCCAGCTCGAGCGGCGCGATCCGCCTGCACTGGCGGCTGATGCACTTCCATCCGGACGTCGTCGACTACGTCGTCGTCCACGAACTCAGCCACCTGCGCGTGATGGACCACAGCCCACGCTTCTGGGCCACCGTGGCCGCCGTGATGCCCGACTACGCCGCGCTGCGCCGGCAACTCAAGGACGAGACCGTCCCGCGCTGGTGAGGGGCGCCGCCCCGGCTATTCTCGGACGCATGACACTCGATCTCGCACACTTCGACGCCGCCATCGTCGACCTCGACGGCACCCTGGTCGACACCCTGGGCGATTTCACCGCCGCGCTCAACGCCATGCTGGCCGACCTGGCGCTGCCCGCCGTCGATGCGCGCGTCGTCGAGGCGATGGTCGGCAAGGGCTCGGAGCACCTGGTGCGATCCGTGCTGCGCCACCTGGCGGCGCCCGATGTGCTCTACGACCGCGCCTTCGACGGCTACCAGCGGCATTACGAGACCTTCAACGGCCGGCATTCGGTCGTCTATGCCGGCGCGGTCGAGGGTCTGCGCCTGCTGCGCGATCGCGGCCTGCGGCTGGCCTGCCTGACCAACAAGCCCGGCGCCTTCGCCCGGCCGCTGCTCGCCGCCAAGGGGCTCGACGCCTTCTTCGAGGTGGTCTTCGGCGGCGACGCCTTCGAGCGCAAGAAGCCCGATCCGCTGCCGCTCCTGAAGACCTGCGAGGCGCTTCGCAGCACACCGGCACGCACGCTCATGGTCGGCGACTCCAGCAACGACGCCCGCGCCGCCCGCGCCGCCGGCTGCCCCGTGGTGCTGGTGACCTACGGCTACAACCACGGCGAGCCGGTGCGCGAGGTCGATGCCGACGGTTTCCTCGACACGCTCGCGGCGCTGGATGCACTGGGCAGCGCGAAAACGCTCGGCTAAACTCGCCCCTCCATGCGCATTCCCACCCACGTCGTTCGGACAGGCCCAGGCAGCCGGGGAGCCTGGCCCTGGCGCAAGCCATCGTCCTTGCCCATCTGATGGCACGGCGCACGCCGTGCGCCCGAGGTCTCGCTCCTTCCCGCAGCGGCACCGCATTCCCCGAACGACACCGCCGGCGGCCCGCGATCCTCGAAGCGCCCGCCGGTCCAGGAAGACCCCATCCGTGATCACCGAACTCGAATTCAAGAGCCTCAGCGCGCAGGGCTACAACCGCATCCCGCTGATGGTCGAGGCCTTCGCCGACCTCGAGACCCCGTTGTCCCTCTACCTCAAGCTGGCCCACGCCCGCGACGGCGGCAGGTACAGCTTCCTGCTCGAATCCGTCGTCGGCGGCGAGCGCTTCGGACGCTACAGCTTCATCGGCCTGCCCGCGCGCACGCTGATCCGCGCCAGCGGCTTCGGCGCCGCAGCGCGCACCGAGGTCGTCACCGACGGCCGCGTGGTCGAGACCGCCGAGGGCAATCCGCTCGATTTCATCGCCGCCTACCAGCAGCGCTTCAAGGTCGCGTTGCGCCCGGGACTGCCACGCTTCTGCGGTGGGCTGGCCGGCTACTTCGGCTACGACGCGGTGCGCTACGTCGAGAAGAAGCTGGAGGACAGCTGCCCGCCCGACACGCTCGGCTGTCCCGACATCCTGTTGCTGCAGTGCGAGGAGCTGGCGGTCATCGACAACCTCTCGGGCAAGCTCTACCTGATCGTCTATGCCGACCCGGCCCAGCCCGAGGCCTATGCCGTGGCCAAGCGCCGATTGCGCGAACTGCGCGAGCAGCTCAAGTACTCGGTCAGCGCGCCGCAGGTCAAGCCGACGCAGTCCCACCCGCCCGAGCGCTCCTTCGCCAAGGCCGACTACATCGCCGCCGTCGAGCGCGCCAAGGAGCTGATCGCCGCGGGCGACTTCATGCAGGTGCAGATCGGCCAGCGCATCAGCAAGCGCTTCACCGAGTCGCCGCTGTCGCTCTACCGGGCGCTGCGCTCGCTCAATCCGTCGCCCTACATGTTCTATTACGACCTGGGCGACTTCCACGTCGTCGCCGCCTCGCCGGAGATCCTGGTGCGCCAGGAGCGCCTGGCCGACGGCGAGCAGAAGGTCACGATCCGCCCGCTCGCCGGCACGCGCCCGCGCGGCGCCTCGATCGAGCTCGACAAGGCCGCCGAGCACGAACTGGTCAACGACCCCAAGGAGCGCGCCGAGCACGTGATGCTCATCGACCTGGCGCGCAACGACATCGGCCGCATCGCCAAGACCGGCACCGTGAAGGTGACCGAGGCCTTCGCGGTCGAGCGCTACAGCCACGTGATGCACATCGTGAGCAACGTCGAGGGCACGCTCAAGGACGGCATGACCGCCATCGACGTGCTCAAGGCGACCTTCCCGGCCGGCACCCTGACCGGCGCGCCCAAGGTGCACGCGATGGAACTCATCGACCGGCTCGAGCCCGTCAAGCGCGGCCTCTACGGCGGCGCCTGCGGCTACATCAGCTACGCGGGCGACATGGACGTCGCCATCACGATCCGCACCGGCATCGTCAAGGACCAGGTGCTGCACGTGCAGGCCGCCGCCGGCGTGGTGGCCGACTCGGTGCCGGAGCTGGAGTGGAAGGAGACCGAGGCCAAGGCGCGCGCGCTGCTGCGCGCCGCCGAGCTGGTCGAGGAAGGGCTCGAATGACGGCCGGCGACGCGCAGCCGCACGGCACGCCCTCCGGCGACTTCTCGCACGAGATCATCGGCGCCGCCGTCGAGGTCCAGCGCGTGCTGGGCACCGGGCTGCCGGGCGCGGTGTATGCCGCGGCGCTGGCCGTCGAGCTGGCCGAGCGCGAGATCGGCTTCGAACGCGACGTGGCGGTGACGGCGGCCTACAAGGGCCGGCCGCTGGGCGAGGCCGGCCGGGCCGACTTCGTCGTCGAGCAGGCCATGGTGGTGCAGGTGCGGGCGGTCGACGCGCTCGACGACCTGCACCGCATGCAGGCCCAGGCGGTGGTGCGCCTGTCGGGCCAGCGCCTGGGGCTGCTGATCAATTTCAACGTGTTCCCGGTGGTCAAGGGCGTGCACCGGATCGGAGCGAAGCCATGAAACTGCTGATGATCGACAACTACGACAGCTTCACCTACAACATCGTCCAGTACCTGGGCGAGCTCGGCGCCGAGGTCGAGGTGGTGCGCAACGACGAGGTCACGCTCGCGCAGATCGGCGAGCGCATCGCGGCGGGCACGCAGCGGCTGGTGGTCTCGCCCGGGCCGTGCTCGCCGGCCGAGGCGGGCGTCTCGGTCGATGCGATCCGCGAATTCGCCGGCACCCTGCCGATCCTGGGCGTGTGCCTGGGCCACCAGGCGATCGGCGCGGCCTTCGGCGGCACCATCGTGCGCGCGCAGCAGCTCATGCACGGCAAGACCAGCGAGATCACCACCACGCGCGAGGGCGTCTTCGCCGGCCTGCCGGAACGCTTCACCGTCAACCGCTACCACTCGCTGTCGATCGAGCGCGCGAGCCGGCCGCCCGAGCTGGCCGTCACCGCCTGGACCGACGACGGCGAGATCATGGGCGTGCGCCACACCGGCTTCGCCCACGCGGTGCGCGTGGAAGGCGTGCAGTTCCATCCGGAATCGATCCTCACCGAGCACGGCCACGCCATGCTCAAGAACTTCCTCGACTGAAGGAGCACCGCCGATGACCGCCCTGGGTCCCACCATCGACCTGCGCAGCGACACCGTCACGCAGCCGACCACGGCGATGCGCGAGGCCATGGCCGCCGCCCCGCTGGGCGACGACGTCTTCGGCGCCGACCCGAGCGTCAACGCGCTGCAGGAGAAGATCGCCGCGCTGCTGGGCTTCGAGGCGGCGCTGTTCATGCCCACCGGCACGCAGAGCAACCTGTGCGCCGTGCTCGCGCATTGCGGACGCGGCGACGAGTACATCGTCGGCCAGCAGGCGCACTGCTACCGCTGGGAGGGCGGCGGCGCGGCGGTGTTCGGCAGCGTGCAGCCCCAGCCGCTCGACCATGCCGGCGACGGCACCCTGCCACTGGCGCAGATCGAGGCGGCCATCAAGCCCGACGACGCGCACTTCGCCCGCACCCGCCTGCTGGCGCTGGAGAACACGCTCGGTGGCAAGCTGCTGCCGTTCGACTACGTGCGCGCCGCGACCGAGCTGGCCCGCTCGAAGGGTCTGCAGCGCCACCTCGACGGCGCCCGGCTCTTCAACGCCGCCACGGCCCAGGCCGAGCGCGCGGGCACGCTCGCCGTCGGCGACCGCGCCCAGTCGGTGGCCGCCGAGGCGCGCCGCATCGCCCAGTGCTTCGACAGCGTCTCGGTGTGCTTCAGCAAGGGTCTGGGCGCGCCGGTGGGCTCGGCGCTGTGCGGCTCGAAGGACTTCATCGCGCGCGCCCACCGCATCCGCAAGATGGCCGGCGGCGGCATGCGCCAGGCGGGGTCGCTCGCGGCGGCCGCGTCGCACGCGCTCGACCACCACGTCGCGCGGCTGGCCGACGATCACGCGCTGGCCCAGCGCCTGGCCGACAGCCTCGCGGGCATCGACGGCCTGCGCGTGGAACCGCCGCAGACCAACATCGTGTTCGTCGACCTCGAAGGCCCGGCCCAGGCCCGTGCCGCCGACCTGCTGGCCTTCCTGGCCGCGCGCGGCATCCTGGCCACCGGCCTCTACCGCCTGCGCTTCGTCACCCACCTCGACGTCGACGTGGCCGGCGTGGACGCGGCGGCGGAGGCCATCCGCACCTTCCTGGCCGCCTGAGCGCCGCCACATCCCGCACCCGATCCGGAGACGACCCATGCCCATCACACCGCAGGAAGCCCTGCAGCGCACCATCGAGCACCGCGAGGTGTTCCACGACGAGATGCTGCACATCGTGCGGCTCATCATGAGCGGTGAGTGCTCGCCGGTCATGATGGCGGCGCTCATCACCGGCCTGCGCGTCAAGAAGGAGACCATCGGCGAGATCACGGCCGCCGCGCAGGTGATGCGCGAGGTCTCGACCAAGGTGCCGGTGGCCGACCGCACGCACCTGGTCGACATCGTGGGCACCGGCGGCGACGGCTCGCACACCTTCAACATCTCGACCTGCGCCATGTTCGTCGCCGCGGCGGCCGGCGCCAAGGTCAGCAAGCACGGCGGGCGCAGCGTGAGCAGCAAGTCCGGCAGCGCCGACGTGCTCGAGGCGCTGGGCGTGCAGATCAACCTGTCGCCCGAGGGCATCGCCCGGTGCATCGCCGAGGTCGGCATCGGCTTCATGTTCGCGCCCAACCACCACCCGGCGATGAAGAACGTCGCGCCGGTGCGCAAGGAACTGGGCATCAAGACGATCTTCAACATCCTCGGGCCGCTGACCAACCCGGCCGACGCGCCCAACATCCTGATGGGCGTGTTCCATGCCGATCTGGTGGGCATCCAGGTGCGCGCATTGCAGCGCCTGGGCGCCGAGCATGCGCTGGTCGTCTATGGCCGCGACGGCATGGACGAGATTTCGCTGGGCGCGGCCACGCTGGTGGGCGAACTCTATCGCGGCGAGATCCGCGAGTACGAACTGCACCCCGAGGACTTCGGCCTCGCCATGTCGAGCAACCGCGCATTGCGCGTGGAGACGCCCGAGCAGTCGATGGCGATGCTGCGCGGCGTGCTCGACGGCGTGCCCGGCCCGGCGCGCGACATCGTGGTCATCAACGCTGCCGCCGCCCTGTACGCGGCCGGGGTGGCCGACTCCATCGCCGCGGGCGTGGCGAAGGCCCGCGAGGCCATCGACAGCGGCGCGGCCCGGGCCCGGCTGGCCCGGCTGGTCGACGTTACCCGCGCCCTGTCGGCCCCGACGGCCGCCGGGGCGGTCTGAAGAGAATCAAGGAAAGCACCGAACATGTCCGACATCCTGAAGAAGATCGTGGCCGTCAAGCACGAAGAGGTCGCCGACGCCCGGCGCCGCCGGTCGCTCGAGGCCATGCGCTTCGACGCCGAGAGCCGCGTGCTCACGCGCGATTTCGAGGGCGCGCTGCGCCGCAAGATCGCCGCCGGCCAGGCCGCCGTGATCGCCGAGGTCAAGAAGGCCAGCCCCAGCAAGGGCGTGCTGCGCGAGGACTTCGAGCCCGCCGACATCGCCCAGAGCTACGCCGAGGGCGACGGCGCGGTCAGCGCGGCGTGCCTGTCGGTGCTGACCGACCGGCAGTTCTTCCAGGGCAGCGTCGACTTCCTGAAGCAGGCCCGGGCCTCGTGCGACCTGCCCGTACTGCGCAAGGACTTCATGGTCGACCCCTACCAGATCTACGAATCGCGCGCGATGGGTGCCGATGCCGTGCTGCTGATCGCCGCCTGCCTCGACGACGCGCAGATGGAGGACTTCGAGGCCATCGCCCGCGACCTGGGCATGGCCGTGCTGGTGGAGGTGCACGACGGCGCCGAGCTCGACCGGGCACTGAAGCTCAGGACGCCCCTCATCGGCATCAACAACCGCGACCTCAACACCTTCGAGGTCTCCATCGAGACCACGCTGGCATTGCGCGGGCGCGTCCCGTCGGACCGTGTCCTGGTCACCGAATCGGGCATCGGCACGCGCGACGACGTCGCCCGGCTGCGCGAAGCCGGCGTGCAGGCGTTCCTGGTCGGCGAGGCCTTCATGCGCGCGGGCGATCCCGGCACGGCGCTGGCGGAGTTGTTTTCATGACCGCACCTGCACCGACCCAGCTTGCAAATGCCGATCCGGCCGACTGGCCCGTGGCGCCGGGCTGGCGGCCATTGGTCGACGCCTTCTTCGCCGAACCTGCCGGCACCCGGCTTCGGGCTTTCCTGCAGGAGCGCCTGGAGGCGGGTGCCGTCGTCTTCCCGCCGCAGCCCTTGCGGGCGCTCGAACTCACGCCGCCCGAGGACGTGCGGGTCGTGATCCTCGGCCAGGACCCCTACCACGGCCGTGGCCAGGCCGAGGGCCTGGCGTTCTCGGTCGCCCCTGGCGTGCCGCTGCCACCGTCGCTGCGCAACATCTTCAAGGAACTGCAACGCGACCTGGGCACGCCGCCGCCGAAGTTCCCGAACCCCGGCGGCAGCCTGGTCCAGTGGGCCCGGCACGGCGTGCTGCTCCTGAATACCTGCCTGACGGTGGAGGAGGGCCAGGCGGCCAGCCATGCCGGAAAGGGTTGGGAGGTGCTGACCGACGCCGTCATCCGCCACATCGCCGAAGGCGAACGCGACGTCGTCTTCATGCTGTGGGGCTCGCATGCCCAGAGCAAGAAGGCCCTGATCGACGTCCAGCGGCACAAGGTGCTGGTGGCCAACCATCCCTCGCCCCTCTCGGCGTTGCGCCCACCGCTGCCCTTCATCGGCTGCGGCCACTTCGGCGAGGCGAAAGCCTGGCGTGAAGCGCATGGCTACTGAGAACGTGCCGGCGACCCGTGTAGAATTCGCCCGCTGACGATCGAAAGTCGCGCGGAGTCATAGAGTTATGCTATATTCCGCGATTCGCCGGAGAGGTGGCCGAGTGGTTAATGGCAGCAGACTGTAAATCTGCCCTCTTACGAGTACGCTGGTTCGAATCCAGCCCTCTCCACCAGCGAAGCGAAACGGATTTCAGGACGCTTTGAATGCAAGTGCACGAGATGCCTGCCATGTGGCGAGGGATCGAAATGCGGGAGTAGTTCAATGGTAGAACCCTAGCCTTCCAAGCTAATGACGCGGGTTCGATTCCCGTCTCCCGCTCCACGGGTCCGTTCGTTTGTGAGTTTCAGGCTTTTCGAAGCCATGCCCTTTTGGCTCAGTGGTAGAGCACTCCCTTGGTAAGGGAGAGGTCGCGGGTCCGATTCCCGCAAAGGGCACCAGATTTCGGGGTTGCAACATGGACGCTGCAACCCCATATGAACGTGTTGTTGAACCAGTTAATTTTCGGAGTCGAGAATGGCAAAAGGTAAATTCACCCGCACCAAGCCCCACGTGAACGTGGGCACGATCGGCCACGTGGACCATGGCAAGACGACGCTGACGGCGGCGA
>NZ_JBNDLF010000020.1:0-13454 GCF_050435945.1 Variovorax sp. PvP013
TGCGTTGGCTCATGGGTGGAGGGTCCTGCGATTTACAACGGCTTCAGGCACGCACAAGCTGTGCCCGAGACAACCTATTGATCAGCGTCTCCCTAAGCAGTTGATGATAAGACTGGAGATTGTGATTTATCAACATCGTGATTGGCTTGATGGCTGACCAAAGAAGCCCGCTTTGGGCTCACTGCTGTCATCCAGCAGATTTTTCCAAACGTCCGCTTTGCAGCGATTGCCGCCGGTCACGGTAATGTGGCCGACTCACGCTGACCACCAGCAAGCCGACCTTCGGCACAGTGCCCGGTGCCACCATGACCTTCGCCGAAAGGTGGCACAGCGGCCATCCCGTCGCTACCTCTCCATGTCGCGCCGTGAACGACACGTGCTTGCTAGTGCGGCAGACTCGCCCGCCCCAAAGCGGAGGTAGCCCCAAGGTCTCAAAGCTGCCGTGCACGATGGTGGCCAAGCGAAGGTTCAACATGGCCCTCAAAGCTGCAGCAAGTAGTCCTTGGGACTGAGCAGCACCCAGCTCTCGGCCACAGATCAGTCAAAAGCGACCTCGCCAGTCGGCCGCGCCAGCACGAATGAGGCACCCGATAAGCCCTGTTACAGTTGTTCGGTCAGGCTGGATCGGCCCGCTCAGTTCCTGCTATAGAGCGAGCCACGCGTGCGAGGGGACCAAGAGCTAACGCATCGCGACAACGCGTTCGATGCACCGCATCCGGCCTCCAACGGCAGCGAAGAAATCAGGGAGGAATGGAGATGTGGCACGACATCGAGGCCGAGGTTGACCTGCTGAACTTTGGCTTGGTCGCCAACGCGGCCGCAACCCTCATACGGGATGCTGGGGATACGCCTTTGACCATTGGAATCTCCGGTGGATGGGGCGCTGGCAAGTCAACGCTAGTGAAGCATGTCCGCGCGCACCTCGAGGCGGGAACCAAGAAGGATGGCGAGGAATCCTCGCACATCCTGATGGAGTTCAACGCATGGCTGTATCAAGGCTACGAGGACGCGCGCCAGGCGCTTCTTCAGGCGGTATCCGACCGCTTGGTTGAGGAAGCTAAGAAGCGCAAAACTTTTCTTGACAAGGCGCTGGACTTCGCGAAGAGAGTCAAGCTTCTCAAGGTTGGTCGACTTGCTGCGCCGGTCATCGCACACGTCGCGGTCGGAACCGTAGCTGCGGGCCCACTGGGAACGCTCTTCGGCGCCGTCAGTGGCTTGGTTCAGGGCCTGAGCGACGAACAGAAGCGCGCTGAAAACCTCAAAGCTGTGCAGGAGGCGTACTCAGAGCTGAGCCCCGAACTCAAGGACATCATCGGCGAGAAGAAGGAAACCTCTCTGCCCAAGGAGATTGAGGGCCTCCGCCAGGCCTTCGAGGAGCTGTTGGAGAAGCTCGACGTGCACCTGGTGGTCTTTGTCGACGACCTCGACCGATGCCTTCCGACCACAGCGATCAGCACGCTGGAGGCAATGCGATTGCTTCTTCACGTCAAGAGAACTGCCTTCCTCATCGCCGCCGACGAAAGCATGATTCGCGGGGCAGTCCGAGCTCACTTCAAAGGCGTAGAAATCGAGGAGGGTCTGGTCACCAGCTACTTCGACAAGCTCATTCAGATTCCCTTGCGCGTGCCGCGGCTCGGTGTGAACGAAGTCAAGGCCTATCTGGCGTTGCTCTTGACTGACTTGGCTGTTCGGCAGGGGCGAATGTCGAAGGAGGTCCAGGCGAGCGGCCAAGCTGAGGTTCTTGCGCGCCTCAGAAAGTCCTGGGAAGCAGGCATTTCACGAGAGTTCCTCGATGAGGCGTTCGCGGCTGCCAAGGCGGCTGTGGCCAGAGAGCTCGACATCGCGGATCAACTTGCGCCGTTGCTTGTGACCTCGGCCGAAATCGCGGGCAACCCGCGTCTCATAAAGCGCTTTCTCAACAACCTGATGATTCGGCAAACTGTCGCCGCTGCGATGGACATGCCTCTGGCGCTGCAGGAGTTGGTGAAGCTTCAACTGTTCGAACGGTGTGCTTCAAGCGCTGCCTTCGAATTCTTGGCCAAGTCGGTCGCGTCAAGCGCTGATGGCAAGGCGACGTTCCTCGCTAGCGTAGAGAAGGCGGCCCAGGCCGCAGAGAAGTACGAGCCGCCGCATCCGTCCTGGACTGGTGACTTCTATGAGCAGTGGATCAGGCTGAATCCACAGCTCGCGACAAAAGACCTACGGCCCATCCTTCATCTCAGCCGAGACCGCAGCTTGGGTCTGGCGGCCTACGACGAGTTGTCCGCAGAAGCTAAGAAGCTGCTGGAGGCCACCATGGAGGCAACCGAGGTGTCGAAGCTGCTTGTGCCTAGATTGGCGGCCCTTGGCGAGGGAGATGTGTCACGAATCCTGAACCGGGCGGTGCGCAAGGCGCGAGAGGACCAGTGGCAGGAGGAAGACATCGTTCGATGTCTGAACTGCACTGACGCTCATCAGCAGCTGGGAGCTCAACTCGCATCGGTGTTCGCCGAGATTCCGGGCAACAAGCGCCATGTGGCACTGATGCCGTTGCTTCGGCAGAGGGATTGGGCTCGGGCCCTGCTTAGCAACTGGGCGGAGGACTCCGAGACGTTGGCCAAGTCGCGCCAGTACCTCCAGAAGGGAGTGAAGTAATGGGCACGTCCACCTCAAGTGCAGGACCAGGGTCTGGCGTGAGCCTTGATCCACCGTGGCTCGATGACGTTGCCGGGGCGGTTGGCGGCGGAGGGTCGGTTCCCCCCGGGGACGCGGAACCCGCAGTTTCACCTCCGGGTGCAGCTGGTGTCGCGCCACCGGCCCGCTATGGGGACGCCCGTCGGGAGATGGGCAAGTTCCTCAGGAACGGTGACTCACAGCACCTTCGCAAGGCCTTGGGGCACTACTCGCGGCGCGGAAGTGGCGGAGCGCAGGCTGCGTCGAGCCGGATGCGCGCCTCCACTCGAGCCGGGTCGTCGCTTTTCTCATTCCTGAAGGCGGCAAGCCAAGGCGTGTCCAGCGAAGCTCGCCAGTGGGTTGAGAACCTACAAGCCACTAATCCGTCGGCTGAAGACGTGGTGGACGCCATCGTCCGTGAGTTGGCGCCGGCAGGTGGAAGCCCTGACGAAGAGTCATTCCGTGACGCTATGGCGCTTGCGCTGCACGAGCTACTGAGGGACGACACCAGCGTAGACCCCTTGGCCATGAACGTCAGCGACATTTGGGAGCTGATGAAGGGGTACCTGGCCATCGAAGCCGCCAATCGTCTGTGTTTCGACTTGGGGCCCATCTTCGAGAGCGCTCAGATTGACCCAACAACTGTCGTGATTCGTGAGCGAGAGATGAGGCGCTTCCTCAAGAACGAGATTGGTCTGCACATAGACATGTTGAAAGGCACGGTTGCGAACCCAACGCGGAACCAGCTCGACGCGATTCTTCAGGAGGCGTTGAAGATGACGTTCGAGCTCTTCGAGGCGGACCTATGACCAAGGTTTTTTGTGCACCCAAGGACGCCATCCCCGAGGATCGTTCCGCCGATGTCACGTACTTCTCGATGTACGGGCACGATGGACTCCCGGACGTCAGCATCGTGGGCGCTTCGCTCATACAGGACATCAAGCGCGCAGGTGTCGAACCTGGTGTAGCAAGTTGGGACTTCCTCACCCTTGCCCTTGCTGTCAACGCCGCTGACCACGCCGTAGAACGCAGCCCGTCGGCCGATGGCTGGACGCGTGTAATTGAACTGGAAGTGGTTCTATACGAGCCCGCACCGTTCGCGGAGCTGACGGACGACATCGAGCAGACGCTACGATTTTTGACCGGCGACTTCTGGCACATCAGCTTTCTGGAGGGAGGCTACCCGCCGCCGATTCCCAAGCATCGCGTGGTCCATGACGCGGACTGCGTGTCGCTTCTTTCCGGTGGGTTGGACAGTCTGGTTGGGGCGCTCGACCTGACCGCGGGTAGGCGTTCCCCCATCTTCGTCTCACACATTGCCAAGGGTGACTCGGAAACTCAAGTCCTCTACGCGCGAACACTCGGCGGTGGTGATCGCCATCTTCAGTGGAATCAGAACATCTGGCTAAAACCGCAACGCGATGGAGAAGGTTCCACGCGTGGCAGGTCTATCGTGTTCTTCGCATTCGCAGCGCTCGCGGCTGACAGCCACGCCGACGCCACTGGCAGTAACGCGGTCGATGTGGTCGTTCCGGAGAACGGTCTTATCAGCCTGAATGTCCCTCTGAACGCCGGACGTGTAGGCAGCCTGAGTACGAAGACCACCCACCCGGTGTTCATGCGTCGACTTCAGGGCATCTGGTCGCGCCTAGGCATCCCAGCCAGCCTTCAATTGCCGTATGCAGCGCTGACGAAGGCGGAAATGATGGAGCGCTGCCTTGATAGGCCT
The DNA here is from genome assembly GCF_050435945.1 of Variovorax sp. PvP013. Taxonomy (NCBI): domain Bacteria; kingdom Pseudomonadati; phylum Pseudomonadota; class Betaproteobacteria; order Burkholderiales; family Comamonadaceae; genus Variovorax; species Variovorax sp. PvP013. Next base: position 4,382 of record NZ_JBNDLF010000020.1, read on the forward strand.
CGCCTTTCCGAGCTGGCAGGGCAGTCGACGAGTTGCGGTCGGTATGCGGTGTATGGGTTGCAACATTGTGGTCGCTGCGTCCCTTGCCTTGTACGAAGGTCAGCCTTCTTATGTTCGGGCATTGCCGACACAACCCCTAAGGCCTACCACTTCACCGATCTGAAAGCCGCTCAAGCTGAACGTGGCGCCAACGATGTGGCCGCTGTCGCGGCTGCCGTGATGAAGGTTGAGGAGAGCGGCGTGCGCGCCTTCACTGCGGGACAGTTTGCTGCTTTCGCGAGCCCCATCGAGCGCGTAGCGTTCGAAGGCGTTGTTGAGCGTGGGCTGGCCGAACTAGGCCGCCTTCTTCGCGATCACAAAGTCCTGTGATTGACTTCCACTCCCATCTCGACCTGTACCAGAACGGGCTAGTGCTGGCGCGCGAGACCAACACACGCAACAAGTTCACGTTGGTTGTCACTACCAGTCCGAGAGCCTATGTGGCCACCTCGCGCGTGTTCGCAGGACTAGAGAACATCAAGGTCGGCCTTGGACTGCACCCGGAGGTCGCGTCGGCCAAGGCCATGGAGCTCGGTCAGCTCGTCGGCAGTATTGCGAACGCACGGTTCATCGGCGAGATTGGACTGGATGGCTCGATGCGATTTCGGGCGAGCCTTGCTTTGCAGGAACGCATCTTTCGAGCAGCTCTTGCTGAGTGCTCGAGACAAGGGGGGCGAGTCATCAGCGTTCACTCCCGCGGAGCGGCTGGACGGACGGTAGAACTCCTTGCTCAAGCCGGCTCGGTTGGCTTGCCTGTCCTTCACTGGTTCTCAGGCGGACTTACGGAACTCCAAGCGGCGATAAGGTTGGGATGCTGGTTTAGCGTAGGGCCGGCGATGTTGGCTGGCGAAAAGGGGCGGGGTCTAGCGGCAAGGATGCCGATTGACAGGGTGCTGCCTGAGACCGACGGTCCCTTTACGTTAGATGGTTCAGCGCCTTTAAAACCTTGGGACGCATGGAAGGTGTGCAGCGAGCTGGCGGAGGTTTGGTCCATGTCTACCGCAGGAGTCGAGGACCAGTTGACGGCCAACTTAAATCGGTTACTCGTTAACCACGCTTGAAATCGCACCGCGAGTAGTTTTCAGACTATCAACGGCCGGTTGGGTGCCTGCGTCATTCGCAACCACGCCCGCGCTCATGGACATCCGCCGTGTTGATGATCGTTCGACCGGTTTCGGCTTGAGCCGACGTTCACCTGCTAACACTGAGCGGCTGCAGACAGTCTGAAGCGGTCTAGTCGGTTTGGGGCGTTGAAAGACCGCTTCTGGCCGGTAGCGGTCATGATCTGTGATTTATCAACAGATTTAGTCGACGCAAATCGATCCTTTGCAGCTTTGAGCCGCTCTTCAAAACAATCTGCAGAGACGATCAACCTCGCCTTTATCGATTGGACAACTTGCCGTGCTTACTCAGTGCCGCTCATTTCAGTGTCCTGAGCCATGCCCGTCGTCACGACAACCACGCCATCAGCGTCCATGGCGACGAAGTCGCCGGGCGTGAACATGACATTCTGAATCGTCAACATGCGCCCTTGAGCTTCAGCGAATAGTTCCGTTGCACGCGCCGGCGAAGTCCCGAGCGCGAAGACGGCGAAATCCAGCCTTCGCAACGCTTCGGCATCGCGGACCACGCCGTGGACTAGCACACCCGCCCAGCCGTTGGCCAGTCCCAGGGTCGCCATGCGGTCACCCAGGACCGCCACGTCCAGGGAGCCGCCCGCATCCACCACCAAGATGCGGCCCTCGCCGGGTTGTGCGAGCCGCAGCCGGATCGGTTGGGCATCCTTGAAGGTGCGCACCGTCGCGATCGCGCCAGCCACGCTACGGCGTCCCCCGTAAAGACGCCAGGGTCCCGGGCAGACGCGCGCTGCGGCGCCCGCGCGGTCGCAGAGGTCGGCGGTGGTCATGCGCGTCCCCGGCTCAGTCCAGCGTGGCGCCGGACTGCCGGACGAGCTTCTGGTGCTTCGCCAGTTCGGCCTGCAGGAAGGCGGGGGCTGCCTCAGGGCCGGTATCGAGCACCATGAGGCCCTGGCCTGAGATGGCCGACTGGGCCTCAACGGAACCCAGGGCGGCCTTGATCGCCGCGGCGTAATCGTCCACGAGGGCCTTGGGCAGTCCTGCGGGGCCGATCAGTGCGATCCAGGCGTCGAAACCATAGCGCGGCGCGCCGGCTTCAGCCATGGTCGGCACGTCGGGCAGGGCGGCCGAACGCCGGGTCGTCGAGACCGCCAGCGCCCGCAGGGCGCCGGACTTCACGTGCGGCGCTACCTGCGATACCGAGACGAAGCCGAGTTGCACCTGGCCGCCGATCAGGTCGGTGACGAGCGGTCCCGTGCCACGATAGGGCACGTGCTTCATGTCGATGCCGGTCTCGCTCACCATCAGCTCGCCGGCTAGGTGCAGCGTGCTGCCGTTGCCGGCGGAGCCGTAGTTCAGCGTCCCGGGCTTGGCCCTGGCGAGCGCGATCAGATCCTGCAGGCTCTTCGCCGGCACCGCCGGGTTCACCACCAGCACCAGGGGCACCGTGGCCAACACGGCGATGGGCGTGATGTCCTTGAGGCTGTCGTAGGGAACGCTCTTGTAGATTCCGGGATTGATGACGTGGTTCGACGAGATCATGCCCAACGTGAGGCCGTCCCTGGGCGCCTTCACGATTTGCGCCGTGCCGAGGATGCCGCCCGCGCCCACGAGGTTCTCTATCACCACCGGGTGGCCCGTTGCGCGGCCGAAACCCGGAGCCAGCGCCCGCGCCACGGCGTCGACCGTGGAGCCCGCCGCCAGCGGCACGATCATTCGGATGGGCTTGTCGGCGGCCGCGGACTGCGCCGTCGCGCCGACCGAGGCTGCCAGCAGCGCCGCGCCGATCAGCGACGACAGCGCGCGCCGGATGTTCGAAGGGTTCAAGGGGTGTCTCCTGTTGTGGGATGTGTGTGCCGGCGCTGCAGCGCCTCGAACGAAAGCAGTTCACCGGCGATCGCGCTGGCCGCTACGGTGGGCGGACTCGCGAGCCAGACCTGGCCCGGCCCGCCACGGCCTGGAAAGTTGCGGTTGATCGCGCTCACGGTGATCTGCCCCGCCGCCACCGAACCCCCGGGTCCGCAGTTGCCGCAGGCCCCGCACGAGGGCTGCAGGATGCGCGCGCCGACGCGCTCGAAGGCTTCGAGGTAGCCGGAGGCGATGCAATGGTCCCGCACCGCGGTCGTACCGAACTGCAGGTACAGCTGCACCCCCGGCGCCACGCGCAGGCCGCGATCGGCGGCCCAGCGCAGCACGTCGTGGTAGTGGTCGAAGTCTTCGCGCTTGCCGGCCGTGCAGGAGCCGCCGTAGGCGATGTCGATGCGCACCGGTGCGGGCACCTGCGACAGCGGCATCCCGTTGCCCGGGTCGCCCGGCGACGCCACCATGGGCGGCACGGCCGCACAGTCGACGGTGATCGTCCCGGCGTAGATTGCCCGCTCGTCGCTGTGCATCCAGGGCTCGATCGCGACGTCGATGCCGCGCCGCTCGCGCAGGAAGCGCACCGTCTCCGCATCGGGGGCGACGATGCCGGTGAAGCCGCCGAGCTCGGCGGTCATATTGGTGAGCGTCGCGCGCTCGTCGGTGGTCAGGCCGGCGATCGCCGGACCCGTGAATTCGAACACTTTGCCCACGCCGCCGCCGGCGCGGATGAACGGCCGGGCCAGGAGGTGCAGCACGATGTCCTTGGCCGTCACGCCCGGCGCGGGTCGGCCCTCGAGCAGGATGCGCAGCGACTGCGGCACCGTCAGCCGCACCGCACCCGTGATCATGGCGTTGGCCATGTCGGTGGTGCCGACGCCGAAAGCCACGCAGCCGAGCGCGCCGCTGTGGGGCGTGTGCGAATCGGTCCCGACCACCACCTGGCCCGGCAGGGCGTAATGCTCGGCCATCATGGCGTGCGAGATGCCCGCGACGTTGCGGCCGTCGTCGGCGGCGGCCTCCGTCTCGGTCAGGGTGCGGTGGCTGCGCAGCCCGTACGCCGCCACGAAGTCACGCTGCGCCCGCACCATGCGGTGCACGTTGGGCACCAGGCCGCCGCGCAGGTGGGCTGGACTCTCCTCGACGTAGGAGGTGTGGTCCTCGAAGACCACAATCGTCGCCGGATCGTGCAGCGCGAGCGGCCGGCCGAAGGTGGCGTGCAGCATGTGCGCGGCCATGCCGGTGTAGTACTCGTGGATGAAGCGCCAGTGGGCCCGCACGAAGGCGCCGTCGCCCGGCGCCGGGTCGGCCGTGGTGAGTCCGGTGGCCAGCCCGTGGCGCTCGACGATCTTCTCGAACAGCGTGCGCGGCCGGTCGCTGGTCGCGGGGACGCTGCGGATCCGTCGCATGTGGGCTTGGCCGAAGCGCAGCAGCCCGCCGCTACGCAGGATGGCGCCGGCCAATGCGTCACGCCCCGCGACCAGCTCGTTAAGCGCGATCGCCTCGCCCGCGGCGATCCGATCGATCAGGCCGAAGTCGGTGGACGTGAAGAGACCGATGTTGTCGGCGTTCTGGCGGTAGATTCGTTCGAAGCTCTCGGCGATGACCAGGCGGACCCCGGCAAGCTTCTCAGCCGCTGGGCTGTGTTCGCGCGACGAGCCCTTGCCATAGCGCTTGCCAGCGACCACCACCTCGACGCCCGAGGCGCGGATCGCACCGACCCCGACAGGCGTCTCGCCCGCGGCTTCGAAACCCGAGTACGGATAACGGCCGAGCGCGTCGTCGTAGTGGGTCAGGATGGCGATCGGTGTGATCTCGTCGGTCGAGACGTCGTCGCGCAAGGGGAGGGCGTCACCCAAAAAAACGGTCCGGCCGGACAGGACCTCACGGATCGCGTCGGGCGACTGGCTGAGGAAAAGGATGCGGGGCACGAATCGCATCGCCAGGTCGTCGGCAGGTTCGTCGGCGGGCGCGAGGGCTGTCATGCCCGGATGGTCGTGGCCAAGGCCGACCGCGCCAAGCGCCAAGACGGCATAGGGGCTCTCGCAAGTCGCGAGATCCTCGTTTACCCGCGCAGCGCTTCGATCAACGCCTGCACGACCCGTGGCTGCGGATTGCGGCGCAGTGCGTAGAGCTGCAGGCTGCGCGCGGCCCAGGGCTCGTCCAGCGGCCGACGCACGAAACGGGGGTTGCCGGCGTAGGCCGCGGCGGCGCTGCGCGGAATGACGGCGATGCCCAGACCGGCCTCGACCATCCGGCACACGGCGTCGAAGCTGCTCACCCAGACCGTGGGCGCGAAATGCATCCGCATCGCCTCGGCACGCTCGTGCAAGGTGCGGTCCAGAGCGCCGCCCTGGTGGACACCAATGACCGGGTGCGCCAGCGCCCGGGCGAAGCCGATCGTCCGCACTGCTTCCAGGACGTGACCGAGCGGCAGCACCACCTGCAGCGGGTCGTCGGCGAAATGCCACGCGTCAAGGCTGGAGGCGACGGGCGTCTCGACGCCGACGCCAACGTCGGCGCGGTCGTCCAGACAGGCACGGATCACGTCGCGCGTGTCGGCTTCGTGCAGCGACACCTTCACGCCAGGATGCCGGCCTAGGAAGTCCTGCAGCCGTTCGGGCAGGAAGCCGATCACGGCCGACATGTTGGCGTGCAGCCGGACCGTGCCGCGGATCTCGCCGGCCTCGCTCTGCACTTCGCGCAGGAGGGCCTGCAGGTCGTCGTCGAGCTTGGCACCGCGATCGAACACAAGGCGTCCGGCATCGGTGAGCACGACGCCGCGTGGCGAGCGCACCAGCAAGGCGGTGCCAAAGGCGTGCTCCAGGTCGGCCAGGCGCCGGCTCAACGCCGACGCGGCGATGTGTTCCTGCTCGGCGGCGCGCAGGATCGAGCCCGCGCGGGCGGCGGACACGAACAACCGGATGCTGTAGGGATCGATGCGCAAGGTCAGGGTTGACTCCATTCTGCTTCGCACCTTTGTCTCTAATCCAACATGCTTATTTTCTTTGCATTGACCGATAAATGAAGTGTGCTGCCAGTCGAATGAACTGTGATGACTGGGCGCAGCACCTTTAAATGGCTTTACAAAAAGCTACTCGGTGAAATGGCATTATGTGAAAGTTGTCACTTTAAGCCATGGCCAAGCACCCAGATCACGAGACTGCTCATTCCGAACGACAGTACAGTCGCCAACAGAAGCGCCTCCGCACACATTTCCTCGAAACCATACTTCTGAGTCAAGATCGGGTAAATGCTGAGCATCAGCATCAGCATCAGCATCAGCATCAGCATCAGCATCAGCATCAGCATCAGCATCGCGGCAAAGCCGCAGCTGCTGCGCGTAGTTCGGAATCGTCGGGCAACAGCAGCCACACCATGTTACTCATTGCCAGCGGGTGCAGCAGCAGCGTGACATGTATTGGAAAGACCCATTTTTCAAGAGATACTTCATTTTGCTGGGAAGTTTCAATCAACGCCGGTAACCCAGCCTCGTCGGCTCAAGGAGTGATAGACATGGATATCGACGATTCCGCTCGTACCGTCATTTCATCTGCCAAGATTGAAGGAACCGTCGTTTACGACAGCGATGGAAACAAGCTCGGTACGATCGATCACCTCGTGATCGAAAAGAAGTCGGGCAAAGTGCATTACGCTGTGATGGAGTTCGGCGGTTTGCTAGGTGTGGGAACTGATCGGTATCCCATCCCTTGGCACATGCTCCAGTACGAAGCGGCACAAGAAGGATATGTGGTCCCTTTGAACAGAGCCCAGTTGGAAGGGGCACCTCGCTTCTCAGGCGACAACGCGCCTCAATATGACGATGCCTACAACTCAAGCGTGAAAACCTATTACGGTTTTTGATTGTCCGAGTTCGACTTACTGCCATTAATTTCAAGCTCAACCCCAACAGGTGATCTGTACCAAAGAGCGCATTCCAAGCTCATAGCACTGCATCTCCGTCAGGCTCGGGCAACAAGCGGAAATCATCGATCAGACCTAGCAGGGTCATCTGACCCTGCCATCTTCGTTTCTAAAGCTTCTGGGGATCTGCCCGGCGTATGTAATGAACACGGTGAAACTTCAATGATTGCGTTGTCAGAAGTGCCACCCCAGTCCGTAATCGATGACCCACAAGACAAGGCTGATGGTTCCGAACGACAGCACGGTGGCCAGTAACAGCGCCGCCGCACACATCTCCTCGAAACCATACTTCTGCGCCAGGATCGGGTAGATGCTGAGCATTGGCGTGGCAGCGAAGATCACGGCTGCCACACGCAAGTCTGTGTCATCCGGCGGCAGCAGCCACATCATGGTGCCCACCGCCAGCGGATGCAGCAGCAGCTTGCCCAGCGCGATGGAGGTCACGTCGCGCCGCATGCCCTTGGTCTTCAGGCCCACCAGCGTACCGCCGATGACGAACAGCGAGACCGCCGCCGAGGACGTGGCCAGCATGTTGATCGAGCGCGCGAGGAAACCCGTGATCGTGATGCCGGTGAGCGAGACGGCAATGCCGCCGAGAATGGCCAGGATCACCGGGTTGCGCGAGAGCTGGGCGAGCGACTGCAGCAGGATGCGGTGCCACTTGCCCTTGCTCGCATGCCCGCTGTCGGCCATGACCAGCGTCAGCGGGATCATCAGCAGGTTTTCCACCAGCATGCACATCGCCAGCCCCACCGCCGCCGGCGCCGGCCCGGCCACCAGGATCGCGATCGGGTAGCCGATGAAGCCGCTGTTGGAGCTGGAGACGCCCAGTCCGCACAGCGCGCTCAGCGTGAAGCCCTTGCCCTGGCGGCGCCAGGCCCACAGCAGTCCCGCCGTCATCATGAGCAGCGAGCCGACCGCGTAGCCGAGCAGGTAACGGGCGTTGAGCACCTCGCCGACCGGGCGCTGCGACAGCGCGGTGAACACCAGCGCCGGGAGCGCGAAGCGGACCACGTAGGTGCCGAGGACGCGCATGTCGGGCTTGCTGAAGACGAGGTGGCCCGCCGCGAAGCCCAGTGCGATGACGACGTAGATCGGACCGGTGATGGCGAAGGTCTGGAGCATGAGGTGGCGGCCTGCCTTCTGAATCGTCTGGCGGACGCAATATTCAGCCGCCGGCTCCGTCAGTCATTTCCATGTCTCGATGACACGGCTGTCATCGCGCAATCCGAGCCCTTGCCCTGCTGCCTGGATAAAACGAGCGTTGGCGATCTCGAGCAACGGCAACGTCGCACCACAGGCCTGCCCCGCGCTGGCCACCAGCCCACTGTCCTTGACGAAGATGTTGATGCTGCTGGTGACTTCGACATCCGTTCCGGCGACCATGCGCGGACCGCGGTCCGACAGCATCCACGACCCCGCTGCGCCGTGCTCGATCAGCGGCAGCACGGTCGCCGGATCGAGTCCCAGCGAGCGCGCCAGACTGAGGGCCTCGGCCGCGGCGACGATGTGGATTGAGCACAGATGCTGATTGACCACCTTGATGCTCTGGCCATCGCCCAGGCGATCGCCCGTGACGCGCACGGTGCCCATGGCGTCGAGCACCGGCCGAGCCAAAGCCACGTCGTCCGGCACTCCGGCGGCAAAGATCACGAGTGCCCCCGTCCGGGCCCGGGCCACGCCGCCGGTGACGGGTGCATCGACGACGCGTGCGCCCGCACGTACCAGGATCTCACCCTGTTCGCGCACCGACTGCGGGCCGACGGTCGACATGATCACCCAGAGCTGACCCTGCACCGAGCCTTGGACGCGCCCGACCAGATCCGCCAGCTGGTCGGGGGTGGCGACCATGACGACGACGATCTCGGCCGCAGGAGCGGCGCTGAAATCATTCATGGTCCGGATGCCGCTTGCCGTGGCATTGGCAATGACGGTTTCCGACAGGTCGACGCCGGTCACCGAGTGTCCGGCGTGCTGGATCTGCAGGGCCATGGGCAGGCCGATGGCTCCGACGCCGATGAAAGTCACGTTCATAACGGTTCTCCGGATCAGTGGGGAAAGGCAGTCAGAAATGACTCGTCATTCGATGGCCTTGCCCATGTCCTCGACGACCTTCTTGGCGTCGCCGAAGACCATCAGGGTCTTGTCCATGTAGAAGAGCTCGTTGTCCAGGC
>NZ_JBNDLF010000021.1:0-10403 GCF_050435945.1 Variovorax sp. PvP013
ACGCTGCCCGGGGCCGCCTGCCTCGCCCCGGCGATCTCGCCCAGGTCGCCGCGCGCCACGCGCTGCGCCGCCACGCTCAGCTCGGCCGGCTCCGCCCCCAGCGAGCCCAGGATCCTGCGCGTGATGAACAGACCCAGCGCCGCCGCCGTGAAGACCGCGAAGCAGCTCAGGCCCACGAGGATGTTTCGCTGGCTGGCATAAGCGAAGGCCGAGAAATCGGCGTCGGCCTTCGATTCCTCGTCGTTGACTTCGACGTTTTCCTTGATCGCCGCCTGCAATTCGGTGAACAAGGGACGGCAGACCGTATTGATCTTTTCGATGGCCTGATCGCGCTTGCCGGAAACGGCCAGTTCCACGATCAGCAGGGCGGTATTCTCGTATTGGGTTTCGATGCGCTCGATCCGGTCGAAAATCGCCTTTTCCCGATCCGACACATTGGCGCCGCCCGTCACCGCGGATTTGAATTTCCTGAACGTCGTCTTCAGTTTCTCATTGGCATCGACCGCCATGGTTCTGGCGACATTCTGTTCCGCGGCCGTGGTGACCAATACCAGGTCCCGCACGCCGATGGCGCGACGGTTGGCGATGGCCGCGAGTTCGCTCAGAAGGGCCTGCCTTTCTCCGATGCCGTGGACATAGCTGGAGAACCGTTTGTTCGATTCGCTCAGCGAGTTCGTGGCCAGCACGCTCACCAGCAGGACCAGGACGGCGAGCACCGCAAAGGCGCCCACGATGAGTTGTCTGGTAGTGAACTTTTTCATTGCCGCCGCTCAAGAGTAGTTAAGAATCCCGAAATCCAATTTCTTATATCGAATGCCGATCATCGAAATTGAAAATATTCATTTCCAAGCTTCGACTGATTCGAGATTTTCTTGAGGCTTATCTGGCGTCTTCGCGCGCACGAACCGCAGCCGGTTCGCGCGGACGGTCCCGCGCATGGTGATGTACCACCTGCAGCATGGAAAATCAATTTGGAATCGCATCTGACAACCATGGTATTCAGGTGCAATTCAATGGCTCGCGGGGCGGGGCGTCGAATTGAATTCGCCGCGAATTGAATGCGCCGCGATCCGGTCCGATGCTCCGATGGACCGCCGTCGCATCCGGGTCGGGCCGATTCCGGAACGCCCGACGTGCCGGGGTTCCGCATCGCGACGTCGGATCGGAGACGGGATGCGGGCCGAGGCCGGCATCGCGCACGGCGACGCCGTTCCGTGGGGCGTCGCCGGCCGTCCGCGCCGACTCGGCGCGCGGCACGCGGTCGTCGTGTGCAAGCACGGGGGAAATGCTCGACAGCGCCGAAGAGGATCGGGTATCTTTTTGCTTTCGATGCACGGCCGTCGGCGCCGTCGGATGCCCGGGTCCCGTCCGGACGGCCGAATCTCCTTCTTCAATCCTTCCAAGTCCTGATCCGGAACGTCGCTTGACCCTGACCGACAACGCCCTGATCGGTCGCCTCGTCGGCGCCGATCGCACCCGTTTCCTCGACCTCTGCGAGAAAGTCCCGTTGAGTCGCACGGCGTGCCTGTTCCAGCCCGGAGAGACGATCGACCACGTCTATTTCCCCGCGGCCGGTTTCGTCTGTCTCCTGGCGCACGAGCCGAACGCCGCGGGACTGATCATCGCGATGGTGGGCCGGGAAGGCATGCTCGATCCCCGCGCGATCCTGGGGATCGCGCAGACACCGGTGCAGGCCCCGGTCCAGAGCGAGGGTTGGGCCTGGCGGATGCCCACCGAGGTGTTCCAGCGGCAGCTGGAGGTCAGTCCGGCGCTCAAGCGCCTCATGAACCGCTACGTGGCGGTGGTGTTGAACCAGTCCGCGACGCTCGCCCTGTGCCTGCGCTACCACGAGGTCGGGGCGCGCCTGGCGCGGTGGCTCCTGATGAGCCAGGACCGCACCGGCTCGAGCCACTGCCAGGTCACCCATGAATCCCTGAGCGCCATGCTGGGCGTGCGGCGCGTGAGCATCACCACGGCGGCGAACGCGCTGCAGCGGCGCGGCGCCATCAGCTACCACCGCGGCGACATCCAGATACTCGATCGCTCCGTGCTGGCGCACGTGGCCTGCAACTGCTACCGCGCCGATCGGCAGAGCTACGAAGAACTGATGGGATGAGCGCTCCTCGACCCGCCCGGCTCGCTCACCGCGGGCGGCCCAGTTCGACGACCGGCGCGAAGCCGCCGTAGATCATCCGTTTGCCGTCGAAGGGCATCGGGTTCCTGGCCGGATCCATGCGGGGATCCTTCATCATCTCTTCCATCTTCCCCATGGCGGCGTCCCGGGTCGCCTTGTCCGGCCATTCGATCCAGGAGAACACCACCGTCTCGTCGGCGGTCGCCTGGACGGCCCGCTGGAAATCGGTCTGCCGGCCTGCCTGGACGTCGTCGCCCCAGCATTCGAAGCTCCTGAGCGCGCCGTGTTCGATGAACACCGCGTTCGCCCGGGTGGCGTGCTCGACGAATTCCTGTTTCCGGGCCGTCGGCACGGCCAATACGAAGCCATCGACATAGGACATCGCGGTCTCCTCGCGTCAAGGTCCATCGAAGAAGGATCGGTGGATTCCGTCGCGAATGGTGGAGCCATCGGACCCGGCTCGCCATCCTGGCTTCTCCCGAGGGGCGCGTCGAACCGCAGGTGACACCCGTCCCCCCCGATCCGGGGACGCCGTGGCGAAAGGGCACAGAACCCGGTGGCGCGATCGCGCCGTGGTGCGCAGCGCCGCGCCATCGGCGCGCGAGGACCGCCCCGACGAGACGACCCCGTCCTCGTTGGTGCCGAGGGCGTCGCTGGCCGAGGCCGAGGCCCGTCCGCTCCTCCCGGAACGCCGTGACCGCCGGGGCCGCCGGATGGCGACGACGCGGCGGCGCCCGAAGGCGTGCCGGTTCAGTAGCGCTCGAGCCAGTGGGCGTAGGGGGCGGGAAGCGTCCAGGAGGGACGCTCCACCCCCAGCTCCCTGGCGGCCGCGTAGGCCCAGTGCGGATCGGCCAGGTGGGCCTTGCCGACCATGACCACGTCGAGCTGCTCGTCGCGCACGGTCCGCTCGGCCACCGCCGGCGTGCCGAAGCCCCAGGCCGACGACACCGGGATGCCGGCCTCGCGGCGCACGCGCTGGGCGATCGGGCCCATGAATGCCGAGCCCCAGGGAATCGTGGCGGCCGGCGTGGAGAAACCGATGCTGACGCTCAGCATGTCGAGGCCGGCCGCCTTGAACCGGCGCGTCAGGGCGATCGACTCGACCAGGGTCTGCTCGTCGCGGCCGTCGAACTCCAGCACCCCGAAGCGCACGGTCAACGGCAGGTTCTCCGGCCAGACCTCGCGCACCGCTTCGAGGGTTTCGAGCAGGAAGCGGCCGCGGTTCTCGGCGCTGCCGCCGTAGCCGTCGTCGCGCTGGTTCGACGCGGCGGCGAAGAAGCTCTGCGCCAGGTAGCCGTGGGCGAAGTGCAGTTCCAGCCATTCGAAGCCCACGTCGCGCGCGCGGCGGGCGGCGTCGACGAAGTCCCGGCGCACGCGGGCGATGTCCTCGAGCGTCATGGCGCGCGGCTGTCGGGCCAGTCCGGGACCGAAGGCGATCGCCGACGGCGCGATGGTCTGCCAGCCGCGGGCGTCGCCTTCGGCGATGTGGTCGTCGCCTTCCCAGGGACGGTTGGCGCTGGCCTTGCGGCCCGCATGGCCGATCTGGATGCCCGGCACCGCGCCGGCCGTCTTGATGGTGCGCACGATCGGCGCGAAGGCCTGCGCCAGGTCGTCGTTCCAGATGCCCGCGCAGCCGGGGGTGATGCGGCCCTCCGGCGACACGGCGGTGGCTTCGACGACGACCAGCCCGGCGCCGCCGCGTGCCATGGAGGCATAGTGGCTCAGGTGCCAGTCGTTGACCAAGCCGTCGGTGGCGGAGTACTGGCACATCGGCGGCACGGCGATGCGGTTGCGCAGGGTGATGGATTTGAGCGTGAACGGCTGGAACAGGGCGGACATGGCGCTTCTTCGCGAAGAGGGGGAAAACGGGAGGAGGGGTCGTTATTTCGATAGTTATCGAACTAACGATGAAGTCTACCCCACGGCTTATGATCGCGTGCATGCGTCCCATGAAACACCCCGCCGCCGCCGAGCTGATCCTCGAGCGGGTGCTCTACGCGCTGAGCGATCCGGTGCGGCTGGAGATCGTGCGCCACCTGGCGGGCGTGCCGGAGGCGAGTTGCGGCGACCTCGACGGCGGACGGCCGAAGTCGACCGTCTCGCATCACTTCCGGGTGCTGCGCGAAGCGGGCCTGATCCAGACCGCGTGCGCCGGCACGACCCACATGAACCGGCTGCGGCGTGCCGAACTCGACGCCCGGTTTCCCGGACTGATGGATGCGATCCTGGCGCAGCGCCTGAGTAACATGCCCGCGTGAGACCACACACGGCTTGCCGGTCCGAGCGGGAATGATCCATGGAACTGAAATGGCTGGAAGACTTCCTGAGCCTGTCGCGCACGCGCAGCTTCTCGCGCACCGCCACCGAGCGGTTCTGCACGCAGTCGGCGTTGAGCCGGCGCATCAAGGCACTGGAACTCTGGGTCGGCACGACGCTGGTCGACCGCAGCGTCTACCCGACCGCGCTGACCCAGGCCGGACTGGCGTTCCGTGACACCGCCGAGGAGGTGACGCGGCAGCTCCTGGAAGTGCGCGACGACCTGCGCGGCCGTCTGCAAACGGGCAGCGACGCGGTCACCATCGCCGCCTTGCACGCGCTGACGGTGGACTGCTTCCCGCGCTGGCTCCAGGCCTGCCAGCAGCGCATCGGCCCGTTCGACGTCCGGCTCGTGCCCGACAACCTGCACGACTGCGTCCGCGCCTTGAACGAAGGCAGCTGCGACCTGATGCTGTCCTATGCGCACGCGTCGTTCGCGGTGCTGCTCGACCCCCGGCTCTTCCCGTCGATCCTGCTGATGACCGAGCGCTTCCTGCCGGTCAGCCGTCCCGATGCCGACGGGCGGGCGCTGTTCGCGCTGCCGGGCAAGCGCCGCGAGCCGCTGCCCTACCTGGCCTACGGCCCCGCCACCATGCTCGGGCAGGCGGCCGATTTCGTCCTCAAGCGCCAGCAGCAGGAGGGCGTCCACCTGCGCTGCTGCTACGAGAACCCCATGGCGGAGGGACTCAAGCCGCTGGTCAAGGCCGGCCACGGCATCGCCTGGATGCCCAGCGGCCTGATCGAGCGGGAACTGGCCCGCGGCGAACTGGTGCCCGCGGGCGACGCCGGCTGGGAACTGGAACTGGAGACCCGCCTGTATCGCCGCGCCGACGTCGGGAAGCCGCGCGTGCTGCAGGCCTGGTCGGCGCTCGGCGACGGCCTGCCGGCGTGATCTAAGGGAAAGTCCCGAGACCCGTCGGAGGGCGTGCCGGAGCGCCGCGCACCACGGCGCGCGGCACCGCGCGCATGTCATGCGCGCCGCGCAAGCATCCATGCGCGCGGCGCAACGGGCACGCGAGCGCCGCATGCGGCCCGCCGATCACGTCATTGGACGCCGTCGGGGGCGCTGCCTACGCTCGGGGTCGACGGGTGGATGACGAAGAGAGCGTGGCAGTCCCGCCGCGCAGCGTCCCCCCCGCCCCCCCCTCAGGACACCCATCGTGGATCACGCCCCGGCCGACGCCGCGGCCGCCCTCCAGGCCCTCGCGGACGTCACCGCCGCCCACCTCCCGACCGTCGCCACCCGCCTCGAGCACGACCTGATCGGCGACCGCGACGTGCCGGCCGACGCCTATTGGGGCGTTCACACGCTGCGCGCGGTCGAGAACTTCCCCATCACCGGCACCTCGATCGCCATCTATCCCGACCTGATCGCCGCGCTGGCCTGCATCAAGCAGTCCGCGGCCGAGGCCAACCGCGACCTCGGCCTGCTCGACGCGCGGCGCTGCGACGCCATCGTCGCGGCCTGCCGCGAGCTGCGCGACGGCCGCCTGCACGAGCAGTTCGTCGTCGACGTGATCCAGGGCGGCGCCGGCACCTCGACCAACATGAACGCCAACGAGGTGATCGCCAACCGCGCGCTCGAACTGCTCGGCCACGCCAAGGGCGACTACCGCCACCTGCACCCGAACGACCACGTCAACCTCGGCCAGAGCACCAACGACGTCTATCCGACGGCGCTGAAGGTCGCCGGCCACTTCGGCATCCTGCGCCTGATCGACGCCATGGCCGTGCTGCGCCGATCCTTCGAGCGCAAGGCCGAGGAGTTCGCCGACGTGCTCAAGATGGGCCGCACCCAGCTGCAGGACGCCGTGCCGATGACCCTGGGCCAGGAGTTCTCGACCTATGCCGTGATGCTCGGCGAGGACGAGCAGCGCCTGCGCGAGGCGGTGGCGCTGGTGCACGAGATCAACCTCGGCGGCACCGCCATCGGCACCGGCATCACCGCCCACCCCGACTACGCGGCGCGGGTGCGCGAGCGGCTGTCGGCCAACACGGGCATCGCGCTGGTGACGGCGCCCAACCTGATCGAGGCGACGCAGGACTGCGGCGCCTTCGTGCAGCTCTCGGGCGTGCTCAAGCGCGTGGCGGTGAAACTGTCGAAGACCTGCAACGACCTGCGCCTGCTCTCCAGCGGACCGCGCGCGGGGCTCGGCGAGATCAACCTGCCGGCGATGCAGGCGGGCTCCTCGATCATGCCGGGCAAGGTCAACCCGGTGATCCCGGAGGTGGTCAACCAGGTGGCGTTCGAGGTCATCGGCAACGACCTGACCATCAGCTTCGCGGCCGAGGGCGGCCAGCTGCAGCTCAACGCCTTCGAGCCCATCATCGCCCACAGCCTGTTCAAGAGCGTGACCCACCTGCGCCAGGCCTGCCTGACGCTGGCCGGGCGCTGCGTCGACGGCATCACCGCCAACCGCGAGCACCTCGCCGGGCTGGTGCGCAACTCGATCGGCATCGTCACGGCGCTCAACCCGTACATCGGCTACCGCAACGCCACCGAGGTGGCGCAGCACGCGCACGCCACGGGCGGCAGCGTCTACCGCATCGTGCTCGAGCGCGGACTGCTCACGCAGGCCCAGCTCGACCACCTGCTGCGTCCCGAGGCACTGACCACGCCGCAGCCGCTCGGGACGACACCGCTCTGAGCGCCCGCACCCAGGAGACAGACATGCTCGTGAACAAGAAGAAACCCAATGCGCTGGTGCGCTGGATCATGGCGGCCATGGTGATGGGCATCGCCGTCGGCTATGCCTGCCACGCGCTGGCGCCCGACGCCGCGGCGGCCCGGGACATCGCCCGCTACTTCAACATCGCCACCGACGTGTTCCTGCGCATGATCAAGATGGTGGTCGCGCCGCTGGTGTTCGCCACGCTGGTCGCGGGCATCGCCAGCATGGGCGACGCCAGGGCGGTCGGCCGCGTCGGCGCCAAGGCGCTCGGCTGGTTCGTCAGCGCGTCGCTGGTGTCGCTGGCGCTGGGGCTGGTGTTCGTCAACCTGCTGCAGCCCGGCGCCTCGCTCGGCCTGCCGCTGCCCGACGTCGGCGCCGCCACCCACCTCAAGACCGCCTCGCTCAACCTGGCGGACTTCGTCACGCAGCTGGTGCCCACCAGCATCGCGCAGGCCATGTCGACCAACGCCATCCTGCAGATCCTGGTGTTCTCGCTGTTCTTCGGCTTCGCCATCTCGGCCCTGCCGCGCGAGGCCACGGCGACCACCGTGCGCTTCGTCGACGAGCTGGTGGTCATCATGCTCAAGCTGACCGACTTCGTCATGAAGTTCGCCCCGGTGGGCGTGTTCGCCGCCATCGCGTCGGTCATCACCACCCAGGGCCTGGGCGTGCTGGTGACCTACGGCAAGTTCATCGGCGGCTTCTACCTGGGGCTGGCCGTCCTGTGGCTGGTGCTCGCCGGCGTCGGCGCCGCCTGCCTCGGAGCGCGCCCGATGGTCCGGCTGCTGCGCCTGCTGCGCGAGCCGACGCTCATCGCCTTCTCCACCGCCAGCAGCGAATCGGCCTACCCGAAGATGATGGAGCAGCTCAAGGCCTTCGGCGTGCGCCAGCGCATCGCCAGCTTCGTGCTGCCGCTGGGCTACTCGTTCAACCTCGACGGCTCGATGATGTACCAGGCCTTCGCCGCCGTCTTCGTCGCCCAGGCCTTCGGCATCGAGATGTCCCTGGGCACGCAGATCACCATGCTGCTGGTGCTGATGGTCTCGAGCAAGGGCATCGCCGGCGTGCCGCGCGCCTCGCTGGTGGTGGTGGCGGCGGTGCTGCCGATGTTCGGCCTGCCCGAGGCCGGCCTGCTGCTGATCATGGGCATCGACCAGTTCCTCGACATGGGCCGCACGGCGACCAACGTCATCGGCAACGGCATCGCCAGCGCGGTCGTCGCCAAGTGGGAGGGCGGCCTGCGCACCGACGGCGGCGTCGACGAGGAGGAGGACGAGGTCGCGACCACCGCCGGCGTGCCGCAGGCGGTTCCCGCCCTCGTCGCCTGATCCGTCGACGCGTCCGGCGCGGGACGCCCACTCCGCCGGGGGCTGCCCGCGACCGGGCGCCGGCGGTCGATGGCGAGCGGATCGGATTCGTTGCGATCTCCGGGGTCGACGAGGAAAGCGGCAGCCATCCTTCCTCCGGGGATGTGTCCGGACGGCTTTCATGGGACGATGCGGATCCACGAAGGACGGTCGACATGAAACCCCACGGCATCCGGAAATCGGTGTTCCTCCTCATGGGCCTCACCTGCCTCGCGACGACTCCCGCGCGCGGCGCGGCGGGCGATTTCCAGAGGGCGGTCGACAGCTTCAGGAACTGCCAGGTGCATCGCAATCCCTTCGCCACGATGCTGTTGCGCACCGTCGCCGCGCCGGCGGCCGACCGTCGCGGGCCGCCGCAGCGCATGCAGGGCGAGATCGAGGGCGCCATCGTCCACGAGACCGAACGGGAGTTCCAGACGGCCACCGTCCGTCCGGCCGGACCCGCGCGCTTCGCGGGCCTGCCGGTGTCGTCCCTCGCGGCGACGACCTGCAGGGAGGGCGAGTGCGGCATGGCCGTCTACACGTTGAATTTCGACGGCGCCGCCGCCACGGCGCGCCGCAGGCTCGCCGCGGTGGCCGTCCAGTCGCGCCGCGCCGGCGGCCGGCTCGAATTCGTCGATCGCGGCGCCCGGGGCGCCTCGCTGGTCTGCGACTTCAGCACCTGACGACCGTCCGGCCCCCGTCCCCTCCAAACTGTTTCCTCTCGCTACCTTCCATGATCCGGGTCTTCCTCAGCCATCCTCCGAGCCAGCGGGCCGCCTACTACGGCGACCGCGCCGTCGCCGCGCTGCGGCGGGTCGCCTCGATCCGTTTCAATCCCGACGAAGCCGACCTCGATCCGGAGCGGCTGACGGCGCTGGCGGGCGACTGCGACGTCATCGTCTCGTACCGCCGGACGGCGGGCGACGCCGCGCTGTTCGACGCCTTGCCGAACCTCAAGGCCTTCGTGCGCTGCGCCATCGACATCCGCAACGTCGACCTGGACGCGGCCGGCCGTCACGGCGTGCTGGTCACGCAGGCCAGCGCCGGCTTCGTCGCCTCGGTCGCCGAGTGGATCGTCGGCGCGATGATCGACCTGGCGCGCCACGTCAGCGCCTCGGTCGGCCACTACCGCGCCGGCCGCGACGCGCCGCCCCTGATGGGCCGCGAGCTGCGCGGCTCGACCGTCGGGATCGTCGGCTACGGTCGGATCGCCAGGTATTTCGGCACGCTGGCGTCGGCCTTCGGCATGGACGTCGTGGTCCACGACCCGCATGCGACGGTCGACGGACCCGGGCCGCGTCGGGTCGGGTTCGACGCGCTGCTCGGCATGTCCGACTTCGTCGTCTGCCTCGCGGCGGCGACGGCGGCGACCGAGAACCTGATGGACGCGCGTGCCTTCGCGCGGATGAAGCGCGACGCGTACTTCGTCAATGCCGCGCGGGGCGACCTGGTCGACGAGGCGGCGCTGATCGACGCGCTCGACGCCGGGCGCATCGCCGGCTGCGCGCTCGACGTCGGCCGCGCGCCCGACCAGATGCCCTCGCCGCGGGTCGCCGCACATCCGAAGGTGATCGCCACGCCGCACGTCGGAGGCCTCACGCCGCCGGCCGTCGAGCACCAGGCGATGGAGACGGTGGCGCAGGTGGCCGACCTCGTCCGGGGCCGCGTGCCGGCCGGCGCGGTCAACGCCGAGGCGGCCTTCCGCTGGCGCGGGGCGTACGCGTCGGCGTCGTGAGTCCGATCCCGCCGGACACGGCGACGGGACGGGCGTTCCGGCCGTCAGTCCTGGCTCGGACGCCGGCCGTCGCGCAGGCCCGGCGCCCAGCGCTCGACGCGGTCGCGCCCGGCGGCCTTGGCCGCGTACATGGCCGCGTCGGCGCGCTGGAGCAGCGCGTCCACCCCCGCCACCCCCGGGGCCATCGTCGCCACGCC
>NZ_JBNDLF010000022.1:0-5765 GCF_050435945.1 Variovorax sp. PvP013
TTCCCCAATGAAGAAAGCCCAGATGCTTACGCATCTGGGCTTTCTAGGCTGTAAGAGCCTGACGATGACCTACTTTCACACGGGAACCCGCACTATCATCGGCGCTGAGTCGTTTCACTGTCCTGTTCGGGATGGGAAGGAGTGGGACCAACTCGCTATGGTCATCAGGCATAAAGGGTTGTCTGCGAGATCGGGGGATCAGGCAGACGAATTCATAGAGTTTGGAATCAGCTTGTGGCGAATTGTTTTGAATGCGTCAACTTGGCATAACACCCTGATCTGATCGATCAAAGTTATAGGGTCAAGCCGCACGAGCAATTAGTATCAGTTAGCTTAACGCATTACTGCGCTTCCACACCTGACCTATCAACGTCCTGGTCTTGAACGACTCTTCAGGGGGCTCAAGGCCCCGGCAGATCTCATCTTGAAACGAGTTTCCCGCTTAGATGCTTTCAGCGGTTATCTCTTCCACACTTAGCTACTCGGCAATGCCACTGGCGTGACAACCGATACACCAGAGGTGTGTCCACTCCGGTCCTCTCGTACTAGGAGCAGGCTTCCTCAAATCTGCAGCGCCCACGGAAGATAGGGACCAAACTGTCTCACGACGTTTTAAACCCAGCTCACGTACCTCTTTAAATGGCGAACAGCCATACCCTTGGGACCGGCTACAGCCCCAGGATGAGATGAGCCGACATCGAGGTGCCAAACACCGCCGTCGATATGAACTCTTGGGCGGTATCAGCCTGTTATCCCCAGAGTACCTTTTATCCGTTGAGCGATGGCCCTTCCATACAGAACCACCGGATCACTATGTCCTGCTTTCGCATCTGCTCGACTTGTCAGTCTCGCAGTTAAGCACGCTTATGCCATTGCACTATCGTCACGATGTCCGACCGTAACTAGCGTACCTTCGAACTCCTCCGTTACGCTTTGGGAGGAGACCGCCCCAGTCAAACTGCCTACCATGCACTGTCCCCGATCCAGATGATGGACCTAGGTTAGAACCTCAAACACACCAGGGTGGTATTTCAACGTTGGCTCCACAAGATCTAGCGACCCTGCTTCAAAGCCTCCCACCTATCCTACACAGATCTGTTCAAAGTCCAATACAAAGCTACAGTAAAGGTTCATGGGGTCTTTCCGTCTTTCCGCGGGGAGATTGCATCATCACAAACATTTCAACTTCGCTGAGTCTCAGGAGGAGACAGTGTGGCCATCGTTACGCCATTCGTGCAGGTCGGAACTTACCCGACAAGGAATTTCGCTACCTTAGGACCGTTATAGTTACGGCCGCCGTTTACTGGGACTTCAATCAAGAGCTTGCACCCCATCATTTAATCTTCCAGCACCGGGCAGGCGTCACACCCTATACGTCCACTTTCGTGTTTGCAGAGTGCTGTGTTTTTAATAAACAGTCGCAGCCACCGATTTTTTGCAACCCATTCATGCTTCGTTGTTCACTACACACTAATAGGGCACACCTTCTTCCGAAGTTACGGTGTCAATTTGCCGAGTTCCTTCTCCTGAGTTCTCTCAAGCGCCTTAGAATACTCATCTCGCGCACCAGTGTCGGTTTGCGGTACGGTCGTGTATAGCTGAAGCTTAGTGGCTTTTCCTGGAACCTCGTTCAGTCACTTCACCAGCAAGCTGGCTCGATCATTGGCCTCGGTATATGTACGCCGGATTTGCCTAACGTACGCCTACATCCAATTAAACCGGGATATCCAACACCCGGATGACCTATTAAGATCCGTCCCCACATCGCACTATACATCGGTACAGGAATATTGACCTGTTTCCCATCAGCTACGCATCTCTGCCTCGCCTTAGGGGCCGACTCACTCTACGCCGATGAACGTTGCGTAGAAAACCTTGCGCTTACGGCGAGGGGGCTTTTCACCCCCTTTAACGCTACTCATGTCAGCATTCGCACTTCTGATACCTCCAGCACGCCTTACAACGCACCTTCACAGGCTTACAGAACGCTCTCCTACCACTTGCAATAAATTGCAAATCCGCAGCTTCGGTAACTGGCTTAGCCCCGTTACATCTTCCGCGCAGGACGACTCGATCAGTGAGCTATTACGCTTTCTTTAAATGATGGCTGCTTCTAAGCCAACATCCTGACTGTTTTAGCCTTCCCACTTCGTTTCCCACTTAGCCAATTTTAGGGACCTTAGCTGGCGGTCTGGGTTGTTTCCCTCTTGAGTCCGGACGTTAGCACCCGGTGCTCTGTCTCCCAAGCTGTACTCATCGGTATTCGGAGTTTGCCTTGGTTTGGTAAGTCGCCATGACCCCCTAGCCAAAACAGTGCTCTACCCCCGATGGTAATACTTGAGGCACTACCTAAATAGTTTTCGGAGAGAACCAGCTATTTCCAAGTTTGTTTAGCCTTTCACCCCTATCCACAGCTCATCCGCTAGTTTTGCAACACTAGTCGGTTCGGACCTCCAGTACCTGTTACGGCACCTTCATCCTGGCCATGGATAGATCACTTGGTTTCGGGTCTACACCCAGCGACTGATCGCCCTATTCGGACTCGATTTCTCTACGGCTTCCCTATTCGGTTAACCTTGCCACTGAATGTAAGTCGCTGACCCATTATACAAAAGGTACGCAGTCACCCCTTACAGGGCTCCTACTTTTTGTAAGCACGCGGTTTCAGGATCTATTTCACTCCCCTCCCGGGGTTCTTTTCGCCTTTCCCTCACGGTACTAGTTCACTATCGGTCGATGATGAGTATTTAGCCTTGGAGGATGGTCCCCCCATATTCAGACAGGATTTCTCGTGTCCCGCCCTACTTGTCGTCAGCTCAGTACCACACAGGTCTTTTCACGTACGGGGCTATCACCCACTATGGCCAGTCTTTCCAAACTGTTCCGTTAAGTCTTGTGCTATCACTGACAGGCTCTTCCGATTTCGCTCGCCACTACTTTCGGAATCTCGGTTGATGTCTTTTCCTCGAGCTACTGAGATGTTTCAGTTCACCCGGTTCGCCTCGCATGACTATGTATTCATCATGCGATACCTTTGCAGGTGGGTTTCCCCATTCGGAAATCTCCGGATCAAAGCTAATTTGCCAGCTCCCCGAAGCTTATCGCAGGCTATCACGTCCTTCGTCGCCTATCATCGCCAAGGCATCCACCACGTGCTCTTATTCACTTGACCCTATAACTTTGACGTCTCGACGGATCGCTCCGACGAAACACAAAATCATCACAAGGAATATGTCAGGTCTTTCACCTGACGCGTTATGCCGTTTCATTCAATTCGATTTGACTCGAAATTGAAGTTCATTTGACGCAATCAAAAATTCTATGTTGCTGATGGCACGGTCTGCACTAAACCTTTACGAATGTGCAGTTTCCATCAGCAACGCTGATTCGACTCTATGAATTTTTAAAGAACAGCCGATTGATCAAGAGATCTTGATCAACAACAAAATAGCCTCTGTCGAAGCCACTTTGGTGTTGACGTTTGTCGTCGAAAGGTATCGAAATAATTGGTGGAGGTGACAGGACTCGAACCCGCTACCTACTGCTTGCAAAGCAGCCGCTCTCCCAGCTGAGCTACACCCCCAAAACCTTGGCATTGGAGGAATGGTGGGTCTGGTTGGTCTCGAACCAACGACCCCCGCCTTATCAAGACGGTGCTCTAACCAACTGAGCTACAGACCCGAGTCGGTCGCCCTCCCACCATGCACCAGGCACAGTCTCGGGCGACTACCTTCCAACAACCGATAAGTGTGGACGTTTGAATGAATTGCTGTTTCCAGAAAGGAGGTGATCCAGCCGCACCTTCCGATACGGCTACCTTGTTACGACTTCACCCCAGTCACGAACCCTGCCGTGGTAATCGCCCTCCTTGCGGTTAGGCTAACTACTTCTGGCAGAACCCGCTCCCATGGTGTGACGGGCGGTGTGTACAAGACCCGGGAACGTATTCACCGTGACATTCTGATCCACGATTACTAGCGATTCCGACTTCACGCAGTCGAGTTGCAGACTGCGATCCGGACTACGACTGGTTTTATGGGATTAGCTCCCCCTCGCGGGTTGGCAACCCTTTGTACCAGCCATTGTATGACGTGTGTAGCCCCACCTATAAGGGCCATGAGGACTTGACGTCATCCCCACCTTCCTCCGGTTTGTCACCGGCAGTCTCATTAGAGTGCCCAACTGAATGTAGCAACTAATGACAAGGGTTGCGCTCGTTGCGGGACTTAACCCAACATCTCACGACACGAGCTGACGACAGCCATGCAGCACCTGTGTTACGGCTCTCTTTCGAGCACTAAGCCATCTCTGGCGAATTCCGTACATGTCAAAGGTGGGTAAGGTTTTTCGCGTTGCATCGAATTAAACCACATCATCCACCGCTTGTGCGGGTCCCCGTCAATTCCTTTGAGTTTCAACCTTGCGGCCGTACTCCCCAGGCGGTCAACTTCACGCGTTAGCTTCGTTACTGAGTCAGTGAAGACCCAACAACCAGTTGACATCGTTTAGGGCGTGGACTACCAGGGTATCTAATCCTGTTTGCTCCCCACGCTTTCGTGCATGAGCGTCAGTACAGGTCCAGGGGATTGCCTTCGCCATCGGTGTTCCTCCGCATATCTACGCATTTCACTGCTACACGCGGAATTCCATCCCCCTCTACCGTACTCTAGCTATGCAGTCACAGATGCAATTCCCAGGTTGAGCCCGGGGATTTCACAACTGTCTTACATAACCGCCTGCGCACGCTTTACGCCCAGTAATTCCGATTAACGCTCGCACCCTACGTATTACCGCGGCTGCTGGCACGTAGTTAGCCGGTGCTTATTCTTACGGTACCGTCATTAGCCCTCTTTATTAGAAAGAGCCGTTTCGTTCCGTACAAAAGCAGTTTACAACCCGAAGGCCTTCATCCTGCACGCGGCATTGCTGGATCAGGCTTTCGCCCATTGTCCAAAATTCCCCACTGCTGCCTCCCGTAGGAGTCTGGGCCGTGTCTCAGTCCCAGTGTGGCTGGTCGTCCTCTCAGACCAGCTACAGATCGAAGGCTTGGTGAGCCTTTACCTCACCAACTACCTAATCTGCCATCGGCCGCTCCACTCGCGCAAGGCCTTGCGGTCCCCTGCTTTCATCCGTAGATCGTATGCGGTATTAGCACAGCTTTCGCTGCGTTATCCCCCACGATTGGGCACGTTCCGATGTATTACTCACCCGTTCGCCACTCGCCACCAGGATTGCTCCCGTGCTGCCGTTCGACTTGCATGTGTAAGGCATGCCGCCAGCGTTCAATCTGAGCCAGGATCAAACTCTATAGTTCGATCTTGATTTTTTCGCTCTTTCGAGCAACTCACAAATTGGAATTGACATGAAACTCATCTCTGAACTTCACATCTTTTTTACTTCATGAGCGTTTAAAGTCTTGCGACTTTGTTCCGAAGAACTTGGCAATCGCCTTCAAACGCCCACGCTTATCGGCTGTAAATTTTTAACGATCCTCGCAAGACTTGCCGTCTTGCGCTTGCTTGCTGTGATCAGCGAAGCCTTGTAGTCTAACACGACATTTTTGAGTTTGTCAAACTTTTTTCGCTTTCTTTTCGAATCCTGCTTTGCAGCAGTTGCTTCGATCAGCTTTCAGCGAAGTCTTCGATTATCACACGCTTCTTTCGAAACTGTCAACACCGAAGATGTTTTTCTTTTCCGCTTCCACCGCCTCGGTCAACTTCCGTCAAACCAAACGCCGTGTCAGCGAAGCCTTCGATTATGACACG
>NZ_JBNDLF010000023.1:0-3780 GCF_050435945.1 Variovorax sp. PvP013
ATGACGATGTTGCCGCCCTGGTGGCTCGCGCGCAGGGTGATGGTGCCCCTGACGGGCTTGCCGCAGGCGATGCGCTCGGCCGGCGCCTCCAGGCCATGGTCCAGGCTGTTGCGCACCAGGTGCGTGAGCGGGTCGACGATGCGCTCGATGAGGCCCTTGTCGAGCTCGGTGCCCTCGCCCACGAGCTTCAGCTCGACCTCCTTGCCCAGGCGCGCGGCGACGTCGCGCACCACGCGCGGGAAGCGGTTGAACACCGCCGAGATGGGCATCATGCGGATCGCCATGGCCGCCTCCTGCAGCGCGCGCGTGTTGCGGTCGAGCTGGTCGAGCCCGGACTTGAGCTGCTCCAGGCGCTGCGTGCCGGCCGAGTCCACGCACTGCGCGAGCATGGCCTGCGTGATCACCAGCTCGCCCACCAGGTTGATGATCTGGTCGACCTTCTCCACGCCCACGCGGATCGAGTTGGACTCGTGCGCGGGGGCGGGGGCGGCGGATGCGGTGGGTGCCACCGGCGCGGCGGCCGTTGCCGGCTTCGGCGCGCTGGCGGCGAGCGCGACGGGCACGGGCATGGCCACGGGTGCGGGTGCGGGTGCGAGTGCGGGTGCGGAAGCTGTCGCCGCCGCTGCGGCTCCCTGGGCCGCCTCGTCGTCGTCGTCGTCGAAGAAGCCGAAGGCCACGCCTTCGACGCCCATGGGTTTGGCGGGCTGGGCCGGTTTGGCGGGGGGCTGGGCGGGCGCGGCGGCCGGCGCCGCTGCGGACGGGAGCGGCGTCGGCTCCTCCACGTCGTCGTCGAAGAAGCCGAAGGCCACGCCCTCCACGCCCAGCGGCTTGGCCGGCTTGGCCGCCGGCGCCGGCACGGGCACAGGGACAGGCACGGCGGCGACCGTCGCGGGCGCGGCCGCCTCGCCCTCGGTCAGGCGCCGGATGCACTCGCACAGCGCCTCCACCACGGCCGCGTCGACCGTGCCGCGGCCCTCGTGCTCGCTGATCTGCGCGCCGATCGTGTCGGTGCTGCGCAGCAGCGCGTCCACCATCTCGGTGGTCAGCGCGAGGCGCCGGTCGCGCAGCCGGTCGAGCAGCGACTCCAGCACGTGCGCGAGCTCGGTCACGCCGTGGAGCCCGAAGGTGGCCGAGCCGCCCTTGATCGAGTGCGCCGCGCGGAAGATCTTGTTGAGGTCCTCGGTGGTGACCGTCTCGATGCGCAGCGCCAGCAGCATCGCCTCCATCTCCTGGAGGTGCTCGCGCGCCTCCTCCACGAAGATGCCGAGAAACTCGCTCATGTCGATGTCCATGGACGCTCCTGTGCCTTGCGTTGCGGGGTCGTGTCGCGCGGGGGGTGCGGGCCGGCCGGCGCGCTCAGGCCAGCACCTTGTCGAGCACCGCCAGCAGCGTCTTCGGGTCGAACGGCTTGACCATCCACCCCGTGAGCCCGGCGGCCTTGCCCGCGGCCTTCATCTCGGGGCTCGACTCGGTGGTCAGCATCAGGATGGGCGTGCGCGCGTACTGCTCCTGCGCGCGCAGGCTGCGCGTGAGGGTCAGCCCGTCCATGTGGGGCATGTTCTGGTCGGTCAGCACCAGCGCGACGTCGGCGCGCTCGCCCGCGCGCGCCAGCGCATCGACCCCGTCGACCGCCTCCACCACGGTGTAGCCGCCACGGCGCAGCGTGGCCGCCACCATCTGGCGGATCGAGGGGGAGTCGTCGACGGTGAGGATCGTTTTGGTCATGGGACAGAGAGGTCTCGAGAAATTCGGGGATCGACAGGATCGAGGAAGGCGTCGCTGCGGGAGCGGCCCGGCCGCCCGGCGTGCGTTGGGGCGGCGTGCCGCTCAGAACAGCTCGACCGTGCCCACGACGGCGCGCTGCTGTCGCACCGGCCCGGCGCGCTTGGCGCTCGCGTCGAGCGCGGCGACGGCCCGGTGCAGGCGCGACGCCGTCCGCGCGCGGGCCGCTCGCTCGTCGACGGGCGTGGCGGCCGGGTCGCACACGGCGAGCCCGGGTTCGGGGCCGGGTCCGGGCACGACGGCGCAGCGCAGCGCCTCGCCCGCCTGCAGCGAGCGTCGCCGCAGGCTCTCGAGCATCTGGAGCAGCGCGTCCTCGCACTGCAGCGCCACCATCGCCGCCTCCAGATGCCGGCGGCAGGCGTCGGGGTCGGTGGCGGCGGCAGCGGCATCGATATCGACAGGCGCAGCGGCGGCGGCACGGGCCTCGGCGTCGGCCGCCAGGGCGGCGGCGAAGCTCGCGCGCAGCACCGCCATGGCGTCGCCGAGCAAGGCACCGGCCTGACCCAGTTCGTCGACCGACGCGTCGATGTGCGCGAGCGTCGCCTCGGCGCAGCTGCGCACCAGGACGCCCACGTCGTCGGCCGCAGCATCCACGTGCGGCATCGCGGCCGTGGACGGCGCCGCGGCCGCGCGGCTCACGCCAGCCCCCACAGCGCGAGGTGGCCGGTGCCGTAGCCGTCGATGTCGATGCGGTAGTCCGCGCGCAGCACCGCCGCCCCCGGGGCCGCGCCCTCCAGCGTCGCGGGCACCGCGCGCGGCGGGAAGATCGTCTCGAGCAGCGTCATGCGCGCGCTCTCGGGCACCACGTAGATGCGCGCGAGCACGTTGAGCACCTCGGCGAAGTTCTCCTGCAGCATCTCGTCGAGCACCCCCGTGGCGATGCGCTCCTGCGCCGACTCCGCCGGAATCAGCGACAGCGCCGCCCCCGTGAAGGCGGCCAAGGCGAGGTCGGCCGCGCACATGGCCACCACCGCGCGGTCGCCACCGTGGAAGGTGCCTCCGTAGGGCAGCTTCACCGTCGCCGAGGGCCTGGCGAGCAGCGTCGTCTCGGTCTCGCGCCGCGTGAGGCGGCGCACGCACTCGCTCACCTGGAAGGCGCTGGGCATCTTGATCATGGTTTCTCTCTCTGTCTGGGTGTCGTCGCGGGACTCAGTCGATCACGTCGCACAGCGCGTCGTGGAAGTCGTCGCTGGTGAAGGGCTTGCCGATGAGGAAGCGCGCGCCGCTGGCCGTGGCCAGGCTGCGCATGGCCGGACTCACCTCGGTGGTGACGAAGCCGAAGGGCGTCTGGTCGTCCGCCTCGCGCAGCTTCTGCAGGAACTCGATGCCCGTCATCTCGGGCATGTTCCAGTCGGAGATGATGAGGTCGGGCTCCTCGGAGGCGACCACCTGCAGGGCCTGGGCGCCGTCCTTGGCCTCCAGGATCTGGTGGCCGCGGAAGCCCGCCTCGCGCAGCATGTGGGCGATCACCTGGCGCATGGCGCGGCTGTCGTCGGCGATGAGGATCTTCATGGGGATGGGGGTTGAGGTTGGGTTCGGGGGAGGGGAAAGGAAATCGAGGTCGCCCGGGCGGTGCGCGTGCGCGGGCGACCCGGGAAGGGAGTTGGACTCAGGGGCCGGGGCTCAGAACGACTCCCAGTCGTCGGTGCCGGGGCGCGAGGGGGCGATCGGGCCCGCGCCCGCTCCGGCCCCCGCGCCCGCGCCCGCGTGGGCGAAGGCCGGCGCACCCAAGGGAGCGCGCATGGCCGGGGCGGCGACGGTCTTGCGAGGGGCCGAGGCTTTGCGCGCCGGCGCCACGGCGCGGTGCTCGACGCTCCGGGGCGCGGCGCGCGAGGCGCTCGCCGTCGCCGACGCCGATGCGCCCGAGCCCGAGGTCTGGAACACCCCCACGGCCTGCACCAGCTGCTCGGCCTGGAAGCGCATGCTCTCGGCGGCCGCCGCGCTCTGCTCGACCAGCGCGGCGTTCTGCTGCGTGGCCTGGTCCAGCTGCGTGACCGC
>NZ_JBNDLF010000024.1:0-2620 GCF_050435945.1 Variovorax sp. PvP013
TCTCAGTTGATGTTGGCGACGCCGAGCTGGAAGGGACGACCCGGGAGCTTGTGGGAGCCGGCGTACTCGAACTGAGCGCCGTTGAGCGGAGCGCAGGGCTTGGCCTCGGTGCAGGGCGCCTTGGCGTCGTAGGTCCACATGACCATGGGGGCGTACATGACGTTGTGGAGTTGGCGCCCGGTGTAGTCGGCCACGCTCAGGATGTGGCTCTCGGTGCCGTGGTTGTCGTTGTCCTCGATGGCGATGGGGTCGACGATGCGCGGGTCCATGGTCATGACGCGGATGGGCTTGGCGGAGGTCATGGCGGCGTCGAACTGGAACAGGGTGGCCTTGCGCTCCTCACGGCTGAGGGCCCACCAGTAGCGCTCCTCGGAGCCTTCACGGCCGTAGAGCAGGGAGCCGTTCTTGCCGAAGGCGGCCTTCTCCTTGAAGTAGGCGATGGAGGTGGGGTTGGCGCCCACGTCGAGGGTGAACTTCTCGGCGATGTCGCTGGGTGCGCCGACGGCGGAGCCGCCCTGGTCGAGGTACTTGGCGCCCAGGTCGAAGACGCGCAGCTTGCCTTCCACGGTGGCGATGAGGGCGCGGTGCGGGGCGTTGCGGCTCATCTGCACGGCCGTGGGGGAGGCGGGCAGGTCCACCACCTTGATGAGGGTGGGCTTCTGTGCGGGGGCGACGTCGAAGGTGTAGGGCCACTGGGAGGCGCCCTGGCCGCGGCTGGCGATCAGCGCGTTCCAGCCGGCCTGGTTGGGCGTGAGGTACTGGGCGCGGTAGTACTGGAAGAGCGGGCGCAGGTCGATGAAGGCGGCCTTCTTCTCGCTCTTGCTGACCACCACCGCCATGCCGGTGCGGGGGATGGCCGCGGTGAGGTCGCCGTCGTAGAAGCGCTTGCGCTGGGCTTCGGTCAGGAGGTTGTCGTCGAAGAACTGCTGCACGCGCTCGTAGTCGCCCTTCCACTTGCCGGTGGTGAGCGCCACCTCGGTGGGTGCGCGCATGCTCTCGGGCAGGTCCACGAAGCCCACGAGCTTGGCCTGGAAGTAGTTGCCCAGGCCGGGCAGGCCGGGGTAGGCCTGGCGGTGGTTGCCCCAGTTGGCGTTCCACTGCGACTCGGGCTTGGTCTCGCACCACTGGCAGGCGTCCGACAGCGCGAGGACGGCGACCTGGCCGCGCAGGGCGGCGGTGTCCCACACGGTGATGAGGGCGAACTCGCCGCTGTTGGAGATGGCCAGGGCGGTGGGGGTCTTGCCCGCGGGCAGGCTGTACTTGAGGAAGTTGTGGGAGGTGTTGCTGCCCGCGCTGGTGATGGAGCCGTTGGCGAAGACGCACAGGACGTTGTTGGTCCAGCCGCCGCGGCCGTAGCCGCGCTGGCAGGCCACGGGCTTGTCGTCGATGGCGATGGTGCCGATGGGCGAGCCCCCGCGCACGCCGGCCAGGCGCACGGTGTTCTCGTCGTTGTCGGCGTTGTTCATCGACGGATCGATCCAGGTGGTCCAGGACGGCTCGGGCTTGATGCTCACGACGTTGTGGCCCACGTTGAGGGTCTGCAGGGAGGCCACGCCGTGGTAGCGCTTCTCCAGGAAGCCCGCGGGGATGGGGGAGTCGGGGACGTAGGCGATGTTGGCGATGTTGGCGCTGTAGTCGCCCGACCAGCCGCGCAGGTAGCCCGGGTCGAGCTGGAACTGGCCGCACCAGCCGTCGGGGCGGCAGGCGCGGTTGGCGATGATGCCGTCGGCCTGGACCACGCGGGCGTCGCCCGCGAGGCTCTGCATGCTCTGGTTGGGGCGCGGGCCGGGGAAGGAGACGGTGGACTTGGCCGCCGTCGAGGGCATGCCGTAGCGGTAGGAGATGGCCGCGTCGGTGCCCATCTTCTGGGCCATGGCCTGGTACTCGGCGTTGGAGACCGCGCCGTTGACCACCACGTCCCCGGGGATGGGCGAGACGCTCGCGCCGGTGGCCGCGGCGGTGGCCTTGATGAGGGAGGCGGAGTCCTCGGACTTGGTGGCGGTGGAGGCCGAGGCGGTGGTGGCGTAGCAGGCCTTGGTCACGCCCCAGAGCGGGTCGCCGAAGAAGCCGTCGTCGCAAGAGTAGGTGCCCGGCTGGAGGGTCTTCTGCACGAACACGCCGTTGGCGCCGTAGCTCACGGTGGTGGCCACGGCGAGCTTGAAGGAGTTGAACTGGCCCGTGATCTGGGTCATGGTCGCGGCCGAGGCGGCGGCGGTGGCCGTGGCGCTGGGGGCGTAGCAGGCCTTGAGCAGGCCCCAGGCGGGGTCGCCGAAGAACGCGTCGCTGCACGCGTAGGTGCCCGGCTGGAGGGTCTTCTGGTTGAACACGCCGTTGATGCCGTAGCTCACGGTGGTGGCCTTGGCCAGGGTGAAGGAGGCGTTCTGGTTGGAGAGCAATTGCAATTGCGACGCCGAGGCGGTCGAATTGGGCATGTAGCACGCCTTGAACACGCCCCAGAGCGGGTCGCCGAAAAAGCCGTCGTCGCAGGAATAGGTGCCCGGCTGCAGCGTCTTCTGCGCGAAGACGTTATTGGCCCCGTAGCTTACGGTGGTCGCCGAGGTCAGCGTGAAGGACTTGCCCTGCACCGTCAGCTGCAACAGATCGGCCGCCCAGGTGGGAG
>NZ_JBNDLF010000025.1:0-1809 GCF_050435945.1 Variovorax sp. PvP013
ATGGTGACGCTGCACGAGCTCCTGGGCATGGAGGCGCCGGCGGGCGCCGCCGACGCCGACGCCGACGCCGCCGCCGACGCCGACGAGGCGGGCATCCTGATCGTGATCGACGCCGAGGAGATGCGCCTGGCGCTGCGCGTGGACGCGCTGCTCGGCCAGCACCAGGTGGTCATCAAGAGCCTGGAGACCAACTACCGCAAGGTCGCGGGCATCTCCGGGGCCACCATCATGGGCGACGGGCGCGTCGCGCTGATCCTGGACGCCGCGGGCCTGGGGCGCCTGGCGGCGAGCCAGCGCCGCGAGCGCGAGCTCGCCGAGATCGCGCAGGCCTTCCCGGGCGCGCCGACCACCCCCGCCACCCCTCTCCCGCAACGCCCCGCGGCCCTGTCCGCACCCGCACCCGCACCCGAGCTCGCACTGCCATGACCCACGCCCTGTCCACCACCTCCACCAGCCCCACCGCCTCCACCATCGCCTCCCTCACGGCCCACGCCTCCGCGCGCGCCGCCGTGGTCTCCCCCACGGGCATGCTGACCTTCCGCCTGGGCGCGGAGCACTACGCCATCGACATCCTCAAGGTCCAGGAGATCCGCGGCTACGAGGCCGTCACGCGCATCGCCAACGCGCCGCGCTCGGTCAAGGGCGTGATCAACCTGCGCGGCAACATCGTGCCCATCATCGACATGCGCATCCGCTTCGAGCTCGCCCAGGCCGACTACGACGACTTCACGGTGGTCATCATCGTCAACGTCGGCGCGCGCGTGGTGGGCATGGTGGTCGACGGGGTCTCCGACGTCGTGGGCCTCACGAGCGAGCAGATCCAGCCCGGCCCGGCCATGGCCGCGATCGACCAGAGCTGCATCGTCGGGCTCGCCACGCTGGAGGAGCGCATGCTCATCCTGCTGGACGTCCAGGCGCTGCTCGCGGACATCGACGCGCCATGAGCGCATCGAGCCACGCGATCGAGGCGGGCGACGTCGACGAAACGACCCGGGCCGGGCGGCGCGACTTCGCCTTCCGCACCGGGGACTTCCGCCGCGTGCAGGCGCTCATCCACGCCCACGCGGGCATCTCCATCGCCGACACCAAGGAGGAGATGGTCTACAGCCGGCTGTCGCGGCGCCTGCGGGCGACCAACCTGCCGAGCTTCGAGGCCTACCTGAGGCACCTGGAGGCACCGGGCAACGAGGCCGAGTGGGAGCACTTCACCAACGCCCTGACCACCAACCTCACCTCGTTCTTCCGCGAGGCGCACCACTTCCCCATCCTCGCGGCGCACCTGCGCTCGCTCGCGCGCGAGCGGCCCCTGCGGGTGTGGACCTGCGCGGCCTCCACGGGCGAGGAGCCCTACTCGATCGCCATGGCGCTCGCCGAGGCCTTCGACACGCTCGCGCCGCCCGTGCGCATCCTGGCCACCGACATCGACACCAAGGTGCTCGCCGTCGCCCAGGCCGGGGTCTACGAGGACAAGCGCGTGGCCGAGCTGCCCGCCGCCCAGGTCAGGCGCTTCTTCCAGCGCGGCTCGGGCGCCCACGCGGGCAAGGTGCGGGTCAAGCCCGAGCTCGCCGCGCTGGTGCGCTTCAGGTCGCTGAACCTGCTGGCCGACGACTGGCTGGGCCTGCAGCCCTTCGACGCGATCTTCTGCCGCAACGTGATGATCTACTTCGACAAGCCCACGCAATACGCCGTGCTCGCCAAGCTCGCTCGGCTGCTCGAGGGCGACGGACTGTTCTTCGCCGGGCACTCCGAGAGCCTGCTGTTCGCCTCCGACCTGCTGCGCCTGAGGTCGCACACGGTCTACGAGCGCGC
>NZ_JBNDLF010000026.1:0-1444 GCF_050435945.1 Variovorax sp. PvP013
GGCGGGCGCGACGCCGAGGGCGACTCCGCGCGCTACGGCAGCTACGCCATGGAGGTGCTGATCAACCAGCTCGTCAAGCTCGGCGCGCGGCGCCACCGGCTGGAGGCCAAGGTCTTCGGCGGGGCCAACGTGATCCCGGGCATGCACCAGCTCAACATCGGCCAGCGCAACGCGGACTTCGTCCTCGAGTTCCTCAGGACCGAGCGCATCCCCGTGATCGCCGCCGACCTGGAGGACACCTGCCCGCGCAAGGTGGCCTACTTCCCGCGCACGGGCGTCGTGCGCATGAAGCGCCTGGTGGACGCGGGCTCGCGCGAGATCGTCCAGCGCGAGCAGCGCTACAAGGCGCAGTTCTCCCAGGCGCCGGTGGCCGGCGAGGTCGAGCTCTTCGGATGAACGGGGCGCGCATGAACCCGGACACCCAAGACACCCACCGCACCGCCACCGGCACCGGCAGTCCCCGCAAGAAGATCCGCGTGCTGATCGTGGACGACTCGGCCCTCATCCGCCAGGTGCTCTCGGCCATCGTCAACGCCCAGGCCGACATGGAGGTGGTGGCCACGGCCGCCCATCCGGTGATGGCGCGCGACCTCTTGCGCACCGTGGAGGCCGACGTCATGACCCTGGACGTGGAGATGCCCATGATGAACGGCATCGACTTCCTGCGCCGGCTCATGGCCGCGCGCCCGATGCCGGTGGTGATGGTCTCCACCCTGACCGAGCGCGGCAGCGAGATGACGCTGCAGGCCCTGGAGCTGGGCGCGGTGGACTTCATCTGCAAGCCCAGGCTGGGCGTGGCCCAGGGCCTGCAGGGCTATGCCGAGGACATCTGCGCGAAGCTGCGCGCGGCGGCCACGGCGCGCATGCCGCGGCGCCCGGCGAGCGCGGCGCGCGCGGGCGCGGCCGGCACCGGCACCGGCATCGGCACCGGCGTCGCGCCCCCCGCGAGCTTCGGCCCGGCGCGCGAGCGCCTCATCGTGATCGGCTCGTCCACCGGCGGCACCGAAGCGGTCAAGGAGCTGCTGCTGCGCATGCCGCCCGACGCCCCGCCCATCCTCGTGGCCCAGCACATGCCGGAGAACTTCACGCGCTCCTTCGCCCAGCGCCTGGACACCGTGACGCACTTCCACGTGCGCGAGGCCGAGGACGGCCAGCTCGCGCGCCCGGGCGACGTCTTCATCGCCCCGGGCCACTCCCACCTGCTGGTGCAGCGGCGCGGCGGCGCCTGGCTCACGCGGCTGTCCCAGGCCGACCCCGTCAACCGCCACCGCCCCTCGGTGGACGTGCTGTTCCATTCGGCCGCCCACGCCGCGGGCGCCCAGGCCATCGGCATCATCCTCACGGGCATGGGCCGCGACGGCGCCGCGGGCATGCGCGCCATGCACGACGCCGGCGCCCTCACCTTCGCCCAGGACGAGCACTCCTGCGTGGTCTTCGGCATGCC
>NZ_JBNDLF010000027.1:0-1421 GCF_050435945.1 Variovorax sp. PvP013
CGTCTTGACGGTCGTGAAGAACTCCTGGGCGTACCTGCCCTGCTCCCTGGGCCCGTAGCTCGAGCCCTTGCGCCCGCCGAAGGGCACGTGGTAGTCCACCCCGGCCGTGGGCAGGTTCACCATCACCATGCCCGCCTGGCTGTGGCGCTTGAAGTGCGTCGCGTGCTTCAGGCTGGTCGTGGCGATGCCCGCGGACAGCCCGAACTCCGTGTCGTTGGCCGTGGCCAGCGCCTCCTCGTAGTCCCTGACCTTGATGACGCTGGCCACCGGGCCGAAGATCTCCTCGCGGTTGATGCGCATGTCCTTCGCGCTCTCGCTGAACAGCGCCGGCGCCATGTAGAAGCCCTCCGTGTCGAGCTTCAGGCGCTCGCCCCCGGCGGCCAGGGTCGCGCCCTCGCCCTTGCCGATGGCGACGTATTCCAGGTCCTGCTCGAGCTGGCTCTGGCTGGAGACCGGGCCGACGTCGGTGCCCGCGGCCAGCGCATCACCCACCTTGATCTTGGCCATGCGGTCCTTCATCGCCGCGATGAACTTCGGGTAGATGCCCTCGGTCACGATCAGCCGGCTGGATGCCGTGCAGCGCTGGCCGGTGGCGTAGAAGGCGCTCTGCGCGCTCAGCTCCACCGCCTGGGCCAGGTCGGCGTCGTCCAGGACCACCTGCGGGTTCTTGCCGCCCATCTCCAGCTGCACCTTCTTGCCCGAGGTCACGCACTGGATGCCGATCTGGCGGCCCACGCCCACCGAGCCGGTGAAGCTGATGGCGTGGATGCCGGGGTGGGCGACCAGGGCGTTGCCGATCACGCTGCCGCGACCCATCACCAGGTTGAACACGCCCGCGGGGATGCCCGAGCGGCTGATGATCTCGGCCAGCGCCCAGGCCGAGCCCGGCACGAGGTCGGCGGGCTTCAAGACCACGCAGTTGCCGAAGGCCAGGGCTGGAGCGATCTTCCAGGCGGGAATCGCGATGGGGAAGTTCCACGGCGTGATGAGGCCCACGACGCCCACGGGCTCGCGCGTGATCTCCACGCCGATGTTCGGGCGCACCGAGGGCAGCAGCTCGCCCGACAGGCGCAGGCACTCGCCGGCGAAGAACTTGAAGATCTGGCCGGCGCGCATGACCTCGCCGATGCCTTCGGGCTTGGTCTTGCCCTCTTCCCGGGCCAGCAGGGTGCCGAGCTCTTCACGACGCGCCAGGATCTCGGTGCCGATCTTGTCGAGCGCGTCGGAGCGCGCCTGGATGCTGCCGGTGGCCCAGGCGGGGAAGGCGGCGGTGGCCGCGGCCACGGCGGCCTCCACGTGCGTGGCGTCGCCCTGGGTGTACTCGGCGATCGTGTCGCCCAGGTTCGACGGGTTCAGGTTCGGGCTGTAGCTCGCCCCGGGGGTCCACTCGCCGCCGATGAGGTTGTCGTGTCTTTGCATGG
>NZ_JBNDLF010000028.1:0-1268 GCF_050435945.1 Variovorax sp. PvP013
TCGCGCCCGGCGGCCTTGGCCGCGTACATGGCCGCGTCGGCGCGCTGGAGCAGCGCGTCCACCCCCGCCACCCCCGGGGCCATCGTCGCCACGCCCGCGCTGACCGTGTAGGCGATCGTGTGCTCGCCCACGCGCACCGGCTGGGCCGCCACCGCGCGGCACAGCCGCTCGGCCAGCGCCGCGGCCGCCTGCGTGTCCGCCCCCGGCAGCAGCGCCACGAACTCCTCCCCGCCCAGGCGCGCGACCGTGTCGTGCGCCCCGAAGGTCGCCCCCAGCGCGGCGGCCAGGTGGCGCAGCACCGCGTCGCCCGCGGCGTGGCCGAAGCGGTCGTTGACGGCCTTGAAGTGGTCCGCGTCGATCATCACCACCGACAGCGCGCGCGGCGCGCGCCGCCAGCGCTCGATCTCCAGCTCGGCCGCCTCGAACAGCACGCGCCGGTTGGCCAGCCCCGTGAGGTGGTCGGCCCACAGCGAGCGGCGCATCGCGTCGGTCGCCTCGCGCCGCTCGGAGACGTCGCGCAGGATCAGGCTGTAGCCCGCGCCGCGCGCGGCGTCCGGGGCGTCCTCCCCGGCGGGCTCGCCCGCCGCGCCCGGCTCGCTGACGGGCGCGATCAGGCAGCTGCCCCAGAAGCGCGTGCCGTCGGCGCGCCGGCGCCAGCCCTCGTCCAGGCTCCAGCCGCTGTGCTCGGCCTCGCGCAGGCGGTCGGCCGCGCGCGCGGGGTCCATCGCCTCTCCCGGGTAGAACAGCGCGTAGTGCGCCCCGAGCACGTCGGCCTGGGTGAAACCGGTCACGCGCTCGACGCCGGGGTTCCAGTCGCAGCAGCGCCCGTGCGCGTCGAGCGCGACGAGCGCGTAGTCGGTCAGGCCGGTGACGATGGTGTGGATCCAGGCCTGGCTCTGGCGCAGCTCGCGCTCGCGGCGCACCGCCTGGGTGGCGTCGCCCAGCACGGCCATGAAGCGCTCGGCGTCGAGCTTGAGCAGGCTCAGGGAGAGCACCTGGGCGTCGCGCCGGCCGCTGCGCGCGGGGTCCACGTGCAGGTGCATGGCGTCGCACACCATGCCGCTGGCCGCGGCGAAGGCCTCGGCGCGCAGGCGCAGGTCGGGCGCCACGTCGGCCAGCGCGACGAACAGGTTGGCCAGGTCGCCGTCGCGCGACAGCGGCATGAGCAGCTGCGCGCACAGCGGGTTGACCATCACGATCTCGCCGTCGGCGCGCAGCTGCGCCAGACCGATCGGCGCGATGTAGAGGAACTGCAGCAGCGCCTCGTA
>NZ_JBNDLF010000029.1:0-1098 GCF_050435945.1 Variovorax sp. PvP013
ATCAGCTTGACGGTGATGCTGACGTTGTCGCCGGGCATGACCATCTCCTTGTCCTTGGGCAGCTCGATCGCGCCGGTCACGTCCGTCGTGCGGAAGTAGAACTGCGGACGGTAGTTGTTGAAGAACGGCGTGTGACGGCCGCCCTCGTCCTTGCTCAGCACGTACACCTCGGCGGTGAAGTGCGTGTGCGGCTTGATCGAGCCGGGCTTGCACAGCACCTGGCCGCGCTCGACTTCCTCGCGCTTGGTGCCGCGCAGCAGCACGCCCACGTTGTCGCCGGCCTGGCCCTGGTCGAGCAGCTTGCGGAACATCTCTACGCCCGTGCAGATCGTCTTGACCGTCGGGCGGATGCCCACGATCTCGATTTCCTCGCCGACCTTGATCACGCCGCGCTCCACCGCACCCGTGACCACCGTGCCGCGACCCGAGATCGAGAACACGTCTTCCACCGGCATCAGGAACGTGCCGTCCACGGCGCGCTCGGGCGTCGGGATGTAGGTGTCCAGCGCGTCGGCCAGCTTCATGATGGCTTCCTCGCCCAGCTTGCCCTTGTCGCCTTCCAGCGCCAGCTTGGCCGAGCCGTGGATGATGGGGGTGTCGTCGCCCGGGAAGTCGTACTTGTCGAGCAGCTCGCGCACTTCCATCTCGACGAGCTCGAGCAGCTCGGCGTCGTCGACCATGTCGCACTTGTTCAGGAACACGATGATGTAGCCCACGCCCACCTGGCGCGCCAGCAGGATGTGCTCGCGCGTCTGGGGCATCGGGCCGTCGGCGGCCGAGCACACCAGGATCGCGCCGTCCATCTGGGCGGCGCCGGTGATCATGTTCTTCACGTAGTCGGCGTGGCCGGGGCAGTCGACGTGCGCATAGTGGCGGTTGGCCGTCTCGTACTCGACGTGCGCGGTGTTGATCGTGATGCCGCGTGCCTTCTCTTCGGGCGCCGCGTCGATCTGGTCGTAGGCCTTGGCCTCACCGCCGAACTTCGCCGACAGCACCGTCGCGATCGCCGCCGTCAGCGTCGTCTTGCCATGGTCCACGTGGCCGATCGTGCCCACGTTCACGTGGGGCTTGGTGCGGGTGAATTTACCTTTTGCCATT
>NZ_JBNDLF010000030.1:0-1021 GCF_050435945.1 Variovorax sp. PvP013
TGTGCCGCACGCTCGCGCGGCTTTGCATGTGGCTGGGCATCGTCGGACTCGTCGCGGTGATCTGCGCGGTGAGCTGGCAGGTGTTCGGCCGCTACGTCCTGAACAACACCCCCACCTGGGCCGAGAGCCTGGCGCTGCTGCTGGTGATCTACGTGACCATGTTCGGCGTGGCCGTGGGCGTGCGCGACGCCGGCCACATCGGGCTGGAGTCGTTCCTGGTGCTCGCACCCGACTGGCTGCGCCTGAAGATGGAGTTCCTCATCCATGCCCTGGTGCTGGTCTTCGGCGCGGCCATGGCCTGGAACTGCGCCCTCCTGGCCGAGTCGGTGTGGAGCTACCGGCTGCCCACCCTGTGGATCTCCGAGGGCTGGAAGTACGTGCCCGCGACGATCTCGGGCGTGCTCATCGTCATGTTCTCCATCGAACACATCATCGCCCTTGCAAAAGGCAAGGAAGTCGAGCCCGCCTGGGCCTGAACGCACACCGCCATGACCATTCCTCTCCTGATCCTGTGCGTGTCGTTCACGCTGTTCCTGCTGCTGGGCGTGCCCGTGGCGTTCTCCATCGGGCTGTCCGCGCTCGCCACGCTCGCCTACGAGGGCCTGCCGCTGGCCGTGGGCTTCCAGCAGATGACCTCGGGCATGGGCATCTTCTCCTTCCTGGCCATCCCGTTCTTCATCTTCGCCGGCGAGCTCATGCTCTACGGCGGCATCGCCGACCGCATCGTGGACTTCGCCCGCTCGGCCGTGGGCCACGTGCGCGGCGGCCTGGGCATGTCCAACGTGGTGGCCTGCACGCTCTTCGGCGGCGTCTCCGGCTCCCCCGTGGCCGACGTCTCGGCCATGGGCGCGGTGATGATCCCGATGATGAAGAAGGAGGGCTACCACGCCGACTACGCCGTCAACGTGACCACCCACGCCGCCCTCGTGGGCGCGCTCATGCCCACCAGCCACAACCTGATCATCTACTCGCTGGCCGCCGGCGGGAAGGTCTCCATCGCCGCGCTGATCCTCGCGGCGCT